>JAIYCW010000031.1 GCA_027487815.1 Burkholderiales bacterium
ACCAGGCCGCCAATAAACATGAGTAAGGTCATGGGCGCGAAAGATACCAGCCCGCGCCTTGAGGTCTGCTGATGACCTAGCAATTCATACGTGAATGCGTGGCGGCAACGGACAGTCGAGCAAGGCGCCAATGACATGCAACAGTTCATCGCTAAGCGCTCGAGGCTGCTGCTCGGTAAGATGAAAGAGTGATTTGATCAGACGGGCCTTTTCCAGAGCGCTAAGAGCCAGCAGTTCCTCAAGCGCCTGCTCGAAGGGCTGCAGGTCGTGCATCGGCCCGGGATGAGCCACAAGGCGTGCGGCCACGACCTTGATGGCTGAGCGATGCTGCGATAGCCGTCCCCGGCCAGTGTGCAACTTGCCGGTGTCGCGCAGCAATTGGGCACGCAGCAGCGCGAGCAAGACAAACTCCTCATGCGTCAAGGTTTCATCTTTCAACGCTTCAGAGCGAAGGGCTGTCAGCCAGAGGTTTCGCTGATCGTGTTCAAGGCAGCGAAGCAAGGGCAGGGCAAGCTCAATTTTTTGGAGTCGGTGAGCCGCATGGGGATTGCCCATCAAGGCGCTGACCGCCCGTTGCGCACTTTGCGGGGTGGCTATCTGGGAGCGCCAATCTTCAAGCCAAGACGCCACCTCAGGTTGGGAGGCGATAGCTTTTGGTGCGTGCTCTACCTGCACGGCTCCTGCCGAGGCATCGGCTTCGCTTACAAAAGCAATCGCAGGCAGTTCAGGATCAGGTTGCGTTAGGGTTGGGCCGCTCTCGCAGGCCAGCGGCGCCATGTTGCGACCGTAGATCCGCTTGATGCGCTCCTTCAGGGGTGGGTGCGTTGCCAACCAGTTGGTCGGGCCGGCCAGCCCGGGCGTACTCAAATACAGGTGAGCCAGCAACTCGTTGGCAGGCAGGGCGGAATCTGCTGCCGCAGTGGATCCGCCTGAGTGTTGGCCGAGAATTTTGCGCAATGCTCCGCCCAGTCCATGGTTGATACGGGTCCAGCGCACCGCACTGGCATCTGCAAGATATTCGCGGTGCCGCGAGACGGCAGCGCGTAGCAGCCGGCCCAGCCACACCCCAAGCGTACCCGCCACCCAAAGTAAGGCTCCGGCCGGGGCGAGTAACAGCGAGGGCTGGCCGTGACCCCTGGCAAAAAAGGATAGCGGGTTGTCTGCGGGTCGCAGCATGCGTTCACCCAACATGCGCAGCAGCAGCAGACCATACAGCGCTGCCACCAGCCGCATATTGATGAGGATGTCTGCATGGGCGATGTGGCTGAATTCATGGGCCACCACGCCTTGCAGCTCATCGCGGGTTAGATGGTCCAGGCAACCCTGGGTCACGACAATACAAGCATTACGCAGCTCGGTACCTGCCGCAAAGGCATTAATCTGCCCTACCTCGGAGATGACATACAAGGCGGGCACCGGCATGCCGCTAGCCACTGCCAATTCTTCGACGATGTTGATCAGGCGTTGTTCATCCGGCGAAGCGCCAGCGCGGGCGATGGGTTGGGCGCCGACCATCCTTGCGATTTCTGCCCCGCCACGCTTCAGGCGCAGCAACTCCAGCGCAGCACCGCCGATCACCATTCCGCCCATTACCAAGGCATTGGTCAGGTCAAAGAAACGCGGTGGTGCGAGCCCTTGCATTGCGAAATTCCAGATCAGTCTGGCGCCGACCAGGGTGCAGATCATCAAAACCACAACTGCCAATGCAAACAGCACGAGCAGCCGCTGACTGGCGCGCCGGGCCTGAAGCTGGTGTTCGAAAAACTTCAAGGGCGCGAGCCCTCAGCGCTCACAACGCTACGCGAACCGGGCGCCGCTCCTGCGCTGATTCGGTCGAGCGCAGAAGGGCTTCATTCCTGAACCCGGTGAGGTTTGCGATGATTGACATGGGGAACTGCTCAATTGCAGTGTTGTAGTCCATCACCGCATCGTTATAGGCCTGACGAGCAAAGCCGATCCGGTTCTCGGTGCTGCTCAGATCTTCCGAAAGACTAGTCATGATCTCACTGGCCTTCAGATCCGGATAGGCCTCGGCCACGACCATCAGACGTTGCAACGCGCCTGCCAATCCGGCTTCTGCCTGCAAGATTCGATCCATTGATTCGGCAGAGAGCTGATTGCTTGCGGCCTCGCCTCTTGCTTGAATAGCCTGCCCTCGGGCGCGGGTTACTGCTTCGAGCGTTTCACGCTCATGGGCCATGGTTGCCCGGGCGGTCTCGACAAGATTGGGCACCAGATCATGGCGCCGCTTGAGCTGCACATCAATCTGCGCAAAACCGTTTTTCGCCTGATTGCGCATAGCAACCATCCGGTTAAACTGGATGACTCCCCAGACCGCAAACGCGCCAATCGCGGCCAAAACAATCCAAGCTCCCATAGTCGTGCCCTTAGCCCTGTTGAAGATACTCCCCGGGATGGTCGGATGGCGGCGCGGCCCGGTCAATACAACGGGCGCATCGGGCGTCAAACGGTGGTGACTGGCTGACCAGCAGGGCCAGCCGGTATGCGTGACAGGCGCAGGTTAGCGCTGCATCAGCTTGCGGCTGCGGGATACGCTCATCAGAATGCCAGCACCAAGGCCAAGCGTGACCATTGCCGTGCCCCCATAGGACATCAATGGCAGCGGTACTCCCACCACTGGCAAGATCCCGGTCACCATGCCCATGTTCACAAAGGCATAGGTGAAAAACATCATGGTGAGCGCACCAGCCAGCAAGCGCGCAAACAATGTCGGGCCATTGACGGCGATGACGAAGCCGCGCAGAAACAGGGCGCAGTAAATAAGCAGCAAAGCCAGGGCGCCCAGCAGGCCAAATTCCTCGGCATACACCGCAAAAATGAAGTCGGTGGTGCGCTCGGGGATGAACTCCAGATGGGTTTGTGTGCCTTCCATCCAGCCCTTGCCAAACAAGCCTCCCGATCCCACCGCAATGGTGGATTGGATGATGTGAAAGCCTTTGCCCAGAGGGTCGAGGGTGGGGTCAAGCAGTGTCATGACCCGCTGCTTCTGATACTCCTTCATCACTGACCAAAGCAAAGGCAGTGCGGCAAGGGCCGCAACCCCCAGTCCGAGGATCACTTTCCAGCGCAGTCCGGCGAAGTAAATAATGTAGGCCCCGGAGGCAAACACCAAAATCGAGGTGCCCAGGTCCGGTTGACGGGCGATCAGCAGGGTAGGCACGGCGAGCACAATGGCCGCGAGTAAAAAATCCCAGCCGGTGAGTGCGCCTTCGCGCTTCTGGAAGTACCACGCGAGCATCAGTGGCATTGCAATCTTGAGGATTTCCGAAGGCTGGATGCGGGTCACGCCAATGTTTAGCCAGCGTCGGGCACCCTTGCTCACATCACCAAACAAAGCCACTGCAATCAGCAGCAACAGCCCCGCTACATATAAAGGGACGGCCGAGCGCTGGAGCCAGTTCATATTCACATTGGAAGCGACCCACATCACTACAAAAGCGATCAGGAGATTGCGCAGATGCCCTTGAAAGCGGCCATCAAAATCGGCAGCCGCTGAGTACATGGTGAAGAGGCTCACCACCGAGAGCGCCAGCAGCACCATAAACAGGGCTGGGTCAAAGACCAAGACATACCCACGCACTTTGAGCCAGAGGTCGCGGGGTTTCATGGACGCCGGGTTTCGTTAGGTGGGGGTGGGGGCGCACTGCGGGCTGCTGGTGCGATTGGCTCGGGTGTCATGTCTACTGGCACATCACGCATCGCGTCTTCACGAGCGGCTTCGTCCTCGCTGCGCATCAACGGCTGGGGCGTATCTTTGGGCAGCTTGCCGAGCAAGTAGTAGTCAAACACCTTTCGTGCAATCGGTGCGGCGGCTTGAGCGCCAAACCCACCGTTTTCCACGATTACCGCCAGCGCGATTTTGGGATTGTCCGCCGGGGCAAAGGCCATGAATAACGAGTGATCCCGGAAGCGCTCGGCAATTCGGCTAGCCACATATTTCTCGCCCTGCTTGATCCCGATCACCTGTGCGGTGCCGGTTTTCCCGGCGGCAATGTACTCGGTGTTGGCCATCGCCACCCGGCTGGTGCCGAAGCGATTCACATCGATCATCGCCTGTTTAACCAGGGCCAGGTATTCGGGGTTCAGTGGAATGGTGCGCTCGGGTTTCGGAGTCGTGGGTGTGCGCTCGCGGTTGATCGGGTTTTCCATCAGCTTGACCAAATGCGGCCGCATCACCACGCCGTTGTTGGCCAGAGTAGCCGTGGCATGGGCTAGTTGCAGCATGGTGAAGGTGTTATAGCCCTGGCCGATCCCGATGGAAGGGGTTTCGCCAGGCAGCCATTTTTGCTTATAGCGCTTCATCTTCCATGCGCTGGAAGGCAAGATGCCGGTGCTCTCGTTGTCCAGATCAATGCCAGTGAGCTGGCCAAAGCCCCAGGGCTTCATGAAGTCGTGAATCGTGTCCACACCCATTTCAAAGGCGGCGCCGTAATAGTAGGTGTCAGACGACACCACTATCGACTTATGTAGATTCACCGCGCCATTGCCACTTGGGCGTGAGTCGCGAAACCGGTGGCTGCCCAATGCAAAAAAGCCGGGGTCGTTGATCGTATAGCCGGGTGAGCGTGTGCCGCTTTCGAGCACCGCCAAGGCCATAAAGGGCTTGTAAGTGGATCCGGGCGGGTAAGTGCCGCGAAGCGGTCGGTTGAGCAGCGGCTTGTTGGGATCGTCGTTGAGTTCTTTCCAGAGCTGGGGATCGATGCCATCCACAAACTGATTCGGGTCGTAAGTGGGTTTGGAGACAAACGCCAACACATCGCCCGTGGCCGGCTCAATAGCAACAAGGGTGCCTTTGCGCTCGCCGAACCACTCTTCAGTGAGTTTTTGCAGCTTGATATCCACCGAGAGCACGAGGTTGGCTCCGGGCACTGCAGGTGTTTTCGAAAGCGAGCGCACGATCCGCCCGCCCGCCGAGACCTCCACCCGCTGGCTGCCGGCCTGGCCATGCAGCATGGCTTCATAGCTCTGCTCAAGACCGATCTTGCCAATATGGGTGGAGCCCGCATAAGCTGCTTCCTTGCCGGCCTCTTCAAGCTTGCGTTTTTCCTCGGGTGAGATGCGGCCGATGTAGCCCAGCAAGTGTGAGCCCACCTCGCCTAACGGATAAGTGCGAAACTGGCGGGCCCGAATTTCAATTGCCGGAAAGCGGAAGCGATGCGCTGCGAGCTTGGCCACCTCTTCATCTGTCAGCCGGGTTTTAAGCGGGATGGATTCGAAGGTTTTGCTGTCCTCCAGCAAGCGCTTGAAGCGCCGCTTATCTCGAGGGGTGATCTCAACAATCGAGGAGAGTTGCTCAACCAAGCCGTCCAGGCTTGCCACCTGATCGGGCCGCACCTCAAGGGTGTAGGCCGAAACGTTATCGGCGATCAGCACTCCGTTGCGGTCATAGATCAAGCCGCGCGGCGGTGGTATTGGCACCAATGCGATCCGATTGTCTTCTGCCTGTGCGTGAAAATCGGCATGCCGCACCACCTGCAGATAAACAAAACGGCCCGCCAGCACCGCAAAGCAGGCGAAGATAAAGAGCGTGGCCACAAATACCCGGCGGCGCATCAGCGCCACTTCCTGCTCGGGGTTGCGAACGATCACCATCCTTAGATCGGCCGATTTTCGTCGAGTTCAACCACCCGACGTTGCGGAGCCAAAAGAATTCGGTCTGCCAGTGGCCAGAGCAAAGTCGCGCTCAGACTCGGAACAAACACACTCCAGCCGGGCAACGGAGCGCCCAGCGCAAGGCGAACGAGCACCGCAACAATTTGGGCCAGTAAAAAGAGCGGCAGGAGATGCAGCATTTGCCCGCCAGGTCCGAAAAACATGACCCGTCGATGCAGGCTGATCGCCCCATAAGACACGATGGAGTAGACCAATGCATGCTCGCCAAGCAGCGAAGCCTCATGCACATCCATTACCAATCCGAGCAAAAAGGCGATGCCGATACCCACCTTGCGAGGCTGATGAATATTCCAGAACACAAGTGTGAGCGCGAGGAAGTCAGGCACCCACATTGCGCGGCCCCAAGGCAGGATATTGAGCACCAAAGCCAGCGTGAGCGAAAAGGCAATGAACGCCCGATTTGCGGGCAGCAGCAGATATTCCTGGCGGGCCATCAGGGGCTGACTCCCGTAGTGTTGAGGCCGCGTTGGTCTTTGCGCTTGGGCTTATCGAGCCCGGCTCCGGGGGGCGCTGGCGCGGGCAGCGCGGATCGATCCACCAGCAATATCAGCAATGCACGGGCGCGCTCAACGTCGGCGACCGGCTCCAGGCTATTGCGGGTGAAGCCTGTGTCGCGGCTGCTTGGGGCTGCTTTTACCCGAGCCACAGGTAACCCCGGGGGGTATATACCGTCGAGGCCGGAAGTCATCCAGACTTCGCCTGGCTTGAGCTCGATGCTGTTGGCCAGATAGCGCAATTCAAGCTCGCCTTCGCCCGCGCCAAACAAGATGGACCGCGCTCCGCTTCGCTGTGATTCCACTGGCACGGCCATGCTTCGGTCCGTTACCAGGGTGACTTCGCTCGAGGCTGCAAAAGCACGTGTCACTTGGCCCACCACACCGCGCGGGTCAATCACGGGCATGCCTTCAAGCACGCCTTCCCGGGTGCCTTTATCGAGGACCACACGGCGGGTGAAGGGGTCGCGTGTTTCATACAGCACCTCCGCCATCACCGAACGCAAGGCTGCCTTCTCACGCGCGCCCAGTAGCGCACGCAGCCGAGCATTGTCTGCGGCGAGTTGTTCGGCCTGCAGCAGGGCTCGTGCGTTGGCAACCTCGACCCGCTTGAGGGTTTCATTCTCAGCCCGCAGGCTGGCAATTTGCCCAACATAGTCGCCACCCATTTCCAGGGCATCTCGCGGCACCAGGAGAGTTTTCTGTACGGGATTGAGCACGGCAGCCAAGCCTTGGCGCAACGCATTCAGCATGCCAAAGCGAGCATCAGCGATTAGCAGGGCAATCGCCAGGCAAGCAAAAAACAGCACCCGCAAATGGGCCGGCGCGCCCTGATTAAAAAACGGTGGGGGACTGCGATCCACCTGTTTTCAGCCGGGAGTCAGTCGCTGGTGAAGATGGTGCCGAGCTTGTCCATCCGCTCGAGCGCCATACCGCACCCACGCACTACGCAGGTCAGAGGATCTTCAGCGATCAATACCGGCAGACCGGTTTCTTCCATCAGCAGGCGATCCAGATCACGCAGCAAAGCGCCGCCGCCGGTTAGCATCACGCCACGCTCCGTGATGTCAGCACCCAATTCAGGAGGGGTTTGCTCAAGCGCAATCTTCACTGCCGACACAATCTGATTGAGCGGATCGGTCAGGGCCTCCAGAATTTCATTGGACGACACGGTAAAGCTGCGCGGAATCCCTTCGGAAAGGTTGCGCCCCTTGACTTCCATCTCGCGCACTTCGCTGCCAGGAAAAGCCGAACCAATCGTTTTCTTGATCGATTCAGCGGTTTGCTCGCCAATCAGCATGCCGTAGTTGCGGCGAATGTAATTCACGATGGCTTCGTCGAATTTATCGCCGCCCACGCGCACCGAGCCTTTATAGACCATGCCGCCCAGCGAAATCACGCCCACTTCGGTGGTGCCGCCGCCAATATCCACGACCATCGAGCCTGAGGCCTCGGACACGGGTAAGCCAGCGCCAATCGCCGCGGCCATGGGTTCTTCAATCAGATAGACCTGCGAAGCGCCTGCGCCAAGCGCGGATTCACGAATTGCACGACGCTCCACCTGGGTCGAGCCGCAGGGCACGCAAATGATGATGCGCGGGCTGGGCGAAAAAAGCTTGGACTCATGCACCATGCGGATGAACTGCTTGAGCATTTGCTCGGTCACAGTGAAATCCGCGATCACCCCATCTTTCATCGGGCGGATCGCCTCAATGTTGCCAGGCACTTTGCCCAGCATCTGCTTGGCCTCTTTGCCTACCGCAGCGATGGTTTTTTTGCCGCTCGGGCCGCCTTCCTGGCGGATGGCAACGACCGAAGGCTCATCGAGCACGATCCCCTTGCCGCGAACGTAAATAAGGGTGTTGGCTGTACCGAGGTCGATGGCGAGGTCGGTAGAAAAATACTTGCGAAATAGGCTGAACATGCCGTTGACTTACGAGCGGGGTGGACTTCGGGTGAACAATCAATGATACCGTATAATTCATTGACTTTTTTGGGCTTTAAGCCTTTTAGACATGGCCCTCACCACTTCCGATATCCAGCGCCTTGCGCAACTGGCCCGCTTGAAGGTCGGCGGCGAGCAAGAGCAAGCGGTCCTCCAGCAGCTTAATGATGTGTTCGGTTTGATCGAGCAATTGCGCGCGGCGCCTACCCAAGGAATCGCGCCCATGACCCATCTGCACGACATGAGCTTGCGCCTGCGAGCCGATGAAGTGAGCGAAACCAACCATCGCGAGGCCTATCAGCAGCCTGCGCCTTTGGTCGAAAAGGGGCTCTATCTCGTACCCAAGGTGATCGAGTGAGCGCCTGGCATCTTGAAAGCGCGCAGGGGTTGCGTCGCGCGCTCGATTCGGGCGAGGTCAGTGCAGTCCGGTTGGCCGAGCATTTTTTGGCGCGAATTCAAGCCAGCCAGTTGAATGCCTTCATTGATGTCAACCCGGAATTGACCCTGGCCCAGGCAGCGCAGGCTGATGGCAGACTCAAAGCGGGTGAGCGAACCGGGCTATTGGGCCTGCCGATGACCCATAAAGACATCTTTGTAACGCAAGGCTGGCGCTCCACGGCGGGCTCAAAAATGCTTGCAAACTACGTGTCTCCCTTTGATGCTACGGTCGTGCAGAAAGTAGCCCAAGCGGGCGCGGTGTGCCTTGGCAAAACCAATTGCGACGAGTTCGCCATGGGTGGGTCGAATGAAAATTCCTATTTCGGCCCAGCACGCAATCCCTGGGATCGCGAGCGAATTCCCGGCGGATCATCAGGCGGAGCGGCCGTGTCTGTCGCTGCAGGATTGGCACCTCTAGCCACTGGCACCGATACCGGCGGCTCAGTGCGCCAACCTGCATCGATGTGCGGCATTACGGGTATTAAACCCACTTATGGCCGGGCTTCGCGCTTCGGCATGATCGCGTTCGCATCGAGCCTGGATCAGGCTGGCGCCATGGGGCGCAGCGCCCTGGATTGCGCATTTTTGCTGGAAGCGATGTTGGGCTTCGATCCGCGCGACTCCACCAGTGTGCAGCGGCCCGCTGAATCATTGGCGAGCGCCCTTGCTCCTGCCGATCAGGCTCCATCAGTGCTGAAAGGCTTGCGCATCGGCATTCCCGCCGCGTTTTTTGGCGAAGGCCTGGATGCCCAGGTTCGGGCGCGAATTGATGAGGCGCTTGAGGTGTTAAAGCAAGCGGGCGCGAGCCTCGTGCCTATCGAATTGCCCAACACCCAGCTCGCGATACCTGCCTATTATGTGATCGCACCGGCCGAAGCCTCCAGCAATTTGAGCCGCTTTGACGGGGTACGGTACGGCCATCGCGCAGCCGACCCCAAAGACCTCAAGGATCTATACGAACGCAGTCGCAGTGAAGGCTTCGGGCCGGAGGTGCAGCGCCGAATTTTGGTCGGTGCCTATGTGCTTTCGCATGGCTATTACGACGCCTATTACCTGCAAGCCCAAAAAGTGCGGCGCCTGATCGCCAATGATTTTGCAGCGGCCTTCGAAAAAGTGGATTTGATTGCGGGCCCGGTATCTCCCACCGTGGCGTGGTCGATTGGCGAGCGCATGGATGATCCAGTGGCCAACTATCTCGCAGATATCTTCACCCTGCCTGCTTCGCTCGCCGGTCTGCCAGGGATGTCCGTGCCTGTAGGGCGAGCTGAGGCACCAGGGGCGAAACAAGCCTTGCCAGTGGGTATGCAGCTGATTGGCCCCGCCTTCAGCGAGGCTCGCTTGCTGGGTGTAGCCCACGCCTTTCAATCGCTCACCACCTGGCACCTCGAAACCCCAGCGGAGGCCGCATGATGTTTCAGCGTCTTGGCTTGTTGTTGCTCGCGTTTGTGTTCACTGCCTGCGCCATGCCCCGCACGCCTGATCTTGGTGGGCGCGCACCTGCGCCCTCATCACCTTCATCGCCCGGCTCGAGCAGCTCTCGCAACCCCGCTCCCATTGCTGATCTGCCCATCAGCATCAATGGGCAATGCGCCCAGCAAGACGAATCTGGCTTTCGCGAGCAGGCCAGCCTGCGCGTCAACGATAGCGTGGTGCAACAAGTCGCTTGGCAATTGTGGGTCGGGCGCCGTGGCAGCTGCGAATTCAAGCAGGCTGACTTCCGCCAAACGCAGCGCCGCCCGCATGTGGAGCTCACGGCCAACGACGGCTCGGGTTGCAAGCTGATGATCTGGCGCGATGATCGCCGCATCACCTTGGCCCATGCGGGCTGCCAAAAGCGCTGCTCACCCGGCATTTATGAAGAAGCCTGGCCGGTGATGTTCGATCCGGCCTCGGGCACTTGCGCAAAGGATCGATAAAAATGGCGCAATGGGAAGTGGTGATCGGGCTTGAAACGCATGCCCAGCTCAGCACCCAATCGAAGATTTTCTCCGGCAGCTCCACAGCCTTTGGTGCCTCGCCAAACACACAGGCAAGCCCGGTGGATCTGGCCTTGCCTGGTGTATTGCCGGTGCTGAATCGCGGCGCGGTCGAACGCGCCATCCGGTTTGGTTTGGCGGTGGGGGCCACCGTGTCTGAGCGCTCGATCTTTGCGCGAAAGAATTATTTTTATCCTGACCTGCCCAAGGGCTACCAGATCAGTCAGTATGAAATTCCGGTGGTCGTGGGCGGCGGGTTGCAAGTGCATTGGCTGGATGCGCAACAGCGAGCTCAGTCGCGCTTTGTTCACCTGACTCGCGCCCATCTCGAAGAAGACGCCGGCAAATCCCTGCATGAAGATTTTGCGGGGGCCTCGGGCATCGATTTGAATCGCGCTGGTACCCCATTGCTGGAAATCGTAACCGAGCCTGATATGCGCTCGTCGCGTGAAGCTGTGGCCTATGCCAAAGCGCTTCACACGCTCGTGACCTGGCTTGGAATCTGCGATGGCAACATGCAAGAGGGCTCGTTTCGCTGCGATGCCAACGTGTCTGTGCGGCCAATTGGGGCAGAAAAGTTTGGCACGCGTTGCGAAATCAAAAACCTCAACTCATTCCGCTTCCTGCAGCAAGCGATTGACTATGAAGTGCGCCGCCAGATCGAGCTGATTGAAGACGGTGGTCGGGTCGTCCAGGAAACTCGTCTTTATGATCCGGATCGCGATGAAACCCGCTCGATGCGCAGCAAGGAAGACGCGCAGGATTACCGCTACTTTCCCGATCCCGATCTGCCGACTCTCGTGATCGAGCCTTCGTGGATTGAAGAAGTGCGTGCGGCCATGCCCGAGCTGCCGGTGGCGATGCAAGAGCGCTTTGCGCGCGACTATGGGCTTTCAGCCGCTGATGCCCAAGGCTTGGTGAGCTCGCGCGCCGATGCCGATTATTTCGAGCAAGTGGTGAAGGTTATCGGGCCTGCCCAGGCCAAGCTCGCCGCCAACTGGGTCATGGGCGAACTCAGCGCCGCGCTAAACCGCCAGGGTATCGAGATCACTGCCGCACCGATTCCTCCGGCAATGCTTGGCAGCCTGCTGCAGCGCATCGTGGATGGCACCATCTCCGGCAAGATTGCCAAAGATATCTTTGGCCAGCTTTGGGCCACACCAAACACTGACCCTGCGGCAGTGGACAGCATCATTGAAGCGCAAGGCCTCAAGCAAATGCGCGACGACGGTGCGCTTACCGCCATCATTGCCCAAGTGCTGCAAGACAATCCGAAGTCTGTCGAAGAGTTTCGCGCGGGCAAAGACAAAGCCTTCAACGCTCTGGTGGGGCAGGTGATGAAAGCCAGCAAAGGCAAGGCTAATCCGCAGCAGGTTAATGAGATGCTGAAGGCGGCTCTGGGATAGCGCAAAGCCGCGCTGCTATAAACATGATGGGCCGAAGCTCGTGGTTGGGCTTGCCGATCGGCAGGTTCACGTGACACATGCCTGACAAAAACACCTGACATCCTGCGTTGTAACTTAGTGTCTTGTGCTCGTCATGATCAACAAACGATTTCTGCGGTCTGCCCCCTCTGCTTCAATTGCGCTTGCTTTAATACTTGGTTTAGCGAGTGCGGCTCAAGCCACCCCAATTGTGGTCAGCAACGGCTCGGTTGGTATGTTTCGAGAAATCCGCGGAGCCAACAACGCAGGCTTTTCTGCTGGCGATCGCTTGCAGTTAAGTGCCAATATTGTGGGTAGCTCGCAAGGCGTATCAATCACCTCAAGCTATCCTCCAACCAGCTTTAGCTCGGGCCCATTTGCCTGCCAACCACTGGCCATTAATGCCGGGTTTTGCTCAATGGTGACTTCATATTCGTCGTCGCGGGTCGCCCAGCCGTGGACCATGACATTTTCGAGGCCGGGCGAGGTATCGGTGGCTGTTTCGGCACCTTCAGTTGCAACGGCTTCAGCCTTGCCGCTCGCGACGAATCTCGCGGTCAGTGGCTCCGGGTTAGCACCGACCATTTCCTGGAAGTCGCCCGCCGGTTCAACCCCAGACGCAGTACGCATTGCTGTCTATGATCGAAGCCGGATGTTGTCATCGGGGTCGGCTGACCAGGTTCACCTGGCAGCAATCGAAGGCTCTCTGAGTACCTACAAGTTGCCTGCTGTGCTATCGAGCGGACAAGCGTTGCGCCCCGGTGGGGACTACGTGATCTCAATTTCACCTACGGATGTTCGCGGGGCAACTAGCGACTATCTGGCGAACCAGCTCACCTCGCAGGTGCTTTCGCGCTCAAGCGCATTTTTCAACTACATCCCCAATGCGGCCAGCAACAATCCGTTGCGGTATCTGCCCACCGTAGTGAACGGTATCAATCAATTTGATGTGGAAGGGTTGGCCGCAGCAGCGCAGGTTTCGCTTGAAGTCGGGTTGAGCCCTCGCTATCAGATCAAAAAGGGCAACACCGATCCGAACATCACTTCGGTGCTGCTACCGACCGGGGTGAACGATAGTCTGTATGACTTGTATCTTTGGTCAGGCACCACCTACTTTGATTCCGGCATTGATCTGGTGGGCGGCCAGCGGTTTAACTTCAGTGGTGGTGGCGTCGGTCAGTTTGAGATTCGCGGCGTTGCTTCAAGCAATGATATCGACGCCCGTACGATGCAAGCTTTTGATATTGGTCTGACCTTCGAGCAAGCTGGCAACTTCACCGGCTCGATTACCCCGCTGGCCGAAGTTCCGGTCGTCGGCACATTGCCACTGCTTATTGTTGGGATGGTTTCGATGGCAAGAAGGTTGAGGCCATTAGCGGTTAGGTGGAGTGCCAATCAATACACTGCAAACCTGGTACCCGCAAAAACTCTCTAGTGTTTCGGGTGACCAGCGGTGCTTGATGATGAAACGCAGTAGCCGCAATGAGAAGGTCGTGAGGGCCAATTGGAGTGCCCAATTGCTCAAGATCGGCACGAATTCGTGCTGCATGTGCGGCGCATTGGCTATCAAAGGGAAGTCGCTGCATTGGGGCTAACAATTGCGTTAAAGCTTCAAGGCGTTGCAATCCTGCGTGGCTAGGCAATCGTAATAGCCCAAACTTCAACTCATACTCAACAATCGCTGGCACTGCAAGTTCAGAGGGGCGGATGGCTTGCATCCTTCCCACCACTTTTGCATCGCCGCGAAAGTAGTAGCTAATGGTGTTGGTATCAAGGACAAGCATCGCAATAACTAGAAACCGATACGCTCAATATCCGCCGGTGCGGGAGGTGGCAAATCCTCACGAAGCGGGAAATCCGCAAATCGTCCTGCAAGGGCTAAGCACTCTGCTGGCCACTCGTGGGCGGCATATTTGCGAATAACATCAGCAACCCAGCGGCTTTTCGAAACTCCGTGGGCTTGGGCGGCCTGATCCACAATAGCTTGGGTCGCCTCGTCCAGATACAAAGTAATTTGAGCCATGTACACCTCTCAATCCACATATAAGCCCAATTATATGTGCTGAAGGGCGGGTGTCAATAGCTTTCCAGGACGCATGCTACGAGCCTAGCTCCCCTTTAAAGTCCCAACTCACTAAGCCCCGGATGGTCATCGGGTCGGCGCCCTAGCGGCCAGTGAAATTTCCGATCTGAAGTCGCAATCGGCAAATCATTGATGCTGGCAAAGCGCCTCGCCATCAGGCCCTGATCGGTGAACTCCCAGTTCTCATTGCCATAGCTGCGAAACCATTGGCCTGAATCGTCGTGCCATTCATAGGCGAATCGCACTGCAATACGCGAGCCGGTAAAGGCCCAGAGCTCCTTGATCAGGCGGTAGTCCAACTCGCGAGCCCATTTGCGCTGTAAAAACTCGCGAACCTGCTCGCGCCCCGCAGGAAATTCCGCCCGGTTGCGCCATCGAGTGTCGGCGGTATAGACCTGCACCACCCGATCCGGCTCCCGGCTGTTCCAGGCATCCTCCGCCATGCGAACCTTCTGGATTGCAGAAGCCTCGGTAAATGGAGGCAGCGGAGGTTTGGTGTCAGACATGATCCAGTTCAATAGGTCTTGTAAGGCAGGAACTTGCCGGACAACACGACATTGACCCGGTCGCCTTTGGGATCGGGCTCGCGCACGATATCCATGGAAAAGTCGATGGCGCTCATGATGCCGTCGCCAAACTCTTCATGAATCAGCTCTTTGATCGTGGTGCCGTAAACACTCACGATTTCATACCAGCGATAGATCAACGGATCGGTGGGCACCTGGGTCGGCAGGGAGCCTTTATAAGGCACCACTTGAAGCCATTTTTGCTCTTCAACCGTCAGGCCAAAGATCTTGCCAAGGATCTTGGCTTGCTCTGCAGTGGCGGTCATTTGGCCCAAGCAAAGTGCAGTGGTCCATTCCTTGGAGTGCCCCACTTTTTTAGCGACGCTCTCCCAAGTGATGCCTTTGGCGACTTTTGCAGAGATGATCTTTTCGGTGACTTCAAGGCGATTCATGGTTGGACTCCTGATTTGATTGGTGGTGGGTGGCTTAGTGAGCAGAGCCGGCTTTGGCCCGACTCACGAGAAAATCAACAACATGGTTGCGCAGGTCGTAGTACCCCGGCAGATGGTGCAAGGTGGCGCGGGTTCGGTCGCGGGGGAGAGTATTCACCACAACTTCGGCAATACCCCCTGGGGTATACGTGGCTTGCCCTTCGCTTGCGTTGCTCATAAGCAGAATGCGGTCGGCCAAAAGTATCGCTTCATCCACATCATGGGTGATCATGAATACGGTTTGCTTGGTTTCCCGAACGATGCTGATCAATTCGTCCTGAATCGTGCCGCGGGTCAGGGCGTCCAAGGCGCCAAAGGGCTCGTCGAGCAAAAGCATCTTGGGCTGAATCGAAAAGGCGCGGGCGATTCCCACCCGTTGCTTCATACCGCCTGAAAGTTGCGAAGGCTTTTTGTCGATGGCGGCGCTTAGGCCCACCATCGCCACAAACTTCTCCACATGCTCGTTGATCTTGGCGCGCGACCAATCCGGCCAGCGAGACTCCACAGCGAACGCAATGTTTTTGCGTACACTGAGCCACGGCATCAACGCATGGCTCTGAAACACGACGCCACGCTCCAGGCTTGGGCCCACGAGCTCGCGGCCGTCCATGAACACATGCCCGGACGACGCTTCATCCAGTCCCGCCAGCACATTCAGGATAGTCGTTTTGCCGCAGCCCGAGTGCCCGATGATGCAAACAAACTCTCCGCGCTGGATGCCAAAAGAGACATCGGCAAACACCGGTTTGCCTACCGTGAAGGTTTTGCTGAGGGCTTCTACTTTGAGGAACGGTTCCATGCGGTGGGTGGGCTCTGTTGTAGGACTGCTAACTTGGGGGCTGCTAGCCACGGGGATTGAACGACGATGATCGACTTCACTCCACATAGGTCACCCACTTTTGCAGGCGCGCAAACATCAGATCAAGCAGCATGCCCACGATGCCGATCACCAATATTGCAAAGATCACGTTGGTGAGCGAGAGGTTGTTCCATTCGTTCCAAACGAAATACCCAATCCCGGTCCCACCCACCAGCATCTCTGCGGCCACAATCACGAGCCAGGCAATCCCCATGCTGATGCGCATGCCTGTGAGGATGGTGGGCGCAGCTGCAGGCAGAATCACCTGAAAGGCCCGGCGCAAGGGACGCACCTCAAGCGTTTTGGCAACGTTGAGCCATTCGCGTTTGACCGAGGCCACACCAAAAGCGGTGTTGATAAGCATGGGCCATACCGAGCAGATGAAAATCACAAACACGCCCGAGACCGATGAATCCTTGATGGTGTAAAGCGCCAAGGGCATCCAGGCCAAGGGGCTGATGGGCTTGAGCACCTGGATAAATGGATCAAAGGCCCGATGCAGCAATGGGCTCATGCCGATCACAAACCCCAGTGGAATAGCCACCAAGGCGGCAAAGAAAAACCCCAACCCGACCCGCGCCAACGAATGCGCCAGTTGCACCGCAATGCCCTTGTCGTTGGGGCCATTGTCGTAGAAAGGATCAGAGAGCTGTTTGACGATGGCCTGGCCCATTTGTGCCAAGGTGGGGAACCCGGCGCTCTTGGTGTTGCCGGGCTCCTTGCCCATCATCTTGGCGTACTCAAGCTCTTGTGCAGTGAGGGTTGCTGCGGGGCCAGTGGCGACGGGCTGTGAGCTGGTGGCGAGATGCCAGATCCCAAGCAGCACCGCCAACAGGAGAAGCGACACCAGACCCGCTTTGAGTTGAATGCCCTTCATGGCTTAGCCCATCTTGTTGATGGCGAAGCTCTTCACATACTCTTCAGGCTTGGCCGGATCAAACTCTTTGCCCATCACCTTGAACTTGCGGTAGGCACCCTCGGGTGGTTTGAAGCCAGCCTGAGTCATCGCTTTCTTCGCCTCGGTGATCATGAATACTTTTTCAGCGATCTGCTTGTAGTTAACGTCTCCCTTGATGTAGCCCCAGCGCTTCATCTGGGTCAGCATCCACACCGCCATGCTCTGCCATGGCACGGGATCAAAGTTCGCCCGGTCAGGCACGGTTTTGATATTGCCCAACCCATCGGCAAACTTGCCGGTGAGCACCTGGGATATCACGGTTTCGGGCTGATTGAGGTATTGCGTCGGAGCAATCACCTTGGCGATCAACTCACGGTCTTTGGGTTGGCTTGCCATGTGGCTGGCAGTAAGCACGGCGCGGTAAAGGGCCGCGAAGGTATTCGGGTTTTGTTTGATGAACTCTTCGCTCACACCAAACGCGCAACAGGGGTGGCCATCCCAAATTTCTTTTGAAAGGATATGGATGAAGCCGACCTCGTCATACACCGCACGTTGATTGAAAGGGTCAGGTCCAAGAAAGCCGTCGATGTTGCCGGCGCGCAAGTTGGCCACCATTTCAGGTGGCGGGGTCACGCGAATCTGGATATCGGTATCGGGATTCAGGCCAAATTCAGAGACGTAATAGCGCAGCAAATAGTTATGCATGCTGTGCTCAAAGGGCACGGCAAACTTGAAGCCCTTCCACATCTTCGGATCGCGCTTGTCCTTATGCTTCACATGCAGGGTAATCGCCTGGCCGTTGGTGTTTTGAATGCTTGCGACCTGCATCGGCACTTGGGTTGAGCCCAGGCCCATTGAAATCGCCAAAGGCATGGGTGAAAGAAAGTGGCTGGCGTCGTGCTCCTTGTTGAGCATCTTGTCGCGAATCAAGGCCCAGCCGGCGGTTTTGTTGAGCTGAACATTCAGCCCCTCGCGCTTATAAAAGCCCAAGGGGTCGGCCATGATCAAGGGGCTGGCACAGGTGATGGCAATAAAGCCGATCTTCAGGTCTCTTTTCTCCAGCGAGCCACGCTCTTGGGCCATGGCCTGGAGCGCGCCAATGGGCAAAAGCGAAGCGATTGCCGAGCGGGCAGTCCCGGCGCCCACAGCCCGCAAGAAACGGCGTCGCACCGATTCTTGTGGAAACAAGGCCTTTACTAATGAGGCCTCGATGAAGTCGTGCGACATCGCTTCGCTGTTACTTGGGCCTGCGTTGTGTTCTGTGGGCGCGTGGTCTTGCCCGCAAGCGCACCTCATCAACAAAGGCCGGTCAGCATCATAGGCATCGTAGGCATGAACATTGTTTGCTGGTGGGTTCGAGTCTTTGGAATTGAACACGGCATGCACCTTTGTGAAGATTGGTGCTTTAACCAGTGCAAGGCGCGTGCCTGACCTAGCGCCGATCAGTAAATCGTGGTGAGCCCGTCGAGCCCTTGTAGGGCAGGCCCTACAGATTTACCCTTGCGGTGCTGTTTTTGCGTAGCGCTCGGCATACAAAGCGAGCTCCACATCGTTTTTTGTGCCGGTTTTTTCCAGGATGCGAGCACGGTAGGTGCTCACCGTGTTGGAGGCCAGACCCAGTTTTGCACCAATATCACTCACGCTATGCCCGGAAATGAGCAGTCGAAACACTTGATGCTCCCGATGGGATAACGCTTCGGGGCCTTCTCGCGAAGATTTGCCCAGCGTGCCAGCCAGAGCTTCGGCGGTGGCTTGTGTGAGGTAGACGCCTCCCGCAGCCACTTTGCGCAAGGCCGAGATCATGATGTCGGGATCTGCGCTTTTGTTCAGATAGCCGGAAGCACCAAGCTTCAGGCATCTCACCGCATAGTGTTTTTCCGGATAAGTGCTCAGCATCAACACCTGCAGCCCGGGCCAGCGATTCTTGAGCTCTCGCAACACATCCAGGCCGTCACCATCGGGCATGGCTATATCCAGCAACACTACGTCAACTGGCTGAGTGGGGGCCAAAGACGCCACCAACGCCAGAGCCTCGGCGCCGGAGCCTGCCTCGCCAACCACTGCCAAGTCGGCAGCTTCTGCAAGCATTTGACGAATACCCGCGCGCACGATCCGATGATCGTCGGCAATCAGCACATTGACCAGAGCTTGCGTCATGCAGCCGAGCGCTCTGAAACAGGCAGATTAAGCGTCACGCTAGTGCCCTGGCCAGGCGTACTGCTGATCTCCAGTCGGCCGCCCCAATGACGGGCACGTTCGCGCATGCCCATCACTCCATAGGCACTTCCGGCCTCAAATGCCCGAGCATGCGCCCCGCATCCATCATCCGTGACCTGTAGAAAAAGCCTTTCCGGACTGGCACGAAGTGTGACCCCAATACGGCTAGCCTTCGCATGCCTTCCGACATTGGAGAGCATCTCCTGAAAGATCCGAAACACCGCAATCGTCATGGGCTCGGAAAGCTCAAGCCCATCGCTGATTTCGGCCTGCCAATCCATCGCCATCTCAGCCGACTGAATAAACTCCTGGGCTTGCCACTCCAGCGCATCCCAAAGCCCGCCATGATCGAGAATACTTGGGCGCAAATCGGTAATGATGCGACCAACGTTATCAACAGCCGCCTCGATCATACGGCTCATATTGGCGCACTTCTCATGCATGGTCTGCAGTGGTGATGGCTGGATTGGGGCAGTCGAGTGACTTTGCTCTGACAGGCGCCGCGTTAGCCAATTCACATCAAGTTTGAGCGCTACCAGCAGGCTTCCCAACTCGTCATGAATTTCGCGGGCAATTCGTGTGCGCTCTTCCTCGCGCACCTGCTCGGAATAAGCCGACAACTCGCGCAGCTGCCCAACCGCCATGGACAGCGCTGCGGTGCGTTGTTCAACACGCGCCTCGAGTTCATCCTTGGCTTGGCGCAGCGCATCGGCTGCACGTTTGCGTTCGGTGATATCGAGAAACGTGATAACCGCCCCTCGCACCAAATCCTGATCGATGATGGGATGGCTGGAATACTCTACCGGGAATGCAGTTCGATCACGGCGCCAAAACACTTCACTATCGATCCGGCACGAGAGGCCCTTGCGAAAGGCATTAAAGATCGGACATTCGGTATCGGGATAGTGCGACCCATCGGCATGTGAATGGTGCGTGAGGTGGTGCATATTGAGGCCCAGGACCTCTTCAGCCTGATAGCCCAGCATGCGCGCGCCGGCCCGGTTGATGAAGGTGCAATGACCTTCCAAATCAATACCGAAGATACCTTCCCCTGTGGATTCAAGCAGCAGCCCCAGCTGGCGTTGCCAGAGGGCATCGTCCGTGGCCGCAGGTGCGGAAGCAGCCTTGTGCATCAATGAAGCTTTAGTGCGGGAGGTAGTGATTTAATCGAAACATGTGCCCCTCGGGATCGAGCAGCACCGCTTGATAGGCATTGTAATAGGTTGTGTAGGGGGCTTTGCGTATGCTGGCCCCCAATTCGAGTGCGAGCTTCAGTTTGGTGTCAAGAGCCGCAACAGATTTCAGATTGAAGGTCGGATAATGCCCCGCGTAAGGGCGTGGCGGGCGATAGTCCGTGACGTCGAGCAGCGCATACGCCTCTTGCGCGTGAAAGCCCAAGGTAAAGCCGGGTAGCAGCAGGCCACGATAAATCGGTGAGGCATGCTCCGCCATTTCCGGAGCTTCCAGCAAGTCGCGGTAAAAGCCGAAGAGCTTTTCATGATCGCGGCAAAACAAATTGATCGCAATATCAACCAGCATGCAGTTTTCCACCATAGGTTTTCTCCACCATATGTCGCAGATGCTCGCCAGCAGTACATGGGCCATACCGTCTAGGCCGATCCGCACTCACCGTGCCGGGCATCGGATCGATCGAGGCCTCATAGTTGGGCTCAAAGAAAAAGGGGATGGAATAGCGTGGCGCCCCTGAGCGGCTCGCATTGATAACGCGATGGGGGTTGGAGCGATAAAGATCATTGGTCCAGCGCGGCATCATGTCGCCCAGGTTCACTACGAAGGTGCCTTCTATCGGCGGTGCAGCGACCCATTGCCCATCCGGCATCTGCACTTCAAGTCCGCCCTGGGCATCCTGTGCAAGCGTGGTGATCGCGCCCCAGTCTGTGTGCGCACCGGCTCCGAATAGTCTCGCATCAGCATCTGGAGGATGCGGCGGGTAGCGCAACAGCCGCAAGGTGATCATCGGATCGATCAGCGTGGGGGCGAAATAATCTTCGTGCTGATCAAGCGCCAGGGCAATCAATCCCATCAATTGATTGCAAAGTCCCAGATGCGCCGTGATGTATTCGTTCATCACGGTCCTGAACTGCGGCAATTGCTCAGGCCATTGGCTGGTGCCATAGGTGTCGTACTTTTTGAGCACATAGGGATGACTGTCTGGATAGTCCACCCCGCAGTAATAGCTCTCCTTTTGATCGGGCAGCGCATGCTCGTCGAGGGTTTGATCACCGATCTGTTCATAGCCCCGGCGACAAGTGGAGTGGCTCAAATGAAGCGCCATTTTTTCGGAAGGTTTGAGTGCAAACAGCGCTCGCGATTGCGAATACACCTGGTCTGTAAGTTGCCTGCTGATTCCATGATTCGCCACATAGAAAAAGCCTGCGTTGCGGCAGGCCTGATCGAGCATGTGCACAAGCTGTACCTTGCCTGAGCCTGTTTTGCTCAGGCTGAGGTCCAATACCGGTATTGCTGCAGCCATCACCGGGCTTAGCGCTTGGGCAAGCGGTCTGCGCGGGGCGGGAGGAACTTGTCGGTAAACACGTCAGCCGGTGCAGGTGGTGTAGTGATCGCAAGTGCGGCGCTCACCTCGCTGATGGTGGCGCGAATGCGCGCATCAGTGGCTGCGCCATAACCGTTCTCACGAACCGCTGGGGTCAGCATCGAGCCGTTGATGATGTATTGCAGGCGTTCAAGCTCAAGCGCCTCATCAGCCAGTGGCTCGCGGGTTTTCACCGCTTTGGCGCCCACCGCTGGATCGGCAAACACATCGAGCCAGCCTTTGGTGATCGCGCGAATCAGGCCCTGTACCGCTTTCGGGTTCTCTTCAATCAGCTTGGGCTTGACCACAATCGCATTGCCGTAAGACTGCACCCCAAAATCGGAGAAGCGAAACACGGTGAGTTCCTCAGGCTTCAGACCCTTGCCTTTCAGATTGATCAAGCCAGTAAAGAAGAAGTAGGCCACGCCATCGACTTCGCCCTTGATGAATTGCGTATCACCCAAGCCCGGCTCGATGTTTTGCCACTGGATCGCATTGGCATCAATCTTGGCTGCGTTGGCAAACATCGGAAACAGTTTGCGCGAAGCGTTAAAGGGCTGGCCCGCAATCTTTTTGCCCACCAGGTCGGCAGGTTTGGTGATGCCCGAATTCTTCTTCACCATGATCGAGTTGGGATTCAGGTCATACTGAATCATCGCAGCGATGACCTTGGCGGTGGGATTCTTGACGTTGTGTTCGATAAGCGTCGCAATATCAGCGCTGGCCGCGTCATACACGCCAGCAGCCACCTGAGTGATGGCACCTGCCGATCCGTTACCAGTATCAATCGTTACGTCGAGCCCTTCTTGCTTGAAGTAGCCTTTTTGTAGCGCGACCAAAAAGCCGGCACCCGAGGCTTCCACCCGCCAGCCGAGATTGAACTTGAGTGCGGTTTGGGCTGAGGCGCTAAAAGGAACACAAAGCAGTGCAAAGCTCAGCACCGCACCGGTGCGTTTGAACCAAGATAGGGAATTGGGAAGCATGAGAGTCGCCTTTATGAATGGACCCTTATGCTCTGCAAGCTCCGTGCCAAGCCTTGCAGAAGCCGCTGCCGTCTGCGGCTTTTATCCCATGCTGAGCTCAGGCGCCGTACTTTCTCCGGTAGGCCTGCACCGCGGGTTTATAGACCGAGAGGGCATGGGCGGCCTCTGAGGTGCCCTCAAGAAAGTGCAGCACATCATCCAGGCAGGCTATTGAAATCACCGGCACGCCGTAGAGCTTTTGAACTTCCTGCACCGCGCTAAGCTCGCCAATAGCCTCCGCAGTACCGCTGCGCTCCTGACGATCAAGCGCAATCAATACCGCCGCTACCGTGGCTCCTGCGGCCTGAATGATCTGCACCGATTCCCTCACCGAAGTGCCTGCGGAGATCACATCATCGACGATCACTACCCGCCCTTTAAGCGCAGCGCCTACCACGACGCCGCCCTCGCCATGATCCTTGGCCTCCTTGCGATTGAAGGCAAAGGGCACATTGCGCTCCTTGCGCGCCAGGGCCACCGCGGTGGCCGAGGCCAGAGTGATGCCCTTATAGGCCGGGCCGAACAACATATCGAATTGCACATGCTTGAGTTTTTCTGCATTGAGCAGCGAGCGCGCATAAAACTCGGCCAATGCGCCCAGGGTCTCCCCGTCATGGAACAGGCCCGCATTAAAAAAGTAGGGGCTCAGACGCCCGGCCTTGGTCTTGAATTGTCCGAATCCAAGCACGCCATGATCGAGTGCAAAGCGGATGAATTCGGCGCGAAGTTCGCTGGGTAGTTCTTGCATGGCAGGGCCTCGGGTCAGTCTATGGCAAGATCACCGGATGATTAAAGTGATCACATGCAATCTTAACGGTATCCGCTCGGCCACCCGCAAAGGCTGGCTCGAATGGATCGGCCAGCAGCAAGCGGATGTGGTGTGCGTGCAGGAGCTCAAAGCGCATGCCACTGATCTCGAGCCTGCCATGCAGGCCCTGGAGACAAGCAGTGGCAAGCCGCTTCAGGGCCACTTCCACTTCGCCGCCAAGCCGGGCTATAGCGGGGTTGGGCTCTACAGCCGCAAGAAGCCGAAGTCCGTCAGGATCGGCTTTGGCAACGCCGAGTTTGATGCCGAAGGGCGTTATGTTGAAGCGGACTTTGGCAAGCTCACGGTGATTTCGCTGTACTTGCCCTCCGGCTCAAGCAGCCCCGAGCGGCAAGAGGTCAAGTTCCGATTTCTCGCCCAGTTCATGCCGCATCTGGAAGCGCTCATTGCGAGCGGGCGGGAGTTTGTGGTGTGCGGTGATCTCAATATTGCGCATCAGGAGATCGATCTGAAAAACTGGAAGAGCAATCAAAAGAATTCCGGATTCCTCCCCGAAGAGCGCGCCTGGATGACGCGCTTGCTCAACGAAATTGGCTGGGTGGATGTGTATCGCAAGCTTGAGCCCCTGGCCACCGATGCTGCATACACCTGGTGGAGCAATCGGGGCGCAGCATGGGATAAAAACGTGGGCTGGCGCTTGGATTATCAGCTGGCCACGCCTGCGCTCGCAGCTCAGGCCAAAAGCGCATCAGTTTATAAGGCGCAGCGGTTTTCCGATCATGCGCCCTTAAGCGTGGAGTATTCCGGGACGCTTTAGCGTTTCAATTCACGCGTCATGAAGTCCACAAAAACGCGGACGCGCGCCGGGAGGTGACGGTTTTGCGGAAAGAGTATTGAGAACGGGCGCGAGGCTCCGCGAAATGCCGGCATCACTTCCACCAACTCTCCGCGCTTAAGGTAGGGCTCGGCGATGAAGTCATAGATCTGAGTCAGGCCAGCACCGGCTCGCGCCCAGGTCACACAACCAAGAACATCATCGTAAATCCGATACTGGCTTTTGAAGGAGAACGCCTCGTCGCTTTGCTGATTGCGAATGATCCAATCGAGCGGCCGACCTGTGCTGGGCAGGACAAACTGAATCAAACGATGGGTCCGAAGTTGCTCCAGTGTTTTTGGTTTGCCAGCGCGTTTGAGATAGGCGGGCGATCCAAAGATGCCTAGCGGTGCGTCTTCCAGTCGGCGGGCGACCAGCTGTGAATCCACAGGCTCGCCCAGCCGAATCGCGATATCAAAACCTTCCTCGATGAAATTGATGTTGCGGTTTGAAATGCTGAGGTCCAGATCAATCTTTGGGTACAACTTCGAAAACCGGGGCAGTAGGTTAATCAAACGATAGTGGGCGTAGGTTGTGGGGGCACTGATTCGCAACACACCACTAACTTCTTGCTGTTGACCGGTGATAACCCGCTCGGCATCAGCAATTTGATCCAGGGCTTGCTGGCATTGCTGCCGGTAGATTTCTCCCTCTGCAGTCAAACGCATGCTTCGCGTGCTGCGCACAAAAAGACGCACCGCCAGACGCGCTTCCAGGCGTCCGACAGATCGGCTCACCGCGGCTGGCGTGAGGCCCAGCGATTCGGCGGCAGCGGTAAAGCTCCCAAGATCAGCCGCTCGGCAAAACAGCTCAATACTGCTCAATTGGACAGGGTCAAAAGTTCGCATAACTTACATAATGTAAATAATCATTAGCAAAATATAGCCTTTATCGACTCTTGTGACACGAATAGGATCTGCTGCCTGACTTAACCGCTTTTGAAAGGCCTCCCATGTCTGCTTCAGTCTTGATCATCCTTACCTCCCATGCGCAGCTGGGAAACTCGGGCAAACCCACCGGGCTTTGGGCCGAAGAATTGGCTGTCCCTTACTATGGTCTGGTCGATGCCGGCGTTAAGGTGGAGTTGACATCCACTGCGGGCGGACAGGTTCCGATTGACCCAGGTAGCGTCAAGCCAATTGGCTCCAACCATGCTTTGGTTGACCGAATGCTGGAGGACCCAACGCTTAAGCAGGCTTTGCGGTCAACCTTGCCTGTAGAAACGTATGTGGATCGAACTTTTGATGCCATTCTCTTTCCTGGTGGGCATGGAACGATGTGGGACCTGCCCGAGAGTGTCGGGGTTCAGCAGATCGTTGAAAAAACCTTCGCTTCAGGCAAGCTGATTGCATCGGTGTGTCATGGGGCGGCAGGCCTGGTTAGTGCTAAGCGGCCCGATGGAGTGGCCATAGTGTTTGGCCAACCCATTGCGGCCTTTACCGATAGCGAAGAAGCAGCCGCAGGGCTGACTGGCATCGTGCCGTTTATGCTTGAGGCGCGTTTGCGCGCGCTAGGTGCGTTGTTTGAAGGGTCGCCCAATTGGCAATCCCAAGTAGTTGCTGGCCCGCAGTTTATAACGGGGCAAAATCCGCAATCTTCGGCTGCGCTCACTACGGCGCTGATTACAGCGCTGAAAGCTTAGTTTTGGCGGGTAGCCTCGCTATCGTTTAACACCCACCTGGCGAGCCCGAGCATCCGTGGGATCGATCATCAGGCTGCGCGAGTTCACGGCTTCAAAATCCTCACCCCGCAAGCGTTTAAGCTGGCGCAGCTCGCGATCATTCCAGCCGGGATGCGGTGCGCCGGAAATGAACCACGGCCCACCATTATCGGCAAGAATCAGGCCATAGCGCTGCATCGCGACCACGATGGCGCGCGCTTGCGGGCCGAAATCTGCAGCATTCACATGGGTCTTCAACCGGAATCGTTGGCCCATGGGTGGCAAGTTCGCATCAGTCAGTACTGAGGCGCGATGGGACGCGGGCCACACATAACTGTTTCGCGTTCGTGGCACGGTGAACCTCAGCGCATGCCGGATTTCACCGCTGGCCGCTTCCTCAAAATGAGCGAGAAATGGCAGGATCGGCAAGCCTGCAGCGTCAGCGCTGGTCCAACCCAAGGGGCGTAGCGCGGTGCTGCGCAAATCAAACCGTGCGCCTGATCCGGCGCGCCATCGGCCGGGGCCCACCGGGTGCGCATCAAACAGCTCATGCAAAACACAGGTTTCGCGATTGAGCATCAGGATATGCCGATCGCCCGTGCTACGAGGACCGCCTTCGATCAGGGGTTGCGCTGGAATCGGATAGGGCCCCGGATCACTTTCGGTCGCGTACTCAAAACTCACCTCGGCCAGCGGCGTCGAGCGATCGACCAGATTGAAGGGAATACCGTTGGGTGCGCCATTCCAATAGGCTGATCCAAAGTCCGCGTGCAGTGTCAGCCCTGCGCCGATGCTGCGAACAAAGTCAGCGGATCGCTCTTCCACCGGCAGGTGATCAATGGGTGTGTTCAGGGCGTGCTCGGGCGGCATGAGCGGGCACGGGTGCCAGGGGCCAGGCTGCGAGGAGGCGAAGGCCGTCTGATGTAGCAGCGGTAAGCCCAGGGTCGCCTTCGAGTGTCTTCCCAAAGCAGCGACAGCCGCCAACCACTCATTAAAATTGCGTCGATACATGTGGGATCAAGACACTTTCATGATGCAGCTTTTTGTATGATGGAACTTCTCCAACCATCTAAATGTGGTTTGACCATTGATGCAATCCATTGTGCTTGAGCCCACATTCCTATGCAAACGCGCGCACCGAGGTGAAATGCAATGAGCCTTTTAATGCGTGCGGCTCGGCCCGCGGACGCGCATGAATTGCTTGAAATTTATGCTCCGTTCGTGCGTGACACTGCGGTGTCGTTCGAGTCGGAAGTGCCAAGCGTAGAGGACATGGTGCAGCGCATCGCCAAGGCTCAAACCCGATGGGCATTCATCGTAGCTGAGGAGCAGGGCACGCTATTGGGCTATGCCTATGCAACCCAGCTGCGCGAGCGGGCGGCATATCGTTTCTCTTGCGAGACCTCCGTGTATCTCGCCTCTCAAGCCCAAGGGCGAGGCATCGCCAGTGCGCTTTATCGGCAGCTTATCGATGAGTTGCAAAAGCTCGGCTACTGCAATGCCTTCGTCGCAATTGCATTGCCCAATGCGTCAAGCGTTAAGCTGCATGAAGCTATTGGATTTACCTCCTGCGGCGTGTTTCCGCGCGCTGGTTGGAAGTTTGAGCAATGGCACGATATCGGTTGGTGGCACAAGGCACTCTTGCCTCATCCAATCACACCCGATTAGGTTGAGCTTTGCAGCAGGCGCTCTCGCAATTCGCGTTTGAGCAGCTTTCCATTGGCATTGCGGGGCAGCGGCTGCTCAAGCAGCACGATGGACTCCGGCACTTTGTAATCGGCCAGGTGCTTGGCGCAGTAGGCCCGCAGAACAGCCTCTGAAAGCTGGCTGATATTGCCGCTCACAAATGCATGTACGCGTTCGCCCAGTACCGGGCAGGGTTTGCCCACGATTGCCGCCTCAATCACGCCGGGGTAGCCAATCAACAGGTTCTCGACTTCGACCGAATAGATTTTGAAGCCACCGCGATTGAGCATGTCCTTCTTGCGATCAAAGATGCGTACGAATCCTTGCTCGTCCACACTGCCAAGATCGCCACTGTGCCAAAACCCGGCAGTAAATTCGCGGGCAGTTGCCTCGGGGTTGTTCCAATAGCCCTTGACCACCATCGGGCCGCGAATCCAGATTTCGCCAGTCTCCCCGGGGGCGACTTCGCAGCCAGCTTCGTCCATGATGCACAGTTCCGCGCAAGGCAGCGGTACTCCAATGCTGTCGAGATGATCGCGGGTGAATTGCGGCGGCATCATCGTGGTTGGCGAGGTGGTCTCCGTGGCCCCATAAGCGTTTTGCAACTTCAGGCTTGGCAGTCGGGTGGCCAGAGCATCAATGGTTGCCATGGGCATGGGTGCCCCGCCGTAGCCACCCACCTGCCAGGCCGAAAGATCAACCGTATCGAATGCAGGATCCAGCAGACAAAGGTTATACATCGCAGGCACGAGAATCGTATGGGTGAGCCGTTCGTTTGCAGCCAGCCTCAGAAAATCGCCAGCCTTGAAGCCCGGCATGATGATTGTGCAAGCACCGGCTCCGATTGCGCATGCCACATTGGCAATCAGCCCGGTGACATGGCTGGCTGGCACCGCCATGATTGATCGGCTGGATTCGGTCCAATGCATACATTCGATGTAGTGCATGACCGAATGCACGATATTTAAATGAGTCAACATCGCGCCCTTGGGCCGGCCAGTGGTGCCGGAGGTGTAGAGGATCACCGCGGTGTCCTCTTCGTTGGCATCTTTCGGGTAAGGGCTTGCAGCCTGGCCTGGATCTGAAGCGTGTGGAATTGCTGCTTCAGCTTTCTCCCAGGCAGCGACCCAATCTTCTACGCTTAACCCCTGCGTTGATGCGGGTGCCCGATCCGCGAGGGCGGAATCAAAAAGCAATAGCGCGGCTTCGCACTGCTGCAGCATAAATTCGATGCCGCTGGCTTGCTCGCGAACGCTGATAGGCACAGTCACGGCTCCCAACTTTTGAGTGGCGAGGAAAGCGACGACAAACTCGATACGGTTGCTGATCAGGAGCGCGACCCGATCTCCCGCCTGGATACCGCGATTGCGCAGGTCAAGGGCGGCTGCGTCTACTTGCTCGGCCAGGGTGCGGTAAGTTAGGCGAACGTCTTCGCAAACCACGGCTTCACGATCAGGGTGTCGTGCAAGGGAGCGTTCAAACAATGCATAGACCGATGACACGCGAGGTGTAAAGCAGCGCACCACCCGGTCGGCAAAGTGCGCCTCATTTCGCATTGCGCTGAGTTGGTATTCATTCCAGAAATGGTGCACTTAAAAATTCTCCAATTGACCCAATAGCGGCAGGCTGTGGTAACTTGCTCGATACAAGAACACCAAAGCTGCTCTAGCTTTACCACACCATAAAAGGAGACTCTATGAAAATCAATCGGTTGAAACACAGTGTGTTGGCAAGCATGCTAACCATTGGCCTGTTTGCTGCGCCCGCACAAGCGCAAGAGACTTTCAAAATCGGCGTGGTGACCTTCCTGTCGGGGCCGGCCGCCGAATCGTTTGGGGTGCCCGCCGCCAATGGCGGCAAGGTTCTGATCGATGCCCTCAACGCGGGCACGGTGCCTGCGCCGCACAATAAAAAAGGCTTTGGTGGCATCCAGATCGTTCCCGTGATTGTGGATGAGGCCGGTGGCGCCACCAAGCAGGTGCAAGAGCTGCGCAATCTTTATGAGCGCGAGAAAGTGGATGCGGTAATCGGCTTTGTGAGCTCGGGCGATTGCCTGGCTGTAGCGCCGGTGGCTGAAGAGCTCAAGAAGTTTCTGATCCTCTACGACTGCGGCACGCCGCGGATTTTTGAGGAGCGTAAATACAACTATGTGTTTCGCACAGCGGCTCACGGGACGATGGACAACATCGGCCTGATTCGCTACATGAAAAAACGCAACATCCCCGTGAAGGATGTGGCGGGCATCAATCAGGATTACGCCTGGGGCCAGGATTCTTGGCGCGATTTTGAAGCCAGTCTTGAAGCAGTGTTCCCCAACACCGCTGTGAAAGCCAAGCTCTGGCCCAAGTTTGGAGCTGGCCAGTACGGCACTGAGATTTCTACACTGCTTGGGCAAAATCCAGGGCTGCTTTACTCAAGCTTGTGGGGCGGTGATCTGCAAAGCTTGATTCTGCAGGGCGCGCCACGAGGCCTGTTCCGCAATCGCGTAGTGGCGTTTTCTGCTGCAGACCATGTTTTGCAGCCTTTGGGCGACAAGATGCCTGATGGTGTGATCATCGGTGCACGGGGTGCTTATGGCCAGATGTCGCGCAAATCACCTTTGAATGACTGGCTGTGGGATGCCTATGGCAAGGCTTATCCAAACCAGTATCCAGTGCAGCCGCAGTATCGGATGGTGCAAGCGATCCTGGGTCTGAAGGCAGCCGTTGAAAAGGCCATGGTATCCAATGGAGGCAAGAAGCCTGATACCGAGCAGTTGGTCAAAGCGATGCGCGGGCTTGAGTGGGATTCGCCCGGAGGTCGTATCAAGATGGCCTTGGGCGGCGGTCATCAGGCAATGCAGGAGATTGCATTTGGTATCACCAAGTGGGACCCCGCTCGCAAGATGGTGGTGCTCACTGATATCGAGCGCTTTCCTGCCGAGTGCGTGAATCCGCCGGAGGGCTTGTTGGCTGAGGCCTGGATCAAAACCGGGCTGCGTGGGGCCAAGTGCGACTAAGTTCGGATTATTGAGCCTTAATGGATAAGCTGCTCGCCATCCTTGTGGATGGCACGATCTACGCCTCCTGGCTGTTTTTGGTGGCAGCCGGCCTGACCCTCGTCTTCGGGGTGCTCAACCTGCTCAATATGGCCCACGGCAATCTCTATGCCGTGGGTGCTTATGCTGCCGCCACAGCTGTGACCATGTTTTTGGGGCGCGAACCGGCCGCCCTGCAAGCCATGGTTACGCTGGTGGGGGTGGCAGTGCTGGTGGCCATAGTGGTGGGGCCTGCATTGGAGCGAGGGATATTGCGCCTGTTTTATGGGCGCGACGAAGTGGTGATGATGTTGGCCACCTATGCGTTGTTTTTGATGATGGAAGATCTCATCAAACTCATCTGGGGCGTGAATCCGCTTTATGCCAGCCAGGCTTATCAGGTGTTTGGCAATGTCAATATCGGCAAGTTGCCTTATGTGGGCTATGACTTTGCGATCGTCGCGGTCGCCATTGTTGTAGGCGTAGGGATCTGGTTCTGGATGAATCGCAGTCGCTTCGGTCGGATCGTGCTCGCGGTGATTCATGATCGCGAGATTTGCGACGCTCTGGGCGTGAATGTGGTGCGGGTGTTTGTGGTGTCTTTCAGTATTGCTGTGTTTTTGGCGGCGCTCGGTGGAGCGCTCACCGCACCGATGATTTCTGTGCAGCCTGGGATCGGTGTCAATGTGATTTTGCTGTCTTTTGCAGTGGTGATTATCGGTGGCTTGGGGTCGATTGAGGGCGCGGCGATTGGGGCTTTGATGGTGGGTTTTTCGCGGGCAGCTGCGGTTCATCTTGCGCCTGTAGCAGAGCTGTTTATCGTGTATCTCGTCATGGCCGCAGTTTTGTTTTTTCGTCCTGAAGGCCTGTTCAAACGCGAACAGTTGCGCAAGATCTGATGAACCGCACCAGTAGTTTTGGATTCGAGATCAAGCTCGCCATCGGTTTGGTGGTGGTGCTGTGTATCTCCAAGTTTTTGCCGGGCTGGCTGAGCTTCTTGCTCACGCTATCGGCCGCCAAGGCCATCGTTGCGCTGGGCTTGGTGGTTGCCATGCGCTCGGGCCTGGTTTCGTTCGGTCAGGGGCTATTTTTTGCTGCTGGAGCCTACTGCGCCGGGTTGCTTGCCAAGCATTTTGGGATCTCGGATTTCATTTTGCAGTGCCTGCTTGGCACCGGCGTGGGGCTGGTGCTGGCCGCTATTGTTGCCCCATTGCTTGCAGGGTATCGCGGTATCTTCTTTGCGACTCTCACCCTCGCACTATCGATGATTCTTTATGGTGCTTTAAACAAAGCTACCGTGCTGGGCGGTTCCGATGGGCTTACCGTGCCGGCCGCGACCTTCTTTGGCTTCAACCCTGAAGGCCCGATGCAGACCTGGCTGAGCTTTGTTGGTGTGGCGATAGTGAGCGCAATAGTGTGGGCCTATTGTGATCGGATGTTTCGCTCGCGCCGGGGATTGATGAGCCTGGCGATGCGCGAAAACGAATTGCGCCTTGATTATCTTGGCACCTCGGTCAAGCAACTCACACGAGCCAACCTTCGCACCGCTGGAGCACTGGGCGGATTGGGCGGCGCGATTGCAGCGATGTCGCTAAGCAATATCAATCCGGAATTCAGTTTCTGGACGACCTCGGGTGAATTTGTATTTATCGCGGTGCTGGCGGGTGTGCGAAGTATTCCCGCCGTGTTTTTTGCTTCGATCCTGCTTGAGGTAGTGAAGTCTTTCTCCAACCAGTATTTCCCAAGCGCTTGGCAGTTTATTCTGGGCCTTTTTCTGTTCTGCGTGATTCTGTTTTTGCCTGAGGGTCTGGGCTCCTTGCGCGAAAAGTTGGGTGGGCGGTCGAAAGAGCGGGCGGCCTGATGAGCGAGGCTAAATTGCTGGATGCGCGCGGGCTGCAGAAAAAATTTGGCGCGGTGGTGGCGGCTGAGGATGTAAATATCAGCATCGCGAGTGGCGAGCGGGTGAGTTTGATCGGCACCAATGGCGCTGGAAAAACTACCTTTGTAAATATGGTCACTGGCTATCTCAAGCCCGATGCCGGTTCGATTCATTTTGATGGTCGGCCGATTGACGGGATGAGCCCGATGAGCATTACGCGGATGGGCGTGAATCGCTCCTTCCAGATGCCGCAGCTTTTCCTCCAGCTCACGCTTGAAGAAAATTTGCTTGCAGCAGTCGCGTCGCGCTTTGCCACCAGCCTGGCCGATACCCAGCTCAATGATTCTGGCGAAGCCAGCGAGATTATCCGTCGCTTTGGCCTGCAGGCGCATCGCGGGATGCGTGCAGCTTCGCTGCCGGGCGGTGTGCGCAAGCTATTGGATATCGCGATGGTGGTGGCGCTCAAGCCCAAGCTTTTGATGCTTGATGAGCCCACCAGCGGTGTGGCCGCCTCGGAAAAATACGGCCTGATGGATGTGGTGATTGCGGCGCTTAAGGATGATCAAAGTACGGTGATGTTTATCGAACACGATATGGATATCGTGCGCCGCTATTCCGATCGGGTGATCGCATTTGCGGCGGGTCGGGTGATTGCCGATGGGCCGCCCGAGATTGCCTTGCGTGATCCGCTGGTCCGTCAACTCGTGACAGGGGAGCCAGACTGATGGCGCACGCTGTTGAGATGCACGCGGTGTCTGTGATGATTTCGGGGGTGCAGATCCTGCGCAATATCACGCTTCATATCGGCGCAGGCGAGATGGTGGTGCTCGTGGGGCGCAATGGTGCGGGAAAAACCACCACAATGCGCACGATTATGGGATTGGCTCAAGCGAGTCCGGGCCGAATCATGATGCATGGGCAAGAGGTCACAAGGCTTCCCGCCTTCAAGCGCGCCAAAACCGGGATCGGTTATATGCCCGAGGATCGGCGCCTAAATCCGCTGTTCACAGTTGAAGAAAACCTCCTGCTGCCAACTTGGGCGCAAGGCACTGCGGATGCCTCGCGTCGCTTACAGGAAGTCTATGATCTGATCCCTGAAATGGCTGAGCAACGTGCAAGAAAAACACTGCAGCTTTCAGGAGGCCAGCAAAAGCTAGTGGCCCTTGGGCGGGCCCTCATGACAGGTGATAAGTTACTTCTGCTGGATGAGCCTTTTGAAGGCGTTGCGCCTGCATTGGCCAAGCGGCTCACCGAGGTGATTTCCGCAAGCCGCAAGCAAGGTCGATCCATGCTGCTCGCTCAAAGTGAGCACGGCCATGCGCAATCGATTTCGGATCGCGTGATCACTATCGAGCGTGGCGAGCTGAGCTAATCGCCTGCCTCGTTGCTCTTACGCCCCTACTGGAACCTTCCAGGCCACGGGTTCGATACTGCACATCTGTCCTTCGCCATTGAGCATCAACGCGCCATCCTGAATTGTGATCTGGTGATTCATGCTGCGTTGGGCAAGCTTGGCGAGCGCGAGGCTTTGCTCGGCTGCGATTGAATACACGCTTAAACGATCCAGGCGGGTGACTTTGTTTTTTACGCCGTCCCACCAAATGGGCGACGATGCCTGAAAGCAATACACCACAACCTCATCGGCCTTGCTGCTGGCTTTGGCCAATGCGCGCTCATCAGGATGGCCCACCTCCACCCAGAGCCGGGCCCGGCCAGTAAAGTCGCGCAGCCACACATCGGGTTCGTCAGGATCGCTCAGGCCTGCGCCAAAGCTCAAGGTGCCATCACCGTCGCACACCGATTGCAGTTTCCAGGCCTGCATCGCCACTGCCGCCATGCGAATCATCATGCGCTCATCGGTTTCGCTGGGATGGCGGGCCAGGGTCAGGGCATGTTCGGCGTAGTAATTGTGGTCAATGTCGGCGATGGAAAGATTGGCCTTGTAGATCGTGGATTTCAGCGCCATGCTTATTGCACCGGCTCGCCAAAGTTACTGCGATAAGGTGGGATGCTTGCCAGACTGCGTTTGGTGGCGGCGGCATAAAGCGGCATGACAACTTTCAATTGAGCCTGAATTTCATTGATTCGGGTTTTGTGGGAAGGATGGGTCGAAACAAATTGAGGGGGCTGGTTACCTCCTGAGGCTGCGGCCATCTTCTGCCAAAGAATGACCCCTGCGCGTGGATCGAAGCCTGCACGCGCCGCGATATCCATGCCCACCACATCGGCTTCGCTCTCATCATCACGTGAGTATTTGAGCAGGGTCAACCGGGCAGCGCCGCCTGCGACCTGCCCACCCAGATCACCATAGCCGAGAATTGATGACAGCACCGAGGCCCCAATCGTGAGGCCTTGCGCCAGGCGCTCCTTGCCGACCCGCTCGCGGCCATGCTCTTGCAAGGCATGGGCAATCTCATGACCCATGATGATGGCGATCTCATCATCGGTGAGTTTCAGGTTGTCGATGATGCCGGTGTAAAACGCGATTTTGCCGCCCGGCATGCAAAAGGCATTGATCTGCTTGGAGCCGATCAGATTGACTTCCCAGCGCCAGGCCGGGGCACGCTCGTTAAAACGAGTGGCAAAGGGGATGATTCGCTGCGCGATCGCACGCAGCTTTTGCAGCTGCGGATTGCTATCGGGTGCCAGAGCGTTTTGCTGGGCAGCCTGGCGCTTCATTTGCTCGTATTGCTGGGCGGCCGAGCGCTCGACTTCTTCTGCGGAGGCCAAACCAATCGCGCGGCTCTTTTTGGTTACTGGCACGCCATCTTGTGGGGCTGGGGAGGTGGCTGGACTGGTTGAAGGGGAGCCAACAGAAGGTTGCTGTGCGCGGGCTTCTTGCGGCTCTGCAACGCCCAAGCCCAATGCAAGCGCGAGGGCAACGGCTAGGCAATAGTGAGAACTCAGGCGCGTCATGGGGTAGGGCCGTTCGGAAAAAAGTCAGCGACCGGCGACAATAGCAAAAAACCGGCGTTCAAGGTCGAAGGGCGAGTATGCACAAGAACAATGAATTTGAGATGAGCGCTTGGGATGCCATACAGCGCCTGGGCCTGGTGATTTATTCGAAGGGTTTTCGCGCATGAGCTTCAGGTCATCGGCTTTGGCGGTATTCGCAGATCGCCGTATCGGGGCGATGCTTTGGCTGGGCTTTGCCAGTGGACTGCCGTTGGCGCTTTCCGGTGGGACGCTTCAGGCTTGGCTGACGGTGTCTGGCCTGGATCTGAAGACGATCGGTTTTTTTACGCTGGTGGGCTTGCCCTATACCTTCAAGTTTGTTTGGGCACCATTGCTGGATCGGTTTGAACCTTCGTGGCGCGGTGCGCTGGGGGCCCGACGCAAAGGCTGGCTGGTGATTCTTCAGCTTGCGCTCGCCGCGACCTGCTGGTGGCTCGCAGCAATTGATCCCAAGCAAGAGCTGATGATGCTCGGTGTGGCCGCAGTATTGCTCGCATTTCTTTCGGCCTCGCAGGACGTCGTGTTTGATGCCTATCGCAATGACGTGCTGGAAACCGAGCAGCGTGGGGCAGGCGCGGCAGTCTCGGTGTTTGGCTATCGTATGGCCATGTTGGTGTCTGGTGGATTGGCTTTGGTAGTGGCTGATCAATGGCTGGGTTGGCCCAACACGTTTCGGGCAGTGGGCTGCTTGTTCGTACTGCTCGCGCTTGGTAGTTTGAGGGTGCCGGCTGTGCGCGTTGCAGTCGCAGTGCGTACATCCGCGCGAGCCGAGTGGATTGGCTTTGTTGCCATGGTGGTATGTGGAGTGGCCGCGTGGTATCTGCTGCGTGCGCTCCCCTGGGCTGGATGGTTGGGCGAGTTTGGCGCCAATAAATTTGGCAAGCTGCTGGTCGATACCGTGTCGATGCTGGCAGCGTTTGGTGCCGCACTTTATGCCGCTCGTAAGGTTGGCTTTCCCTCATTCACAGCGCCTTGGGATGCATTTTTCTCTCAGCAACATGCGGTGGCTTTGCTGGCCTTGATTGTGTTTTACAAACTGGGTGATGCCTTTGCGGGAAGCTTGTCCACGACCTTCCTGATTCGCGGCGCGGGCTTCACGCCAAGCGAAGTCGGTACGGTGAACAAAGTGCTGGGCTTGATTGCCACGATCGTTGGTGCGTTGGCAGGGGGCTTGTGGTTAGCCAAGCGCCCGCTGTGGGGGGCATTGATGGCCTTTGGCATATTGCAGGCAGTGTCGAACCTCGGGTATTGGCTGATTGCTGTCAGCCCCAAGAGTTATCCGCTGATGGCTAGTGCAATCACACTTGAAAACCTCTGCGGCGGGCTGGGCACGGCAGCCTTTGTTGCCTTCCTTATGACCCTCACCGATGCGCGCTACACGGCCGCCCAGTTTGCGCTCCTTTCTGCGCTGGCGGCGGTTGGCCGGGTGTATGTTGGCCCCAGCGCTGGCGTTATGGTGGAGTCTTTTGGCTGGCCGACCTTTTTCCTCTGGACGGTGGTTGCCGCGCTTCCCGGGTTATTGCTCCTCGCGTGGCTCCGGTCCACAATAGAGCGCTTAGCCTCAAAACCCCCAGCCGCATCGCCCTTGGATGCCGTCTAAGGAGCTTTCAGATGAATGACCTCTCCCGATCCGCCATGCAAGCCATCACCGATGTGCCGCAAGATCATCTTTCCAGCTTCTGGATGCCCTTTACTGCCAATCGGCACTTCAAGGCGCGGCCGCGTCTTCTGGCCCGCGCTGAAGGCATGTATTACTACACGCCCGAGGGCCGGCCGATTCTGGATGCAGTTGCCGGGTTGTGGTGTGTGAACGCCGGCCATTGCCGCAAGCCGATTGTGGAGGCGATTCAGAAGGCCGCTGCCACGCTCGATTTTGCGCCTACTTTTCAGATGGGCCATCCCCTCGCTTTTGAGCTGGCCGAAATGCTTACTGATCTGGCTGGCCCACCGTTTAGCCAGGTGTTTTATGCCTGCAGCGGCTCGGAGGCGGTAGACACAGCCATGAAGATCGCGCTGGCCTATCACCGCATGCGTGGCGAAGGGCAGCGCACCCGTTTCATCGGGCGCGAGCGGGGGTACAACGGGGTGGGATTTGGCGGTATCTCGGTGGGTGGAATTCCTGCGAACCGCAAACTGTTTGGGTCCATGCTGCCCAATGTGGATCACTTGCCCCACACCCACAATCTGCAGCACAACGCGTTTTCGCAAGGCCAGCCGCAATGGGGTGATCATCTGGCCGATGAGCTCGAGCGAATGGTCACGCTACATGATGCGTCCAACATCGCTGCGGTGGTGGTCGAAACCGTGGCGGGCTCAACCGGTGTCTTGATTCCGCCCAAGGGATATCTTGAGCGGCTTCGTGCGCTTTGCGACAAGCACGGCATTTTGCTGATTTTTGATGAGGTGATCACCGGCTTTGGGCGGATTGGCAAGCCCTTTGGTTGGCAGCGCTTTGGTGTGGTGCCTGACATGTTTACCGTGGCTAAGGGCATCAACAGCGCTGCAGTGCCGATGAGTGCCGTGTTCACTCGCGAGGGGATTTATGAAGCGTTCATGAGTGGGCCAGAGCACCTGATCGAATTCGCTCATGGCTATACCTATTCAGCGCACCCCTTGGCTTGTGCCGCAGCCATTGCTGCCCAGAACCTTTACCTGGACGAAGGCCTTTTCGAGAGGGCAGGCGATGGTCCGGACGGAGTTGGCCCCTATTGGCAGGAGCGGTTGCATAGCCTGAAAGGTGAGCCGCATGTGATCGATATTCGCAACTTTGGTCTGATGGGTGCGGTTGAGCTGAGCTCGCGTGCCGATGGAGTTAGCAAGCGTGCACTGGATGCCCATGTGAAGGCTTTCTTTGAAGAAGATCTGATGATCCGCTACACCGGCGACAGCATCGCGCTATCTCCGCCATTGATCGTCAGCAAGCCCGAAATTGATCGGATTGTTGAAGGGATTCGTTCGGTATTGCGGCGTCTGGATTAGCCCTGCGGCGAAGCTATGCGGGTTTTGCTGGTTGAAGACGATCTGGAGCTGGCAGCGGGCGTGCAGGCAAGCTTGCATCAAATCCAGTTCTCGGTAGATTGGCAAACCACGGCTGAAGATGCGCTTGAAAGACTTACCGGCTCAAGCTTTGAATTGATGTTGCTCGATCTGAGTTTGCCGGGCATGGGTGGGCTTGAGTTGCTGAGGATATTGCGGGCGCAAACAGAGCCAAAGGCCGCGCGACTTCCGGTGATGATCATGACCGCACATAACTCGGTGCCCGAGCGAGTGGCAGGGTTGGATGCGGGTGCGGACGATTATCTTGTCAAGCCGTTTGCGCTCGAGGAGCTTCACGCCCGAGTGCGGTCTGTTTTGCGCAGATATCATGGTCCGAGTCTAGAGTCCATCGCCTATCGCGATTTAGTGTTGGACTTGCAGACCCGTCAGGTCACGATGGGCACGTTTACCCTGGCCTTGTCCAAACGAGAGTCGGTGTTGCTGGAAGCGTTAATGTCTCATCCCGGCCGACCAGTTGAAAAGGACAGATTGCTTGATGCTCTTGGTGCCTTGAATGATGACCTTTCAGACAACGCTGTCGAAGTGTATGTGCACCGGCTGCGAAAAAAGCTTGAGCCTTTGGGAATGGAGATCCGTACTCTACGCGGTATTGGCTACAGCCTCTATCAGACCCCGATGAAATGACCGGAGTCAACCGGCTTTGGGAGTGGATGATTGCTCCCTTGCTGTTCTTCTGGCTGCTTAGCCTTGGGACGGCCTATTTAGCGGCGATCTCAACCGTCAATATTGCGTCGGATGTCCAGTTGGCTTCGATTGCCGAGGCGATTGCCGAGGATTATGCCGGCTTGACTGCCACCGACCCGGCATTGAAGCAGAGTAGTTGGACCACGCGCTGGGTGCGGGCCGAGTTGGATAAGGGCTTGCGTTACGCGATTCTGGATCAAAGGATCAGCTTGCTGGCGGGTGACCTTGATCTTCAGGAAGCCGCGGCCGCAAGCCTGTTCAACATGTTGCCAGAAGGTGCTGTTGCATCGGGCGAGCGAGCGGGAGCGGGAACGGATGTGTTGGTTAATGACGAGCTACACCGACTTTGGCAGGTTGCAGGTCAGCGCGAGGGGCGGCGCTTCATCGTAGTGGTCGCGCAAAACAAAACACATCATGAACCGTTGGTTCGCGAGGTCATGATTCGTGAGGCTGTTCCGCTGAGTGCCATTCTGATCTTGGCCACCGGGCTGGTGATTTACGGCATTGCATATGTCGGTCGCCCGATGAGCCAGCTGCAGCGGCAGCTCAGCCAGCGCGGATCTCAGAACCTCGCACCTATCGACCTCAGAGATGTGCCGCAAGAGCTTGAGCCATTGCTTGGCGCGATCAACACATTGATGCAACGTCTGGACCAATCGATCGCATCTCAGCGGCGCTTTATCGCTGACGCTGCCCATCAACTTCGCACCCCTATTGCAGCGCTGCAAGCCCAGGCAGAACTGGTTCAGGAACTCCCCGCGGGCGAGCAACGCGATGCTGCGCTACAAAGGATGCGCAGAACTATCCAGCGAACCGGGCGCTTGTCGACTCAGCTGCTTAGCCTGGCCCGGGCGGAGAGTTCCCTCGCCTTGGCCGACCGGCAGTCGATTGATCTGGTTGCCCTGTGCCGTGAGGTGGCGATTGATGTGAGTGAGACGGCGCTTGCCAAAAACATCGAGTTTGCCTTTGAGGCAGACGATGAGCCCTTTTTTGTAAGCGGCGATCCTACCTTGCTTGGGGAGGCCTTGCGCAATCTGCTGGACAACGCGTTCAAGTTCACGCCCCATGATGGCCAAGTCACCTTGCGATGCCTGAGTGCGCTGCGCGTTGTCAAAGTAGAGGATAGTGGACCTGGCGTGCCTGCTGATCAGGTCAGTCGGGTTTTTAATGCGTTTGCAAGGGTATCAGTAAGGGATCCCCAAACTGGTCAAGGTGTACCGGGGACAGGTTTGGGGCTCACGATTGTGCATGAGGTTGCCCTGGTCCATGATGCTTCGGTTAATTTGGGGCCATCGTTGCTGGGTGGTGCCTGCTTCGAGCTAGTGTTTTGTAAGCAAACCGCAAGCTAGCGTCAGAACTCAGTAAGACCCTCAGCCCAGACTCAAGCCCGCGAATAAAACTATCGGGGGGCAAAGTGGCAGAGTCGATTGAATCGATACTCGTTGAAAGCAGGGTATTCCCAGTTCCTGGTCAGTTTGCCAGTCAGGCGAATCTGCAAGGCCTTACGCAATACCAGGCCTTGTGCGATCAGGCGGCGGCGGATTATGCGGGGTTTTGGGCCCGTCTGGCCAAGGAGCAGTTGCACTGGAGCAAGCCATTTACCCAGGCTCTGGATGAGAGCAATGCCCCATTTTTCAAATGGTTTGCTGATGGCGAGTTAAATGTGTCAGCCAATTGCCTGGATAAGCATCTGGGCACCGCGGTGGAACACAAGACTGCGATCATCTTTGAACGCGATGATGGCTCGGTGCAGTCGGTCACATACCGCGAGCTTTACTCCCGCGTCAGTCAGTTTGCCAATGGGTTAAAAGCGCTTGGGGTCCAGCACGGCGAGCGCGCGATCATCTACATGCCGATGTCCATTGAAGGCGTTGTGGCGATGCAGGCCTGTGCCAGGCTCGGGGTCATTCACTCGGTGGTGTTTGGCGGGTTCTCGGCCAAGAGTTTGCAAGAGCGCATCATCGATGCGGGCGCCACCCTGGTGATTACGGC
>JAIYCW010000040.1 GCA_027487815.1 Burkholderiales bacterium
ACCGGCCATGATGTGGTGGATCTGGCCAAGAAGTTTGAAGACTATGGCGTGGAAGCCGTGATCTATACCGATATCGGGCGAGACGGCATGATGACCGGCGTGAATATCGAAGCCACCGTGCGCCTGGCGCGCGCCTTGCAGATTCCGGTGATTGCTTCGGGTGGCATCGCTGGGATGGCCGATATTGAAGCGCTTTGTGCGGTGGCCGATGAAGGCATCACAGGAGCGATTTTAGGCCGCTCGCTTTATGAAGGCACCCTTGATCTTGCTCAGGCGATCGCGCGCGCGCAAGAGCTCGATCCTTCATGAAAGTGGATGTGATCGGTTTATTGTGCTGACCAAACGCGTTATTCCTTGCCTGGACGTCACCGCTGGCCGGGTAGTCAAAGGTGTGAAGTTTCTGGAATTGCGCGATGCGGGCGATCCGGTGGAGATCGCCAAACGCTATGACGCCGCCGGAGCCGATGAGCTCACCTTTCTGGATATCACCGCATCAAGCGATCAGCGCGACATCATTCTTCATGTGATTGAAGCGGTGGCCGATCAAGTGTTCATTCCACTTACTGTGGGTGGTGGGATTCGCAGCGTGGCCGATGTGCGCCGCCTGCTTAATGCCGGGGCGGACAAAATCAGCATCAACACTGCCGGCATTCAAAACCCACAATTGATTGGCGATGCGAGCCAGCGTTACGGCGCGCAATGCATTGTGTGTGCGATTGATGCCAAGCAGACCGCGCCCGGGCAATGGGGCGTGTTCACCCATGGTGGGCGTAATGCTACCGGTCTTGATGCGGTCGCCTGGGCGCAGGAAGTGGAGCGTTTGGGTGCCGGTGAAATTTTGCTCACCAGCATGGATCGTGATGGCACCAAGATCGGCTTTGATCTGGAGCTCACGCGTGCAGTATCTGAAGCGGTGGGCATCCCAGTGATTGCCTCAGGCGGTGTGGGCAACTTGCAGCACCTCGCCGATGGCGTGACCCATGGCAAGGCAGATGCGGTCTTGGCAGCAAGCATTTTTCACTTCGGCGAATTCACTGTGGGCCAAGCCAAACAATTCATGGCCGATCAGGGCATTGCGATGCGGTTGGGCTAGAGGAAACATCCATGAAACTGCATATCGCAAATAAAAATTATTCCTCCTGGTCCTTGCGCCCCTGGGTCTTGATGACTGCACTTGGCATGCGCTTTGAAGAGAGCGTGTCGCCTTTCGAGGGAGGCGCTGGCTCGGGTTGGGCCCAATTTCGTAGCTTCTCGCCAACTGGCAAGGTGCCCTGCCTGGTGGACGGCGCGCAAGTGGTGTGGGATAGCCTCGCGATTACCGAGTATCTGGCCGAGATACATCCCGAGGTATGGCCCGCGGATCGCGCGGCTCGAGCCTGGGCTCGGTGTGCTGCTGCCGAAATGCATTCCGGATTCAGTGTGTTGCGTAACACCTGCCCTATGAGCGTGGGAGTTCGGGTGCGATTAAACGAGGTGGTTCCAGCATTGCAGGCAGATCTTGATCGCTTGGTTGAGCTTTGGCTGGAGGGATTGGAGCGGTTTGGCGGCCCCTACTTGGCCGGCACTGATTTCACAGCGGTTGACGCTTTCTTTTGCCCAGTTGCGTTTCGAATCCAGACCTATGGGCTGCCCATACCTGCGGCTGCCACGGTCTATGTAAATCGCTTGCTTGACTTGCCAGCGATGCAGCAATGGACCCGCGATGCCTTGGCGGAGCCCTGGATCGAGCCATCGCATGAAGCCGATTGCTTGAAAGACGGCGTGCTGCTTGAGGATTTGCGCAAGCCAGGCCACTAGGCGGCAGGGCGCTCCACCAGCCCACGATAGGCATGCCAGCTGCCGTGCGCAATCAACGGCGCGCTGACCAAAAGCCCCAGCATCAAAGGGATCATTGAGGCAGTAATGATGAGCGCAATCATCGCTGCCCAAAGTGCCAAAACGGCGGGGTACGTCAGGCATGCCCGAAACGAAGTAATCGCGGCGCTGATGGCATCGGTGCGGCGATCAAGCAGCATCGGGATAGCCACTGCGGTGCTCGCAAAGATCAGGCCGGAGAACACCGCGCCCACCAGAAAATAGATGATCAGAAACCCGAGGTTGGAAGGGTGCAATAGCATCGCCAGCGTGCTTTGCATGCCGGGCACCGGGTTGAATGCAATCGCAAAGATCACCAGTGCAGCGCGGCTCCAAAGTAATTCCAGCACCAGCAACACAGCGCAGAAAATTGCGGTGGGGCCCATATTGCCGCGCCATGCTGTGAGCGAGGCAAGCAGCGTAGGTACTTCGCCGGATTCGCGTCTGCGGCTCACATCAATCATGCCAAGGCATAAGAAAGGGCCAATCAAGACGAACCCACCCGCCAGCGCCAGAAGATAAGCGGGTTGACGCACAAAGGCCCAGATCAATGCTCCGCCCATCAGCGCGAAACATAAGCCATAGAACATGCCGATATGAGGATACGCTTTGAAATCAGCCCAACCCGCCGCAAGCCATTGCCAGGGATCCAGCAGGCGCACCGGCTTGAGCTTGGGCAGGACTGACTGATCCGGATTGTTATCGCTCGACACAAAGGGTATCCAAAACACTCGAGCGTCAATCTTCTGCGCTTTTAAGAAAGCGCGCTTTGCGCTGGATCAGGATTCGGCTTGAATATTTTGTTCCTGGATAACTTTTGCAAGTGCGGCCGATTCGCGGGTTAGCTGTTGGCGCAATTCGGTGGTTTGGAGATAGCCCCTGACCGCCCCAATGCCAGCAGCGCCGGTAGCCAGCGTAGGTGAATCGCAAACCTCCTTGATGGCCTGCCCCAGGCGAGCGGCCAGGTCCGGTGCAAGACCCGGTGGGCCAACCACGAACAATTGTGGCGCGATATCGAATCCGGGAACCGCCTGAGCCAGGGGGGCCACGGCTTCCATGCCCGGGAGCCGGGCCTGACTCATCAGGGCCAGGGCTTTCAGTTTGCCGGCGCGGGCCTGCGCAAAACCGGCTGCCGCGCTGACTACACCCAGCGGGATCTGGCCGCCGATCACGTCGGGAATGATTTGTGAAGCGCCACGATACGGAACATGCACAACAAAGCTGCGGGTGGCGCGTTTGAACATCTCGAATCCGAGGTGATGCACGGTGCCCACGCCGGATGTGGCGTAGCTATAGCGGCCGGGGCTGGATTGCAGGCGCTTGACAAGCTGCACCGGGTCGTTTGCTTCAAAGCTGGTGTTGGCCACAATCATGAGGGGCAATGAAAAGGTGCCCGCCAGCGGAAGCAATGCAGACAATGGATCGAAGCTCTGTTTGGGATTCAGCAATTTGGCGACCAGTAGCGCGCTGTCGGCTAGCATCAGCGTAAGGCCATCAGGGGCGGCTTTGGAGACCGCTTCTGCTGCAATCAGCCCGGTGGCGCCCGCACGATTTTCCACCACAACCGATTGCCCCAGCAGTTCGGCCAGGCGCGGTGCGATCAAGCGCGCCACGGCATCAACTCCACCACCCGCGGAGTAGCCCACAAGCAATCGGATGGTGCGTGGTGAGCCCTGTGCGATTGCATAGCCGGGCACCGCATTTAGTGGGATGGCGCCGCCCAGCGCGATAAGTTGCCGGCGAGCAGTGCTGAACGCTTTCATGCTTTTCCTTTTCCTTGCGACAGGGGGTGTTGACGCAGCTTGGCGATTCGATCCCAATTGGGTGTGAATCCGAGCCCCGGGGAGTGGGGTAAATCGAGCCAGCCATCCACCGGTTCGGGCAGATCGTCATAGACCTGCTTGAGTAGTTCCACCGCAACATGGTGGTACTCGACCATGCCTCCATTGCTGACTCCGGCATGCAGATGCATGTTGTGAAAGGGCCAGGCACCTCCGTTATCAATCGGAGTGTTGAAGGCCTGCGCCATGCCGGCGATTTTCAGGCATTGCGAGTAACCGCCCGATATTGCGACATTGGGTTGCAAGACATCAACTGCTTCATGCATCAAGAGATCACGAAAGCGATACGCCAGGCCCTCGTTTTGTCCTGCTGCGAGCGCAAGTCCGCTGGTGCGGCGCAAATGCGCCAATTGCCGCACATCGTTTTGGGTCAGGGGCTCCTCAAAAAAACCAATGTTGAATGGCTTGATCGCGGTGGCCAGTTGCTGCGCATGGAGCAAGTCCAGACTGCAGTTCGCATCGATGAACAGTTCAGCATCCGGGCCGATCGCCTGCCTGACCGCTTCAACACGCCTGCAATCCTCACTGATCACATTGCTTATCAGGCGCGGCTCGTCGCGCCTTGCCAGCGCATGGGAACCCACCGTCATTTTGAGTCTCGAAAAGCCCTTCCCGCTCCACTGTCGGGCGGCCAGTGCCAATTCGTCTCGGCCGTAAAAGCCAAATCCGAATGTGGCGTAGACCGGCACACGCGAGCGTGCTCCGCCCAGTAAATGCCAAAGCGGCAAACCGAGGGCCTGAGCCTTGATATCCCACAGGGCAATGTCTATCGCCGAAAGCGCATGGCTCGCATATCCGGTCTGGCCACGCGGCATGAGTAGCCAATACAGGCGCTCCCATAGGCGCTCGGTTTGCGTTGGGTCCGCACCGAGGAGTGCTGGTGCGGCAATCGCATCAATCGCAGTGGCTACCACTTCTTCTTCAGTGATGCCGGTGAGCCCGCAGCCGACCAGGCCGTTGCTGGTTTCAATACGGCACAGACAGATGGAGAGCGCAGTAGTGTGCTCATGCAGCGGCCCGGTGATCCTGACCGGGATCATCAGGGGAATCGCAGATACTGAGGTGATGACCATCCCCGGATTGTGGCGCTTGATGCTTGGAGTGACTAGCCTGAGATTGAAGAAGCAAGGCTTCGCTTTTGACGAAGGCTAGGCTTGCGTCAGATGGTCCGCCAACAATGCTGCCGCGGGGCTCAGGGCTGAAAAATGCCGTGCACCCAACCGGTGCTCGCGCAGGCCCCAGGGCATGTCAATTCTCACGCTATGTAGCTCGAGCGAGGCAAGCTGAGGCTCGATGGCGCCATAGGGCAACACAGCCACTCCAAGCCGCTGCTCAACCAGGCGACAGGCCGCATCAAAGCTTCCGACCCTGACGCGAACCCGCCAGTTCAGATTCTCGCCTTGTGCGATGCCTTGCAGCATGCGGGCCAGTGCGGTGCTTTCGGCCAAGGCGATATGTTCGTCAGCAAATACCTCCGCAGCCGTGACACGCTTGCGCCGCCCCAGGCGGTGATGGCGGCTCACAATCAAGGCCAACTGATCTCGCTGGTAAAAGCGTGATTCAAGCCCGAAGGCGGCACTCTGGGCCTCAAACACGGCAAGATCTACCTCGCCGCTGCGCAATCGCTGGATGGCGGCCAGGCTGGAAAGCTCCGTGAGATCCACCCGCAGTCCGGGGTGTGCGCGCAAAAAGCTGCCAAGCGATTGGGGCAAAAATTGGGCGATTGAAGAAGCATTGGCGCCAATGCGAACCAGCCCCTGGACCCCATGCTGGCGGTCCAGCACATCAAGCTCAAGCGCACCAATGGCACTCAAAATCGTGTGGGCGTGAGCCAGCAGCATGGTGCCCGCATCGGTGAGTTTTACCCCTCGGGCGTGCCGGACCAGCAAGGTGCTGCCCACCAAAGCTTCAAGCTCGGCAATGCGCTTGCTCGCCGCAGCCAGCGCCAGATGCGATTGCCTGGCGGCCTGGCTGATGCTGCCGCAATGGGCCACCTGCACAAACAGGTTGAGGCTTTTGTTATCGAAATGAATTCGCATGACAGCAAGCATGCTAAACGATCCTGGTGCCTGGGCCGAACCGTTAAACTGCGATCTTTCCATTGCTTTTTGGTGTGTGTCATGGCGAGCCAAGCCCATATCCTGACCCTGTCTTGCCCCGATCGCGCGGGCATTGTGTATGCCGTTACCGGTGTGCTTGCTGAGCAAGGGGCCAACATTACTGAAGCCGCTCAGTTCAATGATCACAGCACCGGCCTGTTTTTCATGCGTGTGCAGTTTGATTGCGAGGCCGACAGGATCGAGGCAGTTCGCGCAAGCTTTGCGCCCAAGGCCGAACAAATGCAGATGCGCTGGGATCTGCATGCTGCGGATTACAAAGTGCCCACCGTGATCATGGTGTCCAAGCTGGGCCACACCCTGAATGATTTGTTGTTCCGCTATCGCAGTGGCTTACTGCCGCTCGATATTCGCGCAATTGTGTCGAACCATCGGGATTTCTATCAGCTGGCGGCGTCTTACGATATTGCGTTTCATCATATTCCGGTCACAGCGAGTACCAAGCCGCAGGCCGAGTCGCGATTGCTTGATATCGTGAAAGACACCGCTTCGGAGTTGGTGGTGCTGGCGCGATACATGCAGGTGCTGTCCAATGATTTATGCCGCGCGCTCGAAGGCCGCGCCATCAATATCCACCACTCGTTTTTGCCAAGCTTCAAGGGAGCCAAGCCTTATCAGCAGGCCTATGACCGCGGGGTGAAGATCATTGGCGCAACCGCGCACTATGTGACGGCTGATCTGGATGAGGGCCCGATCATCGAGCAGGATATTGCGCGAGCTGATCACGCCATGACGCCGGCTCAACTTACCGCCATGGGTGGTGATGTGGAATGCTCGGTGTTGGCCCGGGCAGTGATGTGGCATGCGCAGCGGCGCGTGCTGGTGAATGGTCACAAGACCGTGGTGTTCAAGTGAGTGGGTCGGCAACAGCGCAGCTTATTGATGGCAAGGCGATTGCTGCGGCCTTGCGCGCGCAGCTGGCCGATGCAGTGGCTAAGCTCAAAGCCGAGCATGGGGTAGTGCCTGGGCTGGCGGTCGTGTTGGTTGGTGATGATCCCGCCAGCCAGGTGTATGTGCGGAACAAGCATGCGCAAACTGTCGAGGCAGGTATGGCTTCTTTTGAGCATCGCTTGCCAGCGAGCACCTCGCGCGAAGCGCTGCTTGCGATGGTGGATCAGTTAAACAAGGATCCGCTGGTGCACGGCATCCTGGTGCAGCTCCCTTTGCCTGCACATCTTGATGCCACCGAAGTGCTCAATGCGATTGATCCTGACAAGGATGTGGATGGCTTTCATCCCGTCAATGCCGGGCGGCTCGCGACCGGACAAGCGCTTTTTGTGCCTTGCACGCCAGTGGGTTGCGAGCTGTTGTTGCGCTCGGTGATTGCCGATCCTTCCGGCTTGCATGCGGTGGTGATCGGGCGCTCCAATATTGTGGGCAAGCCGATGGCACAGCTGCTGTTGGCCGCCAATTGCACGGTGACCATTGTGCATTCCCGCACCCGCGATCTTGCAGGGCTCGTGCGCCAGGCCGATATCGTGGTGGCCGCGCTTGGGCGAGCGGAGTTTGTCAAAGGCGATTGGATCAAGCCAGGCGCGATCGTGATTGATGTGGGCATCAATCGCATTGAGCAAGCCGATGGCAAAACCCGGCTGGTGGGCGATGTGGACTTTGCCTCAGCCAGCCAGGTGGCAGGTGCCATCACCCCTGTGCCGGGTGGTGTGGGGCCAATGACGATTGCCTGCCTGCTGCGCAATACCTTGATTGCTGCGCGCTACCGCCTGGGGCTTGACGGGCAGGTTTAGGGGTCAGGATTAAGTGCCAGGTTTGGCGGGTTTTTTTGCTGCTTTTGGTTTGGGCCGTGAGCGCAGCGCCGCTTCCATGGCCAGGTGAGCCCAGGGTGACATCAAGGCTGGGCTATCCATCGCGTCTTCGGGGGCCGACCAGTAACTCATTTCCATGGGCTGACCTTTATCACCATAGACGAACGGCTCGCAACCAGCCTCGCGGAACTGTTCTTTGGTGTGGGCATCCACCTTCAAATACAGGCGTTGCTCGGCAATCAGGCCGATACTCAGGCCGTCACATTTGATATTCCAGCCGCCAAACATCTTGCGGGCCGTGCAAGCCCCAAGCGGTGCGAGCAGGTCGCAGCAGTATTGAGTGAAATCGTCTGAAGCCATAGTCAGGCAAGTGTAGAGCACCAGGCCTGATCAACCAATCACCTGCCCGTTGGTATCATTGGATGATGGAACCTTCTGAACGCGCCAGCCCTGATCCCAATACGCCCCCGAAGCCATGGATCGATCAAGTGACTTTTGATGCTAATGGCCTGGTGACTGCAATTGCGCAAGAGGTGTTCACCAATAAGGTGTTGATGGTAGCCTGGATGAATCGTGAGGCCCTGGCTGAAACTGTGGCCACTGGGCGTGCGGTGTATTGGTCGCGCTCGCGCGGCAAGCTCTGGCGCAAGGGTGAGGAGTCCGGCCATGTGCAGATCGTGCGTGAGGTGCGGCTCGATTGCGATGGTGATGTGGTGCTGCTGCGGGTGGATCAGCAGGGCGGGATTGCCTGCCATACTGGGCGCAGTGCCTGCTTTTTCAACAAGCTTGAAGCGGGTCAGTGGGTGATCACCGATCCGGTCGTCAAAGACCCCGAGCTGATCTACAAATAAGGCCTTGAGTGAGCATTTCGCAGACTAGTTCGCAAGATATCCTGGCACGCCTGGCCCAGGTCGTGCATGAACGGCGCTCGGCCGACCCCGAAAAGTCCTATGTCGCTCGGCTGCTATTCAAGGGCGAAGATGCGATTCTCAAAAAAATTGGTGAGGAAGCCACCGAAACGGTGATGGCGGCCAAAGATGGCGAGCCTCAGAAGATCATCAATGAAACAGCAGATTTATGGTTTCACTGTCTGGTCATGTTGGAGTTATATGGTCTGCAACCCAGCCAGGTGCTGGATGAACTGGCGCGGCGCGAAGGCTTGTCGGGCCTGGACGAGAAAGCGGCGCGCAAAGCCAAGGAGCGTGAATGAGTGATCCCAACTGTATCTTCTGCAAGATCGTGGCCGGGCAGATTCCCAGCCGCAAGGTCTATGAAGATGACGATATTCTCGCGTTTCACGATATCAATCCCGCCGCGCCTGTGCATTTCCTGATTGTTCCGAAGTTGCATCTCGTGAACCTTTATGACGCGGATATGAAGCACCAGGCCCTGTTAGGGAAAATGCTGGGTATGGTTGGGCAACTGGCGCGTGAACAAGGTCTCAATGACGGCTTCAGGGTTGTAGTCAACAATGGTCGAGTGGGGCGGCAGGAGGTGTATCATCTTCACGTTCATGTGATGGGTGGCCCTGAGCCGGTGAGTTCTGGCAGTCGCAGTGGTTGATTCCGTCATGTCGCAAGTCGCTTGATTGCGGCTTCTCAATTTAGTCAGGAGATAGTCATGGGTTCGATGAGCATCTGGCATTGGTTGATTGTGCTGGTCATCATCATGTTGGTGTTTGGCACCAAGAAGCTTCGCAATATCGGTACAGATTTGGGCGGTGCGGTGAAGGGCTTCAAGGATGGTGTGAAAGAGGGCGCCGCCACTGCGGATAAAGCAGTCAGCGAGCAGGCTTCCAAAACCATCGACGTTCAGGTCAAGGAAAAGACCTGATCAGTTTTGGCCCGGGCTTCGCAGGCCGTGCGCAGCCGTCTCGCGTGAATGGTGCGCGCCCGAGCCTGATTTCACGAGTTTCCCCAAGTGTTTGATATCGGCTTTACCGAAATGATGATCATCGGCGTAGTGGCGCTGGTGGTTATTGGCCCCGAGCGTTTGCCCAAGGTCGCCAAGCAAGTGGGCGAATGGATCGGCAAACTGCGGCGCTATGTGGATGATGTCAAGGGTGATATCAGCCGCCAGGTCGAGCTCGAGGAGTTGCGCAAGCTCAAAACGCAGGTCACAGAAGCGGCGCAAGGCATGAAAAGCAGTGTTGAATCCGCCATGGCCGAAACCCAATCCACGGTGGACTCCCTGAATACAACCCTGAATTCCACTTTCGATCTCACCAACGAAGCCCCGCGCACCGATTGGGATCAGGTATATGCCAACCGGCGCATGCGCGACCGCATCAAGGATCGGCGCATAGAGCGCGAAAAAGAGCTCGGCATCAAGCGCCCCAAGCGCGCGTTGCATCGCTAGCGCGCCATGGCCGAGACCACCCCGCCCAAAGAAGAAAGCTTCATGTCCCACCTGGTTGAGTTGCGCAACCGGGTGGTGAAGTCCTTGATTGTGGTGTTGGTGCTGTTTGGGGTGTGCTTTTACTTCTCGGGCGATATTCTCAAGTTTCTTTCCTTGCCTCTGTATGAGGCTTTGCCCAAGGGCACCCGGCCGATTTTCACCGACCAGGCAGGTGCGTTTTTCACCCTGACCAAAGTGGCGTTTCTTTCGGCATTGTTGTTTTCACTGCCGTGGGTGCTTTATCAGGCCTGGGCATTCGTGGCCCCGGGCTTGTACGACCATGAAAAACGCTTTGCTGTGCCGCTGATTTTTTCCAGTGTGTTTTTTCTGGTGGTCGGCATCAGTTTTGCGTATTACTTCGTGCTGCCCGCAGCCTATAAATTCTTTATTTCGTTTGCCGCGCAGACCGGGGCTGAAACCCTGCAGGATTTGCAGAAGTACTGGGATTTCACCCTCTCGATTTTCTTTGGCTTCGGGCTGACCTTTGAAGTGCCGGTAGTGGAAATGCTGCTGGTCAAGATGGGCATTGTCACCACCCAGCAGCTGCGGGATGCGCGGCGTTATGTGATTGTAGGGGCGTTTGTGGTGGCGGCCGTGCTCACACCACCCGATGTGCTTTCGCAATTCATGCTGGCGATTCCACTGATCCTGCTCTACGAGCTGGGCATCATCATGGCCGGGTTCATCAAGACGCGTAGCCGCGCGCCGGATGCAGCGCCTGAGCCGGCGGCTGAAGCCGAAAAGAGCTAGTGCAGATCGGCTAGAGCAGTACGGGTTGGGGTAGAAGCGGCAATACCCGACCCGGGTTCATCAGGCCCAGTGGATCAAGCGCTTGCTTGATCGAGCGCATCAAGGCGATTTCCACGGCCGACTTGCGCTCCACATTTTCTTGCGCTTTTAAGAGCCCCAATCCATGCTCGGCCGAAATCGAGCCGCGATGCTGCTCCACCGCGTCGTAAACCACGGCATTCACTGCTGCCTCCTGGTTCATGAAGACTTCGGGGTTGACACCGCGTGGCGGGGCCACGTTGTAGTGCAGGTTGCCATCGCCCAGATGTCCAAACACCACCATTCGAATTCCGGGGAACTGCGATTCAAGTGCGGCGCTGGTGTGCTCGACAAATACATCAATCGAGGAAATGGGCACAGAGATATCGTGCTTCAGATTTTTGCCATCGCGGGCTTGGGCTTCGGTAATGTTTTCACGCAAGGTCCAAAGCGCTTGCGATTGAGCATATGAGCTTGCAATTGCGGCATCCGTGATCAGCCCGGATTCCAGCGCCTGCTCCATCAAGCGCTCAAAGCTTGCGACCGCATGTGACTCTGATTCTGCATCACTGGTTTCGAGCAACACATACTGCGGGCTGCGCTCGCTCAGCGGGTCCTGCGCGCCAGGAATAAATTCAAGCACGAGCTCCAGGCAGGTGCATGAAAAAAGCTCAAAAGCGGTAAGGCTTGGGCCCAGATGTTTTTGCGCCAGCGCCAGCAGCTGCAAAGCAGAGGTAACGCTAGGTAACGCGGCAATTGCGGTCATTTGCGCAGCTGGCTTGGGAAAGAGTTTCAAGCTGGCGGCGGTAATGATGCCCAGCGTGCCTTCAGCGCCGATAAACAGGTTGCGCAAATCGTAGCCGGTATTGTCCTTACGCAGCCCGCGCAGGCCATCCCACACTTCGCCCTGGGCGGTGACCACTTCAAGGCCAAGGCACAGATCGCGGGTGTTGCCATAACGAAGCACCTGCACACCGCCCGCGTTAGTGGAAAGGTTGCCGCCAATGGTGCAGCTGCCTTCGGCTGCGAGCGAGAGCGGAAACAAGCGATCTGCAGCATCGGCTTGCCGCTGAATGGTTTCCAGCACGCAGCCAGCTTCGGCCACGAGAGTGTTGTTGATTGGATCGATGCTGCGAATCTTGCGCATGCGCTGGGTGGAAATCACAAGCGCCCGGCCCGAATCATCCGGCACACTGCCTCCCACCAATCCGGTGTTGCCGCCTTGCGGCACCATCGGCACCTGATGGGCCACACACCAGCGCACCACAGCGGCGAGGTCTTGGGTGGAGTCGGGTTGGGCGATGGCCAGCGCCCGCCCTATCCAGCGTTTACGCCAGTCTTGCAAGAAAGGCGCAGTGTCTTGTGGATCGGTCAGCAGGCGGCCAGAAAAACTCGCGGCGAGCTCGCTGAGTCGCGGGGCCATGTTTGTGGCCGTGCCCGCGGCCATCAGCGCATCCCCGGCAGCATGCCCTTCATACCGCGCATCATTTTGGCGAGGCCGCCTTTTTGCATCTTTTTGAACATGCCCTGCATTTGTTCAAATTGGCTCAGCAGGCGATTCACTTCCTGCACCTGCACTCCGGAGCCCACGGCGATGCGTTTTTTCCGGGTGGCCTTGATGAGTTCAGGTTTGCTGCGCTCATGCGGTGTCATGGAATGGATGATGCCCACCATGCGCTTCATATCGCGCTCGGCTTTGCCCATGTCACTTTTTGCGGCTGCGGCCTGAAGCTGCGCCGGGAGTTTATCCATCATGGAGGCAATGCCGCCCATCTTGTTCATCTGCTGAAGCTGAGCAGCAAAATCATTGAGGTCAAACTTCGCGCCGCCCTTGAGCTTTTGCGCAAGTTCCTGCGCGGAGGCTACATCAACCTTTTTTTGCGCCTCCTCGAACAGCGAGAGGATGTCGCCCATGCCGAGGATGCGCTGCGCCATGCGGTCGGGGAAAAAAGGCTCCAGCCCGTCGAGTTTTTCGCCCACGCCGGTGAATTTGATTGGCTTGCCGGTGATAGCCTTGACCGACAGCGCTGCACCGCCCCGTGAGTCGCCGTCCAGTTTTGTGAGAACGATGCCGGTCAGGGGCAAAGTTTCATTGAAGGCTTTGGCGGTGTTGACCGCATCCTGGCCTTGCATCGCATCCACCACAAACAAGGTTTCGATGGGCTTGAGCGCGCTGTGCAAGCTCTGGATTTCCTGCATGAGCGCTCTGTCGATGGCCAGTCGGCCCGCAGTGTCGACCAGCAACACATCGTGATAGTGGGTTTTGGCCCACTGCACAGCGGCTTGCGCAATCTCGACCGGCTTTTGATCAGGTGTTGAGGCGAAAAAATCCGCCCCGGCTTGTTCAGTCACGGCGCGCAACTGCTCGATTGCCGCCGGGCGATACACGTCGCACGATACGGTGAGCACTTTCTTTTTCTTGGTTTCACGCAACCACTTGGCCAACTTGCCGGTGGTGGTGGTTTTACCTGCGCCCTGCAAACCTGCCATCAGGATGATTGCCGGGGGCTGGGTTGCAAAGCTCAGCTCGGCTTGTGCGCCGCCCATCAATTCCGTCAGGCTGCGGTTCACCACGCCTACCAGCGCTTGGCCCGGTGTCAGGCTGCCGATCACCTCCTGGCCGAGCGCCTGCTCCTTGATTTTGGCGATCAGATCACGCACCACCGGCAGCGCAACATCAGCCTCCAGCAGGGCGATACGGATCTCGCGCAGCATCTCCTGGGTGTTGGCTTCAGTCAGGCGTGCCTCGCCTCGCATCGTCTTGACGACGCGGGACATTCTGGCGGAGAGGTTTTCGAGCATACGAGCCTGCTAAGATCGGGTAAATGTCAATTTTAGCTGCTTGCTTTACTTTTGCGGCCTTTGGGTTGTATGTCGTGGCCACTCGACTGGCTTGGCGCAGTGCTGCCTCGGAGGTCGAGGCCGCGCTTGAGGCTCGGCCAGAGTCGCGCCCAGGGCCCTGGTTCAGGCTGATCCTGGCCGGATTGCTGGCGCATTCGCTTTCCCTGCTCGCTGCGATGGGCTTGTTGGAGTTTCCTGCCATCCCCAACGATTTGCACTTTGGTTTTGCTACTGCGCTTTCTGCCACCTTTTTGGTAGGGATGACCCTGCTGTGCTTTCAAGCGCTGCGCTCGCGCCTTGATGCGCTGGTGGCGGTGATCTTGCCGGTAACAGCGGTGATGGCTTTGCTGCCACTCTTTTTTCCTGGCAGTGATCTGAGCGCCTACGCGTCCAAGCCACTGTTTCTTCCTCATCTCATGGTGGGCACCATGGCTTATGGCGTGTTGCTCCTGGCCGCGATGCATGCCTTGTTAATGCTGGCTGCCGAGGCTCATCTGCATCAGTGGGACGTTGCCCCTGAAAACACCTCGCCAAGCGCTGGTACCTCACGCGAAAGCCGCGCGATGCGTCATCTGTTTTCGCGCTGGCTTGATCGGTTGCCACCCCTGCTGGTCATGGAGCGCATCCTGTTTCAGTTCATTTTTGTGGGCTTTGTGTTTCTCAGCCTCACTGCGCTCTCGGGGGTGGTGTTTGCCGAGCAGGTCTTTGGCAAGGCGCCCAAGCTTGATCACAAGACGGTCTTCACTTTGCTGTCGTGGGCGATCTTCGGCGCTTTGTTGTTTGGGCGCTGGCGCTGGGGTTGGCGTGGGCGCACCGCCTTGCGCGTGACCGTTGCGGGATTTGCCATGCTTCTGCTCGCCTATGTGGGCAGCCGCTTTGTGCTTGAAGTAGTGTTGCAACGCGCTTGAAGCCTAATTGCCAGACAGTTATTGAGTTTTAGATAAGGAACCGCATCGGATGGGAAAAATAGTGTTGTGGATTCTGGTAGGCCTGGCAGCCTATGCCGCCTATCGTTTCTACATCATCAGCGTGCGTCGCCAGGAGCGATCGCGCCCGCCTGCCAAGGATCCGAGTCTGCCTGAGGTAATACTCAAGTGTGATCATTGCGGGGTGATGCTGCCGCAGTCGGAAGCGATTGCCGGGCAGCGTGAGCCTGCCAAACACTATTGCAGCATCGAACACCGGCGCGCCGAGGAGGCCGATCAATGATGGTGGCCTCGCCCGCGCGATGGGGCGAGTTGCGACTGTTTGCTTTGGTGCGCTTGGTGATCGCCAGCGCGCTGGTGGTGCTGGGCTGGACGACTCCGCAAGAACATAGCGTTGATTTCTTTCAGCTGGCCATGCTGGGCGTGGTGTCAGCGCTCGCATCGCTCATTGCCGCATCACTCTGGCAAAAGCAATTCAACCTGCAGCTCGCGCTAGCTACCTTGATCGATCTTGCAGTGCTCAGCGGTCTGATCTATCTCTCTTCGGGCTTACGTGGCGGGCTATCGGTGATGTGTGTGGCCTCGGTAGCGGGGGCCGCCGTGCTTGCGCCGCCCAACCTCGCGCGCTTTTTTGCAGCCTCCGCCAGCCTGATGCTGCTGCTTGGAGCGGTATTGCAAGTGCTCGCGAGCGACACCGCAGAAGCGCAAACCGTGTTTCAGGCTGGGGTGGTGGGTTTAGCTTGTTTTGCGATGGCTGAAATCATCCATCGGCTGGCGCAGCATTCAGCCCGGCAGCAGGCGCTCGCCGAGCAGCGCGGACTCGACTTGCGCGAGCAGTTGGCCCTGACTCGCCTGGCGTTGGCCGAAGTGCCCCAGGCGGTGTTGGTGGTGGGGCCACAAGGCGATATTCAATTGAGCAATCGTGCCGCTCATCAGCTTTTGCAACCGGCTCCTACTTCCGGGGCTGTTTTGGGCGCCGGGGCGGAAACTCTCTCGGGCACCGCGGCCGGGCGTGTGGTTGAGGCCAGTATGCGCAACTTGCAAGCTCACTCAGGGGCTCGGCATGAGCAGCCGCATCTCGATTTGCCCGGGCCGGATGCGAGTTCTTCGATTCCGGTACGAATGCGTATGCATGCTGCAGGCGAGCGCTCGCAGATCGTGGTGCTGGAAGACCAACGCCTGGTCAGGCAGCAGGCCGAGCAACTCAAGCTCGCAGCGATGGGGCGATTGTCTGCGGGGATAGCGCATGAGATCCGCAATCCTCTCGCTGCGATTCGCCATGCCAACAGCCTGCTCGCCGAGAGCCCGGGGCCCGAGGCTGGCTCGGCCATGCACAAGCGTATGCACCAAATCATTGAAACCAACGCGGTGCGGATTGACCGGATTGTTGAAGACGTTTTGAGTCTGGCCCGCCAGGAGCCGGTGTCGGGTCAGCAAGCCGATGCGCAGGCGGTGTTGCAACTCGTGCTAGCCGATCTGGCCTTGCAACATCCGGAGCAACACGCTCATATTGAGTTGCGTGCGGCAGGTGCCGAGCCCGTGGTGTTCAGTGCGGATCACCTGCGCCAGGTGGTGGTGAATCTTCTGAACAACGCGCTGCGCTACGCTTCATCCGCCCCGGGAGCCGTTCAGCTCGGGCTGTTCGCGGCAGCTCAGGCCGATTGCATAGAATTGTGCGTGGCCGATGATGGCCCCGGACTCACTCCACAAGCAAGGCAACATTTGTTTGAACCCTTCTTTACTACCAGCCCCTCGGGCACCGGCCTGGGGCTAAGCCTGGCGCGCCAGATTTGCGAGCTGAATGGTGCGGTGTTGTCACATCGTGAGCCAGCGCAATGCTTGCCGGGCAAGCATGAATTTGTGGTCACGATGCGCAGGGCGGCCCGATGAGCCAGCCGCGCGTGCTTATTCTCGATGACGAGCCTGACTTGCGTGAGCTGGTGGGGATGACGCTGGGTGCGATGCAGCTTGAGGTGGACGCTGCGGCCACAGTAGCCCAAGCGCGTGCCTTGCTCGCAAAGCATCAGTATCAACTTTGCCTGACCGACATGCGCCTGCCCGATGGCGATGGCCTGGAAGTTGTGCGTGAGATCGCGCAGCATTACCCGCAGTTGCCGGTGGCGGTGATCACGGCATTTGGCAGCGCGGACAATGCGGTGGCCGCCTTGAAGGCCGGGGCATTTGATTATGTAGCCAAGCCCTTGGCGCTGGAGGCCTTGCGAACTCTGGTGCGCTCGGCACTCAGCTCCGCGATGCAGGCCGAGTCCACCGACGGGCAGCGTGAGGGGCCATCCACCCATAAACTACAGCAGCGCATGCTGGGATCCTCGCCCGCGATTGAGCAGGTGCGCGAGTCAATCATCCGGCTGGCCCGCAGCATGGCGCCGGTGGCTATCCGCGGCGAATCCGGCGTGGGCAAAGAGCTCGCGGCCCGCCTGATCCACGACACCAGTGCGCGTGCTGACAAGGCCTTCATCGCGGTGAATTGCGGCGCGATTCCCGAAGCCCTGATGGAGGCCGAATTTTTTGGCTACCGCAAAGGCGCCTTTACTGGCGCTGAGCAGGAGCGCGATGGTTTTTTCCAGGCGGCAGATGGCGGTACGCTGTTTCTTGATGAGGTGGCCGATCTGCCCCTGCCGATGCAGGTCAAGCTGTTGCGGGCAATTCAGGAAAAGCAGGTGCGCAAAGTCGGAGCCACGGCTGAACAGGCTGTGGATGTGCGGATTTTGAGCGCGACCCATCAGGATTTGGCGCAATGCGTTTCGGCAGGGCGCTTCAGGCAAGATCTGTTTTATCGGCTCAATGTGATTGAGCTGCGTTTGCCTGCGCTGCGTGAACGCAAACAGGATATCGGCGGCTTGGCGCTAGAAGTGCTGCAGCGGCTGGCGCGCCGTGCCAAGGTTGCCCAGGCCCCAACCCTGGCCTCGGTCACGTTGAAGTATCTGGAAAGCTATCAGTTCCCGGGCAACGTGCGTGAGCTTGAAAACATTCTGGAGCGGGCCTGGGCCTATTCCGATGGCCAGGTGATTCGGGTGGAGGATCTCGGCTTAAGCCCGAGCAGTATTGATCCTTCGGAGCCCGATCTGCCCGCGTTGGTGCCAGCCGAGGAGGGCGCAAGCCTCAATCCGCTGGAGATGTCGGCCGAAGGCGTGCCTGCCAACCTGCCTGCCTATCTCGATCATGTGGAGCGCGAGTCGATTCAGCGGGCGCTTGAGCGCACACGTTATAACCGGACAGCTGCAGCCAAGTTGCTTGGGATCAGTTTTCGGGCGCTTCGCTACCGCATGCAGCGACTTGATCTGAACTGATGCAGGCGCCAGGCTGGTTGAGCGGGGTGCGCCATCATGCCAGCCCGCATTTTGATGCCAGGCCTGAAGGCACCCTGATCGATTTGTTGGTGGTGCACTACATCAGCCTGCCCCCGGGAAAATTTTCGGGCGATGCGATTTTGCAACTCTTTGACGGCACGCTGGACACCCGTGCGCATCCGAGCTTTGCCGCGCTTGAAGGCCTGCGGGTCTCGGCACATTTTGTGATTCGCAGGCGTGGCCAGGTGATTCAGTGCGTGGCGGGCGATGATCGTGCGTGGCATGCCGGCGTCTCAAATTTTCAGGGCCGCGAGCGCTGTAATGACTTCTCGATCGGGGTCGAGTTGGAGGGTGATGAGCATCATCGCTTCACCGAATCACAATATCGCAGCTTATTCCGTCTTGTCCCCAAGTTGCGCACACGTTATCCACTACGCTGGGTGACCGGACATGAGAACATAGCACCGGGGCGTAAGCTCGATCCGGGCCCGATGTTTGACTGGCCACGCACCTTGAAGGCACTAGCACCCATGGGCCTTTCCAAGCCAAGTTAGCCGCAAATCCGCACCAGTGCTTGAGCCTTGCAAGCTGCTTGGCAAGCCACTACAATTAGTGCATGTACTGCCTTGCACCGCTACCTATAGTGTTACTGTCTGGTTTTGGTAGAGTTGTGTAGAGGCATCACTTGACTCAAATTTTGTGCTCGCTGCATGGCCGGTTTGAGTTAGTCTTCACAGACAGAATTCGGAGTGCGAGCTGGATAGCGTTTCATCAAAGGCCCCGGACGTAAGCACCCGAATAACAACCCTGAGCATTACCCCAAGTATTCCAAGTATCAGCCTGCAGCACCCATTCATTTAGTACACAAAATTACATTCCACCCAGGAGGAAGGTCCCCTATGCAAGTTACAACAGAGCGCAGCGCCCTTGGCCTTGATGCCGGTATTCCAGGCCATCTCGGAGCCGGCGGCAACGCGCCGTCCGCATTCAGTGTGAACGCTGGCTCACAATCCCAGCCGGCCGCTCTAAGCGAGTATCGGATCATCCGTCGCAATGGCTCGGTGGTTGGCTTTGAGCCGAGCAAGATTTCGATTGCCATGACCAAGGCCTTTTTGGCGGTCAGTGGTGGCCAGGGCGCGGCCTCGGCCCGGGTGCGCGAATTGGTGGAGCGTTTGACCGGTAGTGTGGTTGCGGCGTTGGTGCGTGGCAAGTCTGCCGGTGCCACCTTCCATATTGAAGACATTCAGGATCAGGTCGAGCTCGCGCTGATGCGCTCGGGTGAGCAGGAAGTGGCGCGCGCCTATGTGCTCTATCGCGAGAAGCGCACCCAGGAGCGTTTGGCCAAGCAGCAGCAGGATCGTGAAGCTGGCCAGCCGGTCAGTGGGATTACGGTGCTGGATGCGGATGTGCGCCGTCCCCTGGATATGGGGCATCTTCGCGGCCTGATTCAGGCGGCGTGTGCCGGTCTGGGCGAGCATGTGAGTGTTGAGCCGGTGATGGCCGACACAATCAAGAACCTCTACGATGGCGTGCCACTCGATGAGGTGTACAAGTCCGCGATCATGGCGGCTCGTTCCCTGATCGAGCGCGACCCCGATTACACCCGTGTGACCGCCCGCTTGCTGATGCACATCATTCGCCGTGAAGTTCTGGGTGAAGATGTATTGCATGCCGAGATGGCGACCAAGTATGCGGAATACTTCCCGCGCTTCATCCGCAAGGGCATTTCGGCCGGGCTGCTTGATGAGAAGCTTGCCCAGTTTGATCTCAAGCGTTTGGGTGCTGCGCTCAATCATGAGCGTGATAACCAATTCACCTATCTTGGTCTGCAAACCCTGTATGACCGCTATTTCCTGCATGTCAGCAAGCAGCGCATCGAGATGCCTCAGGCGTTCTTCATGCGGGTTGCGATGGGCCTGGCGCTTAATGAAGTAGATCGGGAAGCCCGCGCAATCGAGTTCTACAATCTGCTGTCGAGCTTTGATTTCATGAGCTCCACACCAACGCTCTTTAATTCCGGCACCCAGCGCTCGCAGCTTTCCTCCTGCTACCTCACTACGGTGGCCGATGATCTGGATGGGATCTACGAAGCCATCAAGGAAAATGCGCTGCTGGCTAAGTATGCAGGCGGCCTGGGCAATGACTGGACTCCAGTGCGCGCCATGGGAAGCCACATCAAAGGCACCAACGGCGAATCACAAGGCGTGGTTCCCTTCCTGAAAGTGGTGAACGACACCGCGCTTGCAGTTAATCAGGGCGGCAAGCGTAAGGGAGCGGTGTGCGCTTACCTCGAAACCTGGCATCTGGATATTGAAGAGTTTCTTGAGCTGCGCAAAAACACCGGCGACGATCGCCGCCGCACTCATGATATGAACACCGCCAACTGGATTCCCGATCTGTTCATGAAACGGGTTGCGGAAAATGGCGTGTGGACATTGTTCTCGCCAGCCGATTGCGTGGATTTGCATGAGAAGTACGGCCGTGCCTTTGAGCAGGCCTACCTGCGCTATGAAGAAAAAGCTGCAGCAGGTGAGATCAAGCTGTTCAAGCAGGTGCCTGCGACCAACTTGTGGCGCAAGATGCTTTCGATGCTGTTTGAAACCGGCCACCCTTGGATCACCTTCAAGGATCCTTGTAATGTTCGCTCACCTCAGCAGCATGTGGGCACCGTGCATAGCTCCAATCTGTGCACCGAGATCACCCTGAACACCAGTGATTCCGAGATTGCGGTATGCAACCTGGGCTCAGTGAATCTGGTGGCGCATATGCGTGAAACCTCGCCTGGCAGCGGCCAGTTTGAGCTCGATCACGACAAGCTCAAGAGCACCATCACCACCGCGATGCGCATGCTCGATAACGTGATCGACATCAATTACTACGCCGTGGCCAAGGCCCGCAACAGCAATTTGAAGCATCGTCCGGTCGGGATGGGCATCATGGGCTTTCAGGATGTGCTGCATATGCAGCGTATTCCCTATGCCAGCCAGGGTGCGGTCGAATTTGCAGATCGCTCGATGGAAGCCGTGTGCTACTACGGGTACTGGGCCTCAACAGAGCTTGCGGCAGAGCGTGGCCGCTACAGCAGCTACAAAGGTTCGCTATGGGACAGGGGCATCTTGCCGCAGGATTCATTGAAGCTGCTGGCTCAAGAGCGTGGCGGTTATGTCGAAGTTGACAGCTCAGCCACCATGGATTGGGATGCCTTGCGTGCCCGGATCGCCGAGCACGGCATGCGCAACTCCAATTGCATCGCGATTGCCCCCACCGCCACGATTTCCAACATCATCGGTGTGGATGCGTGCATCGAGCCCACCTTCCAGAACCTGTATGCGAAGTCGAATTTGTCGGGTGAATTCACCGTTGTGAATGAATACCTGGTGCGAGATCTGAAAGCCCGCGGTTTGTGGGATGAAGTCATGGTGTCCGATATCAAATACTTTGATGGTTCCCTCGCCAAAATTGATCGCATTCCTGCCGAATTGCGCCAGCTCTATGCCACGGCCTTTGAGGTGGACCCTTCATGGTTGGTGGAAGCCGCATCGCGCCGGCAAAAGTGGATCGATCAGGCCCAGTCCCTGAATATTTATATGGCAGGGGCCTCGGGCAAGATGCTTCACGATACTTATATGCTCGCGTGGCTGCGTGGCCTGAAAACCACCTACTACCTGCGCACTTTGAGCGCCACCAATGTGGAGAAATCCACTTCGGAGCGCCTTGGGCAGTTGAATGCAGTGTCGGCTGATCCCTCCATGCAAACCGGCTTTAGCTACAGCGGCGGTGGTAATGGGGCTTTGGGCGGCAACACCGTGAATACCGAGCCAAAATTCTGCGCAATTGATGATCCGGATTGCGAAGCCTGCCAGTAATAGAACAAGCAATCGAGCTAGCACATCGGTTTGAGAGTGGCAAACAGCGAAAGACGCCCTTGATTTGACAAAGCTGATTTTTCATGAATCAGCTTTCCCCTTCAAGGCAAACGTTGACGCAAAACCACAAAAGTCAAGCCCTTGTTGCAAAATCGTTGCGACATGATCCAACTGACCGTAAGATTCAGCCTGTGAATAACATGAAAATCTCGCGGTCAAACAGATAGTTACAACTCTCATTTGAAGCGAGACCTGAAATGCTGTCCTGGGAAGAATCCACACCTCTTAGCGCTGTAAAACCGATGGGTTTGATGCCGCAAACACCGATGGCCAAGATGCCAGCGGCCAGCATCACCCCTTCGAGCCAGCCCGCACCAGACGCTGATCGTCGCGATGATCGTCGCGTCCGTGTTGAAGATAAGCGCATTATTAACGGCGCATCCGATGTCAACCAGCTGGTGCCCTTTAAATATAAATGGGCGTGGGACAAGTATTTGGCCACTTGCGCCAATCATTGGATGCCTCAGGAAATCAGCATGGGGCGCGATATCGCCCTGTGGAAGAGCGCCGATGGGCTGACCGAAGACGAGCGTCGTTTGGTCAAGCGCAACCTTGGTTTTTTCGTGACTGCTGATTCACTCGCAGCCAACAATATCGTGTTGGGCACTTACCGTCATATCAGCGCGCCCGAGTGCCGCCAGTTCTTGTTGCGTCAGGCCTTTGAAGAGGCGATTCATACCCACGCTTATCAGTACATCACTGAATCCCTCGGGCTGGATGAAGGCGAGATCTTCAATGCCTATCATGAAGTGAAATCGATTCGCGATAAGGATGAGTTCCTTATTCCCTTCATCGATACCCTGACCAATCCGCATTTCAATACTGGCACCACCGAAAACGACCAGAAGCTGTTGCGTTCGTTGATCGTGTTTGCATGCCTGATGGAAGGCTTGTTCTTCTATGTGGGGTTTGTGCAGATTCTCGCTCTGGGGCGTCAAAACAAGATGACTGGTGCTGCCGAGCAGTATCAATACATCCTGCGTGATGAATCGATGCATTGCAACTTTGGCATCGATCTGATCAACACAATCAAACTCGAAAATCCGCATCTCTGGACACCGGCTTTCCGTGAGGAAATTCGCGGCTTGTTCATGCAGGCAGTTGAGCTTGAGTACGCCTATGCTGAAGACACCATGCCACGCGGTGTGCTCGGCTTGAATGCATCCATGTTTAAAGGCTATCTGCGTTTCATCGCCAATCGGCGGGCTCAGCAGATTGGTCTGGATCCCTTGTTTGCCCATGAGGAAAATCCTTTCCCCTGGATGAGCGAGATGATCGATCTGAAAAAAGAGCGCAACTTCTTTGAGACTCGGGTCATTGAGTATCAAACCGGTGGTGCGCTGAGTTGGGATTGACGATGCGGAGTCGTTCCGTGTTTAAAGCAGGCTTGTGAATCGTTTTCACTTTAGTCATCAGAGCATTCAGCAAACGCCCGTTGCAGTGGCCGGACCACGGCTCTCCGGGCGCTTTTTCCCCCCCGAATTCATAAGCGCAGTCCGTGATGATGGCAATCCTGTCACATCGCTGAGCGGCACTGCGCCAATGAATAGCTCGTCAGGCGAATCGCTCGCCATACGGGTTTGTCTGTTCGCATCATCCCACTAAGGAGAAACCTGATGGCTACTGCCAAGAAACCTGCTGCCAAGAAACCTGCCGCGAAAAAGCCTGCTGCTGCCAAGAAGCCAGCTGCTAAAAAAGTAGCGGCCAAGAAGCCTGCTGCTGCCAAGAAGCCAGCGGCCAAAAAAGTAGCGGCCAAGAAGCCTGCAGCCAAAAAAGCTGCAGCTAAAAAGCCTGCTGCCAAGAAAGCTGCTGCCAAGAAGCCCGCGGCCAAGAAAGCTGCTGCTAAAAAGCCAGCGGCTAAAAAAGCTGCTGCCAAGAAGCCTGCTAAGAAAGCTGCTGCTAAAAAGCCTGCTGCAAAAAAAGCGGCTAAAAAAGCTGCCAAGAAGCCTGCTAAGAAAGCTGCGAAAGCCGCTGCTGCTGCGCCCGCTGCGAAAGCTGCTGCCGCTGCTCCTGCTGCCAAGCCGCTCAACCCGGCGGCTGCATGGCCTTTCCCGACAGGCAACAAGCCCTGATCGATTAAGTTCACTCTCCTATTCCGCCTACGGGTGGAAAGGATCTTCTTACCCGCACTGTGTCACACGTGCGGGTTTTTTTTTATGGGACAATTCTTGCCACCATGTTCCCTATGAGTTTGATTCATGATCGCAGCGCTCTGGCTTATTGTTGAAACCATCGGCAGTTTGCTGGCCAGCGCATGTGTAATTCGAGCTTTGAGTTGGCGTGTGCATCTCTCGCCGCATAATCCCATCAGTCAGTTCGTCAATGCCGTCACTGATTGGCTGGTCAAGCCCTTGCGCAAGATTGTGCCAAGCACTCGCAACACCGACTGGGGTAGCTTGATTGCTGCCTTGCTGGTGGCCATGATTACTGCTGCGATTTACGCGATCATGTTTTCCACCGGCCGGATTCCAGTGTTTGGCGCGGTGGTGATTCTTGGATTGGCTTGGCTGTTGAAGTGGTCGGTGTATCTGATGATCGCCTTGCTGATCATCCAGGCCATCATTTCATGGGTCAACCCCTATGCCCCGATGGCCCCGGCACTCAATCAGCTCACTGCACCTTTGCTCGCTCCGATTCGCAAGATCATTCCGCTTATCGGAGGCGTTGATCTATCGCCGCTCGTGCTGATTCTTGCTCTGAATGTGTCTCTTGAGCTTATTCAGAGTTTGCTTACAAACCTCACCAAAATCCAGTTCTGAAGCCTTAGCTCCAGCGCAGCGCTTCGCCGTAAGTGGTTTGGTAGCGGGTGCTGATGTCAGCTCGATCCAAGCGATGATTTTGCGGGCCCGAGTGCTCAATCTTGATGGCGCCGATCACTGAACCCAAACGCGCGCACCTGACCCAATCCCAGCCATGGGCCAGTCCATACAGCAAGCCACCCCTAAACGCATCGCCGCAGCCGGTCGGGTCGATGGTTTTGCTGGCTTGCGAAACGGCAACATCATGTCTGACACCAGCTACATACACCGTAGAGCCCTCAGCGCCACGGGTCACGATGAATGCAGGTAGCTTGGCAGCAATCGATTCCTCGGACAGCGAGGTTTTATCCGAAAGCATCTTGGCTTCATAGTCATTCACAGTCACGGCGTTGGCGCGACCCATGATGTGGTGAAGCTCGGCGCCTTCAAACATTGGCAGGCCCTGGCCCGGATCAAAGATGAAGGGCACGCCACTTGCCGCAAACTCCTCGGCGTGCTGAAGCATGGCTTGCTTGCCATTGGGGGCCACGATGCCCCATGCCGCGCCGCCCTGCGCAGCTTGTGTGGCGCTCACCTCGTGGGCCTGGCCCATCGCGCCAGGGTGAAATGCAGTGATCTGGTTATCCGCAAGGTCAGTGGTGATGAAGGCCTGCGCAGTGTAGGCCTCTTCGATCAGTTTGACCTGGGAAACATCGATGCCAAAGCCACGCAAGCGTGCCAAATATTCCTCGCCATCCCGCCCTACGCTCGCCAGTACCACAGGCTCGCCGCCCAGAGCCTTGAGATTAAAAGCAATGTTCGCTGCAGTGCCGCCGAACTCGCGCTTGAGCTGTGGCGTGAGGAAGGCCACATTAAGCATATGAACCCGGTCGGGCAGGATGTGATCGCGAAAGTAACCATCAAACACCATGATCGTGTCGTAGGCGACCGATCCACTAATCAATACACGTGAGTTCATTGTTTTGGGGCAGGGTAGAAGAGGGTGACGGAGTAACCGCTTGGAATCAGCTCGCGAGTCTCGAGGGCCAGCTTGATTGGGACTTCTGCTTTGGGGTTCACACCGGCATCAGCGTTGCCACCCAAAAAGGGAAGGTATTCCGAGGCAGCGAATACCCGACGGGCCACCAAGCCGCCTTGGGCATCGGTCAGTGTGAGTTCCATGGAAGGCCACATTACTGCGTGGCTTTGCTGATTGCGCAGCAGCGCGCTGAGTGCAAACACGGTGGGCTCGGGGGATGAGCGCAACTCAAAGCTTTCAATGGTCAGCGCCGAGAGCTCTTGGGGGGCTGCGATGCTCAGGCCCAGTGGGCTTACCATATCTGCCAGTGGTGCCTTGAGGCCAGGCCAGCGCGCAGCAATCGCGTCGCGCTGAATGATGGCCAGTTGCGCCACCAGCGCGATCACCAACACTGCCAGGATCGCGCTATACAGCAGCCAGCGACGATCGGAAAATCCCGTGGATTTTTTGCCAAAAGCAAAGTAATCGATGGCATCTGCATCCGGGCTGGCCACCTGGCGGTTGGTCAGCGCATCACTTTGCAGGGTTTTTTCACTCAACAACTCATCAATGTTTTCCGGAAGCCTGAGTGCCTGGATCGAAGCAGGGATATGCATTGGGGCCGCTGCTTGGCCTGATCCACTGGTTGCGGGTGGCTCGCCCGGATCAATTTGTGTGGTGGCAGCAAATACAGTTTCCGGCATGAAAAACGCGGTTTTCATGCCCTCGTTGGTGTATTCATCAGCTGGTTCGGTCAGCGGTGCTGCGCCACCAACACCAGCGTTTGCATCATCGCTTTGCGTCGGCTCGGAGTCCTTGGCAATCCGGGCGGCTACCGACGCTGGAATGGGTGTCCCAGCAGCATTCGCCCGTGCGCCTTCGGGGATATAGCGCAGATGATCAAGCCCGGAAAACACATGCTGACATACTCCGCAGCGTACCGTGCCGCGTCGCAGCTTGAGCTGATCAGGCAGAACCTTGAAGCTGGTGTTACAGGAGGGACAAGTGGTTGCGAGTGCCATGCAGGCGCATCATCCGGATTTGCGGCCCGCCAAGCAAGCCCAGCCCTCGTGGATCCCCACCGCTTGCAGGGCGATCTGCGGGTAGTGCGCAACAATCTCTTCGATCTGGCGCTCAAGCAGCCCGGAAAGCACCAAGTATCCACCGGGTTTGACCAGCGATTGAAGCAAGGGCGCAAGCACCTTGAGCGGAGAGGAAAGAATGTTGGCAAGCACCAGGTCTGCGGGCTCGGGCGCGGCATCCTCAGACCCCATCACATGCACATCGACAGCGTTAGTGGCGGCATTGCGCTGCGTGGCGATAAGCGCTTGAGGATCGATATCGATACCGATCACCTCTGCGGCGCCGAGCTTGCAGGCTGCCAGAGCCAGAATGCCTGAGCCACAGCCATAGTCAATCACACGTTGACCCGCCACGTCATGGCCCAGAAGCCAGCGCAGGCACAGGCTTGTCGTGGGGTGGCTGCCGGTGCCAAAGGCCAGGCCAGGATCGAGAATAAGCCGGGCGGCATGGCTTGCGTCTTGAGATGGCTCGGCCGGGTCATCCACCCGCCATGAAGGCTGAATCAGCAGGGTGCGCCCTTGCGGGCCCTGGACTTCAATCGGTTCGAATTGCGACTGAGAGCGCCGCACCCAATCTTCATCAGCAAACACGCGCACCACAAGATCGCCTGGCGCGCCTTGATCGAGTTGTGCGGCGGTGTCGCGCAACAGTTCAAGATAGTCTTCCGAGGCCGCAAGCAAGAGACTCAGCCGGGTGCGCTCCCAGCCGCTTGCCGGTGGCGGCATGCCGGGTTCGCCATAGAGGGCTTGCTCATCGGGTGAATCAGCGTCTGCGTCTTCCGCCATTACCGAGACTGCACCAGCTTCCAACAGGCCATCGGACCAAGGCTCGACCTCGTCGCGGGCAACAACAAAACTGACTTCACGCCATTGCATGCGTCACGCCTTAGTGATTGCCTGAGGTCTTGCGCAATGCGAGCTTGTTCTCAAGATAGTGAATCGATGTGCCGCCTGCCACAAATCGTGCATCGGCCATCAGTTCGCGATGCAGGGCAATGTTGGTGAGGATGCCTTCCACCGCCATCTCGGAAAGTGCGATCCGCATGCGGGCGATCGCCTGGTCGCGGGTGTCGCCATGCGCGATCACCTTGCCAATCATCGAGTCGTAATTCGGGGGCACCAGATAGTTCGTGTAGGCATGCGAGTCGACGCGAATGCCCGGGCCTCCAGGGGGGTGCCAGGTAGTGATACGGCCGGGCGAGGGTGTGAAGCGATAGGGGTCTTCCGCATTGATACGGCACTCCACCGCATGGCCTTTGATTTCGATATCGCGCTGGCGCAGCAGCATCTTTTCGCCAGCGGCAATGCGGATTTGTTGCTGAACAATATCAATGCCAGTGACCAGCTCCGTGACTGGATGCTCCACCTGAACGCGGGTGTTCATTTCGATGAAATAGAACTCGTCGTTTTCAAACAGAAACTCAAAGGTTCCAGCGCCGCGATAGCCAATTTTCTTGCAGGCCTCGGCGCAGCGCAGACCGATCTTGTCGATCAGGCGGCGCGAAATTCCCGGTGCGGGTGCTTCTTCGATAATTTTTTGATGGCGCCGCTGCATGGAGCAATCACGTTCGCCCAAATAAACCGCGTTGCGAAACTCATCGGCCAGCACCTGGATCTCGATATGGCGCGGGTTCTCGAGGAACTTCTCCATATACACGGTCGGGTTGCCAAATGCGCTTCCCGCTTCGCTTCGGGTCATGGTCACGGCGTTGAGCAACGCCGCTTCAGTGTGGACCACCCGCATGCCGCGACCACCGCCGCCACCAGCCGCCTTGATGATGACCGGGTAGCCGACCGCGCGGGCGATTCGTACGACTTCTTTGGGATCTTCAGGAAGCGCGCCTTCGCTGCCCGGCACAACAGGCACCCCTGCGCGTTTCATCGCGTCCTTGGCCGATACTTTGTCGCCCATCATGCGAATCGAGTCCGGCCGAGGGCCTATAAACACAAACCCGCTTTTCTCCACCCGCTCGGCGAAGTCGGCGTTTTCGGATAAAAAGCCATAGCCCGGATGAATGGCCTCCGCGTCGGTGACTTCGGCTGCGCTGATGATCGCGGGGATATTGAGGTAGCTATCCTTGGAGGGGGCCGGGCCGATACATACCGACTCATCGGCCAACTTTACATACTTGGCCTCGGTATCGGCCTCGGAATGCACCACCACGGTACGAATGCCCATCTCACGGCAGGCTCGTTGAATACGCAGTGCTATTTCGCCACGATTGGCGATCAGGATCTTTTCAAACATGGGCTATGCGGCGCGCGGGCTTATGCGGGCTCGACTACGAACAAGGGCTGTCCGTACTCCACCGGTTGACCGTTTTCCACCAGGATCGCCTTGATGCGTCCGGCGAAATCACATTCGATTTCATTAAGCAGCTTCATCGCTTCAATGATGCACACCGTCTCGCCTTGTTTCACTTCGCTGCCAATATCCACAAATGGTGCTGAGCCTGGCTGTGCTGAGCGGTAGAAGGTGCCGACCATGGGCGACTTCACAATGTGACCGGCTGGCGCGGCGTCTGCCTGTGGCTCGGCCGGCGCCGGCCCCGGGGCTGCAGGCTGTGTGGAGCCGCCAGGAGGCGAAGCGTATTGTGGTGAATACTGGGGCGCATATTGTGGTGCATAGCCTTGGGGGGGCATCTGCATCATCGCGCCGGGTGCGCCTGGCGCGGCTGATTTGACGATCCTCACCTTGCCTTCACCCTCGGTGATCTCCAGCTCGGCGATGCCGGATTCGGCGACAAGATCAATCAGGGTTTTGAGTTTTCTCAGGTCCATAGGCTCATTTTCTGCAGGACAAAACGCAGCGCAGCCCGATACCCCTCGGGGCCCAGGCCACAAATCACCCCCACTGCCCGATCTGAAAAATAGGAGTGGTGGCGAAATGTTTCGCGCTGATGGATATTGGAAAGATGCACTTCGACGAACGGTATGTTGACCGCGGCCAGCGCGTCCCGAATCGCGACGCTGGTGTGGGTAAAGGCCGCCGGGTTGATGATGATGTAGTCCACTTTGCCGCTTGCTGCTTGAATCCGATCCACCAACACGCCCTCGTGATTGCTCTGAATCGCCTCGATCTGTGCGCCGTGCTCGGCCGCTAGCGCGTGCAGCTCTTGGTTAACCTCGGCGAGCGTGGTTGATCCATAGATCTGCGGCTCCCGGGTACCCAGCAAATTGAGGTTGGGCCCGTGAATCACCAAAATGGCTGGATCACGAGATGAAGACACGGTCATGACAGCAGGGCTCTCAACGAAAGGGGCGAAGTGTACGCCACACTTTAAGAAATGAAAATCCCCGGAGATTGCGCGAGTTAAGCAGAAATGCTTGCAGAAGGACGAATTTTCAGCTAACTCGCCAGGGCTTTTGAACGCTCCAGAAGCTCATCGCTGCGAAACCGGCCCAAAATTCTGCCCTGAATTTGACCATTTCGATCGACTAAAACCGTAAAAGGCAGGCCACCAGCAGGGTTTCCGAAACGCCGAACCAGTTCGATCCCGGCCGCGCCAGTGCAAAGTAAAGGATAGCTTACTTTGATGCGTTCAGCGAATTTGCTGATATTTGCCAGCGAATCAACGCCAATTCCAAGAACTTCCACTTTTTTCTCCCGAATCTGATCGGCGATCGCCGACAGCTCGGGCATTTCTTCAACACAAGGTGCACACCAGGTTGCCCAGAAATTCAGAACCAGGGGCCGCTGGCGATACTTGGCCAGTGCAGTGGTCTGGCCTTGGGCATCAGGAAAGCTCTGGGCCAGCAAGGTTTGCAAGGCCTCGTCCTCGGCTGGTTGGAGTTTGAGTCTCCACCACGCTGCGCCAGCTCCAAGGGCCAATGCGCCGACAGCCGCCCCGCCCAGGATCAGATGGGATCGCCGACCAGGGGCAGCACTCACTGCTGCCCGCCTTCGCGGTCTGTGCCTTGCTGATCCATGAGCGCCTGCAGGGCATTTGCGGACCCTCTAAGCCCGACGTGCTGGCGCAGCTCATGAGGGGCATGCAAGGTGAGCAATACTTCAAAACCCTCATGCTCAAAGGCAAAGGCTTCTTGCTCGGGTGTATCACCAGGCGGCTCCACGGACTCAAAATCCACCGCTTGATTCAGCAAAAAGTAATGCACTTCCTTGGCGTTATCGGCAAAGAGCTGCAAATGAATCGGCGCAAATTCGGTGGCCAGACCCTTCCAAGCGGCTCCAGTCACCCTCGGGTTGAAGGTGTCGAGGTCGCCCATCAGCGCAAGGGCGACTTCACGCATGGCCAAAAGCCGCTCATCATGATCTGGATCAAACAGCGCCAGGTGCTCAGCAAGTGCAGCATCGATTTGAGAATTGTCCGGCAGCAAATTGCGCTGCACTTTGCCGCGGGCAAGCAATTGCGCTGCTTTTTGTTTGGCTGCGTGATACGACAGCCCTTCATCCGCGATCAACTGAGCCGCCTTCTGGGCAATTTCCAGGCGCAGATCCGAAGGCTGCGAGGCCTCGTGCATTGAGTTGGCATTCATGGCGAGGGCGAGTGTACTCGCGGCAGACTAAAATTGCGTATGACCACACAATTTGCGCCACCACCTCCAGCCCGGCATATCCATATCCTGGGCATTTGCGGCACCTTTATGGGAGGCCTGGCAGCGATTGCCCGCGAGGCTGGTTTGCAGGTCACCGGGTGTGATGCCAATGTATATCCTCCGATGAGCGATCAGCTCAGGGCCTTGGGGATCGAGTTGATTGAAGGATTCGACGCCAGTCAGTTGGCACTCAAGCCTGATCTATGGGTGATTGGCAATGTGGTGTCGCGCGGCAATCCGCTCATGGAAGCCATTCTTGATGCGGGTTTGCCTTTTACCTCGGGGCCTCAATGGCTAAGCAGTGTGCTTCAGGGTCGGCATGTGTTGGCCGTGGCCGGCACGCATGGCAAGACCACCACCACCGCATTACTCGCCTGGATTTTGCAGCATCAAGGCTTAAACCCTGGTTATCTGATTGGCGGAGTCGCCCAGAACTTTCCCAGCTCAGCCCACCTCGGGCAGGGCCATCCTTTTGTTATCGAAGCCGATGAATACGACACGGCATTTTTTGATAAGCGCTCGAAGTTTGTTCATTACCGGCCGCGCACCGCCATCCTGAACAATCTCGAGTTTGATCATGCCGATATCTTTCCCGACGTGGCGGCAATTCAAACCCAGTTTCATCATCTGGTGCGCACCGTGCCGGGTCAGGGGCATGTGATCGTGAATGCCACCCAACCAACTCTGGCCCAAGTGCTTGATCGGGGCTGCTGGAGTCAACTCCATTACTTCATGAGCCCGCAAGGTTGGCACGAGGCTGATGTGGTGGAAACTCCTGAGGCGACTGAGTTTGAGGTGCGCCGTAGCAATCAAAGTTTGGGGCGTTTGCGACTTCAACTCTCGGGCGCACACAACCGGGCCAATGCACTGGCTGCAATTGCGGCAGCAGGCACCGTGGGAGTCGAGCCGGCAGCGGCTATCCAGGCGCTTGAAGCGTTCGCCGGGATCAAACGGCGCATGGAGGTAAAGGGAGTGGTGCGTGGCATTACGGTGATTGATGATTTTGCGCATCACCCTACGGCGATTGCCACTACGCTCGAAGGCTTACGAATGCGCCTGGGCGCTTCAGGTGGCCGGATTCTTGCGGTGCTTGAGCCGCGCTCCAACACCATGAAGCTAGGCACCATGGCCGCGCTCCTGCCGCAAAGCCTGCGCTTGGCTGACCGGGTGTTTTGCTCAAGTGCCGGGTTGGGTTGGGACGTGGCGAGTGCGCTTGCGCCGGTTCAGCCGCCGGCGTTGGTGGTTGATAGTGTTGATGGATTGGTTCAGGCGATTAGCCAGGAAGCACGCACCGGGGATACGATTTTGGTCATGAGCAATGGTGGGTTTGGCGGGATTCATGGCAAGCTGTTGACTGCTTTGCAACCAGGCGCGGCGCGATGAATGCCCAGCCGCGCCGCCTGATTTACCTGCATGGTTTTCGCAGCTCGCCGCAGTCGTTCAAGGCCCAGTGGTTAAGCCAGCGCATGGCGCAGCTTGGCCTGGGCGATCGCTGGCTGTGCCCCAACTTGCCAATGTCGCCTGCCAAAGCGATTCGCCTGATTCGTGAAACCATTGATCCTCAGCCCGAGGATTGCCTGGTGGGCAGCTCGTTGGGTGGCTACTACGCAACCTTTATGGCCGAGTACACCGGCTGCCAGGCAGTATTGCTCAATCCTGTCGTACATGCCGAACGCGATCTGGCTACGCAGGTCGGGGAACATTCTCCTTACCACGAGCCGCAAGCCCGCCCCGAGCGTTTTCACTTGGAATACATCGATGAATTGCGCGCGCTGAGCATTGGGTCGATCAGCTTTCCCGAGCGTTACTTCCTGATCGCAGCCACCGGCGATGAGGTGCTCGACTGGCGCGAAATGGTGGCGCACTATCGCGGCGCCAAGCAATGGGTACTCAACGGCAGCGATCATGGCCTGTCGGACTTCGCCCAGTATGGCGACGAAGTCCTGGCCTTCTCCCGTTGGCTATAGCGTTGGTTGGGGCGTTGGTTGGGGCGCTAGTCGGCGTCGCCATCCAGAATGTTTCCGAGCCCGCCCAACAGACCGCCCTCTTCGCGAGAACCACCGCGTTGAGGCGCAGCAGCGAACACGCGTGAGGCCAGTCGCGAGAAGGGCAGGGATTGCAGCCACACCGTGCCTGGACCGCGCAACACAGCAAAAAACAACCCCTCGCCACCAAACAGTGCGGTCTTGACCTTGCCCACATACTGAATATCAAAATCCACCGGGCCGGCCATCGCGACCAGGCAGCCGGTATCGACTCGCAAGACCTCACCTGCTGCAAGCTCGCGCTTCACCACCGTGCCGCCCGAGTGCACAAACGCCAGCCCATCGCCTTCAAGCTTTTGCATGATGAAGCCCTCGCCGCCAAAGAATCCGGCGCCGAGTTTCTGTTGAATCGCAATGCCAAGCTGCACGCCTCGCGCCGCGCAAAGAAAGCTGTCTTTCTGGGCGATCAGTTTGCCGCCAACAGTCTTGAGATCCACAGCGATGATCTTGCCGGGATAGGGCGCGGCAAACGCCACCTTGCGCTTGGCATTGGCTTTGTTGGTGTAGACCGTGGTGAAAAGTGACTCACCCGTGACCAGTCGCTTGCCGGCACCCAGCAGCTTGCCAAACAGGCCCGTGCCACCTCCGCCGCTGCCATCGCCAAACACGGTGTCCAGATCAATCCCATCTTCCATGTACATCATTGAGCCAGCTTCGCCCACCATGGCTTCGGTGGGATCAAGCTCTACTTCAACGAATTGCATCTCAGCACCAAAGATCTTGTAATCCACTACATCCATTGCCATAAGGCACTCCCGGTAAGAAAAGAAGCCCAAAACCGGGCCTGCTAAGCGGCGAATTGTAGCGATTCGTATAATCCCCGGGATGAGTCATGTGGTGTTTGAGGAAGATGGCGGCTTTAAAGCCGGGACGGTGCTCACCGAAGCGGGTGGTGCATTGCAGGTGGAGTACGCCAGCGGCAAGCGTGGCAAGATCAAGGCCAGCCATGTGCTGATGCGCTTTGAGCAGCCCGGGCCGCAAGAGGTGGTGCGGGCAGCCCAAAGTCTGGCTGATGATATTGACCTGCAGTTTTTGTGGGAATGTGCCCCGCAAGACGAGTTTGATTTTGATGCCCTGGCCGAGGATTACTTTGGCGCCAAACCCATGGCTTCCCAGCGTTTCGGATTGCTGTTGCGATTGCATGGGGCGCCGGTGTATTTCCACCGCAAAGGGCGCGGGCGGTATCGCCCTGCACCGCCCGATATTCTCACCGCTGCTTTGGCTGCGCTGGAACGCAAGCGCCTTCAGGAAATCAGCATTCAGCAGCAAGCCGAGCAGCTAGTCGCAAAAAACCTGCCCGAAGGCTGGGCCGCTCTGGCCGCCGGGATGCTGATGCGCCCGGACAAGCAGTCGGTGGCGTGGCGAGCGCTGGAACTCGCAAGCGAGCGCAGCGGACGCAATCATCAAGAGCTGCTGGTCGAGGCGGGTGCTTTTGCCTCGGCGCGTGAGCTGCATTTTGGCAAGTTTGCAGCCGAGCATTTCCCGCGCGGCGTGGCGCATACCGAGCTGGGCCTGGACCAAGTGCAAGCACTGGGCGATGTGGGTGAGCATCTGCCGCTGGCGGCAGTGCAGGCGTTTTCAATTGATGATTCCACCACCACCGAGATTGATGATGCGCTCTCGGTGCGGGCGTTGGGGCCTGATCACTGGGAGGTCGGCATACATATTGCCGCGCCTGCGGTGTTGATTCCCTTGGGCAGCGGGCTTGATCAGGTCGGGCGTGCGCGCATGTCCACGGTCTATATGCCTGGCGAAAAAATCACCATGCTGCCCGATGCCCTGGTGCACGCGTGTTCGCTTGATGCCGGGCGCACCGTCCCAACCCTGTCGCTTTATCTTGAGGTGCAGGGCCCTGGCTATACGGTTGTGTCCACTGCCACCAGGCTGGAGCGCGTGGCGATCGCCGCCAACTTGCGACATGATCTGCTGGATGAGGCCATCAGCGAGGAAGCGTTGAGCGGGCTAACTCCTCGGCCCGGCAATGCAGAGGTTCAGCCTTTCTGGGATGCGCTGCAGGTGCTGTGGGGCCTGGCACAAGCCCGCACTTTGGAGCGCGAAAAAGTTCGTGGCAAACCCGAGGCGCGTTTTCGCAGTGACTTCAGTTTCTACATCGAAGATCAGCCTGAGGTCGGTGAGCAGGTCAGAATCGTGCAGCGGCGTCGTGATGCGCCGCTTGATCGGATCGTGGCCGAGATGATGATTTTGGCCAACAGCACCTGGGGCAAGTACCTCGCCGATCACGAGGTGCCTGGCATTTATCGATCACAGCAAGCTGGCCGCGTGCGCACCACCACCCATCCTCTTCCGCACGCCGGGCTCGGGGTGAGTCAATACATTTGGAGCACCTCACCGCTGCGCCGCTATGTGGATCTGGTCAACCAGCGCCAGATCATTGCGATCTGCACATCGAGCCGCGCCCCTTATGCCAGCAATGATTCCGAGCTGTTTTCCGTGATGTCGGCTTTCGACACCAAGTACGATGCCTATGCAGATTTCCAGGCCACGATGGAGCGCTATTGGTGCCTGCGCTGGCTGGGTCAGCAGCCCACCGATAAAGTGGCCGCGGTCAGTATCCGGGAGGATCTTGTGCGCTTGGCTGATGCCCCGTTTTACTTTCGATTGAGCGGGCTTCCAGAGATTGCGGCCGGGCGGCGGTTGTGGGCGCAGGTGATTCGGCGCGACGAAATCAATGTGTCTCTGGAAGCGCGATTCATTGCGATGGACGAAGCTGCAGTAAGTGAAGATGTTGAAGTTGCGATAGAGCAAGCCGAGCCAAGCGACGCACCAAGTAGCGATACCCAAACAAGTGAGTCTAGCGAGGGCGACAAGCCGTGAGTGCGGCGCTGCGCAGCGGTGGTTTGCATGCGCTGACCGATTTGCGCAGTCTGCGGCGCGATCCGCTGGCAGTGGGCATTGTGGTGTCGGTGGTGATTCATTGCCTGCTGCTGGCCCTGAAGTTTGCCCCGCCCATGCCCTTGAAATTCTCACCGATTGATGCACCGATAGAAGTTGTGCTGCTCAACGCGCAAACACGGGACAAGCCAGTCAAGGCCGATGTGCTTGCGCAAGTCAACATGACTGCCGGTGGCGATAGCGATAAAGGTCGGGCCAAGTCTCCCCTGCCGCCCGATTCGCGAGTGGAGGATGGTGATGCTTTGCGCAGGCAGCAGCAGAGGGTGACTTTGCTCGAGGAGCAGCAGCGCAAATTGCTTGCGCTTACCCAAGGCCCCCAGGCCATGGTGCAGGATGAGCGCAAGCCCAATCCCGCCAAGGCGCCCGCGATGGTCGGGCTGGAAGAAGAAGACGTTAATCAGGTGATTGCCCGCCTGCAAGCCCAGATTGACAAGCAGATTTCGGACTACAACAAGCGCCCGCGTCGCCTGACCTTTGGCGTAAATGCGCTTGGGGTGGCTTATGCGCAGTATGTGGATGCCTGGGCAGATACCATCGAGAGGATAGGCACCGACCGGTATCCGCCTGAAGCGCGCGGCAAGATTTACGACTCCCTGATCATCACTGTGGAGATCGACAAGTTTGGCAATGTCGTGGATGTGATCCTCAATAAAAAATCACGTCACGAAGTGCTGAATCGCGCGGTCAAGCAAATCGTTTATGCCGGGGCGCCCTATCCCCGGTTCTCGGCAGAGATGGCCAAGGAGGGCGATATTCTGCAAATCGTGCGCACCTGGACGTTTACCAATGACAGCTTATCCACCGAAGCGGTGACGCGAGTGCAAAGTGGTGCCGGCGCGGCCGCGCCCAAAAGTCAATGAGTCACCGATGAAACAAGCTGCGGACCCTGCGTCATTGGCGCACTATGCCGTGCTCGGCAACCCCGTGGCTCATAGCCGCTCGCCGCGTATCCACGCCTTGTTTGCGGAGCAAACCGGCCAGCCCATCACCTATGGGCGCGAGTTGGTGGGGCTGGATGATTTTGAAACTGCAATCGAAGCATTCGCCAGCCAGGGCATGGCAGGGGCCAACATTACGGTGCCTTTTAAAACGCGGGCGTTTGAACTTGCGCAAACCCGCCGTGCATTGCTAACCCGTCGAGCCCTGCGTGCTGAGTCGGTGAACACGATTGCTTTTGACCATGGCCAGTGGCGGGCGGATAACACCGATGGCCTGGGTCTGGTGGCCGATCTGCAGGTTCGTCATGGGGTGGCCTTGCGAGGTGCCGCTGTACTCATATTGGGTGCGGGTGGCGCTGCGCAAGGCGTCATCGAGCCCTTGCTTGCTGCTGGCGTCAAGCGATTGATCATTGCCAATCGCACTGCAAAGCGAGCTCAGGAGGTAGCCAGGCGTTTTGGTATAGAGGCGTTTGCTTGGGACGAGCTCGTGGCCGCGCCTGCCACTCAAGCGATTATCAACGCGACCTCCGGGGGCCTAGAGCCCGAGGGCGTGACTATGCCCCGAGGGTTTGTTGAGAGTGGTCTTGGCCGTGCTGTGATCTGCTACGACATGATGTATTCGCCCAAACCGACGGCGTGGCTTGAGGCGGCCAGTGGGGCCGGATGTGCGAAATGCATCGATGGACTGGGCATGCTGGTCGAGCAGGCGGCCGCAGCCTTTGCGTTTTGGCGCGGGGTATTGCCTGCGACCGAGCCGGTGTATCAGCAGCTGCGCAAGGATCTCGCCGAGCAGGCCGCGCTTGCACCCGCCGCTCGTTAGATCGGCCCGCGCGAAGCTTTGGCGTCGATGATCAGGCGAGTATTCAAGTGGATGGGTGTGCTGCTCGGCCTGGCTGTGCTGGGCGTGATGCTGTTGCAGCTGTGGTACTTCAGCCATGTGTTGTGGTGGACCCAGTTTAATCCGCGCATGACGAGCTTCATGGACGATCAGCTCGAGCAATTGCAGGCCAAGGATCCCCGCGCCACCTTGAAGCACCAGTGGATCGATTACGCACGAATTTCGCCGCATTTGAAGCGTGCCGTGATTGCTGCCGAAGATGCCAACTTCACCGACCATGACGGGGTGGATTGGGATGCGATTGAAAAAGCCTATGAGCAAAATCTGAAGCGGGGCAAGGTGGTGCGTGGCGGATCGACCATCACCATGCAGCTGGCCAAGAACCTGTTTTTATCGGGCTCACGCAGTTATTGGCGCAAGGGCCAGGAAGTCGTGATCACCTACATGATCGAGGCAGTAATGGATAAAGAGCGCATTCTGGAAATCTATCTGAATGTCGCCGAGTGGGGGGTGGGTGTGTTTGGCTGTGAGGCCGGGGCACGCCATCACTACAATCTGAGTGCGTCCCAGCTTGGACCGGCCCAGGCTGCTCGGATGGCCGCGATGCTGCCTCGGCCGCGTTTTTACGACAAGAACCGGGGCTCCAGCGCGCTCGTGCGCCGCACCAATATGATCGCCCGGGGCATGAGTTCCGTCACCCCGCCTTGACCCTGTGGGACAATCGCGCGCATGACCCCGCCCAGCGCTGCTGATCCCCGCGAATCGACCCCCGATGCCGCTATCACTGCCGATCACTTGATTCCAAGCGATCCGGAGGCGGCGTCACGTTCGCTGGCTGAAGTGCAGGGCTTGCTCGAGCGCCACAACATTGTGGTCGAGCTGGCCCACCGGCAGCGGCATGGCGAAGGCGAAGAGCGCCACGAGCTGGTCGAGCAGTTGGTACAGCGCCAGTCCATGAATGAGCTGCGCCACAAGCTCGCGGGCCTGCATCCGGCTGACGTGGCCTATATCCTCGAAGGCCTGCCGGTACTGGAGCGCCAGTTGGTGTGGCGCCTGGTGGGCGCAGATCGCGATGGCGACATCCTGCTCGAAGTCAGCGATTCGGTGCGCGAAAGCCTGATCGAGGCGATGGATCGCGAAGAGCTGGTCGATGCGGTCGAAACCCTGGATGCCGATGAGATTGCAGATCTCGCCCCGGACCTGCCCTCCGATGTGGTGGCCGAGATCAGTGCCGGGATGTCGGCCGAAGAGCGCGATCAGTTGCGTGCGGCGATGTCGTATCCGGAGGAGTCGGTGGGCGCGCGCATGGATTTTGATCTTGTCACCGTGCGCGAGGATGTCACGCTTGAAGCGGTACTGCGCTATTTGCGCCGCTATGAAGAGTTGCCGGATCACACCGACCAGGTGTTTGTGGTGGATCGCCATGAAGTGCTCAAGGGTGCGTTGCCCCTGGATCGCTTGCTCGTCAACGAGCCCGAGGTGATGGTGATGGACGTGATGCGCAAAGACATCATGACACTGCAGGCCCTCGACGATGCCACGGATGCAGCCCAGGCTTTTGAGCGCTACGACCTCGTCTCGGCCCCTGTAGTGGATGCGCAATCACGGTTGATTGGCCGCCTTACCGTGTCTGAAGTGGTGGACGTGATTCGTGAGGAGGGCGATAGTGATCTGCTGTCTCAGGCGGGCTTGCGCGAGGATGAAGACCTGTTTGCCAACGTGTGGGCTTCGGCCCGCAACCGCTGGCCCTGGCTGGCCTTGAATCTTTGCACCGCGTTTTTTGCTTCGCGGGTGATTGGCGGCTTTGAAGATACGATTGAGCGGGTGGTTGCGCTGGCGGCATTGATGCCGATTGTTGCGGGCATTGCAGGCAATTCCGGCAATCAGACCATGACCCTGATTATTCGCTCGATGGCCCTGGGGCAAGTCACGGATGCCAATGCCAAGCGATTGATCCTCAAGGAGTTGGCCATTGCCGGGCTCAATGGCCTGATGTGGGGCTCGATTGCCGGGCTAGCCGCCTGGGGCCTTTATCATGATACCCCCCAGGGTATTATTCTTGGTGGCCTGATGCTGCTCGCCATGATGCTGAATTTGTTGGTGGGCGCCCTGATCGGGATGGCTGTGCCGCTGACATTGCAGAAAATCGGGCGTGATCCTGCGATGGGCTCTTCGGTGTTGCTGACTTTCATCACCGATAGCATGGGGTTCTTTATTTTCCTGGGTCTGGCGACACTTTTCTTCAGGCCCTAAGCTGCACGCGAGGCTGGTGTCAGCGGGCAAGCTGGCGCTTCATGCTCATGAATCTGCAGGGTGCTGTGAGCAATACGGAAGCGGGTTTCCAGCTCACGCGCAAGCGCCTCCATCTGCGCATCATCGGGCCGCTCGCCTTGTACCAATAGATGAGCGGTCAGTGCATTGCTTGAGGTGCTGAGCGCCCACACATGCAAGTCGCTCACTGACTTCACCCAGGCCGTGCCCGACAAAAAAGCATTGATTTCTGAGAGATCGAGTCCGGCGGGTACACCGCCCATGGCCAGTCGCAAGGATTGCTTGAGCAGGCCCCAGGTGGACCCAATAATCACCACCACAATCACGAGGCTTACTGCAGGATCAATCAGGCTGATGCCGGTGAAATACATTGCGGCTCCGGCAAGCACGACCCCAAGCGAAACCGCCGCATCGGCAGCCATGTGAAGGTAAGCGCCCCGCATGTTGAGATCGTGCGGATTGGTGCGCATCAGCCACCAGGCACTTAAGCCATTGATCAGGATGCCAGAGCCAGCAACCAGCATCACAGCTTCACTAGCCACCGAAGTGGGTTGTGCGAGTCGGTGTACTGCCTCCCAAGCCAGCGCGCCGCAAGCCACCATCAGCAACACTGCATTAAGCAGGGCGGCCAGGATGGAGCTCGCGCCAAGGCCGTAGGTGTACTTCGCAGAAGCGGGCCGCTGCGCAAGTCGCACAGCGCCCAAGGCAACAATCAAGCCGAGCACATCAGAAAGATTATGGCCCGCATCGGCCATAAGCGCTGTGGAGCCGCTGCTGAGGCCCACCAGAAACTCAGTGGCGACAAAGGCGCTGTTGATCGCGATCACCCCCAGCAGCACCCGTGAGCTGGCTGCACCCGATACCCCGTGCACATGCTCGGCGTGATGGTGATGATGCCCCTCACCGCCGGGATGGCTGTGGTCGTGCGAGTGATGAAGGCCCATGGCTGGATGGTAACGAACTTGCGGTCGAGTCACCAGAACAGCCTTGCTTTGCCGGGGTTGCTGGCTAGAAGGCATGCGCTTGACAGGCAGAATTTTATGGTTTAACGTTCAACCATAGTAGTTTGACGTTAAACCATTCTCCGTATTTTTGGTGCTTCCATGCACTGCAGCGGAGTTCTTCTCAAGGAGTGTGATGATGCAAAAGCGGCAATTTATTCGGGTATTGGGTGGTGGCACAGTGTTAGCCGCCAGCGGATTGGCTCTAACAGGATGTGGTTCCATCACTCCTGCCACACAAGCCTGGCGCGATGCGGGCAAGGAGCAGAGTGATGTGCGCCGCAGCCTGCTTTCCTATGCGCTGCTAGCCCCCAATCCCCATAATTTGCAATCCTGGTTGGCTGATCTGCGTCAGCCCGACAGCATCACCTTGTTGTGTGATGCCAAGCGGTTGCTTCCGGAAACTGATCCAATGGGCCGCCAGATCATGATCGGACAAGGCTGCTTTTTGGAACTGCTGGTGATTGCTGCCTCCCACTATGGTTATGCAGCCCAGGTGGACATGTTCCCCGAGGGCACGCCAGGCGACACCTTGCAGGCCCTCAGCGCCAGTTCCAGAGAAATCGCCCGGGTGCGTTTGGCTCGCAGCAGCGTTGCAGCTGATCCGCTATTCACACAGATCGTGAATCGACGCTCCAACAAAGACCCGTTTGAGTTGAACAAGCCGGTGGCTGAGCAATCCCTTGAGGCGATAGTAAAGGCCGCAGCCATGCCTGGCGTGACGGCCCGCTACAGCATCGCTGCTGACAAGGTTGCCGCGCTTCGCGAGATCACCTGGAACGCCCATTTGAAAGAGGTGACCACGCCGCACACGTTGATGGAAAGCGTGCGTTTGATGCGTATCGGCGCAAGCGAGATCAATCAGCATCGGGACGGCATCAGCCTGAGTGGCCCGATCATGGAAGCAGGCAAACTGTTTGGTTTTATCAACCGTGAGTCTTTGGCCGATCCGCAATCCTCGGGGTTTGCTCAAGGGCTTAAAAAATACTACGCAATCATGTCTACGGCGATGGGCCACATGTGGCTCAGCACCGCAGGAAATAGTCGTCAGGATCAGATCAATTCAGGCCGTGCCTATGTGCGGATGAATCTCAAGGCCACCGAGCTGGGCATCGGCATGCATCCGCTGAGCCAGGCGCTACAGGAGTTTGCGGAAATGGCGCCCCTGCATCAAACGATGCGCCGCGAGCTCGAAATTGCCCAAGGCCATACAGCACAAATGTTGATGCGAGTAGGATACGGTCCACAAGCCCAACCCAAACCACGGCGCGAACTTGAAAGCCTCCTCCAAGTCTAAATCCGATCCTGCGGGGCCGAGTGCCGGCTCCGCGCCCCCCATTGCTTTTCTGGTGGCCAATGAACTGGGCATCATCGATCAGTTGATGAACGCTGTCGGCGAGCGCTGCATGGCCCAGGCGGGCCTGAATCTCGCCCAGTTTGGTGTGCTCAATAACTTCGTCAGGCTCGGTGGCGAACGCACCCCTGTTCAGCTCGCTCGCGCCTTCCAGGTCACCAAGGGTGCGATGACCAATACCTTGCAACGCTTGCATGCGCTTGCGATGGTGCAGATCGTGGACCATCCGCAAGATGGTCGCAGCAAAATCGTGACGATCACTCCCAAAGGCCGCAAAGCGCATGGTGAAGCAGTGGCCGCATTGGCGCCCGATTTGGCGCGGCTTACCGCGGGCGTGGGGCAAACAACACTGGAGCGTTTGCTTCCCGAGCTGCAAAAGCTGCGGATCTGGCTGGATGAAAATCGGTAAAGTGCTAACAAATCAAACAGGAGACTCAGATGCAAGATCTTTTTTCTTTGGCAGGGCGCGTCGCGATTGTGACTGGCGGATATCGGGGCATCGGGCGCATGATCGCCACTGGTTTTTTGCAGCAAGGTGCGCGGGTGTATATCTGCGGGCGCAAGGCCGCGCATTGTGATGCCGCTGCCGCTGAGATGGCGCAACACGGCAAGGTGGTTTCCCTGCCCTGCGACCTATCCAAACCTGAAGGCATCGCCGAGCTTGTGACCCGCTTTCGTCAGCATGAAACCAAGCTCGATATCCTGGTCAACAATGCAGGCGCAGCCTGGGCTGCGCCTTTTGCCGAGTTTCCCGAGGCTGGATGGGACAAGGTGGTTGATTTGAATCTGAAGACCCCGATGTTTCTCACGCAGGCACTTTATGAGGATCTTAAAGCGGGCGCCTCGGGTGAGCATCTGGCCAAGGTGATCAACATCGCCTCGATCGATGGTGTGTCAGTTAATCCGATGGAAACCTATTCCTATGCCGCCAGTAAAGCCGGGCTGATTCACATGACACGTCGCATGGCGCTGCGCCTGGCTCCGGATCGTATTGTGGTTTCAGCGATTGCTCCGGGTGCTTTTGCCTCAGATATGAATCTGGCTGCACGCGATCATGGCGACGAAGTCTCCAAGCACATCCCCCTGGGCCGCATCGGCACGATTGAGGATATGGCGGGCTCGGCCGTGTATCTTGCTTCGCGAGCGGGTGATTATGTGGTGGGCTCTACTTTGGTGGTGGATGGTGGTGTGACCCACGCGCGCAGTTAAGTAGCCGCGGTTAACTTGCCGCAGTTAGCTTGCATTGGCCAGGCTGGTTTTCAGGCCTGGCCAGCGCGGTGCCAGGCTGTTGTCGATGCTGAATAAATCAAGCACCCGCGCGCAGGTGTGATCCACCAATTCCTGAATCGATTGAGGTCGATGATAAAACTGCGGGAGTGGCGGATAAATAATGCCGCCCATCTCCGTCACCGCGGTCATGTTGCGCAGATGGGCCAGATTAAACGGCGTTTCGCGCACCATCAGCACCAGGCGCCTGCGCTCCTTGAGCACTACATCTGCGGCGCGGGTGATGAGGTTGTCGGCCATGCCGTGGGCGACTGAGGCGAGCGTTTTCATTGAGCATGGTGCAACCACCATGCCCTGGGTCATGAAGGAGCCCGAGGCAATCGTGGCCCCCACATCCTTGGGGTTGTGCACCACATCGGCGAGCGCTTCGATCTCGGCATGGCTCATCGCCACTTCAGCCTCAAGATTCATCCAGCCCGCGCTCGACACCACCAAATGCGTGTGCACACCCGCAGCCCGCAGGTGCTGCAGCAGGCGCACTCCATAGATGGCTCCGCTGGCCCCGGTGATGCCGACGATGATGGATGAGGTGGTGGAAGCCATAGAGAAATCAGGAGTTGAGTCGGCGATCACTTTACCCCGAAAACTCCTGAATCAGCAGTTGGCGAAGCCATAGGCAGGCGGGGTCTTTATGCCGGATGGGATGCCAATACTGATGCACGCGAAACACCGGCAGGTTGACCGGATGCGGCCTGGAGGCAATGTTCAAGGTGGTGCTGGCAGCCGCAGCGAGCTTGGCAGGCACCGTAGCAATCACATCATGCTCAGCCACCATCATCATCGCTGCCAGGAAGCTGGGCATCACGATCCGGCTTGGCCGCAAAATCCCCATGGAGGTGAAGGTATCTTCAACAATATTGTGTGCGCTCCCCGCTGAATCGATTAATACATGCTCTGCTGCCACGAAGGCCTTGCGCAGTGCTGCACCGCTTAGCTTGGGAGCAAGTATTGAGTGGCCTTTGCGTGCAACCAGCAAATAGCGCTGCTCAAACAAGCGTTGCTGAAACCACTGGTCGCGCAGCTCCGGCAAAAATCCAATCGCCAGATCGACCTCGCCGCGAGCCATGGCGATCGCGGAGTCACCGCTGGAAAGCGACACTGCCTTGATCGAACAGCCCGGGGCTTGTTCCTTGAATAGCGCCAGCAGCCGAGGCAAAAATACCACCTCGCCGATGTCATTCATGCGGACCACAAATTGGCGTTTGCTTTCCAGTGGTGTGAATCCCCCGGTGTCAGAAAATGCGAGGCTGAGATTCTCGAGTGCCCCTAGCACAGCTGGTGCGAGCCGCTTGGCCACTGCGGTGGCCGACATGCCATCGGGCGTACGAACAAAAAGCTCATCGCGACACACCCTGCGCAGCCGGGCCAGGGCATTGCTCACCGCAGATTGCGACACATCAAGCTGATCAGCCGCGCGGGTGACATTCGCAGTTTCATAGACTGCGGCAAATACCCGCAGCAAGTTGAGATCAAAATCGGCGGGCAGGCTTGCCAAGGTGTGCTCCAAAGGTTTTTGGTATTCATCGGCTTGATGCCGAAGATTTATTCATCAATATAGCTAATATCGCGCCGCTTGCCTACACTGCGGGTTATGAACACCACCGCCTCGCCCAGCCGGGTGCCGTACAGCACCTACACCGATCCCGAGATTTATCGCGAAGAGCTTGAGAAGATCTTCTATCGTGATCATTGGTGCTATGTCGGCCTGGAGGCTGAAGTTCCGAATCTGGGCGATTTCAAAACCACCTTTGTCGGTGAACGCTCGGTGATCATGGTGCGCAACAAGACCGGTGGCATCAGCGTCATCGAAAATCATTGTGCTCATCGTGGTGTGCGTTTTTGCCAAAAGTCGCATGGTCAGACCAAGGATTTCGTCTGCCCGTATCACCAGTGGAATTACGACCTGGAGGGCAATCTGATCGGTCTGCCTTTCCGGCGTGGCGTGAAGGTGAATGAAGGCGGCACAATCAAGATTCAGGGCGGTCAGCCCGCCGACTTCAAGATGGAAGACCATGGCCTGACCAAACTCAGGGTTGAAACCTATAACGGCTTGGTATTCGCAAGTTTCGATCATTCAGTAGAGTCATTGCAGGACTACATTGGCCCGAAGGTGTTGCCCTGGGTGAATCGGGTGTTTGATGGGCGCAAGCTCACGCTCTTGGGGTATTCGCGTCAGCGCATTCCAGGCAACTGGAAGCTCATGCAGGAAAACATCAAGGATCCGTATCACCCGGGCTTGTTGCATACCTGGTTTGTGACGTTTGGGTTGTGGCGCGCGGATCAGAAATCGCAGATGGTGATGGATGAACACTATCGCCATGCGGTGATGATTTCGCGGCGCAATGAAGGTGGTGCAGGCTCGGTCACCCAGGGCGTCACAAGCTTCAAGGCTGACATGCACTTACAGGACGATCGCGTGCTTGATGTGGTGCCCGAGGCCTGGTGGAAAGGGCCAAGCGTAACCATGATGACCTTGTTTCCGAGTGTGATTTTGCAGCAGCAAGTGAACTCGGTGTCCACCCGCCATATCGTGCCGCGCGGCCCCAATGAGTTTGATTTTGTCTGGACCCATTTTGGCTTTGAAGACGATTCCGAGGAGATGACCCGGCGTCGCTTGCGGCAGGCCAATTTGTTTGGGCCCGCGGGGTATGTATCGGCTGATGATGGTGAGGTGATCGAGATGTCACAACAAGGCTTTACTCAACATCCCGATTATCAAACCATCGCCGAGCTCGGTGGGCGGGAGGTGGGCGATACCGATCATATGGTCACCGAGACCCTGATTCGCGGTATGCATGCTTATTGGGGCAAGGTGATGGGGCGATGACTGGCACAGGCAATCCCGCCAGCGCCCAGCGCTATGTTGAGTTGCAGCAGCTCTATGCCGAATATGCTGCCGCGCTGGATGAAGCTCGCTATGTCGATTGGGCGGAGCTGTTTATCGATGAGGCCACATACAAGCTTCAGCCGCGTGAGAACTTTGATCGTGGCATGGCGCTGTGCACCTTGGCGTTTGAGAGCAAGGGCATGCTTAAGGACCGGATTTATGGCATTGAGCAGACCTTGTTTCACGCGCCTTACTATCAACGCCATGTGATCGGGCCGCTACGGATCCGGGTGCACAAAGACGGCTGGAAGGTGGAGGGCAACTATGCGGTATTTCGCACCAAGGTCGGTGGCTTGTCCGAGGTGTTTAATGTGGGCCGCTTTATCGATGAAGTGATTGAGCAGCCCGGCGGCTTGCGCTTTGCCAGCAAACATTTGGTGTTTGATTCTGAGCTGATTCCGAACTCGATTATTTATCCGCTTTAGGCGACGACCTGTTGGTGTAAGTCCCGCCTGCGTCACCAGACAACAGTCCTTATCTAGAGCGCTAGGCTAAATCCATGTCTGCTGGTTCCCAACGTCCCGTCCTCCCATCCTCGCGTATCGCCCCGACCGTTCACGAAGTGATGGCCAAACACTTCGCCTCAACAATCGCTGAAGTAGAGCAGGCGATTGCTCGATCTCCGATAGTTGTCGTGGGCATGGCGCAAAACCCGTATCCGCGTAAAGCGCGCAAGTTGCTGGACTCGGCCGGGGTTAGATACGAGTACCTCGAATACGGCAGCTATTTTTCCGGTTGGCGCAAACGTAATGCCATCAAGATGTGGGCCGGTTGGCCGACCATGCCTTTGGTGTTTGTGAAAGGTGTGTTGATGGGTGGTGCGGATGATTTGCAGCGCGTGATCGCAAGCGGTGAGTTTCAGAAGCAGCTATCTAGCGGCGCTTCTTAGCCACTGCGCTAGCTGCAGTTGTAAAGTTATTCGGTCTAGCCCGCGCCGAACCAGTGTGCTCACACCAGGACTTGAGGATGAGAGTGTCACTACCTCAAACTCAACGCTACGGCTTGCCTGCCCAGCATTTCGACCCGCCTATCGAGCAAAACAGGCCGCGAAGCTGCCACGTTGCCGCGCCCACCCGGAGCTTGAATAGCATGGGAGGGTGATTACACCATCTCGACCAGGCAAGGCAATGCTGAAAGTTTTCGCGCAGTGTGTTTCGAGTGAGCTACCGATGTCATGGGTCGTTGGCGCATGAATCCGCTAGCCGTTTTGGTGGTGATTTGTGTGGCTGTGGGTGTGTATAAACATTGGCCCACCGGCAAGTCAGCAGTTGTGGCGCTAGCTGCAGAAGAAACCCCCGGCAATTTCGTCAAGATGCCTGCAGTGCAGGGTATGACAGCGTCGCAGGTGTTTGTGATTTCCGATCCTCATTGCCCGAGGCCATCGGGCGAGCGGGCTCGTCAGCTGGTTCAGGCGCTCAAAAGCAAAGGTATCGATGTGGTTCACACTGGACGGCTTGAAATGGTGCCACCAGCACCAGGCAGCGTGGATCTTGACGAAGTGAATTCCACCCTGAGAGGCGAGGTTCCGATTGTGTTTGTGAACGGCCGCGCCAAGGCGAACCCAACCCTGCACGAAGTTCTTGCTCAGTACAAACCGGCGGGGTAGTTTCAGGCTGGTGGTACTGATCAGGCATTGCTGACTAGGCCTGACTGATCATGCCGACTATTGCGCTGCTAGCACCGTCCCCACGCACTCCCCAAATCCGATTCGCGCGGCACCAGGTTTTTCGCACCAGGCTTTGAGAATGATGGTGTCGCCATCTTCAAGGAAGGTGCGGATTTCGCCGCCTGTGAGGGCCACTGGTTTCTTGCCGCCCACGCTCAGCTCAATAAGCGCTGCAGCCTCGGTTTCGGTGGGGCCACTTTGGGTGCCACTGCCGATCAGATCACCGGCTTGCAGATTGCATCCGCCCACGGTGTGATGGGTGAGCATTTGCGCCACTGTCCAGTATGAGTGGGAGAAGTTGGAGTGCGAAAGTCGATGCGCGCTTTGTACGGCTTGTTTCATCTGCGCGGTGTGGATCCATGATTCGATCATGACATCGAAGCCACCCGCATCGCGATTGGCTTGCGCTTCAAGATAGGCGAGCGGTTGGGGATGGTGCGCAGGTCGGGTCCAGGCGGCGCGAAATGGGGCGAGGGCTTCCATCGTGACGATCCAGGGCGAAATTGTGGTGGCGAAGTTTTTGCCGAGGAAGGGCCCCAGGGGTTGATACTCCCAGGCCTGAATATCGCGCGCCGACCAGTCATTGAGCAGACACAAACCGAACACATGCTCTTCCGCCTGGGCGAGTTCCACAGGCTGGCAGAGCGCATTGCCCTTGCCGACCCAGATGCCGATTTCGAGTTCGTAATCCATGCGTTTGCATGGACCAAATACCGGCTGGGTGGCTCCAGGGGGCATCGACTGGCCCTGCGGCCTGCGAAAGCTCTGGCCACTTACATCAATCGACGAGACGCGGCCGTGATAGCCAATCGGCATCCACTGAAAATTCGGGGTAAGCGGGTTGTCCGGGCGAAACAGTTTGCCGATGTTGCTCGCATGATGGATCGAGGTGTACATATCGGTGTAATCGCCAATGCGAGCAGGCACCCGCATTTGTGCATCGCTTTGCGGCACCAGGCACAGCGCTAACTTTGGGGCATGTGGGCTGCCGGTGCGCAGAATCTCGGAAAGCGCGGCCCGCAATGCAGACCAAGCCTCGCGCCCCATGCTCATGAAATCATTCAGCTCATTGTGGGCTGCCGCTTTGGCTGCAGCCAGCACCATCGGTTCAAACCCATCAAAGGCCCCGCTATAGATGGCAGCTTGCAAATCAAGAATTTGCTGCCCGATCGCTACACCGCCACGAAACTGACTATCGGCCTCGGTGCGCGAGCGAAACACCCCATGCGGCAGATTCTGGATGGTGAAATCGGGCGAGTCGTTGGCCGAGGTTACCCAACTGGTGAGGCTGGGGTCGTGGGTGGGGTTTAATGGAATCATGATGTGGTGAAGTGCTTTTTCAGGCCTTGCCAGCAATCCGCATAGTGGGCTTGCAAGGTGGGCGTGGTGAGCGCCCAAGGGGTGAGTCGGATCGGCAGGCGGGTTTCAAACATGAACGCCATCGTATCGCGAATATGGTGAGCCACCGAAGTATCGGCCGCGCTGGCTTTGCTAAAGGTTTCGGCATCCGGGCCATGGCCCGTCATGCAATTGTGCAGCGAGGCGCCGCCCGGAAGAAAGCCTTCGGCCTTGGCATCATAGGCGCCATGCACCAGGCCCATGAATTCACTGGCGATGTTGCGATGAAACCAGGGCGGGCGAAATGTGTCTTGCATTGCCAGAATTCGCGGCGGAAAGATCACAAAATCAATCGCATCCACCCCCGGGGTGTCGGTGATGGATTGCAGGACCAGAAAGATCGAAGGATCGGGATGGTCAAAGCTGATCGAGCCAATGGTGTTGAAGCGGCGCAAGTCGTATTTATAGGGCACATGGTTGCCATGCCAGGCCACTACATCAAGCGGACTATGGCCGATGGGCGCATCCCATAGCGCGCCCAGAAACTTCGCGGTGAGGGTGAACTCGCCCTCGCGGTCGTCATATGCGGCCACCGGGGTGAGGAAGTCGCGCGGGTTGGCCAGCCCATTGGAGCCGATCGGGCCAAGGTCAGGCAAGCGCAAGGGGCTGCCAAAGTTTTCGCAGACATAGCCCCGGAAGAATTCGAGGGCCCCACCTTCATGCTGCAACTCCGGGCAATGCACTTGAAAGCGTACCCCGCGTGGAATCACGACGATCTCTTGCGGCTCAATGCGCAACACGCCCAGCTCGGTGCGGATCAGCAGCGTGCCTTGTTGTGGCACGATCAGCAGCTCGCCATCGGCGTTATAAAAAAAGCGCTCGGTCATGGAGCGATTGGCGCTATACACATGGATCGCGCAGCCATGCTGGTCTTGCGCCGAGCCGTTGCCGCCCATGGTGATCAAGCCCTGCACAAAGTCGGTGGGCTGGGTCGGTGCAGGCGTTGGATTCCAGCGAATTTGGCTGGGTGGAGTGGCCACGGCATCAAAGCTTGCGGCTATCAAGGGCGAAGCTGTCGGTTTGAAGGCACCGTGTACTGCTGCTGGGCGAATGCGATATACCCAGGTGCGGCGATTATCCGAGCGCGGCGCGGTAAAGGCAGTGCCGGAAAGCTGCTCGGCATACAAGCCATAGGCTACCCGCTGCGGGCTGTTGCGCCCGACAGGCAAGGCTCCGGGCAGGGCTTCGCTTGCAAATTCATTGCCAAAGCCGCTCATCATCATGGGCTCGAGCAGGGCGGCAGGGGTGGGTGCGTTCATCGGTAGTCTCCCGGCGTTGAGAGTATGAGTTTATCGCGGTATTATGTTTGGCGTAAAGACTTACGTAATGCGTAATTAAGGTTGTAGCTAAGGTTGTAACTAAGGACGTGGCTATGCAAACAGGTGTGGAGGCGATGGAGGTGGGCGGGCGCTTGCTGCAAGTGCTGGCCGCCAACCCAACCCCGCTCATGCTCAAGGCGTTGGCGGCTCAAGCTGACATGGCTCCTGCAAAAGCGCATCGGTATCTGGTGAGCCTGCAGCGCCTGGGGCTGGTGGAGCAGCGAGCAACAGATAGCCTTTATGCGATCGGGCCGCTCGCTTTACAACTCGGGTTGCAAGGCCTGGCACAAATTGATCCTGTGGGCCTGGCGCTTGAGCAGTTGCCTTCTTTGGTGCAAGCCAGTGGTGCGACGGTAGCGCTCGCCGTGTGGGGTAATCAAGGCCCCACCATCATTCGCTGGATTGATAACCGCGCGATGGTCTCGGCGAGCTTGCGTACAGGAGCGGTGTTGCCCGTGACTCGCTCGGCGACGGGGCGCGCGTTTTTGGCTTTTATGCCAGGGGTGGCGGACAGTGAACTGGTGAAGCAAGAGTTGGTGGCGAACCATCGCCAGGGCGTGGAGCCAGGCAATCAAAAGCAGCTCTCAGCCCTTGCGGGCTTGAGCCGCAAGCATGGTCTGGGCCGAGTGCAGGGCGAGTTGGTGGCGGGAATTTCGAGCCTCGCGGCCCCGGTGCGGGATAGTTCAGCTCAGGTTGTGCTGGTGGCTACAGTATTGGGTCTGGCGGGCAGCTTCGATGCCCGCTGGGATGGTGATTGCGCACAGGCGCTACGCGATTGGTGCACGCAGCTCGAAGGTCGCTTGGGATCAGCTTAAACAAGTGAATAAACAGGCCTGTAAAACCGGCGCATAATTCAAGCCATGGAAACGAATATGGATCTTCACCCATTGGCCGCAGCGCACCTTGCGCAACGGCAGCAGGCTGGCGAGCAGCCCTTTCATCATCTGACGCCAAGTTCGCTGCGAGCGCAAAGCGAGCGCTTGGCCTTGGCCCTGGCGCCATCAGTGCCCGGAGTGGCCAGTGTGCATGCGCTGACTCTAGCCACCGCTCAAGGGCCGCTTGGCGTGCGGGTTTACCGCCCAAATCACGAGCCAGGCCTGCCGCTGCTGATCATGTACCACGGCGGCGGTTGGGTGATGGGCACCCTAAGCACGTACGATGCGTTTTGTCGTCAGCTTTGTCTGGCAACAGGGTGTGTAGTGGTCTCGGCAGATTATCGCAAGGCACCCGAGTTTCGCTACCCGACAGCGGCGCACGATGCTTATGCGGTGATGGTGGCAGTTGTGGCGCATGCTGCGCAATGGGGAGCTGATGCGAGTCGCGTAGCAGTGGGTGGGACGAGTGCTGGTGCGAATCTCGCCGCTGTGGTGGCGCTGATGGCGCGGGATCGGCAGGGCCCCAAGCTCAGTGCCCAGGTGCTGATCGTGCCGGTAACGGATGCGAGATGTGCAAGCCCATCATTTGCCGAGAATGCTTATGCCCCGGTGCTGCCTGCTGCTTCGATGCGCTGGTTTTGGGAACAGTATCTGCCCCATGCCGATGCCGGACTCGAAGCTTATGCTTCGCCTCTGCATGCTGATCTGGCCGGACTGCCGGATGCGATTATTCTGGCGGCCCAGTATGATCCTTTGCGCGATGAAGCGATGGCTTATGCGCAGGCCTTGCAGGATGCAGGCGTGACCGTGGAAGCCCAGGTGTATGAGGGCATGATCCATTCTTTCCTCGGGCCGCGGGCGATGGCCGATATCGCCACTTTTTTGGGCGATAGTTTGCGCTAAGGCTGAGAGGCCAGCACCGTACTGCGCGCTTTATCCAGCGCGGCCCGGATCACAGCCGCATCACCAATATGGTTGGCGAGAATTAGCACGAGCATGGCGTTCATCTTGTGGCTGCTGGCCTCATCCAGACCTTCATGAGCATTGATGATCGCTTCATACACATCATCAGGCGAGGCCAGGTTGGGTGCGGTGTTGAGCAAGCTGGGTTGAGCGTGATTCATGGCTACAGGAGGTTCGATTAAGGCCCTAGTGCAAGGCGAGAGCCCTGGCCTGTGCGGCAAGCACCGCTTTAGGATCGACCGAGCGCCATCTTGCGCACACATGCTGATCGGGACGAAACAGATAAGCGGTGCCGGGTTGCGCGTCGTAACGCTGGGTTAGCGTGTGGTTTGAAACATCAGCCTGCACAATGCGAATTGGCATCGGGGCGCTCGCTAAAGAAGCCTCAAGGTCGGTCGGCACCTCCCCCCAAATCACCAGCGTGAAGTCGTTGCCTAGCGCATGCATAAACCAACCCTTGGTCAGGGCTGCATCAAGCGCATTGGCACCCGGCTGGAGGGGTGTGTTGAAGCGCGCTGCTTCATGATCCGCGGTGTTGAGGGGCGAATGCGGATAGTGGGTGGCCACGGATAAGCGCCCACTGTTGATCAGGGGGCGTGCAAAAGGCTCGGTGCGGGCGAGTTCGAGGACAGCATCGCGAAACAGCGTGCTCACTGCGCTCTTTGGGGTGAGGAAATCCGTGGCGCGAGTGGAGTTGCGAATGTTTTCATCCGCGGCATATTCGCGCTCAATGCAGTAGCTATCGAGCAGGCGATCAGGCGCTGCGCCTTGCACTATCGCGCGCAGTTTCCAGGCCAGATTGTCCGCATCCTGCACGCCGCTATTTGCACCGCGTGCACCAAAGGGTGATACCCCATGAGCCGAATCACCAGCAAAAATCACCGGACCATAGCGGAACTTTTCCATGCGCATGCAAGCGAAGGTATAGACACTGGCCCACACCAGTTCATATTGCGCATCTGCTCCAAGCATCGCGCGAACGCGCGGCTCAATGCGCTCGGGCTTCTTTTCTTCCTCAGGATCGGCATCCCAGCCCAGTTGAAAGTCCACGCGCCACACATCATCGGCCTGCCGATGCAGCAACACCGACTGATGCCGATGAAAGGGTGGATCAAACCAGAACCAGCGCTCGGGCGGGCCTTCGCGCTTCATGCGGATATCTGCGATCAGGAAGCGATCCTTGAAGCTGCGCCCCTTGCTTTCCAGGCCCATGGCTTTGCGCATTGGTGAGCGTGATCCATCGGCTGCCACCACATACCGGCCGGCCAGTTGATACACCCCCTCGGGAGTTTCAATGCTCAGCAGCGCATGATCCTCGCGGGCTTCGACATCCACGACCTTGTTGCGCCAGCGGTAGCTCAAAAGCGGGAGCTCGAGCGCACGCTCGGTGAGGTAGCCCTCCAGGTAATACTGCTGCAGATTGATAAAGGCCGGGCGCTGATGCTCGGCTTGCGGCAAAAGATTAAATTCATAAAGCAGGCCGTCGCCAAGAAACACCTTGCCGAGATTCCATGACACGCCTTTGTCGACCATGCGCTGGCCACAACCCAGGCGATCAAAGACCTCAAGGGTGCGCTTGGCATAGCACACCGCGCGTGAGCCAGTAGACAGGCGATCATCATCATCCAGCAGCACTACCGCCTGCCCGTTTTGCGCCAGGTCTATCGCAAGCGCAAGGCCCACGGGCCCTGCGCCGACTACGATAATCGGATGGGTAACCGGCTTGGGTGCATCCTGATCTGAGTGCCGCACATATGCGTAACGGCGCAGCTCATAGTCACTGTGGGTCATGCTGGTGCTCTGGTGCTGTTTAGTCTTGCAACGCCGACCACATTTCGATATCGCGCTGCGCGGTCCAGATGCGGGGATGCTTGATGCCGCTCGCTTCATCATAGGCGCGGGTCACATCAAAAGGCAGGCAATGTTCATAGATGAAAACGCTGCCAAAAACGGGATCCATCACTTTGCGGGTATCAGCAAAAATCTCCTTGAGATTCTTGCCCGCGGCGACACCAGCTTTTACGGTATTGAATAAATCAGTGACCCACTTCTGGGTGTAATCGATCGCTTTATGAACTTCGGCAGGTGTGGTCATTGCCGGGCCGCGACCGGGCACCAGCTTTTCGGCACCAAGCGCACGCAAGGCTTCAAGCGTGGCGGGCCATTCTTCAAGTTGCGCATCGCCGGTGTAAACCCCGGCGTTGTACTCCACCAGATCGCCTGAGAAGCAGACTTTTTGCGACGGAATCCAGGCGATCGTGTCGCCCTTGGTGTGGCCCGGGCCGATATGCTTGAGCTGCACTTCAAGCTTGCCCAAAAAGATTGTCATGTCCTTTTCGAACACGATGGTGGGCCATGTCAGGCCAGGCACGGTTTCCACCCCGGCAAACAGGCGGGGAAAGCGCTCGATCTCGCTTTTCATATCGGCCTCGCCGCGTTCGACGATCAGCTCATAGGTGCCGCGTGAAGCGATGATCGCCTGCGCGCCTTCCTTGAAATAGGCTGAAGCGCCAAGCACACGCACGGCATGATAGTGAGACAGCACCACATACTTGATCGGCTTATCGGTGACTTCGCGGATGCGCTTGATCAGATCTTGCGCCATGGCCGGTGTGGCGGTGGTATCAATCACCATGCAGGCATCATCGCCAATGATCACGCCGCTATTGGGATCACCCTCGGCGGTGTAGGCATAGGCATTATCGGAAAGCTTGATAAAGCTGATCTTCTTTTCAGTGAGATCGGCTTGGGATGCGAATTGTTTGCTCACGAGGGGCTCCATTGGGGTTGCTGCGTAATGTAGTTTTGTCGTTCGGTATTGTCAAATGCATTTGTTCTATGCGATTCTCAAGGCGGGTCTTTTCGGCTAAAGTGTTCTGATGAGTGAATCACGTGGCATTCAATCGATTGAGGTTGGCGGGCTCTTGCTGCAATGCCTGATTGCGGCGGGGCGACCGATGGGGCTTAAGGAGCTGGCGCTGGCAGCAGGCATGGCAACCTCCAAGGCGCATCCATATCTGGCGAGTTTTGGGCGGCTGGGGTTGGTGAGCCAGGATGAATCCACTGGGCTCTATGGGTTGGGTGCGATGGCCCTGGAGCTTGGCTTGGCGAGTTTGCGCCAGCTCGATCCCATCCGGGTGGTGACGCCCCTGGCAGAAGCTTTGGCACTTGAGGTGGGGCAATCCGTGGCGCTTTCCGTTTGGGGGAACCATGGGCCCACGGTGGTGCGCTTGATTGAATCCACCGCGCCGATCCACGTGAATATGCGCCCGGGCACCGTGATGGAGATGACCCAAACCGCCACTGGTCTGGTGTTTGCGGCTTGGCTGCCCGAGCATAGGATCCAAAACTTGATGCGGCGCGAAGCCCGGGTTTTGAGTGCCAATGCAAATGCCGCTCGTGAGCTGCTTGAGGAGATGCAGCGGCGCGTGCTTGAAGCCAGAAAGCGGGGCATCGGGCGGGCTGTGGGCCGGCCCATTCCCGGGGTTAATGCATTTGCTGCGCCGGTGCGGGGGCCTTATGGCGAAGTGGCCTTGGTGGTGACTGCGCTGGGGCCGGCTGCAAGTTTCGGCAGCGATTGGAGTTCGCCAGTGGCGGCCGCGGTGCGCAATATTGCCCTACGCGCGACCAAGCTCTTGGGTGGGCCTACGCAAAGCTAGCCCGCCCGCTTTTGATCGCTTGAGTCCTTTACGATCAATAGTTATTCGCTATTGATTTTGGAAAATTAATTGATTGGCGCTTTGCGGGCTTGTAAATGAGAATTTCTCTCAATTACTTCGGGAGGCCGCCATGACCAAGCTACTTATTTTTGGACTGATCCACGTTTGTATCGCCTTTAGCCTCAGCTACCTGCTGACCGGCAGCGTTGCAATTGCGGGGGTGATTACCTTTGTGGAGCCATTGGCCAACACCGTGGCATTGTGGGCGCTGGAGAAGCTCTGGCATTCGCACAAGGCGCCCCCGCCGGCCGACACAACCGGGATTCAGGCGTCTTGAGCGGCCGGTAGGATCTTTTGCAGCTCACCCGACTGATACATCTCGGTCATGATGTCGGACCCGCCAACAAACTCACCATTGATATAAAGCTGGGGAATGGTGGGCCAGTTGGAAAAATCCTTGATCGCCTGACGCACATCGTCGTCTTCCAGCACATTCACCGTGGCCAGGTTTTTTACGCCAAGAGACTTGAGAATCTGCACCGCGCGCCCGGAAAAGCCGCACTGCGGGAACTGGGCGGTACCTTTCATGAACAGCACGACCGGGTTGTCCTTTACGGTTGAAGCGATAAATTCCTTGGCATCCATGGGGCGCATCCTAATCTGAGTGAACTGGGTGAGTAGTGAAAGTGGCGAAGTCGGCTTCAAGCGCCAGGATCAGGGCTTTCGAAGCACTGGCCGCGAGCACCCGCTCGTGACCTTGACTGTCGCGCAAGGTGCTAGTGTATTCCCAGCCGTAATCGGCTGCCAAGCGTCGGGCTGAAAGCCCCTGATCCCAACCGTGTTCAATCAGGATGGTCGGCAACCGGGCCGCGCTCGCGCGGCTGGAGGCAGCCGCGCCAGAAAGGATCGCCTCAATGCAGCCCAGGCCACCCCCTTCATCAGTCAGGGCCGTGCGAGGCTCAAAGCGCAAATCGCCCTGGCCCAGGTGCGGATCAGTGGCGGCTATATAGGGCGGATTGCTGACCATCAGATCAAAGGCGGCTGGGTCGAATCGGGGGGCGGTATCGAACCAGTCTTGGGCGCCTGCGAAGGTGAGCTGGTGCTTCGGGCCTAGGATTCGGCTGGCGTTCTCGCAAGCGATATTGAGGGCGGCTGCGCTGCGCTCGGTGGCCCAGACCTGGGCCTTGGGATATTCGGCAGCCAGCGTAATGGCGATGCAGCCGCTGCCTGTGCCCAGGTCGATCACGCGAGGGTTTGCGGCTGGCGATGCGGTGTGCTTCAGGACCGTCAGGGCGGCTTCAACCAATAGCTCGGTATCGGCACGTGGAATCAATGTGGCGGGGCTGACCAAAAAGCTTCGCCCGTAAAACTCAGCCGACCCGATCAAGTAGGCCAGTGGCTCGCCTGCGATGCGGCGCTCGATCAAGCCATCCAAAGTGGCGATTGTTTCGGGAGTGACCAGTGCCTGGAGAGGATCAGTTTCACGCGCGACCCACCATTCGCGGGCTTGCTGATTGCTGTGTTGAGCCAGGGCCAGCACTTCAAGGCGAGGCAGGTGGCTTGAGCGAATCCATTCACGCAAGTTGAGCTCGCCCGGGACCATGTTTTATTGAGCGCCTTCAGACAGGGCAGCAAGCAATTCGGCTTGATGTGCCGCGGTGAGGCTGTCCATGAGCTCATTCAGATCGCCATCCATCATGTAGGCGATCTTATACAGGGTGAGGTTAATGCGGTGATCGGTGATGCGGCCCTGCGGAAAGTTGTAGGTGCGGATGCGCTCGCTACGATCGCCTGAGCCAATCAGCGACTTGCGATGTGCCGCTTCTTTGGCTTGCTGCTCGCGCAAGGTCTTGTCCTTGATTCGCGCCATCAATACCTTCATCGCTTTATCTTTATTACGATGTTGTGATCGGTCATCCTGGCACTCGGCGACGATGCCTGTGGGCAGGTGGGTAATACGCACGGCTGATTCGGTTTTGTTCACGTGCTGGCCGCCAGCGCCAGATGCGCGATACACATCAATGCGCAACTCGCTGGGATCGATTTCGATATCGCCTACCTCATCGGCTTCAGCCAACACGGCGATGGTGCAGGCGGAGGTGTGAATCCGGCCTTGGGTTTCGGTGGCCGGCACGCGCTGCACACGATGGCCGCCGCTTTCAAACTTCATGCGGGCATACACGCTTTCGCCTTCCAGGCGCAGCACCACTTCGCGATAGCCGCCCAGCTCGGATTCACTCGCACTCATGATCTCGCTGCGCCAACCTGTGCGCTCGGCAAAGCGCAAATACATGCGCAACAGATCGCCGGCAAAAAGCGCGCTCTCATCACCGCCGGTGCCTGCACGGATCTCAAGCAGCACGTTGCGATGATCATCCGGATCTTTGGGCAGCAAAAGGCGCTCAAGTGTGGTTTCGCTAGCGGCCATGCGCTCGCTGGCCTCAGCCTGCTCTTGCGCCGCAAACTCAGCCATCTCGGCATCATCAAGCAGCTCGGCCGCGGCTTGCGCATCCGCACTGGCCTGACGCCAGCCCAGGAAGTGTTGCACCAGCGGGCTCAGCTCGGAGTGCTCGCGGGTGAGCGCCCGATAGGTGTTCATATCCTTGGTGGCCTGCTCCGAGGACAATAAAGCATTGACCTCGGCCAGGCGCTGCTCGAGCTGCTCGAGCCGGGCCAGCATCGAAGATTTCATCTAAAGGGAATGGGTAGGAGAAACTGGAGCTTGAAGGGGAGCCTGAGGGGGAGCCTGGGGCAATAAATCGTTGATCAGGGCTTGCGCTTGATCGACATCGCGGCTGTTGGATTGCAGCCATTGGGTGGGGCCGTGTAAAAACTTGGCGGTGAGGGCTTGTGAGAGCTGCTGCAGCACCATTTCTGGCGACTCGCCTTTCGCAAGCAGTCGTTTGGCTTTTTCAAATTCGATTTCGCGCAAGGCTTCGCCGCGGGCATGCAGATTGCGGATCGCGGGGACCAGGTTGCGCTGGCCGAGCCACTGCATGAATGACGAAACGCCCGTGTCGATAATGCCTTCGGCTTGGGCAACCGCGGATTGGCGCTGCTCCACGCCGCTTTGCACCACTTTGCCCAGATCATCCACGGTGTAGAGATACACATCGCTCAGGCGCTTGACCTCGGGCTCGATGTCGCGCGGCACGGCCAGGTCAACCATGAAGATCGGGCGACGCTTGCGCGCTTTGGTGGCGCGCTCGACCATTCCCAGCCCAATAATGGGCAGGGATGAGGCCGTACAGGACACGACAATATCGAACTGCGGCAAGCGCTCGGGAAGATCAGTGAGTGCGATGGCCTGGCCGTTGAGGCGCTGCGCAAGCTTCTGGCCTCGTTCGATACTGCGATTGGCAATCGTGATCGACTTGGGGTTTTGCGCCGCAAAGTGGGTGGCGACCAATTCGATCATTTCGCCGGCACCCACGAACAACACCTGGCACTCCCGCAGGTCTTCGAACAGGCGCTTGGCCAGTTTTACTGCGGCCGCCGCCATGGATACTGATTGCGAACCAATAGCGGTGTCACTGCGCACCTGTTTGGCCACAGAAAAACTGCGCTGAAAAAGCTGGTGAAGATGCGCGCCCAACGCGCCGGTTTGCTGGGCAGCGCGGGCGGCTTCTTTCATCTGCCCCAGGATTTGCGGTTCGCCCAGCACCATCGAGTCCAGGCCGCTGGCCACCCGAAATGCGTGGCGGACGGCCGCTTCAGTAGGAAACTGATAAAGGTTGGCGCTGAGTTGATCGGCATTGGCCGCCTGGGGGCCGCCTTGCTGACCCAGCCAGCGCACCACTTCGTGCGGCGCGGCCACAGGCTCGGGCGTGGCACAGTAGATTTCGGTGCGATTACAGGTCGACAGGATGGCGATTTCGGGTGCGACGCCACTTAACTGCCGGCGCAGATCGGACAGGGCATCACGCAACAGTTCACCTGGAAACGACACCTTCTCGCGCAAGGCGAGGGGGGCGGTTTGGTGATTCAAGCCAACGGCTAGGAGCTGCATAAACGAAATTTAGGGGGGTCCGGGACGGCTGTCAACTTGGATTGACTGTTCCGATTTTACCGCTTCCAGTCCCGGCAGGTGCAAAACGAAGGCAATTCCAGGAGTCCGGGGCTGGGCATTCACCCGCCCGCCGTGGTGCTGGGCGACGCGCTGAACAAAGGCAAGCCCTAATCCCACGCCGCTATAGTCACTTTGCCCGGGAGCCCGCCAAAACGTATCAAACAGCCGGGGCAGGTGCTCTGGCGCGACGCCGGAGCCAAAATCGCGCACGCTCAGGCTGTACCAGGCGACGGTGCCCGGGCGTGCGGCTTCTTCTTCCGTGAGGGTCACCTCAATCGTGTTGCCGGGTGGGCTGTAGCGGATGGCGTTATCAATCAGGTTGCTCAGCGCACGACGCAATAACTGGGCATCGCCGCCGATCCAGGCTTCCTGATCGAGCGCTTCGAGTTCGTCCAGAGCGCGCAGGGTCAGTTGCTTGGGTTGGGCGCGTTCCCAGCAGGCGTCGATGGCTTGCTGCATGACGAAGTTCAGGCTCACTGGTTCGTCGCTTGGTGGCATCGCCTCGGCTCTTGTGAGCTGCATGAAGCTATCGGCGAGTTCCAGGGACTGGCGGGTTTGTTGCGCCAGCGATTCGAGGCGTAGCTGCTGGGTTTGAACGTCTTCAAGCTTGCCACCGCGCAATACACGTTGCTGATCATCGAGCTGGGCCAGCATGCTCACCAACGGGGCGCGCATATCGTGTGACAAAAAGCGCAGAACCTGTTCGCGCTCACGCTGGGCCTTGCTCAGGGCAGTGATATCAACCCACTGATAGACCTCAAGATCAAGTCCGGGTTGGGTGGTTTGCGTGCGCGAAAGCCACCACTGGCGGCCTTGTTCATCGGAGTACTCGAAGCTCGCACCATCGCGTCCGGCCGACAGCGCCAGGCTGGCCGGGCGCAAATCGGCAAGCTTGATGGGAGACGGGCCAAATGCCGTGCCCCATGCAGGATTGGCAATCAACACGTTACCGGTGTTGCGGACAAGCAGGGTGGGGTTTGGCAAGGTGCCGATCAATTGGACAAGGAAGCTCTGCAGGGTGATCGTGCCTTGGGCAGCCTGGTCGAGTGCGTCGAGATCGCGAATGAGTGGGTCGAGGGGCCGACTAATCAGCGGTGCGCTGCTCGCGCCAACTTCCTGCGGGCGGGTCAGCGCGGTGGGAAGCAGCCCGACTTCGCTGCGCTGAACGGACTCACGCAGCAGCGCCGCGTCTCGTTGCAAAACCCGGGTCACTGCGGCAAGTCTGCGCCAGCTCAATAAGGGATAACTCAGGGCAAGCGCGCCCAGGGTGGCACTTGGAGCCCACCACCAGGATTGCGTGAGGCCCCACCAAGCGATGGCGGTGCTCACCACAAGCAGGCCCCCGGTCCAGGCGAGACCACCCCAGGCAGAGCTTCGAAACAGCACCAGCATTTGCAGGCAAAGCAAAGCCGCACTCAGAAAAAAACCGGAAAACGGTGGCAACTCGCGGATCAAGCGCTGTTGGGCAATGGCACTGAAAGCCGCCAAATGAAGCTCAGCGCCGGGTCCCAGCCGATGTTCGCCCAGCAAGCGATGGGCAAACCGGTCGCCAAGGCCGGCAGCACTAACCCCTATCAATATAGTTCGATCTTTCCAGCGGCCAGGCCCGGGCGGGGTTTTAAGCACATCGTGCGCGCTCAGGCGCTCAATCGGGCCATGAATGGTGGGCAGCCAAACCGCCGAGGAAGCTCCAAGGATCCGGGCGCGTTGCGGCTCGGGCAAGGCATGAAGCGCCAGCGCAAATGCCGGCAGGCCGTGGTCTTGCAAGTTCAGGCCACGCACCACGCCATCCGGGTCGATCCGAAACTGCGCATGGGCAAGTTCGGCATCGCGCTGAAACAGGCTGTGCGGCAATAAATGGGTGCCGAGCCGGGGGCCGCTGGATAAGCCCCCCGCATTGGTATCTGCTCCGGCATCTGGTGCACTGCCTGTTTCAATACGCCCGACAGGAAGCAGCAGAGGTTGTCCGCGCTCCCGCCAGCGCGCCAGGCTATCCACCAGCGCCTGGTCTTGTCGCCCGGGATCCGGTAGCAGCAAGTCGAGGGCTACACGCCTTGCGCCGGCTTGCATGGCCTGGTTCATCAACTCGGCATAGCGCGCACGCGGCCACGGCCACGGCCCTATGGTTTCGATGCTCGCATCATCAATGTCGATATAGATCAAATCTGGCGCAGCCGGCACACTAGCCCATTGCTGCAATCCGTCGAACATGACCGCATCCAGGCGGCCAACGCGCGGCCCGGTATCTGAGGCCGACATCCAGGTGCTCAAGCCGATCAAGCCAAGCAATACCGCCAGGATGGCGCACCACTCAAGATTCAGGCGTGAGGTCATGGGCTGACTTTAACAAACGGAGCGCGAATCGGGAGCAGGTAATGCCCCGGATTGGCTTCAAACGGCGGGTGGCCAGCTGATCAGGGCTGGCGTTGCAGGCTTGACCCGCTTCCGGTGGACCAAGGCGTGCCCAAGCTGTCAGAAACGGCAGGTGGCGGGCTGGGCGGCGGGAGGATTTGGGTTTGAAGGGCGGCCGAGCTGGGCCCCCAGGCGCCATTGGGCAATTGGGCTTGCAGCTGGGTGTAGTAGCGCCCCGGGCTCAAAGCGTCAAAGCGCATGTTTCCACTACGGGACTCGCGAATCTGCGGGTTCGAAAAGCCCGGGTTGTCCGCCAAGAGCACTCGGTAGGCGACCCCGGGTTGCGCTGACCAATTCACCTCGATGGACTGGTTTTGGGCCTGCAGGCCGCCCAGAGCCGGGGCGCCCCACCATTGGAGTCGCAGCGGGCTGCTGAATGGGCCGCGTTTGCCCTGCGCATCCACTGCTGCAACTTGCCAAACAAGGGCTGAGGTGGGCAAAGCCTGCGATCCACTTCTAATTTGTGGAATCGCGACCGCGTGTCGAGTAAGCGCAGTACGTACACTCGTGAAATTGCGCATGTCGGGCTCCGAGGTCCAGCGCACTTCATACTCCTTCACCGGCAGGCCGCCCGCTTGATCCTGAGGCTGCCACTCCAGTTGAATTGCAGCTCCCGTCAAGGAGTCGGGCGCCGCGGGCCGAGCAGGCTCAGGGGCCACCGGTCGGGCCGCCATTTGCATGACCCACTGCAGATCCTTTCCCTCAACCCGCGAAGGCGCAATCGCACGCAAGCTGAAGTGAACCGGCCCATCCTGCTGGCTCGTCCATTGCTGCGGCACGGAGCTGCTCAAGCTTTCCTCGATCAGTTGAGTGAACTGCGCATCCCGAGCTACCCGCAGACGATACCGGGCCGCACCGGCTACCGGCTCCACTGGCAAAGCAGCAACCATCTGTTCAGCGATGATCGGCTCGCCGGCTGAGGAACGGGTCAGCCGGGGCGCGGGCAAAAGGGCCTCAGGAGGCTTGACTTCCCCTTGCGGGCTGGCCGCCGCACCAAAGTCACGTTCAACCGCTACAGCGCTGGCGCGCTTGGGGCGGCTGACTGCGGCTAGCGGCGCACTCCATTGCACCGCCCCGCTCAGCACTTCGGTAGTTGCGCCCGCGGCATCGGCACCGGCCCGAAACACCGTCCCGCGCACTGCAGCTGTGGCCGCTGGCGTACGAATCTCAAAGGGTTTGGGGCGATTGGGCGGTGAAGAAGCTTCAGCCCGGCCCTGCTCAACTTGCAGGCGCACTTCAAGCAAATCGGGATCGCCGAAATAGCGCAGCACCTCAAATCTGGCGCGAGTGCCCGGGCCGATGGTGATCACCGACTGATCAGCCAGCTGCAGCGTGGCGCTTGAATTGGGCTCACTGACCAACCATTGACCCGCCGCAACTGAGCTGTCTGCCCGCAACGGTTGGCCATCAATCTGAACTTTTCCCGCCACGGCCAGAACGCGCGCTTGCGAAGGTGTCGCTTTAAGCAAGCGCTTGGGCAGCTGAAGGGTGCTTCCCGGCTTAAGTGCGCGTTCGCGCACCGCATTGAGCTGGGCGATCTCGGGCCAGCGCTTTGGGTCTTCAAATTGCTCACGGGCAATTGACACTAGGGTGTCACCCTTGCGGATGGCGTAGTCGATGGTGGCTTGAGCCTGGGCTCCAGACCACGCCATTGCAAGGGCAACGCAAACTGGCGCGCTCAGCTGACGAGCACGACCCCGAACGGGCGCAAGCGCCAATGCCATGCGCTCAAGCAGCGTGAGACTGATCAGCCGACACTTCGCCCCGAAGCTGCTCAAGTCGATAGCCGTAGCTATATACGGGGGCGAGCAGAAAGCCTTTTTCGGGACGCAAGTCGAGCTTGCCACGGACACGGGAAACATGGGTGTCCATTGTACGAGACGGCACATCAGTGCCACGGCCCCAGACCTCTTCACGGATGTGACCGCGCGAAAGTGGCTTGCCGAGGTTGCGCAGCAGCAGGACGGCGAGCTGAAATTCTTTCTGGGTCAGCTCGATTTCTTCGGTGCCTCGCCAGGTCTGACCGGTGCGCAAATCAAACCTGAAAGGCGCAAATTCGAAAACCCGTTCGGCGTCGATTTGTGGCATGGCCCGACGCAGCAATGCACGCACCCGAGCAACCAACTCGGAGGCCCGCACGGGCTTGATCATGTAATCATCGGCACCGCCTTCAAGCGCAGCAACTACATCGCCTTCGGCATCACGCGCAGTGACAAACAGGATCGGCATGGTGAGCTTGAACTGCTGGCGCACATGCTGAACGATCGACAAGCCATCAGCATCAGGCAATACCCAGTCAACGATCAGAAGATCGAAGCTTTCGCGCTTTATTGCAAACAGGAAATCCCGCCCGGTTTTAAACACGTGGCAGGAAAACTGAGCCTCCTGCAGCACAGCTTGTGCTTGCTGAAGCAAATGGACGTCGTCATCTAACAGTGCAATTCTCACGGCGAGAATGTTAACAATGAGCCTCCCCCAAGTGGGTGAAGCAATTCGCTTTTTTCACCCCGAAGGTTGGCGGTTTGTAAACTACTGTGTGATTTTTGTCTTCACTTGGTTCTTTAGGCTTAACCGGTCTGGCAGGTATCCATGGGCACTATCCCAGAAAAAGCCGATACGCCGGATGCTGGGTTTCGTCCGAATATGGATAGCCCAGTGCGGCCAAAAACGCTTCAAGTGCCGCCTCTTCTGACTTTGGCACCTGCAGACCCACCAAAATGCGGCCGTAGTCTGCACCGTGGTTGCGATAGTGAAACAGGGAAATGTTCACCGCTGCGGGCAAGGTGGCTAAAAAGCGCATGAGGGCACCCGGGCGCTCGGGGAACTCAAAACGCATCAGCCTTTCATTGGCTGCCTGGCTAGAGCGTCCTCCCACCAAGTGGCGCAAATGCAGTTTGGCGAGTTCATCGTTGGTGAGATCAAGCGTATTAAATCCTGCTTCGCGAAACCCATTCGCGGCTGCACTAGCCTGCCCAGGGCCGGTCACTTGGAGCCCGACAAAAATGTGGGCCTGCTGCGCATCACTCATGCGGTAGTTGAACTCGGTCACATTGCGCGGCCCCACCAGCTCACAAAACCGCCGGAAGCTACCCGGCCGCTCGGGAATCGTCACTGCAAACACGGCCTCGCGCTGCTCACCCACCTCGGCGCGTTCGGCCACGAAGCGCAGCCGGTCGAAGTTCATATTGGCGCCGCATGCAATCGCCACCAAAGTTGCGTCGCGCAAGCCTTCGCGCTCGGCATAAGCTTTCAGCCCAGCCACCGCGAGCGCCCCAGCAGGCTCAAGAATCGAGCGGGTGTCCTGAAACACATCCTTGATCGCTGCGCAGGTCGCATCGGTGTCCACGCGAATCACCTCATCCACATAGGCCTGACATAGCCGAAAGGTTTCTTCGCCCACCAGCTTGACTGCGGTGCCATCAGAAAACAGGCCGACTTCGCTTAAGGTGACGCGCACGCCTGCCGCCAATGACTGCGCCATGGCATCGGAATCCTCGGTTTGCACGCCGATCACGCGGATCTCGGGGCGCACCGCCTTTATATAAGCAGCTACTCCGGAAATCAGCCCGCCGCCGCCAATCGCCACAAACACCGCATCAATCGGCCCCTGATTCTGGCGCAAGATCTCCATGCCCACCGTGCCTTGCCCCGCGATCACATCGGGATCGTCAAACGGATGCACGAAGGTGAGTTGCTGCTCAGCCTGCAGGCTCAGCGCATGCTCGTAGGCATCACTAAACGAGTCGCCGCAGAGCACCACTTCGCCGCCGCGCGCCGCCACCGCATCCACCTTTACCTGCGGTGTGGTCACCGGCATCACAATCACTGCACGGCAGCCGAGCTTTTGCGCCGCCAGGGCCACGCCCTGCGCATGGTTGCCTGCGGAGGCCGCGATCACGCCACGCTGCAGTTGCTCGGCATTCAGATGGGCCATCTTGTTATAGGCCCCGCGCAGCTTGAAGGAAAACACCGGCTGCAGGTCTTCGCGCTTGAACAGCACCCGATTGCCCAGCCGTTGGCTGAGCTGGGGGGCAAGCTCCAGCGGGGTCTCGCTGGCCACGTCATACACCTTGGCATTCAGGATGCGCTTTAAGTAGTCATGTTTCATGCCAGGGGATTGTACGCAAGCCCTCCGGCACAATGCGGGCATGGAGCAATGGCTGACCGGGCTGGTAGAGGCCCTGATCGACTGGTTTGAAATGCCGCGCAATGGGCTGGCGACGGTGTTTCTGGTCGCCCTCATCTCGGCGACTCTCCTGCCGCTGGGCTCCGAGCCCGCAGTGTTTGGCTATGTGAAGCTCAATCCCGACCAGTTCTGGATCACGGTATTGATCGCCACCGTCGGCAACACTTTAGGCGGCATGATCACCTACTTTATCGGGCGAGGGGCGAAGTACGCGCTCGGCCGGGATCGCCCCACCCGCTATCTTGGGTGGTTCGAGCGGTTTGGGCCCAAAACCCTGTTTTTGGCGTTTTTGCCCGTGATTGGAGACCCCTTGTGCGCTGTCGCGGGCTGGTTGCGCCTACCTGTCGGGCCGTGTGCGGCCTGGATGGC
>JAIYCW010000087.1 GCA_027487815.1 Burkholderiales bacterium
ATAGCACGAACCCGGCCCTGGATGGTGGATGTTTCCAGCGCAGTGCAGGGCGATTCGGCACGCGAGAAGGATTTCGTTAAGATGGAGCGCTTCGTTACTGCTGTGCGCTCAATTTCGCCATGAAACCTTACGACTTACCCGATGCTGCAGGCCATTTTGGGCCTTACGGCGGAATTTTTGTTGCTGAAACCCTGATGCACGCGCTCGAAGAGTTGCGTCTGACTTACGCAAAGTATCGGGTTGATCCGCAGTTCATTGCTGAGTTCAAGGATGAGCTGGCCCATTTCGTCGGCCGGCCCAGCCCGATTTATCATGCCAAACGCTGGTCTCAGCAACTCGGGGGCGCGCAGATCTATTTCAAGCGCGAGGATCTTAACCATACCGGCGCACACAAGATCAATAACACTATCGGCCAGGCGTTGTTGGCCAAGCGTATGGGCAAGCCGCGAGTAATCGCCGAAACCGGTGCTGGTCAGCATGGCGTCGCGACTGCCACCATTTGTGCGCGTTACGGGCTTGAATGTGTGGTCTACATGGGCTCTGAAGACGTCAAGCGCCAAGCCCAAAACGTTTACCGGATGAAGCTTCTGGGAGCTACAGTGGTGCCAGTTGAGTCAGGCTCCAAAACCCTGAAGGATGCCCTCAATGAAGCCATGCGCGATTGGGTGACTAACGTCGAAAACACGTTTTATATCATCGGCACAGTCGCCGGGCCGCACCCTTATCCAATGATGGTGCGTGATTTTCAGGCGATTATCGGGCAAGAGTGTATTGAGCAAATGCCGGGTCGCGCAGGCCGTCAACCGGATATGGTTGTTGCCTGTGTTGGCGGCGGATCAAACGCCATCGGAATCTTCTACCCCTATATCGATTTTTCCGATGTTGAGCTCGTCGGGGTGGAAGCAGGCGGCGAAGGCGTGACCACTGGCAAACACGCGGCCTCACTCACCGCAGGTACACCTGGCGTGCTGCATGGCAATCGCACCTACCTGCTGCAAAATGATGATGGTCAGATTGTAGAAACCCATTCAGTATCGGCCGGTCTGGATTATCCCGGTGTGGGCCCTGAGCATGCCTGGTTGAAAGACACCAAGCGCGCGCGATATGAGCCAATTGATGATGAAGCCTCGCTTCAGGCATTCCACGATTGTTGCCGAATCGAAGGGATCATCCCTGCGCTTGAGTCCGCGCATGCGCTTGCTTACGCCGCTAAAATTGCGCCCTCAATGCCTAAAGATAAAATCATTCTGATTAATTTGTCCGGCCGGGGCGACAAGGATATGCATACTGTTGCCGAACGTGGTGGGTTGAAGCTCTGATCGATGAAAGCCTCCTCGAAATCCTCCCGATTGGCTGGCTGTTTTGCCAGCCTCAAGGCAACCGGTCGTAAGGCTATCGTCCCATACATTACTTCAGGCCACCCTGGACTGGAGCTCACCGTGCCCATCATGCACGCCTTGGTGGCGGGCGGCGCCGATGTGATTGAGTTGGGTGTGCCGTTTTCTGATCCCATGGCCGATGGCCCAACGATCCAGCGCTCCAACGAGCAGGCGCTTGCGGCCGGGGTCGGAATGCGCAAGGTGCTCTCCTATGTGCAGGAATTTCGCCAAACCGACGATCGCACACCAATTGTGCTGATGGGGTACGCCAACCCCATCGAGGCGATGGGGGCGCGCGCATTCGCCGCCGCCGCCCAACAAGCCGGTGTGGATGGTGTGATTGTGGTGGACTACCCGCCTGAAGAGTCTCAATTGTTTGCCGGGGTTGCGCGCGAGCACGGGCTCGACCCGATATTCCTGCTAGCGCCCACATCCACCGATGCGCGAATTGATCAGGTGATTTCGGTAGCCAGCGGCTACATCTATTACGTGTCTTTGCGTGGAATCACCGGAGGCACGCTGGATGTGGCCGAGGTTGCCGGCAAGGTGAAGCACCTGCGGTCACGCACTGACCTGCCGATTGGCGTGGGATTTGGTATTCGCGATGGCGCAACAGCCAAGGCGGTTGCCGAGCATGCAGACGCCGTGATTATTGGCACGCGCATGATTCAAGTGCTCGAAGAGGGCCCAGCCGACCAAGCACCCGCGCGGGCTCGTGAATTTGTCCAGGGAATTCGTTCAGCCCTCGAGGAGCTCGTGTCATGAGTTGGATCGACAAACTGCTGCCCCCGCGCATCAAGCGCTCAGCCATGACCGGCAAAAAAGTGCCGGAGGGTCTCTGGGTCAAGTGCCCCGCATGCGACTCCGTGCTTTACGGCGCCGACCTCGAAACCAACCTGAACGTATGTCCCACGTGCGATCATCATTTGCGCATGGGCGCACGCAAGCGGCTCGATGCATTGCTTGATCAGGAGGGGCGCTACGAGATTGGTCATGAAGTGCTACCGGTCGATGCGCTGAAGTTTCGCGATAGTCAAAAGTATCCTGATCGCCTCCAAGAGGCGATGGAAAACACCGAAGAAACCGATGCGCTGATTGTGATGGGCGGCGCTATTCGTACCTTGCCGGTCGTGGTGGCCTGCTTCGAATTCGAGTTCATGGGGGGATCCATGGGCTCGGTGGTGGGCGAGCGGTTTGCGCGGGGTGTTCAGACCGCGATTGAGCAGAAGGTGCCCTTTATCTCGTTTTCCGCTTCAGGCGGCGCGCGCATGCAAGAGGGTTTATTGAGCCTGATGCAAATGGCCAAAACCACGGCTGCCCTGAGCCGTTTGGCCGACAAGAAATTGCCCTATATTTCGGTATTAACCGATCCCACCATGGGTGGTGTATCGGCGAGTTTTTGCTTCATCGGCGATGTGGTGATTGCTGAGCCAAAAGCATTGATTGGATTTGCAGGCCCGCGGGTGATTGAGCAAACAGTACGCGAGAAGTTGCCGGAAGGGTTCCAGCGTGCGGAGTTCCTGATGGAAAAAGGCGCGGTAGATATGATCGTGGATCGTCGCCAAATGCGTGACGAAATTGCCCAGTTGCTGGCATTGCTCCAGCGCCAGCCCTCGGAGGCCTTGGCCTGACCGCACCCGCTGCCAACGCCAGCCTGAAGGAGTGGTTGGTTTATATTGAATCAATCCACCAGACCCCGATTGATATGGGTCTGGAGCGGGTGCGCGAAGTGGCGCAACGCATGGAAATCAAGCCCAATGCTCTCGTGTTTACAGTGGCGGGCACTAACGGCAAAGGCTCAACCTGCGCGATGCTGGAGTCGATCCTTGCTCAGGCGGGGTATCGGGTAGGACTGTATAGTTCGCCGCATCTGATCAGGTTCAATGAGCGCGCCAGGATCAATCAGATTGATGCCAGCGATGAGCAATGGGTTGAGCACCTGGCCAAAGTTGAGGCCGCACGCCTCAGTGAGCCAGCCGCCATTTCGCTTACTTATTTTGAGTTTACAACGCTCGCCGCCTTCTCGTTGTTTCAGGCGAGCAGCCTGGATGTTTGGGTGCTCGAGGTTGGGATGGGCGGACGTTTGGATGCAGTAAACATCATTGATGCCGACTGCGCCATCGTTACCTCCATTGATATCGATCATGCGCAGTTTCTTGGGCCTACGCGCGAGCATATTGGCTGGGAGAAAGCGCACGTCTACCGGGCCGGTCGCCCGGCGATCTGTGCTGATCCAATGCCTCCCCAGCGTTTGCTTGAACACGCAGCACACATCGGTGCTGATCTATGGCTAATGGGGCGCGATTTCAACTACTCCGGCGATCGTCAGCAATGGGCCTATGGTGGGCGCCAAAACCGCAAGGCCGGGCTGGCTTATCCCGCCTTGCGCGGTGCCAATCAATTGCTCAATGCTTCCGGGGTGCTCGCGGCGCTTGAATCGATGCGTATGCAACTACCTGTGAGCCAGCAAGCGATTCGGCAAGGGCTCGCCGTCGTTGATCTGCCCGGTCGGTTCCAGGTGTTGCCCGGGCGCCCGGCGATCGTGCTGGATGTTGCGCATAATCCCCATGCTGCTGCTCACCTGGCCTCCAATCTCGACAATATGGGATTTTTCCCTCAAACGATTGCGGTATTGGGCATGATGGCCGATAAGGACATCGCCGCCACGGTACGCAAAATGGCTGGCAAGGTGGATCGGTGGTTCGTATGTGACCTGCCTTTACCCAGGGCCGCAACCGCTGCGCAGCTTGCGAGTGTGTTGCTTGAAGAACTCGGAACCGTGCCGCAAGGCAAGCTCACGATGGAGGTCTTGAAGCCCGAGTCGATTTCACAGTTTGCCGATCCAGGGAGTGCTTTTGCTGCAGCGCAAAAGTCGGTGGATGAGGGTGATAGAATCGTAGTATTCGGGTCCTTCCTGACCGTGGCGCCGATCCTGGTTTCGCGCTCCAAATCCTAGAGTTCTGCTTCATTAGTATGGCCAAATCCACCGCAGACACCACCACTGCGCCACTCGATCCCGCATTGCCTGAAAAGAAGCGTGCGCGCCGGCGACTCATGGGCGCGGTTGCGCTTCTGGGCATTGCTGCGGTCGCAATGAGTCTGGTGTTTGATCGAGAGCCCAAGCAGGTGCAAGAGGAGCTTAAGGTGCAGTTGCCGGCCCGCGATACCAATGTGGTAGCGCCCATGGCGAGCCCGCCTTCTGCAGGGCCTAGCGCCAGCGGCACAGTAGCACCCATGAAAGAGCCTCCTGGCGATCTCGCGAAAGACAAAGCAATAGCGACTCCTTCGTCAAAGCCTGAGGCTGCCAAGCCCGAAGTCCGTAAGCCTGAGCCTGCTCCACCTGATATGGCGAAATCGGATGCCAAGGTAACAGCGACCCCATCGGACAAGTCTGGTGACAATTCCAAACAAAAGGCCGAGGCAGCAGCGCCAAAGCCGGAAGTAAAGCCCGCAGCGAAGTCGGCAGATAAACCCAGCGAAAAATCCGCAGAGAAAATCACTGGAAAAGGTACCGAAAAAACAGGAGAAAAAACTCCTGAAAAGGCTCCGGAAAAAGCTTCGGTGAAAGGGCGGTATGCGGTTCAGCTCGGGGCTTTTTCGAGTGAGAAGGGCGCCAACGAGTTGATTGCAAAAGTCAAAGCCACCGTTGGTTCGGGCATAGGCGGAAAGCTGTACACCGAAAAGGTGCAAACCGCAGCCGGTGAACGCATACGTGTTCGTGCAGGGCCATTTGGCGACAAAGACGCGGCCGAGCAGGTAAGGGCCACGTTAAAGGCCGGAGGCCTTGAATCCGCGTTGATCGCGCCTTGAGCTTTTACCGAATGGACTTGCAGCAGCTTACTTCGTGGGACTGGTTCGTATCGGTGAGTGCGGCACTTTCAGTGGGGCTCGGGTTGTGGAATGGGTTGCTGCGAACTGTTTTTCACCTCGCAGCTTGGTTGGTGGGTGTGATCGCGGCGATGGTGGGCCCGAGCTGGCTTCAAGTCGATGCCGCCAACAGATTCGCAAGTCTTTGGCTGCCGATTCTCTTCTTTATTGCAGGATTTATCGTCACTCGATTGATCGGGCATTTTGCAGGCAAAGGCGTCAATAAGCTTGGGCTCGCGCCGGTGGACCGGATGGCGGGTGCATTGTTTGGTGTTGCTCGAGCGGCGTTGATCGTAGCCGTTGTTGTGGCTGGCGCGCGAATGTTGAATTGGCATCAAGGTGAGCAATGGCAGCGGTCTTTTAGCCGCCCCGTGCTTGACGGTGTATTGTCCATCGTAGAACCGTGGTTGCCTGATGCAACGCGCGGTGTGCAACGCACCTGAAAGGGGCTTACGCATGTGTGGGATTCTTGGCGTGGTATCCAGATCGCCGGTCAATCAGTTGCTTTATGACGGGCTTTTGTTGCTGCAGCACCGAGGTCAGGATGCTGCAGGCATCGCGACCGCAACCCACAAGGCTTTTGCGATGCATAAAGCCAGTGGTCTGGTGCGCGATGTTTTTCGCACTCGGAACATGCGGGGGCTGCCCGGAACCTCGGGTATCGCTCATGTGCGCTATCCGACCGCGGGCTCGGCCAACAATGCCGAAGAGGCTCAGCCGTTTTACGTGAACGCGCCTTTCGGGATTACGCTTGCGCATAACGGCAACCTTACGAATAGCCAGTCGCTGGGTGCCGAAATGTTCTCGCTCGACCGACGTCATATCAACACCGATTCGGATTCTGAGGTGTTGCTCAACGTGCTGGCTCACGCACTGATGGCCAATGCTTCGGGGCGTGATCTGACGCCTGATGACGTGTTTGCGGCGGTCAGTGAGGTGCATGCCCGTGCGCAAGGAGCTTATGCGTGTGTGGCCCAGATCGCTGGACGCGGCGTGGTTGCGTTTCGCGACCCTCTTGGGATCCGACCCTTGATTTATGGTGTTGCCGAGACAGATACCGGCACTGAATATCTTGTTGCTTCGGAGTCCGTCGCGCTGGAAGGTTTGGGCTTCACGCCAGTTCGCGATGTAGCTCCCGGGGAAGCGATTTTTATTGACCTTGAAGGTAATTTTCATAGCAAGCAGTGCGCTGAGAAAACCTCCTTGAACCCGTGCGCCTTTGAGTATGTGTACTTCGCGCGCCCCGATTCCGTGATTGATGGCGTGTCTGTTTATGCCGCGCGCTTGAAGATGGGCGAGTATTTGGCGCAGGAGGTGAAGCGCCAGTTGCAGCATGGGGACATTGACGTGGTCATGCCCATTCCGGACACATCGCGCCCCTCTGCCATGGAAGTGGCTGCACGACTCGGGCTGGATTACCGCGAGGGATTCTTCAAGAACCGATATGTGGGCCGCACATTCATCATGCCCGGCCAATCGACCCGTAAGAAATCGGTGCGGCAAAAACTCAATGCCATGAGCATGGAGTTCAAAGGCAAGAATGTTTTGCTGGTAGATGACTCCATTGTTCGCGGCACAACATCGCTTGAAATTGTTCAAATGGCGCGCGCAGCCGGTGCCAATAAGGTGTATTTCGCTTCTGCGGCGCCTCCGGTTCGGTATCCCAATGTGTATGGCATCGATATGCCCACGCGTGGTGAGCTGATTGCGCACGGGCGCAGCGATGATGAGATTTGCCGCGCGATTCAGGCCGATGCGCTTGTATATCAAGGCGTTGAAGCCATGAAGCAATCGATGCGCGATCTCAATCCGGCACTGCTCGATTTTGAGGCTTCCTGTTTCGACGGGCGTTACATCACAGGCAATGTAACCCCTGAGTATTTGAATCAATTGGAAGCCAATCGACTCGCCCTGGGCAGTGGCTCGGAGGAAGAGCGCCCCAAGAACCAGCTGAACCTGCAGCTTTCGCCTACCGACTGAAACGAGATTGTGATGAACCCGGCTGACCATGCCTCCAATGATGATTCCAGCGAAGCCTGGAGCTTTGATACCCAGGCAGTGCGCGCGGGGGTAATGCGCTCGAATTTTGGCGAGCATGGCGAGGCCATGTTTCTCACCTCGAGTTTTGTGCATGAAAGCGCAGCACATGCCGCCGCGAAGTTTGCTAATGAAGCGCCGGGCTTTATTTACTCGCGCTTCGGTAACCCTACTGTGCAGATGTTTCAAGACCGTCTGGCAGCGCTTGAGTGTGCTCAAGCCTGTTTGGCAACAGCCTCGGGTATGTCGGCAATCATGGCTTGCCTGATGAGCTTGACCAAATCCGGTGATCATGTGGTGTGCTCGCAAAGTGTATTTGGAACAACCATCCAGTTGTTTGATCTGTTCGCACGATATGGCGTGAGCACCACCTATGTGCCGGTGAATGACCCGCAGGCTTGGGCCGCCGCGATTCAGCCCAATACCCGCATGCTTTACCTCGAAACGCCTTCGAATCCCATGACCGAATTGGCTGATGTTGGCGCAATCGGTGAGATTGCTCGTGCCAAGGGTGTCAAGCTGGTGGTGGATAATTGCTTTTGCACGCCCGCGTTGCAGCAGCCCCTGAAGCAGGGTGCGGATATCGTGATTCATTCTGCCACCAAGTATCTTGATGGGCAGGGGCGCGTACTGGGTGGCGCTGTGCTTGGCGATCGTGACTACATCCAGACTGTATTGCAGCCGGTGGTTCGGTATTGCGGCCCCACACTCTCGGCATTTAATGCCTGGGTGCTGCTCAAGGGGCTGGAGACCTTGTCTTTGCGCATGAAGCAGCATTCGATCAATGCCTTGCATGTGGCGCAGTGGCTTGAAGCACAGCCCGGCATTGCCACGGTGCTGTATCCAGGATTGCCCTCGCATCCTCAGCATACGTTGGCGATGGCGCAGCAAACCGGGGGTGGGGCGGTGTTGGCCTTTGAGGTCAAGGCGGATTCGCCGCAGCAAGCCAAAGCGATTGCTTGGCGAGTGATTGATCAGTGCAAATTGCTTTCGATCACTGCAAACCTGGGCGACACAAAATCCACGATTACCCACCCGGCGAGTACAACGCATGGGCGTATGGCGATCGAGCGGCGTGCACAAGCCGGCATTACTGAAGGTCTGATTCGCATCGCAGTTGGTCTTGAATCGCCGCAAGACATCTGCGCGGATCTCGCGCGGGGGTTGAACGCGCATTGAAGTCTTCGCAGAGAGGTTGGGATTAATGAAAATCACGGCTGCGAGTACCTAACTGGCCAAGTAGTGCGCTATGGTCCACAATGCGCCGCGCCACGAGATTCATGACCTGACCACCCGTGTGTTGATCGCGCTGCCACACGCCATACACCGTCATGAGTCGGGCGCTTAACACCTCGCGCCGATAGCTCTCTACCAAAGCAGGCCAGATAATCACATTGATGGCCCCTGTTTCGTCTTCGAGTGTCACAAAGATGGTGCCTTTCGCAGTCTCCGGTCGCTGCCGGTGCGTGACCACGCCACTGGCTCGGGCCAAACGCCCATCCGGAAATTCACGCAATTGCTTGGCGGGCAAAACACCAAAGCGCGCCAGATGCTTGCGCAGCAAAGCGACTGGATGACGCCCCATCGGGATGCCCAGGCCTGCATAATCCGCCACGATGTTTTGCCCCTCGCTTGGAGCTGGCAGCAAGACAGGAAGTTCATCAAAGCCCGCATCACGCAGCACCCCGGGTAAGCGTTCGATCCCGGCTACCTCCCAATGCGCATTGGCGCGATGCCCGGCCAAGGCTTCCAGCGCGTTGGCTTGAGCCAGGGCACGCATATCATCACGCTCCAGTTGTGCGGCTTGAGCCAGATCTTCGACGCTCACAAACACGGCTTCGGGCTGCTGGGCTATGCGTAATGCGCGTGCTTCAAGCAGGCGCATCCGCCCCATCCTGGATAGCCCCTGCACCTGGTTAAGCCCCAGGCGCACTGCTGGTTGAGGCCTGGGTCCACTAGGAGCAAACTCCTCAAGGGTGCACTCATCATCGCTGATCAATACATCAACAGCTCGCACCTCCACGCCATGCTCGCGCGCATCGCGCACCAATTGCGCTGGCGCATAAAAGCCCATGGGTTGACTATTGAGCATCGCGGCCAGAAACGCTGCAGGCTCATGGCATTTGATCCAACAACTCACATAGACCAAAAGCGCAAAACTTGCGGCATGGCTTTCTGGAAACCCATACTCACCAAAGCCCTGAATCTGCTTGAAGATACGCTCAGCAAAACTGCGCTCGTAGCCTCGCTCCAGCATACCGTCGACCAAGCGAGCATAGAATTTTCCCAGACCTCCCTTGCGTTTCCATGCGGCCATTGCACGACGCAGTTGATCTGCCTCGCCAGGGGTAAAGCCTGCCGCCAGGATCGCAATTTGCATCACTTGCTCCTGAAAGATCGGCACGCCAAGCGTACGCGCCAATGCAGGCTTGATTTCTTCGCGCGGGTAATCCACTTGCTCAAGCCCCTGACGCCTGCGCAAATAGGGATGCACCATGCCACCTTGAATTGGCCCGGGGCGCACAATCGCCACCTCAATCACCAGATCATAAAACTCACGGGGCCGCAGTCGGGGCAGCATACTCATCTGGGCACGTGATTCAATCTGAAAAACGCCCACCGTATCGGCGCGCGAAATCATTTCGTAGGTTTGAGGGTCTTCGGCAGGTACATCCTGCATCGCAAAGGGTTGACCCAGCCGCTGACCAATCAAATCCAAAGCCCGCCGAATTGCGCTCAGCATCCCCAGGGCAAGAATATCCACCTTGAGTAAACCCAGCGCGTCCAGATCATCCTTATCCCACTGGATCACACTGCGATCAGCCATCGCCGCATTCTCGATAGGCACCAGGCGCGTGAGCTTATCGCGCGCAATCACGAATCCTCCGGTGTGTTGCGAGAGGTGACGCGGAAAGCCCATCAGGGTATTGGTCATTTGCACCCAGTGCTGCACTACAGGCGAATCGACATCAAAGCCCCGCTGTGCTAATCGCTCGGGGCGCATCACTTTGCCATCCCACCAGGCATGATTGCGTGCAAGCTCATCAAGCTGCTGCGTGTCCACTCCCAGTGCCTTGCCAATATCCCGCATTGCCGAGCGTGGCCGATAGCTCACTACGGTGGCAGTGAGCGCAGCACGATCGCGTCCATACTTGCCATAGATGTATTGCATCACCTCCTCGCGTCGCTGGTGCTCAAAATCCACATCGATATCCGGAGGCTCATTGCGCTCGCGCGAAATAAAGCGCTCAAAGAGCACACTCATACGGGCAGGATCCACCTCAGTGATACCGAGGCAGTAACACACCGCTGAATTGGCTGCAGACCCTCGGCCTTGACACAGAATGCCCTGGCTACGCGCAAAACTCACGATATCAGCAACTGTCAGGAAGTAAGCCTCATAGCGCAGCTCGGCAATCAAGCTGAGTTCATGCTCGAGTTGCTTACTTACCGATTGCGGCAGCCCGCCCGGATAACGTTGTGGAGCGCCCTGATATGTCAAATGCCTGAGCCAAGAACTGGGCGTATGGCCAGGCGGCACAATCTCCTCGGGATACTCATATCGCAATTCATCAAGCGAAAAGCTGCATTGCGCAGCCACCTCCAGCGTTTCTTCCAATAGGGACGCAGGATAGAGCTGCGCCAGACGCAAGCGCGAGCGCAGATGTTGTTCAGCATTGGGGGTGAGTGCTGCGCCCAATTCGCCGACCGTGGTATTCATCCGGATCGCTGTGAGCACATCAGCCAGCGCTCGTCTGGAGCGCAGGTGATAGAGCACATCGCCTGTGGCGACCAAGCGCACCGCTTGAGAGCGCGATAGCTGCCGCAGCGCCTCCAGCCAGCTTTGATCATGACCGCGTTGCAATAGTTGTGCTGCCAGCCAGTGCGGGCCTTGGAAGCGATCACGCAGCCAGTGAAGCTGATGCTTGATTTGCTGAATTCCAATCCCGGGCTCCGGGCATAGCAAAGCAATACACCCTTGCACATCAGGAGACAAATCTGCAGCAGTAAATACATAACTGCCCTTGGGCGCCCGGGCACGACACCGGGTGATGAGCTCGGAAAGATCGCCATACCCTTGCCGATTACGTGCGAGCAATACCAACATTCCAGGGCCAAGCTCATCGGGTAAGCGAAATTGCGACCCGATAATCACAGGCATTGTCTTGCCGCGTGCTTGCAAATGCGCGCGTACAACACCAGCCAATGAACACTCATCGGTGATTGCCAAAGCTGCATATCCCAGAGCCTGGGCGCGCTCGACCAATTCCTCTGGATGCGACGCGCCATGAAGGAAGGAAAAGTTAGTGCGGCATCGCAACTCGGCATAGGGCATCATGGCAGCGCCAACCCATCTAGCGGACTGCGAACTGCATGAGCCCCGCGATTGAGAACATGCGTATAGATCTGGGTTGTACTGACATCGCTATGGCCCAACAATTCTTGCACGGTGCGGATGTCGTAGCCTGTTTCGAGAAGATGGGTGGCAAAGCTATGGCGCAGTGCATGCACAGTGACATGCTTATCAATGCGCGCCTGCACCAATGCATGCTTGATCTTGCGGCGAAGGGTTTGATCGTAAAGATGATGGCGCCTGCGGCAACCAGATCGCGGATCCTGAGACCAATGATCAGCAGGAAATACCCAGTACCAAGCAAACTGCCTTCCGGCATTCGGATACTTGCGCACTAGTGCATGAGGCAGATCGACCCCGGGCATCTTCTGCTCATAATCCAGCTGCCATAAGCGTCGATTCGCTTCAATTTTGGTGCGCAAAACAGCGCGGACGCTAGCAGGCAGCATGGTGACCCGATCTTTATCCCCTTTGCCACCCCGCACGATAATCTCGTTGCGATCAAAATCAATGTCTTTGGTCCGCAGCTGAAGGCACTCAGCCATACGCAGGCCGCTGCCATAAAGGAGGTGAGCAATCGTTCGGGTATCGCCACTCAGATACTCGAACAGGCGCTGCACTTCGGATCGGGAAAGCACTACAGGCTGGCGAGGTGCGCGGCTTGGTCTTTGAAGCTCATCAAGCCATGGCAGCTCCACACCCAGCACAGATTTGTAAAGAAACAGGATCGCCGAAAGCGCTTGATTAAAAGTGGATACCGCGCATTGCCTTTGATTACTCAGCGACAACAGATAGGATCGCACCTCAGCAGCCCCCATATCGCGAGGGTGTCGCTTTTGATGGTGACGCACAAAATCCCTGACCCAATACACATAGGCTTGCTCAGTACGCAGGCTATAAAACCGAGCTCTAATCTCAGCTCGAAGCCTATCCAGAAGCGAAGTTGCGGCTTGAGCGCCTGCGGTGACCTTCGGAGCTTTAGAAACATGCTGCGAGGACAGAGGCGGGAAAGAAGGGCGTCGATAGGGCTTGTTCATAACTGTATAAAAACACAGTATTTGAATTTGCACAACTAAGACGTTTGGATGATCCTCGGCCCTCTTCCCCTGGCACGTTTTTCGCTTTTCCTGTTATTCAAAAAGTTTATGTGAGCTCAAGATACATATTCTGGCTAGAAACATACTGAGCTCTGCCAAATAGGAGATTGATTTCAAAGGGAAGAGTCGGCTAGAGTGCTGAGATGCACACCCGTTTATTGATCTTGAGCGCCCATAAACTTGGGCACTATATTTAGTTATAGGGCGCGGATGTGGCAGAGTTCTGATGTATAAAAGTATGGCTTTTTTGCCATTCAAATGGTATTCTCGGCGTAATGAAAAAAGTCTCCTTTGAGTGGGACGAGGCGAAGAATTCGGAGAATGTTCGAAAGCATAAAGTCGGTTTCGAGCTAGCCCAGTATGCCTTTGCTGATCCTCAGCGTGTAATCGCTCAAGATCTCAATCACAGCGATATTGAGAAGCGCTATTTTTGTTTCGGGGCCGTAGACGGCGCAGTGCTAACGGTTAGATTTACGTATCGAGCCTCGACGATTCGAATCTTCGGGGCAGGGTTTTGGCGAAAAGGAAAAACTGTTTATGAAAAGCAAAACAACTTATTCGAATGAACCGTTAGGTAAGTTCGAGGTGATAGCTGACTTTTTGCCATCTCCGTCCGAGCTTGCATTTCGTGAAGAGGGAGTGAAGGTAACGCTCGCGCTTAGTAAGAAGAGCGTAGAGTTTTTCAAGTCCGCGGCGACTGCGCACCAAACCCAATATCAGAAGATGATTCGGCGCTTGATCGATTCTTATGTGGAGGCACATCAGCAGCGCCCCATAACATCGCGCTCAAGCGGACGCACGGCAAAGCCGCGCGCCGTTTAGC
>JAIYCW010000046.1 GCA_027487815.1 Burkholderiales bacterium
ACCGTGGGCGCATCGTTGACATTGCTCACCACCACATCGAACACATCGTTGACCGACGTGCCCGCCGCATCCGTCACCGTCAGGCGCAAGCTCAGCGTGCCCACATCGGCGTTGGTGGGCGTGCCCGAGAGCGTGCGGGTGGCCGCATTAAAGCTCAGCCAGGTCGGCAACGCCGCGCCGTCGGCTCGGCGCACCGACCAACTGAGCACATCGCCCGCATCCACATCACGCACCAACCCCGCATCCAACACCACACTGAACGCCACATCCTCCGAAATCACTCGGTCGGCAACCGCTCCTACAAGTTCCACCGGATCGTTCACATTGGGAACGGTCAGCGCAAAGTCAGTCCAGGTGCGCGCACCTTCGCTATCCACCGCACTCAAGCGCAGGTTAATGACACCGACGGCTGCATTATCTGGCTGACCCGAAAGCCTCAGAGTCGCCGCATCAAAGGTCAACCAACCTGGCAACGCCTCACCCTGGACCGTGGTGAGCGTATAGCGCAGAGAGCTTGCGGGCTGCTCGGCATCTGTAAAGAGGTTGTTTGGAATCTGAAAGAGTAGCGTGGCATCTTCGGCAACAGTGAGCGGGCCCACTGTGCGCAGCAACCGCGGCGCATCATTGGCACCCAGGACAACCAAGCTGAAGGTATCGCTAGCGGTTTGGCCCGTGCGATCGGTTGCGGTAAGCCGAATCAAGTGCGAGCCCACCTGCGCATCATCGGCCCGGCCGGTGAAGGTGCGCGTTTGCGCATCAAACTGCAGCCAGGCGGGCAACGCCGCGCCGGAGGCCATCTGCGCGACCACCGAAAGCACATCGTTGCTGTCGTTGTCTCGGAAGGTATCGCGCGGCACCTCGAGGCTGAAGTTCGTGTCTTCGGTGACATCGAGCTGGCCGATGGGAACAAACACCAGCGGGGCGCTCGCCACATCACGTACTGTGAGCATGAACGTGTCGCTTGCCGTGCGCCCCAGCGGGTCATAGGCGGTGAGCTCGATGGCATAACTTCCGACCCACCCAATCGGTGGGGTTCCGGAAAACGCTCGGGTCACCGGATCAAAACGCAGCCACTCGGGCAAGGGCGAACCCCCCGGGCTGCTGGCAAAGACCCTGGATGCCGCAATCGGCAGGTTAAAGGTGCTGGCAGGCACGATATAGCTGAACGACTGCAACTCATCGGCCAGCTGATCGGCCGCAGGTTGATTGACTGTGGGCGCGGCACCCGTGGGCGGGGTGGCTACCGGGGTCACTTGCAGGGTCATCGTCGCGCTGGCGGTGGCGCCCGCGGCATCGGTCACCGTCGCCGTGAGCACATGCGTTCCCGCAGTGGTGGCGACGCCCGCAAGCGTACGACTCTGACGGTCAAACGACACCCAGGGCACGCTTTGGCCAGAACTGTTCGTGATGCTCCACTCAAGCCGATCCTCGGTATCCGGATCAGACAGCAAGCTGCTGGGCACTGCGAGCGCAAAGCTGGAATACTGTGCGATTGCACCGGGCGCAAACGTGCCTGAGGCCACGGGTGCGCGGTTAGACACCACGTACATCTCGCGCGTGGTGCCATCGTCGAAGCGTACGGTGTTAACCACCGTGTTGCCCTCGCCGCGAGTCTGGCGATCAAAGTTCTCAAAAATGATCGCATCGCTACCGTTCACCCGTAACGTCAGCTGGTTGGTACCGCGCACAACCGACAGGTCTTCGGCCACAATGCCCGGGCCCAATGCGAGCGTATTGAACCGCCCTGACGCTGTGTCTGAAATTCGATCCACGCCATCGCCGCGCCGCCAGGTGTAAAGATCGTCGCCCTGGCCGCCCTGAAGGACATCATCGCCTTTGCTGCCTACCAGCCAATCCGCATCGGCACCGCCTTGTAAGGTATCGGCACCCGCACCACCTTCCAGGTAGTCACTGCCCTCATAACCGATCAAGGTGTCATCACCGGCTTCACCATACAGCCGGTTGGTACCGGTTGTGCCCAGCAAGGATTCGGGGATGGCATTGGTCGCGCCAAAGCGCAGGCTGTTAGCACTGCCTGCACCATTGACCACGCTAAAGTCATCCTGGTCATCGGTGTTGGTAAAGCGCCAAGTCCCGTCGTCCCACATCGTGAGGCGACCGTTGGGGTCGCGCACGTTTTGCAGCGCCGCGCCGGTGAGATTGACCGCATCGATATCGAGCTGGTGGGCCAACCAATAGGCGCGATCCTCAATCCATTGCTCGGTGAGTAAGCCATTGATTGAAGTGGCGCTATAGAGCTGCAGCGTGGGATCGCTGCGATGCACCGCATGGATCACCCCTGTGCGATCAACAATCGCAAAGCTATGCCCCTCACGAAGCGCCAAACGATACGCCAAGCCCTCGTCGTTTTGCGACAAGGCGCGACCAATGATCACCCGCACATCGATGGCGCGCAGGTCGACCACTTCATAGCGTTCTGCAGGCGTCGCCCCAAGCGCGGTGCGCAAGTTCTCCAGCAGGTTGTACCATTGTTGGCGCGCAGCCAGATCCCGATAGCCATTGATGCCCGGTGCGGGCGCAAGTGTGCCCTCGACACCCAGCACCACCATGGAGAGCTGATTGACGACACGCTCGAGAGCATCCTGATCTTGCACGGTGTCATTGAGGACCAACCGGCCACCGGAGAGCGTTCCCGTCTGAAACTGGCGCGTGTTAGTCGCAGCCGACATCACACTGGCATATTGGCGCTCGGTGAACTCGGGATCGAGCGTATTGAACACGCTAAACAACGCAAAGGAATCGGCTAAGCGTTGAATGCTATTGGTGTCGCCCGCTGAGGTGTTCCAATAGGCGTTCTGTGCTCCGGCCAGTGCGTCAACAGAGTTGCCCGCACGCAAACTGGCTTGATCCTCGACCCAGATGGATAGATCGGTGCCGCCATAGCCGGAGTCCGCGGCAAGCTGCGCCGCATCCACCGTGCCGCTTTGCGCACGAATGGTTCTGAAGCGCGGATCAGAAAACTCATAAAGCGCGGTGGTCAACCGGTTCGGGTCATAGGTGTCCGTGAGGCGGTTGTTCGATGCAAGATAGCTCGCATATGCAGCCGCGAGCTGCTGATCACCCACGGAGCTGTCCGTCACCACCGTCGATGCAACGCCTTGGCCCGCACCACTGGTTTGCCGCGATACCCACTGCACCGCAAAGCGCTCAAGATTGGACTGGTAAACGTTAATGTTTTCCCAGCCCCGACTTGTGTACACCGGGTTGGCAGACACCCCAGTGTTAAGTACACCGCCCCCACTTAAACCATAGACATCGAAGGTCGGGGCAAGGCCCAGCGCAATCTGTTCGCGATCAAGATCACGCGCCAGAGTAAACTGTGTCCACAGCCCCGCTTCGAGAAGTGCGGTCTTCAGGCCCGCCTCTAAAGTCCCCGGATCGCGATCCACCCAACTGGCAAGCGCCCGATATTGGGTCATAAGATCGGCGAGATTGCGATCATCTGGCGCTTGTTGATTGATGGCCCCCAGCCCCGGCCCCGCAAAACTCTGCGCACTCACCACATTGTCTTCAAGCACCCCAAAGGCGGTTGCCAAGTGCCCACCCAGCCCCGCACCAATCGCAATGATCGAGCCCTGGGTGATCGCTTGGACGTTTGCGTTGGCTTCCAAGCGCCCGGTTTGGGGGTTCCACACATTGCCATCCTCCCAGGCATCCACCATGCGCTCCAAGGACGCAATCTGCGCCCACGCAAAGCCCGTGCGGTTCACATCGACAAGCGCCCGGGCATCCTTGTCAAAGCTATCGGTGCGCTGTGGATTAAACTCCACATCGCGTATCGCAACCACATACTCATTCGTGGCGGCGCGATTACGCCAAACCGTAGCCGAAAAGCCTGATTCATCGGTGCGCTGCTGATAGATGAACTCATACCCGCCCGCTATGGCGTCCACTTGCTGGGTCGTGAGGGATTGGGAATAGTCGGTGCCGTTGACGGCCGCAGCGGATGCCAGAACAATAAAGTCCGATCGATCCTGGGTGTTAAAGGCGCGGGGCTGCTCGCGACGCCTAAGCCCAGGCAGCTCGATTCCAAAATCGCCATACTCAAAGTTGCGAATTCGGATCTCGCCATTGCCTGCCAAGCCTATTGCTAGATAACCGTCATTGGCCGTGAACGTGAGCCCGCCCGTTGTGGTCCATACCTGACTACCAAATCCGCTTGCTCGTGCAAGTCCATCGAGGCTTAGCCGTTGCCCATTCAGATAGATCTCGCCGTTCTTATCTGGATCCGTGATCGTGTCGACCACGCCTGGCCGGAAGTCGCTGGTTTTGAAGTAATACTTATCTGCACCGTTTCCACCTTGAAGCTCATCGGCATCAGCTCCACCGTCCAGTATGTCGGCGCCCTCGCCACCGATCAGGCGATCTTGTCCCGCTCCCCCTTCCAGAGTGTCAATCCCATCTCCACCGACGATCAAATCATCGCCACCACCACCTGAAAGCCGATCAGCACCGGCACCGCCCACCATCACGTCGTGGACGTTATCTTGGGTGTGCGCGACCACAAAACCTGTTGTCGCTGGGACGGACGGATCAACCCCCTGAATGCTGAAACGCAAATACCCTCGGGCATTTTCGATGTTCTGTGCACCTTGCGTGGCCTCATTGAGAAATTCTGCCCCAAACGCCTGTAGCGTCTTGGCGCGCTGCTCGTCCTTCACAGCTGATAAATCAACTACCACACCGCCTGTGGAGACCGTCAGGAACGGCTGCGAAGCGGCGGAATCGCGGTGGTAGTAATGCTCGATCAGTGCGGTAGCCAGGGCACGCTGCGTGAAGTTCTGTGAGGCCGCGCCCAGGGCCGGCATCGTCAAGGCTTCGCTCACGAAGCGTGAGAGCAGACTGATACCCGAGTTCGCGCCCAAACGCGAGGTGTGATCGTTCAAGAGGCGGACGAGAATGGGCTGCCTTGTATTTGTTACCTCCTCTGAGCTCGAGTCTCCAAAAAGATTGCTACTCATTAGTAGCTCTCCGAGGACGCCAATCCGATTTGTAGCTGTAGCAAAGCTCGGGACTGCCACTGTAACGGCATGTAGGACCATCGAGTGCAGCGCTCGCGCGTTAAGCTGAGTCGGTCCAAGGTCGATCGGGATCGGTGATGTCGCGCTTGCGATCGTTTCACTCGGGCGACGGATAACAAGGTCCAGCGACTCACCCTTAATGTAAATGTGGCGCACCTGGGTTTCGCGTCTAGCGAAATCCGCGGTCATCGTGGCGAAGTAAGAGGCCACATCAGGCTGGGCTTCCCGAAATGCCGGGACTTCCTTCCAAACGCCGCGCATCACAGACTCGGTTTTTGCGGCGCTCTCAAACGGGGCCTCAGCAAACACGGTGGCGGATTTGTTAAACCAGGTAGCCATCACAGAGGCCAATCCTCCTCCTAGTGAGTGGCCAGTAAAGGTAATGTTGGCGGAAGGTCCGACGCGCTTGAGCACTTCGAAGTAAAACTTAGTCGCGTCGATAAGCTGAGATGCCGCAATATTGAAGAAAAGCGGGATATTGGCAGTGCGCCAGTCTCGATACGAGTCGGTGCCTCGATACGATATGACCGTTTCCCCTGCAGCGTTCTGGTATGCGGCCGCCGCGAATCCAGATTTAGTGCTAGCTAATGTAGCGAGCTCATCTAGTTGCACCCAACCAGATGGCACCTTAATACTATTAGATCTACTTTCGGGCGTGTCGTAAGCAGCTGCAGCCATCCAAGCGTAATCAATATCAGTTGGCATTTTGAAACCCTTAGTCCGTTAAAGCCTGATCGCGATATCCACTTCCATAGGTTGTCCGCCTGTTTGGATCAAGTTGCTTGATCTCCAAGTCGATACCTGAATTTCCGTTATAGGCAACGCTAGCTTTGATCTCCAACGTTACAAGCTTGAAAGACTCGGGCGGTGGGAGATCTATAAGTAGGTTAGTCTTGCGAATGGGCTCAGGAGTTTTAGACGCTGGAATCCGAACCCAGGCTTGTGTTGACGGGTCATACCGCTGTACTACCCAACCTGACCTTGGTCGGCCAAACTCTTCGAAATGGCGCCCTAGAAAAGGGGAGCCTCCAACGTAAAGTTCCCCTTCATACACATTTAGGATCAAAGGCATGAACCGATCACTCCATTCAATCGGTGTGCTCTGGATCTCGGGGATGACGAACCTCAAGCTAGCCAAAGTAGCGCGGAGTACAACCCGATTTCCGTTATACAAACGACTTGTTCCTCGACCTTGCCTAACAACGATCACACGCCCATCGGCAAACCGTACTTCCTCATTCCATCGAATAGGAGTCGAAGTCGCTTGAGCTTCCTCGGACAAAAACATGGTTTCGCAGCCTGAGATCCCCATGAACGCTACGGCTCCAACGCCTCCTAACACCGCACGGCGGCCAATCGATGTCCTAGCGCTAGGATTTGCCGAAGACGATGTGCTAGTCGATGCGTTGGCAGGCTCTTTGTTCTTTGACGGATCGGACCGCGCCGTGTTTCCAATGGCATCATTAATCATGACTACTCCTTAAAATCTATCAAAGATTCTTGGCGGGGCCCGAACGTGTTGCATTCACGCCCCCGTTTAATTAACCCATACCTTGTCAAGGCTCCCTCACATCTCTGATCTAGGTACGCATCGCTGGCGGTCGTCAACCAGTTCGGGTTTTGAATACTGCTCAAGCGATGGGTCGGCGCGGAATTACCTAAATTCATCGATCGAAGATTCAGATCTGGCTCACCAGAAAACTCAGGTGCACCTATTTTGCATGTGGGAAAGGCCCGAAAGTTCATTTGGTATTCGGCCCCATACGAATGACTGTGTCGGGCGTAAGTCCGGGCGGTAACGCATGGGTGATCATCACAATCGTCACTTGCCCCCGGATACGGGCAATGCTTTTGCCCCATTGCGCAGCCGTATCGGTATCGAGCGCACTCGTGGGTTCATCGAAGAGCAGGATCTTGGGGCGTTTCAGCAACGCGCGCGCAATGGAAAGGCGCTGGCGCTGACCGCCCGATAGCCCCACGCCGCGTTCACCCAGTTCGGTTTGATAGCCCTTGGGCAGCGCTTCGATCGTGTCGTGTATTTCGGCCAGTTTGCACACCTGCACCACCTGCTCAAAGTCCGCCATCGGATTGGCCATCACGATGTTGTCAAAGACCGTGCCCGAGAACAGGACGGTGTCTTGCGGCACCACCCCAAATGCCGCTCGCAGCTCATTGGCATTGAGGTGCTGAATATCCACACCATCGATCCGAACCTGGCCCCCGGAGGGTGAATAAAATCCCAGAAGCAATTTGGCGAGTGTGCTCTTACCGCAGCCAGAAGGCCCCATCAATGCAATCAGCTGGCCCGGCTCGAAGCTTGCATTGAAGTGCTCGAACACCATGGGGCGCTGCGGATCATACCGAAAGCTCAAGTCCACCATTTCAAGGCGTCCACGCCCTTCATAACGGCGGGTTGGCACAATGCTATGCGGCTCGGTGGGCACCTTCATGACATCGCCCAGCCTCACCACAGCGAGCCTCGCCTGCTGAAACTGCTGCCACAGGCCCACCAGACGCATCACTGGCTGGGAAAGCCGCGCTGCGAACATCTGAAACGCGACCAACATGCCAATCGTAAACACGCCTTTGCCGGGGTCAGCCTCGAAGGACGTGCTGTCCATCACGACCCAAGCCCCCAGGACAAGTACGCCCACAGTAATCAACTGCTCCAAGGTGTCGGCCATGGTTTGGTAGGTGTTTCCCAGCTGCCGGGTAGCCAAGGTGGTATCCAGTAGCTGCCCGAGCATTCTTTGATAGCGCCGATCCAGCTGAGGCTCCATCTGCAGGCTCTTTACGGTGTCCATCCCCGCAATATACTCAGTGAGAAAGGCCTGGTTGCGCGCTCCCATCAAGAACTGGGTGTTCAGCCTCGCTTGAAACACCGGCGCCAGAGCGATTGATAGAACCACAAGAACCGCGAGGATAGCAAGGACGTAGAGGGTGAGGATGGTGCTGTAGAAGAACATCACCACAACACAGAGAATCAGAAACGGCAGATCAAGGACAAATGCCACCGCCGCGGACCCGAGAAACTCTCTGATCGTCTCGACACCCTGGAGCCGGGCAGCGATCACGCCGGTCGGACGCTGTTGAAAGTACAGGGCGGGTAGGCGTAACAGGTGATAAAGCACTTGTTGCCCCAAAGCGGCATCAACGCGATTGCCCACCAGCAGGATCAGATACTGGCGCACCCAGCGCAAAATCGCACCAAACACCAAGAAGACAAGCATGGCTGCCGCGATAGCAATCAGCGTGCTCTCGGTGCGATGCACGACAACTTTGTCGATGATGGCTTGGGTGAGCAGCGGCATGGCCAGCGCCATGACTTGCAACACCAGTGATGCCGCGATGACCTCCCACCAAGCACGGCGAAAGCGCATCAATTCATGCCAAAACCACCCGAACCCAAAGTTCGCCCCATTGGTGGTAATGGCATCCGGATCCGATACCGGTTCGGCGACAAGATCAATGCTGATGGCAGTACCGGCGTACTGCAGTTCGAGTTCTTTCGTCGACCAATTTAGCGGTTCGCGCTGCTCGCGCAAAAACAGCAAACTGCTTTGCTCGTCGCACTTCACCACAATCGCAAGCTTGTGCTGCAGCGCCTGATCGCGATTGTTGGGATGCAATAGCGCGATAAATGGCGCTGGACTACCGAAGTGAGAACGTAGCGTCGTGCGTTTCTCGACCAGTTCCAAGCCGAGCTGCCGCCCGACGGTTCGTAGCGAATCCATGCTGTACGGCGGCGCGAAGGACTTGCTAAGCAGCGCTGCGTCAAAGGTCCGCTTGTTTAAGGCGCAAATCGAACCAAGAGCCCATACAAAATCTGCGGTATCAATGGTAGGTGTCGCGACGGAGTCGGCACCACGCGGGCTACGACGCGCGAGGTAGCCCCATACCCTTGCCCAGGGCATTTCCAATCCGTCCTTAATCAACAAAAGCCCACCCTACTTTAGCCACACCTCATACCGCCGACTCCGTGCAAAAGAACACGGGGCGTGTTGAGGCGCTCGTTGTTTGAATTCCGCGGGGCAGTTTCCCCTTGAGACTCCAAATGATTATGTGTGCAGTCTCGTGACAGCGTCAATCAAAGCAAGATGAATTTTGCGCAATAGCTTGGCTTTTTTTGCCCATGGAATCGAAACGATGGTTTCGAAGTCGATTTGCCTCTCCCATTTGGCAGAGGCATGCGGTTCTGGGAGTAACCAAATGGGCTTTTGGCAGGTAGCGCACGCATTTGACGGCAATTGGACATCAGATACCTAGCAGCTTTTGGCAACCTCATTGGATTGGAGCAAAGATCATGGGTAAGCGAGCCCGGATTGCCCATAAACATCGGACTGTCGCGTTCCCGAGAAACAATGGCGCACTACCTGCGTTAGCCAGGCCTTGCGTCTCCTGTTGGCACCTTGATGTCGTGTGGACCCAGTCGAGCCTGCTTTCCTTGACTCCTCCGCGGTTCAGACACCATCAAACCGGGAGCACGAGCTTCACCCCTCACAAAGACTCGAACCGGGCGGCGCAAGAAAAGTGAATCAGACCAAAGCACCCTGCGAACTCAAAACTCACCCCGCCGCCCACGGGCTTGCCCGCGTCATAACTAGGTTCCATCTTCGAAATGGGGGCTAAGTGACCAAGTGCCGAACGCTGCAAACGGTTCAACTTCCCCTTGGAATCGCTTGAAGTGGCAAAATCGATCAACGACCCTTACACTTCGCCGCAAGACAAACGCGACTCACCTACCAGTGCACGCACCTGGTTGGACGTGATGTTTTACAAGCTTGAGTAGGCCCTACTTCTCTCTGACTTCTAAAGTGGATCAGACATGGACGACTTAGTGAGGAATCTTCCTGACATTATCAAGGCCGCTGCCTCAAGTAATCTTGGAATAGTTGCTTTGATGCTGATTCTGCTGGCCGGTTTGTCATACGGGTTTTTTCGAAAATCTAAAGAAGGCTGGCGATTCGCAGCGCTAGTATTAATGTTCATTGGTTGTATGTCCTTCGGCTATGCAGCATTCCGGTCTGCTCTGCAACTCAATATTCCAGCACAAAACACAAACCTTTCCGCAATCACCGACTCATGGATAGCGGCGGCCGAAGCCACCAAGGCCGCCAAGACGATTGCACCTGAAGATCAGCTACCCACACCGTTGCTAAGTGCAAGAAATGCATTTGAAGTGTCATGGAAACAGGCTTCGCTTTCCGACAGAAAAACTCTTGACGCAGAAAAAACGTCAAAGGCTCTTTCGTACCTTAACAGGCTCTACCGAACGACCGAAAACGATAGCTCCCTAAAGCCCAATGCAATGTTCTGGGCAGACGAAGCGATTCGGCACTTCGAGGAAACTCAGAATCGCCGGTTTCTTACAGAGGCGATTCTTGATAAAGCCGCGATCTACCTCGAGGTTGCACAACTCAGCAACAATGACAAGCAACAATTTGAGTCAGTCGCAAAGGATGGTGCTGCGATTATGATCAAAGCGTACCAAACCGCGAATGAAAGCCAGCGTTCTTCCGTCCTGAGAATCACTTCCCGCTTTTACTACAACCTGGCGCGCCCGAAGAGCTTTCGACTTTCTGATGACTGGGACAACAACTACATTTTGCTTTCGTACGAAAAAGCAAGGGCAGCTTATGAACTCGCGCCCACGGAGACCAAGAACGCGAATCAACTGGCACGCACTACTATCAAAGCTTCGAAGAACCCACCACAAGATACAGACAAGGAGTGGGTGAAGAAACTCCGAGAAGCCCAACAAATACTAAAGGCCGCATGGAAGCTGAATCAACCAGAACTTGTCGGCTTAGATCAGCGCCTTTCACCTCTGAACGTTCTCGGAGTCTCGACGATAGAGACTGTCGCGCGAGAGTGGAATAGTCTAACTCGCGCCGAGAAGGCACTACGTGCAGTCGGCTATGTATCTGAGCTTGAAGCAGATGCACTCTCGCCGCTACGCGAGGCCGTTGTACTTCTTCAAAATTCCGAGCTGAGGCAATCATATGGTTTCGATCTCTACTATGACATTGCGCGGGCTCAAGCAGTAAAAGTCGCGATCATTAGCACCATCTCCACCCTTCGAGCAAAGAAAGAGTTCAGTGAGTTAAAAAAGAATTTTTTGGCCGCAAAGGAATACGCAAAGCTCTCTCAGCTTGAAGCTGCTGCTAACGATATTGCGAAAGAGAACACTTTCGGACTCCTAACCAATGAGTATCGGGCGGAACTTCGAAAGCTCCTCTCTGTCGATGCAAACTGATCTGGTAATCCTCCCATTTTCCATGTTTTCCCAACCTACGAAACCCTCAGGCTGGCGATATGCAGTTCGCCCAAATTCAAGAAACTTGTCTGGTTCCCGCTGAGGCCGTAGGCCCTTAGCTTAGTGCGCTACACCGTAGCAATCTTTTTTGCCCGCAACCCGGATGAACTCAAGTTCCTCACGCCGAATAGAAACACCAATCCAGCAATCATTGCGCCTAGAGGAGATACGGTAGGAACGGGGCTCACACCGTATCGGTAGTCAAAGCCAGATGCGGACCGGATGTCCATCAGCGAAACTGGGGTTAGTACGCCATCAATCCGGTAGTTTTCAATACCCGCCCACCGCCAATGCAACTGCGCGGACCTTCCGAGTTCGCCATAAGGGTAGTAGGAAACTGCGGCTGCTTGGCTCGAAGCAGTTATAGCCTGAGTAACTGATCCGCGGGCGAATCCATCGTTGTCGAATCCGAACGAAACATCCAGCGAAATGGGGGGTGGCTCCCCGTAAACTGTACGATCGCCCCAAACGGACACATCATCTCGAAGGCCCGTGAGCACAAAGGCGTTAAAGAATAAAAGCGAAGCCTCAACACTGAATAAATCATAGGCGTTGCCTGGCACGCCTGTTACGACATTGAATGAGTCCATCACGAGCCTTGCGGTAAAGCTCGCGGCACCTCCAGGAGTGCCAACGATTACCACATCATCGGTAAAGTTGGCCGCGGCGTAGCCTGCCGAGGTCACCTGCGTCGCCGCCCCTTCGCTCGGGCGCCGAACAATCGTGTCAGCCGTAACCTTGAGGTCCCCTACAGAGGCAGTGCTTGTATAGCGCCCCGAGCTGCAGGCGCTCGGATTCGGGTCAACTACGGGGTAGGCAAAAGAGGAACACGAGGTGTTAATTGGTCCAATGTTGTTGGTATCGGTTACCGGACTATCGAGCCAGTCTCGGGTCTCAGCGCGCACAAGCGAGAAAGACTGTGCAAAGGCGCCGCTTTGCCAGACAAGATTGACTACGATGCCAAAGCTCACTAACCATCGCTTCATCTATGTCTTCCCCGGTGCCGCAGCACCACACAATGTTCGTTCAATTGCGACGGTAGCGCTGGCAAGTTGCGGTAGTGTGAATTCCGCGTGAAACGCTGCACTACTAACACTTTAGCCTGCGTCCCCTACCAAGCGATAGCTGAGACGATTAAAGCGCCAGGGATCTGAGGAGTCTCCGTACTCTGAAAGGATTGAGCCATGAACAAGTTAAACGCGTTTTCACAAGAGGTGCGCGAGCGCGCCGTTCAGGCCGTGCCGGAGCAGCGCAGAGTCTTCAGTCTGCAACCCATTGCAACGCACTACCAGAAAACCCGTCTCGTAGGCGTTGATGAACTTGCTGACGTCCCGGCGAGCGCATGGGCGATATGGGTTCAACGTATTAACACCGGATGCTCACGCCCAAAAGGCTACTCTTGCGCAGGCTTTTGACGCTTTGCCCGAGCGCCAACCAGCGCCAGACCCGCCAGCAACGTCATGTACTCATGGGGCTCAGGTATCAATGCCACCATCGCCGAGTTTCTGGCATGGGAGTTTACAAATATCCAATACTGCGACACCTGCACTGAGTCGGTGTTATTGGTAACCGTAAAGTTGATATCCAGGCTGTCACGCAGTTCCCTAAACGAGTAGTCGGAACCGGACGGAAAAAGTTGTACAGGCAATACAAACTGCACGCCGCGTTGCGGAATCAGATCTCCGAAGACCAGAAAACGGGCTTCTGTGGAACTCAGCTGCTCGTTTGCTCCTGCCTGCTGACCAACGAGGGCTGCGTATCCTGAAAGCGAGCCAACAAACGTCGCCGACGTGTGTGGCGACAGGGCGAAGTCGTACTTCACCTCAGAGTACACCGTCGCCCGACCGTCCAATCCCACGGCCACATCGCTTTGTAGTGTCCCTAAAGTACCGCCACTGAACTGGCCGCTTGCACGAATATCGAAGCCTTCGGGTACTGGCGCAATCACGCTAAGTGGCACCAGCGATGTCCTGGTTCTTATGACATTGAGGTCAAAGGGGTCCGGTAACGGGGTGTTCACCGCGTTCGCGGATCCGTAGACAGTGATGTTGCGGATATCGAATGTAGGCAAGACCCCGTCATCGGGGGCGAGATCGGTCAGGGTAATGGAGTCAATTCTCACCGCAGCCGTTGCTGCGGACTCCGCTTGCACAAGTTGCGCAGAAGCCATCCAAACAACGCTGCACACAATTGATAACAGGGCCTTCATTGTCGCTCTCCTAATAGATTGCTCGGGTTACCGGAACGACCCTGGCATCGATTGATCAAGAGCTGCCTCCCAAGATCTCTCGATTCCTAGGCTCGCATACTTGATCGTACGGCGCGTATATGCCGATAGTGTGACTGCATTGGTTTGAGTACTTGTATCACCGTGCTGTTTCGATCGCTGGTATGTGAAAGAGCGCATCTCGGCTTAGCGGTTTGGTTTCCTTGACTTGGCAATCCCATGGATTTGCGGCTGCAGATGTTCGCCCGGTCCATCACCCGTTTCATCATGCGTGTCGCAAGCCCAAACCGCGCGGCGACGTGCACGGTGGCCTGTCGGCCCGCGTGCTGCATCCTAGGCATCACGTGGCGCTACCGCTTCGCGCGTTTTGGGTTTAGGCATCGACCCAAGGGGATTCGACTGACAATCCCGCTCGTATTGTTGGCGGCCCCCGCAAAGCGCCTTCACCCTAACTCTCAGAACTATTGCTGCGTGTATCCCAATGACGATGTGCTACCGATCCCTTTGGCACATGTAACCCGCGCGCCCTTATCCGGTGGCTATGCGATCGTGCTGATATGCACTCGGACCCGGTGCGCCGTAACGCGCGGATAGCAATGGCTTTGCTTGTTGGCTCGGAACGCCCACGCACTTATGGCCATACGCATCGATCAACTCCTGCCTAGTGCTCCAGACACAGGCCCTCAATGTTGCAATGCGCTCGGTCATGTCGATGTTGGCGGCTGGTTCGAATGGTCCACGAGCTGCTTGCGCCATCTGGAGCACGCAGCCAACACGCGGGTCAGGATTCCCTCTTGCTTGCACTACTTGGTGATGCACCAGTAAGAGGCTCGCGCGCCGAATACCACCTTACAATCAAAAAGGGCTTTGTTGCGTCGCAACATGCCTGACACGCGGCCCGCGTACTCTGTACTTGTCGTTCAGTGCTCGCCCGGTTGGCTCGTTCTGGATTTCGGCGCGCATTGGCGATTAGCCCGCTTCCATCGATTGTTCTATCTACTGGAGACATCCCATGCGTTACAAAATCCCTCGTCCCAATACCTCCCTCGTACCGGCAGCGATGTTGACCACGATGGCCCTGTGCCTTAGCACGGCCACGCACGCGGCCGCCTATCTGGAGTTCAACCGAACGCCCTTAAACGTAACCTTGATCGATCTTGATCCGAACGACGGAATTGCGCCCAACGTTCAGTTTTATAACGGTAGCTTTCGTGCGAGCCTGAATGTCGGTGGCTACGGCCCAGGCACCTGGTCATCCTATTATGAAACGAGAGAGATTCCGGCTGGGCCACTGCAATACCTTGGCTACCCGCCCGCGTGGTCAGACTCGGCGTTTTCGTACACTTTTGCAGGTGGCTTGACCGGGGCTGAGACGCTTTTGCTGTACACCAACGACCTCAATGGCGCTGGGCTGGCTCAAAAGCAGGCCTCAGCCGAATTTGTTTTGTCGGCGAACACCGAGATGGTTCTGTCCTATGACTACTCCGGATTTCTCGCGATATCCGGTTTGCATTCGAACAGCACAGCCACGGCCTTAACGTTTAACAACATTTTTTGCATTACCTCCTCAGACGTACCGGCCGGTGGGTGCGGCAACCTCTCAGGGGGCACAAGCACCGACCCCCAAACCGGCGCTTACATTTCCTCCCCGTTTGCTGGGACGATCGGTGATCGGATTCGTAACCCGTTGCCGTACGACATCCGGGGCGCTTACTCGGATTTTGGCAACATAGGCGCGTTCAATGGACTGGTTTCTGCCCCGATCCCGGAGGCCTCCCAGATGTGGTTAATGCTGCTTGGCCTCGCGTTGCTCGTGAATCGGCAACGTACACTCGCCTCAAGGCAAAGCGCAGTGTTGCCAGCCTGACTTGAACTGACGATCGAGGTGCAGCGTCCTTTCCGCAAGTCCCGACCCTTAAAGTCGCACGTAACGATAACCGCTGCGTCTCACACGAGCTCCGGCCAGGCTCGACATCATCGACCGAACCGATGTCTCAGGCAATCGTAACCGGCTGCGCTCCTCCATCGGGTACCAAACCCGGCGGCGGCGCAAGCCGCCTCGCCCGGTGTAGGGTAAGTTGAGGCAAGGCCACGTCGCAGACCTCATTTACAAGCGCTCCACCGTGATTCCGGGGCAGGCTGAGTACTTGTGTAGGCAATATCCGCCGCCTGGACTGCCTCAGGTGGCTTAAGCGACCGCGCCACCGTTGCACCGCAACAGATGTTGAGAGCGCGGACCGTGGCAACCTCTTAGCGAGAACGGGTGCTCGCGTAAGAAGGAAGATTTGCCGCCCACCTGGTCGACGGCCCTCGCCCAGCGCGCGGTCTTTGCATTGCGCCGCGAGTCCGGCTGGGCGTTTCCCGCACACCCGTTATTGTTCGCAGCGCTACGCCTGCGCAGTAGGTAGTTGAGACGCCTGGAGACGATCATTGTCCGTTTCACCGGCTATGTCTTCGTCCGCCTGTCCAGTGAGGATGTGGAACTTCTCCATAGGATTTGTGATAACAGGAAGTGCTCGGCTCGCGGTCAGCCAAGAAACGCCAAACGCAACAAGAAAGAGGGTCTCAACCCAAAAGATGTACTGGGGCCATTCATGGTCAATTGCCGTCTTTTTAAACAAGTATGCGCCCAACATGAATACGCACACAATCATGCAGAGTAGACAACCCGTGTAGAGCAGAACTCTTCGATTTGCTTGCGGGTATTTAGGAACCTTACCCTTCGCTGTTCGACGAAATCGCCAGCAAAAATATCCCATGATTGCAAAAAGGCCCCCTGCAGCGAGCCAGTGGACAATGCCAACTAGGGTGTAGGGTTTTTTACAGTCGCAAGGTGCGAGTGCGACCAGCGCAGCACAAAGGCTTGCAAGGATCGTTAACCATCGCTCCACCCCCAGTTTCCCTTTGCCCGGTTCCCCCTTGCCGGGTTCGCCCTTAAAGGAGATAAACAGGGCGGCTACCGCAAACAGCAAGCCAACAAACCAGTCCCTCGCATTAGTGTGATACGCATAACTAATAGATCCCAAGTCCACACTTGCTACATATTTCACAAAAAACGCCAGAGCTAAGGCGATCACTCCGATTAGGAGTTTGATGAGTCGGTGATCAATTTGCTGCATTGAATCCCTCGAGTTGTGACCGGTGAAACCAGGCCGGTGGCGTTTTTGCTGCCGCACCAATTCGCTTTGTGCTGAGAACTGCAACCTGTTCGCACTCCACGATACGCTTCCGTGTCAGATTAAGGGTGGTTCCCAGATTTTCCAAGCGCCTCAGCCGCAATGTAGCCACGCACGAATGGCCAGGGGCTACTTCGGGGTCCGGCCACCCACGGGCCTCGTGGGGTAGTCGTGATTATTGAACTAGTTCCATTACGTAGCAAAGTCTTGTAAGTCCTGGATGCTCACCGAATAGTGCTGTGTGAGCCATTCGCATGGCACGGTGTGTTTGAAGCGTTCCTCGAGGAAATTCTGTTGCGGGTTGCCTTGCTGGGCATCGGTCAGCTTGATCGCGTTGCCTGCGGTCCACTCTGCATTCCACTGACTACAGTTTGCCGAGCCACGCTTACAGCGAGTTGCCGCAGCTTTGCCACGTCAGGCAATAAAGCTGCTCGTCTTGAACTCTTTGAGCTGCGCCAAAACCAAATCTTCCGCTCTGAGCGCTTTACAGACGGGTATGTGCGGCTACTTACACCTACGCACCAACACAGTAACTGCAATGGAGCAACCAGTCCGTTTGGATCATGTTTAGCCAAAGGAACGGTAATCCCCCCCAGTGGAAAATGGGGGGATTACCCTTGTAATCGCCACCGTAAGGTGGTACAAAACAATGTATATATGCAAAATGGAGAGCCGATAATGATGAGCCAAGGTGAAGCGCTCGCAAAGTGCGTAGAGTCGTTTCGCGGCGACCCTGCGATTACCGAGGGTGCCCGCAAGGCGATTGCCGCCGCGGTTGCCGCGACGGTTGCTGCAAAAACTGGTAATGGTGACGTCGGAAGCCTAGCTGGTCGGGCGACAGACAAGGCAATAGAGTCGTCTGCAATTGCTACGAAGGTTGTAGGCGAAATAGGCGCTCAAGTGGCCAGCGCTACTTTTGCAACCGTTGGATCTGGAATTCTTGCCTGCTATCTTGCCGGCGCCGCCACCGTAGGTATTGGCAAGTGGTTGTTTGACAAGATAGAAGAGCTTTAGTCCGCAAGTAACCGCCGATAGTGACAGAAGCCGGCCGGGTGGGTGGGTGGGCTAGCGTTAACGCTAGCCTAACTCGAACTTTGGGGAACATAGGAAGCATCGCTTTCCCCTAGCTATTGGTGTTTTGCGTGGGGTCCCGTTTTGGAGCCCGTTCGTTGGGTTGATTGTTGGCCCGTCAACCATTGAATCCATGGATCTCTAGGGATTACTCCTGGCAATTCAACGGGATGTTCCAAGTGAAATAGGTTCGATGAGCAACTCGGCGATTATTGGTGATTCGGGTAAGTTCCTTTGCAAAAACGCGGAATCCATTTCCGTAGCTAAGGCGGTATTACCTTGCCTATCCTTACGACGAGCTACAGGCCAAAAAGGCAATGCAAACTACGGGCTCCGCACAAATGACTCTCCGTTGCTTCCCATAAATGTAACCAGGCGCAACCAACATGTCGGACGGCACGTTCTTTGATAGGCTTAAGGATCGCCTGCTAAACAATAAGTTGGTCGCATACAGCCTGGTTGGCGTTGCAGTGGTAGGTGGCGCAGCAAAGCTCTACAAAGACATTAAAGATGTTGTTCCAGATGCCTCTCCGCCCTCAAGCGCCGCTAGCAGTGCAAAAGACTCTGATTCAGAGTCCACCAAGTCAGAGCGGCTGCTAATAGAAAGGCAACTTACACCGGTCTATTTCGCTGGTCGCAGCACAAAAATTTCGCCGAATGATCGCGCGCGGATACTTGATGCGGCCACCAAGCTAAAGGCTCAGAAATTTCGCACCATTCTAATCACGTCGCATAGCGAGGCAATAGAGCCAGCTGCAAACACGGAGCTTGCTAAAGCGCGAGCCATTGTTGTAAGAGATGCACTTGAAGAAGCCGGTCTGGCAAGAGAGCAAATTAGCTTTTCAGTCCCCGCAGGCCTGGAAGCGAAAGGAGCCCCAGCACCTAGTTATGCGAACAGGACTGACTTCAATGTCCTGTGGGAATAGCTGCGGTGAAGCCTATCCTTCAGCGAAGGGCAATTCCCGACAACGCGCCCTACCTCAAACTTTAGACCGCAGTTGCGAAAAGCATCTGGCGGCAGGTACCCTTTACACGCAATCGGTTCAAAGAGCTTCTTAAAACGTTAATCAGCAACATCAGAATCGAGTCAATGTCCGACAAGCCATCAAACGCTGAACCCAAGGTTCCCTCTGGCGGCACCACCGTCAGCGATCTCGCTGGAATAGGCACCGCTGTTGCACTTTTAATTGAAAAGCTCGCCTCGGCCATTGGGACGATGTACAAGCCCCGGGCTATTCTCGCGGAGGGGAAGGCGGCGGTTGACGTCAAAACCTATGAAATTACTCAGCTAGCACAGGCCCGTCAACAGGCGGAAGCTTCAAGCCTGAATGGATCAGTTGACCTGGAAATCCGCGCTGTCGAGCGACTCAAGCGCATAGAGACACTACGTCAGCGAAACATCGACACAACGACCACTAGAGCAATAGCAATACTCCAACAGCGTGATGGGCATGAAGAGCCCGGCACTGTATCAACCGATTGGTTGCGCAAGTTCCTCGATTGCGTTCAAGACATCTCTGACACAGAAATTCAAGGCCTCTGGTCTGAAATCCTGGCACGGAAAGCAACCGCGGCACGCAGAAGCGTATCCATTATGACGCTTGATTCTTTACGGCTACTTGAAGCAAATCAGGCTAGGCTGTTCGAAAGAATTGCCAGAGCTTATGTAGCTTTTCACAATTGCTTCCCCTTCACCTGGGACGGCCACCGACGGGGATCGAACAACGGGATGGACTACAGCCTTCTTGGGCCGTCCGACACTTTTGACGACTTTGACGCACTTGTCGAGTTAGGGTTCATCAGCATACATAATGAGGGGCCGCTTGCTGATAAAACCGTGGCTATTTGGCCATTTCCACGATTTACCATCCGAGCATCTCGTCAAAAGCGGTCCACGTCCTCGTACCAGAAAATTCGCCTTACATTCCGTGGTGAGGAGCTGCTTCGCGTTGTGCTAAATCTTGACAGGCAGCTTGAATCTCTCAACTTGGGAAGTATCGGAAGAGATGAAACGCATGCGTACGTGTTTATGAGTCAAGCCCACCAGGCAGAATTGCTCCATGATTGGTTTGGCTATCTGGCAGAGCAGGGAATCAACATAGAAATTGGCCCGAAGCATTCTGGGCTTACTGGCAAATATTTTCAGGTGCTCAGGTGGAGCGACAACGCCCTCGTGCCGCATGAGGACTACAGCGAAGATCTGTTCACTTCGCAGCCACCGGAAATTAGAGCTTTACGCTCGGCCGTTCAGGGACAGTAGATTGAACATTCAACCCAAAGAGGGATTTGAAACCGCCCTTCGCAAGTCGGCTACGTGCATACGATCAAGGAGTTTCAGTTCGCGTTCGCGAGCGCAGTTCGCGATGCCCACTCGGAGATACTGCGAATTAAGTGACACCTAACCTCCAACGTCGAACCCGTCCATAAAGCGGCTAGTCTTCGCCCCCGCCGCAAGACAAATCTCAGCGTTAACTGGCCTTGACTGAAGCGACGATCAAGACGCAGCGCTGTTTCCACGAACCCGGGGACGCATTAATGCCATCCAGGTGACGCCGCGCCAGCCGCGCGGCGCCCTCTACAGCACCCCAGTTACGCAATCCCTTGATTGGCAAGCGCCTGCTCCCAAGCGATGCTCAGCTTGGACCAACCGCTGCGGTTCGGATGGATCTCATTGAGCCAATCCCCGCTCTCCCCAGTGCTTCCCGCTTGGGCGGGTATAAGCGCCACGGAGTCAGTATCCACGACATGCAAGCGCGAATCGCCTAGAGCACCGGGCCATTTGGCAATCATGGTTTGCAGATCAGCAAAAATGCGCTCCACAACCGGCTGATAAAGCGCAGGCGGCACCTTGTTGCGCTTTAGCCCCTTCCATAGCCAGGGCCCGATCAAGCCGTTCACGGCAGGCGCATCGCGAGCAATGGGCACCGAGTACAAGTTAAGAAAGATTGGGAGCTTCTCACCTTTTTTGGTGCTTCTCACTGCGTTGTGGAACTGCGCAAAACACTGGTCCACACTCTTGACCAAAAGATCGATGGCGTCTTGCCGGATACAGTCCTG
>JAIYCW010000023.1 GCA_027487815.1 Burkholderiales bacterium
GAACCCCGAATCCATGTGGTGGTGGTCTGCGCATCTGTAGGCTGCCCGGCCTTGCGCCCGGAGGCTCTGGTGGCGACCCGGCTGGAAGCGCAGTTAGAGGACAGCACACGGCGCTTTCTGAGGGATAAGACCCGCAACCGGTTTAACACGGCTAATGGCAAACTGGAAGTGTCCAAAATCTTCGATTGGTATCGCGGAGATTTCGAAAAGGGTTTCAAAGGCACCACATCGCGCGAGGTATTTTTTGCGCGCTATGCCCAAGAGTTGAGCGCGGACCCCGCCTCACAAGCTCTGATCCGTGAAGGCAAAGTTGCTTTGGGATTTCTCGACTACGACTGGAGCCTGAACGATCGACGCTAAGGCCCCTCGCAACGCGATTGTGGTCGTGATCCCGGCACTGAATGAGGCCGCGAAAATCGAAGCCTGTGTAAAGCAAGTTCTGGGGCAGGCCGCTGAAGTCTGGGTGGTGGATGGTGGCAGTCGGGACAACACGATTGCCATCGCCTTACAAGCGGGGGCTCAGGTGGCGCATGGAAGCCCTGGGCGTGCCCGGCAGATGCACCTCGGGGCTTTGCTATCGCGCAGCCCAATCCTGATGTTTTTGCACGCCGACACTACCTTGCCTGCAAGCTGGGCAGATGATGTCCGCCAAGCCCTATTGACCCACTCGTGGGGGCGCTTTGATGTCAGGATGCTAGGTCAGCCAAGTGGTTTGCTTCGGCTGGTTGCCTTCATGATCAACCTTCGCTCGCGAATAAGCGGAATCAGCACAGGCGATCAAGCCCAGTTCATGGACCGGGAGGCATATTCGGCTATAGGCGGATTCAAGGATCAGCCGCTGATGGAAGACATTGAGCTGTGTCGCCAACTTAAGCGAGCCTATGGTCGCGGCGCAGCGGTGAGTGCCCAGGTTGGCGTTGACCCAAGACGCTGGGATAAGCGCGGCGCATGGCCAACCATCCGTTTGATGTGGCTATTGCGTTGGCAATACTTTTTTGGCGCCGATCCTCGCGCGCTTCGAGCCCGCTACCTTGATACCCGCTAGCTCGACCGCGCTGGTCATTTTGGCGCGCACGCCTGCCTTGGGTGAGGTGAAAACCCGCCTGGCCAATGAAATCGGCGCGCCAGCAGCGCTCGTGGCCTATGAGGAGTTGCTGGAGATTACCCTGACTCAGGCCCATCGCTGGATCGAGTTGCATCCTGCCAATTTCGCAGCCCTGCAGCTGACTTCGCTCGACTCGTCGAATCCATGGTTAATCTCGGCTCAAGCGCGGTTTCCAAAACTGCAGTTCAACCACCAGTGCGAAGGGGAACTGGGCGAGCGCATGGTCGGCGCGTTTCGATTGGCACTGGAGCATGCTGATCAGGCGATGATCGTGGGTTCGGATTGCCCTTTGCTTGGGCCTCGCATTTACGCTGACGCCGCTAATGCCTTGAATGATCATGATGTTGTTATCAGTCCCACGGAAGATGGTGGATTCGCCTTGTTGGGTTTGAAGAATCTTCCTGCTGCCGAGGCTACCGGAATGTTTACCCGTCCGCGCTGGAGCACCAGTACAACTTTTGAAGACACTTTGAACTGCGCTATCTCGCAGGGCTTGCAGGTAAGGGTATTACCCAAGCTGTGGGATATCGACACGGCCCTCGAGTGGAACCAATGGCGCGAACTGGAGGCTAGTGGACAACTTCCTGAGCATTGGTAAGCGCGAGTTCGTCACTGAATAAATCAGCAAGCGGGCGAGGGCGGCTGATCAAGTCACCCTGCAGATGATCGATTCCCAATGAACACAGCCGATCATAGATTTCCTGGCTGTGTACATGCTCGGCAACGGTTTTAACGTTGAGCCGATGAGCTACTCGAATTGTCGAAAGAACAATTTCTTCATCAATCGGGTTGTTGATCAAATTGCGGATAAACGATCCATCGATTTTCAGATAGTCGATGGGAAATCGCTTCAAATACTCGAAGGTCGCAAGGCCCGTACCGAAGTCATCCAGGGCGATTGAAAACCCGTCTGCACGCAGTTCATCGACCAGGCGCGAGGCCGCTCCGGGATTACGGATGGCTTCACTCTCCGTAATTTCAAACACGATCTTTTCCGAAGGAATCGAAAACTGGCTGCGCATCTCGCGTATGTAGCTGGCCGCGGTGCCGTCGCTCATGGTGAGGCCAGACAGGTTGATCGAGCATTTATGGGTTCGGGCCAGCGCGTCAGGATTCAGGGCCAACCAGGAAAACACACTGCGGATAATGCCTCTATCAAGCGCAACAGTCAGCTGGGCTTGTGCTGCCAAGGGCAGAAACTCGGGGGGCTTCATGATGTGCCCCGCACTATCACGCAAGCGGGCCAGGATCTCATAAGAAAGCAGGCCCTGAGGGGCGTCGGAATCTACGATCGGCTGCGCATAAACTTCAAAACGATGCTCGCGGATTGCCTCACGGATATGCTCCGTTTTTTCCTGATAGGCGCGCCGTGCCTCGATTGTGGTTTGGGATAAGGGCTCTACAAAGAGCTGTGGATCACGCACGCTGCTGGCGATAGCCATCGCATCGGAAAGCGAAAGCATGCAATCTTCGGCATTCACCGGCGTTTTGTTATCAACCAAGAGTCCGCCCGCCGAAACGATCAGGCGCAGGCTGCCGTGGTCGGCTTTGAACACCTGGCCATTGAGTTGGCAATAGACGTCCCGAGCCACGGTGCGCACCTGGGTCACTGACTCGGCGCCAACCATCAGGCAATAGCGGCCTGAAGACAGGCGTGCGGCCAACAGCATCCCAGGCTGGCGCTGCAAAAGCGCAGCGGCGCTTTGTTCAAGGTGCAACGCAGTAATTGGGCCACATAGATCATTGAGCGTATCGAAGTTGCTGATCTGGATACCAATCAAGCCATAGGTTGGGCGATGCGTGGCGACCAGGCGATCCCCAAGCTCGGCGAGCAGGCCGCGATCATTAAGCAGGCCGGTAGACATATCTTGCCGGGCCTGGCGAGCAATCCGTCCCAGAGCATGCCGCCGGTCGCTCGAGACCGCCTGCAAGAGCAGTGCGGTGGTTGCAGCAATCATCAGGATCAAGGACGCATTCAGCAATGCGCTTGGGCGCGGGAGCGTGTCGGCGGAGGAGCTGATCTCAGGCAGACCAAATCCCAGGCGAAAGCTGAGCAGGACCACACAGGTGCTAAATGCGACTGTTATTGCGCATGCCCGCTCGTTGGCTCGAATCCCAATGGCCACCAATAATGGGTAGGTTAAAAACAGCAGGCCGGTAAGGTACTGGCTCAGGCCACTTTGGCCAACCGCAGTTACCCCAAACGCAATCAGGGCCGCGATGGCTGCGAATACCAACTCAAACGGACGGCCGCCGTCAGGGGCTTGCGTACCGGATGGCGAGAGCAAGCTCAGGGCCAGGGGTGTGATTGCCATAACTCCCAGCGCATCCGCAATCCACAGACCAATACTGGTTGACGGAAACAAGGTCCACGGGAGCACTTCGGTGCTGATGAGCGTAATTGTTGCAAGGCACGCGTTAACAGGCGCCACGATTACGAGGCTCACCACGATGAACCTCAAGGTGGCCTCAATCCGGTAGTCCGCAGGCTTCCAGAGCAGCAGCCGGGCGAGCATCAAAGCGCCAATGGATGATCCGATGCTGCTACCAAGCAAGGCCGCAAGCGCGAGCCGCCAATCACCTCCGAGCAACATCAAGGCCAACCCGGCGCCCGCCGCTGGCACTGCGGCCCAGCCGGCGCCATAGCGCCAGGAGAATGCGAATGCTAAAGCGCCCACCGGCCATAAGGCCGGTAAGGTGAGGCCCCGCACATTGGTGCTGAGTACCACTTGGGCGAGCCATGCTGCAATCAAGCCCGCCCCAAACCCACCAAGCAGGCGCAAGATGGGCGAGGGGATGCCAGCAAGGCTGGGCGGGCTTACCGACGCGGACACGAGACGTCGATCAGGCGGCCAGGAGCTCTCTCAACACGAAAGGCAAAATGCCGCCGTGTTTGTAGTAATCCACTTCAATAGCGGTATCAATACGAGAAAGCAGTTTCACCGAGCGGGTTGCGCCGTTGGCCGAGGTGATCTTCAAAATCACGTCTTGCTGAGGCTTGATCTCGGCCGGCAATTCGACATCGAATGTCTCATCACCCTTGATGCCCAGCGACTGCCAGGAATCCTGACCCTTGAACTGCAGTGGCAAGACGCCCATTCCGACGAGGTTGCTGCGATGAATCCGCTCAAAGCTGCGGGCAACCACAGCCTTGACGCCCAGAAGCTGGGTGCCCTTAGCAGCCCAATCCCGTGATGATCCAGTGCCGTACTCCTCGCCCGCGAAAATCACGGTGGGAGTGTTTTCCTTGATATAGCGCATCGCCGCATCATAGATAAACATCTTCTCGCCAGTCGGCTGGAACAGGGTGACGCCGCCTTCTTCGCGCGAGCTGTCCGCGCGTGCAGGGATCATCAGGTTCTTGATCCGTACATTGGCGAAGGTGCCGCGCATCATCACCTCGTGATTGCCACGCCGTGCACCATAGGAGTTGAAGTCGGCCTGAATCACTTTGTTGTCGATCAGGAAGCTGCCCGCAGGGGAATCTTTCTTGATCGACCCGGCGGGGGAGATGTGGTCGGTGGTGATCGAGTCGCCGAACAGACCCAGCACTCGCGCGCCGCGAATAACAGGTGTACTGCCCGGCTGCATCACGAAGTCCCCAAAGAAGGGAGGCTCGGCGATATAGGTGCTCTTGGGCCAGTTATAAACCTGCCCATCGGCGCTTGGCACCTTGTTCCACAAGGTGTGGTCCTTGGTCATATCGCTATAGAGGCGCTTGAAGGTCTTCGGGTTCATCGCGAACTTCATCAGATCCTGCACTTCTTCCGAAGTAGGCCAGACATCGCCGATAAACACATCACGGCCCTTGGCATCCTTGCCCAAAGGCTCGGTCATCAAGTCAATTTGCATATTGCCGGCAATCGCATATGCCACAACCAACGGCGGCGAGGCCAAGAAGTTGGCTCGCAGGTTGGGGTGAATCCGTGCTTCGAAATTACGATTGCCTGACAACACAGCCGCGCAGACCATGTCATTGGAAGTAATGGCTTCATTCAGATCGGGGGTCAGGTCGCCCGCATTGCCGATACACGTGGTGCATCCATAAGCGGCGACGTTAAAGCCCAGAGCAGCGAGAGGCTCAAGCAGCTTGGCTTTCTCAAGATACTCGGTGACCACGCGCGATCCTGGAGCCAGCGAAGTCTTGATATGCGGCGCGACCTTGAGGCCGCGCTTGACCGCTTTCTTTGCCAGCAAGCCTGCGGCCAGCAGCACGCCTGGGTTTGAAGTGTTGGTGCAGGAGGTGATCGCAGCGATCAACACATCACCGTTGCGAATTGTCGTACCGGTGGAGGTTTTGTATTCCTTGGCGAGTTGATCGGCTGGCTTCGCAAAACCATTGTCCGCAATCGGCTTGGCGAAAAGCTCAGCAAATGTGGATTTCACCTTGCCAATTTCGATACGATCCTGCGGCCGCTTGGGGCCGGCCAGTGAAGGAGCTACAGTGGAAAGGTCGAGCTCCAGCGTAGTGGAGTAATCCAGATCACCTGCCTTGGGCACGCCAAACATGCCTTGTGCCCGGAAGTAGGCCTCAAAGGAATCGATCTCTTCTTTGGTGCGGCCGGAGCCCTCAAAGTAGCCCAGCGTCTTTTTGTCGACCGGGAAAAAGCCCATGGTGGCGCCGTATTCAGGTGCCATGTTTGCAATGGTGGCGCGATCAGGCACGCTCAGCGAAGCTGTCCCCTCACCGAAGAACTCAACAAACTTGCCGACCACTTTGGCCTGCCGCAGCATCTCGGTGATCCGCAACACCAGGTCGGTTGCAGTACAGCCTTCGCGCAATTTGCCTTTGAGGTGAACTCCAACCACATCGGGGGTCAGGAAGTACACGGGTTGTCCAAGCATGCCGGCTTCGGCTTCAATGCCGCCGACGCCCCAACCGACCACGCCAATCCCGTTAATCATCGTGGTGTGACTGTCGGTGCCCACCAAGGTGTCCGGGTAATACACGGGAGTGCCGTCGATTTTCTTGTTGTGCACGCCACGCGCCAGGTACTCGAGGTTAACCTGATGCACGATACCAATGCCGGGTGGCACGACCTTGAAGGTATCAAAGGCCTGCATACCCCACTTCATGAACTGATAGCGTTCCTGGTTGCGCGAGAACTCCAGCTTCATGTTCAGATCAAGCGCATCTGCAGTGCCGAAGTGGTCAATCATCACCGAGTGATCCACCACGAGATCCACTGGCACTAAAGGCTCAATCACCTTTGGGTTCTTGCCCATGGAGGACGCGATGGTGCGCATCGCTGCCAGGTCTGCGAGCAGCGGCACGCCTGTAAAGTCTTGCAGCACCACACGAGCCACGATAAAGGGGATCTCATCAACCCGCTTGGCATTGGGTGCCCAGTTGGCGAGTTGCTGAACATGAGATTCAGTGACCTTCTTGCCATCGCAGTTACGCAACACGGATTCAAGCACCAAGCGGATCGACATCGGCAAACGCTTGATGTTCGGATAGGTCTTGGCCAAGGCTGGCAAGGAGTAGTAGTAGGCTGACTTGCCGCTCTTGAGTTTGAGCGGCTTGAGGGTTTTATGGAGGTTGTGGGGCATGAGCATTCCTTCCCAGAGTTGATTTAAAGTTATACGCGGATTTTACGTGCTGTGAGCCTGCTTTCCCAAGTCAGGGCAGGCATGTTTTAGCGTGGGGCATCCGAAGTGTTGCGCGATTGGCGCGAATTACGGGGTCGGGCGGGTGCGGTCTCACCTTTGAAGTGGCCATCAACCATGTTCAGGGTACCCATGCCGGGAATGACCATGTCGCCAGGTTTCTGTCCTGCGAGGCAATCGCCGAGATAGGTCGCGACTACTGCCTCGCGGTCTTCGCGCCGTGTGCCGGCGAGCGGTGGGTCATAGCTCACCACGGTGTCTATGCGGTAGTTGTCAGTCAGGTTGCCGGTGGCAAGCGCGCGGCTGCGCACCACGGTTTTACTCTCGCGGCACACCGATTCAGCAAGCCATCCTTCGCCAGCCTTTCGAAAGGCGCCCAAGGTGCATGCCCCCCGGGTGCCGGTGGCCCGATCCAAATGCTGGTCAGCTCGGTCGGTGGCGTCGCCCACGCAATAGCGGGTGGGCGCCAATCCGTTGGCTTGTGCACCGGTGCTGCGGATTTCCCAAAGCCCCGATTTGCGCTTTGGGAACTCGGGCTCGGCCGCATTCAATGGCGAGAGGCTTAAGCTAAGCGTACCGAACGCCGTACAGAACATCAGCCCGAGGGCGGCACTCTTGCTCCATGGACTAGTCATCAGGCAGGCTTGCACTCATTGGCCAATTGCTGGCCCTTGCGGGTGTCGAGCAACATGGCTTTGCCAACGATGATGATCCAGGCAAGGCCGGTGCGAGCGTCTTCGTAGCGTAATGCACCGGAAGCGGTGTGTCCGCCGCGAAGTGTGATGTCGCGCTTTTGCCAATTGACGATCATGCTATTGCTGTCGTTTGCCACTTCCTTGATCAGTACCTGGCGACCAAGCTCGCAGGTAAACACGCCAGGCTTAGCCCGCAACACGACGATGGGAGCATCCTGAGGCGCCTCGCGGCTTGTGGGCGGCAACGCCGGAGTAAGTAAGGGACCGGACTGGGGCACGGCGATTGGCGCACCTGAGCTCATCCCGGACGATGCAGGCAGCGCGACGCTTTCGGAACTGCTTGGGGGCGCTGTCATCACACGTTGAGGCGGTGAGTCCGGAACGGGTGCGGAGGGCGGTGCAGTTGCGCAACCTGTAAGTACGGCCGCCACGGCAATCCCACCAATCAAGTTGAGTCGAGCGAGCATCATGATCTCCTTGAGGAGGGCTGCCCCTGGCCCGACGGCAACAAGGGGGACAGCGCTCAGGGTCGTTGGTTGAGGGGAATAAAGGCCTGATCCTCAGGCCCGACATAGTTTGCGCTTGGTCTAATAATCTTGTTATCGATGCGCTGCTCAATCACGTGAGCAGCCCAGCCCGAGGTTCGTGAAATCACAAACAAAGGGGTGAACATGCTGGTAGGCACGCCCATCATGTGATAACTCACCGCGCTGAACCAGTCCAGATTGGGAAACATTTTCTTGATTTCCCACATGACTGATTCAAGACGCTCGGCGATGCTGAACATCTTCTCATCGCCCGCACTTTGCGAAAGTTGCTTGGCCACGCGTTTGATGACGACATTGCGAGGATCGCTGATGGTGTATACCGGATGTCCAAAGCCAATCACAACCTCTTTGTTCTCAACCCGCCTGCGAATATCGGCTTCAGCCTGATCCGGCGTGTCGTAGCGTTTTTGCACCTCGAAGGCTACCTCATTCGCGCCACCATGTTTTGGACCGCGCAGCGCCCCAATCGCACCGGTGATCGCCGAGTACATATCGGATCCGGTGCCCGCAACCACCCGGGCCGCAAAGGTCGAAGCATTGAATTCATGCTCGGCATAAAGAATCAGTGAGGTATGCATGGCGCTCACCCATTCTTCGGGGGCCGGGCGTCCATGCAACAGATGCAAAAAGTGCCCGCCGATGGAGTCATCGTCAGTTTGGGTGTCAATGCGCTTGCCGTTATGGCTGAAGTGATACCAGTAAAGCAGCATGGAGCCGAGGCTCGCCATCAGTCGATCCGCAATATCGCGGGCGCCCGGGGTATTGTGATCATCCTTTTCAGGCAATGCGCAACCCAGCGCCGAAACTCCGGTGCGCATCACATCCATCGGATGGCTGCTGGCGGGTAGCTGCTCCAGCACCGCGCGTACTGCAGCCGGCACCCCCCGCAAGGCCCTGAGTTTGGCCTTGTAGCCCGCAAGCTCCGGGGCGTTGGGCAGTTTGCCGTGGACCAATAGGTAGGCGACCTCTTCGAACTGCGCTGCTTGCGCAATATCGAGGATGTCATAGCCTCGGTAGGAGAGGTCATTGCCGGTGCGTCCGACGGTACAAAGGGCGGTGTTACCCGCAGGCACGCCAGAAAGTGCAACAGATTTTTTTGGTTTGAAGCCAGGTGCGTCACTCATGCTGATTTCCCGAAAAGAGCGTCCAGTTTGTTTTCAAAATCCCAATAGCCGATGGAGTCATACAACTCCTTGCGGGTTTGCATGGTGTGAACCACTGCCTGCTGGGTACCATCGCGTCGCAAAGTTTCGAAGGTGGTTTGTGCCGCTTTGTTCATTGCCCTGAATGCCGACAGCGGATACAACACCATCGCTACCGAAACGGCCCGCAATTGGTCGACGGTAAAAAGCGGTGTTTGCCCAAATTCGGTGATGTTTGCCAGGACTGGCACCTTTACCGCATCGGAAAACTGCTGGTACATCGGCAGCTCGGTCATCGCTTCTGGAAAAATACCATCGGCTCCGGCTTCCACGCAGGCCACGGCTCGCTCGATCGCGGCTTCAAGGCCTTCCACCGCGAGGGCATCGGTGCGGGCCATGACAAAAAAACTGGCATCTGTCCGTGCATCCACCGCCGCTTTGATGCGATCCACCATTTCTTGCTTGGTGACAATTTCCTTGTTGGGCCGGTGGCCACAGCGCTTGGCCCCAACCTGATCCTCAATATGCATGGCCGCTGCTCCAGCCTTGATCAGTGCGCGAGTGGTGCGGGCCACATTAAATGCCGATGATCCAAAGCCAGTATCTACATCCACGAGCAGCGGGGTATCCACAACATCGGTGATGCGCCGCACATCGATCAGCACATCTTCCAGGCCACTGATACCCAAATCGGGCAGGCCAAGTGACCCGGCAGCCACCCCGCCTCCGGAAAGATAAATTGCCTTGAATCCCGCAGCCTTGGCGAGATGAGCATGATTGGCATTGATCGTGCCCGGGATTTGCAATGGGGTTTCGCTGGCTAAAGCCTGGCGAAACCGGAGGCCTGCACTATGGCTCATATCAATCTCCAAAAAAGCGTGTTTTTACGGCGGGTTCGAGCTGAACCCCCTGGGCGTGGGCGCGCTGTAAAAGCTGCCAATACAGCCGGTAGCTGGCACGATCATGCAGGCTGCCCTGCCATTGAATCGGGCCCCAGGCCTGATCCTGCGCCTGGCTCAAAATCGCGGCGGCCTGGGTTGCCTGCTGGTGGCTAGGCTGCAGGGCGCGCACTATGGGTACGATCTGGTCGGGATGAATGCTCCACTTGCGCATGAAACCGAATTCATTCATCGCACGCTGCGCATCGACGGCGGCCTGCGCCGGATTGGCAATGTCGGTGGTCACCCCGTGCGAAGCTGTTTTGCCGTAGCGATGGGCAGCCATGCTGATTGCGAGAATGGCTTGCCGCATGATCGGGTGCTCAAACTGGCCAGGGCTCTTTAACGCGGCTTCGCTGATGCTTCCGCCAAAGCCGCTCACGAAATCCATGAGCCCAAACGAAAGGCATTGCACATCCGGATGCGATGCAATCGCATCCACATTGGCCAGGCCATCCAGACTTTCGATCAGCACATGTAAAGGAGGGCAGGCCACGCCGAAAGCCTGAGCCTCGTGATTCACAACTGCCTGAGCCTCTAGAACCTGCTGCGAGGATTCAACTTTCGGTACAGTGATGTAGGCCACCCGGCCCGTGCAGGCGCGCATGATCAACTCGATATCGCGCTGCCAGTGCGCATGCGTCAGATCGTGAATGCGTACGCCCATCCGCCCAAAGGTGTTTGCCTCGTCGGCAAGCAAGCGACCCACCAAACTTGCATGAGCGGATTCTTCGCCAACCGGGGCTCCGTCTTCACAATCCGCAGTGACATCGAATAACGGCCCCATCGCTTGTTGCAGGACGAGCGCTTTGCGCAGAAAGCGCTCGTTGCCGGCATAGTGATCACAAACCGGGAGCCATTGGGATCGGGGGCTGCTGTTAAACAGCGCCTGGCGGGGGTGGATCAGATTCTGGCCCAATGACTCGCTTTCGGGAGCTTGTCAGCCCAACAGGTGCTTGATGCCCTCACGCTCTTCATTGAGCTCATTGAGCGTCAAATCCATGCGTGTGCGGCTAAAGGCATCAATCGGCAAATCGCGCACCATGGTGTATTCACCATTCGCGCAGGTCACCGGTACGCCATACATGGTGTCCACCGGAATGCCATAGCTGCCATCGGAGGCAATGCCCATTGTCACCCAGCGGCCGTTGGTGCCAAGCGCCCAATCGCGCATATGGTCAATCGCGGCATTAGCCGCAGAAGCTGCCGAAGACAAGCCCCGTGCCTCGATAATCGCAGCGCCGCGCTTGCCCACGGTTGGCAGGAAGGTGTCGCTGTTCCACGCATCGTCGTTAATCATTTGCTGAACCGAGGCGCCATCAATGGTGGCAAACCGGTAATCGGCGTACATGGTCGGCGAGTGGTTGCCCCATACCGCGAGCTTTTCAATCGAGCCGACCGCCTTGCCGGTTTTGGCTGCAATTTGCGACAGTGCGCGGTTATGGTCCAGGCGGAGCATGGCGGTGAAGTTTTTCTTTGGCAGGCCAGGCGCTGATTTCATCGCAATGTAAGCGTTGGTATTGGCGGGGTTGCCCACTACCAGCACCCGCACATCGCGGCTGGCAACTTCGTCGAGCGCTTTACCCTGAACAGTGAAAATCGCGCCATTGGCTTCCAGCAAATCCTTGCGCTCCATGCCTTTGGTACGCGGCCGCGCGCCAACCAGCAGGGCATAGTCCGCATCCTTGAAGGCGACCTTGGGGTCATCGGTAACCACCACACCGGCCAGCAAGGGAAATGCACAGTCTTCAAGCTCCATGACCACGCCCTTGACTGCGGGCATGGCTGCGGTGATATCGAGCAGCTGCAGGATCACGGGTTGGTCTTTGCCGAGCATGTCGCCGTTGGCAATACGGAACAACAGGCTATAGCCAATCTGACCAGCGGCGCCGGTAACTGCAACACGTTTAGCGGGTTTGCTCATGAATAATGTCTTTCTGCTTGAAGTGGATGTAAAGCCGGTGGATTTTAAGACAAGTTCGCCGATCTGCCCATTTTGCTGATTGCGCGCAATCGTCCACGCTGCCAACTCGATCCTTGCTCCGATGCCTGTTCGCTCTGAGTCTATGGAGTCCTATATCTTATATAAGACATATGACACTAGACAAGGTTTTTTTTATCGTGTCTCATTCCAGGATGAATTCAGCAACCCCTTTTGCAATAACCGACCCTGGGCAATCCCCATCGGCGGCGCAGGCCAGTTTCGATCCGCTATATCAGCAGATCAGCAAACTGCTCACCCGCGAGCTGAGTCTGGGCACCTGGGGGCCGGGCCAGATGATTCCCAGTGAAATGGAGCTTTCCCAGCGCTACCGGGTCAGCCAGGGCACGATGCGCAAAGCTATCGATTCGCTCGCCGCCGCGCAGTTGGTGGTGAGGCGCCAGGGCCGTGGCACCTTCGTGGCCAGCCATGACACGGGCCCTGAACAATTCCGGTTTTTGCGCTTGCGGCGCAATCAGGGCGCCGAGCCTTTGGCGCCACACAGTGAAATCCTGCAATGCAGCCGGGAGCGGGCCAGCAGTGAAATGGCGCGGCAGTTGCAGATTAAAGCCGCGGATTGGCTGGTGTTTATCCGCCGCCGCTTGTCGGTTGATGGACGGGGCGCGGTAATTGACGACATCTGGCTGCCGGCGCAGCGTTTCAAGGGGCTCAATGCCGAACGACTGGCGGCGCACTCAGGGCCGCTCTACAGTCTGTTCGAGGTGGTTTACGGCGTTAAGATGGTCAGGGCTAGTGAAAAGCTGCGGGCGATCAATGCGCCTGCCGCAATAGCGAATCTTCTGGATATTGAAGGCGGTCAGCCGGTATTGCTGGTTGATCGCCTGAGTCTGGGTTATGAGGATCGCCCGGTCGAGGTGCGCAGGGGGTACTACCACACCGAACACATGCACTATTCGAGCGAGTTGGTGTAGCAGCCGTTTACCGCTGGCATGCAACCTGTAAACGACACTCGGATTTGCCTGGCCTGATTCAATTTGGTGCAATGCGCCAAATTCGGTCAAAATAAGAAGCTACACGTACAAAGCCCAATCAAAGGGCATCATCTCTAGGGAATAAAACCAGTATGGCTGAAGGTTCCGGCCGGGCGCGTCCAGTACAGCGTCCACAGTTTCGTAACATCCACGTTTCGCAAATCCTTCAATACCGCTTGCCGCTCCCGGGCATCCTGTCGATCCTGCACCGGGTGAGTGGGGCCTTGATGTTCTTGGTGGGTTTGCCATTCATTCTTTATCTGTTCCAACTCAGCCTGACCTCTGAGCTGAGCTTCGAGGTTTTTCGCGGCATCGTTTCACACTGGTTTGCCAAGCTGGTGCTGCTGGGACTGATCTGGGCCTACATGCATCACTTCTGTGCCGGGATTCGTTACCTCCTCCTTGATATGCACATGGGTATTGAGAAGCAGCAGGCCACCACATCAGCCAGAATCGTTCTGGTGGTCAGTCTGGTGCTCACGGTTGCAGTGGCACTGAAGCTTTTTGGAGTGATGTAAATGACGACCCAACGCATTGTTGTCGGAGCGCACTACGGTTTGCGCGACTGGATGGCTCAGCGAATCAGCGCTGTGATTCTTGCGATCTACACTCTGGTTTTGCTGGTGTCCTTGCTGATGTTGCCCGAGTTGAGCTACGGCACCTGGGCCGGGCTTTTCGCCAGCGCCTGGATGAAGGTAGCCACAGTGCTGGCAATCCTGGCACTGATCTATCACGTGTGGATCGGCGTGCGTGACATTTATATGGATTACATCAAGCCCACATCGATTCGCCTGATCCTTCAGGTGGCAACGATTGTGGCACTGCTCGGCTATGCCGCCTGGGCGGTCATTATTCTTTGGAGAGTTTAGATGGCTGATGTGTTGAACCATCTTGCAAACAACTTGCCGCGCCGGAAGTTTGATGCAGTGATCGTGGGTGCCGGTGGAGCAGGGATGCGTTGTTCCCTGCAACTGGCCCAGGCAGGCTACAACGTAGCGGTCTTGTCCAAGGTCTTTCCGACGCGCTCCCACACAGTGGCAGCGCAGGGCGGCATTGGAGCCTCGCTCGGTAACATGAGCGAAGACAACTGGTACTGGCATATGTTCGATACCGTCAAGGGCTCGGACTATCTGGGCGACCAGGATGCTATTGAGTTCATGTGTCGTGAAGCACCCAAGGTGGTGTACGAGCTTGAGCACTTTGGCATGCCGTTTGACCGCAATCCCGATGGCACGATTTATCAGCGACCTTTTGGTGGTCACACTGCCAACTTTGGTGAAAAGCCGGTGCAACGTGCCTGCGCCGCTGCTGACCGTACGGGGCATGCGCTGTTGCATACCCTGTATCAGCGAAATGTCAGCTCGCGCACCCAGTTCTTTGTGGAATGGATGGCGCTTGACCTGATTCGCGATAGCGAAGGCAACTGCTGTGGTGTGATTGCGCTTGAAATGGAAACCGGCGAAGTGATGGTGCTGGAATCGAAGGTCACCGTGATGGCCACCGGCGGGGCAGGGCGTATCTGGGCGGCGTCGACCAATGCATTTATCAATACCGGCGACGGTATGGGTATGGCGGCTCGTGCGGACATTCCTCTTGAAGACATGGAATTCTGGCAGTTTCACCCCACTGGGGTCGCTGGCGCTGGCGTGCTGGTTACCGAGGGCGTGCGCGGAGAAGGCGGCATCTTGCTCAACAAGAACGGTGAGCGGTTTATGGAGCGCTATGCGCCCACGCTGAAGGATCTTGCGCCGCGCGATTTCGTATCGCGTTCGATGGATCAGGAAATCAAGGAAGGTCGCGGCTGCGGACCGGACGGTGACTATGTGCTGCTCAAGCTCGATCACCTGGGCGCAGATACGATCATGAAGCGTTTGCCGTCGATTCGCGAAATCGCTATCAAGTTTGCCAACGTCGATCCGATCAAGGATCCAATTCCCGTGGTGCCGACCATCCATTACCAAATGGGCGGTATTCCCACCAACTATCATGGCCAAGTGGTAGTGCCGAAAAACGGCAACCCGAACCATGTTGTTCAGGGACTTTATGCGATTGGCGAGTGCGCCTGCGTGTCGGTGCACGGCGCGAACCGTCTTGGCACCAATTCCTTGCTCGATTTGCTGGTCTTTGGACGCGCTGCGGGCAATCACATCATCGCGAGCAAGATCAAGGATGAGACCCAGCGTGATTTGCCGGCGCAGGCCGGTGACGTCACCTTGGCGCGTTTAGCCAAGCTTGAGGCTTCAAGCTCGGGGGAAAACACTCAGGAAGTCGCCAACGACATTCGCCGCACGATGCAGACCCACTGCGGCGTGTTCCGTACCAGCGAGTTGTTGGCCCAGGGCGTGAGCAAGATCAATGAGCTTGATGAGCGCTGCAACAACATTCATGTGCGTGACAAGTCCAAGGTGTTCAACACCGCGCGGGTGGAAGCTCTCGAACTTGCGAATTTGATCGAGACTGCAAAGGCGACGATTGTTTCAGCTGATGCCCGCAAGGAAAGCCGTGGTGCGCATGCGCATCGTGACCATCCAACGCGTGACGACTCACAATGGATTCGCCATAGCCTGTGGTACTCGCAGGGCAATCGCCTCGATTACAAGCCAGTGAATATGAAGCCGCTGACGGTGGAAACCTTCCAGCCTAAAGCCCGCACCTTTTAATTTTCGGAGCCCAAAGACACGATGAGTACAGCGACAGTCAATGAAGCACCGGTAACGGTCAACACCCTTGCTGCCAAGCGAGTGGTGAAGTTTTCGATTTATCGATACGACCCGGACAAGGATGCCAAGCCTTACATGCAGAACCTGGAAGTGGAGCTGATGCCCACGGACAAGATGCTGCTGGATGCCTTGATGCGGATCAAGATGGGGTCAGACGACTCCCTGGCTTATCGCCGCTCTTGCCGCGAAGGCGTATGCGGCTCGGACGCGATGAATATCAATGGCAAAAACGGCCTGGCTTGCATCACGAATTTGCGTGATCTGAAGGAGCCGATTGTTTTAAAGCCGCTGCCCGGGTTGCCTGTGATTCGCGATCTGATCGTGGACATGACCCAGTTCTTCAAGCAATACCATTCGATCAAGCCCTTCCTGATCAACGATACGCCGCCGCCCGAAAAAGAGCGCCTGCAGTCGCCCGAGGAGCGTGAAGAGCTGGACGGCCTCTACGAGTGCATCCTGTGTGCTTGCTGCAGCACCTCCTGTCCTTCGTTTTGGTGGAATCCCGATAAGTTCGTAGGCCCAGCCGGGCTGTTGCAGGCCTACCGCTTTATTGCCGACAGCCGCGACCAGGCCACCAGTGAGCGCCTGGACAATCTCGAAGATCCATATCGTTTGTTCCGCTGCCACACCATCATGAATTGCGTTGATGTTTGCCCCAAGGGTCTGAATCCGACCCGAGCGATTGGCAAAATCAAGGAACTCATGGTGCGTCGCTCAGTCTGAACCCGCCCACCATGCAAGCGCATCAATCCTTGCCTGAGCAGCGCCGCCGTTTAAGGTGGCGCTCGCGTCGCGGGTTGCTTGAAAATGACTTGTTGCTTACCCGCTTTCTGGATCGTTTCGAGCCCCGCCTTACTGATGCACAGGTCCAAGGATATGATGAGCTGCTCGACCTGACTGACAACGATCTGTTGGATATCTTGCTCGACCGGCCGCACGAGGTGACGATATCTCCTGCGGCTCAGGCGGTGGTCTCAATCATTCGTGATTTAGCACCGGCATCTCAATTGACGACTGGCCCCTGAAATAGTTTCACGTTGAATTGTTGGCCCTAGAAGAGCCGTAACCCGAACCGAAAGACCTGCGATGACCCCCAACTCCAAAGCGACCCTCAACTTTGCTGATGGCACCCCCAGTATCGAATTTCCGATCTACAAGGGGTCGGTGGGCCCGGATGTGATTGATATTCGCAAGCTCTACGGCGGCACAGGCAAGTTCACGTTTGATCCCGGGTTCATGTCGACTGCGGCCTGCGAATCGAAGATCACTTATATCGACGGCGATAAGGGCGAGCTGCTGTATCGGGGCTATCCGATTGAACAGTTGGCAGTCAATTGCGACTATCTTGAAACCTGCTATCTGCTGCTCAATGGCGAGCTGCCCGATGCGACCCAGAAGAAAGATTTTGAGCACAGGGTGACTAACCACACCATGGTGCATGAGCAGATGACCCGCTTTTTCCAGGGGTTCCGCCGCGATGCTCATCCGATGGCTGTGCTGGTCGGCTGCGTAGGCGCTCTTTCCGCCTTCTATCATGACTCGCTGGATATTCAGAACCCTGAGCACCGCCGTATCTCTGCGATCCGCTTGATCGCCAAGATGCCGACCCTGGTCGCCATGGCGTACAAGTATTCGGTGGGTCAGCCGTTCATGTATCCCAAGAATGATTTGAGCTACTCGGCCAATTTCATGCGCATGATGTTTGGTACACCTTGTGCAGAATATGTACCTAATCCGGTACTGGTCCGTGCGCTCGATCGGATTTTGATCCTGCATGCAGATCATGAGCAAAACGCCTCGACGTCCACAGTGCGACTTGCGGGTTCTTCGGGTGCCAATCCCTTTGCCTGCATCGCGGCTGGAATCGCTACGCTTTGGGGCCCGGCTCACGGTGGCGCCAACGAAGCTTGCCTGGTGATGCTGGGCGATATTCAGAAGCAGGGCGGTTTGCCCAAGATTGGTGAGTTCATCGCTCAGGTCAAGGATAAGAACTCCAATGTGAAGTTGATGGGGTTTGGTCATCGGGTTTACAAAAACTACGATCCACGTGCCAAGCTGATGCGCGAAACCTGCTACGAGGTGCTCAATGAGCTGGGGCTGCAGGATGACCCAATGTTCAAGCTGGCCATGGCGCTGGAGAAAATCGCCCTCGAAGACGAATACTTTGTTTCGCGCAAGCTTTACCCGAATGTGGACTTCTATTCGGGCATCGTTCAAAAAGCGCTGGGAATCCCCACTGATTTGTTTACTTGCATATTCGCTTTGGCGCGTACAGTAGGCTGGATTGCTCAGTGGACCGAGATGATTGCAGAACCCGATCAAAAAATTGGGCGGCCGCGTCAGCTGTTCACCGGTGCGCCGCGTCGCGATGTGACGCCCATCGGTCAGCGCTGATACACTTCCGACCAGTTTAGTACCCAAATTGGAGCGGGAAGCCCGCTCCACCTTGCCAACATGACCCCTAGGGCTTGGGTTATCGCGGCAAGTCCCTCACCGAGAAGCTCGAATTGAGAGGTGCGATGATGTTGAAAGCCTTTGAGGCGAACTCCTACCTGTTCGGAGGCAATGCCCCCTACGTCGAAGAGATGTATGAGGCCTACCTGAACAATCCCGGGTCGGTGCCTGAAAACTGGCGCCAGTATTTCGACAACCTCCAGGATGTCCCTGCCGCTGACGGCAATCCCCAGACTCGCGATGTGGCCCATGCGCCAATCGTTCAATCGTTTGCAGAACGCGCCAAGGAAGGCACTCTGCAGCCCCGTTTGATGGGCGGCGATCCAGGTGCAGCTCGCAAGCAGGTGTACGTCCAGCAACTGGTGGCTGCCTATCGATTTCTTGGGTCGCAATGGGCTGACCTGGATCCGCTTAAGCGCCAGGAGCGTCCGGCCATTCCCGAGCTTGAACCCGCCTTCTACGACTTTAGCGAAGGCGATCACGCCAATATCTACTCGGCAGCCAACACCTTCTTTGGTTTTGAGCAGGCGCCGTTGCGCGACATCATTCGCGCCTTGCGCGAGACCTACTGCGGCACTATTGGCGCCGAGTTTATGTACATCACCGATCCTGCGCAGAAACGCTGGTTGCAGGAGAAACTGGAATCCAGCCGCGCCAAGCCGCGATTCGAGGCTGAAAAGCGTAAACGCATTCTTGATCGCCTGACTGCGGCTGAGGGGTTGGAGAAGTACCTTCACACCCGCTATGTGGGTCAGAAGCGCTTTTCGCTTGAAGGCGGTGAGAGTTTTATTGCAGCCATGGATGAAGTGATCCAGCGTGCTGGCGAGCAGGGTGTGCAAGAGATTGTGATCGGCATGGCGCATCGGGGCCGTCTGAATGTGCTGGTCAACACTCTGGGCAAGATGCCCAAGGATCTTTTTGCCGAGTTTGAAGGTCATCACGCAGATGACCTGCCTTCGGGTGATGTGAAATATCACAACGGCTTTTCGAGCGATATCTCCACCCCGGGCGGCCCGGTACACCTGTCACTCGCCTTTAACCCATCCCATCTTGAGATCGTGAATCCGGTGGTTGAGGGCTCATGCCGCGCGCGCATGGAGCGCCGAGGTGATAAGGACGGCTCTGAGGTGTTGCCGGTGCTGGTGCACGGGGATGCCGCGTTTGCCGGGCAAGGGGTCGTCATGGAGACGCTGAACCTCGCGCAGACTCGGGGTTACGGCACCCATGGCACTTTGCATATCGTGATCAATAATCAGATCGGATTCACAACATCCGATCCGCGCGATTCGCGCTCGACCATGTATTGCACTGACGTGGTCAAGATGATTGAAGCGCCTGTGCTGCATGTGAATGGGGATGATCCTGAAGCGGTGGTGTATGCCATCCAGATCGCGCTGGATTACCGCAAGAAGTTCAAGAAAGATATCGTGGTCGATATCATTTGCTTCCGCAAACTTGGGCATAACGAGCAAGATACGCCTGCGGTAACGCAGCCTTTGATGTACAAGAAAATTGCTGTGCATCCAGGCACTCGCAAACTTTATGCAGACAAGCTTGCAGCGCAAGGTGTTGTGGCGGCTGATTTTGGCGACCAGCTTGTCAAGCAGTTCCGCGATGCGATGGATGCCGGGCGGCATACCGACGACCCGGTGTTGTCGAACTTCAAGAGCAAGTTTGCAGTGGATTGGTTGCCGTTCCTGAACCGGAAATGGACCGATGCTGCAGACACCAGCATTCCGAAAGCTGAGCTCAAGCGCCTGGGACAAAAGATCACCACGATCCCGGGAACGCTCAAAGTGCATCCTCTGGTGGAAAAGGTGCTGGCCGATCGCCGCGCGATGATCGCCGGAGATTTGATGCTGGACTGGGGCATGGGCGAACACCTTGCCTTTGCTTCATTGCTGGCCAGTGGCTACGGCGTGCGATTGTCGGGTCAGGATTCCGGGCGTGGCACGTTTACCCACCGGCATGCGGTGTTGCACGATCAGAACCGTGAAAAGTGGGACTCGGGTTCCTATGTTCCGCTTGCGCATGTGGCCGACAACCAAGGCCCGTTCACCGTGATCGATTCGGTGTTGTCCGAGGAAGCCGTGCTGGCTTTTGAGTATGGCTTTTCCACTGCTGAGCCCAATACCATGGTGATCTGGGAAGGCCAGTTTGGCGACTTCGTTAATGGTGCGCAGGTGGTGATTGACCAGTTCATCAGCTCTGGCGAAACCAAATGGGGCCGTGCAAGCGGATTGACGCTCATGTTGCCTCACGGCTATGAAGGCCAGGGCCCTGAGCATTCATCAGCCCGTATTGAGCGATTCTTGCAATTGTCGGCCGAGCACAATATGCAGGTCTGCCAGCCCACCACGCCCGCGCAGATCTTTCATTTATTGCGTCGGCAAATGATCCGGATGTTCCGCAAGCCCCTGGTCATCATGACCCCCAAGAGCCTGCTGCGAAACAAGGAAGCCACATCCTCGCTTGATGAGCTGGCCCGCGGTGAGTTCAAGACGATTATTGGTGAGGTGGATACCGCTATTGATCCCAAGAAGGTCAAAAAGCTCGTGGCCTGCTCAGGCAAGGTTTATTACGACCTGGTGGCTGCCCGGCGCGAGCGCGAGCTTGCTGACGTAGCGATCATTCGGGTAGAGCAGCTCTACCCATTTGCCCACAAGGCGATGGAGACTGAGCTCAAAAAGTATCCCGCGCTGACCCAGGTGGTGTGGTGCCAGGATGAGCCGCAGAACCAGGGTGCCTGGTTCTATATTCAGCATCACATTGGTGAGGCACTCAAGGAAGGCCAAAAGCTGTCCTATGCCGGGCGTCCGGCATCGGCATCTCCGGCAGTGGGCTATTACGACAAGCATTACGCGCAGCTCAAGGAGTTGTTGACTGCCGCGCTTGGCGAGCCCAAGGCCAAGCCTGCGCGCAAGGCTGCGAGCTGAACCGGGAGATCTGGCAAAGCTTGAACCCATTCATTCCACATATCGAATAAAGAGTTTTTGAACATGGCTGTTATTGAAGTCAAAGTGCCCCAACTGTCTGAGTCGGTGGCTGAAGCAACCCTGCTGCAGTGGCACAAGAAGGTCGGGCAGGCGGTGACGCGTGACGAGAATCTGATTGATGTTGAGACCGATAAGGTCGTGCTTGAGTTGCCGGCCCCCGAAAGCGGAGTATTGGTCTCAATCGTTAAAGCGGACGGATCAACCGTTGGCTCTGGCGAAGTGATTGCGACAATCGATACAGAAGCCAAGGCGGGCGCAGCAGCGCCTGCTACGGCTTCAGCATCAGCACCAGCTCCGAGTGCGCCAGCGGCCGCACCAGCGCCGGTGGCCGCATCCTCAGGTACAGCAACGGGCGTGGCGATGCCGGCGGCTGCCAAGATTCTCGCGGAGGGCGGCTTAAGCGCGGCTCAGGTCGCGGGCAGCGGTCGTGATGGTCGGGTCACCAAGGGGGATGCACTTGCTGCGGTAGCAAGCGCAGCTAGTCCGGCGACAGCAGCTCCTGCTGCCACTACTTCCATCCCCACCGGTGTTCCAACGGCAAGCCTGCCGCAGGTCAAAGCTCCGATCGCGGTTAATCTCGAAGACCGGCCACAGCAGCGCGTTGCGATGTCACGTTTGCGTCAACGAGTCGCCGAACGCTTGCTGCAATCGCAAGCCACCAATGCCATTCTCACCACCTTCAACGAAGTGAATATGCAGCCGGTGATGGACCTGCGCAAGAAGTATCAGGAGCGTTTCGAAAAGGAGCATGGCACCCGCCTGGGATTCATGAGCTTTTTTGTAAAAGCCACCGTACACGCCCTCAAGAAGTATCCAGTAGTGAATGCTTCCGTGGATGGCAACGACATCCTGTATCACGGGTTCTTTGATATTGGCGTGGCAGTCGGCTCTCCGCGTGGCTTGGTGGTGCCCATCATCCGGAATGCTGATCAGATGACATTTGCGCAAATCGAGCAGAAGATTGGCGAATACGGCAAAAAGGCCCAGGATGGCAAGCTTGGCCTGGAAGACCTCACCGGCGGGACATTTTCGATCTCCAATGGCGGGGTATTCGGATCCATGCTTTCCACGCCAATCATTAATCCTCCGCAGTCGGCGATCCTCGGGGTGCATGCCACCAAGGATCGGGCCGTGGTGGAAAACGGTCAGATCGTGATTCGTCCGATGAATTACTTTGCGTTGTCTTACGACCATCGCATTATCGACGGACGCGAAGCGGTGTTGTTCCTGGTGTCCATCAAGGAAGCTCTGGAAGATCCGGCGCGCCTGTTGCTTGATCTATAAGGAGCACCCATGGCTGATCAATTTGATGTAGTGGTAATTGGTGCGGGGCCGGCGGGCTACATTGCCGCCATCCGCGCCGCGCAGCTTGGCTTTAAGGTGGCGTGTGTTGAGAAATGGCGCAATCCAAAAGGCGAGCTCGCGCTCGGCGGCACCTGCTTGAATGTTGGCTGCATTCCCTCCAAGGCCTTGCTGGCTTCCAGTGAGTCTTACGACGAAGCCAAGCACCACTTGGGCGATCACGGCATCGAGATCAAAGAGGTCGGCCTGGATATTGGCAAGATGCTGGCCCGTAAGGATGGCATCGTCAGCAAGATGACCAAGGGTATCGAGTTCTTGTTTCGCAAAAACAAGATCACCTGGCTCAAGGGGCACGGCCGCTTTACTGGCAAGCAGGGTGAGCAGTATTTGCTTGAAATCAGTGGCGAGGGCGAGCCCCAAGCCGTCTCGGCAGCCAAGGTGATCATTGCAACCGGCTCGAAGGCGCGCCACCTGCCTGGTGTAGCGGTGGACCAGACTCTTATTGCAGACAATGAAGGCGCTCTATCGTTTGAGACTGTGCCCAAGCGCCTCGGTGTAATTGGCGCGGGCGTGATTGGCCTGGAGTTGGGTTCGGTATGGCGGCGTCTTGGCGCTGAAGTTACTGTGCTCGAAGCCTTGCCCGGATTTTTGGCAGCATGCGATGAGTCAGTATCCAAGGAGGCTTGGAAGCTGTTTACCAAGCAGGGTCTGGATATTCAGCTTGGCGTCAAGATTGGTGCGATCACCCCTGGCAAGACTGGAGTGAAGATTGCCTACGATGATGCTCAAGGGGCAGCGCACACGTTGCAGGTGGATCGCCTGATTGTTTCAATCGGGCGGATTCCCAATACCGATAACCTCAATCTGGAAGCGATTGGCCTTGGCATTGATGCACGCGGCTTTATCGAGGTGGATGATCATTGCGCGACCAAGGCACCAGGGGTATATGCCATTGGTGATGTGGTGCGCGGGCCGATGCTGGCTCACAAGGGTGAAGACGAAGGCGTGATGGTGGCCGAGATTTTGGCTGGCCAAAAGCCGCACATTGATTACAACTGCATTCCCTGGGTGATCTACACCTCGCCGGAAATCGCGTGGGTTGGCGCTACTGAGCAGCAGCTAAAAGCCAGCGGGCGCGAGTATCGGGCTGGGCAGTTTCCGTTTGCTGCCAATGGTCGGGCTCTTGGCATGAACAGCCCGGAAGGCTTTGTAAAAGTGCTGGCCGATGCGAAAACCGATGAAGTCCTGGGTGTGCATATCGTGTGCAGCGCGGCCTCTGATCTGATTGCCGAGGCAGCGGTGGCCATGGAGTTCAAGGCCTCGAGCGAAGATATCGCGCGGATTTGTCACCCGCATCCTTCGTTGAGTGAAGTGATGCGCGAGGCGGCTCTGGCTGTCGATAAGCGCGCACTGAATATGTAGGGGCTAGTGAGTGCGGCTCCCGAGCTGATTGCACCGGCCCTCGAAGGGCTGGTAGTTGAGGCATATCAGGCGGAGTTGGCGCGGCGCGGCTACAGAGCTGATACAGCGCAATGGGCGGCGATTGCACAATTGCAGTCCCTATGCGATGCACTAATCCAGTTTAAATCCGCGCGCAGCAACGCCTTCAAAAAACTCATTCATCGTGCGGCACCACCCGGGGGGCTTTGGCTGTATGGGGGGGTGGGGCGGGGCAAAAGCTTTTTGATGGACTGCTTTTTTGCAGCCCTTCCGTATAAGCGCAAGACCCGGCTGCATTTTCATGAATTCATGCGGGCTGTGCACCGCGAGCTTGATGAGCTAAAAGGTATTGCGAACCCTTTAGTCGAAGTGGCGGCACGAATTGCCAAGCGATATCGGGTGGTGTGTTTTGATGAGTTTCATGTTTCGGATATTGCTGATGCCATGATCCTTGAGCGGCTGATGCGCGCCTTGTTTGATCACGGTGTAGTGTTCGTCATGACTTCAAACTATCACCCCAGCGAGTTGTATCCTGATGGGTTGCATCGCGACCGTGTCTTGCCGGCGATTGATTTGATCCTTGAGCATGTGCAGGCACTGTCGGTGGATGCTGGTCAGGACTACCGCCAATTGACGCGAGCCAGTGTCCGGGCGTTTGTGTATCCGCTGGGAGCCGGCACAGACGAGCACATGCGCGCCAGCTTTGAACGCCTTGCCGACACACGTGAAGAGGATCCGCGCCTGGATGTGGAGGGCCGGGAGCTTAAGGCCTTGCGTCGCGCAGGCGGGGTGGTCTGGTTCGATTTCAAGACGCTTTGTGGCGGGCCGCGCTCGCAAAACGATTACCTGGTGTTGGCTCAGCGGTTTCACACGGTAATGCTGTCTGATACTCCGCGCATGAGTGCGGGGATGGCATCGGAGGCTCGCCGCTTTGTATGGCTGGTCGATGTGCTGTACGACCAAAAGATCAAGCTGATGGTGTCAGCAGCTTGCCCGGCCGACGAGCTTTACACCGCTGGCGCCATGGCCAATGAGTTTCAACGCACCGTGAGTCGCTTGGTGGAAATGCAATCAGAAGCTTATCTTCAGGCTCCCCGGCGTGGCCAGCAGGAGCGGCTAAGTTGAGGGCATCACAAGCCTTGGCTTTCTGCGTGCTTGTCCTGTCGGTATGGGGCGATCTGGGACTGGCAAGCGCCCAGGCCCCTCGTCCCGATTGGCTCGAAGCCCATGATCCCGCGACGATTATTGAGCGCGAGGCGGCGGAAAAAGCGCTCGAGCAGGTGGGACTGGTCAAGCCCAAGGTAATGCGCCAACTCCTGGTGGATGAGCGGGCTTGCTTCAACCGTTTTTTTGTCAATGCTTGCGTGGCCGAGGTAGAGACGAAGAGAAAGGATTACGAGCGCCGCTATGGAGCGATCGAGGTTCGTGCACGGCAAGTAATTCGCGATGATGACGCTGTACGCAAAAGCGAAGCCCTGGCCAGTGATATAGCACAGCGTGAGGCTGAGGCTGATTTGCGGGCTGCTGAGCAGAGGACCGCGCAACAAAGGGCAGCGCAACGTCAGACTCAGCTCGAGGAAAAACAGTCTGATCGCCAAACCCAGCTTCAATCGCTGCAAGCTGAGCAGGCTCAGCGAGAAAGTAAACGCACAGGCATGCAAGTCGATCTTGAAGAGCGTCAGGCGCAGGCCAGGCAGCGGGAGTTAGCTGCTTCGGCCAATGCGCAGGCCCGGCTGGAGCGCGAGGCAGAACACGCTAACCGACTCAAGGCTCGTGCTGGGGAAATTGCTGAGCAGCGCAGCAAAGCGCTGGCCAAGCAACAGGAACGAGACGAGGAGGCTCGCAAACAAGCAATCAAGCAGCAGGAAAAGGCAGCCAAGCGAGCTGCAAAGGTGGCCAAGGATGTGGCAGGCCAGGCAGCAAAGTAACCCCTGTTGGTGTTACTGCTTGAAGGTCGTTTCTCTAGGCACAGACATAACGCATTAACGCAAGCGAGCAGTTGTCACCTTGGCCCTGAGCACGATCCCGGGCACGCTGCATCAGCGTTTCGGCGGCCTCGCGCAGATTCATTGATTCGATAACCAAAACCAATTCACCGGCGTGAAAGTAATTCCACAACCCGTCTGAACACAATAGAAAGGTATCGCCGGTGCGAGGCTGTTCAAGATGTCCTAGGGTCGGGATTGGGCGGCGCGACGAACCGAGGGCGTTGACAAGCTGGTTGGCCGCAGGGTGGAGGCGTGCTCGCTCGGCGGGCGCCTTGCCGCTGGCAATCAGTTCCTGGGCATAGGTGTGATCAGAAGTGCAGTGAATCAGCTTGCGTTCACGAATATGGTAGATCCGGCTATCGCCGATATGGCACCAGTCCACCCGGTCGTTTTGCATGAGCACTGCGGCAAACGTGCTGTGCGGATTGGCACCGGTTGTCATTCCGGTGAGCTTCAGAACAGTGTGAACCTCATCAACCAGTGATTGATAGAAGCTTTCCGGGCTCTCGAGCGCTGGTGCAAACTCATCAAACCGTCTGCGGCTGGTCATCATGACGTTTTCCGCGGCCATGGCCCCGCCACTCATCCCGCCCAACCCATCGGCCAACACTCCGAAGGCCAGAGAGCGTTGGCTGTCTATATTGCGCGACATCACAGCGACGCGGTCTTGCTGTTCGGTGCGATCACCCAGGTGCTGTGCCACACAGGCGTGCACTGTCAGCCGAGGAAGACCGGGGTTGCCGGCTTTCGGGCGGGGACCCAGCACCGAATTGACCGGGGCGGCCACGAGGTGCTGACCAGCCGTCTGGCTAGGCGATGAGGATGACTGTACGGCGTTCATACTGCAGGCTATTATTCCACCCTGTTCCTTTTGCCGCAGTGCCGCCGGTCGTGCACCAGCGAGCGCTTGACCCAATAGCCCATCGTGGATACCGAAAACATCAAACTGCGCATCGCCGAGCTTCAACTTGAACATCGTGGTCTGGATGCTCTCATCGAATCGATATCCATGCAGGGGCAGTACAACGAGCTGCAAATGCGTCGGTTGAAAAAGCGCAAGTTGCAGATCAAGGATTCGATTGTTTTGCTTCAAATGCAATTGGTTCCGGATATCCCGGCCTAGGTCTTTGACCACTTCCCCTTCTTTGGCTCTACCCTTCTTTTGAGTTATCACGACCCCGTTCTGGCTGCGCTTTCCGAGGGCGGCCCGATTGCCAGGGCCTTGCCAGGGTTTGTTGCTCGCCAAACCCAGCAGGCCTTGGCTTTGGCCGTAGCTGACACGATTGAAGCGGCTCAAACCCTGATTGCTGAAGCTGGTACTGGCACCGGTAAAACCTTTGCCTACCTCGTACCCGCCTTGCTCAGTGGGGCGCGTGTGCTCATTGCCACCGGTTCACGCAACTTGCAGGATCAGCTTTTTGGCAAGGACCTGCCACAAGTGTTGCGCTCGCTCGGCCTGCAGGTGCCGATTGCGATTCTCAAGGGGCGCAGCAACTATGTTTGCCACTACCATCTCGAGCGCAACCTGAACACCGGCCGTGTCGGGTCGCGCGAGGAGGCCGCCGCGTTAAGGCGTATCGGCATGTACGCCAAAATCACCCAGGTAGGAGATCGTGCGGGGCTGTCCACCGTAGCTGAAGATAGTGGCGCATGGTATCTCGCGACCTCGACTCGTGAAAACTGCCTTGGCCAGGACTGCCCGGATTACTCACGCTGCTTTGTATTCAAAGCTCGCCAGGCCGCCCAGCAAGCCGATGTGGTGGTGGTGAACCATCATTTGTTTTGCGCGGATCTTGCCCTGCGTGATGAAGGCGTTTCCGAGCTGCTTCCCACAACGCAGGCCATCATCTTTGATGAGGCGCATCAGTTACCCGAGGTCGCGACCCAGTTTTTTGGAGCGGCTCTTGCGCTGCGACAAGTGCTTGATTTTGGCCGCGATACGGTGCGTGCGGGGCAGGCTGAAGCCAAGGATTCAGCTGACTGGCTGGCTCTGTGGAGCAATTGTGAGCAGGTGATTCGGGAGGTGCGCTTGCATGCCGGGCAACCGGCGCGTCTGGATGGGCCAGCCTTGGCCGCTAAACCGACCTTACTCCAGGCCCTGGTTGATTTGCGCAGCATGATCGGTGTGCTCGGCAGTCAGTTGGAACGCGCTCAGGATCGCGGCCGTGAGCTGGCTAGGTGTGCCTTGCGGGCCACAGAACTCGGGCAAAATCTGGACGATTGGCTGGCGGCTTTGCAGCAAGCCCAGGGGGCCGACAACATTGTTTGGGCCGAGGTGGGGCAAAGCAGTCTGACTTTGCACACGACGCCCTTGTCAGTGGCGCTAATGCTGCAACGTCATCGCGAAGAAACCCGCCGGGCATGGATTTTTTTGTCGGCAACCCTTGCGGTGGGGCCTTCGCTGGATTTGTTTGCCGGGCAAGTCGGGTGCGAGGATGCTCGCAAGGAAATTTTTGCGAGTCCCTTCGATTACCCGTCGCAGGGATTGCTCTATGTTCCGGCCGGAATGCCAGTGCCTCAAAGCGCGGAGTTTGCCCAAGCCTTGTTTGATGCAGCCTGGCCTTTGATTCAGGCCAATGCGGGGCGCTGTTTTGTGCTGTGTACGACCCTGCGCATGGTGCAAAAGTTTGCCCAGCTTTTGCGCGATCAATTGGAGATTGGGAGTGCCGATGCGGCGCACACCGAGCTGGCGGATTTGCAAGTGCTTGTGCAAGGCGAAGCGTCCAAGCCTTCGCTGATGCAGCAGTTTCGTGAGTCGGCCGCGCCTGTGTTAATCGGCAGCGCGAGTTTTTGGGAGGGCGTGGATGTTGCGGGCCAGCAGCTCAGCTTGGTAATCATCGACAAGCTGCCTTTCGCGCCTCCGGATGATCCAGTGCTTGCTGCTCGCATGAAAGATTTGAAGGCTCGCGGTGGTGATCCGTTTCGCGAGCTGCAGCTGCCCCAGGCAGCGATGGCGCTTAAGCAAGGCGCAGGGCGGCTGATTCGTTCGGAGCGAGACCGCGGCTTGCTAATGGTGGGCGATGCCCGGCTTGCGGATAAACCCTACGGCCGCTCGCTATTGCGAAGCTTGCCGCCGTTTCAACGAACCCGCGATGCGCAGGTGGCGCTGCAATGGTGTCTGGATCAGGGGCGGCCGATCACCACATTGCCCACCAGCGACGTTTCGAGCTGAGATCGAGCCCTTTGCTGGCCAGCTTGGAGTTGGGATAGTTCAGGCGCAATACCCGCTCGGTATCGGCTTTAAGATCGGTGAGCCCCAGTTTGTCATAAGCCATCATCATCAGCACCAACGCTTCCTCAACGACTGGCACATCCTGATACTGGCGGACCACAGCCTGTGCCCGATTGGCTGATGCCACAAACGCCCCGCGCCGGAAATAGAACCTGGCGATATGCAGCTCGCCTTGCGCCATATTGTTCTTCAGGTACCGCATCCGTGCCAGGGCGTCGTCCGCATACTTGGACTGCGGCCAGCGCACGGTGATCTCACGAAACGAATCAAATGCTTCCCGAGCGGCCCGCATGTCCCGTTCCGAGAGATCCTGATTGCCCAGGTTGGCCAAAAAGCCTTGTTGCTCATTAAAGTTGATCAGGCCCTTGAGGTAAAACGCGTAGTCCAGTGATTCATGGTTTGGATAGAGCTTGAGGAATCGGTCAATCGCCGCGAGGGCCAATGCCCGCTCGCCGTCCCGATAATGCACATAGGCGGTGTCGATCTGTGCCTGCTGAGACCATTTGCCAAACGGATAACGGGCCTCCAGTCGCTCAAGTTGCTTCAGCGCGTTGGCCCAGTTACCCGAGCGAATCTCTTCGCGGGCATCCGCATATAATCGCTCCGGGCCCCAACTCAGGGTTGGATCGGGCGCAGCCTTTTGGGCACATCCGCCGAGCAAACATGCGAAGAGCAAAGAATAAAAAAACGGTGAAACTGAACGCCAGCCGAAGGTTGTCACGGGTGAGAGCCTGAAGTGGTCAAATGACATGATGTCCGAGTTTAGCAAAGCCCAGGCCTCGGCCGAGCCGCAACCCTCTGAAGTTGAGCCAAGCTCAACTAAATCCGCAGTGGTAGTGCTAAGCACAACAGCGGGAATCGGTGAGCGCCTGGATCGGTTTTTGGCGACTGCATTAAAGGCACACGGTGTTGAGGTTTCCCGCACCCAAGTGCAGCGCTGGATTGCGCTGGGCGCAGTTCAAAGGCAAGGCGCCGAGGAGCAGGTGCTGGGAGCGGCTTACCGGCTTAAGGGCATTGAACAGCTTGAAGTGGAGTGTTTGCCCCGCGAAGCCGATGACTCGTTTGCTCCAGACCCGGTGGCGCTTGATGTAGTAGCGCAAAGTCCGGATTGGCTGGTCATCAATAAACCTGCCGGGTTGGTGATGCATCCCGGCGCCGGAAACTGGCGCAATACACTCATGAATGGCTTGTTGCATCACTATCCTGAAAGTCAGGCGCTACCGCGCGCCGGGATTGTGCATCGCCTGGACAAAGACACTTCGGGATTGCTCGTGGTGGCAAGAACCGAAGCGGCCCGCACACATCTCATCGATCAGTTGGCTCAGCGCTCTATGGGGCGGCTTTATCTCGCCTGGTGCGCTGGATGGGTCACTGAGCACGGTAGTGCGCAAGGCTCGATCGGACGTGATCCCCGACAGCGTCTGAGAATGGCAGTGACAGCACAAGGCAAGGTCGCCCATACCGAGTGGCTCAGGTTGGCGAAATCCCGGGATGCGTCGAGCCCGGCAAGCTGGGTGGTTTGCAAACTCCATACCGGACGCACACATCAGATTCGTGTGCATTTGGCGCATGCCAATCACCCGCTACTTGGCGATGAGCTTTACCGTGGGTCGATGCATATTTTCAAACGACAGGCCCTCCATGCCTGGAACCTGCACTTTATTGATCCAAGCGACGGCCAGCTTAGGAAGTTCGAAGCGCAAGCGCCCGTCGATTTGCAGTTGGGGCACAGCGCCGTGTTTGGTCAGGAGCTTGAATCCATGCTGGCGGCTGCGCGCTCGGATGTTGGTATTGCCGCGACTCTGCAGGGGTGGTTGAAGTGAAAGTTGCGGGTCCTGCCTGGCCACCTGCTGCAGATGCTGCACCTTGGCAAGATGGTCGGGTCAGAGCGTTTACTACGCATCGTTGCGACGGTGACCTGCACTTGAACTTCGGCTTGCGTTGCGGAGCCGATGCGCAGGCGGCATTAGCACTCAGGCGGCGCGTGGCAGCCGAGCTGGGTTGCGAGATTCAGTGGCTGCATCAGGTCCACGGATCAGAGGTGCTGCAGGTAGTAGGGGAAATTGCGCCTCATCCTGAGCCCGTGGCAGATGCCGCGGTGGTCCGATCCGGCCGGGTGGCCCTTGCAATTCAAACCGCAGACTGTTTGCCGATCATGTTGCGCTCAGTGGATGGCGCTGTGATTGGTGCTGCTCACGCTGGATGGCGAGGGCTTTTGGCTGGAGTGATTGAAAACACGGTGGCGGCGATGCGGCAAGGTGATGTGCATACCAGCCTGCAGGCCTGGATTGGCCCCGCCATTGGGCAAGCCTGGTTTGAAGTTGGCGACGAGGTGCGCGATGCTTTTGTGAACCAAAACGCTGGATGGGGCGCCTCATTTTTGCCCGGCCAAAGGGCTGGGAAGTGGCAATGTGATCTGGCGGGTATTGCACGAAACAGGTTGCTGGCCAGCGGGGTACAGGAGGTCAGCGTAAGTGAACATTGCACTGCAACCCTCGACCATCAATACTTTTCTTTTCGTCGGGATCACGATGCTCCGGGCCAGGCGGGGCGCATGCTCAGCCTGATAATTCGTGGTTGAACCGATCTCGTTTGCCGAGGCTGCAGTGTATGTCGGCATTCTCGCCCTTGCGCTGATTGCAGGGCTGATCGGTGGAGTGATTGGATTCGGCTCAAGCATCATCATGATGCCGGCGCTGGTGCTCACCTGGGGCCCGGCGCACGCGGTGCCAGTGATGGCCATTGCTGCATTGTTTGCCAATCTTTCGCGAATTATGGTGTGGTGGCGCGAGATCGACTGGCGCGCAGTGGCGGCTTACAGCATTACTGTAGTTCCAAGCGCCGCGCTGGGAGCCCGTACTCTTCTGGAGCTGCCGCCACGCTGGGTTGAGCTCGGGTTGGGAGTGTTTTTTCTGACGATGATCTGGTGCCGCAGAGCACTGGCGCGAGCGCAGGTCAAACTCGGTTTGGGACACCTTGCGATCATTGGTGCAGTGGTTGGATTTCTTACCGGTATTGTGGTGAGCACGGGACCCATCACCGCTCCTGTGTTTCTTATGTATGGACTTTCCAAGGGGGCTTTCCTTGCGACTGAAGCGGCCGGATCGCTTGCAGCTTATGGCGCCAAAGCGACAGTATTTCGAGCTTATGGAGCTTTGCCGAACAGTGTTGCGATCCAAGGGCTCATCGTTGGCGCGGCTCTGATGCTTGGAGGGATTTTGGCCAAGCGGGTCGTGCAGCGCTTTGAGGCCGAGCAGTTTCGTCGCCTGATCGACTGGATGATCGCGCTTTCGGGCATTCTGATGATCGGGGCGGCATTGCGCGGCTAGGCGGTGAAAAAATCAAACTTCAGGTGTTAAGCATTTATGCCTTGGCTGGGCGCTGAGCCAACAATTGCTCGTGCACCACCGACAGGCTTTCGTTGCACCAGGCGAGCCAGTGCCGTTCGTAACTCAGGCCGCCGCGCAGGGCGAGCAGTCTGCCTGTTTGGGCCTTGGTCAATTTCGGTGCCGCATACCGCTTGCTCAAGATCTTTTCATACAGCGCGAGGCGGGCCTGGTGTGCAAGTCGCCGGTCGGCAAGCTCTTGGGCAAAGGCCTGCAGATCAATCACATCAAAGGCGTAAAGCTTGAGCAGAAAATCGTCTTTGTGGGTGGCGGGCGCGCTGCGCTCGATAGCCCAGGCCTTGAGATGTTGCCGGCCTTCGCGCTTGATGGAAAACAGGTGTTTGTTGGGTTTGCCTTCCTGCTCAACCGTGGTTGCTGCAACCCAGCCTTTGTCCTTCAGCACAGCCAGTTCGCGATAGATTTGCTGATGGCTCGCCTTCCAGAAAAAACCCACTGAGGTGTCAAAGCGCTTGGCTAGTTCATAGCCACTCAAGTCTTCCTCATTCAGGCATACCAGGATGGCTTCAGCCAGCGCCATATCCAGGAACCTTGGTTGATCCCGGCCACTTAGCCAGGTGCAGAAATCGCGCTGCAGAATTGATCATGAAAAACTTTGGGCATCGCTTGATATGCAATAAATAGCATATTAAACTTCATGCATATTTCAGGCAAGAACCTGAATCTTTCTTGACCGAATCCTCCTTAACTTTTATGCGACGACCCATGTCTACTTTGCCTCCAGTTTTGAAGAACCTGCGCTTTCCAGTGATTGCCAGCCCGTTGTTCATCATCAGCAATCCGAAGATGGTGATTGAGCAGTGCAAGGCTGGGGTTGTTGGCTCAATGCCTGCTTTGAATGCCCGGCCAGCTGCGCAAGTGGATGAATGGCTTGCGGAAATCACCGAAACCTTGGCTGCATACGACAAAGCCAATCCAGACAATCCATCGGCACCGTATGCGATCAATCAGATTGTGCACAAGAGTAACGATCGGCTTGAGCACGACATGCAGGTTTGTGAGAAGTACAAGGTGCCGATCATCATTACCTCATTGGGCGCGCGGGAAGATGTGAATCAGGCGGTGAAGGCCTGGGGTGGCATCACCTTGCATGATGTGATCAGCAATGTGTTTGCGCGCAAGGCGATAGAAAAGGGCGCCACTGGCCTGATTCCGGTGGCTGCTGGCGCAGGTGGGCATGCGAGCGTCAAGTCGCCTTTTGCGATGGTGCAGGAGATTCGGGAATGGTTTGATGGGCCAGTTGCGTTGTCGGGCTCAATATCCAGCGGTGGTGCGGTGCTGGCAGCGCAAGCAATGGGTGCAGACTTGGCCTATATCGGCTCGGCATTTATTGCGACCCATGAGGCGCGAGCCGTAGAGGGTTACAAGGAAATGATCGTGGCCTCGAATTCCGACGATATTGTGTATTCGAATTTTTACACCGGTATTCATGGCAACTACCTCAAGGGCAGCATTCGCAACTCCGGCATGGACCCCGACAACCTGCCAGAGTCTGATCCCTCAAAAATGAATTTTGCTTCGGGTGAGAAGGGCGCAGCAAAAGCCTGGAAAGATATTTGGGGCTGCGGCCAGGGCATCGGTAACATCAAGGCGATCACCAGCACTGCAGAGCTGGTGGCGCGATTGAAGCGGGAGTACAGCGAGGCGAAAGCTCGGTTGTTGGTGTAGGAAACCTCCGAGAGATTCGAGCAACGGGTACGCGGGGCCACCGGTTGCTAGCCCCGCCCGTTGACAGTGTCCCGTTATACAGTCTGCTGACCTTTGCGGCGACGCGCAGCAACACCTACCAACCCGAGTCCGGCAAACAGCATGGCGTAGGTTTGAGCCTCCGGAACCGCCGTTACAAAAGCTATGTTTTGCAGCAACACGGCGTCAGCTGCGGAAATTCCAAGATCGCGGGCTGCAATTTCGTTGGCCCCCAGAGTACGTGGGTCGATACCAGTTACCGTGTAAAAGGTGGTGAGCGCCATCAGGTAAGAGCCCCACTTGCTGGGATGCGTGCCGTCGTTAAACCAGAGATCGATCAAGCCATCGGTCAGGGCATTGCTGGCGTACATATTTCGGGTTGCAATGCCATCCTGGACAGCGCGCAGGAACGACCGGCCCGTGGGAATAATGGCTTTGATACCCGAGGTGCCATCATCGTCAGCATAGTCGGCGACAGCTTTCATGCCCGCCACCATCTCGGCCGTCATATCTTCGAGGGAACTGAAGTAACTCGGTACCGGTTTAGTGGGATCGTAGGTGGCGACAGCCGTTGCGGGGTTGAGCGTCTTGGTACCTGGTGAGTTGATCAAATCGGGGCGCGCCCAGGTTTCCTGCAGGTAAATCTGGGTATTCAGACTGGCATTGGGGTTCACCCCGAGGTTGCGGGTGGTGGTGCTGCTGCATTGATTTCCACCGCCAGCGGTTTCGCAAGCGCCCACACTACCGTACTGGGCTATGTACATTGCCTGCTCGTTATAGCTGGTAACGGGTGCCAAACCCGGAGCAATGGTCACTCTGCCGGTGTGCACCCAGTCTTCAATCAGATCAGTATTTGCCCGGACCGATGGCAGATTGGAGCCGAGAGGGATGCCATTGACTGTCTTTGGTCCCAGAGCCTCATCGCTTTGCTCCTGCAGCACAAGCTTGTCCCATTTTTGGCTCGAGATGTTGCCGCGCATATCCCAGTTAACGCTGTTACCGGTGTTGAGCAGATGGCCGCGCAGGCTGGCGGCGTTGCGGGTCGACAGGGCCACGTCATAGTTCAGCCCAGCTTGAACCGTAAACTGTTTGAAGATACCAGCCGCCCCGCCCCAGGTGTTGGTCTGGGTGTGTGGAGAGTAGGAATTACCCTGCACAGGCGGGGTAGTGGGGGTGAACATTCCAATCGCATACGAGTTGGTCCCGGTGACATCACTGAATTTTGGGGTGCTGGACGTGGAGCCAACCACCAGCGGGCCTTGAGGCCTGGTGAGGTCGCGCACATTGGCGGCGTTGTAGTTCAGGACCTGCTGATTGACGGTGTCACTGAAATCGATCCGTCCGAAGGTATAGCTGTTGCCGACAAAAAGGATCGACGTCGCAGGCGGAGTCTGAGCCTGAGTTGCGCTCATGCAGGCAAGAACTGCGAGGGTGAATGGTAATGATCGGAAAAGCGGGTTGGCCATCGGATGTCTCAAATAGGAATTAGGGCGCTTCATTGGCGAGCGCCTATCAAATGAGTATATGAGACGGATTGTTACAGTCAGCCTGCATAGACTAACCATGAGGATCATCAGTATTAGTGCTTTTGGACTAATTCGACCTCAACGCTGAGGCTTAAACCCTAGCGAAAAAGAGCTCGTGTGAGTAAAGGCGAATACCGCCACCCGAGTACAGTGCAATGAGGTTGGGAAGGGTTGAATATTCGGGCCTGATGAACGCCATCCCCGCTGATGGGGAAGGGCCCTGTGTTTGGCGGAGAAGGTGGGATTCGAACCCACGGTAGGGTTACCCCTACGCCTGATTTCGAGTCAGGTACATTCGACCACTCTGCCACTTCTCCGGGTGTCGCTGGTCAACGCGCCGGCGAATTGTATCAAAGGTGGGGTTCGAACTTCCCGATACGCCCAAGGAACTTTGTCACAACACGGGCCTTGTAGCCTGTGGTGATCGGTGGCCCGACGACCGGCGGCTGATGGGCGAGGATCAGTGACGCCCTTCACATCGCCGACGTGCAAAATCACTTAGCATCGGCCACTATGGCCAGTTTTCCAGCAGTTTTTTCATTTGATGCCGCGCACCAGCGCATTGCAAGCGATCTCCTGAGTGTAGTGGAGGAAGCGTTGCCCCTGATCGCCGGTGATCTGGAGCTTGCTGGTGACCGTAGTACAGATGCGGCGGTACGCAGCGAACTCTATACCGCTGCGACAACGCTGCGTATGCAGGCCCGAGGTCGTGCCCTGAACGTGCGCCATCATTTCGATCAGCGGGTACGGGATTGCCGGGCCCAGTGGCAGGCAACCAGCCAGACCAACACACCCTTGCCTCGGGTGTTGCAGCTGGAAGACGATGAGGATCTTGATGCGCAACTGATGTCAGCCGAGCTGGCCCAACAAGTGCGCTCTTTGGCCCAAGCCGAACATGTCAATCTCGGGGGGCGTGTCGCAACGCTTCTGGACTTGCCCGCGCTGTCACGATCTCAGGATGATTGGCAGCCTCTGGGGGCGCGCAATCTGGCCGCCTGCGCGGTAAGCGCTTTGAAGGGTTTGCTTACCCGCCCGGTGAGTGTGACTGCGCTTCGGCAGGCGGTGATGCGTCGGTTCCCGGTGGGCTTAAGCCGCGCGCTTGAAGATGTGGACACCTGGCTTGATGGTCAGTCGGTAGGTATTCGTCAGGCATCGAACGAGCCATTGCCGGAGCCTGAGGCTGCGCCATCGGTCGCACCCGGGCTCGCCCAAGTGGATGAATCCTTGGTGGTGCGCGCAGCTGGTGCTCGCGATACGGAGCGGGTCGTGGCCAAACTGCAGGCCTCCGGCCCTGAAGTTAAATCGCCTGATGCCCGCCTTCAAACCGCAGCTCGCAGCGCACAGGTGCTGGGACGTGAGCCGCTCGCTCGTGCGGGCGACGGGGTGATGCAGGCGGTGCGCGTGGTGCCCTTGCTTGCGCCAGTGGCTGAGCTGGATCAGGATGCTGTGGCCTTTGCGCATGGCAAAGGGGTCGATGCCTATTCCCGAGCAGCACGCCAGGCCTGGTTTGATGAAGCTCGCCAGCGGGTGCTTGAAGCGGCAGCGCCCCCGGCACAGCTCGCCATGCTGGATGTAGTGGCGGCGATGTTTGATTACGTGGTGGATGAAACCCGGGTTGCACCGAGCTGCAAATCATTGTTTTGGCGTTTGCAACACCCGGTCAGCACATTGGCTTTGCTGGATTCCGGCTTCATGGGGGATGCCCCCCGATCCTTGCGTCGGTTGATTGAGAATTTGGCGGCAATCGCAACCGCGTTTGCTGATGAGCTGACTCGCGACAGCGCATTGTTCAAGCGGCTGGAGACAGTCGTTCGCGCTGTCGAGATCGTGGCTAGCGCATTGCACACCCGATCGGGTGTGATGGCCAAGCAGATTGATCATGAATATGTGCGCGCTACCCAGGGTGTTACCCAGCTGCTGGATCGAGTGGTGTATGAGCGCAATACACTTGAGTCGACCCCAGGGCGGCGTAATCGACGCGATTCTGCCCGGCGTCCGAGCCGCGAACGGGAAGCGCAAGTTGGTGAGCAGCTCAAGGCGCTCCTCGAGGAAAAAACCGGGCAGCGCGAGATACCCGAAAGCGTGCGTGAGTTCATCAACAATGTGTGGCTGCGACATATGCGCACAGCAGCCCTGCGGGACGGCGAGGACAGTGCGGAGTTCAGGCTAGCCACCCAGGTGCTGGATGATTTGCTTTGGAGTATTGATGGCCACGGGGAGCGGCAAAGCAGGCGAGTGTTGGCACAACGCATCCCCAACCTGCTCAAGCTGCTGACATCAGGGATTCGGGCAAGCGGCGCGAAAGATGATGAATATCGTGCATTCATGGACGAGTTGTTTTTGATGCATTTGCGCAAAATGCAAAAGCGCGAAGCTGACACTACCGGCGTGGTGTTGCCGGAAGGGCTTTTGGGGCCAAGCCCTGGCAAGGTCACTTCAACAACCAGCGCAGGCATGCCGTCAGTACCTCTTCTTGAAGAAGCGGTGCAATTACCCGATACCAGGCCTGCGGGGGCAGCGATCTTCGACGCCCTTCCTTCGCTCGAGATGGACAGTAAGCCCACAGCGGGCTTGAGCCCTGTGCAGTCTGAAACCGAGCCTGAGCGCAAGCTGCTTGAGGTGCTGAGTTCGCTTTCTCTGGATGATCTGCCCGAGTCCGTCGAGTTTGAGCCTGCAGGGGCCATCGACGCAGCATCGTCAGTCTTGCGTGGGCGTTGGTTGCAACTAACTTCCCATGATGGGCAATTGAGCTTTGCCAAGGTGGCCTGGGTGAATCACCGGCGCACCGTGGCGTTGCTGATGCGTCATCCCGATCGCAAGGCCTTGTCGATGCGCATGGATGATTTGGCGCAGCGCTTGCAGCAAGGTCGGGCCCGGGTGGTTCGCTAGGGGTCAACGCCCCAGGCGCGAAGATTCAGCGATGCATGCTCAGGCATGCGGCCGGGCAAAGGTCACCACATGATCCGCATCCAGGCGGATTCCAATCGGCTCGCCAAGCGCATGGTTATGATGGCTGGGTACCAGCGCAAGCACCTCCTGGCCCGAGGGCAAGGCGAGCGTGTAAAGAAACTCGGCTCCACGAAATGCCTTGCGGCGCACCACTGCAAGTTGCCGTGAGCTGTCGTCGTGCACCACATCGTCGGGTCGCAGGAGAATATCCAGCTGCCCATGAGCATCGGTGCTGCGCTTGGCGCGCTCAAGGTCTTCCGGGTCTTGCAGCGAGAGCCAGCCGATCTCGGTCTCGATCACGGGGTCATCACGTTCCAAATGGAGGGTGGCGGGCAAAAACGAGCCCATGCCAACAAAATCCGCCACGCTGCGCGAGTCCGGTTGGTGATAGAGCCGATAAGCGCTATCCCATTGCGCCACATAACCTCGCTCCATGACACCGACACAGTCGGCCAAAGCAAAGGCTTCGTATTGGTCATGCGTTACAAGCAGGGCGGTAGTACCTGCAGCTTTGAGCATATCGCGCAATTCCATGGCCAATGCTTCGCGCAGGTCGGGATCCAGGTTGGAGAACGGCTCATCAAGCAAAAGCAGTCCGGGGCGTGGCGCAAGAGCCCGAGCCAAAGCTACGCGCTGCTGTTGGCCGCCGGACAGTTCATGCGGAAAGCGCTTGTCCAGACCCGGGAGTTGGACCAGCGCGAGTACCTCGTTCACCCGGGCTTCTCGCTCTTTTGCGCTCCAGGGCCGAGGGCCATGGCGCAAACCAAAAGCGACGTTTTCTGCAACGTTGAGATGGGGAAACAAGGCATGATCCTGAAACACGATGCCAACCTGGCGATGCTCAGGAGCGATCCAGTGGGCGTGATCGGCCACTGTCCGCGCCCCAATACTGACCCGCCCGGCATCCGGGCGAACAAACCCTGCGACAACTCGCAACGCTGTAGTTTTGCCGCAGCCAGAAGGCCCGAGCAGACAGCCAATTTCTCCCGGGCTTAAGCGCACGGATAAGCGTTGCAGCACTTGCTGAGCGCCAAAGCGGACCTCAATATCCTCCAGGCTTAAACCTGCAGGCTGCCCGGCTATCCCTGGGAATCGATCGGATTCCATATGCGAATGACTATAATTCGTGTTTTGATGAATACAAGCGCCCAATCTTACGATATCCCGCCTGCGAGCGGGCTGAAGGCCATGCTTTTGGCCTGGCTGGCGCGCTGGCCGGCCGACAATATTCGGCCGGGCCTTTTGCTGCTGCTATGCATCGTCGTGGCGGCGCCCGTCGTGGCGCTTGGCGTGCTGGCGTGGCAGGCCAGCAGCGATACATTGCTCCACCTAAGCACTACCATCCTGCCGCGCTACCTTTCTGGCACCTTTGGGCTCGCCTTTGGGGTGCTTACCGTGGCTTTGATCGTCGGCGTAAGCAGCGCATGGTGCGTGGCGGCCTATCGCTTTCCGGGACGTGACACCCTGGCCTGGCTACTAGTCCTGCCCTTGGCCATGCCGGGCTTTGTCATGGCCTACGCTTACACCGATGTGCTTGATACCTCCGGGCCCCTGCAAACCTGGTGGCGGACACAGTTCGCGCTGAGTATCAATCAATGGCGCTTACCCGATATCCGCTCGACCTGGGGTGCAAGCCTGATGCTTGGTTTTGTGCTTTATCCCTACATCTATCTCTTTTCCCGCGAGGCTTTTGCCCAGCGCCCGGGATCGTTAAGCGAAGCTGGATCGGCTTTGGGTTTGGGCCGCGCAGCGGTGTGGTGGAAAATTGTGCTGCCCGTTGCCCGCCCGGCGATCGCAGCTGGTAGTGCGCTAGTGCTGATGGAAACGCTCGCTGATTTTGGTGTGGTCAGTTTTTTTGCGGTGGATACCTTCACTACGGGAATCTACCGGGCCTGGAATGCGATGGGGGATCGGGAAACCGCCGCGCGCCTTGCCTTGGTGCTGTTGGCGGTGGTGATGGGTTTGGTGTGGATCGAAAGGCAAAGCCGCAAGCGATCACGTTATTCCAGTGTGCATGCCAAACCTGCGATCCCAAAAATCGTAAGTGGCATGCGAGGCTGGGGCCTTTTCGCGTGGTGCTGCCTCCCGGTAGCGGTGGGTCTGGTTATTCCCCTGATTCTCCTGGCCAGCGCGTGGTGGCGCGAGGGGGCTCAGCTGGAGCCTCGTTTGTGGCTTTGGTTGGGTAATACCCTGGGCTTGGCGTTGATGGGTACTGCACTGATCATGCCGCTTGCTTTGCTGATCGCTTACAGCGCGCGCAATTTGCTCTCGCCGGAGTTATTGGCCCAACGGGTACCCTGGTGGCCGATCCGTTCGATGCTGCAAATCGCATGTGCGGGGTATGCCGTGCCGGGTGTGGTGCTGGGCGTGGGGCTATTGGTGCTGGCAAGTGCCCTACACCACCGATTTCCTGAGTTGTTTGGCTGGCTGGTGCCGGGGTCCCTGGTGCTTCTTGCCTATGCCTATCTGGTGCGTTTTTTTGCTGTGGGATTGCAGGGTACCGAGGCGGCCCTTGCACGGGTGCATCCCAGACTGGATCAATCGGCCCGCAGCCTGGGCCTGGGTCGCCTGGCAATCCTGCGCACCGTCCATTGGCCCTTGCTTCGGGCCAGCCTGACCACCACCACCTTGCTTGTGCTGGTGGATTGCCTGAAAGAGCTTCCGGCGACTCTGATCCTGCGCCCGCTCAATACTGAAACCCTGGCGATTGTGGCTTATCAGTTTGCCAGCGATGAACAGCTCGGACGCGCGGCTGCCCCGGCATTGCTGATCGCACTGGCGGGATTAATCCCGGTAGCCTGGCTGGCGCGTTCGCGTTAGCGAACGATCTGGACGGAATTGGTTTTGGCGGGATCGCCAAACGTAGTGCCTTTTTCGTCAGCAACTCCGGACAGCACGGATTGGGGATCCAGGGCGGGTCTAGCAGCGCTTTGCGCTTGCTGGGTACTGCTGAGCTCGTTGGCCGGGTTTACTGTGATTCCGGGGTTGGAACTGGTCATCGCGCGTGAGTTTGCGCCATCACTCGGCAGGGTGATTGGGGCTGTATTGGCAGCAGGAAGAGGGGCAACGCCAGGTGTGAGCGCAGGAGCCGAGATGGAAGGCGGGCTGCTTACCGATGAGATTTCGCCGGGGCCGCGAATTTGAACCCAGCCTTTGCTTAGTGCAAAGGAGAGCGCAGCAATAGCGATGGCTGCACCCGCGAAAAAGGCCCCGACCCCGATCAATGCGGTATCGCCCTTGGTGCGGGTTTTTTCGAGCTTGATCTCATTGGCCGCCTGGGCCACGTCGCGCGACCTGACTTCAAAGCGTCGATCAAGAGCGGCAGCCAGCAGGGATTTATCGGCAATGATGTTGATGCGGCGCGGCACACCGGCAGTCAGGCGGGTGATAGCCTTAACCGCATTGGGAGAAAAAATGGGCGGTCCCTCGTAGCCGCTTGCGCGCAGCTTGAACCCCAGATAAGACTCGATGTCCTTGTGGGTCAGGCGCTTGAGGCGAAAGCTCTGGGTAATCCGGTCGCGTACCGCGCGAAGCTCGGGCAGGGCGAGGTTGTGGTCAAGCTCTTCGGGCCCGAACAGCACAATATGCATGATCTTGTTGCCGCTGGCTTCGATTTGCGAAAGCAAGCGAATCTGGTCGAGGGTGTCCTCGGGCATCGCATGAGCTTCGTCAATCAGCAGCACCACGCGCCGGCCACTCGCGTGCAAGGCAGCGAGCGCTTTTTGCACAGCCACCACGACTTGCTCGGGTGAGCTGCGTGAAACCGAGGCATTGAGCCCATCGGCCAAAGCAAAAAGCATTTGGCTGCGGGTCAGTGAGGGGTCTGCAATATAGAGGGTTTTGAACTTTTCGCTGGGCAGTTTTTGCAGCAACCAGCGGCAAACGGTGGTTTTACCCGAGCCCACGCCGCCGGTGACTTTGAAGATGCCTTCTTCATTCTGCATCACATAAAGCAGGGATTTCCACAGGGTCTCGCGCGAGCCACCTGTAAAGAATGCCTCGGTTTCAGGGGTAATCTGAAACGGCTTGGTTTTGAATCCGAAATGCTTTAGATACACAAGTGTTCTCTTGACCGACCCTCGGGGCCTGCTAAATCGAAGGTTTCATTGTGCCCGTGCCAGAGGGCCGGCTCTAGCGAAAAAGCCGATGAACGGTGCAAGAATTCACATCTGAGGAGGTTAGGCGGCTGCACAGCCTGTGTCAAAAGGTGTCATCGCCCGAATATGCAGGCCAATTCTCCGCATGCCTTGATATTCCTCGGCATAGGCTTGAAATGCGATCTGGCAGCGGGGAGGTAGAAGCTCGGTGCGTCCGAACCAAATGGCCGAAAGCGGTTCACTCTTGAGCTCCAGAGCGCTAAATTCAAGCCTTAAGCGCAGCCTTAAATGTGCCGACTTGAGCACGCTTTGCTCAAGCACTTCAACTGGTTGAGCAAACATCGGTTCAGCAAATCCTTGCCCCCAGATCGCTTGCTCCAGCGCGATCAGGCTTTCCAGATTGAGCCAGTCGGATTGCAACGGGCCATCATGCAGCAGCTCTTCATGCAAAGCGGCGGGATCGCACAGTGCGGTGACCGCCTGGTCGATTGCGCTTGCGAAGCGTTCAAGCTGGCCGCTTGCAATGCTGACCCCGGCCGCCATGGCATGTCCACCGAAGCGAATCAGCACACCGGGATAGTTGCGATCCACCCAATCCAGCGCATCTCGTAAATGCAACCCCGGGATCGAACGACCCGATCCCCGCCAGGTATCGGGCTCAGGCGACTGGCGCGCGGGTGCCAGGGCAAATGCGGGGCGAAAGGCGCGCTCCTTCAAGCGTGAGGCAATCAAGCCCACCACGCCTTCATGCCAGTCGTCTTGCCACATCACCACGCAAGCCGGTAGGGGTTCCTGAAGATCGAGTGCATCCATTGCCTGGGTGCGCATGGATTGCTCGATTCCGCGGCGCTCTCGATTAATGGTGTCCAGCTCACGCGCCAGTTCCCGGGCCCGTTGTGGATCATCTTCAAGCAAGCACTCAATGCCAGTGCGGATATTGCGCAACCGACCGGCTGCATTGATACGCGGGCCGACTGAAAAACCAAGGTCTCGCGTTGTTAGATCAGCGGCTGATTTGCCACTGACTTCCAATAGCGCCAGCAAGCCCGCTGGCGCATGCTGCTTGCGTAAGCGCGCCAGGCCCTGAGCTACCAAGATGCGGTTGGGATGATCAAGCGGCACAATATCAGCGACGGTCCCCAAGGCTACCAAGGGCAGCAGATCGTCCATTGGCACCCGACTGGGTTGAGCCAGCCGCAAAGCCGCCCGAACTGCAAGCACCAGATAAAAAGCGACGCCCACACCAGCAAGGGCCAGACCTGCAAAGCCGCAGCCCGGCTGATTGGGGTTCAGGATCGCGTAGGCTGCAGGCAACTCAGCGCCCGGCAAATGATGGTCTGTCACGATGACTTCGATGCCGAGCTGTTTGGCTCGTGCCACCCCTGCCACGCTGCTGACGCCTTGATCCACAGTAATTAAAAGCTGTGGCCGATGCTGCTCATGGGCCAGATCAACCAAACCGGGCGATAAACCATAGCCATGAATGAACCGATCCGGAACCACAAAAGCAAGCTTGGCTCCGAGCTTGGCCAGACCGCGCATCATCACGGCGCAAGCGGTTGCGCCATCGCAGTCGTAGTCTGCAATCACCACGATCAGGGCTTGTGCTTCGATGGCTGCTTTTACGCGCTGGCTTGCCCGCTCGATATCCTTGAGCCTGGAGAAATGCGGTAAACCCTGTAAACCGTAATCGACTTGCGCAGTGTCCTGAATCCCTCGCCTGGCATAGAGGTCGGCCCAGCGAGGCTCCGATCCTTGCTCGAGCAAGCGGGTGCGTGCAACAGGGTCGATGCTGCGCTCAGTGAATTTCATAAGCTGCGTTTGATCAAGGGAGCGTTACCTGAGCCAGGCCAACACGCCTTGGGGAGGGGCGGCCGTTGCTGATGAACCCCCAATGCGAGTACGCAGTCGTTGGGTCAACGATCTCAGCGTCTGAAAAAAATCGCTACCTCTGGTGGGTCTGGTCTGCGATCCCAGCTCCAGCTCGACCCAATGAAGCTGGCCGAGCATCACCACCCGCTTCCATGGGGTTTGAGCGAGCACAGCACCATGCTCGGCCCACCAGCTCGCCAGCTCTGCTGGATCGGTGGGCAGGGCTCGAATATCAAGGCTGGGAGCAGGACCGGGCAAGGTTGACTCGGTTTTGGCGGCAGGCAGGGCAGCCATCAATTCCGGCATGGCAGTGCGTATTTCTAGGTTCCTTGATGCTTCGCGCCAGCGCTCTAAAGTCTGCACATCAATCACGCCTTCGATCCAAAGTGCATTGACTGGCCGGGCGCCCATGCTTTGATGATCCTGAAGCCAGGCATCAGCCCACCAGCTCATTTGCAGCTCATTGTGCAGACTGCGCCAAGCCCGGGCCATCTCACCTTCGGGAAGATAAGCCTGAATGTTGCGGCCTTGAGCCACCAGACTTGAGCGGATCATGAGCTCGAATGTTTGGCTTGATGGCGGCACCAATCTCACCCACTCGGCCTGCTCAGATAGTCGATCAGCGTGCCAGCCGTGTTGCGCCAGGCTCGGTTGTGCCAGGGTGATCAGGCGCTCGGTCAGCTGGGGTGCAAGCTGCCCATCGCCTGCCCGCTGCAGCACAATATGATCACGGGTTGCCTGCCAATGCACCCATCTTGCAAGCAGCCACGCTCCGTCAGCAGATGCGGTGGTACCCGAGGGCTGATGAGCCCATCGCGCCACATGCATTGAGACCGGAGCTGGCAGGTGCAAATATCGGGCAAGCCAACGCTCCAGCATGGTAAAGCGCGGCACGAGTTCATCGTGCTCGATACATTCAATGAGCTTGGCCTGCGACCATCCCGGCGGCAGAAGGTCGGCAAACCATTGCGCCAATTGCTGAGGGTCGTGATGCGCGGCAATCACCGGAAGGGCATCAGTTAATACCAATGTGGGCAAGAGCGCGGTGGATCCCATCGCTGGTGATGAGGTAAGGGAAGGCAGCATGCGCCGATTCTATGGCAAACTTCGCGCGCGCCCGGTGCCCGCTCGCTGCCCGGGGTTTTTACAGGACACGGGATCGATTGATCGCTTCACCCTTTGAATGGCTTATCGGCCTGCGTTATACCCGGGCCTCACGAAGCAAGGGGCAAGGCAACGGCTTCATCTCGTTTATCTCGGCCCTGTCCGTTGCGGGCATTGCGCTTGGGGTTGCCGCCCTGATCACCGTCTTGTCGGTCATGAATGGCTTTCAGAAGCAGGTGCGCGATCGCATGCTGGGCGTGCTCTCTCATATTGAAGTGATTGCAGGGCGCGAGCCGATCACCGATTGGCAAGCCGTGCTTGAGCAGGCGAAACAAAATTCCCAGGTGATTGCGGGCGCGCCGTATGTGTCGGGCCAGGCGATGCTGACTGTGGAAGACACAGTGCGTGGTGTTTTGGTGCGTGGCGTGAATCCGCAAGAAGAAACCAAGGTCACCGATTTTCTCAAGCAGCTGTCCAGTGGTTCGCTGGAAGCCTTGCAGCCCGGGCAGTTTGGCGTAGTGATAGGCAAGGAGCTGGCCAAGGCCTTGTTGTTGGGCGTGGGGGATAAGCTTTCGTTGATTGCGCCCCAGGGCACCTTGACGCCTACCGGAGTTATTCCCCGGCTTAGGCAATTCACCATTGTGGCGGTTTACGACTCCGGCCATTATGAGTACGACAGCACCTTGGTGCTGACTCATATTGAAGATGCTGCACGACTGTTTCGGGTCGAAGGTGTGAGCGGTGTGCGCCTGAAAACCAACAACATGATGCAGGCTCCGAGAATCGCAGGTGAGCTGGTGCGCAAAATGCGTGGTGACCTCTATATCCGTGATTGGTCCAAGGAGAATCGCAACTGGTTTGCCGCTGTGCAGATTGAAAAGCGCATGATGTTTATTATCCTGACCCTGATCATTGCGGTGGCCGCTTTTAATCTGGTGTCCATGCTGGTGATGACCGTGACCGATAAGCGGGCCGACATCGCGATCTTGCGCACGCTCGGCGCCGCGCCGCGCAGCATCATGGCGATCTTCATGATCCAGGGATCGGCTATTGGTTTGTTGGGCACCGGCATTGGGGTGTCGCTCGGCGTGGTGCTGGCCGAAAACATCGATAAGGTGGTAGCTTTTGTCGAAGAGCTGTTCGGCTTCAAAGTGCTGCCACCAGGGATTTATTTCATCACCCAGTTACCCACTGATTTGCACTGGGATGATGTATTGACCATCGGGCTGGTCGCTTGCTTGCTGGCTTTTGCTTCCACCTTGTATCCGAGCTGGCGCGCTTCCAAAGTGCAGCCCGCGCAGGCTTTGCGCTATGAATAGGGGCGTGGCTGGATCGGGGCCGGTATTGTCCGCTCGGGGGCTGACCAAAGTCTTCAAGACGGGTGACTTTAGTTTGCAGGTGCTTCACGGCGTAGACCTTGATGTCCAAGCAGGTGAACAGATTGCGATAGTAGGGGCTTCAGGAAGCGGCAAAAGTACGTTGCTGCATCTGCTTGGTGGACTGGATCTGCCTTCAGCCGGGGCCGTGCAAGTGCTGGGCGAGCCGCTCAACACCATGGGTGAAGTGGCGCGCGGCAAGCTGCGCAATCGCTCGCTTGGGTTCGTGTATCAGTTTCATCATTTGCTGGGCGAATTCACTGCCCTGGAGAATGTGGAATTGCCCTTGCGAATTCGGCGCATGGCGCCTAAGGCTTGCTCCGAGGCTGCATCTGCAGTGTTGAAGCAAGTGGGGCTTGGTGAACGATTGCAGCATCTGCCTGGCGAGTTGTCTGGTGGCGAACGACAACGGGTGGCACTGGCGCGAGCGCTGGTGACTCGCCCGGATTGTGTTTTGGCCGACGAGCCCACCGGGAATCTGGATCGGGCCACAGCACGCCAAATGTTTGAGCTGATGGGCACACTGGCGCGTGAGCACCACACCGCATTTGTGATAGTTACCCATGACCTCGAACTGGCCCAGCGCTCCGATCGGGTCCTGCGCATGGTCGACGGTCGGCTTTCGCCAGCTTGACGGCTTAGCACGCGAGGCATATCAATGATTGATAGCCACTGTCACCTGGATGCGCCCGAGTTTGCCGATGATGTGGATCAGGTGGTGCAGGCTGCCCGTGCTGCAGGGGTCACCGGTATCGTGGTGCCTGCAGTGCAGATGTCTGATGTTGCAAAGCTTCAGGCGCTGGCTCACAGACATCCCCTATTGGGTTATGCACTTGGAGTGCATCCCATGTTCGTCGATCAGATCACACCCGAGCAGTGGCCGATCCAATTGCAACAGTTGCGCACTGCTATTGAGGGTTCGCTGGATGATCCCCAATTCATCGGAATTGGCGAGATTGGCCTGGATGGGCTTGTCGCTGGCGCAGATGTTTCCTGGCAACAGCATGTTTTTGAGGATCAGCTCAAGCTCGCGCGAGACTTTGAGCTGCCGGTGATCATGCATGTTCGCAAAGCAGTGGATCAGGTGCTGGCGAGGTTGCGTCGTTTTGGCGTGAAGCAGGGTATCGCTCACGCCTTTAATGGCAGTGAACAGCAGGCGCAAGCGTGTATCGATCAAGGCCTGGTGTTGGGCTTTGGCGGCGCAATGACCTTTACCCGGGCCCTGCAAATTCGTCGCCTTGCGCAGGCGTTGCCGATGGACAGTATTGTGTTGGAAACCGACTCGCCCGATATCTCGCCCGCGTGGTTGGCCCCTGCAAGAAATTCGCCTGATCAGGTGATCCGGATTGCTGGCGTGCTTGCCGAGCTTCGTGGGTTGAGCGTTGAAGAAGTCGGCGCGCGGACGACCGATAATGTGACCAGGGTATTGCCACGGCTTCGCCTCAATTGACCTAGCGTTCGCGCTCCCGCCTTTGGCCTAATCCGTCGGGCTTAGGCTTGTGGCCAATAGCGGCCACCCCTTGCATCAGACTACCGTGGTGCGATGCGCGCCACTGTCATCACCCCGCTCGGATTGGGTTGGCTGCTTGGCGCAGTATTGGCTCAGCAAGTCAGTGCTCTATGGACTTGGTCCAGCTTGCTGGGCTGGGGTGTCGGCTGCGGGCTTGCCTGGGGGCTGCGAAGGCGCTTTCGGGGCCTGGCCTTGGCGCTTGTGGCTGTGGTGATATCGATGATCTGGGCGCACGCCGTGGCTTGGTGGCAGTTGCAAAAGCGCCTGCCGGCTTCGCTGGAAGGCCTGGACATGAAGCTCATCGGGGTCGTGGTGCGAATGCCCCAGCAGTTCGCTCAGGGGCAGGGCATTGTGCTGCGTGTGGAGCATTGCGCACCCATCGAGCCAGATGCGTCGCAGCCAGCTTGTCCAGTGGATGGATTGGTCCGCATCAACTGGTCCTATGGTGTGTTTGGTTTCACCGAAAGCACCGGCCAAGAGGATGCCCGAACCGAGCGCGCCACAGCCTTGGCAGCGCGGGTGATGGTGCATGCTGCAGAACGCTGGGAGTTCGTCGTGCGAATGAAGCGGCCGCGGGCGAGTTTTAACCCTGGGCTTTACGACCAGGAGCAGCGTTGGCTCGAAGATGGGATTGGCGCGATAGCAAGCGTTCGACGCTCGCAGGCCGTGCGTCATGAGGGGTGGATTCTGTATCCCGGCGCCTGGGTAGAGCGGCTGCGCGAATTGCTTTGTGAAGAAGTGCGTGAAGCGCTTGCGCAGCAAGGCTGGGGTAGCACGGATTCCCACAATCTCGTGCTCGCATTGGCCCTTGGCGAGCAGGGCGCACTGGATAGTTTGTGGTGGGAGCGCTTTAACCGCACCGGGATCGCCCATCTTATGTCGATTTCCGGCCTGCATGTGACGCTGCTCGCGGGGATGGTAGCTGCGATTGTGCGATGGCTATGGAAGCATCGCGCAGGCCCAAAATGGCAAGGTCTTGGCCTGGCGGGATGGTTGCCCGCGAGGCATGCCGCATGGACCGTGGCCATGGCGGTGAGCTTTGCTTACAGCCTGCTTGCGGGCTGGGGCATACCTGCGCAGCGTACTTGCTGGATGATTCTCGTGGTAGGGCTGGCCAGCATGACGGCTCGCCATATCAGCATGGTCCAATCCCTCCTGTTGGCGGGCATGGTTGTGTTGATCATGGACCCTTGGGCAAGCTTGTCGCCAGGCTTTTGGCTCTCGTTTGTTGGGGTGGCTGTATTGGTTTGGCAGGGGCAATCCTCCAGCCTTGAAACTCATCATGAAGTCCCGACGCGACTGGCGCGTGTGGCCAACGCCATGCAGCGGCACACCCGAGAGTTGCTGCATACCCAGTGGGCCGCGACCCTCGGCCTTTTGCCGCTATGTGCCTGGTTTTTTGCGAGCGTTTCTCTGGTCGGGCCATTACTCAACCTGATTGCAGTGCCGTGGATTTCAGCCCTGGTCACGCCCCTGGCGTTGGTTGGAACGCTATTACATAGCCTCGGGCTGCCTGGCCAATGGCTGCTCGGGTTAGCAGCGGTGTTGAGTGATCCCCTCTTACAGCTGACGCTGTGGTGCGATCAAGTGTCGTGGGCGAGCTGGGTCACAGCGCGTCCGCATCCGCTGGTCATCGGTTTGGCTTTAGCGGGTTGCGTGCTCAGCTTGGCTCCCTCGCGATGGCCGGGGCAGCGCTGGTCTTTGCTCGCCTTGTTACCGCTCCTGATTGCGGCTAAACCTTGGGACGACAGCCTCGCGCTCAAACTGACAGCGCTGGATATCGGCCAGGGGATGGCAGTGGTAGTTGAAACCCCCGAACATGCCTTGCTTTATGACACTGGCCCATCGATAGGCGGTGCCGCAGATGCGGGCCAAAGGATTGTGGCTCCATGGTTGCGTGCGCAAGGCCTGCCGCATCTGGGTGCAATGATTGTGTCGCACCAAGACCTTGATCACTCTGGCGGAGCGCTCTCCATCCTGCGCCAGATCAAGGTGGATTGGGTGGCGAGTTCGCTGCGCCAAGATCATCCCATCGTCGCGCAGAGCCCGCGCCATGTTGGGTGTCAGCGGACCGAACAATGGCGCTGGGGTGAGGTAGCCTTTGAGTGGCTGCATCCGGATCTGAATGAACCACCTCCCCGTAAATCACCGTCCAACGGGCGAAGTTGTGTGTTGAAAATTACGGCCGCAGGCAAAACCATTTTGCTGGCCGGAGACATTGAGGCGCCCCAGGAGGCCGCGCTGGTCAAGCTCTACGGCGAGGCACTAAAAGCCGATATTCTCCTAGCGCCTCACCACGGCAGCAACACCTCATCTACCGAGGTCTTTCTCGATGCGGTCGCCCCCAGCATGGCGATCTTTCAGGTGGGATATCGCAACCGCTACCGTCATCCGTCAGCGCGAGTATTGGCGAGATACTCGGTGCGCGCTATCGAAGTGCTGCGCAGCGATGCCACCGGCAGTCTCGTAATCAGGATCACGCGGGCCGGCGAGCTGCAGGTCGAAAAAGCGCGCGAAGCCTACCGCCGCTATTGGCATATTGACCTGTAGCGCGGCTTCCACCACCGCTCATTACGACTACTGCGCTGTCCACCCACCATCAATACTCCAGGCTGCACCGCGCACCTGTGCTGCTGCGTCCGAGCATAAGAAGAGGGCCAGCTCACCAATTTGCTCGGGAGTCACGAACTCCTGCGACGGTTGCTTTTCGCCAAGCAATTGCGCTTTGGCTGCAGCCTGATCAATCCCTTGAGCTGATGAACGCGCATCAATCTGCTTTTGCACCAGCGGCGTCAGCACCCAGCCTGGGCAAATCGCATTACAAGTGATACCGCTGCGGGCATGTTCAAGTGCAGTAACTTTCGTTAAACCCACCACCCCATGCTTAGCCGCTACGTACGCCGATTTCTCCACCGAAGCAACCAGGCCATGCGCTGAGGCAATGTTAATGATGCGCCCCCAATTGCGAGCCACCATGCCCGGCAATGCGCAGCGCGTGCCGTGAAACACAGCCGAAAGATTAAGAGCGATCACCGCATCCCAACGCTCAACTGGAAAGCTCGCGATCGGCGCGGTGTGCTGGATACCGGCGTTGTTCACCAGAATATCGAGCCGGCCAAATTCAGTCTCCGCGCGGCTTATCATGGTTTCAATGGCTTTCACCTGGGTCATATCACTGCCATCAAACACTACTTTCACACCATGCGTAGTGCTTAGATCCTTGCACAACGCATCAATCTGGCTAGCCTCGCCAAAGCCGTTCACAGTGATCGATGCCCCGGCGGCGGCCAGGCGCTGCGCAATGCCCAAACCAATTCCACTGGTCGATCCAGTGATAAGGGCATGTTTGCCTGCGAGGGGTCGTTGATGGGAGGAGGGCTGGCTCATGAAAATTCCTACTCAAAAAGGATGGCTCGGGAGGGTGATCGGAGGCAATCACCGAATATGAGATTATGAAGCCTCGACGCAAAGTTCATCATGACACCGACCAACCCGCCGCCTGCTCCCGCCGAGATTGACCTCACCGCGCTTCAAGCGCCGCAATTGCATCATGTGCAATGCGCTCATCCTGGCGGCCTGCATCGGATGGCCTATTGGCAATGGGGCGAGCCTGCTGGGCAGGAGCTAGTGATTCTGGCCCACGGGTTAACACGTAATGGACGCGATTTTGATGTTCTGGCGGACCGGTTGGCCAAGCATTTTTGCGTGGTGGCTCCTGACTTTGTGGGGCGAGGTCAGTCCGATTGGCTGGATAACCCCATGCTGTACCAGTTTCCGCAATATGCGGCTGATGTAGTTACTCTGGTGGCTCGCCTCGGCGTCAAGCGCGTGCATTGGGTCGGCACCTCAATGGGCGGGCTGATTGGCATGCTTTATGCCTCAATGAAAGATCATCCGATCAGTCGGTTTGTGTACAACGATGTTGGACCGATCATTGCTCAGGCTGGGCGCGATCGGATTGCCAGTTATGTTGGTCAGGCAACCCACTATCCGAGCTTTGAAACAGCAGAAGCCGCGTTGCGCGTGATGATGACGGACTTTGGTCCGCATTCGGATAGCCAATTCAGAACCTTGTCGCGCCACTATTTGCGAGCCACTGAAGCCGGTTGGACCTTCTCCTATGATCCCGGCATCAGTGTGCCAATCAAGGCGCAGGCCACTCAGCCCTCGGTATCGTTATGGCCGCTTTACGAAGCCTTTAAAGGCCCAACGCTGGTATTGCGTGGCCAAAGCTCGGACATTCTTGATATTGAAACGGCACAGGCCATGACCCAAACCGGTCCGAGGGCCAAGCTTGTTCAGTTCGCGGGCGTAGGCCATGCGCCCACATTGATTGCGGATGATCAGATCCAGGCGGTCGAGCAGTTTTTGCTCGGTCAGATTAACGTAAACCAGGAAGCACGATGAGCATCAAGCGACTTCATGTAGGCCCGCGACTGTCCGAGACTGCGGTTCACAACGGCGTGGTGTATTTGGCGGGGCAGGTCGCCGATGACCCCAGTCAGGACATGACCGGACAAACCCGTCAGGTGCTGGGTGAAATCGATAAGCTTCTTGCCGAGGTGGATAGTGACAAATCCCACCTGCTGCAAGTCACGATCTACATCACCGATATGGCGGAATTCGCAGCCATGAATGCGGTGTGGGACAGCTGGGTGGTGGCAGGAGCAACCCCGCCACGTGCGACAGTTCAGGCTCGATTGGCCCGGCCGGAATACAAGGTTGAGATCAAGGTGATCGCCGCTCAGCGTTGATCAGCGCCAGCCCACGCGGTCAATGATTTTGGCCGCTGCTATCTGGCTTTTACCTACCGCTGTGACAGCCAGGGTGTCTGCCTTGAAGGGCCCCAAAGATTCCAGCTCGGGGTTTTTGATTTTTGCGCTTTTCACCACTGGCCACTCATTATTGCCATCCGCCAAATAGGCTTGGGCTTCATCACTGGCCAGGTATTCGATAAATTTCACAGCCGAGTCGCGGTTCGGAGCATTTTTAAGCACCCCGGCACCTGACACATTCACATGGGTGCCGAAGCTTTTCTGATTGGGCCACACCACCGCAAGTTTGCTCATCGCCTCTTTGTCTTCCGGCTTGGTGGAGCGCATCAAACGCACCAGATAGTAAGTGTTGGTTAAGGCCACGCCACACTCGCCGCTGGCTACCGCGCGGATCTGATCTGTGTCTCCGCCACGCGGGGTGCGGGCAAAGTTGCTCACCACGCCTTTGGCCCATTGCTCGGTGGCAGCTTCGCCGAGATGTTCGCTCAAAGCGCCAATCAAGGACAACATATAGGGATGCGCCGCAGAGCGGGTGCAGACTTTGCCCTTTAGCGCAGGCTTGGCGAGATCTTCATAAGTTTGCACATCCTGCGGATTTACGGTCGCCTTGTTATAGACCAACACGCGCGCACGGGTTGAGATGCCAAACCACTCACTGCCCTTGCCATCGTCGCGCGAGCGCAGCGTTTCGGGAATTCGACTTTTGAGCACTGCTGATTGCACCGGCTGGAACATTCCATCGATCTGAGCGCGCCACAGTCGGGCGGCATCCACCAGCAAGAGCACATCGGCCGGGCTGGTGCGCCCCTCGGCTCGCAGCCTCTCCAACAGTGGCTCATCGCCGGCCTCAATTCGGTTGATCTTGATACCGGTGAGCTTGGTGAAGTTGGCGTAAAGCGCTTCATCGGTTTGATAGTGGCGGGCCGAGTAGAGGTTCAGTACCTTGTCTTGCGCAATGCTCAGGCCAGGGCTGGTCAGTCCGAGAACAATGGCGCTGGCGGCCAACAGCCTGAAGCATGTTTTACCTGCCCTGGTAAGCGGTTTGCCCGGGGTGTCGGCGGTTGCACTGGAGATACGAGGGTTCATGGCGTTGTTGGTATCTGGAGGGTTTGGACAATCCGAACTATATCAACTTATTTGAATCAGAACAATAACCATTCTCATTGCGGTTGACTTTTAAATGAGAATGAATATCATTTGTCAAACCTTCATTCCAACAGGCATATCTGATGAAAACCATGGTGATCGGCGCCGACCAGCTCGGCAACATACCGAAAGTGCTTCAGTCGCACGGCTTCAAATTGGTGAGTCACGTCACCGGCCGGGAGCGCATCGCCCAGCGTGCCACCCAGCACTTACCGAGGGGACTCGACCTTGTGGTGCTGCTCACTGACTTTTTGGGCCACAACGTGATGAAGGCCTATCGCCAGGCCGCGATTGAGGCCGGCGTGCGGGTAGTGGCGTGTCGGCGCTCGGTTAGTGCGATTGAGCAAGCCTTGGGGTTAAGCCATGACTCGAAGCAGTGAGGGCCGCCGAGGCCTTGCTCCGACCTGCTAAGGCGAATCAGTCCGTGGAGTCTGCACCTGCTTGAGCAACTGCTCAAGCGCCTGAGCATCCTGAGTCACTGCCGCGTTCAGCGCGCGTTGCTGCTGCGAGCCTTCGAGCAAGCGCCGTGCGCCATCGAAGCGTTGCTGCCAATAAGGCTTGTTAAGTGATTCCACCCGCACTGCGCCACCGCTTGAGGGCGCGTGCACAAACTGGTTATCGCCAATATAGATACCCACGTGCGAAAACGCGCGCCGCAACGTGTTGAAAAACACCAGATCGCCGGGAGCCAGCTGCGAAGTATCTATGCTCTGGGATTGCCGTCCAATCTCTTCGGCACGCCGGGGCAAAACCAGCCCAAGGGTTTCCCGAAACACCAGGCGCACCAAGCCGCTGCAGTCGAGTCCACTATCGGCGGTATTGCCACCAAGCTTGTAGCTCACCCCGAGCAGCCCAAGAGCTCTCAACACAATCTCGGCCGCCTGGCTGGCAGGCTCCCGAGCCGCTTCCTGGCCTGCGCTGGCTTGCTGCGCATAGACCCCGAGAGGCATCGCACTTAGCCAAAGCCCTAAAGCTATCGCGAACTGACCTGCGATCTTCGCGCCAAGTGTTTGAATTATGTGAGATTTTTGTACCATTGCGCTAGGGTAGTTGAGCCTGCTCAGACTGTCAAAGCCGCAGGGCTGCGTAAGATGAACGTAAGTAGCCGCGGGCAGCATCTCGCCCGCATCATCAAAACAATCAGGAGGCAGCGATGGGACTTCGGGCGCAAGTGCAACGTTCATTGGAGGATCGTGAGGGATTTTGGGCAGAGCAAGCCAAGCTCATCGATTGGCAGACTGCTCCCCAAACCATCCTGGACTACAGCCGCCCGCCTTTTGCGCGCTGGTATCCCGATGGCACCACTAATCTTTGCCATAACGCTGTTGATCGGCACCTGCCAACTCTTGCTGACTCAGCCGCACTGATTTATGTATCGACCGAAACCGGCCAGGAGCGCACCTACACCTTTGCCGAGCTGCATCAGGAAGTGATGACGATGGCCGCGATCCTGCAGGCCCAGGATGTGAAGCAGGGCGACCGGGTACTGATCTACATGCCGATGGTGCCCGAGGCCGTCTTCATGATGTTGGCTTGCGTGCGGATCGGTGCGATTCATTCGGTGGTGTTCGGCGGATTTGCTTCAGTGAGTCTGGCTACACGCATCGATGACGCGACGCCAAAAGTGATTGTCAGCGCAGATGCAGGCATGCGGGCAGGCAAGGTGGTGCCTTACAAAGGATTGTTGGACGAAGCGATCAACCTGGCTCAGCATCAGCCCAAGCAGGTGCTGATGCTCGACCGCGGGCTTGCGACACTTGAATTAAAGCCAGGGCGCGATCTTGACCTGGCTCCTTTGCGCGCTCAATATGCAGCGGCGCAAGTGCCCGTGGAGTGGCTGCCTGCAGATGCTCCCAGCTACATCCTCTACACATCGGGTACGACAGGCAAACCCAAAGGCGTGCAGCGTGATACCGGTGGCTACGCGGTAGCGCTTGCGACCTCCATGCGCGACATCTATTGCGGCGCCCCGGGCGAAACCTATTTCTCGACCAGCGACATCGGTTGGGTTGTGGGGCACAGCTATATTGTTTACGGCCCGTTGATAGCGGGCATGGCCACAGTCCTTTACGAGGGCACTCCGCTGAGGCCCGATGCAGGAATCCTGTGGCAGTTGGTGGAGCGCTACAAAGTCTCAGTCATGTTTTCAGCACCCACTGCGGTGCGGGTGTTACGCAAGCAGGATCCAAGCTGGCTCAAGCGCTATGATCTTTCTTCGCTGAAAGCGCTGTTTTTGGCGGGTGAACCCCTGGATGAGCCCACTGCAGCCTGGATCGGTGAAGGCCTCGGGCGGCCCATCATTGACAACTACTGGCAAACCGAAACCGGCTGGCCGATTTTGTCGGTAGCGCATGGACTTGAGCCGACGCCTACGCGCCTGGGCAGCCCGGGCATGCCTATGGTGGGCTATAACGTGCAGCTGCTACACGAACAATCCGGTGAGCCGATTGGCGACAACGAGAAGGGGGTGTTGGCCATCGTGCCCCCGTTGCCGCCTGGATGCATGCAAACCATTTGGGGCGATGACGCTCGCTTCGTCAAAACCTATTTCGACAGCATCCCCGGGCGCATGGTCTACTCCACCTTCGATTGGGGCATCCGCGACGCCGACGGCTATTACTTCATTCTTGGGCGAACCGATGATGTCATCAACGTGGCCGGGCACCGGCTGGGTACGCGCGAGATTGAGGAGTCGATCAATTCGCATAATGCTGTGGCTGAATGTGCCGTGGTGGGTAAAGCGGATAGCCTGAAAGGTCAGGTCGCGGTGGGGTTTGCAGTACTTAAGGACCCTGTGCGTTATTCCGAGGCCTCAGCCAAACTAACATTGGAAGGCGAAGTGATGGCCTTGGTGGATAAACAGTTGGGCGCGGTAGCGCGGCCCTCTCGGGTGTATTTCATTAGTGTCTTGCCAAAAACCCGCTCCGGGAAAGTGCTCAGGCGGGCTATTCAGGCGCTGTGCGAAGGGCGCGATGCCGGTGACCTCACTACGATAGAAGATGCGCAGGCTCTCGATCAGGTACGCGAGGCGCTTGGGCAGGCCATGGGGGTGTCAGGGGAGGGCACCAGCGCCAGGTCATGAATGAGTTGATTGTCTTCACCAAACGATTTCTTGACGCGGTGCTGCTGCCCCCCGGGGGCTTGCTGCTGCTTGTCCTGATCGGCGCGCTGTGGCTGATGAGAGCCAAGACCCTTTGGCGCAAGCAATGTGCGATGGGGCTTTTGATGTTTGCTGTTGCAGGCCTCTATTTGAGTTGCACCCGAGCTGGCGTGTGGTGGTTGGCGCAGATTGTTGAGGAAGGCCAGGTAGCTCAAACCCAAGCCTCTTTGGCAGCGCTGATGCAATCGCCAAAGCCGCCACAGGCGGTTGTGATCCTGGGCAGTGGTATCCGTCTCGACGAGCGGGAAACCCCCAACACGTTCTCATTGCATCCGCGCACTTTGCAGCGGGTTCAGCATGGCGCTTGGATTCATAAGATTACTTCGCTGCCCATTCTTGTTTCGGGTGGGTCGCCGCGCGAGGGCTGGCCCGCCGAGGGACAGATGATGGCTGAGGTGCTCAAACGTGATTTCGGGCGTGAAGTGCGCTGGATTGAGGCAGGCTCACTCGATACGCGTGATAACTCGGTGATGAGCGCGCGAATGCTGCGCGAAAGCGGAGTCGAACGAATCGTGCTTGTTACCCATGCAGCGCATATGCCGCGCTCGCTTGAAGTGTTTCGAGCGACTGGCCTGCAGGTCGAACCAGCACCGCATGGATTTTCCGGTGCCGCAGGGGGCTCATGGTCCACGGCCTGGTGGCCGAGCGCTGACGCGCTGGGACAGGTTTGGCTCATATCCCACGAATTGCTGGGCGCGATCTGGTATCGCCTCAGTGCCTGGCGTTAATTGATGATATTGTCCGCGCTTTTATTTTAAGGAAAGACCATGCCGAGCAAACCCTATCTAAATCATTCGCAAGTGCAAACCATGATGGCGGCCTGTGTTGCCGAGGCTCAGGCGAATCAATGGGCGGTGTGTATTTCTTTCGTAGACGACGGCGGCCATCTTTTAGCGTTGACCCGGCTTGATGGTGCTGCGCCAGTGGCCTCGCATATTTCTCCCGCAAAGGCCCGGACAGCGGCGCTGGGCCGTCGTGAAACCAAAGTGTATGAAGACATGATCAATGGCGGGCGCACATCCTTCCTGTCGGCACCCTTCATTGATGGCATGCTTGAAGGCGGAGTGCCGGTGATGATTGAAGGTCACTGCGTAGGCGCAATCGGCGTGTCAGGTGTGAAAAGTGCCGAAGATGCCCAAATCGCGCGGGCTGGCGTTGCTGCTTTGGCGTCATAGGCTCGTGGTAAGGTTTTGCCTCACCGAGACTTTCGATTGAGGCAAGCGGTATGACAAACGGCGCGCAAGCTAGCACCCATCCCGCATTGAATCCCGGGGTGCGCAAACGTGAAGTTGCAGGCTGGGGGCTTTACGATTTTGCGAACTCAGGCTACACCACCGTCGTCCTGACAGCGGTATATAACGCCTACTTTGTTGGTGCAGTAGCGCAGTCTGCTCCGTGGGCGACCTTGCTCTGGACTGTTGCCTTGTCGGTGTCTTATGCCATCGTGATGCTGCTGGCCCCGTTTGTGGGCCAGTATGCGGATCGGCACGGTTCCAAGAAAAAAGTGCTCTTGATCACCACGATTGGCTGTGTCGCTAGTACGGCGGCTTTGGGCTGGACGCAACCCGGCACGGTAGCCCTGGCGGTGGCACTGATCATCGCCTCAAATGTGTTTTTCTCGCTCGGTGAGTCGGTCAATGCAGCCTTCTTGCCGGAGCTGGCCAAGCCTGAGGCCTTGGGCAAGGTGTCCGGCTGGGGCTGGTCGCTCGGCTACTTCGGGGGCATGTTGGCCTTGGGGCTGAGCTTGGCTTATGTGATGAGCGCCCAAAAGGCTGGGGCTAAAGCGCCTGAGTTTGTACCCGTCACGATGTGGATTACCGCGGCCGTATTTGTGCTGGCCGCAATCCCTACGTTTGTGTTTCTACGCGAGCGGGCCAAGCCTCGCTCCGAGTCGGGGCAAGGGGCTGGCTTGACGAATGTGTTTGCTGAGCTGGGTCGAAGCTGGCGAGCCACCGAGCGGATGCAGGATTTTCGACTGCTATTGGGATGCGCCGTTTTTTATCAGGCGGGCATCGCAGTGGTGATCACTCTCGCGGCAATTTACGCCGCCGAGGTCATGAAGTTTTCCCAAACCGACACCATGGCGCTGATCTTCCTGGTCAACATTGCCTCGGCGGTTGGGGCCTTTGGATTTGGTTACTTTCAGGATCGGCTGGGCCATCGCTTGGCGCTGCAAATCACCCTGGTGGGTTGGATCATTATGGTGTTGCTGGCCGGGCTGAGCAGCTCGGTAGCCGTGTTCTGGGTTGCGGCCTGTATCGCTGGTCTTTGCATGGGGGCGAGTCAGTCCTGCGGTCGGGCCATGGCTGGAGCCTTGATCCCTGAAGTGCGCCTTGCCGAGTTTTATGGGCTCTGGACTTTAGCGACCCGCCTGGCCTCAATCCTTGGGCCAATCACTTATGGTGTAGTCACTTGGGTCACCGGCGGCAATCATCGGCTCGCGATTCTGATCACCGGCCTGTTTTTTGTGGTCGGCCTATGGATACTGGCCAAGATCAATATGTCGCGCGGAATCGCTTTGCGTTCGAGTCTCTAGAGCGTCTGGGCGATCTGATAGAGGCCTTCGAGCACCAGGTTTTCATGATGGGTGAACTCGATGGTGAGCCGGGGCGCAAGCGTGCGGGCCGCACCGCCAGAGATGACGCAGTGCAGATCTAGCGCAGCCCGTTTATGCAGGTAGTAAAGCCGCTCCACCGCGCCAGCTTGTGCATGCGCACAACCTGAAGCAATCGCATCGACGGTTTGGCGCGGATAGTCCACATACTCGCCTTGCGAGTCGGGCAGGGCAGCGGTTTGTTCGTGCAGCACCCGCTGCATCAGACCCAGGCCGGGCATGATTGCGCCGCCCACAAATTCACCGTTGGCCGAAAGCAGGTCAACCGTGGTCGCAGTGCCGCATACCGCTACCAGCAAGGGTTTGTCGGGCATGACTGCCCGTGCACCGATCATGGCCGCCCAGCGATCGCTGCCCAGCTGTCCCGGATTGAGATAGCCATTGGTGACCCCGCATTGCGCAGCCTGAGACACCAGCCAATGGGGCTGCACCTCATCGACCCAGATTTCAAAAGCCCGCAACAGGGGATTTCGCAGTCTTGTTCCCGCGACGTTGGAGACCAGAATCAGGGATGGCGCGTCGAGTGTGCGCCAATAGGTGGCGAGCTCCTGAATTTCATCGAGCAACACCCGGTCGCCCTCGATGAAATTGTCATGCGTCAAACTGTGCGGGCTGGTGGCAGGTGTGTAGCGCCCCCATTTGACGAAGGTGTTGCCCACGTCAATGAGCAACTGGTAAGGGCCGCTATGCTCCATAAGCGTACGCTTTCGATGGGCTGAGGGTTCAGGAAACCGAGACAGGAATCTTGCCGATACGTGCCTGCCATTCCTTGGGGCCGGTTTGATGTACCGAAGTGCCGGTGCTATCCACAGCAACTGTGACAGGCATATCGCGCACTTCGAATTCGTAAATCGCTTCCATGCCTAGGTCTTCGAACCCCACCACTTTTGCGCCTCGGATCGCTTTGCTGACCAAATAGGCCGCGCCGCCTACCGCCATGAGGTAGGCCGCCTGATGCTGGCGAATGGATTCGATAGCCACGGGCCCGCGCTCAGCTTTGCCGATCATTGAAATCAGGCCAGTTTTCTCCAGCATCATGTCTGTGAACTTGTCCATGCGGGTTGCTGTTGTAGGACCAGCTGGCCCAACCACCTCATCGCGCACAGGATCAACCGGCCCCACGTAGTAGATCACCCGGTTGGTGAAATCCACCGGCAGGGGTTCACCTTTGGCCAACATATCCTGAATACGTTTATGTGCCGCATCGCGCCCGGTCAGCATCTTTCCGGAAAGCAGCAGGGTCTGGCCAGGCGTCCAGCTTGCCACCTCGGCTTTGGTCAAGGTATCAAGGTCGACCCGCTTGGAGCGTTCAAAGTCTGGCGTCCATTGCACATCCGGCCAGCTTGAAAGCGGCGGCGGCTCAAGGTGAGCCGGCCCTGACCCATCCAGCACAAAATGCGCATGACGGGTCGCCGCACAGTTCGGAATCATCGCTACAGGTTTGGAAGCTGCATGGGTTGGCGCCATCGCAATCTTCACATCCAGCACGGTGGTCAATCCACCCAGACCTTGTGCACCAATGCCTAGCGCATTAACTTTCTCATAAAGCTCAATACGCAGGGCCTCGGTTTTGTTGGCGGGGCCGCGCGCCAATAAATCAGTCATGTCAATCGGATCCATCAGGGATTCCTTGGCCATCAACATCGCCTTCTCGGCTGTGCCGCCAATGCCGATGCCAAGCATGCCTGGCGGGCACCATCCGGCGCCCATCGTGGGCACTGTCTTGAGAATCCAATCCACGAGTGAGTCGGAAGGATTAAGCATCACAAACTTGCTTTTGTTTTCCGAGCCACCGCCTTTGGCCGCGACAGTGACTTCCACTGTGTTGCCAGGAATCACTGTCATATGAACGACGGCAGGCGTATTGTCTTTGGTGTTCTTGCGCTCAAAGTGAGGATCAGCCACGATGGAGGCGCGCAGTTTGTTATCCGGATTGAGGTAGCCACGGCGCACGCCCTCATTGCACATCTCTTCAATCGATAAAGTGGCATTGCCCCAGCGCACATCCATGCCGATTTTCAAAAACACGTTGACGATGCCGGTGTCCTGGCAAATCGGGCGGCGCCCCTCGGCGCACATTCGACTATTAGTCAGGATCTGCGCAATGGCGTCTTTGGCCGCTGCACTTTGCTCGCGCTCATAGGCTTTGGCCAAATGTTGGATGTAATCAGCAGGGTGGTAATAACTGATGAATTGCAGTGCGTCGGCAACCGATTGAATCAGGTCTTCTTGTTCGATGGTGGTCATGGCTAGGTCTGGCCTTGTGAATAACGATTACTTCTTGGCAGTGGTGTGGTGCGACATCAAGCGATCAATCCAGGCGATCGCCACAGCAGAAATCAAAAATACGATGTGAATGACGGTTTGCCAGAGCATGGTGCGCTCGGGCAGGGTGCCGGCCGCAATAAACGTCTTGAGCAGGTGGATGGATGAAATGCCGATAATCGCGGTGGCGAGCTTGACCTTCAGCACATTGGCATTCACATGCGAGAGCCACTCCGGCTGATCGGGATGCCCATCCAGGCGCAGGCGAGAAACAAAGGTTTCATAGCCGCCCACAATCACCATGATGAGCAGGTTGCTGATCATCACCACATCAATCAGCGAGAGCACCACGATCATGATCACGGTCTCTTTATTGCGCTCCGCTATGCCGAGCCTTGCCACTGTGGTGTCGAGGGCTCCAGGGTTCCAGAGAAGCTCGACCAGGTGAATGAGTTCCTCAGCAAACAAGACCACGTACACCACCTGGGCCACGATCAGGCCGAGGTAAAGCGGCAGTTGCAGCCAGCGGCTGGCGAAGATAAGCGCGGGCAGGGGTCGCATCGGCACCATGGGTCCATTCGGTGCATCGCTAATGGGATCGGTAGGCTTTTCCATGCGCGCAGTGTAACGGATGCTGCGCCGCAATACCCTGGGTTTGGCGGCTGGCGCAGCGCGGCTTGGGCATATCCAACCGGTCAAGTTGTAAGGAAACTGTAAGGCAGGATGCCTACCTTTCGCGGGATAAGCGGTCAAGAAAAGAGTGCCAGCGGCAGTTGCGCCCCGGGTATTCATAGTGGAGATAGCATGTCATCGCAGCAAATTGAATCGGTACTTTCCGAGTCCCGATTATTTCCGGTTCCTTCCGAACTTGCCAAAACAGCCACGGTGTCTGGTATGGCGCAATACCAGGCCTTGTGCGATCAGGCGGCGGCGGATCATGCGGGGTTTTGGGCCCGTCTGGCCAAGGAGCAGTTGCACTGGAGCAAGCCATTTACCCAGGCTCTGGATGAGAGCAACGCTCCATTTTTCAAGTGGTTCGCCGATGGCGAGCTTAATGTGTCAGCCAATTGCTTGGATAAGCATCTGGGCACAGCGGTGGAACACAAGACCGCGATCCTCTTTGAGCGCGATGATGGCTCGGTGCAATCGGTCACGTACCGCGAGCTTTACTCCCGCGTCAGTCAGTTTGCCAATGGGTTAAAAGCGCTAGGGGTCCAGCACGGCGAGCGCGCCATCATCTACATGCCGATGTCCATTGAAGGCGTGGTGGCGATGCAGGCCTGTGCCAGGCTCGGGGTCATTCACTCGGTGGTGTTTGGCGGGTTCTCGGCCAAGAGTTTGCAAGAGCGCATCATCGATGCGGGCGCCACCCTGGTGATTACGGC
>JAIYCW010000022.1 GCA_027487815.1 Burkholderiales bacterium
AAAGACGCTGAAATTGATTCGGTAGTCGGTGCCTTTGGACATTTGCTGAATCGCACCTTCATTATTGATCCGCGAGTGCGCGGCAAGATCACTCTGGAGACACCGCGCCCTGTGACCAAGGCCAAGGCCTATGAGTTGTTGCAGGCAGTGCTGCGTGTCCAGGGGTTTGCTGTAGTGGAAAGTGGCTCGCTGGCCAAGATCGTGCCTGAAGCCGATGCCAAGCTGCAATCCGGGCCGGTCACCGCGGGGCGCAATGCGCCGGGATCCTCGCCAAGCGCCAATCCGGGTGGCGATCAAGTGGTGACTCAGATTTTTCGCTTGCAATATGAATCGGCGAGTAATGTGGTCCCGGTATTACGGCCCCTGATTTCGCCAAATAACACCATCACGGCTTACCCCAACAACAATTCGCTGGTGATCACCGATTACGCAGCAAACCTGCAGCGTATCGCGCGCATCATCTCGACACTGGATAGCCCGAGCACCAATGAAGTCGAAGTGGTGCCCATCAAGCATGCGCTTGCCAGCGACATTGCAGTGAGTGTGTTGCGAATGCTTGACGATTCGGCCCGCGCAGGCGCTGGCGCTCAGGTCGATCCTGGGCAGCGGGTCGCGATTCTTGCTGACCCAAGACTCAACGCAGTAATTGTGCGTGCCGCGAGTGCCGCCAAAATCAATTTGGCCAAGACGCTGATCATGCGTCTCGATCAGCCTTCCACTTCTCCCGGCAACATTCACGTGGTCTATTTGCGTAACGCTGAAGCTGTGCGTTTGGCTCAGGTGCTGCGCGGTGTGCTTTCCGGAGACAGTGCCGGATCGAGCAGTTCGGTGGGTGGTGCCGCGCAGAGCGGGTTTGGCAGCGGCAACCTGCCGGGGATGAACACCAGCCAGGGGCTCTCGGGCTCACCCAATCCGGTGGGAGGGCTTGGCGGTGCCCAGACTGGTGGCGCTGGAGCGAGCGCCTCGGCCGCTCCGTTGCAAAGCAGCAGCGCACAGCCAGTCACCGTCAACGCCGGTGGCGCGATCATCGCTGCTGATCCTTCAACAAATTCCCTGATCATTACCGCACCCGAGCCGATTTACCGTAACCTGCGCAATGTGATTGATCGCCTGGATGCGCGTCGGGCGCAGGTGTATATCGAATCCCTTATTGTTGAGGTGAGTGCCGAGCGTGCGGCAGAGCTCGGTATTCAATGGCAGGCTTTGTCGGGCAGTGCCCTGAGCAGTGGGCGCAACTCCGTGTTCGGCGGCACCAACCTTCCGGCCCGCGGGGCGGGCAATATTCTCGATGCCACCACCAACCCTCTGAATGTCAATCAGGGTCTCAATCTAGGCATCATTCGCGGCACGATCAACATTGCAGGCACCACGATCTTTAACGTTGGGATGCTGGCGCGTGCCTTGGAGACCCAGGCTAACGCCAATATTCTGGCGACTCCCAATTTGTTGACGCTTGATAACGAAGAGGCGCGGATCATCATTGGTCAAAACGTTCCGTTTGTTACTGGCCAGTTCACTGGCGCCACCACGGGCGGAGCGGTCAATCCGTTTCAGACCATTGAGCGACGCGATGTGGGTACGACGCTGCGAGTGCGTCCGCAGGTCAGTGAAGGCGGCACAGTGCGCATGCAGATATTTCAGGAAGTTTCCAGTGTTCAGGATCGCACGCTGAGCGCGGGCCTGATTACCAATCGGCGCGCCATTGAATCCAATGTGCTGGTCGATGATGGGCAGATTGTTGTGCTTGGTGGGCTGATCGAGGAGCGGATCGAGGGAGACCGCAATTCGGTTCCGGGCTTGAGCGAGATTCCGATTGTAGGCAACCTGTTTCGCTATGACGCCCGCAAGCGTATCAAAACCAATTTGTTGGTGTTTTTGCGGCCTGTGGTGATTCGCGATGCCGCCTCCGCTTCAAGCGTGACTGCCGATCGCTATGACTATGTACGCCAGCTCCAGGGCGACTCTCGCATGCCACAACATTGGCTGTTGCCCGATTTTCCGCCCAGCCAGATTCCTCCAATGCCCGCGCTGCCCCCCGGCATTGCACCAGCAACGCCAGTTAATCCTGCAAGCATGAATCCTGATGTGAATGCTGCAACCCGCCGCAGTGCGCCGATTGAAGCTTCGCCGGGCTTGCCGGGCTTGCCGCCCAAGCCGCAGTAAGCGCTGTGGCCGGAGTTGCTAAACCATGACTGCCGTTGCCGCCGCCCGCTATGTGCCCTATGGTTTCGCGCGCCAACATCAGGTACTCGTCACTGGGCAATCCGAAAGTGCACTTGAAGTCTGGATTGGCCCGGGCACCCCGCCGCATGTGTTGTCGGAGCTCTCCAGGATGCTGCCCTATCGGTTGGTGACCCTGCGCAAGACTGAACCTGAAATCAGCGCTGCGATTCAACGTGCTTATGCTCAGCAAGAGGGCTCGGCTGCGGCTGTGGTGGATGAGCTTGAGGGTGATGTAGATCTGTCCCGTTTGCTTCAGGATTTGCCTCGTATCGAGGACTTGCTCGAAACAGAAGATGATGCTCCGATCATTCGGATGATCAATGCCTTGCTGACTCAAGCCAGCCGCGATGGTGCAAGTGATATTCACATCGAACCTTTCGAAGGCTACTCGCTGGTTCGTTTTCGAGTCGACGGTACGCTGCGAGATATCGTTCGACCCAAGCGCGAATTGCATGCGGCATTGGTGTCGCGGATCAAAATCCTGGCGCAACTTGATATTGCGGAAAAACGCCTGCCCCAGGACGGCCGAATAGCGCTTCGGATTGGTGGGCGTCCCATTGATGTGCGGGTCTCAACGCTCCCCACCGGGCACGGCGAGCGCGCGGTCTTGCGCTTGCTCGACAAGGAAGCTGGACGGCTTGATCTGGGAAAGCTTGGAATGAGCGCGCTTGGCCTGGGCACTTTCGATAAGTTGATTCATCAGCCTCACGGCATTGTTCTGGTCACTGGCCCAACCGGCTCAGGAAAAACCACCTCACTTTATTCGGCGATTGCGCGGCTCGATTCCACCACCACCAATATCCTCACGGTGGAAGACCCGATTGAATATGATCTGGATGGCGTGGGGCAGACCCAGGTGAATGCGCGTATCGACATGAGCTTTGGCAAGGCCTTGCGCTCGATTCTGCGCCAGGACCCCGACGTGATCATGATTGGTGAGATTCGCGATCTCGAAACTGC
>JAIYCW010000016.1 GCA_027487815.1 Burkholderiales bacterium
TCGATGGCATCGGCCAGCTTGAGCAGCATGCGCGAGCGCTCCATCGGTGTGGTTTCGCTCCAGCTATCAAAGGCACGGGCGGCAGCGCCCACAGCGCGATTGAGTTGTTCGAACGAGGCTTCGCGCACCTCAACCAGAGTCGCGCCAGTGGCGGGGTTCAACACAATTTCAGCTTCGCCCTCGCCAGTGACGAACTGGCCATCGATCAACAACTCGGTGGGTAACACGGGCATTTGCAATACGGCAGCCGATACAGCTTGGTTCATTGAGAGTCTCCTTTACGGGTCAAGGCGTAGGCCGCCAGGATGGGGATAAAAGTCAGGGCAATGATCACCACCGCCACCACATTGGTCACTGGGCGTTGGCGGGGGCGGATGAGTTCTTGATACATCCAGATCGGCAGCGTGGTCTGTTGGCCAGCGGTGAAGGTGGTGACGATCACTTCATCAAAGCTCAGTGCAAACGCAAGCAGGCCGCCTGCGAGTAGCGCCGAGCCCAGCTGCGGCAGGATCACATAGCGCAAGGTCTGAAAGATATTGGCGCCCAGATCAGCAGAAGCTTCCAGCAGCGATGGGCTCATGCGGCGCAATCGCGCCACCGCATTGTTGTAAACCACCACCACACAAAAGGTGGCGTGCCCGATCACAATCGTCCAGAAGCTAAATGGAATTTCCATCGTGTGATAGGCACTGCGCAGCGCAATCCCAGTGATGATGCCTGGCAAAGCAATTGGCAAAATCAACAACAAGGAAATCACATCGCGACCAAAGAACTTCGTGCGGGCAAGCGCACCTGCAGCCAGGGTGCCCAACACGATGGCAATCGCGGTGGACCATGCCGCCACCTCAAACGAAAGCTTGATTGCCCGCCACACATCTTCGCGCGCCCAGGCCACCGCAAACCATTGCGTGGTCAAGGCCGGGGGCGGAAACACGTAGCTTTTTTCCTCAGCGCTAAACGCATAAAGAATGATCAAGGCCAGCGGGATATGCAAGAACAACACCGCAGCCCAAGTGCTGATCTTCAGCCACATCGAAGCACCTCGCTCAGAGCGCATCAAAAGCTCCTTTGCGTTTGGCGAGCCACAAATACACGCCGATCACCACAATCGGCACCAGCGAAAAGGCGGCGGCAAAGGGAATATTGCCCGCTACGCCCTGCTGCCGATACACCACCTGCCCGATGTATTGAGTGGAGTTACCAATCACCTGCGGAATGATGTAATCGCCCAGCGTCAGCGAAAAAGTAAAGATCGAGCCCGCCGCAACTCCCGGCATCGCCAAAGGCAAGATCACTTGGCGAAAGGTGATCGAGGCATCGGCGCCGAGGTCTTGCGAAGCTTCAATCAAGGAACCAGGAATGCGTTCAATCGCAGCTTGAATCGGCAACACCATAAAGGGCAACCACATATACACAAACACAATGAAGGTGCCGAGTGGCGAAAAGCTGAGCGAGTTGCCACCAATCACCGGTGTGGCGAGCAGCGCCTCAAGCAGCCAGCCCAAATGCAGATGCTGCACCACCCATGCGATCGCGCCCTCTTTGGCGAGCAACAGCTTCCAGGCATAGAGGCGCACCAGATAGCTCGACCACAGCGGCAACATCACCGCGATAAAAAGCAAAGCCTTGGTGCTGCCCTGCGCATAGCGGGCCATGTAAAAGGCCATCGGAAACGCGATCAGCGCGCAAGCCAAAGTCACCGCGCTTGCCATCACCACAGTACGCAGCGTGACATCCATATTCGCAGCATCAAATATTTGGAGGAAGTTGCTGATCCCGATTTCACGCACCACCAAGCCGCTGAAATCATCCAGGCGAAAAAAGCTGTTGGCCAAAAGCGCAAAGAGCGAGCCCAGATAGATCACCCCAAACCACAACAAAGGCGGAACCAGCAAGACCGCAAGCAGCAAGCCCTTGCGCGTCGAGAGCAGATCCGAGGCCCGCTTTAGCATGCGAGCCGATGCACAGCTTGTGCATCCCAATGCAAGTGCACCGTGTCTCCACGCTGTGGGGTGACGTCAAGCGCGGTGGTGGGCATATCCACTTGCAAGCGCAGCTCGGCGGCGGCACTCGCTGCCACCTCAAAGCGCACAAAGGAGCCAAAATAAAACAGCTCACGCACCACACCGCTGACCCGTGCACCTGTCGAATCGCCCAACCGGATTTGCTCAGGGCGAAGCATCGCGCAAGGCTCGCCAATCAAGCGCTCAGCCGCCGCCCCTTCGAGCACATTGGCCGCGCCGATAAACTGTGCAACAAATCGAGTGGCGGGGCGATTGTAGATATCCTGCGGAGTTGCAACCTGCTCAAGCTTGCCGAGATTGAATACGCCAATGCGATCACTCATCGACAGGGCTTCATGCTGATCGTGGGTAATAAAAAGAAAGGTAATGCCAAGCGAGCGTTGCAGGGCCTTAAGCTCGGCTTGCATTTGCTCACGCAGCTTGAGATCCAAGGCTCCCAGAGGCTCATCAAGCAAGAGCACCTCGGGTTGATTCACTAGCGCGCGCGCCAGAGCAACTCGCTGGCGTTGTCCGCCAGAAAGCTGACCGGGCTTGCGCGCACCCACATCAGGCAGCCGAATCATTTCCAACAAAGCCTGCGCTCGTTGCGTGCGCTGCGCTTTATCCACGCCCTTAACCATCAAGCCATAGGCGACGTTCTCAAGCACGGTCATGTGCGGGAAAAGGGCGTAGTCCTGAAACACGGTGTTGATCGGCCGCGCATAGGGCGGTAAGTGGCTCACATCATTGCCTTTGAGCGTGATGCGGCCTGAGGTTGGCAGAGTGAAGCCCCCAATCATCCGCAGGCAAGTGGTTTTGCCCGAGCCTGAAGGCCCAAGCAGCGTGAAAAACTCGCCTTCGCCGATCTGCAAATTCACGTGGTCGACGGCACGCACGGACTGGCCGCCCGACTGAAACACACAAGAAACATCCTGCAGCTCGACCGCTGGCGGGGTCGTGGTCATGAGGTCGTTATTCCATTAGCAAGAGAGGTAAGGATCTGAGCAAAGGCGAGGACCCAAGCACTCATCCATCCAGAGCGACCGGTTCCGGAGGCATAAACCCCCGGCGCCGATCCACGAACAGCAGGGCGATTAACGGCCGCCGAGCATCGCGATGTAGTCAGTGACCCAGCGATGGTAGGGCACACACTGATTGTTTTGCGAAGCGCATTTCGAGGTGGGTGTTTTCCAGAAGGAGATCTTCTCGAAATCATTAAACCCTTGGCGTGCGCAACCCTGATCGGTCAGCAATGCATTGCCCTTGCAAGCGGCAGGCACAGAAGGCACCGAGCCGAACCAAGCGGCAAGATCACCCTGCAACTTGGGGTTAAGCGAATGCTCAAGCCACATATAGGCGCAGTTGGGATGCTTGGACTCGGTGTGCATCATGGTGGTGTCGGCCCAGCCTGTGGCACCTTCAACCGGGATCACGGTGTCGATTGGCGCCTTCTTGCTGCGCAAGATGTTGGCTTGGAATTGCCACGAGCCGGAAGCCACCACGCCTTCGTTGGTGAAGTCATCGATTTGCACAAACGCGTCATGCCAATACTTGCCCACGATCTTGCGCTGCCCGCGCAACAAATCAAGCGCGGCTTTGTATTGCGCTTCAGTCAGCTCATACGGATCCTTGATGCCGAGCTCAGGCTTGGTCTTCATCAGGTAGAGCGACGCATCAGCGATATGGATCGGGCCATCAAAGGCTTGCACACGGCCCTTGTTGGACTTGCCATCGGGCAGGGTTTGTTCGTTGAACACCACACCCCAGGAGGTGGGCTTCTTATCGCCAAACACCTTGGTGTTGTACATCAACACATTCCAGCCCCACTGATAGGGCACGCCCCAGGCCTGGTTGTTGATGTGATGCCAGGGCGCTTTTTGCAGGCGCGGATCAACATTCTTGAAACTTGGCACCAGCGCGAGGTTAATCGGCTGAACCTTCTTGCCGGCGACCAGGCGCATTGAAGCATCACCCGAAGCGGTGACCAAATCGAAGCCGCCTTCATTCATCAGGGCCACCATCTCATCGGAGGTGCCTGCTGTTTTTACATTGACCTTGCAGCCGGTTTTCTTCTCAAAATCGGTCACCCAGTCGAACTTCTTGTCGGTTTCGCCGCGCTCGATATAGCCAGGCCATGCCACGATATCGACCCGGCCTTCGCCTTTGCCGAGCTTTTGCATGGGGCCCTTTTGGGCCATGGCGGCCGGGCTAAAGGCGATCAATAGCGCCGCACCCATAGTGCAGGCCAGCCATCGGCTCTTAATGCCGAAAGAATGTTCAGTACGCTCCATCCAATTTTCTCCTGGGTTGAACCGCGTTGGGGAAGGGGCAGAGTAAGCGAGCCAGTCATGACCATTCAAATTCAATATTGCATGCCCGAGCGTTCTGATTTATAGATAGCACCATCATGAATCGTGCAATTACCCTGCGCCAGTTCCGCTATTTCATTGCGGTGGCAGAGTCCAACTCCATCGCAGCGGCGTCGCGCATGCTGAATATTGCGCAGTCGGCCCTGACCAAAAGCATTCAGGAACTTGAAGACAGCATGGGCGTGGCCTTGTTCGTCCGCAGCCCCAAGGGCATGATCCTCACCGCCGAAGGCCATCGCTTCACGGTAGGGGCGCGGCGCGTGATTTCAGCGGTGGCGGACGCCAGTCGCATGGGTTCAGAAAGTGAGCGCACGCTCAGCGGGAAACTTATAGTGGGCGTGTCGAGCTTGGTAGCGGGCTATTACCTGAGCGAGTTGTTTGCACGCTTCAGCCGCAATCACCCGGGGGTGCAGGTGCAGGTCACCGAGGAGGCTCCTCCTTTTCTCGAACACCTTCTCATTAATGGTGAGCTTGATGTGGCCATCATGGTGGCCAATGCCTTGAGCGAGCCGCAAGCCTTGCTTGTTGAGACCCTGACCCGCTCGCCGCATCGGGTGTGGGTAGCATCGAACCATCCATTGGCCGAGCAGCCGGATGTGAGCCTGGAAGAATGTGCTGCGTATGGCCAGATCATGCTGGAGGCCGACCGGATTGAAGTGGTGATGCGGGCAGTGTGGAATCGCCATCAGCTTCGGCCGAGGATGGTGCTGACGACCTCTTCTCTCGAAGCGGTGCGCTCCTTAGTGGGAGTGGGCGCTGGCTTCGCGCTTCTGCCTGACTTTCTATATCGGCCTTGGACGCTGGACGCCGAGCATGTGGAAGCAGTGAAGTTGCGCGATGCGGTCCCGACGGTCGATGTGGGGCTGGTTCGGCGCCGTGGCTCCGCAGCCAATGCTGCTGCGCAAGAGTTCATTGAGCTGGCACGGGAGCAATCCCGCGGCCGTCGCGCCAGCAGCCTGAGAGGCATTTAAATCATACGATTCAATGTTTTACTTTGTTTATCTAAAGTAATACATCTATACTGAGTTGGTGCTCTTTCAAAGATTCCACCCATGTTCAGGCTAACTACTCCCGCCTTGGCACTTGCCGCGGCGATGCTTCTGGCCGCCGCCCCTGGCCAAGCCAAGCCCATTTTCCAAACCGATTGGCGCGATAGCGATCTGCAGCCCACCCAGCGCCAAGCCTGGGCTTCAGAAGCAACCCCCGGCAGCTTGCCCGCCAACATTCGAGACCTGTTTGAAGACAACGCCTTGCGCGACCGTGAAGTGCCGATCAGCTTTCAGCGCGCCGTCACCGAATCCCCTTATCTATTAGCAGTACAGATGTTTCAACCGTGGCAGCCTTGGGCCTTGCAGCTGGCGCTTGGCGCGCGCAACCCGCGTAGCTAGCGAATCAATTCAGGCGGGTAATCCGCGCCACCGCGCTCTTGAGCTGTTCCATCGCCTGATCACGGGCGCTGCAGCTCGCGTCCAAATCGCGCAAAAGCCCATCCTTCAGGCCATACACCCAGCCGTGCACCGTGAGAGCCTGCCCGCGAAACCAGGCATCCTGCACCACACTGGTCGAGCACACGTTTTGCACCTGCTCCACCACATTCAACTCACAAAGCCGATCGTGGCGTAGCTCCTGAGCCACCGAGCCAAGATATGGCTCATGTTGCTCAGCCACATCCTGCACATGCCGCAGCCAGTTATCCGCCAAGCCAATCCGTGTTCGATTTAGCGCGGCGTGCACCCCCGAGCATCCATAGTGGCCACACACGATGATGTGCTCCACCTTCAACACATCCACCGCAAACTGAATCACGCTCAAGCAATTCAGATCCGTGTGCACCACCACATTGGCGATATTGCGATGCACGAATACCTCGCCAGGCTCCAGCCCAATGATCTGGTTCGCAGGCACCCGACTATCCGAGCAACCGATCCACAAAAACCGGGGCGTTTGCTGCTGCGAAAGCCGAGTGAAAAATTCGGGGTCTTCGAGAAACTTGCGCTCGACCCAATCGCGATTGTTTTTAAGCAGGGTGTGGGGCATAAAATGATTTTACGCGCCTGGGTAATAGCCCATAAACCAAAGTTTCGGAAGGCAAATATTGATCCAGATGCTCCAACTCGTTAGCACAAAAGAACCAGTCGAAGAATTTAACAGTGTGTCGTGATGACCACTGAGTCATTCAGACTTGGTTTACGTAAGCCATTGATATAAATAGAGGTTTTAAGGAGTACGCGATGCCCAATTGCTTGGCACGGCTTTTGCATCCACCCCGGATTCCTATCAACCTTGGACTAAACAATGAAAAAAAACGTCTTTGTAGCCGCGCTGGCGTTGGGCTTGGGTCTGGTCTCGACTCAACACGCATCAGCCACCGCCGTCACCCCGCTGTATGACACCTTCGGCGCGCAATCGACATTCACTTTTGGCGGAAGCGGCATTCCCAATGACGCAGTCGCGGTTTCAAGCTTCGTTGAAAACAACAGATTCACCTGGACCCTCGGTCTGGCAGCTACGCCGCGCTTTTCCGGTCCTGCGTTAACAAACGATGGCGCAGGCACCTTCACTGCCCAAACTGGCACCACGCTTAGCCCCACCAACGTGTCAGGCTCAACCTGGAATATTGGGTTTTACACCTCCGTAAGTGACGCGCAGGGGTCGATTCCAAGTGGCTCGACATTCCGAACCCGGCTGTACTACGATCTGGATCCCGGCGTTGGCACCCAACTCTCCAGCCATGGCATTCTGACCCGGGACAACCCCTCGAACAGCATTGCCCAAGGCTCACAGAACATGGCCTTTAATTTCTGGACCTTACCGTTCAGCAACCAGCCCGCTGGCGGCGGAGCCACTGCATCAAACAGTCCTCAAGGTGGTACGTTTAACCCGCTAGCCACCGGCGAGTACACATTCCAACTCGCGCTGGTTGATGACAACGGTAATGATGTCGCTGACTCGCTAGTGGCGATCCGCGTTAACGTGGTCGACCCGCAAGCCAACGTCCCCCTGCCCGGCACCCTGGCACTCTTGCTGCTGGGCATTGGTGGAATCGCATTGGGCAAGCGCCGTCAGGCCTAAGTCCTGGCGCTTTGTTGTGACCGCCTGGGGGCCTCGGCCCCCGCGCGAAAACCCGGCGGCTGGCCCCGGTCCAAATGTCGAAATTTTTAACATCCTGCCCCGATCTCCCTTCAAAGTCGTCCTCAGCAGCCCTCTGACGCAACATCATAAAAATCAAGGACTTAAGCCAAATCCATCCTCAAAAGTAATGAGGAAAATTGCGGGTTTTTGATACCGCATCACAATTTGGCACAAAGCTTGCATAGGGTGTCATTCAGCTCGGTGCTCGACATCCGGTCGCGCCGATGTACTGGAGACGACAATGACAAAAACCGTAATTGCACTGGCGCTTTGCGCAATGGGCTCAGCCGCGCAGGCTGGCATTATTTCCTCGGGAGCAGGGACATTTTTTCCTGGCGCCCCAGCCACCGGCAACGTCGTTGATCGAAACGCAGATGCCGTACTTGGCAATGGAGGGTCAGTTCTGATTGACGGCGGCTCAAGCGCCGAAATCCGATCCTTGACCACCTCGGGCAGCTCACTGTTCACCATTTCCGGCAATCCGGGAGGTGGCTTTGGCCAGCCCAATTCGCAGCTCGACCTGTTTAGCAACAACGATTTTCGCTTGGTGACGCGCGGTAACAGCACGATTAACGTCACCAACGGGGGATACCTGCAAACCGATGCAATGGGGTGCGTATCGGTCAACTGTTACAACACCATGTTGGGATTTGGCGCAGGAAACACGAGCACCCTGAATCTTAACGGCGGCTTTGGCCTATTCAATCAACTGACACTTGCCAATACCTCGCTGGCCAATACCAGCCAGGGCACACCCGGTGGAGTCGCCAGAGCGACCATCAACGTCACCAATGGCGGGCAAATGGTTTCCAACGGACAAGCGATTCTTGGCTCATTTGGCCAAACGCCAAATGTCAACGCTCCGGGCGAATCCGCAGTCGCCGATATCCTCGTGAGCGGGGCCGGCAGTGCATGGCGGGTCAATCCACTGTTCCAGAGCTTGCCAAACACCTCACCCGGCGTACCCAACACGTTTTCTCAGCAAGCCATCGTATCGGTCGGCGCAAGCTCCAACACCACAGGCACGTTGACAGTGAATAACGGCGCACAAATGGTGATCAGCGGCCCTCCCGTTTCAGTGCCCGGGTTCAACTCGACACCACTCATGCTTGTGGGCACCGGGGGCGCTGGGCTGAACAATACCAATGCCACGGTTAACGTCTCAGGCGCAGGTTCCAGGTTGTTGTTCGAAGGCGCCGCAATCATGAACATTGCAGGTGGAGCAGCGGCTGGATCGTCAGCGATCTCCACATCCAATGTGATGGGCACAGTCAACGTAAGCAACGGCGGCTACATCGGCAGCACAGTAAACAACGGCTTTAACATCCTTCAGGTCGGACGGGGCGGCACCGGCACTCAAGGCAATATGACGATCACAGGCACGGGCTCTTTGGTTGAAGTAGCCGGAGTGCTTCACCCAGGATCAGGCGGGGTTGCGAATGGAGCGCTAGTGAATGTTGGACGCGACGGATCAACCGGCGCGTTGACAGTCAGTAACGGCGGGGCCCTTCGGATCACCACTTTGAGCCCCAACGCGATCACCCCCCTGACTGGTCCGCGCATGGGTATCGGCACTAACGCTGCGCTGGGCATGGGCGGATCAGGTGCCGTAACGGTCACTGGCGCGGGTTCGATCATCACCCTCGAAGGCGATACCTTCAACCCATCCATCACGCTTGGCAATGCGAGCACCGGCAGCCTCAGCATCCTGAATGGCGGAGTGGTTCGCATGATCGGGCCGGCTGGCAACAACCCGATTAGCGGAACCAACCCTATTTTGGTTAACGTGGGCGGTACTAACACTACCGGCGCAGCATCTACCGTCGGCACTGGAACCCTCACAGTGTCTGGCACTGGATCAACGCTCGACATGACCGGCGTCAACAACCGCTTTATCGGCGTGGGGCGTAACGCAGGCTCAAATGGCACATTGAATCTCGGCACCGGCGGCACGATCAACACAGGCTCCGTGTCTATTGGCGACGGTGGTTCAGGCGTGATGAATATGTCCGGCGGGACGCTGAACCTGGGTGGCGTAAACGCCGCATCCAGCTCAGGCGGCCTTAGCGTCGGACGCGCCGGGGGCACAGGCACGGTCGCGATGTCAGGCGGCCAAATTAATGTCGCCAATCCGGTAGGCGGTATCGGCATCGGTGGCTCCAGCCTCTTTGCGGGCGGCGGCACCGGCACCATGACGATGAGCAACGGCGCTCAAATCGTCTACTCGGCCACCGGCACTCCCGGTATGAGTGTGGGTCAGGCAGGCGGCACGGGCACACTCGTGATGACAGGCACTGGCACAGCGATCACCATGAATGGCGGTAACTTGACGATTGGCAGCTCAACAGGCTCCAACGGATCGATTCAAGTCGGAGCGGGCGCCAGCATCACCGGCGTCAACAATCTGCGCATCGCACACGACGGCACTAACAGCGTGGGCGCGGGCTCGCTCAAAGTGAATGGCTTGGTATCCGCAACTCAGATCATCAACGGCGCAAATGGCCTCATCACAGGCTCAGGCACCCTGCAAGGCAATCTCACCAACTTCGGCACGATCAACCCCGGCAATTCGCCCGGCACCCTGCGCATCGAGGGCATCCTCGACAACCAAGGCGGCAAGATCATCCTCGAAGTGCAGGAAACCGCACCTGGCGTGTTTGTGACCGACAAGATCGTGTTGGCGGCAGGCAGCGTACTCGACCTCATGAACACGCAGATTGAGTTTCAGTTCTTGGGCTCCACTAACGCTGCAGCGTTCGCAGCGCAAGGGCCTGGCGCGGGTATCGAACTCGAGACCTTCTTCGGGCGCGAAACAGCACCAGGGGTGGTGGGTGCTCTGAGTGCTTTGGATCTCGCTGAATTCACCTCAGCGCTGTTCAGCTCAAGCACCGACAACAGCTCGGGCGGAAGCTCGGGCCTGCCCGTGTTTGATGTGTCAGTCGGCGGCACCACGATTGCCAACACGGCGGATGTGCCCTTGCCCGGCACTTTGGTGCTGATCGGCGGGGGCTTGTGGTTGATGCGGCGGCGCAATCGCCAACCGGCAAACTGATTCACCATAGTGCGTAAGGAATAGGGGCTGCAAAGCCCCTATTTTGTTATCGGGCTCGGTCAGCCTTCCTACAATGTGAGCATGCAAACACATGTTCAAGAATGTTCGCCCGCCTTGTCGGTGTACTACGACGGCGCCTGCCCGGTCTGCTCACGTGAAATTGCGGTCTATAAAAATAGCGCGGGTGGCGAGGCGATTCAATGGATTGATGCCACCTCCTGCGATCTTGGTGCGCTACAAGCCGATTCGAAAGACCTCACCCGCGAAACTGCGCTGGCCCGCATGCATGTGCGCAAGGCCAATGGTGAGTTGGTGAGTGGAGCGGCCGCATTCGTTGCGATGTGGGAGCAATTGCCGAAGTTCGCGATGCTTGCGCGGCTTGCACGTATCCCTGGAGCCATGCTCGTCTTGGAGCTCGGCTATCGCGCGTTTCTTCGCCTGCGCCCGCTTTGGCGCAAAGCCCCTGCCGATGTCGCAACCCGCATTGCCCCAAGCGCTACTTTTCCCCTCGAACTCACCCGCGAGTTGCGCACCGATCATGCAGGCGAAACCGGCGCGGTCATGATTTATCGCGGCATTCTTGCGGTGTCGCGCGATGCTGAAGTGCGTGCCTTCGCCAACCATCACCTGGCCACGGAGCAGGAGCACTTGAGTTTGCTCGAGGCGCTTGATCCGCCCGTGTTGCGCAGCCGCTTGTTGCCGCTATGGCGGCTCTCCGGATGGCTCACCGGCGCTGTGCCTGCGCTCTTTGGCCCGCGCGCAGTATTCGCCACGATCAAAGCGGTAGAAACATTTGTGGATCAACACTACGCCGATCAACTCGCCATGATTGATCGGATCGATCCTTCGCGCGCTCAGCCGCAGCTCGCCGCATTGCGGCACATGCTCGTGCGGTGCCAGCAAGATGAAGTTGCGCATCGTGATGATGCGGCTGCGCGTCTGAGCAAGCCACCGGGCAGGCTCTTGCGGCTCTGGACATCCATTGTGGATATCGGCTCGCACCAAGCGGTGAAGGTGTGCCGCTATGTTTAGTGATAGGCAAGGCAATTGATGGAAGCCACGCTCAAGGTCAGCGCCATGCTCACCACCGCTTTGTTATTCGGCGGCATGCTGCTGTATGCAGGAGCCTTCGCTGCGTTTCTTTTCACCGCCATGCCCATCGATCAGGCACGTGCCGTGATCCGCAAGGGCTTTCCCCACTTCTATCTTTTTGTCATCATCACTGGCGGTGTTGCCGCCGCATTAATGTGGCCGCAAGACCGCAGCGCAGCGATCCTCCTCGCCATCGTCGCACTCACCACCATCCCCACCCGCCAGACCTTGATGCCAGCCATCAATCGCGCCACCGATGCGGGCAACCGTAAACGCTTCGGCCAGTTGCATGGCCTATCGGTCGTGATCACGCTGGCCCACATCATCGCCGCAGGAGTGGTGCTCGGGCGGCTAGCCTTGCAATAGCCTGCCCGAGGTAATCGGCCCTAGCGCTTCACTTCACCAAGCCTGCGACCCAGCGAAAGCACATAAGGAGCTGCGCGGGCGAGCAGCACCGGATCATTGGAAGGCTTGATCCCGTTGGGCAACACCAGCGGGTTAAACATCATGCGATCACAGTCCACGCCAGCAGCAGGCTCCACCTTATCAATCACCAAACGCCCTGCAGTGATCAACTGGCGATCATCCGGCCACACCTGGGTGGGATCATTGGTGGGGTCACCCGCCTGAGCCACCTGAAACTGCAACGCAAAGCTCACTGGCCCACGTGCCAGGCGCTGGCGCAATTCATCGGCCAGAAAATCATCCGGCAGGCTCTTGAGCTCATCATCGGTCAACCCCTTAAGACCTGCCTCCGGCACAAACTGCCAGCGCACAAAACGCGACTCATTGCGCGGCGAAGTCACTTCAAATGCATTGGTGCTCCAATACTGCACTGCGCCATAGCTCGCAGGAATCGGCGCCTTGGCCAAATACGCGCCTTGGCGGGTGGTTTCAGGATTCGCTTCGTTGAATGCCTTCAGCCTTTCGGGATTGGGTTTGCCAGTGGCTGGATCGTTGCTGCGCGCCTGCAAGAAGGGCGCGAACTGCTCGGGCTTGGCAACAAAAAACACCGGGGCAGACACATTGGCGCTTTGCCACTGTTCACCGTTAGCATGCTTCAGCTCAAAGCTCAGGCCGCGCACCGAGCGCGATTTGTCGCTCGCCTTGGCATTGCCGCCACCCAAAGAAAAACGTACTACAGCAGGCACAGGCTGCCCGGAAAACATTGCCGAAGAAACCAGGCCACGCCCCGCTTCATTGCCAATAAACTGCCCCGATGCACACAGGCCTTTAGCGCCCGAGCGCCGCGCTGTGGGGTGCACGCCAAATAAGCCTTCAAGTGCGTCCACCTGGGCTTGAGGCTGCGAAACCTGCGCATGCGCTGGAAAGCTCATGGCAGCAAAGCCTGCGCCAAACATGAGCGCGAGGCTCGCGGCAGTGATGGAGGGGCGATGGATTACTGAAGTTGGAATGCTCATAAAGGCTCCTGATGGAATGAAGAATGTGGCTCGGCTTACGCATATACGCACCAAGCATTGATTCAGACGCATTGGAGCTGATTGGATTACAGCCGAGACGGTTTTGTGATCAAACGGAGCCCTTTGAAGACGGCCACTCCCGATGCGCATGGGTATCGCGAAATCTCGAAATAAGGACTGTTTTTAAGCCACTCGCCAATAAACCCCGCCTTGCCTACACTGTGGGCTCCTGCCACCGCGTGCCTCACACTTATGTCCAGCCCCAGCCAAAACCCTCGCCACTTCACTGCCCTGGCGAAATGCCTAGGATCGATCATTGCGGGGCTGGCCATCTTGAGCGCTGCCCCCGCACAAGCCGCAACCCAGCTCATCAGCGTATCGCCCGGCGCAATTGATGCCACCGGGGTGAAGCAAGTGGTGCTGAAATTCAGCGCAGGAGTGATTGCGTTTGGCGATCCGCAGGCGCAAGCCCCGGCGAGCCTGGTATGTCGAGGCCCGAACGCAGGCAAGGTTGGGATCGCTACCCAGCGCTGGCAATCGGATCGGCTCTATAGCTTCGATTTCAATCGCGCGCTGCCGGGTGGGGTGGCCTGCACGATTCAAATGCGCGATGGGTTCAAGGATACCGCTGGCCAGGCCGTGGAGATCCCCGCCGCGCTCAAGCCCTTATTCAGCTTCAAAACCGAAGGGCCGGGGCTGCAGTTGAGCGAGCCACGTGGCGGGCGCATCGAAGAGGAGCAGTACTTTCTTGCCACCACCGATCTGCCGGTGGATCGCGCCAGCATCGAGCGCCATGCCTATTGCGTGGCCAAAGGAATTGGCGAACGGATCGCGGTGCAGGTGGTGGAATCCAAGGGGCCCACCGAATGGACCCTGCGATGCCAACGCCCATTGCCCAACACCGCAGAGGTTCAGCTGGTGTGGGGGCGCGGCATTCCTGCGCTCGGCTCAGCGGACTTCACACGCCGCACCGATCAACGTTTTCAGTTTGAAGTGCGACCAAAGTTTGAGGCCAGCTTCAGTTGCGAGCGGGTGCAAGCGCAGGCGCCTTGCCTGCCGATCACTCCGATGCAGGTGATGTTTACCGAGTCGATTCCTGCAACGCTGGCAGCCAAAGTCGAACTCGTTCCGGTGAACTCAAGCTCTGCCGCAAGCACTGCGCCTCGCGCTATTCCCCCCACTACTCCCAGCGTTCGCAAGCCTCGTCTCGCCGAGAAGCAGGAGTGGATTGATTCGCTTGAATTTCTCGGCCCGTTTCCGGAAAACACCGAGTATCAGTTGCGCCTGCCGCCGGACTTGCTCGACCAAAGCGGCCGCAAGCTCGCCAATCTCGGCTTGTTTCCGATGCGTATTCGCACTGGTGGTTTTCCACCTTTGGTGAAGTTTGCCTCCGCTCCGTTTGCAGTGGTGGAACGGATTGGTGAACAAGGCGTAGTGCCGCTCACCGTGCGCTCGGTGGAAGCCAGCTCGCAGGTGCGCAGCCTGCACCTCACCACCGATGCGCAGATCGTCGCTTGGCTCGCTCGCCTCAATGAATATCACGAAACCGCGCTGGAGCTTCCCTCCGATGGACGCAAGAAAACCGAGGAGGAACCCCGCACAATTGAAACCCGCACCCTGAGTATCTTCGAGCCGTTTGCAGGCACCGAGATGGCAGTAAAAGATCTCAAGGCGGCACGTGACAAATCAACATTGATTCCTCTACCAGCGCCTCCGGGCAATGCCAGCGCGCGGCCCTTTGAAGTGGTGGGCCTGCCCTTGAAAACACCGGGCCTTTATGTGCTGGAAGCGAGCTCGAAGTTGCTTGGCCAAAGCTTGCTTGCGGCCTCGCAGCCGATGTATGTGCGCACCGGAGCCTTGGTCACCAACCTTGCGGTGCATATCAAGCGCGGGCGTGAATCGAGCGCGGTATGGGTCACTCGGCTGGATAACGCCAAGCCAGTGGCCAATGCGCGGGTCAATGTATTGAGTTGCGAAGGCAAGGTGCTGTGGTCGGGGGTCACCGGGCCTCAAGGCTGGGCCAATATTGATAGCAGCTTGAGCGAGGAGTATTGCAGGCTTCTCACTGGCGTGGTGGCGATTGCGCGAGTTGCTGCGCAAGGCGGCATGGAAGATATTGGCTTTGCGCTTTCAAGCTGGCAGCAAGGCATTGAGCCCTGGCGCTTTGGCCTGAACACGGATCGCTATCAAGAGGGCGATGTTTCGGAAGGCTACCAACGGCTGCGCGCGCATAGCGTAATGGATCGGATGCTGTTTCGCGCGGGCGAAACCTTGCAAATGAAACACATGCTGCGTGCTGAAACCGCCAAAGGTCTGAAGCTCGTGGATGCCAAGCAACTGCCCACCGAACTGAAAATGGTGCATCAGGGCAGCGATCAAACCATCACCCAAAAGCTGGTGTGGCGCGCAGGCCGCGATGCACTCACCACATGGAACATCCCCAAGGCAGCCAAGCTCGGGGTGTATGAAGTGTTTATTGGTGATTTCAAGAGCGGCAGTTTTCGGGTGGAGGAATTTCGTTTGCCCGCAATGCAAGCGCGCTTGATCGGCCCTCCACAACCCCAAATCGCCCAAGCCAATATTCCCCTGCAGATGCAGATCAATTATCAAAACGGCGGGCCTGCGGCAAATCTCGAAATCACTGCTTCTTCAAGCAGCAACAAGCGCCCGATTCGCTTTGATGGCTACGAGAATTTTCGCTTTGATGTGGATGAGGGCGAAGGTGAAGATAGCGAGCAAACACGCCAGCTCGTCAATGGCATGGAATTCAAACTCGATACCAAAGGTGCGGCCAAGTTCGCCATCGATGATGTATTCACCAAGCTCGCTGCAAGCGCACGCGTGCCACAAACCATTAGCATCGAAGCGCAGTATCAGGATCCCAATGGGCAAGCCGAAACCGCGAATCTGAACTTGCCGTGGTTTCCTGCAGCGGTAGTGGCGGGCTTGCGCGCAGATCGTTGGGCCAGCGCCGCGATGCGGATGCCTTTGCAAGCCGTGGCCCTTAGCCCGAGTGGCAAGCCGGTGGCCGGGGCTGCTGTAGAAATGCGCGGCACCTTGATCAAGCGCATCAGCACTCGCAAGCGCATGGTGGGCGGCCTATACAGCTACGAGAATCGTGTCGAGAAAGAAGACATGGGCACGCTGTGCTCGGGCAAAACCGATGCGCAAGGGCTCTACGAATGCGAGGCTCTCGCGAAGAAACCTGGGGAATGGCGGGTGGAGCTGATCGTGAGTGATGATCAGGGCCGCAAGAGCTATTCGCAGATCACGCAATACGTGGCCGATGCTAACGATGCAAGCGCGGGGGTTTGGTTCGCTCAGGAAAATGATGATCGGATTGATCTATGGCCCGAGAAGCGTCGCTATCAGCCCGGCGAAACCGCCAAGATTCAAGTGCGCATGCCGTTTCGCCAGGCCACCGCGTGGGTAGCGATAGAGCGCGAGGGCGTGATCGAGCAACGGGTGATCGAGCTCAATGGGGTGAACCCCACCATCGATGTGCCGATTGCCAGCGGCTATGCGCCCAATGTGTATGTGTCGGTGCTCGCCGTGCGCGGGCGCGTGACTCCGCTTTCCTGGGGCAGCTTTTTTCAATGGGGTTGGAAGGCACCGCGCCAATGGTGGCAAGCGCGCCAGGCTTCCACAAACACTCCCGCGCCCACTGCCACGATTGATCTGGCCAAGCCCGCCTTCAAGCTGGGCGTGGTGGCTCTCAATGTCACGCCTCTTGCGCAAGAGATCAAGCTCACGGTGAAACCCGAACGCGAGGTGGTGAAGATTCGCGAGAAGGTGGATGTGGTGATCAAGGCGGTGGATTCAGCGGGCAAGCCATTGCCTGCGGGCAGCCTCCTCACGGTAGCGGTGGTTGATCAGGCCCTGCTCGATCTGCAACCCAACACCAGCTGGCGAGTGCTTGATGCGATGTATCAGCAGCGCCCCTGGTTGGTCGAAACCGCCACCGCACAGCAGCAGGTGGTGGGCAAACGGCACTATGGCGCGAAGGCCGTGGCTGCAGGCGGCGATGGTGGCAAAGCACCCACTCGCGAGCTGCTCGATACCCTGTTGCTGTGGAACCCTGCGGTTGTGCTGAACGCGCAAGGCGAAGCTCGTGTCACGGTGCCGATCAATGATGTGCTGAGCCGCTTTGTGGTGATGGCGGTGGCCGATAGCGAAGTGGATCGCTTCGGTTCAGCGAGCAGCAGCATCCGGGTCACGCAAGATCTGCAGATTCTGGCGGGGCTGCCTCCGGTAGTGCGCGAGGGCGATCAATGGACAGCAGGCGTGACTCTGCGCAACACCACTGAGAATCCAATGAAGGTGCTGTTCGAAGCCAGCAGCGTCTTGGGCAAGTTTTCACAAACCGTGGATATCGCCGCCCAAGCAGCCGAAGAAGTGCAATGGCCAGTGAAGGTGGATGCCAATTTGCTCAACACTCCCGCGGGCCGCCTGGAGGTGCCTTGGCAACTCAACGCCACCCAACAAGGTGGAGCGGCCAAGGATGCGCTGCGCTTCTCGCAAGTCGCCCTCACTGCGCTGCCCTTGCAGGTGCAGCAAGCCACGATCATGCAGATCAAGGCCAACGCACCCCAAACACTGAATGTGGCCCCGCCCGCTTCAGCGGTGCCGGGTCGCGGGGGCATCCGGGTGCAGTACTCGCCCTCGATTGCTGCGAGCCTGGATGCGGTGCGCACCTACTTCGAGCGCTATCCCTTCAGTTGTATCGAGCAGCAAACCTCACGAGCCATTGGGCTGAACGATCCAGTGCTTTGGCAGGCGATGGTCAATGGGTTGAGCAGTCATCAGGATGGTGATGGCCTGCTTGATTTCTTTCCACCTTTCGGGGGCCGGGCATCCTCAGGCAGCGAGGTGCTCACCGCTTATGTGCTCAATGCGAGTCATCATGCGGCGCGGCTGGATGAGCGCTTCAAGTTGCCCGAGGATATTCGGGCGAGCCTGGAGCGCGCTCTGGTGCTCTGGCTCGAAGGCCGGATCAAGCGGCCGATCTGGAGCCGCGATGCACAAGCCGCTGCCATCGATCCCACGGTGCGGCGATTGCTCGTGCTTGAAGCCTTGTCGGTATCAGGCAAGGTGCGGCCCGCGATGATTGAGCCGATTGCAATTGAGCCCAATGCATGGCCAACGCATGCAGTGTTGGCCTGGGCCAATGTGCTGAGGAACACTCCGCAACTTCCTCAAGCAAGCACTCGCTTGGCCGCTGCAGAGCAAACCTTGCAAGCACGGCTCAGCTATCAAGGCACGCGCCTGAGTTTTAGCAATGAGGCCGGTGATAACTGGTGGTGGCTGATGCAGCATGCCGATATTGATGCAGCACGGCTGGTCATCTATGCCACGCAAAGTCCGGCAGGCCCATGGCGCGATGAAGTCTCGCGCTTGATGCTAGGCATGGTTGGGCGGCAGCAGGCCGGGCAGTGGTGGACCACCACCGGTAACGCAATGAGCGCGCTTGCCGTGCGCCACTTTGTGAAGGCGTTTGAATCCACTCCAGTGCAAGGTCAAAGCGCAGCGGTGCTGCTGAGCCGTGCGGATCAAACCACGCAAGCCCGCGCGGTGGAATGGTCCGCCAGTCAGCCGCCTTTGGAGCTGGCCTGGCGCGGTGGCGGCACCGTGGCTCTCTCGCATGTGGGCGCTGGTGCGCCGTGGGCCTTGGTGCAGAGCCTCGCGGCTGTGCCCTTGACCAAGCCACGCAATCTGGGCTTCGAGATCAAGAAAGAGCTTAGCGAAGAGCAGGTGAAAACTCCCGGGCGCTGGGCGCGAGGTGATCGCGTGCGCGTCACTTTAACCATCTCTGGCTTGAGCTCAGCCACCTGGGTGGCGGTGAATGATCCAATGCCCGCGGGCGCCCGCACCATCGGCGGGGTTGAACAAAGCAACAACACCCGGTGGGATCTGGCGTTTGTGGAAAGTGCGTTTGATGCGCAGCGAATCTACTTCAGGGCGAGCAGCGAGGGCACGGTCACGCTGAGCTATGTGATGCAACTCAACAACCCCGGGGAGTTTCAGTTGCCGCCCACTCGAGTCGAGGCGATGTATCAGCCGGAAATGTTTGGTGAAACTCCGAACCCTCCGATCGCCGTGCGTGCGGCGGCGCGCTAAATGATCCGCATTCGCTCCGTTCAAGCCGCACTCGTCTGCGGATGGCTCAGCATGCCTGTTGCTCAGGCGATGCCAAGCTTTGAGCAAAGCCGCGCGCAATGGCAAAGCTCGGAAGCAGTGATGCTGGATCGGCATGGCGAAGCCTTGCAACGGGTGCGCATCGATAGCCAGGCCCGACGCCTGCACTGGGTGCCGCTGCCCGAGGTATCACATGCGATGCAGCGCTTGTTGATCCGCTCGGAAGATCAGCGCTTTTTCGAGCACTCGGGAGTGGACTGGCAAGCCATGGGGCAAGCGATGGCCAAGGCCGCGCAACAACTCGGCACCGGCGCTTCTGGCAAACGTGGAGCCAGCACGCTCACCATGCAATTGGCCGGGCTGCTTGATGCTTCATTGGAGCGCCCGGCCACCGGTCGAGGCCCACTTCAAAAAACAGCGCAAGCCCTGGCTGCCTTGAAAATCGAGCGGCAGTGGAGCAAGGCCGAGATCCTCGAGGCGTATTTGAACTACGCGCCTTTTCGCGGGGAATGGGTAGGCATTGCCGCTGCATCGCAACTGCTCTTTGGCCGTGAACCCCATGCGCTATCTGAGCGTGAATCTGCCTTGCTGGTAGCGATGCTACGCGCGCCCAATGCCAGCCCCGCGCAAATTGCTTCACGCGCCTGCCGCTTGCTCGATGAAGGCCCGGATGTTTGCGCAATGCTGCCTGTGATGCTCACCCAAGCCCTCGCACAACGCGCCACCCATGAAGCGCAACAAGCACAACGCGATGCCTGGGCACCTCACTACGCGCGACGCTTCAAAGCAGCCAAGAATGCGCCGTGGCGCAGCACTCTCGATGCGAGTGCCCAACGCATCGCAGTCACCGCGCTTGACCAACAACTGAGCTTGCTGGTCGCACGTGGTGCTCAGGATGGCGCGGTGCTGGTGCTGGATAACCGCAGTGGTGAAGTGCTTGCCTGGGTCGGGTCAAGTGGCAAGTATTCGCAAGCTCCTCAGGTCGATATGGTGCTCAGCCCCAGACAAACCGGCTCGCTGCTCAAGCCATTCGTATATGGCCTGGCGATTGAGCAGGGCTTACTGACTGCCGCTTCCGTGCTTGATGACTCCGCACTGGATCTGAGCACACCCGCCGGACAATACATTCCGCAGAATTATGATCGGCGCTTCAAAGGCCCGGTTACTGTGCGCACTGCGCTGGGCAGTTCATTGAACATTCCTGCAGTGCGGGCGTTGGGGCTGGTGGGGTTTGATGCCTTCTACGCACTCATGCAACAAATGCAGGTGAAGGGCCTGAAATCCTCAGGAGGATTTTATGGCTACTCCATGGCCCTGGGCAGTGTGGAGATTGATCTGCTCACACTGACCCAGGCTTATCGCCAGCTGGCCAATCACGCGATGTTTAGCCCCGCCACTGCATTCATCGTCAACAACATGCTCGCAGACCGCGAGGCACGCGTGCTGAGCTTCGGGCGCGAATCAGTCTTAAGCACGCGGTATTGGAGCGCGGTAAAAACCGGCACCAGCAAGGACATGCGTGATAACTGGTGCATCGGCTTTTCCGAGCGCTATACCGTGGGTGTGTGGGTGGGCAATGCCGCAGGCGATCCGATGCGCCAGGTTTCAGGGATCAGTGGTGCTGCGCCGGTATGGGCCGCAGTCATGAATCATCTGCATCAGAAGCTGCCAAGCCGCGCACCTGCACCCCCGCCCGGCCTGGTGCAGCAAATGGTTAGCGTGCAAACCATCGCACCACGCGAAGCGGATCGGAAGGAATGGTTTCGATCGGGCACCGAACAATCGCAGTGGCTGGCAGCATCCAGTCGCGACCAACGCCTGGCAATTCAATCCCCCGGTGCGGGCGTGCGCTTTGCCATTGACCCCGATATTCCGGCCCAGGCGCAGCGCATCGCGCTGGTTGCTCAAGGCCCCGGTGCACACAATGCGCAGTGGCGCGTTAATCAACAGATCGTCGGGCGTGGTGCGCAGACTTATTGGTCGCCATTGCCCGGGTCGCATGCGGTGGAGCTGTGGTTGGCCGACCAGCGCATTGCCACACATCGCATTGAAGTGGTGGGTCTGCGTCGATAGTAGACTCGCCTCCACTTAAAGCCATCCCGGAGGGCATCATGATTCGATTCACACAACGCTTCACCGCAAGCGCATTGGTTTTGTTGATCGTCGGCGTATCCAGCGCCCACGCCCAACCCAACACCAGCGCGATCAAAACCTCCACCCTCACCCTGGAAGCCAATGCCAAGGCCAAAGTCAGCAATGATGAAATGGTGGTCACGCTTGCTGCAGAGCGTGATGGCAATGATCTTGCCGCGCTGAACCAAGGCGTGCTTCAGGCTTTAAATGCCGCCATCGATGAAGCCAAGAAAGCCAAGGGTGTGCAGGCCAAAATGGGCAGCCTCTATACCGGGCAAAACTGGACCTCGCAGGGCCGCCCGAGCGGCTGGAAGGTGCGCGGCGAAGTGATGCTCACCTCGCAAAACCTGCCCGAGCTTGGGCGCCTGGCAGGCGAGCTCTCGCAAAAGCTCATGCTGGCCGGGATCGGATTTCGCTTGTCAGACGCCACCCGCATTGCCACCGAAAAGCGCCTGCTCAATGAAGCCGCCGCCGCCTTTCGCGAAAAAGCCAAAGACGCCAGCTCAGCGCTGGGCTTTGGCAGCTTCGTGATTCGCGATGTTCAACTGAGCAACTCCAACCAGGGCTATGCACGACCCCAACCGATGCAGCGCATGCGCGCCGAAGCTTCGATGGCTTCAGCGCCAGCTGTGCCCACTGAATCAGGCGAGTCGGAAGTGATGGTGCAGTTTTCGGGATCGATTGAGTTGAAGTAGCAGCCCGCAAGCA
>JAIYCW010000045.1 GCA_027487815.1 Burkholderiales bacterium
TCTTGCTTTTCCTGTTATTCAAAAAGTTTATGCAAGCCCGTGATGGATATTCTGGCTCGATATTGGATGAGCTATGCCGAATGGGAGATTGATTTGAAAGGGAAGTGTCGGCTAGAGTGCTGAGATGCAAACCAGTTTATTGATCTTGAGCGCCCATAAACTTGGGCACTATATTTAGTTATGCAGCGAGTTCGAAAGCGGTGTAATGCCTACGAAAGTTAAGGAACTCATTGCGATGCTGGAAGCCGATGAATGGGCGCTTATTCGAACCAAAGGGAGCCATCGGCAGTATCATCATGCCGTAAAGCGAGGTACCGTTACGGTTGCTGGCAAGCCCAGTGTTGAAATGCCGCCTGGAACGCTAGCCAGCGTTTTGCGCCAAGCGGGGCTAAAGAAGTGAGGGAGCCAATGGATTACGTTGTGATCATTGAGAAGGGCGAGAGTTCATTTGGAGCATATGTCCCGGATCTGCCTGGTTGTGTGGCCGCAGCTGACTCAGAGTCAGAGGTGCTGAGTTTAATTCGGGAGGCCATCGAATTTCATTTGGAGAGTCTTCGTGAAGAAGGCCTGCCGATCCCACGATCGTCCTCGACTGTCCAGACGGTGCGAGTCGCAGCATAACAAGATGCTGCAACCGACGATTGATTCAGGTAGCTGCTTGCTGTCGCAATCAGCCGCATCAAACGCTGTTGAGCATAGTCGTTATGATTTCCGGAGTTAACCCGTGAGAGGTAATGTCATCTCCTACATTGCGATGTGCCAGAGAGAAGGCACGAGCCTCCAGCGCGGTATGAATTTCCGACTGAAGGGACACCACTCGGTGATCCTTATGTCAGTCCGTCCAAACTCGCCCTACCGCGATGAAGTTCAAGACGATGGTGCTGTCCTTGTTTACGAAGGCCACGACGAACCAAAACGCAGAGGGATATCAGACCCGAAGGCTCTCGATCAACCAGAACGGCTGCCTGGCGGAACCCTCACTGACAATGGAAAATTTCATCAAGCCGCGCAACGTTTTAAGGCAGGTGAAAAAGGACCCGACATTGTTCAGGTTTACGAAAAGATCAAAGCCGGTATTTGGACCGACAACGGATTCTTTCACTTGGTGGATTCCTGGGTCGAGAACGACCGCATCAGGAATGTTTTCAAGTTCAAACTTGTGGCAGTTGAAAGCGTGTCTGATGAATCGGCATCGGAAGAAGGCTCCAGCCGACTAGTTGAGCGCAGCCGCATAATTCCAACTAACGTCAAACTCGAAGTGTGGGCGCGCGATGGTGGTAAATGCGTAACGTGTGGCTCCATAGACGAACTTCACTTCGATCACATTCTTCCCTTCTCAAGAGGCGGCACATCGCTGAAGGCTGAGAACGTACAGTTGCTGTGCGCCCGGCACAACCTTGCCAAGAGCGCGAAGATTCAATGAGCAAAAACATAACCCGGCAGTTCACACGGGCGCTGCACGTTAAAGCCGCGCAGCGCCGGTGACTCCAACGTTAAGCGACGCAAGTGACACTCTGCCTCGATCACATCTTCGTCTGTACATCTGTTGGCGCCCCTGAAGCACAAGCATTGCTGGACGCTGGCTTCATCGAGGGCAGCCGGAACGTTCACCCTGGTCAAGGCACATCGAACCGTCGCTTCTTCTTCGAACATGGATTCCTGGAGCTTCTGTGGGTGCATGATGAAACGGAAGCCACCTCTGCTCGCACAGGGCCGACACGTCTTTGGGAACGGTGGTTACTGCGGGACAGCCATGCTAATCCGTTCGGTATCTGCTTTTCTTCGAAATCGGAGACCGAGCATCCGCTGCCGTTCGCTTCGTGGGCGTACGAACCGCCCTACCTTCCGAAGGGTAAACAGATCCATTTCGCCCGAGGATCTGCTTTATCCGAACCAGAACTTTTTGCGCTGAGTTGGCCGCAGGCGCCAGCCGCTGCCGCCCCGCAACCGCGTACGCACAGGCTGCCACTGAGCTCAATGATCGCCGTGTCGGTTGGTCTTTCGGATACCGAAAACCTCTCTGAGCCAATGCGCGCTGCACGAGACTCCGGGTTGGTGAGTGTCCACAGGTCAGCCGGGCCGGAACTAGTGGTTGATTTCTCGTCGTCGCGCTCGCTTGAATTGCGCCTGCCCACACTCGCAATCACTCTGCGGGGTCATCGTGAAGCCGCCTAACCCCTTGCCTACCGGGAGCCGCAACGGTAAACCCCACCAACGGACACTCCCCCCATGCTGCCCTTCAAACTTGGCGTAGCCTACACCCGCGATGAGATTCACGCGGCCGTGGGAGGCAGCAAAATTTCAGCAATTCCAACGCTTAATGACGCGGTCGTCGCTTTGTGCATACGAACAGATCTGAATGCCCAGGCACCACGCGAGATTCTTTGTGGTGCGGGCCCAGTGATGGCTAAAGCCGGCAATCTTCTGGCATCAACTCGGGGCAAGGTGCCGGTGTTCATAAAGAAGAGAGCTAATCATTGGGAGTACAAAGGAATGTTCGGCGTAGTGGCTTCGTATCGCACCGGGCCTAGATTTGACGCGATGGTAGCCAGGTCTGGCCGATCACTAAGTAGCGTCAGCATTGCAGTTGAGCTCGCAGCGTGACTCGGGGCAGTCAAACGGTGTGGTGCGATCGGTGTGGCGCTCGCGGGTTCTTTTCGTGAGGATTCTTGCAAACTCAACTAGAAGCCAACGATCGTTGCGCTTGTCGATGAAGCTTTATGCCGTCTCGTTGCGGCATTACGCAAACGTAAATCGCGGGTAAAGAAAAAGGAGCCCGAAGGCTCCCTGATGCACCAACTTTTAAGCAGGCTTATGCGCGCGGAATGCTCAACAATCCACCTGCGTCGTTGATCATGGCCTTGACGGTTGCACGAGTTACAGTGCTTGCCACAGGCTTGTCATAGAAACCGCGTTCGTCTTGCTTGAATTCAGTGTAGGGGTTGGATGCAGTGATGGTTACTGAAGGACCATCGTTGAATTTGTATTGCTCGCCTTGTGCAGCTTGGGCAGTAACGCCAGCCAAAGCAATGGTTGCGGCGAAGATGGTTTTTGAGAATAAGTTCATGATTAACTCCAGTGTGGCCGCTGTTTAAGTGGCAGTGTGTTTCGGGATTCTGCTCATGCATCAGGAGGTCCTGTTTGCTTAAGTCGATGGAGTTGATTCTGAAGTTCCCAAGTCACGGGCGCATCACGCTGGAGATCTATCGCGACTCAATGAGATATCGGTTTGGTCACATCGCTTGAGTGCAATGAAATAGACGCCGCTATTTCTTGCTCTTGAAATACAACGGTACTTCGTTGCCCGAGCCTAGTGTCGTCGTTAGATCGCCGTTTATCCCGATGGGGTCGTATTACTTCGACTTCAGGCGCACAAAGCAAGAAGTGCAGCCTGTTTTTCGGGCTGCTGCAATATCGGAGCATTGCAATTGCCAAATCAACAAGACACTCCTCAGAGCACTGAAAGCGGCGAGGGCGGTATTTGGAGCGGGGTGGTTCTTGGTCTTGTGGTCAACGGAATCATCATGGCGCTATGGCTGTTTATAGCCTTTACCTTTGACGGACGCGATGGCGCTAACAAGATCTACCCACTGCTCGGTTGTGTCTTCTGGCTGGGATTCACTATGCTCGCGATGCAGCAAGGAGCACTTGGATGGAGTCTTATCCTTTCTTGGGCGCCGCTTATTGGTATTGGGCTACTAATCTTTTTGAATCCGATCCTCGGCTAGCCCACTGCTGAGTTATTCCCCTGACCTACTTCGGCGTTTAGCGGTGGGCCTGCCACCAAGCAACACACCGGCGTGCTAGCGCAGCAGTGGAATCAATAGTGCGGGGGCGTAAGCCCGATTGCACCGCATCGAGTGCTAGAGGGGTTTCGGTGCAGGCGAGTATGACTGCACTTGCGCCCTGATCCAGTAGGGATTGCACTGCTTGCTCAATTAAATGTCCGCCAAGCACGGACTGGCTGGATTTAACGAACTCGATGCCTGGCAACACCAGGGTGTCCATCTGATGATCATTGGGCACCATGGGCGTGTAGCCAGCGCGTTGGAGTGGGGCATCAAATATCTTGGCAACCAAAGTTGCGCGGGTGGCGATGATGCCGATATGCGCGCCCGGGTTCACTTTGTGTTGTAGCTCGTTGCAACTGGCATCAACAATGCTGATAAACGGAACACTACACCCCTTGATCAAGTCGGCATACCAAAAGTGCGCGGTGTTGCAGGGCATCACCAGGGCTTTGGCACCGGCCTCAATGAGCCTGTCTCGCCCGGCCAGAAGCGCGGGCAATGGAGATACCCCATCACCCACAATCGCCGGGGGTCGCGGAGGAATGCGCGGATCGGATTGAATCAGCAGGGGCACATGGTCAGCATCACCTGAAGCAGGCGTTGCGGCCAAGACCTTGCTGAAAAAATCCAGCGTGGCTAATGGCCCCATGCCACCGAGCACTCCGATCATAGGGGCTTGAGTCCTGCGAATGCATCCATATAGCCATAGAGCGCTACTGCGCCGCCCGTGTGAAGGAAGACAACGTTTTCGCCTTTCTTGAAGTGCCCCTTGCGGCACAAATCAATCAGCCCGGCCATGCCTTTGCCTGAATACACCGGGTCGAGCAAGATACCTTCGAGGCGAGCCATCATGGTCACCGCTTCGATCATGCCGGGTGTGGGTACTCCATAACCGCCCCCCACGTAGTCGCAGTTTGCGCGAACGCTTTCACGGCTCACACTGCCAGGCACGCCGAGGAGTTCTGCGGTTTTGACCGCGAGGTTATACACATTGGTTTCCTGGGCTTCTTTTGCTGCGCGCACGCCGATGCCCAACACAGGGATCTGGCTGCGTGAGCCTTCAAGGCCCACCACTAAGCCTGCTTGAGTGCCCGCGCTGCCGGTGGCATGCACGACGCTATTCACATTGAGACCGAGGTTGTTGAACTGATCAATCATCTCGAGTGCGCACACCACGTAGCCCAAGGCGCCGATGGGGTTGGAGCCGCCGCCTGGAATGATGTAGGGCTTTTGGCCCTTGGCTTTTAGTTTCTCAGCCAGTTGTGCCATCGCGGCATTCATGTCTGTGCCACCGGGCACTTCCTGCACTCCAGCGCCATAGAGGTGATCGAGAAACACATTGCCGGACTGCTTGTAGTTTTCAACTTTTGAGCCGGTGCGGTCCTCAAGCAGGATCTCGCACTTCATGCCCATCTTCGCGGCGATGGCAACGGTTTGGCGCGCGTGGTTCGATTGGGTGGCACCTTGAGTGATGATGGTGTCCGCGCCATGCTTCACCGCATCGGCCATCAGAAACTCAAGCTTGCGGGTTTTGTTGCCACCGGTGCCCAGGCCCGTGCAGTCATCACGCTTGATGTAGAGATTAGGGCCGCCCAGGGCTTCGGTCATGCGCGGCATGAATTCGAGTGGGGTAGGGCCATGCGTGATTCGGACGCGGGGGAAGTTGGTGAGTTTCATAAGTGCTTTCGGTGGCCAGTAAAGTTGAGATGAGTCGCTAGTGAAAAACGTGGGGAAAAGCAGGGATAGAGGGATTGCAGGACTTACGCTGCTGTGCCGGCTATACGGCTGGCAGTTGCAACGATCTTTCCGATCAGGAGGCAATCCTCGTCGGTCAGGGACAAGGGGGTACGCAGATCAAGCAATTGATTCAGCACGCCTTTCGAATTAGGCAGATCAGGTGCTTCGCTGAGGTAATGCCAATGCTCGTAATTGCTGGTGAACCCTATTGGCGATGCCTTGCCAAACCATTTGATGTGCAGGCCACGCAGATCGCATTGCTCGATGAAGCGCTCAATTTGCTTCGGCTGCAGATCGAGGCTGAATTGAATTGAGCTTGCAACAAACTCTTCTCGTGGATCGCGCGGCGGAATAATAACGTGATCAGCGCGGGAGAGTTCGCGTTCAAGCGTGGCGTAGATGTGGTTCCAGCGCTTTGCGCGATTGGCGAGCTGGCTGATCTGCGGCCGCAGCAATGTAGCGGCGAGGTTTGACATCCGCATACTGAAGTTAGGCGTGATGTATTTCCAGCGCTCAAACACCTCAGCGTCTGGCTTAAGGATATGTTGGCCATACATCATATAGGAGCCGGACATCAGTATTGCCTGCGCCGCTACATCAGCATCGTCGGTGACCAGCAGGCCGCCTTCACCAGAATTGATGTGCTTATAGGTCTGGGCGCTATAGCAGCCTACTTTGCCCCAGGTGCCGGTGGGTTTGCCGTTCCACTTTGCACCCATGGTGTGCGCGCAATCCTCGATCACCGTGATGCCATGTCTATCGCAGATCTTCATCACCGCTTCGAGGTCTGCGATATGCCCCCGCATGTGAGACATCAGGAACACCTTCGCACCGCTAGACGCAGCCTTGCGTTCCAGGTCGGCGAGATCGGTCATGTAGTCCGCGCCTGTTTCAACCAACACTGCCTGAGCACCCGCATGTGCGATGGCTCCGGGCACAGGGGAAAGGGTGAAGGTGCTCGACAACACCTTATCGCCATGCTTTACGCCGACGGCCTTAAGCGCGATAAACATCGCTGCGCCACACGAGCTCACCGCTACGCAATACTTCGTGCCAACGTAGGCCGCATACTCCTGCTCCAAAAGCGAAGGCTCCGGATAACCCGACCCTTGCTCGCCATAGCGATGCAGGCGACCCGAGCGCATCAACACAACCGCACGCTCAATCGCCTCTTCGGGAATCGGCTCGGAATTACTCATGTCCTTGCCGAACCACAGACCATCCGGCGCGCGGGTGGAGTGCTCAGATGTTGGAGTGGTCATACTCATTGACATGGAGTAATCAGTGTTGATGGCCAGCTAAAGTACCGAGTTCAAACGCCTCTTCGGGGTAGTATTTTTTTAGCCGAATATCGCCGGTGCGTGCATGCCCTTCCATGCCTTCAAGTCGCGAGATTCGTGCGGCCACTTGCCCCACTTCGCGGCTGGCACTGCGACTCAAGCGCTGGTAGGTCACGGTCTTGATGAACTTGCCCACGCTGAGCCCGCCCGAGTAGCGCGCAGCGCCCCGAGTCGGCAGGATGTGGTTCGGGCCCGCGCACTTGTCGCCATAGGCCACGGTGGTTTCTTCACCCAAAAAGAGCGATCCGTAGTTGGTAAGATGGGCGAGCCACCAGTCAAGATCTTTGGCAAACACCTGAAGATGTTCTGGCGCATATTGGTCGCTAATCTCCACCAAGGCCTCGCGGCTATCGGCTAGCACCACTTCGCCATAGTCACGCCAAGCTGCAGTAGCTGCATTGCGTGCCAACTCAGGCAGGGCGGCAATCACTGAAGGCATGAGTTCGATGACCTTCAAACCGAGCTCTCGCGATGAGGTGTAGAGCCAGACCGGTGAATCCGGCCCATGCTCGGCCTGGCCCGCGAGATCAGCAGCCACCAGATTCGCATCTGCCGTTTCATCGGCAATGATCGCTGATTCAGTGGGGCCAGCTACAACATCGATACCGATGCGGCCAAACAAGGTGCGCTTGGCTTCGGCCACAAACCGGTTGCCCGGCCCAACAATCACATCAGCGGGCTTGGGTGCGTATAGGCCATAGGCCATGGCCGCGATGCCCTGCACGCCGCCCAAGGCCAGTACGATATCCGCACCGCAAAGCTTCATGGTGTGGAGAATCGCCGGGTTAACGCCAAAAGTGCCGTGGCCTGGTGAGGTAGCAACAATGTTGGGCACGCCAGCTACTTTGGCTGTGCACACACTCATGATCGCAGAGGCAGCATGGGCATACCGACCACCTGGCACATAGCAGCCAGCGGTGTTGACCGGAATCAGTTTTTGCCCCGCGATGAGCCCATTGATCAGCTCGACTTCAAACTCGAGCAAGGCTTCGCGCTGCCGGGTGGCGAAGTCTTTGATTCGCGAGTGCGCAAAGGCAATATCGTCTTTCACACCTTGCGATAACGCTTTAGTGGCAGCAGCGAAATCATCTTCGCTCAACACGATGCCGCCATGCCAGCCATCAAAATCACGTGCGTACTTCTCCACCGCTTCACGGCCATTGGCTTGGATGTCGGCCAACAGGCGTTGCACGGTTTCGGAGGTGGCGTTATCAATCGCCTCTTGTGGTGGATGAGCTTTCTTCAAATATTCAATGGTCATAAAACGCTTCGATTTAATAGAGTTAACTTACCCGCGACCTTTCCAGGGCACAACGCGGCGTTCAACAAACCGCACTAAATGGTCAAAGGCATAGGCAATGGCTGCGATGACGACGATGCCCATGATCACGACGGGCGTTTGCAGAAACCGGGATGCCGAGAGGACCATGTAGCCCAACCCCGAGGTGGCCGCGACCATCTCCGCTGCAACCAGCGTTGTCCATCCGAAACCAATACCGACACGCATGGCCGTAAAGATCTCCGGCATGGCAGATGGCAACACGACCATGCGGATCACTTGCCACCGGGTAGCGCCAAAAGAGTACGCAGCATGAATCTGCTCAATCGCTGCAGACTTTACGCCGGCTCGGGCACCCAACACCATCGGAGCAAGCACCGACGAAAAGATCAGCAACACCTTGGATAGCTCATCAATGCCAAACCAGATAATCATCAAAGGCAAATAGGCCAGTGGAGGGATCGGTCGATAAAACTCGATGGGGGGATCGAACACGCCGCGTGCAATGGGGCTCATGCCCATCGCGATGCCCAAGGGAATGCCAATGACGCAGGCGAGCAAGAATGCGCCGAAGACCCGTAAGGTGCTGATCCAAATATGCTCCCAGAACCCAACCCCGGTGAATCCGTTCTTGATCACGTCAAACAAGGCCTCGATTACGCCGAGCGGCGACGGCAGGAACAGGGGCTTGATGTACCCCGCATGGGTAACGAAGGCCCAAAAGCCTATCAAGAGCACGATGACAATCGCGCTGATCTTGAAGCTCTCGCCTTGGCCTGGCACACCGTAGATTTCGCCAGGCTTGGCAGGCTTCGCCTTCATCAGACCACCCATCATGGCGGTTGCGTTGCTCTCTGGTTTACTCGCCATCGTGTCCCCCTGCTTCGTCTTTAAAGATGATTTTCAGAATCTCTTCGCGCAGGGCGATAAATTCTGCGGAGGCTTTGATCTCCCGGGCGTTGCCTGTTTCGAAATAGCGCCGGCTAAAGGGCAAATCAAACACATGGGAAATGCGTCCCGGCCTGGGCGACATGACGATCAGCTTGGTGCCCATGAACAGCGCCTCTTCAACACTGTGCGTGATAAAGAACACCATCTTTCCGGTATCCCGCCAGACTTTCAGGATCAGCTCCTGCGCCCGTTCGCGGGTCAGTGCATCCAGCGCGCCCAGGGGTTCATCCATCAGCAAGATTTCTGGGTCGCTAGTAAGTGCCCGTGCAATGCCCACGCGTTGCTGCATACCACCCGAAAGCTCGTAGGTAGCCGATTGCTCAAATTGTTCGAGACCCAGAAGCTTGATGAATTCTCGCGCAATCTTTTCGCGCTTTGCTTTATCGTGCCCCTGGATCTTCAGTCCGAACGCCACGTTGTCGAGCACGTTCAACCAAGGCAAGAGGGCATGCTTCTGAAACACCACCGACCGATCAGCACCTGGGCCAATAACGGCTCGTTGGTTGAGGGTGATATCTCCCTCGCTGGGTGCCATGAAGCCTGCAATCAGGTTGAGCAATGTGGATTTGCCACAGCCTGATGCGCCAAGCGCTACGACAAAATCTTTCTCGAGAATCTCAAGATTGATGTTTTTGAGCGCATGCACCGGCGGCTTACCCTTGACCGGGTAAAACACCGACACATCTCTAATTGCAAGAGCGGTCATGGATGGCCTTCATTGGGGGAACTGAAGGCTGACCTAGTGTGCCTAGGTCAGCGCTCGCGGTGCAGCGATGGGACTACTTACCGGCAGCTGCTCTAGCGAATTCAGAGTTGACAAACGGGCTGTAATCGTCGGCAGTTTTGTTGATTCGACCTGCGCCCTTGAGGAACTCCGCAGTACCCTTAATGGTTTTTGCTGCGCCGCCGCCCATCCAGTTGGCAGACAAAGTGAGATCCGCGTCAGGGTAAATCGTGCCATCCAACATTGGAACAACAGCAGCGGGGGTGACGCCCACATTCGCAGCAACCGCTTTGACTTTTGGCGAATCAGCGTTCCATGCGGCCTTGTTTTTGTGGAAATCTGCATTGATCTCGAACATGGCCCTCAAGAACTTGACCACGCCGTCGCGATTTTCAGCAGCAAACTTCGTGTTCGCAACCCAGGCGTTGAAGGTATGAAAACCCGCCGCTTTGGCCACATCGCCAGCGGTGTACATGACCTTGCCGTTTTCACGCAACTTGGCTTGAACAGGAACCCAGACAAAAGCAGCGTCGATGGCGTTTTGAGCCCAGGCAGCAGCGATCTCGGGGGGAGACATCCCCAGCAAGACGATGTCTTTCTCAGTCATGCGGTTCATCTGCAATGCGCCCATGAGCGAGTAGTGGGCTGTTGAGCCGATCGGCACCGCGATGCGTTTGCCTTTGAGGTCGGCAGGTTTATCGATGCCAGATCCATTGCGTACGACCAACGCCTCAGAGCTATCAATCACCTTGCCGGCCGAGATCATCTGATACGGCAATCCGGAGCTCAAGCCGGCTGAAAGGGGTGAAGATCCGATTTCAGAAATCTGAATGCCGCCCGAGGCCATGGCCGCGTTGACTTCAGCGCCGGAGGCGAATTGCCGCCACTCAATTTTCCAGCCGGTTGCTTTCTCTAGGCTTCCATCGGCGATCAGTGCCTTATAAGGAAGGGGGTCACCAAAATGGCCAATCACCACTTTGGTCTGGGCTTGTGCTGGACCGAACATCGCCAGTGTGAGCGTCGAGCCCAGGAGCAAGGTTTTAAGGAAACTTCTCATGTCATTCATCCCTATGAAGTTATCGATGCATTTGTGGAATTCTGAGTGGCGCATGAACCGTGTTTACGCGACCTCCATGAATAATAGGCAAAGCCATTTTTGATGAATAGTGCCAAATTGATTTAGTTTTGGTGCCAGAATGCGGGTGGTAACAAGCCAACGCACCAAGGCAGAGCAGCATGCGACAAAAGAGGGAAATCACCGGAGTCTGGGCCAAGTTGTTCCCACAGTTCTCAGGCAGCAGCGCCACTTTGCAGGGGCGCGTCAAGGAAATGATGGTGCACTCCATCCTGATGGGCCTGGTGCCAGCAGGCGCCAAGGTGCCTGCAAGCCGAACACTCGCCCTGGCCTTGGGCATATCGAGAAACACCGTGTCTTTGGCTCTGCAAGTGCTGGTGGACAAGGGATTTCTTATCGCCAACGCACGCAGTGGATTAGTGGTGAACGGCGATATCCTGTTGGGGCAATCCAATCAGGCCGCACCGGCTGCAAGCGCCGAAACTGATTTACTGTGGAAAGAGCGCTTCGTCTCTCGCTTGGCCACCCAGCGCAATATCGTCAAGCCAGCCAACTGGCAAGACTATCCGTATCCCTTTGTGTATGGGCAGTTCGACTCCACATTGATGCCGCTGCGTGATTGGCGGGCCTGTGCGCATCAGGCCCTATCAGCGCCAGCAGTGAAGAAATGGGCGCAAGATCATATTGATCGCGATTCCGAGGCGCTGCTTGATCAGATTCAACATCGCTTGTTGCCTGCTCGAGGGATTATCGCCAAGCGGGAAGAAATCCTGATCACTGCGGGGGCCCAGATGGCCTGCTATTTGTTGGCCAATGTACTGATTGACCGCGAAACGGTGGTGGGCATCGAAGATCCGGGCTACACGGATGCGCGCAATAACTTTTTGCTGCGCAGTAATCGCGTTAAAGCTCTGCCGATCGATGCCGATGGGCTGATCGCGTCACGCGCGATGGGGCAATGTGCTTATGTCTATTTGACGCCGAGCCATCAATGCCCCACCACAGTGACGATGTCTTTGAAGCGGCGGCAGGAAATTCTGGAGCTCGCGGGCAGGCGCGATGTGGTGCTGTTTGAAGACGACCACGAGAGCGAGCTGAATTTCTCGGGGCGGGCCCTACCGGCCTTGAAGAGCCTTGATGCTGATGGGCGGGTGATCTATTTGGGCAGCCTTTCCAAGACACTCGCGCACGGCCTGCGGATCGGCTATATCGTGGCTCCAGCCGAATTGATCCTGGAACTGCGCGCGCTGCGCCGCTTGATCATGCGCCATGGGTCTACAGATAACGCGCACACGGCGAGTTTGTTTATCGCACAAGGGCATCATGACGCATTCATCCGCAAGTTAAATCTGACCTATCGCGAAAGGCGCCAGCTACTGGACAAAGCGTTTGCGAGGCATCTGCCGCAATTTTCGATTACACCCTCGCAGGGCGGGTCAGGTGCTTGGGTCAAAGGGCCCGATGGGTTGAACACCGCGTTGCTTGCCGAGCGGTGTGCGGCGAGAGGCGTACTGATCGAGCCGGGAGATATCTTTTTTAGAAAATCGTCTGTGTTGACCCAGGCTTGTTTTCGATTGGGCTATTCGGCAATTCATGCAAGCGCGATCGAGGCCGGCGTTCAGGAGTTGGCAAATGCTTGCAAGGAGATATCCAACTAGGCGGCATGCTTTGTCCTGCGGTACTCTTTGAAAATGGACGCTGATCAACTAGTTAAAAAGGTCACTCAAGCCACGGGGTTCACCCATTCGGCCGGGGTCGAGGTCATGCTGGCGCAGCCGGGGCACACGATTCTTCGGCTGCCAAAGAAACCGGAGCTGCTTCAGTTCAATGGTTTTTTCCACGGCGGCGCAATAGCCGGGCTCGCTGATCATGCTGCTGGTGCGGCCGCCACAACCGCACTGTCTGCAGGCAAGGTGGCGGTGACAGTTGATCTGCACGTCAACTACCTTGCTCCAGCGGACACGTTGGCAATCTTGGCAGAGGCCAAAGTGGTGTCAGGCGGCGGGACAATTAGCGTCGTAAGCGTGCAAGTGTTTAATGAAGTCGCCGGTGCAGAAGAAGGCAGCGTACGAGTGCTGTGTGCCATTGCAACGGCAACGCTGCGTGCGGTACCGCTTCCAAGCTCCAGCTAAGGGATGGATCAGCGAGCGGGCCATCTTCTCCCATGCAGATATAGAGTGGTTTGACGGAGTGTCGTTTGAGCAAGTTAATGCGGTGCTCAAATTTGTAGTGCAAAAGTCCGTGCTTCTGCCGCGCTGAATAAACATGCTGTTCGATCAAGGTTTACCGCTTGCCCTTATTGAAGGTGGTTGTTGGGGTAATTGACAACACCCTACAGGTGTTGGTATCTTGTCCAACATGAAGGCCACCCTGCTGGTTCGCAATCGAATCGTGTACTCCGGAACGATGTTTGCGGAATTGGTTCTCTGGCAGTTGCCGGTCGCTGTTGAGGGTTCAGCGCATCGTTTTAAGTATCGGCTTGCCTACGTTGTGGAAGGCGTTTGCGTGGTGCGCTATGACAATGAACGGCTAAAGGGGGATCATCGGCACTTTGGAGAAAACGAGAGCAATTACGTCTTCGTGAGTCCGGAAAAGCTGGTCGCTGATTTTCAGAAAGATATTGAGAGGTGGAATCGTGAAAACCGTTGTTCTTGAAGTACGGAGCCCCGCCGAGACAATGGCGGAGTTTGCTCAGAGCTGGAAATCGGGTCGACCGCAGCGGGTGGGGCGAATCAGCTTTGCTACACCGGAGTTGTTGTGGGAAGTGTTAACTGCGAAGCGTTGGGAGCTGCTCAAGGCTTTGTGTGGGGCGGGGCCGATGTCCATTCGTGAGGCCGCGCGTCGCGTCGAGCGAGATGTGAAAGCAGTTCATGGAGACGTTACCGCTCTACTCAATGCCGGACTGCTTGATCGTGTGGAGGGTGGTGGCGTGGAATTTCCCTTCGAGGCGATCAAGGTGGAATTCGTGTTACAGGCGGCGTAGTAGATTCTGGCGAACAATCGACCCTACCTTGGAGCATTTTCGCCAATTTCAAGAGTAATAAATTTCGCTTGAAATCCATGCAGCTCATCCCATCTATGGCTCATAGAAACGACGCATGGTGCGTCGAACCAAGGAGTAATGATGAGCCGTTTTGCATTTTATAGCCCCGTGTTTCGCCCAGCCTATCGCGTCAATGGCGCGTTGGGTGCCGATCCGTTTTTCAGTTTGCTGCGCGATGTGATTGAGCCTACCGCAGCGCCTGTGGAGGTGGAGTACACAGCGCGGGTGAAGGTCAGTGAAACCGAGACTGAGTTTCGTCTGGCTGCCGAGTTGCCTGGCGTCAGCAAGGAAGACATTGATGTGAGTATCGATGGTGCGCAGGTGAGCATCAGTGCCAAGGTAAAGGCCGACACTCTTGCTGAAGGCGAGCGTGTATTGCGCACTGAGCGTAGTGAGGGCCGCTTTACCCGAACCGTGACTTTAGGCAGCGAGATTGATGAGGCGCAGGCCAACGCCAAGTATGAAAACGGGGTGTTGGTGTTGGTGCTGCCGAAGAAAGCGCAGCCTGTTGTCAAGAAGCTTGCGATTCATTAAGCCCCAAGCTTATTGAAGTTCGAAAAACGCCAGCTCCACGCAAGTGGGGCGGCGCACTCCTGTGCCTACAAACAGGCTGCGGTTAAGCCAATCCCAGGGGCCGGGGGGCGCTTCAAAGGTAGGCTGACAACGGAAGTACACCAGCTGCGGATCGACGGGTTCGCCGCGCATAAGTTGCGCGGTGACCTCGGGCGTGGCGCGACGCATCGCTCGGTTCATCACAAAAATGCGGGTGCCATCTTGCATTTCGAGCGCGTAGCGCGCATCCAGCGTGGCTACTCCATCGGCCTGCACCATCTGAAAATCTGCGCCAACTGCCAGCACTTTGCCTTGCATGCGAGGGCCTTCAATTGTGCCGCCTATGATGCTGATGATGCGCCGCTGGCCTTGGGTCATCGCACCGATTTCGATGGGCTTATCGACTTCCACCCGCAAGCGCGCAAGCAAGCTTAAGGAGGGTGCACTTAGGGCCGGATCATTGGGTGGCGTGGTGTTCATGGTGGGTCTCGTTTTTTTCGCGTGCTCCGGGTTCAATGCCCCAGGGGTTTAAAGCCCCATTATTTCGCCCATCCTGATCGCGCCCCCAGGAGCCCATGCGGAATTAAACTGAATTGCGTTTTTAGGCCACACCATCACTACCGTGGAGCCCAACAGAAAGCGGCCCATTTCAGCGCCCTGGGCGAGCTGCACTTTGCCCGATGAATAGTCCCATGAGCGAAGTTCCCCTGGGCGAGGCGGGTTCACCAGGCCATGCCACACGGTGGCCATGCTGCCGACAATCGTTGCGCCCACCAGTACCTGCGCCATCGGCCCGCTATCGGTATCGAACAAACACACCACACGCTCGTTGCGGGCGAACAAATCGGGAATGCCGCGCGCCGTGGCTGGGTTGACTGAATACAGTTCGCCTGGAACGTGAATCATGCGGCGTAGATTCGCGGCGCATGGCATATGAATGCGGTGATAGTCGCGCGGGCTCAGGTAAAGCGTGGCAAAGCTTCCGCCCTCAAACTGCTTGGCGGCCTCCGCATCCCCACCGAGCAATGCGGTGATGGAGTAGTGATGACCCTTGGCCTGAAAGATTTGATCGCCTGCAATCGGGCCAAATTGACTGATCGCTCCATCCACCGGGCACACAAATTTTGCTTGCGCCAAAGGGCGAGCACCGGGCTTTAGCGGGCGGGTAAAGAAGTCGTTGAAGCTTGCATAGCTGGCGGGATCCGGGTTTGCAGCTTCTTGCATGTTCACGTTATAGCGCTTGATAAACCAGCGAATCGCAGCGTGTGTTGCCACACCGCCCCGAGATGCGGCAAGCAGGCCCATTACTCGCGTGAGTGCGAGTTTGGGAAGCACTTTCTGCACAGCAACGAATAGCGCATCCGACATATGCATTAACCCTTGGGGCCGAATATGGCGATCAATGCCGCGCTCTTGATGATGGCAACCTGGCCATTGAATCGAATACTGCTCATTGCATCTCCGAATTGTTAATGCTGGGCAGAATAACAAATCGGCTTACGCGCTCAACGCCTACTCCATGCGTTCGATGGGCCGCACCGAGAGATACAGGGGTACGAGGGCATGACCGGGGCGCAAAATTTGCAGCATGGCATCGCTATTGATGCTTTGAGAGTCAAGCGCCTGATGCAGGGCATCTACCGAGTCAATCACTTTGCCGTTAAAGCCGAGGATCAGATCACCCTCGCGCAATCCACAGCCAGCCGCTGGGCTCGCGGCTTCAATGTTGGATACCCGAACTGCGCTTGTGCCTTTTAGCCCCGCACTCACGATCCAGCGGCGATCGAGGGCCTGGGTTGCACCGCCTACGCCCAGGTAGCCTCTTCGGACCCGGCCGTGTTGCAGCAGTTGAGGAATGACCCATTTTGCGACATCGACGGCGACAGCAAAGCAAATGGATTGTGCGCCCCGAATGATCGCCGTGTTGATACCAACCACTTGCCCGCGTGAGTTGAGTAGGGGCCCGCCAGAGTTTCCAGGGTTAAGCGCAGCATCGGTTTGAATCACATCGGGTATCAGCCGACCATTGCTCGCCCGCATGCTCCGACCCAAAGCGCTGACGATCCCTGCGGTGACCGTGTGATCAAAGCCCAAAGGATTACCAATAGCAATGGCAAGCTCGCCGCGTTTGAGCTCGGCCGAAATCCCCAGGGGCGGGCAGCCTTGCTCAAGCTTCGGAGGTGAATCAGCCCGCAAAACCGCTAGATCGGTATCGGGGTCATCCCCAATGAATCGAGCACTGGTGCTTGAGCCATCACTAAAGCTCAGGCGAAACCCCTGCTTGTCTCTTGGCCTTTGGTCGGCACGTGCTCCGCGAACCACATGGGAATTTGTCAGCAAGTAGCCATCGGGGGTGAATACAAAGCCTGAGCCCGCGCCAGCCGGGCGACCCTTTGTATCGAGCGGCTGCACAGTAGCCACTGCTTCGCCACGCCGCTCGACCACCATGGTGACCCGTTGGGAATAGGCATCAAGCAAGGCCTGCGAATCATCGCGGGCCACGTCATCGGGGTGAGGCGCCATAGGTTCTCCTTCGCCTGAGCAGATGGCGACAAAGCTTGCGATTGCAAGAGCCGACACGGCTGGAAGCTGCCCAAAGCCATGAGGCGAGGGTGTATGCAGCCCGCCAATAAAGCGCCCTTTTACCCGCTTGTTTGTACTGCTCATCGGTCACTGATTCGGGGCTTTCGAGGCGAACCGTACAACAGTTTTATGTTAAGGAAGTTTGCAATTTCGGCGATGCTTGTGGGCGCGATTGGCGGGCTGGTGCATGGGTGCCACGGCCCGCAGGTCAAGCCTATGGGGGCCTATCCGATTCCCGAGCAGGTGCGCATGGGCGCAGCCAACGAGATATCCATGGGGCGGTATTCCTTGAAGCCCCAGGCCACCTACCGCATCCATGCTTATGTGATGGCGCGCGAAAACTATCGCACCGATGCACTGGCCGACTTGGTGCCGCTGGATTTGGCGCTGGCCTGGGGGCCTGCTGCCACGCCCCAGGTGCAAGATGCGATTGAAGTCACGCAAAGCCGCCGCTGGTACTTCTGGAAGCCCAAGTCCCGCGAAGCATGGGCCGGGTTGCCTCAGGGCATTGAGCGCTCAATGGCCAATGTGCACATCATTCCGGCGGATCGCTGGATTGCGCGGGAGCTTGAATCCATTCGCCCGGGCGATACTGTCGAGTTACGCGGCAAACTCGTGGACATCATGGAAAGTGGGCATGCGATCCGAACAACCTCAATGAGCCGCGATGATCAAGGCGGTGGGGCTTGCGAGATTTTACTGGTGGATTGGGTGATGAAGAGAAAGCCTGCTGCAGAGGTGGCCTCCAGATAGACCCGGGCCATTGGTGGGCCTTGCGCCAAGTATCGTTTATCGATACTTGAAGGCTTCACTCCCAATACTTCGCTGCAAGGACATGACCCCAAGGGCGTGGCCGAGCAAACTTCGTGCACCTTTGATTCAAGAATAGTTATTGGTGCTTATGATCAAACTCGAACGATTGGAAGCCGTGTTGCTTGCAGCGCTGTTGGGCTTGTTGGCCTTGGCTATCGTTGGACCCAACGTTCCCCAGCCGGCCTATCAGCATGATTTTTCAGATCAGCGCGTTTGGTTCGGTATTCCTTTTGCGATGGATGTGCTGAGCAATGTAGCGTTTTTAGCATGGGGCCTTGCGGGGGTGATTTGCCTAACTGCATTGAGCAGACGAGCCCGGCTCAACGCCGAACATCTATTGGCCGGACTGTTCTTCTCAGGCCTGGTGCTAACTGCTGGTGCCTCGGCGTGGTATCACATCGAGCCCAATGACCCAGGCTTGGGTATAGATCGCTTGGGGATGGCTATTGCTTTTGCTGGCTTGTTGGGTATGGCAGTGGCTGGTCGTATTAGCCACAGGGCGGGCGTTGCAACCGCTGCAGCCCTGTTACTTGTGGGGCCACTGAGTGTCTGGTTTTGGCTCATCTCTGGAAATGTCTTACCGTGGGGAGTAGTTCAATTTGGCGGCATGGTGTTAGCGCTCTGGATGGCCTGGATCAAGCCTAAAGAAGGCTCGCTCAACGTGCCCTGGGCCGTGGTCATCGCCGTTTATTTCGTGGCCAAAGTGCTGGAGGCCGCTGATCATCAGATCTATGAGCTGACCTCGGGACTTGTTTCGGGACACACCTTGAAGCACCTTGTCGCGAGTCTTGCAGCGTGGCCAGTGTTCACTGCTCTGAGAGCAGCAGCACTGGCTTCTGCCATCACTCGACCGTCACGCTCTTAGCCAGATTCCTGGGCTTATCGACATCCGTGCCTTTTGCAAGCGCAGCGTGATACGCAAGCAACTGCAGTGCGATCACATGCAACACTGGTGAAAGGTGGCCGGCATGGTCGGTGAGGTTAATGATGTTCACCCCGTCGCTGGGCTCGATGTGGGTGTCTTCATCGGCAAACACAAACAACTCGCCACCGCGCGCGCGCACTTCCTGCAGATTGCTCTTGAGCTTTTCGATCATCGCATCATTGGGCGCGACCACCACCACCGGCATCTGTGAGTCCACAAGTGCAAGCGGGCCGTGCTTGAGTTCACCGGCTGCATAAGCTTCCGCATGAATATAGGTAATCTCTTTGAGCTTGAGTGCGCCTTCCATCGCGATCGGAAAATGCGCTCCTCGGCCCAGGAACAAGGCATGCTGCTTATGAGCAAATCGTTTGGCCCAATGTTTTACCAGGGGTTCACATTCCAGCACTTTGTTTACTGCGGCGGGCAGATGCCGCAGGTCTCGGATCAATTCAGTTTCTTTGGCTTCATGCAGCCGGCCGCGTTGTTTGGCCAGCACGAGCGTCAGCACAAACAATGAAACCAATTGGGTTGTGAATGCCTTGGTGGAGGCCACGCCGATCTCCGGGCCAGCGCGCGTGAGAAAGCGAAGTTTGCTGGCACGAATCAGGGCGGATTCGGGCACGTTGCAAATGCTCAGGGTGTCGGTCAGGCCCAATGATTTTGCGAATTGCAAAGCGGCCAGGGTGTCGGCGGTTTCGCCGGACTGCGAGATGGTGATCACCAGTGTGTTGGCTTGAGCCACGGGTTCGCGATAGCGATACTCACTTGCGATTTCAACTGAGCAAGCAATCCCTGCAATGCCTTCCAGCCAATACTTGGCGACCAATCCGCTATGAAAGCTGGTGCCGCAGGCAAGGATCAGTACCTGTTGGGTGCGCTTGAAAACCTCTTCGGCCTCTGCTCCAAACAAGCCTGCTGCAATCGCGCGGCCATTGGTGACCATCTCAAGCGTATTGGCAATTGCGCCCGGCTGCTCAAAGATTTCCTTTTGCATGTAATGGTCGTATTTACCAAGCTCGATCGCATCGGCCGACAGTTGGCTTTCAACAATCGGGCGATGGGCCTCATGGCCCTGGGCATCCACAATGCGATACCCATCCAGGCGGATTTCAACCACATCGCCTTCTTCAAGATAGGCCACATATTTGGTGACTTGCAGGAGCGCGGAAGTATCGGAGGCCAAAAAGTTTTCGCCTTGACCAGTGCCGTTGGCGCCAACACCGAGGAGCAGAGGTGAGCCGCGCCGTGAGCCCACGACGATATGAGGCTGCGCTTTGTTGATCACTGCAATGGCGTAAGCGCCCTCAAGCTGACCAACCGTTTTCTGCACTGCTTCGAACAGGTTCAGACCCGCAGCAACAAGTGAATGCACCAGATGGGCAATCACCTCTGTATCGGTTTCGCTCTCAAAGCTGTAGCCCTTGGCCTTGAGCATCTGGCGCAGGGGCTCATGATTTTCAATGATGCCGTTATGCACCACACTGACTTCGATGCCGTCGCGATTTGAAAAGTGCGGATGGGCGTTGCGTTCAGTAACGCCGCCGTGAGTTGCCCAGCGCGTGTGGGCAATACCTGTGGGCGCGTCGGCATGCTCTTCGCGCGCTTTATTCTCAAGTTCGATCACCCGACCGACCGCGCGCACGCGATGCATGGTGCCGTTGACCAAGGCCATGCCTGCCGAGTCGTAGCCTCGATATTCAAGCTTGCGCAGGCCTTCGATCAGGATCGGGACCACGTTACGTTGCGCTACCGCGCCGACAATTCCACACATCTTGAGTGTTCCTTAACTTGTTTTTTTCGTCTTGACCGGGCGTTGCCAGCCTTCAACCGTAACTTGCTTGGACCGCGACACTGTCAACATCCCTGCCGGAGCATCTTTGGTGAGCGTGGTGCCCGCGCCGAGCGTTGCGCCTTTGCCGACTCGCACTGGTGCGACCAACTGGGAGTCGCTGCCAATGAAGGCGTCGTCTTCGATGATGGTTTGGTATTTGTTCGCACCATCATAGTTGCAGGTGATGGTGCCCGCACCGATGTTTACTCGCTGTCCTACCTGAGCATCTCCCACGTAGGCCAGATGATTGGCTTTGGCGTGGGCGGCCATGGCGGTGTTTTTTAGTTCAACAAAATTACCGACATGCGCATGTTCGCCGAGGGAAGTTCCCGGGCGCAGCCGCGCAAACGGGCCCACCCGGGCCTGCTCACCGACAGTCGCTTGCTCAATATGTGAGTAGGCCAGAAGCTGAGCACCTGCGCCGATGCTGGCATTGCGAATCACGCAATAGGGGCCAATTGAGGCGCCATCGCCAATCGTGACCTCGCCCTCAAACACGCATCCCACATCGATACTGACGTCGCGCCCGCAGCGCAAATGCCCACGGATATCAATGCGTGCCGGATCGGCAAGCATCACACCATCTTCAAGCAGGGCAGTGGCCAGATTGAGCTGATAGACCCGCTCCAGCTCAGCAAGCTGCACTTTACTGTTGACGCCAAGCGTTTCCCACTCAGCATCGGGGTGTGTTGCAAGCACTTCAACACCTTCTGATACCGCGGCTGCGACAACGTCGGTCAGGTAGTACTCGCCTTGGGCATTGTTGTTGGAGAGCTTGGAGAGCCAGCGCTTCATTGCAACGGTGGGCATGACCAAGATCCCGGTGTTGATTTCACGAATCTCGCGCTCGGCTTGCGAAGCGTCTTTTTGCTCAACGATCCGCTCAATCGCGCCCTTGGCATTGCGCACGATGCGGCCGTAGCCGGTCGGGTCTTGCAACAGCACGGTGAGGATCGCAAGTTTGTCGCCTCCGGCGGCGGTTACCAACTTTTCCAGGGTTTCGGCTTTTGTAAGGGGCACATCGCCATAGAGCACCAAGGTCGGAGCCGCTTCATCGAGATGAGTTAGGGCTTGAGCCACGGCATGGCCGGTGCCAAGTTGTGGTGCCTGCAAGGCGAAATGCAGGTCAGAGGCCGCCATGGTTTCGGGCACGATATTGCCGCCATGGCCGTATACCACTGTGAGCGACTTCGGTTTTAGACTACGGGCACAATCGAGGACGTGCCCAAGCAATGGTTTCCCGGCCAGCGGATGCAGCACTTTGGGCAGATCGGATTTCATCCGCTTGCCCATGCCAGCAGCCAGAACGACGACATTAATCGGCAAAGTCATGAAAAATTTAAATATTTCAAAGAGTTACATGCGATTTCTAGCAAGTGTCAGAAATTTTAACACTGTTGTATCCCGGCGATTGTTAGCTTTGGTCGCGAGCTGTTTCATCGTCACTGGTTGTTCGATGGCCGGTATGGGCTATGACATGGCTCCAACACTTCTTTCCTGGCAAATCGAGCGCTATATCCCCTTGCGGAGCGACCAAAAAGCGTTGGTGGATCGCCATTTGGTGCAATTTCAGGCTTGGCATCGTTCCACCCAGTTGCCAAGATATTCCAAGGCTTTGGGGGAAATCGATGAACAATTCCGCGGCCCAACCGATATTGCCAATGTCCGCGCGGTGCGGGAGCGGCTACCTGAGTTCTGGGGGCCAGTCGCTGAGCGTATGGCCGAGCCCATGGCGGAGTTGCTGCTCACCCTGGATCAGGGGCAAATCGAGACGATGAAGAAAAAGTTTATCCGTGCCAATGAGAAACAGCGCGCGCAGTTTGTAGGCAATTCTCCGCGGGAGCGTGAAGCGGCCCGGTTGAAGCGGGTTCAGGAACGCAGTGAGTTTTTTCTTGGCGACCTTACCGAGCAGCAGCAGGCGGAACTGAAACGTTTGGTGGCTGCCCTGCCACCCTCAGAAGATTCCTGGATGGCCGAACGCGAAGCGCGGCAGCAGCGTTTTATTGCCTTGGCAGAGCGCGTGGTCGCGAATAAACCTAGCCGTGAGCAAGCGGCCCGGTGGAGCGCGCAATACCTGGCGACTATGTGGATGAATCCCGATTCGGAGCGTCGGGCGGCGCTGGATCGTTCTTCCCAGGCGGGCGATCAACTGACCCTCAAGATGTTGCAGCAGGCCAATGATGAACAGCGGAAATTTCTTTCCGAAAAGCTGCGCACCTACATCAAAGATTTGAATTCCTGGTCCCGCCCGCGTAGCGGCGAGAGTGCTCGCGGGGTTGCCTCAAGCGGTTAAGAGTCTCTTAGACGTTTGGGTGAAAGTGCTGGCCCTCGGGTGGGCGCTTGGATGCTAGCTCCACCAGGTGCGGATGCCCGTGACCACCGAACACGGTGGGCATCAGCGAACCGATAATGATGGCCACAATCGCACATCCGAATCCAACAAACTGAGGTGGAATCAGGGCTTCGGGAGCCATGGCTTCTGCAGCAAGCCAGGTGGCCAAACCAATCACCATGGCGAGCACAGCGCCTTGCGGTTTGCACTTGGTCCAGAACATGCCAAACACCAGCGGGCAGAACGCAGTGACCAACACAACCTTATAGGCATTTTGCACCATCTCATACATGCTTGATTCGCTGTTCAGCGCAAACAGCATCACGCCCAATGCAAAAGTGACCAACACGATGCGCAGGGTCAGGAGCATCTGCTTGTCGCCCATCCGGCCGCCAGCCAAGGGCTTGATGAAGTTTTCAGTGAACACTGCTGTTGGCGCGAGCAGGGTGCCACTGGCTGTGGAAAGAATGGCGGAGAGCAAAGCGCCGAAAAACAGGATCTGCGCGTATATCGGGGTGTGATTCAGGATCAGGGTGGGCAGGATCAACTGATGCTTGTTGCCCTCTTCATCACCCAGCAACTCTTTCACCATGGCCGGGTCGATCAGGAATGCCGAAACTGCGATAAACATCGGCACAAAGGCAAAGAAGAAATAAAACACGCCGCCGATCATCGTGCCGCGCACAGCAGTGTCTTCATCCTTGGCTGAGGTCACGCGCTGAAACACGTCCTGTTGTGCGATCGAGCCCAGGGCCATCGTGGCCCACGCGGCCACAAACGCAATCACGTCTCTTGCATTGAGCGCAGGCCAAAAATCGGTCTTGCCTTCGGAGGTGGCTGCCGCAATCACCTTATCAGCGCCGCCCGCCAGGCCGCTCACCAAAAAGGCGATATAGAGCAAACCGCAAATGATGATGACAACCTGAAAGAGATCGGTAAAGGCCACGGACCACATGCCGCCAAACATGGTGTAAATCAACACCACTGCCCCGCCCAGCATGATGCCGTGTTCGAGTGAAATCGCGCCTTTGGACAGCACATTGAAGACAATGCCAAGCGCTACCATTTGTGCACTGGTCCAGCCCAAATAAGATAAGGCGATAGCCAGTGCCGCTCCGATTTCAACGGTCTTGTTGAAGCGCTTGCGATAAAAATCGCCTATCGTCAGCAAGTTGAGTCTATAAAAGCGGCGCGCGAAAAACAGCGCTACAAAAATCAGGCAAAACGACGCTCCAAATGGATCCGCCACCACACCGCCCAAGCCGTCTTTCAGAAAGGTGCTCGACACCGCCAGGACCGTTTCTGCACCAAACCAGGTGGCAAACACGGTAGCGATATTCATGTAGAGCGGCAGGCTGCGCCCGGCGACCAGGAAGTCCGTGGTGTTTTGCACCCGGCGCGAAGCATATAGACCGATGGCCACGGTTACGGCCAGATATATCAATACAGCGGTGACGAGCATGGGAAATTCCGAACAAGAAGCCCAGTGAACATTAGCGAGCTATCGCAGCCAGCGCAACAATTCTGCACCTAGCAGTAACCCTATTATTATCACCAGCACTCGTATCCAGCGCTGCATGGCACTCAGTTGCTCCTGCTGTTTTTGCAGCAAGCTCGTCAGCGCCGTGTCCGAAGCATGAGCCGAAGCTGGGTTGTCTGTGGGCCCTTGGGCAATCCGCGAAAGGGCATGGTGGGCCAGGCGCGGCAGTTGCGGGAGCAGTTGCGCCCACTGAACCGACTCTTGCTTGATCTGGTCCAGCAAGGCTCGCGGGCCGATTTGCTGATTCATCCAACGCTGTAGCAAGGGCTTGGCGGTGACCCATAAATCCAGGTCGGGGTCGAGCTCGCGGCCCAAGCCCTCGATGTTCAACAAGGTTTTCTGCAACAACACCAGCTGTGGCTGAATTTCCACATCGAAGCGGCGCGACGCCTGAAATAGCCGCATCAGCACCAGCCCCAAAGAGATTTCCTTGAGCGGCCGGTCAAAAAACGGCTCGCAGCAAGCCCGCACTGCGCCCTCCAGCTCCTCAACCCGGGTCGTGCGCGGCACCCAGCCGGAATCGATGTGCAATTGCGCGACCCGGCGGTAATCGCGGTTGAAAAACGCCAGAAAATTTTGCGCGAGGTAGTTTTTGTCGAAGTCGGACAACGCGCCGACTATCCCGAAATCCAGAGCGATATAGCGATTAAAGAGCTCGCCCTGATACCCCACGAGAATATTGCCAGGGTGCATATCGGCATGAAAAAACCCATGCTGAAACACCTGGGTGAAGAAAATCTCCACCCCGTCGCGAGACAGCTTCTTGAGATCAATCCCTGCCTGCAAAAGCCCGGGGATATCGGCGATCCGCAGGCCATGCATACGCTGCATGGTAATCACGTTGGTCGCGCAATAGTCCCAATACATCTCAGGCACCGCAAGAAGACTGGATTTGGCATGATTGCGTCGAAGCTGATTGGCATTTGCAGCCTCGCGAATCAGATCGAGCTCGTCATGCAAATGCTTGTCGAACTCATCGACCACTTCCAGCGGGCGCAAACGGCGGCCATCGGCCGAAACTTTCGCGACCAGCGCGCCAATCGTGCGCAGCAGCTCAATATCCCGATCAATTGTCGGCGCCATACCCGGGCGAAGTACTTTGACGGCAACCTCTCGCCCGTCATGCAGCACAGCAAAATGCACCTGGGCAATTGATGCCGAGGCAATCGGGGTTTCGTCAAATTCTTGATACACCTGGGCAATGGTTTTACCCAGGCCGCGCTCGATTTCGGCTACAGCAATTCGGCTGGGAAACGGTGGCACCCGATCCTGCAAGTGAGCAAGCTCATCAGCGATATCGGTGGGAAGCAAATCTCGCCGAGTGCTTAGCACCTGCCCGAATTTCACAAAGATGGGTCCAAGGGATTCCAGGGCCAACCGCAACCCTTCGCCTCGGGAGGCGCCCTTTACTCCGCCAATGCGAAGCAGGCTCAATACCCGCAGGCCTCGCATGGACCAGTGCTTGCGGCCAAGCGGACCCGCCGCGTCAAGAATCAGGCGGTCCAGACCAAAACGCCAAGCCACCCAGACGATCTTGATCAGTCTGCCCAGGGCAAGCCATGAATTGGAAGAGGAGGTAGCCGGAGAGCGGGAGGTGGTCATACGCTCTCGGATTGTAACGGGCACCGCGGCGGGTGCCCGGAGTCGAGGGGCATTACCCCTCGATCAAGCCGCTGGATTAGGCCTTTTTAGCCCAAGCGCTACACCAGCCCTTGCCATTCACCTGCTTGGCACCAAACAAAGGACAGCCGCCCCATGCATCAGCCGCTTTGCCTTGATACAGGGCGCAGTTGTTACAGAACTGACCAGCCGCGTATTTTGGGAACTTCTTGGCATCTGCTTTAGTGGCATCGTGCTTGTAGCCCAGACCCACTGCTTGCGCATCGGATTCTTCCAGCTTGACCTGAGCAAACACAGCTCCGGCCTTCAAGGCGGCACAGCCAACACCCAATTGCACAACAAAACTACGACGATCGATACTCATCAGGATTCTCCAAGGGAAGTGAAATGATCAGGCCGCATGATGCCCGAGCCTTGTGAAACAACGGGGCTTCGAGCCGCGAAGTTGACCCGGCTACTCAGCTTTTTCAACACGTTTGCGGTTTATGGTGATCGGAATCAGGCTGGAATTTGACTCGAAGGCAGGCGCTGGGCCAGGCGTTTGAGTTTCAAATACGGGATCCACATCAAACCCGATGTCGCCATCCGGCTCTTCAACACCGCTCGGCCGCAAATCAACAAAGTTGTGTTGGGTTCGGTCCATCAGATGTGAAGGCACCAGCCGGGTCAGCGAAGCGAAGATATTCTGGACGCGGCCGGGATACTTTTTTTCCCACTCCTGCATCAGCCGCTTGACTTCCTGGCGCTTGAGATTTTCCTGCGAGCCGCACAGGTTGCAGGGAATGATCGGAAACTCGCGCCAATTCGAGTAAGCCTCAAGATCGGTCTCTTCAACATAGGCAAGTGGTCGAATCACGATGTGTTTGCCATCGTCGCTGACAAGCTTGGGAGGCATGCCCTTGAGCTTGCCGCCATAAAACATGTTCAGAAAAAAGGTGCCGAGGATATCGTCGCGGTGATGGCCAAGCGCAATTTTCGTACAGCCGAGCTCATCGGCCACCCGGTAAAGAATGCCCCGGCGCAGCCGCGAGCACAGCGAACACATCGTTTTGCCTTCGGGAATTACCCGCTTGACTATCGAGTAGGTGTCCTGATCTTCAATGTGGAACTTCACGCCAAGCTTGGTCAGATACTCCGGCAGGATATGGTCGGGAAATCCCGGCTGTTTTTGATCAAGGTTGACCGCAATCAGCTCGAAATCCACCGGGGCTCGCGCACGCAGCTGCATTAAGAGATCGAGCATGGAATAGCTGTCTTTGCCGCCTGACAAACACACCATCACCCGATCACCCGGCTCGATCATGTTGAAATCGATAATTGCCTGACCGGTCAGGCGCATCAGGCGCTTGTGGAGTTTGTTGCGTTCGAACGCGAGTTTTTCAGGGGTCATGGCTTAGGCTGCCTGGAATCGGAATACTTCGATGCCCACGGTCATGTCATCGGGGTAAATATCGGGCTTTTGGGTCACGGCCCGCACTGCGACCACGCCTGGCTTGTCCAACAGCAAAGCCACGACCTTGTCGAGCAAGGTTTCCTGCAAGTTGAAATGCTGTGATTGCGCAAGCTCAACAACACGCCTGCGGATGAAATCGTAGTCGATCACCTCCGAGGCCTGGTCATGCGAAGGCGTGGTCAGCGCAATCGGCACGAACACATCTATATCAAAAATCACCCGTTGCTTGGCCAGTTGCTCTTCAGGCAAAAAGCCAATGGATACCGGCAGCGCGAAGTGGCGCACAAAAATGCGGCGGCACTGCGCCAGGCGCGGGTCGAGCAGGGCAAATATGGGCATGTCAGAGGGCATGGGTTCGCACTATACCGAGCCTTGCGCTTACTGCCCGGCGCGCAAACGTTTGGCGCGCTCTTCAGTCATGGGATGTGAGGAGAGGATGGCGGGCATCCCCGAGCCTGAGCTTTGCCCCTGTAATTGCTCGAGCAGGTCAGCCAGCGGCTCGGCCGAGCGGCCGGTTTGTCGCAGTGCTTTCAGGGCAAATGCGTCCGCCTCGTGCTCGAAGTCGCGCGAATACTTCATCACCGCCATCGCCGTTGGAATCGTGGCTACCAAGGAGCTCATATCGCCCAGCCATATCGAGACCAGCGCGCCGACTGCGGCCGTCTGGATCAGGTTGCGCATGCTGTGGCGATACACCACATGCCCGAGTTCATGAGCCAGCACGCCGATCACAGCATCATCGTCCTTGCTCAGCATCACCAGCTCATCGGTCATGACGATGCGCCCACCAGGCATTGCAAACGCATTCGGGCCAATGGTGGATTTCCTAAATACCAACTCATATTTGGTTTGTGGCGCAGTGGCCGATGCAAGCTGGGTGAAGCGCTCAGTCAGCGCATTGCGCCTTGCCTCGGGCAATTCGCTCGGCTTGAACATCTCCGACTCAAGTGCGGGCCATGCCTGCTCGCCTAGGCTTTGTTCCACAGATTCGGGCAACGCGTGCGCTACTGCAGCAGCACCCCAAGGCAGGCCATACATATAGAGCAACACCGCGCTAAGAAGTATGCCTGCAATACTTCCAGCCACCCAAGTCCAGGAGCGTTGGGCCCGCTGGATCATGGAGGGTTCGATACCCGCTTGCCTGAGCAACTCCTCAAGCGCCGCGGCATCAGGCACTTCAATCACCGCGCCCCCACCCAGGTCAATACGCTGGGCTACCCAATTCATCCGCTCTTGTACCTGCACGCGAGATAAGGCCTGGCGCAAAACTACCGTGCCTTGCGCATCGGTCAGGACCACATGATCGGCCTGTATACCCAGGCGCACCGCATGCGCCTTGGCGGTTTGGCCGTCGAAATAGCGGGCTTCAATCATGGACGCTACAGGCCATCACAGCGAAAAATCAAAGCCCACCAGATCGGCAGCCTCGGCACCTACCGCGCGCTGATCGCCCCCGGTAAAGTTTTGCAGCACATCATCCAGCGATCCAGTCATGTGCAGGCTCATCGCCTGTGCTCGCATGTGCATATTGTTTACCACTGCAAACGGGCGATACAGGCCCAAGGTCAGGGCCATCAGCAGAAAATTCTTCACCTGAAGGCGAACGTACGCAGCTACAGACAGCTCACTATTGAAGTGGTGGTTTCCGAGCTGGGTGAGTGGCCACCAAAGATTTTGCAAGCGTGCCACAAGGTAGGGGCCAAACAGCAGTAGTGCTCCATAAACAGCGAATACTGCTGTTATCGTGATGATACCCCCCAGGGTAGTGCTGATCATCGTCAATCCCCACCCTACAAGGCCTGCAAGAATCACGCCAATCACTATCCGACCGCCCCCCCCAAAATAGACCATGGCTGTCTGCTTGGCGCTAAAGTTCGCGGCAAAGGGTAGATCACCGAAACGGGAGTGGTTGGTTAAAAAGCGCCGCCATAA
>JAIYCW010000062.1 GCA_027487815.1 Burkholderiales bacterium
CAAGCCTCAAGCAATGGCGGCTCAGCCACTGGCACCGGTACGATCGTCAATGATGATGTGGCACCACCCCCGCCACCCCCACCACCCTTGAGCGTGGTCAGCGTATCGAGCACACAGGCTAACGAGGGTGATCCGCTGTGCTTTAACGTCAGCCTGGCTAATGTTCCAGCGGCGGGCGGTCTGGTCACACTTGCGCTAAACAACGGCACCGCCACTGCGGGCACCGACTACTCAAATACTGGGCTACAAGTGTCGTTTGACGGCGGCCGCACGTTTAGTCCCATCACCGGCACAACAGTTAACGTGCCATCAGGAGCAACCGGCTTCCAGGTGAAAGTGGCCGGGCTTGAAGATACCGTCTTTGAGGGCAACGAAACTTTTACACTGACAGCTAACGCTGGCACAAGCTCCGCGAGCGGCATCGGCACGATCTGCGAAGATGACACCGCACCTCGGGTGGTTTCCATCACCAACCACGCTGCGAATGAGGGCGACGCGCTGAACTTCGTCGTCAGCTTAAGCAACTCCTCCACCACCGCAACCACAGTCAACTTAAACCTGGCCAGTGGCACAGCGACCTCAGGTGTCGACTTCGCCACCAACACGGTGGAAGTGTCATTCGATGGCGGGCGCACCTACAGCGCACTGACAGGTCCTTCGGTCAGCGTGCCCGCAGGGGCAAGCTCCTTCCAGGTCAAGGTTGCCTCGATTGAAGACTCTCTCGTTGAAGCTGACGAAACCTTCACACTGCAAGCCGCCACCAATGGCAGTTCGGCCACTGGCACAGGCACCATCCTCAATGATGATGCCCGCCCCCCGCTTGACCCCACAAGCTTCACCATCGTTGGGGCCGCCAAGATTCTCGAAGGCGCACCACGTTCCGATTTCACGATTCGTCTTGCGCAAGCCTTGGACTACGACGTCACTGTGACGCTGAAGATCAGCGATCTCAGCGCCAACAAGGTCAACACCGAAGCCACCGGACAGAGCTATGTTCGGGATCAAGGGACATACAACGATTGGCGCACTGTTCTTCCTGATGCCACGGTTGGCAAGGGCAGCCTGACCAAGGACTACACCGTCTACGACAGCAGTGGGCAGATCGTCACTGGCGATACCGTCACCGTCACGATTCGCGCGGGCTCGGTCGTTTCCAATAGCTTCGGCGTGCAGGCCTGGCAGGAAGTGCAGCGGGTTTCGCAACGCGGCGCAGAGATCGAAGGCGATGAAACCTTCGGCATGCAGATCACAGGGCTGAATGGCCAAACGCCATCAACACCCGTGGGCACCACCGTTACCGTTTGCGACAACCATGTGGGGCGCATCTCACCAATCATCATCGATATGGATGGGGATGGGGTCCAGACCACATCGATTGAAAACTCACAAGCCCGCTTTGATATGGATCTTGATGGGGTGAAGGATCAAACCGGCTGGGTCAGCAAGGGCGACGCCCTGCTCGCGCATGATGCGAATCAAGACGGCAGTATCAATGATCGCTCGGAGCTTTTTGGTGGGAAGATCGGCGAGGGCTTTGCGAAGCTCGATAGCTTCGACAGCAATCGGGATGGCCTGGTGGATGCGCGTGATGATCGCTTCAGCGAGCTTAGCGTTTGGCAGGACAAAGATGGTGACGGCACCACTGATGCAGGCGAGCTGATCAAACTTGATGCGGCTGGTATTGCATCGCTGCGCACCTCTTACAACATCGATCCAGAGATTCAGAATGGCAACATGTTGATTGAGCGTAGCTCAGCGAGTTTTGCGGATGGGCGGGAGGCTGCGGTGGCTGATGCCTATTTTGAAGTGCAAAGTGGCGCCGACAAGGCCGGGAAACCTGCGCTCGCAGACCTGATTGTTGATGATGCGCATGATGCGATTCCGCTGGGCAAACTCGGCAATACCGGTGGTGTTAGCGCGGCGGTTTCCAAAGATCAGGCTCCGGTTGCAGGACTCGATACTGGCGCAGATCTTGACAACTTGTTGCACAAGCCCCTCACCTCGCACGACTAAGCTGCCTCGAAGGTGCGCCTGATGGCGCACCAGCCCGTACAATGCGGCCATGATTATTTTGGGTAGCCGCTGGATCGGCGCGGTGGTGTTGGGAATGCTGAGCGGGCCGCTCATCGCGCAACCCGTAACGGCCGCAGGCAATGAAACGTTTCAAGTCATTGGGCGGCGGGTGCTCGAAGCGCATCCGGATGTACAGGGCCGCAAGCTCAGTGCATTGGCTCAGCAGCAAGCCAGCAACGCTGCAGGCGCGGCGCGCTTGCCCCGAATTGATTTTAACTCTGCAGCTGGCCGCGAGAACTCTCAGCGACTGGACGGCACAGGCAATTCCCAGCCAGTGAGCGGCACCCAGGCACGCGCGACCCTGATCGGACGGCTGCCCATTTTTGACGGCACTGAGATCACCAGCGAAACCCTGCGCCAATCTCGGCTCGGTAATGCGCGGATTTTTGAACTCAGGCAGGCCGAAGATACCGTGCTTACCGAGTTGGCCAGAGCCTGGTTTGATGTGATCCGCGCTCGACAGCTCGCCGCTGTTGCAAAGCAAAACATTGCGGCCCATGAGCGCCTTTTGGCTTTGGTTCAACAGCGGGTGAGTGCAGGAGCAGGGCGCGGTGTGGATCTGGATCAAGCCCGCGCACGATTGTCTTCAGCCCGTTTGAGCCTCGCTTCAGATGAGGGCGCCTTGGCTGAAGCGCTGGCGCGGTTTCAACGCTTTGCTTTAAGCGCGGCTCCGAGCGAATTGCAGGGGTTACGTTTATCTTCAGAGGATCTGCCAAGCCACGAACGCGAAGTCTGGCAACGCGCCCTGGTGCAATCACCTGGCTTGCGGGCCTCTGCTGAAAACACGGCGGCCAGCGATGCCGAAGTGCAAGTGCGGCGTTCGGCATTTGCGCCCCGGGTGGCGCTGGAAGCGCGCCATGATCTGAGTGCTCGCACAGCTGCTTTACGCGACTCATCATCCTCAAGTGTGTTGCTCACCTTTAACTACAACCTGTTTGCAGGCGGTGGCGATCGAGCTCGCCAGGACGATGCCACGCTGCGCAGCCAGGCCTCCAGACAACAATTCCAGGATGCCGCCCAAGCTTTGCGGCAAACCGTCAGCAGCACCTGGGCTGAAGCGCAGCGCCAACTCGCGGTGTATGAGCAGGCTGCGGCTTATGCCGAATCCATCTTCAAGACGCGCGATGTCTATCGCCAGCAATTCGATATTGGCCAGCGCTCGTTGCTGGATTTGCTGAACACGGAAAACGAACTCGCCCAGGCCCAGCGCCTGCACATCAACAGCTGGGCCGATGCGCAAGTGGCCCAGGTGCGCCTGCTTGCACTGACTGGCCGCGTGGCCGAAAGCTTCGGTATCACCCGCAATGAAGTGAGCTACTCATTGCAGCCCGCAGCAGACCCCATCAATGTGCAAAGCTTCGGGGCTGAGCTGCCCAACAGCCCCATGCCTTTGCGCCTCTTGCCTGCCCGGCCTGCGATCGTTGCGCAAGCACCTGCGCCTGCACCTGCACCTGCACCTGCACCTGCGCCTGCACCGGTACTGCCAGCACCCAATGCCACCCCGAGACCTACTCCGGCACCCACTCCAGTAGCGACCGAATCAGCGCCAGTAATCGTCGTTCGACCTGCCCCTGCCCCTGCTCCTGCTCCTGCTCCTGCTCCTGCTCCTGCTCCTGCTCCTGCTCCTGCTCCTGCCCCTGCCCCTGCCCCAGCTGCAGACCCTCTCGCCGAGCTCTCCACGGCCCTGCCACCTGCCATGGTTCGATCCCTGCGCGCCTGGCGGGATAGTGTGAATTCAGGCATGCCTGCCGCCATTGAAAACGCCTACTCAATTGATGGCTCGGTGTCGGCGACCCAATGGTGGCCGCCAGCCGGGCAACGGGTGTCGAGCAGCCCGGCCCGTTTACAGCTCCTGCGAGCCGATCAGATTGCCAACGATAGTGGCGCCGCTAACGCGCCGATCCAGCTCAACCTCTTGAGTCGCCTGAACGATGGTGCGGGCCCGAAGTGTTTGCGCTCCACCCAGCTTTGGCGCATGCAGCAGCGCGGCGCGGAGCAGCATTGGCACATCGTGCGCGAGCGAACGATCAGCGTGCCGCTGACCAACTGCCCTTAGCCCTGGGCATACTCCCGGGCGTATCCCTGCACGATTGAAAGCACATCCGCATCGGCCCGATAACCCATGGCCAAAGCGCGCGAAGTATCAAACCGGCCAGCCCAGGTATTGACCAGACGCATCACCTTCTCATCGGGCGCATATTTCACAAGCTTCACCGCAGCCTCGCCACCCACTACCCGCAAGGCATCCAGCTCTTCTTGCATCGTAGCGCTCAGACCAGGCAAATTGATACTGCGATGCCAACCCCAGGCTTGAGCAGATAACTCGATGGTATGCATCAGCATGCCGATCACCGCAGCTGGCGAGGCGAGCCACATCACCGTTTCGGGAGAAACTGGCAACACCGCCTCAATCCCCGCAAGCGGTTCACGAATAATCCCGGAGGCAAAGCCCGACGCTGCACCATTGGGCTTGCCCGGGCGCACGACTACGGTGGGCACTCGCACGCTGCGTCCATCAATGAAGCCCTTGCGCGAGAAGTCCTGCACAAGATGTTCACCGATGAGTTTCTGAATGCCGTAAGAGCCTTGAGGTGTGGGTGGCGTGATGTCTGTCACCACGGCTGGCATGTCGCCACCAAACACCGCAATCGAGCTGGTAAACACCACACGCGGCTGGGTGCCCAAGGCCCGACAAGCCTCCAGCAAAGCCCGCGTGCCATCCAGATTCACGCGCATCCCCAAATCAAAATCCGCCTCGGCTGATCCGCTCACCACCGCGGCCAGATGCACCACCAGGCGAGTGTCTTTACGCAGCAAGCTCGCTACCAACCCGGGTTGCGAAAGATCACCAACCTCATTGCTCAGCCGAGGATCAGCGAGCGCACCCGCAACCACATCTAGCGCAGTAATTGCTGTGATGCCTTGCGCAGCTGAATCGTCAACCTGAACTTGTCCTTGCGCCAGCAAACGTTTGATTAATTGTTGGCCTAAAAAGCCCGCGCCGCCGGTTACGAGTATGTGCATAGTGTTGGTCTCCTGAAGTGATGGCGATCATACCGGGATTGAGCGCTGGAGTTTTCACTAAGGTGTGGGCTGTTTGACTGGCATGGCTTGATGCTTATCATTGGGCAATGAACGCAATGAACACCCGTGCTGTCCCCAATGAAGTCGTCAATCTTGCTTTTGAGCAGGGGATCTCTCCTATGGCCGCATGGCGCGAGCACTTTGGCTTGACGCAGGCCGACTTGGCGCAACGCATTGGAATCACCCAGGCTGCCGTTGCGCAGATGGAGCGTGTGAAACAGCCTCGCAGGGCAACTCTTAAAAAAAGTAGCAGGAGCTATGGGATTGGAGATTGAGCAACTGCGCTGGTAAAAATTCTTCGGGCGTTGGTCAAGCTCGGGCTTCTTGCGTACCTTGGCAAGGTACTCAGAATCTACTAAGCGGCATTAACTTGCCGTTGAAAAGCTCCAATCAAATCGCTGTAGCGATCGCCATGTTCACGGTTCAAAACCATCTCACCGCACGCAGGACAAAAGTCGCCCGAGACTTCTGGAATGAACGTGTGTTCGCCCTTATAAACATAGGTCATATCGCGGGTCTCACGGATCAGGTTAGCCGCGCCACAGTTGGGGCATTTCATGGTCACAACTCCTCAAATGAAACGGTCAGAACATCATCGATCACAGTCAGCTTCATGTAGACCTCTGCACCTGCACCAACGCATGGGCTCAACAACCGACAATCGCAGTGTCTATCAAATAAGAGACCTCCGACCGGGTCATTTGGGGGCCGTCCATTTGGCAATTCGAACCATGCTTGCCTGCCACTTGGCAGTCTTCTTGATGTTTACCCACAGTTTGGATTCATCGATGCGTTCAATCGATTCGCCGGTCTTGGGTTGGATGCCTTTGATGCTGTAGTCTTTCAGGCCGGTCAGGCCGGCGGCGCGCAAGCCTTGGAGTGCGTCCTCACTCAGACCAAGAGTCAACATGTCGTAGGCCGCGTGCCAGAACCTATACGATGCGACCTTATGAAACTCGTCGGGAGCTCTACTGAGATAAACGAGCGCCCTACCGACCCCGTAGGGAAGCGGCGTGTGTTCCCTAAACTCTTCCAAGCTCATCGACTCAAAAAAAACATGCCGCCGAATCTGCCAGCAGAAGTAATCCTCCTTGTTGATCCGGCGCATTCTTCCGTCCTGAATCTCCGTCGGTACAAACACGTGCATCTCGGGATCGTCCAATTTTAGGATCGCATTCCTAGCACGCTCCGACACCATCGGAAAAGTGTCCGAACAGTGATAGATGTCCGGAAACACCTGCTCTTCCTTTAAGCGAAACATGAATCGCCTTGTGTATTCAGGAGTTAGCGGGGGGGGTACCAGAACTGCAAACTGCTTGCAAAGCGCCTGGACTTCACCTGGCGGGGCATACGCGTAATGCGGTCCGTCCATCAACTTAATAGGGCTTGGGTAATAAGACCCCTGGTTTCTCAAGTAACCAGTTGTATGCGTCTTAAGGGCGTAGAAATGTGGCATAGGATTTCTTAAGACAAGTGGCACTAGGTGATGCTGAAAGAGACTTGTCCCAACCTTGAGCAGACACTACTCATGGGCCAAGCTATCCAAACGAACACCTAACTCGGCAATAGTGGCAAAAGCCGCAGCCTGACCCAATTTGCATCAATGGTGAGCAAAGCGCCTGCCTGCAATTCCGCTGCTAACTGCTGGAGTGCCAAAATCACTAGCCCGCCTATGTTTTCAGGTCTGTTATCGTCAGAACGCAATTGAACAACACTAGGTTTTTCGCCCTGTGTCGCCGCAAGAATGGCACCGAAATCCAAATCGTGTGTCAGGACAACGTACTCGCGCGAAGCGGCGTACTGCATGATTTCAGAATCAGCAATTTCATGTGTTGGCTAACACGACCTCGCGCTCTTGGGTACGCCAAGCCGTATAACAAAGCGCTTGCATGATGTCGTCCCGTTCAAGGTAGGGGAAATCAACCAGTACCTCGTCAACCGTGCGGCCTGAACCAATCTGCCCCACGACCATACCAACCGTGACCCGCATTCCACGAATACAGGCTCTCCCGCTCATCAGTTCAGGTTGCAAAGTTATGCGATCAAGTTGCCTCATCAAGCCCTCCGTTTAGAAGCTGATAGAACCAGCAAGCCCGATTATCGCCTCAATTACAGGCAAATGGTCAGGATGAGGACTAAGCAGTCCGAAACACTTTTGCATCTTCGTAAAACTCCCGCTGCTCACTGCCCCGATCCCAACCCGGCCAACCCATCACCGGCAGGGGCAACCACGGACGCTGCTCCAGATCAGCATCCTCAAGCCAATTCAACAAAGCCTGATCCACATCGGAAGGCTGCGCGTCCAGCGCAGCAGGCAAACGCACAACCCAACCCGTGATTGACTTATAGGGGCGGCGCATTTTCTGCATCAGCGCATGTCCAAACAAACGCACTACGTGATTCGAGACTAAAACTTCGCGTTGAACAAAAAGCAGCTCGGGCCATTGCCGCAACTCAAGCTGCACCCATTGCTCCCCCTCGGAGGCTGCGCCCAACCAAACCGCACCGCCCTCATCAAACAGAGTAATCGCATCACGCAATCGGGATCGCACAGCGGCATTCGGTTGCTCCTGAATCGCGGCAACCTGCATTGCGTTCAATCGAGCTTTGCTTCGAGGAAAAAGCAACCATTGCAAAGCGTTGAATGCGTCGTGCCAGGCCCCATCATCCTGAATTCGGCAGGGCACTTGCCCGGTCAAATGAATGCCTGTCTCATAAGCAACCGCTGATTGCGAAGCATTTGCTGAATGCTCGGAAGCGGCCACAAACTTCAAAGGCAAGCCGCTCTCGACACGCAACTCACGCGATAAAGCCTGTTGATTAAGGTCTTCAATTACCGCGTGCCAATCTAGAACTCCGCCGCTCTGATAAAGCATCAGCGCCAATCGATTAAGCGCTTCATCATCAGTGAGCCACACCCAAGGCGGGGCACTCGGGCCCTGCACCTGGCCTAGGCCACCAGCTTCCACTGCATCGTTTCACCCGCTGCGAGCGGGGTAATGCTGTCGCCCGGAAACGGCAGGCTTTGTGGAATTTCCCAGGACTCGCGAGCCAGAGTCACTCGTGAAGTGTTGACCGGCAATCCATAAAAAGCCGGGCCAAACAAACTCGCAAAGCCTTCGAGCTGATCCAGTCGATCCATCGCGGCAAATGCGGTGGCATACAACTCGATGGCATGAGGGGCGGTATAACATCCCGCACAACCACTGGCGTGTTCTTTCAAGCGCGTCGCATGCGGCGCACTATCGGTGCCCAAAAAGAATCTTGAGTTTCCGCCAGTGGCTGCTTCGAGTAAGGCCAGGCGATGCGTCTCGCGTTTGAGCACCGGCAAGCAGTACCAATGCGGCCGCACCCCACCCTTGAAAATTGCGTTGCGGTTGTAGAGCAAATGATGGGCGGTGATCGTGGCCGCAATCGCGCCTGCCGAATCACCCACCGAAGCATCACGAACATAAAGCGCGGCCTGCGAAGTGGTGATGTGCTCAAACACCACTCGCAAGCCCGGCAATTGGCGGCGCAAGGGATCCAGCACCTGATCAATGAACACCGCCTCGCGGTCAAACAGATCAATTTCGCTATCAGTAACTTCGCCATGAATCAGCAGTGGCATGCCGACCTCCTGCATCGCCTCCAGAGCGCTCATGGTGCGGCGGATATCACTCACGCCTGCATCCGAGTTGGTGGTCGCTCCTGCGGGATAAAGCTTCACGCCATGCACCAGGCCGCTTGCCTTCGCGCGGCGGATTTCATCCGCACTGGTGTTGTCAGTGAGGTATAGCGTCATCAGGGGCTCAAAAGCCGCCGCACGATCATCAATCTCACCGGCTTGATGCGCTTGCGCCAGCGCTTGCTTGATCCGCTCGCGATAGGCCTGCGCCTGGGCAGTGTTGACTACCGGGGGCTTGAGGTTGGGCATGACGATGGCCCGCGCAAACTGCTGGGCCGTGGCGCCGACTACGGCACGCAGGGCATCGCCATCACGCAGGTGCAAATGCCAGTCGTCGGGTTGAATCAGGGTCAGGGTTGTGGTCATCCCCGCACTTTACCGCAAGCGTTCACGCCCTCTAAATGCACTTCGCGCCGCGATCCGGCAGCTGGTCGCATTGCCCTTGAGCGCAGCTATCAGGCCGGGCGAAAGTGGCGCCATCAACTCTCTGAGGAACCTGCATGAACACTGTCAATCTTCCTATCCTGGGCTGGACCACCCTAAGCGAAGTCCATATGCGCGCCTTCGATTCCATCATCATCACCCATGCCATCACCGCGAGTTTTGCGATTCTGTTGGGCGCAGTGGTGCTGTTTATGCGCAAGGGCAGCGAAACGCATAAAGCTCTCGGAAAAGTCTGGGCGGCCAGCATGGTGATCGCGTGTGTCAGCGCGATCTTTATTCCTGCGCATGTGTTTCCTTTGGTGAAACTGGGTAGCCTGGTGTGGGGCCCGATCCATATCCTGATCATTACGACCCTGAGCAGCCTTGTGCGGGCCATCCAGAAGGCCCGTCAGGGAAAAATCGAAGCTCATCGCAGGCACATGATCGGAAGCTACAGCGGTTTGGTGATTGCAGGCGCGTTCACCTTCACACCAGGCCGGATGCTGCACGCCTGGAGCAATACGCTGATCGAGTTTATGACTGCAAAGCTCAATCTGACTGGCATGATCCTGATCAACACACCCTTTTGGGTCTGGATCGGGCTGGCAGCCCTGGTGATCTACGGACTGTCACAGCGCGCACCCAAGGCCCTATCAGCCCAACGGGCAGTGATTGCCCCGTTGATTTTGCTTATCCTTGCTTTGCAAAGCAGCCTGAGTCTGCTGGGCGTATCGGCCAGCCTGCTGATCATGCTACCCATCGCGGCAGTCCTGGGGGCTTGGGTGCCGGTTAATGCACGCTGGAGCCTCGTGACGCCGACCCCTCAATCTCAGCTTCAATCGCCCCCTCAGCTCGTGCGAGCTGGCGGCTATGCAACCCTCAGCTGGGTGTTGGTAGTGTTCAGTTTGAAATACACCCTTGCGGTTCGGCAGGCCATGGGCTTGCAACTCAACATACCCCTGTGGGGCACCGTGTTTGGAGTTCTGGCCGCATTCCAGGTACGCAACCTGCGCACTATTCTCAGCCTGGTAGGTTGGCGGACGTTGTTCATCGGCTCAAGCAAGGGCAATCTGGCCCAGGTGCAGCCCCGCGGATAAGCCTAGCCAGCCCGCCCCGCTTCATGCCAAAGTAAACCCCATGAGCTTTTTGTCCCCCATCCGTCAATCCGCACAACACCTCACTGGGCCGCGCAGCCTGCGGTTTTTCGGGGCCACTTTTATTGGGAACTGTCTGATTGCAGCCAGCCTGATCAGTGCACGCCCTGAAACGCATTGGCTTGCAACGTTCTGGTATTCCCAAGCGGTGGGCCTAACCACATGCTTGTTATGCCTATTGGTCATCCCCGGGTTACGTGATCGACGCGCCGGGGGGCTGGAGTCCCTGGTATGGATCAGTGGCACTGTGCTTGCGGGCACCTTGATTGGCAACGCCTTAGGCTTACTGATCCTGAAACACGGATACGGGATAGAAGAAAGTCGCCCAGGGTTTTTCGCCTCTATCGTTATATCGCTGGCTGCGGGCGCGGTCGGGAGCATCTTCTTTTACAACCGCGAACGCCTGCGTCGAATGGAGAGCGATCTTGAGGCCCAGCAATGGCGCGCGCTTGCGGCGCAACGTATGGCAAGCCAAGCCGAGCTCAAGGCTTTGCAGGCGCAAATCGAACCCCACTTTTTGTTCAACACCCTGGCCAATGTCAGCGCGGCAATCGATGAAGATCCAGCAGTTGCCCGCGCCATGCTTAATGACTTGGTGGCCTACCTGCGGACTTCACTCAAACATGCCCGCAGCAGCGCGACTACCTTGGGCGAAGAGATACACCTCAATGAAAGGCTGCTCGTGATCATGCGCCACCGTATGGGCGATCGATTGCGCTGGCGCTTTGACCTGGAGCCTGGTCTGGAAACCCTGCCACTGGCCCCGATGCTGATTCAGCCCCTGATCGAAAATGCGGTGAAACACGGACTTGAACCGCAAGCCAGGGGCGGCGAGGTGCGGGTCAGCGCCAAGCGGAATCCAGGCGGCGTACTCATTGAAGTGAGCGATGACGGCCTGGGCCTGAGAGCGGCTGAAACCCCTGGGCAAGGCGCCAGTTCCGGGTCCGGTACAGGCATGCAAAACATCACTCAACGCCTTCAAGCCTTATACGGCTCGCATGCAAGTCTGCACTTGCGTGAGGCTGCGGGCCGCACGATTGCCACGCTCCAAATACCTGACATCCATGCCGCCACCATCACCTCCCCAACCTGAATCCCATCCTTCAATTTGCCGCGCCATCATTGCGGATGATGAAGCGCGCTTGCGTGAAGCATTGGGCCGGGCTCTGTCGCTGGCCTGGCCGCAGCTCCAGGTGATTGCAGCTGTGGGGGATGGGGCAGCTGCGCTCGAAGCCATCAAGACACTTCAGCCCGACATCGCCTTTCTCGATATCCGTATGCCAGCGCCCAACGGCCTGGAGCTTGCCCGGTTGATTCAGCAATCCGGCCAGCCCATCGATATTGTGTTTGTCACGGCCTATGATGAATATGCGGTGCAGGCCTTCGAACACCATGCAGTGGACTATTTGCTTAAACCGATTGATCCAGCTCGATTGCGGCAAACCGTCGAGCGTTTACAAGCCAGACGTATCAAGCCTGAGCCAGCCAACAACACACAGCTCGAACAACTCCTGGAGCTGATGAAGCCCACAACAGGCCCTGCCCCATTGCGGTGGCTGCGAGCCAGTGTGCGATTGGCCGAAGGCGAAGAGATCCGCCTGGTGGACATTGGATCGGTGATCGCATTTGAGGCGGCCGACAAATACATCCGTGTGCTGAGCATGCCAAGTGCAGATTCAAGCTCAAGCGCGCGCGCAAGTGAAACGCTGATTCGCATGCCGCTCAAGGAGCTGCTGGAGCGATTGCCAGGCGAAGAGTTTTGGCAGATTCACCGTGGCACCGTGGTCAGGGTGAGTGCAATAAAAAAAACGGTGCGCTCCCTGACTGGCAAGCTCACCGTTTCACTACATGGCTGCAACGAGACTTTTGAGGTCAGTCGCAGCTTTCAGGCCTTGTTTCGCAGCGATTAGATCGCTGACTTGGTTGGCCGAATAAGTTAACCGAATTAGTCGGCCGAATTAATCAGCATAAACGCCGGCCTTCTTGATGATCGGCGTCCACTTGTTGATTTCGGCTGTCAGGGTGCGATTCAAACCATCGGGAGTAGCGCGATCCTGAGAAACTGTATCGGCACCGAGCTCACTGAAGCGCTTGGTCACAGCGGGGTCCTTCAATGCAGCCTGCAAACCGGCCACCAGGCGATCCACTACAGGCTTGGGGGTGCCTTTCGGGGCGTACATGCCATGCCATACCGAAACGTTAAAGCCGCGCACACCACCTTCATCCATGGTGGGCAAATCCTTCAAGGTTTCGAGGCGACGGGTTGAGGTCACACCCAAGGCCTTGACCGAGCCTGCACGAATTTGCTGGGTGGTATTGGTGGTTTGATCACACAAAATATCCACCTGCCCACCGATCAGATCGGTCATCGCAGGAGCGGTGCCTTTATAAGGCACGGTGGTCAGATCAGTTTCGATGGCCGACTGGAACAGCAGGCCGCACAAGTGCGATGCCGACCCGATACCAGCGTTAGCCAGGTTCACCTTGGCTGCGTTGGCTTTCACATAGGTGACCATCTCGCGAAGATTGGTGGCGGGAAAATCCTTCTTGACCAGCATGGTCATCGGAACTTCATTGATCATGCCGATGTACTCATAATCCTTCAGCGGATCGAATGGCAGGCGGCGAAACAAGGCTGGAGCTGTGCTCATGCCGATGTGATGAATCAAGATCGAGTAACCGTCTGGGCTTCCCTTTGCAACCTTGGCTGCGCCGAGTGTGCCGCCGGCGCCGGCAACGTTTTCAACAATAAAGTTGCTGCCTGGAATCGCGCGGTTCATTGCATCAGCAATGGTCCGGGCTACGATATCGGTCGGGCCGCCCGCAGCGAATGGCACAACGATTGAGACTGGTTTGGTCGGGTACTGCTGGGCATGAGCTGCACCGGCGGCCAGCGTGACCCCCAAGGCGAGCGCTGTGGCAACTTGAGCGAATTTCATTTCAATGTCTCCAAAACATGTATGGCTATAGATCTGGCTGCAGCTTGTTCCCACAGCGAGCGCGCTAATGTAACCCGAGGCCACCCTATCCAACACAACTCATAGGGGAACTACTGACCCCAATCAACCCCACACTTTGTAGGCGAATTGCCAGAGCAAGAGCAAGACCATCAGGCCCACAAAGCGCCTGAGCCACTTGCGGTATTGAGCCACTGGGGCGCGTTCCCTTCGCTTCGCCCCGAGGGTGGCCATGCTCCATGCGAGCAAAGCCAAGGGAAAAGTTGCAAGCCAGGCGCTCACCGGAATGCCGCTGAATTGCATCCACGAAAGGGTTTGGGTGGACTTGCCAACAAAAAAGCACAGGTTCAGCGTTTGCACCATCGCGGAAGGCGCGAGCCCCGCCAAAGCCAGATAAACCAACAGCATCGGCGCGGCGACATTCACCAAAGACTCCGTCACCCCGGCTGCGAGCCCGAATCCCGCCCCAAACCATTGGGGATGATTGCGAATCGCTTTGACCTCAATCCCCAAGTGATCCAGCGCAAGATAGAGCACCAGCAACGCGGCGAGCAGAGCCAACAAAGGCGCCGGGTCGACAGCAAAAAACAATCGCGTACCGATATAACTACCCAGCGCAATCACCAGCGGCAAATACCAATACTCCCGCAAGGTGCGCAAAAACCCGCCGCCCCGCAGCATGGTGCTGAAACACACCACCACGATGGGAATCAGCATCACGAAAATCGCCACCCGCAAATCGATAAGCAGAGTCAACAGGGGGGTGCCGACAATCGGATAGCCAAACCCCATCACGCCCTGGGTGTAGCTCGCAATCAGCGTCACCGCCAAAATCCAGGCATAGGCCCACCAGGGCAGCGCAAAAAGATCAGGCACCAAAACTCCGGCGCTGATTCAGCATATCTCGCGCTTGCTCAAAGGGCATCGACTATCGCCTGCCCGACCTCACGGGTATTGGCCTTACCCCCCATGTCCGGGGTCCGTGGGCCACTGCCCGTGACCTGCTCAATCGCCCTCAAGATCGCGTCGTGCGCATCCTTGTGACCCAGATGCTCGAGCATCATCGCACCGCACCAGATTTGTCCGATCGGATTGGCAATCCCCTGCCCGGCAATATCCGGCGCCGAGCCATGCACAGGCTCAAACAGCGAGGGAAACTTGCCCTCCGGATTAATGTTGGCCGAGGGCGCAATACCAATCGTGCCGGTGCATGCCGGGCCAAGGTCGCTCAGGATATCGCCAAACAAATTGCTCGCCACCACCACATCAAACATCTGCGGATTACGCACAAAATGGGCCGTCAGGATGTCGATATGAAACTTGTCGACCCGTACCTCCGGGTAACTCGGAGTCATGGCCGCAACGCGCTCGTCCCAATAGGGCATCGAGATAAAAATGCCGTTGGATTTGGTGGCCGAGGTGAGATGCTTGGCGGGGCGGCGCTGCGCCAACTCAAATGCGTACTTAAGCACCCGATCAACACCGATACGAGTGAAGATCGACTCCTGCAACACGATCTCGCGCTCCGTGCCCGCAAACATCTTGCCACCCACTGCCGAGTACTCGCCCTCGGTGTTTTCACGCACCACATAAAAGTCAATCGCGCCGGGCGCATAGGGCTTGCCTTGGCGATCCACAATGGGGGCGGGCACGCCGGGCATCAAGCGTACCGGCCTAAGGTTGATGTACTGATCAAACTCACGGCGAAACAACAGCAAGGAGCCCCACAGCGAAATATGATCTGGCACCCGATCAGGCCAACCAACAGCGCCAAAAAAAATCGCGTCATGCCCGCCAATTAGCTCTTTCCAGTTGGCAGGCATCATCGCGCCATGCTTGGCGTAGTAGTCGCAGCTCGCAAAATCAAACTCGTCGAATTGCAGCGAGATACCAAATTTGCTGGCCGCAGCTCGCACCACCCGCAATCCTTCAGGCATCACTTCGGTGCCAATACCATCGCCGGCGATCACTGCAATTCGGTGGGTAGTCATCAATTCAGTCTTTCAAAAATGGCAAGGCATGATCGAGCAAGGCTTGAGGCGCCTCCTCGGGAATATAGTGGCCGCAGGCAAGCGAGCGCCCCTCCACTTGGCGGGCAACACGTGCCCACTCCTTGAGGGGATCAAAACACTTTTCAATCACCCCTTGCAGCCCCCAGAACACGGCCAGCGGCATCGCAAGCTTGCGGCCCGCATCGCGATCGGCGCGATCATGCTCAAGATCAATGCCTGCAGCAGCACGATAATCCTCACACATCGTATGCACTGCCATTGGATCGCGCATATGCCGCTGGTACTGCGCCCAGGCTTCGGGCTCAAATGGTGAAAGGCCCGCACTGCGAAGCCCCATCAGCTTTTCGAGGTAAAAGTCGGGCTGGGCATTGATAAGCGTTTCAGGAAAAGGCGCGGGCTGAATCAGGAAAAACCAATGCCAATAGGCGCGGGCGAACGACATCGAAGTCTGCTCGTACATGGCGAGCGTCGGGCAGATATCAAGCAAGACCATTCGCCTGACCCGATGCTCATGATCCAGCCCCAGGCGATGCGCGACCCGAGCGCCCCGATCGTGTGCCAACACACTGAATTCTTCAAAGCCCAGCGCCTGCATCAACGCGGCTTGGTCACCCGCCATGGCACGCTTCGAATAGGCTTCATGCGCTTCACCGCCCTCAGGCTTGCCCGCATCCCCATAGCCACACAAATCGCTGGCGACCACCGTGAAATGCTGACTGAGTACAGGCGCCACCTTGCGCCAGATGATCAGCGATTGCGGATGCCCGTGAAGCAATAGCAGGGGCGGCCCCGAGCCGCCAATCACATAAGGAATCTGGCGCGGAGCTGCGCCGCTCAGCCCAGCTCGAAAGCCTGGGAAGAAATTGACGCGATCGGCAGCAACTGCGGCTGAGGTTGGGTCAGGAGGTTTTTCCATATTGCGAAGTGTATCGACCCCCAAACCGTCCAAGGGCCTAATTCGTTGCAGTAAGTGCAATGTATAGTTTTGAGTATTGCAACGTACAGTGTGATCGCATGCTTTCAAGTGACGACTTTGAGTTCTTTCTGGCCATCACCCGGGCCACCAATCTGGCGCAGGTTGGCCGTGACCTGAGCCTTTCAGCAGCAACTGTTACCCGCAAACTTGCCGATCTTGAAGCGCGCTGCGGGGTAAGCCTGCTGCATCGGGGCAGGCGAGGCTATCAATTCACCGATGCCGGGCAGCTCCTCGCCCAGCGCTGCACCCCGCTACTGGCAGACATGCAGCACCTGCAGGCCCAGCTAGCGGGCAGCAATCAGGCAGGAAGTGGCTTGCTCCGGGTACATGCCACCCTGGGTTTCGGGCGCCAGGTGCTTGCACAGTGGATCGCACGCTATCAGCGGCGGCACCCTCTGCTACGTATTCAGCTTGATGTCGCGGTCGACGTACCAAGCCTTTCGCCTGAGCAATTTGATGTGGCGATCCGGATCGGTGAGCCGCCCGAACGCGACCTGATTGCCCGTAAACTGGCCTCGAACGAGCGCTGGCTGGTCGCAAGCCCCGACTATTTGCGCGAGGCCGGACACCCAACCCATCCGGAAGAGCTGAGCCATCATCGCTGCCTGGTGCTGCGCCAGGACCAAGAGGCTTTTAGCCTATGGCGGCTGCACCGGGGCCGCGAACATCTGCGCATCCGGGTCAATCCAACGCTAGCTTCAAATCACGGCGAAGTGATCCGGGCATGGGCCATTGACGGCTTGGGAATCGCATTACGCTCAGCCTTTGACGTGAGCCCGGCGATCAAATCCGGAGAGCTGGTCAGGGTGCTGCCCCAATACCAGGGGCCTGATGGTGATATCTATGCACTTTTTGCACCGCAGCAAAGAACCACGTTGCGAGTCCGGCAATTCGTACAGTTTTTACAGCAGGAGTTCAAACTGGGTGAGTTGTAATTTGCCTTTGCCGGGGTCAACTCACCGGCTGGCCCAAACGTTCTGATTAAGATGAATACACTACTTCGCCTGCCGTCTCAGCTTTATTCCACCTTGGCAATTGGCATTGCCGCCTTGGCGCTGACAGGCTGCGCCGTCACGGAAACCTCGCGCTCGACCACAGTGGTCCGAGTTCCGAGCCCCGTGAGCCAGGTCGTTGTTCAGGCACCGGTACCAGCCGCCGTGGTGGGTCAAACCGGCTTGAGCATCGGCGATGTGGTGGCCATGATTAGGTCCCAACGGCCCAGTGCCGAGATTGTTGCATCGATTCAGCAGCAAGGCATGCGAGCTGCTTTGACAGCCTCCGATATCGACCTGCTTCTGGCCAATGGCGCAAGCCGCGATGTTGTCGACGCCTTGCTTCAGTCCCGCACGGTAGTTGCGGGCCCGGTAGTCAGCGCGCCGCAAGCCCAAAGCACCACAAGCACCACCGTGATCCAAACCCTGCCCGCTCCGGTGATAGTCCCCCGCGTGACCTACGGATGGGGTGGTGGTTGGGGCGGCGGCTATTGGGGTGGGTCACCCTGGTATGGAGCCGGCTGGGGCGGTCGCCCCTGGGGTTGGGGGCCGCCAAGGATTTATTCACCTCCCGTTGTTATCTCGCCGCCCGTAGTGGTTGCCCCACACCCCGTTGCACCGCCCGTGTACAACGGCGGTAACTTTGGCCGATTTAACGTCCCGTCAAACCCAGCTCCCAGCATGGGGAGCGGCTTCCGGGGATATTCCTCTGGCGCTTCGCCCGGCGGTAGTGGCCCCAGACGACTGAGCAAAGATTAGCTGAATCTTTCCATCACAGACCGCTCAGCCGCCAGCCAGTGGGTTACCGCTGGCGGCAAAGGACGGCGCTCAAAGACCTGACCCAATTTGGCATACGACTCGGAGTTGGCTATTAGGCCGTTGCGCCCAACTGCTGCGCCTTTCATGTACCCGGCTGCACACGGGGTGCCATCAAGCCGCAAGAATTCAAAGCGCATGAAGTTCCAGGCCTCATCTGCCCCTTCCAGACAAAACCGAAGCCGATAGCGCTGCCCTGGCATCAGGCCCTTACGGTAAGTAATCACCGTTCCACCAGACATGGGCCGCCACTTTTCCCGCAACATCACTCGCGCAAAGCCGATTCGAATGAAGTAGTCCATCAGCATCAGATCGACCACCGTGAGATAGCGCCCATTATTCATATGGCCATTGATATCGATATCCCCCGGCCACACCCGAAATTTGCGCTCGATCCACTCTCCCGGCAATACGGGCGAGCTGCGGAAACTACGCAGAATCATGAAAATCAGGCGAAAATAGAGATTCATCTGGCCGCTCCGAGGAAGATATATTTCGTTCGTTATCGAACAATATAGTTCGATAACGCACTAATTGCAAGTGTATGAAAAATCCAAAGCAACCGTTTGGTCAGGCACCCAAACCCCAAACTCCGGATGCGGTGCGCGCCTGGATTTCGGTGGTCAAGGCCTACAACCTGTGTGATGGCGTACTTGCCAGCCGCCTTGCTGCCCTGGGTTTGAGCACCGCAGAGCACGAAATACTCGTCAATCTTTTGCGTGAGCCCGGGCTTAACCAACAAGCTTTGGTCAAGCGCTGCTTCAACGCCAAAAGTCATGTCAGTGCACTTTTGCAAGGCCTGCAAAAGCGCGGTTTGCTCAAGCGTGAGATCGACCCCACAGACGCACGGGCCAAGCAACTCTTCTTGCTTGCGCCTGGCAAGAAACTCGCCGAAAAATGTATGGCAATTCAAAACCATGTTGTTGCCCTCATGGCCGAGCCGCTGGAGCCCGCCGAGTTCGCCCTGATTCAGGACACCATGGGGCGTATCAATGAAGTGCTGGAACTTGAAATGCTGAAGTTACAAGCCTGAGCCTGTGCCAAGCCTCTCCCGCGAAAGCAATAATGACCACCGCAATTCAGCTTCCGGAAAACGCGATCCATCCGCTTAGCGTTGGTGAATGGCGCAGCTGGCTTCAAAGCCACCATCAGCGCGATACCGGGGTGTGGCTAGTCAGCTTCAAGAAAGCCAGCGGCCTGCCCCGCTTTGACTATGACGAGGCTGTGGAGCAAGCGCTTTGTTTTGGATGGGTCGATAGCAAACCCGCCAAGCTGGATGATCAACGCAGCATGCTTTGGTTTGCACCGCGCAAACCCTCGAGTGCGTGGTCCGCAATTAACAAAGCCAGAGTCGAGCACTTGATTGCGGCCAGGCAGATGCATCCTGCTGGTTTGGCGGTGGTTGAACAAGCCAAGTTAAACGGCCGTTGGCAAGCGCTTGATGCGGTTGAAGCGCTTGAATACCCGGCTGACCTGCTCCTGGCCTTCAAGAATTATCCTAAGGCCAAGGCGCTATTTGACGCATTTCCTCGCTCCGCAAAGCGCGGCATTCTGGAGTGGATCATGCAGGCCAAAACACCACCCACCCGTACCAAGCGGATTGAAGAAACCGCCCGGCTCGCTGCGCAAAACATTCGCGCCAATCAATGGACTCCCAAAAAAACATCTTGAATCCAGTGGCCCCGCTCCGTATCGCGCTGATTCATGCACTGGCCGAATCGGTTGCACCCATCAACGAAGCTTTCTCACGGCTTTGGCCACAGGCCAAACTGATGAATCTATTGGACGACAGCTTATCGGGTGATCTTGCTGCCTCCGGTAATGGGCTCGACCAACCGATGCATGATCGCTTCATGGCCTTGAGCAACTACGCTTTCAGCACAGGGGCTCAGGGCATTCTCTTTACCTGCTCGGCATTTGGTTCCTGCATTGAGGCTGTCCAAGCTCGCTGGCCCACCATTCCAATACTCAAGCCCAATCAGGCGATGATTGCAGAAGTCGAAGCGGCAGGCTTTGAACGAATTGGATTGCTGGCAAGCTTCGGCCCTACTCTCGCGTCCATGCCTGCGGAATTTTCGCCGAAGTTATCCATCGAGCCGAGTCTATGCATGGGTGCACTCGAGGCCCTCAAGGGCGGAGATGCAAAGCGCCACGATGCGATCATTGTTGATCACGCACTAGCTTTGAAAGCCGCCGGCGTCCAGGCGCTAGCCATCGCGCAATTCAGCATGGCTCGGTCAGCGGGGCCGGTGCGCGAGGCCGCAGGCTTGCCGGTGTTTACCACGCCCGAATCTGCGGTGCGAGCAATCCGGACCCGGCTGCACGCTTAGTGGCTAAGAATCTTCGAGAGAAACTCTTGCGCGCGCGGTGAACGCTGGGTATTGAAGAACTCGTCTTTGGTGCAATCCTCAACGATCTTGCCTGCATCCATGAAGATCACCCGATCACTTACTTTGCGGGCAAAGCCCATTTCGTGAGTCACCACCATCATGGTCATGCCTTCTTTGGCCAGCTGCACCATCACATCGAGCACCTCATTGACCATTTCCGGGTCAAGCGCTGAGGTGGGCTCATCAAACAGCATGGCAATCGGATCCATGGCCAAGGCCCGCGCAATTGCCACCCGTTGCTGCTGACCGCCCGAAAGCTGCCCAGGAAACTTGTGGGCATGGGCACTCAGCCCAACACGTTCCAGCAGCTTGAGGCCCTTGGCATTGGCCTCTTCCTTGCTGCGATTGAGCACCTTCATCTGACCCAGGGTCAGGTTCTCGGTAATGGAGAGATGCGGAAACAATTCGAAGTGCTGAAACACCATCCCAATGCGTGAGCGCAGTTTGGGCAGATCAGTGCCACGGGCGCCCACCGATACGCCGTCCACAAAAATCTCGCCTTTCTGAAAAGGCTCCAATGCATTGGCAGTTTTAATCAGGGTGGATTTACCAGACCCGGAAGGCCCGCACACCACAACGACTTCGCCTTTGTTGATTGAGGTAGTGCAATCGGTGAGCACCTGAAAGCTGCCGTACCACTTGCTGACGTTTTTGAAATCGATCATGGCCATAATTTTTCTCCCGAACCTATCGAACGATGGCAATACGCTGCTGCAAGCGCTTGACCAGGAAGGACATCGCAAAACAAATCACAAAATAAACCAGTGCTACAAACAGGTACATCTCGACCACCCGGCTGTCGCGCTGGGCGATCTTGGTGGCCGCGCCCACAAAATCCGTCACGTTAAGCAGCGAGACCAGGGACACATCCTGAAAGAGAATGATGGTCTGGGTAAGCAACACCGGCAGCATGTTGCGAAATGCCTGTGGCAGCACGATCAGGCGCATGGCCTGCGAGTAAGTCAATCCGACGGCATAAGCAGCACCAACTTGCCCCTTTGAAATACTCTGAATACCCGCGCGCATGATTTCGCAGAAGTACGCGCCTTCAAAAAGTATGAAAGTGATATAGGCGGAGCGCTCGGCACCGATCTGTGGCGGGCGATCAGCACCGGTCATGATCTGAATCAGCACCGGCACCAAAAAGTAAAACCAGAAGATCACCAGCAGCAGGGGTATCGAACGCATCAGGTTCACATAGCCGGCTGCGAGCATCGAAAGCCAGCGGATGGAGGAGAGCCGCGCAAGCGCCAGCAAAGTGCCCCAGATCACGCCCCCGATGGCGCACACAACCGTCAGCTGAATCGTGTACTGAAGCCCTTTCCAAAGATAGGGCCAGGTGCGGCTGATGACTTCAAATTCGAGACCAAACATTATTTGCCTCCCGAAATGTAACCGGGTACAGCAACCTTCTTTTCGATAAATGCCATGACCCGATTCGCGGTCATCGCAATAGCGACATAGATGAGTGTTGCAGCGGCAAACGCCTCAAAATAGCGGAAGGTGAGCTCGCCCATTTCACGGGTGCGAAAGAACAATTCAACCATACCGATCGAATAAGCCACCGCGGTGTTCTTGATCAGGTTCATCGTCTCGGAAGTGAGCGGCGGAATAATGATCCGATACGCCATGGGCAGCAGTACGAACCGGTAGGTCTGCGGTTCTGTCAGCCCGATGGCATATCCTGCCGCGCGCTGGCCCCGAGGCAGGGATCCGATGCCTGAGCGCACCTGCTCGGAAATCCGGGCGGCGGTAAACAAGCCAAGGCAGACCACGGCGGTAAAAAGCTGGTGGGTCGAGGGATCCAGGGTGATCACCCACGCTTTGACTGCGGGAATCACGCCGGGCAGCACAAAGTACCAAAGGAAAAACTGGACAATCAGTGGAATATTGCGAAACAGTTCCACGTAGGCATTGCCCAGTCGCACCATCCAGGGCTTGGAAGTGGTGCGCATCACGCCAAGCAGTGAGCCGAGGAAAAACGCAATAATCGCAGCGAAAAAGGCCACGCTGAGGGTATAACCGAGGCCGTCAAGCAACACCTGTAGCCAGGTGCCATCGCCATCGGCATTCTCTTCAAAAAAGATGCCCAGATTCACTTTTTCCTCCCTCTGCCTTGGCCTGATCGTGAGGCCGATATCGTTGTAGTTACTTCTTTACATCAGTCTTGTAGCTGCAATAAAAAAGCCGCGCAACATTACTCGCGCGGCTTGTTCTGCTTCGTCGGTACCTTAAGCTCCGCTCAACAAAGGATCAAACACCCTTGTCGTTAGGATTGCGCAGTGCTTCGCGCAGTGCCGGTGTCATCGGGAAATTGAGGTTTGCATTGCGCGGGGGAATCGGCGAAGTGAACCACTTGTTATAAATACGCTCCATCTCGGGGCTGCGGTACAACGCACTAAGAGTCCGGTCAACCAGCGCCTTGAACTGTGGATCGTCCTTGCGCAGCATCGGACCGTAGGGCTCCGTGCGCAGCGACTCATTAATGATCATGAAGTCTGCGGGCGCGCGGGAGTTGGCAATCTGACCTGCTAGCAACACGTCATCCATGATGAAAGCAACGACACGGTCTTCTGCCAAGAGCAGGAAAGACTCGGCATGATCCTTGCCATAGATTTCCTTGACGTCTGCACCTTGCGCTTTTTCATACTGCTTGATCAGCGGAACCGCAGTAGTGCCGGAAGTGGTGGACACGGTTTTGCCGTTCAGCGAAGCAATCGAGGTCAAGCCAGAAGATTTCTTCACAGCGGCTGTCACATTGATCACGAAGTAGGTCGGGCCAAATGCAACTTCTTGCTGGCGCACCATCGAGTTGGTGGTCGAGCCGCATTCCAGATCGATCGTGCCATTTTTGAGCAGCGGAATCCGGTTGCTGGAGGTGACAGGCTGAAAATTCACTTTCAGATTGGGCATCTTGAGCTCGGCCTTCACCGCATCCACAACCTTCATGCAGATGTCCATGGAGTAGCCAATCGGCTGCTGCTTGTCATCCAGGTAGGAAAACGGAATCGAGGACTCGCGGTGGCTCACGGTGAACACACCGGTTTCCTTGATTTTCTTGAGCGTCCCGGTAAGTTCCTGGGCCACCACCGAGCCTGCGCTCAGAGCAACCGCTGCACCCACCATCAAATTAACGATATGTTTCATTTCTACAAGTCTCCAATAAAAACAAATATAACCACTCAGTCTAACAAAACACCTCGGGCGTGCACCCTAGGCATTACCCGCAGCATTATGAAGCGCGGCGCACTGTTGTGAGGCGGTGGGGGCGGGTTAAGACCTCCACCTGCAGCACTTCAGTGAGTTTTGCTTCATCTAGCAAACCTTGTTCCAGGACCAATTCGGCGACCCCTCGGCCAGTCGCGATCGCCTCTCGGGCGATCCGCGTGGCGTTTTCGTAGCCAATATACGGGTTCAATGCCGTGGCTAACCCAGCCGACGACCGCACCCGACGCTCAAGCAACTCTCGATTAGCGGTAATCCCGACCACACAATGATCGGTAAGCGTCCGGCAGCCGGCAGCCAAATGCTGAATGCTCTTGAAGAGACTCCACGCAATAATGGGCTCAAAGGCATTGAGCTGAAGCTGGCCCGCCTCGGAAGCCATGGTCACGGTCACATCATTGCCAATCACTTCGAAGGCAATTTGATTCACTACTTCGGGAATAATCGGATTGACCTTGCCCGGCATGATGCTCGATCCGGCGGCGCGCGCTGGCAGATTGATTTCGCCCAATCCAGCCTGCGGGCCCGAAGAGAGCAAACGCAGATCGTTGCAGGTTTTTGAAAGCTTGCAGGCAATCCGTTTGAGCACCCCTGAAAGCTGCACAAAAGCACCCGTGTCCTGGGTGGCCTCGACCATGTCAGCCGCCGGCTTGACCGGCAGCCCGGTGATCTGCGCAAGATATCGGCACGCGGAAGCCGCATACTCCGGGTCGGTATTGATTCCTGTGCCGATTGCAGTCGCCCCAAGATTGACCTCTTGAATCAAGGCCATGGCTTCGCTCAAGCGCGCCTCATCTTCGCCTAGCATCACCGCATAAGTCCGAAACTCCTGGCCCAAAGTCATCGGCACAGCGTCTTGCAACTGGGTGCGCCCAAGCTTCAACACATCGCGAAACTCAAATGATTTGGCCTCAAATGCTGAGCGCAGATGCGCCATAGCCTTGAGCAAATCCTGAATCGCATACGAGCTCGCCACCCGCAACGCCGTGGGATACACATCGTTGGTGCTCTGTGAGGCATTCACATCCTCGATAGGATGCACGACCTGATAGTGACCTTTGGTGCCGCCGAGCAACTCAATTGCACGATTGGCAATGACCTCATTGGCATTCATGTTGGTAGATGTGCCCGCCCCCCCCTGCACCACATCCACCACAAACTGGTCCAGCAACTTCCCGGCGATAAGTTCATCGCAGGCCTGAAGAATCACTTTGGACTTGTCGGCTTCAAGCTGCCCCAGATCAGTATTCGCGCGAGCGGCCGCTTGTTTGACCTGCGCCAGGGCTTTAATCAATGCGGGATAGTTACCAATTGTGAGGCCGCTGATCGGGAAATTCTCCCGAGCCCGCAGAGTGTGAATTCCCCAATAAGCCTGAGCCGGTACTTCGCGCTCACCCAGCAGATCATGCTCAATACGCACAGCCATTCAGTGGTTACCTTAGGCGCCCTGGGCGCTGTCTGAGAAGCCGCGCACTTTACGAGCGCCGCGCCGTTCCGGCCAATGCTGATTGCTCATTAAACTATGCAAAAAAAGCATAGCCTCGGCAAACCACCATATAGCCCCTCCCGACCTCATTCCACCTTTGCACCCGAGGCCTTGATCAACGCCTCCCACTTTGGATAGTCGGTCCGATAGTTCGCCGCGAATTCTTCTGGCGAGTTGCCGATCGGTGTAAAACCAAAATCCCGCATGCGATCCCGCACCGATGGCACTGCCATAGCAGCCACAATCTCCGCGCGGATCCTTTCAATGGCAGTTCGCGGTGTTGATGCAGGCGCATACACGCCGACCCAAAGCGGCAGGTCCATGCCCTTGACGCCTTGCTCACCAAAAGTAGCCAGCTCGGGCATCGACACCGAGCGAGCCGCCCCCACCATGCCTATCGGCTTGATATGACCGGCCGCAATTTGCGGCTTGGCACTTGTTGGGCTGGCAAACGTGACATCCAATGCCCCACCACGAACATCACCAATCGCAAATACGTCTCCTTTGTAGGGCACATGATTGAGCTGCAGACCATGATCGCGCTCAAGCACTACGCCATACAGATGCCCCACCGACCCCACACCCCATGAGCCATAAGTCACGGGCCGTTTTTGTGCGCGCACCCAGGCCATGAAGCCTTTCACATCGTTGTACGGAGCAGTGCTCGGTGCAACCAGCAATACAGCGCCATAAGCAAGCTGAGTGATGGGCAGCAGATCCTTCTCGGGGTCGTAGGGCAGCTTGGCATAAAGCGCCCGGTTGTTCACCGTGGTCGACATCGTGGTGATCATGAAGGTGTGACCATCCGCGCTCGCGCGGGCCAATTCCTGCGCTCCCAAAATCGTATTGGCCCCGGGCTTGGGATCGACCAACACGGGCTGCCCGATACGCCCGCTGATTTGTTCTGCAAGCGCGCGGCTCAGGGTATCGATATTGCCGCCTGCCGGGAAGGGCGTGATGATGCGCAAAGGCTTGGCGGGCCATGTAGCTGTTTGTGCGTGGGCCCAAGGGGCGAGGCATTGCGCAGCCACTCCTATACTGATAACACTCAGCTGGCCCAGGGTGCTTCTTCGTTGCAATGAGGCGAGTGGTTTCATGCTTGATCTCCTGGTTGATCTACTTCTACGCTTTCCTCAAAACGCACCATGTCTTTGGCGGGGTCCCGAATCACACCCATGGGATCACCGCCTTGTGCCACAACAGCAGCCTGCTCTTTCATCAACCGCCTCAGCATGCTGATGCCCAGATCAGTCGTGCCAAAGTGCTCATCAGAGTGCCAGGTGATGTCACCTTGTGACTTCTGCGCCTCATAGTCCCCCGGATAGCGTTGATGCTCGGCCTCGGTGAGGTCTTCCCAAAGCTTGCCGTTTTGGCGCGAGCGATAGCTCGTCAGTTCGCCTCGCTGCTTGACTCTCGCCACGGTATAAACTCTGAAATGTGTATCGTCGAGCGGGAGTACAAAACCGATGGATTCAAGCCTGCGGGTTTGCGCACCTGCGCGTGGATTCGGCACCAAACGCAAGTTCGGCACGGCCACTCCACTCCTTCGAATGAACTTTTGACCAGACTCACTGCGCCGGGCCGAAGTCACACGAATGCCATACGCACTGCGTGAAAACTCGACCTTCTCGGGCATCGCCGTGTTGTCCTTCACGAACTGATCCCCCGAGAACCAACCATGCAAGACCACCACATGGTAGGTGTCGACCACATTCTCAAAATGCTGAAACCAGTTGAAATCGCAAATCACCGGGCCACCACCGCCGATGCTGCGATCATCGGCTTCGATGAATTCGCCTGGCTCAAGGTCTTCAAACACTGAATAGCGCGGCAGGATGGGCAGCTTCTCCGCTGGCCCCATGTAGGCCCAGATCAAGCCATAGCGCTCCTGCACCGGATACCATGGCTGCCGTATGGTGTGACGCGCCTTGCCACCCTCTGGCTCGCAAGGCTGGTCGGTGCAATGGCCCTGAGTGTCGAAGGCCCAACCGTGATAGCAGCAGCGCAATCCCGCCTCATCCACCTTGCCGTAGTAGAGCGAAGCACCGCGATGCGCGCAACGCTCGTGCACCAGGCCTGACTGGCCTGCACGATCACGAAACAGCACCAGATCTTCGCCCAGCACCTTGAGCTTGCGAGGCACTTCAGTTGCATCGGCCACCAAGCCAACCGGCTGCCAATAGCGCCGCAACAACTCGCCCATCGGCGTGCCTCGCCCAACCGCTGTCAGTTCATGAATATGCGTGGGTGGCTTACGGTAATAGGCACTAGTGGTCAGCTCGGCCGCTGGATCAGTCACGGTGGGTCTCCCTCAGTTTTATGTTGTTTCTTCTGGTACACCTTTGTACCGCATAAGTGGGTGAGTGGAAACAGTCTCGGAGATATTCATAGCAATAAAGTATGCATTGTTACTTCATACAGAATCGCGCATACTATTTCAAAGCACAAGGAAAGTACGTCATGGAAAGTATTGAACTCACATTGGCCGAACGTGGCCAGGTGGTCATTCCGAAGGCCGCACGCGACGCCCTGGGCCTTAAACCGGGCGCCAAACTTTCCTTGCGTGTCGAAGAAGGCCGAATACTCATCGAAAAAACTACCAAGCTTGATCTCAGCAAATGGCTAGGCCAGGCGGCTGACGAGGACCTCACCACGGATCAAGTGTTGACCCAGCTGCGCGGGCGCACCGTACCCTGGAAAGCGGCTAAAACCGCTAAACCTACGACCCCACGAAAGACCAAACGTTCGTGAAAACCGCAGTGGACTCCAGCGTACTTTTTGACATCCTTAAGGGTGCAAGAGGGGCTGCCGCAGCCCAACAAGCGCTTGAAAGAGCGCTTTCCCAAGGCAGCTTGTGCGCGAGCGCGATAGTCGTGGCAGAGCTAGGTCGATACTTTGAGCAGGCCGACGATCTTCTCGAATTCCTGGCAGCTTGTCAGATCGAGCACGATCCGCTAAACATCGACACTGCCATTGAAGCAGCTCGCATCATGCGAAGCTATTGGAAAAACAAAGGCCCACGTGATCGGGTTGCCCCGGATTTCATTATTGGCGCCCATGCACTCAAGCAAGCCGATGCATTACTCAGCACCGACGAAGGATTTTTCAGGCACTACTTCAATGGCCTAAAGGTCTTGACGCCGTAACTGAGGGTCAATAGAAGGCCTGCAGCAATTAGCCCAAGCGTACCGGGCGCAGGCACACTTGTTGATGCGGACAAAGCGCGGGCACTAACTAGCCAGTTCTGTTCGACACGTCCCGAACCTTCCAAGTAAAGACGATAAGTCAAAACGGGGTCAGCTACAAACCTCAGCTTCTCATTTTCAACTAGGCGGCCAAGCGATCCCCTATTGCTAGCAAGAATGAGTGAGATAGCGTTACAACAATCCGCGTCTGTAACGGATGTTACGAGCGGTGTAAATCCGACTTCCCATTCCCCAGGAAGTTCCGCTTGGAACTCGACCATAGTTTCAGGGCTTCGTCCGGATAGTGTCGTAAATCCAGTCGAGGGAAGCTTTAGCGGCGGGGTGTCGGGCCAGCCGGGATCATAGACAGGAGTTCCTGCTCCGTTTCCGTTAAAGCGAACAATTCGGATGAAGTCGTACTCCGGGACATAAAACGTAAAAGGAGGAGGGCTCCCATCTGAAATGATCACGGAGTAGGCGGTGAAATCGCTCGGCATTACAATTACTCCGGCCTTGGCGTTGCCAGCAACCACACCAAGTCCGCAGCTCAAAAGCACAACAGTAAGCCAGTTGCCAAACCAACGTGATCGCACGATCATGCGCCCCATATAAATCGACCCTCTATATTCTGGGTAGAGCTTATCGATTCAATAATGCGGCCTCGTGACGGTCTTTATTCGCCGTTACGCTGCAGTTAGCAAATTGAAATCACTTTCAAGCCGAAAGGTGCTCCCAAAGCTCCTGTACAACAGGTTTGCCCGGCCGCAGCGCACTCGGCTTTTCACGATACAAGCGGATCTCCATCTCCACTTTCCAGCCCTCACCCGCAGGCGCGAGGCGTTTGGCCTTAAGCTCGCGAGCCACCGCACTGGCAGGCAGAAACGCCAGCCCATGGCCCTCGAGAGCCATCATCTTCAAGCCCTCGGCCATGTCGGTTTCATAGCGCTTATCGAGATGCACTGCGCGGCGTTGTTGCCCCAAGGCGAGCTCAACCATGCGAGCAAGGTAGGCACCTGAGGAATAGGCCAGGTAAGGCACCGGCTGGCTCGCCTTGCCTGGCAACATAAAGCTGGGCTCGCCCTGGCGGTTGGTTGCGCAATACGCCTGCAAGGACTCGGTGCCCAACAACTTCATCTCATAACGCGCTGCATCCAGCTGCACCGGCTGGCGCGGGTGGTGATAGCACAGCAACACATCACATCCGCCCTCCACCAGCGTCATCACCGCATCATGCACATTGGCCGCGACCAAACGTGTGTTGAGTGGGCGAAAGTTCTTTTGCACCTGGGTCAACCACCCGGGAAAGTAGGTGAGCGACAAGGTGTGAGGCACAGCAAAATCCACCGTGCCTTGCGCAGAAGGTCGCTGGCCTCGCAACATCGCCCGGGTGGAGTGCACCTGGGCCAACATTTCAAGTGCCTGTTCGCGAAACACCTCACCGGCTTTGGTCAGGCGCGTGGGGTAGGAGGTGCGGTCGATCAGGTCCACACCGAGCCAGGTTTCAAGCGATCGAATACGGCGCGAAAATGCAGGTTGAGTCACGTTGCGGCTCGCTGCCGAGCGCGAAAAACTTCTTGTCTCGGCCAGCGAAAGAAAATCCTCCAGCCACTTGGTTTCCATCGCAGCCTCAGGCGCTGATCTCGGGTTGGGCTTGCGCAGCCCACATCTGCGCATAAACCCCGCCACGTTGTAATAACTCGTCGTGCCGGCCTTGCTCAACCAGCGCACCTTGATCCATCACCAGAATCTGATCGGCATCCACCACCGTGGATAACCGATGCGCAATCACAAGCGTGGTGCGCCCTGCTGCCAGCGTGCGCAAAGCCTCCTGAATTGCCTGCTCATTGGAGGTATCAAGCGCTGAAGTGGCCTCATCGAGAATAAGAATTGGAGGGTTCTTGAGCAGCATGCGTGCAATCGCCACCCGCTGCTTTTCACCACCGGAAAGCTTCAGGCCACGCTCGCCCACCAGGATATCGTAGCCCTGCGGCACTGAGTTGATGAAGCCTTCGAGCTGCGCAGCTTTCACTGCCTGCGAAATATGCTCTTGATCCACCCCCGGCTTTCCATAGGCGAGGTTGTAGCGCAGCGTGTCGTTAAAGAGCACCGTGTCTTGCGGCACGATACCTACATTCGCCCGCAGGCTCGCCTGGGTGATATCGCGAATATCCTGCCCATCAATCCGAATGCCGCCACCACTCACATCGTAGAAGCGAAACAACAAGCGCGCCAAGGTGGACTTACCCGCACCGCTTGGCCCCACCACTGCAGTGGTCGTGCCCGGCGCCATCACAAAACTCAGGCCTTTAAGAATCGGCCGATCCGGCGAATAGGCAAACTGCACTTGCTCAAACCGAATCTCTGGGCCCAACACGTTCTTATCCGCACGCGGCATCACCCGCATCGGCAGTGCGCCTGGCCGATCATCCACTTCGCGGTTTGCATCCAGCAGACCAAAGAGCTTTTCCATATCGGTGAGGCTTTGCTTGATCTCGCGATACAACACCCCAAGGAAATTCAGCGGGATATAGAGCTGAATCATGAAGGCATTCACCAGCACCAGATCGCCAAGCGTCATGCGGCCCTCCACCACCCCCACCGTGGCCCGCCAGACCATCAAGGTCACCGCGCAAGCGATGATCGCCGATTGCCCCACATTGAGCAGACTCAGGGAGGTTTGGCTCTTCACTGCCGCCTCTTCCCAACGCTGCAGGCTTTCGTCATAACGCCGCGCTTCGAAGCCTTCGTTGTTGAAATACTTCACAGTTTCATAGTTCAGCAGCGAATCCACAGCGCGGGTGTTGGCCTTGGAATCCAGATCATTCATTGAGCGGCGAAAATGTGTACGCCATTCAGTCACTGTGATCGTGAACACAATGTAGAGCACCAGCGCGCCAACGGTGATCACAGCGAACCACACCTCGTAATTCAGCACGAGATAGGTGAGCACCATTGCAATTTCAATCAGTGTGGGCAGGATGCTGTAAAGGGTGTACGACACCAGGCTTGAGATGCCACGGGTGCCACGCTCAATATCCCGGGTGAGCCCGCCGGTGGCCCGATCCAAATGAAAGCGCAACGATAGGGCATGCAGATGATTAAACACCTGCAAAGCCACGGCTCGCACCGCCCGCTGCGTGACCCGGGCAAACACCAGCTCGCGCAATTCGGTAAACAGCGTGGTCGATAAGCGCAGCAGCCCATATCCGGCCAGCAAGGCTATTGGCACCGCCAAAGCCGCTGTTTTTGGATCGGTGAGCGAATCCACAATTTGCTTGAGCACCACCGGCACACCCACATTGGTGAGCTTGGCCGTCACCAAACAAGTCAGCGCAAACAGCACCCGCCACTTAAAGGCCCACAGATAAGGCAGCAGCATGCGCACGGTTTCCCAATCGGATCGACGGGGTTTGGTCACCGGGGCATCAAGGGGCAAAGCGGCGGAAGGATTGGCACGAGAGCGCATGAGTGCGTTATTCTGACTGGATGAGCTATGAAAACAAAACCATTGTGATTACCGGAGCCTCCGAAGGCATCGGCGCCCAGCTGGCCCTGGAGCTGGCTCAACCCCAAGTCAGATTGGTGCTGGCCGCCAGAAGACAAGAGGCTTTGGAGAAAATCGCCCAAAGCTGCATCGCAAAAGGGGCCCAGGTCGCCATCGTACCTACCGATGTGAGCGTGGAGGCCCAGTGCCGTGCATTGATCGCCCGCACTATCGAACAGTTCGGCTCGCTTGATGTATTGGTGAACAACGCAGGCGTGTCGATGCATGCCAAGTTTGAAGAGATCACCGACCTTTCGACCTTTGAACGGGTCATGCAGCTTAACTTTTACGGCCCGATGTGGCTCACCCACGCCGCATTGCCCGCGCTGCGTCGCGCACGCGGCCTCATCGTTGGTGTGTCGAGCCTTGCGGGTAAAACCGGAGTGCCCGGGCGCACGGTGTATTGCGCGAGCAAGTTTGCCCTGAGCGGTTTTTATGAAGCCCTGCGTATTGAACTGGCCGATAGCGGTGTGGATATCACCATGGTGTTTCCCGGTGTAGTGGATACCGAGATCCGCCGCAATGGCCTGAATGCAGCCGGGCAGCGTGCTGGAGTCTCGGGCTTAAAAGAGCAAGGCGCGATGACGGTGGAGCAATGTGCTCGCGAGATCGTGCAGGCAATGCGATCCCGTCAACGCGAACATATCATGACGGCCAAAGGGCGCTTTGGCATGAAGCTCAAGGCCTTTGCTCCGGGCCTGGTCGACAACATGGCGCGTAATGCATTGAAGGACACACCGAGTTGAAAAAAGGCAAGCTTAAAAAAGACGATCTCAACAAGGATCATGTGCATGTGGTGCCCAGCACCCTGGTGCGCGACATCAAGGGCCACGAGCTGGTATTGCGCGTATGCCCCATGCCCGCCGATCTGAATTCCAATGGCGATGTATTTGGCGGCTGGGTCATGTCACAGGTGGATATTGCGGGCGGCGTATTAGCTGCTCGTCGCGCGCAGGGCCGAGTGGCGACTGTGGCCGTGAATGCCTTTCAATTCAAGCAGCCGATCTCGGTGGGCGATCTTGTTTCGTTTTATGCGGCAGTCGAAAAAGTCGGCCGCACCTCGGTCACGGTGCATGTTGAGGTGATTGCCGAGCGCAATCCTGCGAACCCGGTGACGGTTAAAGTTACTGAAGCGACACTGACTTATGTCGCTATTGCTGGTGATGGAAGTAAGCGGGCTATCGACGGGTAGTTGGGCTTACGACCCCCTACTAAACCCGAAGCGCGGCCGCCCCCCAGAGGTTATAAGCCTTGTAATCGAAGTCCCATCGCCCCGGCTTTTGCTCAAATGGCAGGGTATCGAGCTCGGCCGAAATTTCAATCATCCGCCCATCCGGATCAAGTACAAACAGAAAGAGATTGTTGCCTACCCCATGGCGGCCGGGGCCCCAGCACAACTTGGTTTCGAAGCGGGCGAAGTGGTCGGCCCAATCGCGAATCGCATTCCAGTTGGGCGCTTCGAAGCTCATATGATCAAAGCCCAGCTTGCCGTTGCCAAACACCGCGATACTGTGATGCTCGGCATCGCTGCGCACAAAAATTGAGCGCAGCTCCCCGGCTTCATTAAACACCTCATCGGACATCAAAAAGCCCAAGTCGGTTTGGTAAAACTGGCGCATCGCAGGTACGGAATTGCTACCCAAGCCCACATGCTGCAAGCGCCCTGGCAATGCATCGTTAGCGCCAATCGGCTCTTGCGCGAGTAACCCAAAGCTCAGGCGATTACCTTCGGGGTCGAGCACCGAGCAGGCCTCGCCCTGAAAGAGCGGCCATTCGAATCGCTGAAAGCCAGGCAACCCTGCAAGCCTGGTTTGCGCCAGCGCCCAATGCTGCGGGCTAGCCACTGCAAAGCCCACCTCTGCAAGACGGGGCTGCGGGCCTTCCATAAGAATCACGCGGCGCTGTGGGCCTTCGAGCAGCACGGTGCCATCGTCTTCACCCAGGGCATCAAAGCCCAGCTGCTGACAATAAAAGGTTTGCATTGCTTCGAGCTGCGGCGTCTCGAGCATCACATAAGCAAGCTTGGCCATAACGGGTCTCCCTGAATGCCATACAGGGTGCCATAGGCGATGCTGCGTTGTCGAGGCGCAGCGTGTGCGCCCCGATCTGCATCAACCCATTAGGTTGAATCTACTTACAGCGTCGAAAAATCTGGCTGACGCTTTTGCATGAAGGCGGTGAAAGCTTCGCGCGCTGCAGGCTCACCAAGCATGCGGCGAAACTGCTCGCCTTCCTTTTGCATCGTGCTCGCAATCAGCTGAGCGCTGCCCTCGCGGATCAGGCGCTTGGTGGTCAGCAGCGACGCCATTGGCCGCATCGCCAGGGACTGAGCACGATCCATCGCAAACGCCTGCAATTGATCCACGGGCACTACCCGATTTACCAGGCCCATGGCATGCGCCTCCTGGGCACTGAAAGGCTCGCCAAACAAGAGCTTTTCGCTGGCTTGCTGCAAGCCCACCAATTGCGGAAACAGCAAGCTGGAAGCCGCCTCGGGGCACAGGCCCAGGTTGGCAAAGGGCATGGAAAACTTGGCGCTCTCGCTGGCATACACCGCATCGCAGTGCATGAGCAATGTCGTGCCCACGCCCACGGCTGCGCCACTCACCGCAGCGATGATGGGCTTGGGAAAGGTGCTGATCGCTTGAAGAAAGCGAAACACCGGCGATTCATCGCCATGCGGCGGGTTATTCAGAAAGTCACCCAAGTCATTGCCCGCGGTGAACACTTCCTGATGGCCGCGAATCAACACCACCCGCACCTCGCCATCTTCACGCGCACTGACCAAGCCATCAGCAAGCGCGGCATACATGGCCGCAGTGATTGCATTTTTTCGATCAAGCCGATCAAACGCGAGTTCAAGAACTGCGCCATGCCGGGTGGAGGTGATATTCATGCTTAAACCCTTTCGAAGATACCAGCTGCACCCATGCCGGTGCCCACACACATGGTGACCATGCCGTAGCGCAAATTCTTGCGCTGCAACGCGTGCACCACGGTTGCCGAACGGATCGCACCTGTGGCTCCCAGCGGATGGCCCAAAGCAATCGCGCCACCCATCGGATTGACCACCTCGGGATTCAGCCCCAGATCCTGGATCACCGCGAGCGATTGCGCAGCAAAGGCTTCATTCAATTCAATCCAGCCCATGTCTTCCTGCTTTAAGCCGGCCGTTTTGAGTGCGGCCGGGATCGCTTCCTTCGGACCAATGCCCATGATTTCAGGTGGCACGCCGCGCACCGAGAATGATACAAAGCGAGCCAATGGCTTCAGGTTGAACTGCTTGAGAATCTTCTCTGAAACGATGATCAGAGCACCAGCGCCGTCAGAAGTTTGCGAGCTATTGCCGGCCGTGACGCTGCCCTTTGCAGCAAACACCGGGCGCAGTTTGGCCAGAGACTCAAGGCTCGATTCCGCACGCGGGCCTTCATCCTGGCTCACGGTGCGCTCACTGATATCCAGAGCACCGCTACCAAGATTGGGGAACTTCTCAATCAGATGGACAGGCGCCATCTCAAAATTGAATTCGCCAGCTTGCTGAGCAGCAATCGCTTTTTGATGCGAGGCCAAGGCAAAGGCATCCTGTGCTTCACGCGACACCTTCCACTGCTGCGCCACCTTTTCGGCCGTCATGCCCATGCCGTAGGCGATCCCGATGTTTTCGTTGTTCGCAAACACATTGATGTTGATCGACGGCTTGTTGCCCATCATGGGCACCATGCTCATCGACTCAGCACCTGCCGCGATCATTACATCAGCTTCGCCTACCCGAATCCGATCAGCCGCCATGGCTACTGCGCTCAAACCTGAGGCGCAGAAGCGATTCACCGTGATACCCCCCACGGTATTGGGCAGCCCCGCGAGTAATACACCAATGCGAGCCATGTTCAGGCCCTGCTCGGCCTCGGGGATAGCGCAACCCACGATGGCATCTTCAATCAGCTTGGGATCCAGCCCCGGCACATCGGCCATGGCTGCGCGGATCGCATGCACCAGCAGATCATCCGGACGCAGATGTTTGAAGGTGCCTTTGGGGGCTTTGCCAATCGGTGTGCGACGGGCAGCGACGATATAAGCGTCTTGTACTTGACGAGTCATGTTTTGGCTCCTTAATCAGTTGCGAACGGGCTTGCCGGTCTGCATCATGCCCATAATGCGTTCCTGGGTTTTGGGGTGGGTGAGCAGCGAGCCAAAGGCCTTGCGCTCCAATGTGAGCAACCAGGCTTCATCCACCATCGAGCCAGCTTCCACATCACCGCCTGTCATTACTTCAGCAATGGTCTTGCCCAGATGGAAGTCGTGCGCGGAGATGAAACCACCATCGCGCATATTGACGAGCTGAGCCTGAATCGTAGCCAATCCCGTGCGGCCGGTGACCTTGATCATCGACTTGCGAGGCGCGCGATAGCCCAGGTCAAACATGGCCCGCGCTTGCTTGACTGCCGTGAGCAGCAGCTCGTAGCGGTTAAACACAATAAGATCGTCAGGCAAGAGATAACCCATTGCTTGCGCTTCAATCGCCGAGCGCGATACCTGCGCGGTAGCCGCTGCCATGAAGTATTTCTTCATGAAGTCAAAGAGGCTTGCATCAGGCGCCATCGCCTGCTCTTCAGCCGCGCGGCGTGCGCCGTAGGCCAAACCGCCGGCGCCGGGCACAAGACCCACACCCACTTCCACCAGACCAATATAGCTCTCGAGCGAGGCCACACGCTTGGCGCAATAAACCGCCAACTCGCAACCACCGCCCAAGGCCATGCCTGAGACCGCAGCCACGGTGGGCACATTCGCATAGCGCAAGCGCAGCATCGCATCCTGAAGCTTTTTCTCTTCCGGCTCTATCGCCTTGGCACCGCCAGACATAAAGAGGGGAAGCATCGCTTGCAGGTCAGCGCCCACCGAAAACGGCTCATCAGGCGACCACACCACCAGGCCCTTATACGAAGCCTCGGCAAGTTCAACACCCTTCAACAAGCCTGCGGTCACACCGGGGCCGATCGCATGCATCTTCGATTTGATCGAAGCAATCACCACATCATCGTTGGCACCGGGCAAGGTCCACAAGCGAATATCGTTGTCTTCGAAAAGGGTCGCGCCTGCAGTCTTGCCATCGGCCACACCTTCGCCAAACAAAGGCGCACGGAAGGCCTGGCGCTGATACACCGGCAAATCCGAGCGAGGTACAAATTGCCCGGTAGCTGCACTAAACGAGCCTTCGGGCTGATGCACACCTTCGCGCTCAGCCACGGGCCCACTCGTCACCCAAGCGGGTAGCGGCACATTGGCAATCGCTTTGCCTGCTGCAATATCAGCAGCGATCCACTCCGCCACTTGTTTCCAACCGGCTTGTTGCCAAATCTCGAAAGGGCCTTCGTTCCAACCAAAGCCAAAGCGCAAAGCCATATCCAAGTCACGCGCGTTGTCTGCAATCTCTTGCAGCTTACAAGCGGAATAGTGCATCCCGTCGCGAATGATCGACCAAACGAACTGTGCCTGTGGGTTAGTGCTTTCACGCAACAATCCCAAACGCTCGGCCCAGGTCTTTTTCTTGAGCATGCGAACCACAGTGTCATCCGCCTTGGCACCTGAGGGCACGTATTCGCCCTTGGCAGGATCGAGGCGCAAAATTGCCTTGCCCTCTTTGCGGAAAAAGCCCGCGCCGGCCTTCTGACCAATCGCGCCCTTTTCAATCAGGCCTTTGACGACTGCTGGCGTGGCGTAAAGCGCACTAAAGGGATCGTCTTGCAGGTTGTCCTGCATGGTTTTGATCACATGACCCATCGTGTCCAGGCCCACCACATCGGCTGTGCGGAAGGTGCCGGAAGACGCCCGCCCCAGCTTGCTGCCTGTGAGGTCATCCACCACGTCATAGGTGAGGCCAAAACGTTGCGCCTGTTCAATCGTGGCCAACATCCCGAAGATACCAACACGATTGGCAATGAAATTGGGGGTATCTTTGGCGCGCACGCAACCTTTGCCCAGGGTGGTCGTCAGGAAGCTTTCAAGCTGATCAAGGATCGCCGGATTGGTGCTGGGGGTGGCAATCAATTCCACCAGATGCATGTAGCGCGGTGGGTTGAAGAAATGCACGCCGCAAAAGCGCGCTTTCAGATCGCCCTCGAAGCCTTCCGACAAACGCGTGATCGACAAGCCCGAGGTGTTGCTTGCAAAAATCGCATGGGTGGAAATGTGGGGCGCGACCTTCTTGTAAAGGTCGTGCTTCCAATCCATCCGCTCAGCAATGGCCTCAATGATCAGATCACACTGAGAGAGCTTTTCAAGATCCTGCTCATAGTTACCCAGCTCGATCTGCGAAGCCAGCTCAGCCACACCCAAAGGTGCGGGATTGAGCTTGCGCAACCCGTCAAGCGCTTTCAGGCCAATGCCATTCTTGGGGCCTTCCTTGGCCGGGAGGTCAAACAGGATCACGCTGACCTTGGCATTCACCAGGTGGGCGGCGATCTGCGCTCCCATGACCCCGGCTCCCAACACGGCCACGCGCTTGACGATAAAGTTGCTCATATCTTATTCCGTTGAATTGAACTGCGATTACTGCTCGCGGACCCAAACCTGCGAACGACCCATCAAAGAAACTCCGATGAAGCCGCGCACTTCCAGTTTTTTGCCGCCGTCTTGCAATTTGGCCTTGGCCTTGTAAACCTTCCCGTTGTTGGGATCCAGAATCTGGCCCTCACCCCACTCGGTGTCGAACTTCTTCAAACCGGTCAGGATGGTCATGCCCACAATGGGCTTATCTTTTCGATCATCAGTGCACTTCTCGCACTTTGCATCAGCCTTGCTGGCATCCATGATCTTTTCGATCTTCCCGCTCAACACGCCATTGGCTTCAGTGATGCGAACCATGGAGCGCGCTTGCTTGGTTTCATCATCAATGGTTTTCCACAAGCCCACCGGCGAGTCTTGCGCAATAGCGTTGGTAGCACCAAGGGCCAGGCCAGCCAAAGCAGCAAATACGGCGGTGGAACGCGACATTTTTTCAATCAGGGTCATGGATAGTCTCCTTTGGTTTATTAGAACAATTCAGGCTCAAGTGCCATCAGGGATTGTGCGCCAGAACGCGCTGATTTGATCAGCGAAGCGGTTTCAGGCTGCAGCTTGGCGAAGTAAAAACGTGCTGTGCCGAGCTTGCTCTTGTAAAACGGATCATCAGGATGAGCCAAGGCCAGCTTGGCCATGCGCGCCCAGAAGTAGGACATCACCAGATGCCCGATCACCCGCAAATAATCCACGGCCGCTGCGCCCGCCTCATCCTGATTCTGGAAAGCTTTCATGCCGAGTTCCAGGGTGAGCTTCTCAACTTTCTGGCCTAGATCAGCCAATGGATTCACGAACTCGGCCATAGCTTCGTTAGTGCCTTCCTGCTCAACCAGATCGCTCACCAGCTTGCCAAACTTGCGCAACTTCGCACCGTTGTCACCCAACACTTTGCGGCCCAGCAAATCCAGCGACTGGATGGTGTTGGTGCCTTCGTAAATCATGTTGATGCGGGCATCGCGCACATACTGCTCCATGCCCCACTCGCGGATATAACCGTGGCCGCCGAAAATCTGCAGCGCCATGTTTGTGGTGCTAAAGGCGTTGTCGGTCAGAAAGGCTTTAACCACCGGAGTCAACAGGGACAGCATGTCATCCGCATCCTTGCGCACATCGGCATCAGGATGGTTATGCATGGTGTCGGCCATCAGCGCGAGCCACTGGGCGAACGCACGCGAGCCTTCGGTGTAGGCCTTTTGCGTCAGCAACATGCGGCGCACATCAGGATGCACGATGATCGAGTCAGCTGGCTTGTCTGGACTCTTCGGGCCTGTGAGGGAACGGCTCTGACGACGATCCTTCGCATAAGCGAGCGAATTCTGATAGGCCACTTCCATCAGCCCGAGTGATTGCATACCAACGCCAATGCGCGCGGCATTCATCATCACAAACATCGCATTCAAGCCTTTGTTGGGCTCGCCGACCAAATGACCGATCGCGCCATCAAAATCCATCACGCAAGTGGAATTGCCATGGATACCCATCTTCTCTTCGATACGCGAGCACTGCAAAGCATTGCGCTCGCCTGGTTCGCCGGCGGGGGTCAGCACAAACTTCGGTACGATAAAAAGCGAGATGCCTTTTGTGCCACTCGGTGCATCCGGCAAACGGGCGAGCACCAAATGAACGATGTTCGCTGTGAGGTCGTGCTCACCGGAGGAGATGAAGATCTTGGTGCCAGTGATCTTGAAGCTGCCATCGGCTTGGGGCTCGGCGCGGCTGCGCAACATGCCCAGATCAGTGCCGCAATGCGGCTCGGTCAAACACATCGTGCCGGTCCATTCGCCAGACACCAGCTTGGGCAAAATGCGCTCTTTCTGGATGGGAGTGCCATGCGCTGCGAGGCAGTCATAAGCGCCATGCGTCAGACCGGGATACATGGTCCAGGCCTGATTGGCCGAGTTCATCATTTCCTGAAACGCCATGCCCACCACATGGGGTAGCCCCTGGCCACCGAGTTCGGGAGCGCAGGTCAAGGTGGGCCAACCGGCTTCCACAAACTGGTCCCAGGCTTGCTTGAAGCCAGCCGGTGTTTTTACAGCGCCGCGTCCATCAGCGTCGCGGAAATGTTGGCAACCCTCTTCATCGCCCGAGCGATTGATCGGGAACAATACTTCGGCGCAAAACTTGCCGCCCTCTTCCAGAACCTGATCGATCAGTTCACGGTTGGTGCTGGTATGCGCAGGAAACTGCGCCAGATGCTTTTCAACTTCAAGCAGCTCATGCATCACAAACTGCATGTCGCGAATTGGTGGGGTGTATTGAGGCATGGTGAAGTACTCCAGTAAATATCGAAAAAGGGTTATGCGGTTTGAGGAAGTTGCACATACGAAGCCAGCAAGCGCTCGAAGCTGCGCCGCGCACGGGGCACGGCATCTGGGCTGCGCATCAGGCGGGCATCGTGGTGCAGCACAAGAATCACGCCGTAGAGCTGAAACACCAGCTCTTCCACATCAGTGTGGTCGGCCAGCTCTCCGGTTTGCATACACAGGCGTATGGCGCGGTTGAGCTCTTTTTGCCAGGATCGAACCATCGCGACCAGCTCTTCACGAACAGCACCTGGCCGGTCGTCGTAATCGGTGGCACCCGAGATATAGATGCAACCGTTGGCGGCTTCAAATGCGGTACGCTCCAGCCAGTTATCGAAGATCGCTCGCAGGCGCTTGAGCCCCCGTGTTGCTTTCAAAGCTGGCACCAGCACATCATTGGCAAAGGCTTGCTCATAGTGCTTGAGCACGGCGATCTGCAAATCTTCCCGTGAGCCGAAGTGGGCAAACACCCCGCTCTTGGACATTTGCATCCGCTCGGCCAAAGCCCCAATGGTTAACCCTTCCAATCCGACGCGCGCCGCCAGATCGGTTGCAGCAGCCACGATGGCCGCCCGGGTTTGCTCACCTTTACGCATGAAAAGCTTCTGAAGTTCCAAAGAAATTACGAACGTTCGTACTTTTTCTTGAATCATCGCTGCTGTCAACCGCCCTTTGTCGCCTGAATGCAGGTTTTGCCCTGTTTTCGCGGTGTTTAGATCGACACCTCTATTGATGCGGCGCAGCAAGGGTAGGATTGTCATCATGAGACCAAATCAAATTAAGCAAGTCATTGCACAAGGTGGTCCGGCCCTTGGCGGCTGGATGGCGTTCAACTCACCCTACGCAGCGGAAATCATGGGTCACAGCGGGTTTGATACCGTCGTGGTCGATCTTCAGCATGGCCCCTTCTATATAGACGCAGCAATTCCAATGCTGCAGGCGCTTTCAGCCACCCCGGCTATGCCGATGGCGCGCTGCTCGGCCAACAACTTCTTTGAGATCAACAAGCTGCTCGATGCCGGGGCCTACGCGATCATCTGCCCGATGATTGACTCTGCAGCAGATGCGGCCGCCTTTGTCAGTGCCTGCAGGTATCCGCCAGTTGGCACACGTTCCTATGGCCCCACCCGAGGATTTCTCTATGGTGGGCCGGATTACTTCGAGCATGCCAACAGCACCATCATGACCTGGGCGATGGTGGAAACACCGCAGGCCATGAAAGAGCTCGATGCCATTGCAGCCACGCCCGGACTCGACGGCATCTTCGTTGGGCCAGCCGATCTGAGTCTTGCGCTTGGCGCGGTGCCTCCGCCAAAGCACAAAGCCGAGCCTTTGGCGAGCGCACTGAAGCATATCGTTGAGCGCACCCATGCTGCGGGCAAGCTCGCGGGCTGCTTCAGCACCACCGAGGAAATGTCGATAGATCTGAAGCGGCTGGGCTTTGATTTCATCACTGTGGCGATGGACGCCGTGTTGCTCAAGACCAGCGCCAGTGAGCGCGTAGCTGCTGTGCGCAAGGCCTGATGTTCTTTCCTACTTTTGGGTTCAACTACAAGATTCACCCACGATATGTGGGGCCAGCCTTGCCAGGGCTTGCGGCGCTTGAGATAATTGGGTTATTGCGAAAGCAATATTCAAGAAAGCGTCCCCATGTTAGCTACAGCAATTTATTGCCGAGGGCTTAACGCAAGGCAGTCAGCGGGCTTCGCGCCCAACCTTCGTTGTAGTCCCTCCCGACGTCCTCAGGTTCGACGTCATCCCATCTTGGAATCCCTGCATCGGCAATTTCAACCGCCCGACCGTGCGCCTTCGTGTTGACCCTTTGCCTTTTGCATTTCACCTGATCACTGAGGATTCCATCATGATTTCATTTTTCAAACGTCATCAACTTTCGCCTGTCGTGGCGGCCATCACAACCCGCATCGTGCTGCCCTATGCACTGATATTTGCGGCGCTCAGCCTGGCGGGCCGCTAAGTTAAATCACTCTCAATCAGTCGGCATCAGTTGCGCCCAGATCTGCGCAGCTGATGCCACTTCATTGCCGCGCCACGCGACGACCTGATCGGGGCGAATCAGCGCGAGGCTAGCTTCATAAAGCGGCTGAGCTTGCGGTATCTTGAGAGGCTTGAGTTCAATGCCACGAGCCTGCGCATGCTCAACGAGCTGATGCGCAGCGTGAGTCGCTTCGCCCATATCAAGCAGTGTCCATTGCGCGCCGAACAGATCGAACAGCGACTGGTTGGGGCTTAGCCACATATGCGGTGCGCGGCCGCCGGGGCAGGCGCTTTGTTGATAGACATTGGCTTGATCCGGCGGGGGTACTGATCCATCGCCTGCAATCACTGAAGAATTGTCATAGCGGGTACCGAAGGTGATACCCGGAATATTGAATTCACGTCTGACATGATCGTCAAGCGCCGCACTTGCACGCGCCCGAGCTTGAATGCCCCGCTCATCAAGCGCTTCAATACCCGGATCGACTTCAAGCAATCCAATACTATCTGCAAAACCTCGGGCATATGCCGTATTGCGTTGTGCGGCTGGCAAACGCTCTTGCTGATAGCTTTCAAGCAACGATAGGCCTGCCTGGCCGTTGATCACCGCGGCGAGCTTCCAGCCCAAATTCACTGCATCTTCAATGGCGGTGTTGTAGCCCAAGCCTCCGGTGGGAGTAAACAGATGTGCTGCATCGCCTGCCAGAAATACTCGCCCTGCTTGCATGCCCTGCGCCACCAAAGCATGCCCGGCACGCCAGGCTCTGCGCGACAACACCTCAACATCGCAGCGAATTCCTGCAGCTTCGAAAAACATCTCCTGAGCCTGCTCTTCGCTGATCTGCGCTTCGTCTTCATCCTCACGAAGCTGGGTGTGAAAAGCGAATTCACCCCGCCCATCCACTGCGGCCAGCAAACTGCGCCGGGAAGCATTGAAGGTCACATACATCCAGGCTTTGCCATGGCCGACCTTTTCATAGAACTGCGGCGCCCGCAGATACACCGCATACATCAAGCCGCCCATAAACTGACGCTTCACTCCGCGATCGCCTGTCCATCCAAAACCAAGCTGCGCACGAATACTGCTGCGCGCGCCATCACAGCCCACGAGAAATTGCGCCCTCACTTGCGACACTTCACCGGTTGAACTATTTTCGATGTCCGCTTCGATGCTGTCGGCCAGTTCCCGAAATTTCAGCATGCGCGTGCTGAAACGCAGGCTTACGCTGCTGCAAGCCTCGGCCTCTTGCCTCAATATCGGCTCAACATACTTTTGCGAAATCCGATGAGGCATCTCGGCGGCTGACCAGCTGGCACCCAAGGTCCGCAAAGTGCTCGCAGCCTGCGAAGAACTGGGCAGTGATAAGCGCGCCAGTTCGAAACCCGCAAAGCGGGTGAAGTACGCGATGTCCGTCGGATAGTCAACGGGCAACCCCTGCTCGCGCACCTTGTGTGCAAATCCAAGACGACGAAAGTGCTCCATCGTGCGCGCTTGAGTGGCGTTCGCTTGGGGGTTAAACGCAGTGGAAGGTTTGTCGTCCACCAAAAGCGCACGAATACCCCTTCGCCCCAATTCAATCGCCAGCATCAATCCGCTCGGCCCCCCACCCACGATCAGAACATCCACCTCAATCATGGCGTGCGGCAAACAGCTCTTAGAGCGGGATTGATCAGCCTGGCTTCCACCCAGCGATTGGGATAGTCGGTAATCAAACCATCCACACCCATGGCCGCAAGCGATTGCATATCGACGAGTTCATTGACTGTCCAGGGCACCACCTTTAATCCAAGCGCTTTGGCCTGTGCCAATTGAGGCGCATCAACATTACGCCAAAACATCGACCACACATCACATCTGGCCGCTTTGACCAAAGCCGGCACTGAGCCGTGATCTGCCAGCTTGAGCCCGGCATGCCAAGGCGAACTGCCGTCCGCACCCGGCTTCATCGTGCTGAAGTTGGGCGAGTCGATGCTCAGGCAGGCAGTGCGCACTCCAGGGGCAATCCGCTTCACCTCAAGCAGGGTGCGCCAATCGAAGCTTTGCACGGTGGTGCGATCCATCATCCCCGACCACCGCAAGGCCTCGACCACCGCTTGCGCAAACACAGCAGGAGAGGGTGACTGCGCGGGGTCGAGAGGCGAGAGCTTGGTCTCGATATTCAATTCAACCCGATAAGGTGCGCGCGCCGCCAAACCGAGAAGCTCGGAAAGAAGCGGCATGCGCGTCTGGTCGACCGCTTGTTGCTCGGGCCACAAGCTGGCCATGCGCGAGCCCGGACGAATACGCCCCACATCGAACTGACGCACCTGCTCGGTCGTCAGGCTAAACACCGAAGGCGTTGGCGCGCTCAACCATTGCCCCGAGGCATCACGCACCAGATCAGGATTGAGCACCGGGTCATGGCCGACCATCAGCGTTTGATCACGCGTCATTACAAGGTCGGTTTCCAGTGTGGTTACACCCTGGGTTAACGCATACTGAAATGCAGGCAAGGTGTTTTCTGGAAACTTCCCGCGTGCTCCGCGATGGCCTTGCAGATCCAGGCATTGCGCAGAAGGTTGTGCAATCGCCCCTGCGGACATCATCATCGCAAGGATGATGATCCACCCGCTTGCATGAAAACGCTTAGGTTCTAACCCCTTGGGTTGGAACCCCTTAAGTTGGAATGGCATACACCCTCGTTGAATCGGTGAGAAACACTTCGTCAAGCGCTTGGCCATTCACCGACCAGCCACCCGTAAATTCTCCGAAGGCTGGCAACACCACAAGGTTGCCCAACCGATAGAAGCACGGCAATCGAATTGAGCCCACCCGATCGCCAAGCCTATAGGCAGGATGCTGATGCCCCGCAAGCACCAACGCGCCTTCAATGTGGCAAGGCTCGTGGCATCCGACGAGACCAGAAGAAGCATCCAGTGCCAAAGGCTCATCCACCACTTCAAAGCCGCACTCCTGCGGCGGGTCACCCGCGCGGTCATCATGATTACCGCGAACAAGAATGCAGCGCACCTGTGCATGCTGCCTGCGCCATTGCGCCAATTTATCGGTAACCTCAGGATGGCGCGACGCTGCTGAATGCAACAAATCCCCCAGCACCACGAGGGTGCTTGCCTGGGTACTTTCGAGCAATTGATCCAAGCGCCGGAGATTCTCATCGGTGGTCCCTCCCGGCACTGGCACACCGAGACTGCGAAAGCTGCGGGCCTTGCCGAGATGGACATCAGCCACAAGCAGCAAGCTCAGAGCTTCAATGAATACCGCCCGGTCTGGCAGGAGCGTGAGTGCAAAGCCCTGATGCAGCATGATCACTGCAGGGGCAAACTGGTGTGGGGCGTTGGGTGGTGAAGCAGGAGCGGGCAACATCACTTCATTCTACCGATGCGCACGCTTGAGCAGGATCTCATCGTGCCGCGCGCTCCAGTTCCTTCACCATCCGCGCAATCCGGTCTGAAAGCTTTTCATTGCTCATCGCTTCGCGCAGCCTTTCAATCATGAGCGGAAAGGCAAAGGGTGTGGGCCTCTCTATTTCCACAAATGCCAGGCGACGCTTTTGCAACTGCTCCATGCACTCGCGCAATCGTCCGAGCTCGAGCTCCTGCTCAAGGACTTCTCGCTGCGCCTGGCCCAGTAATAGATTGCCGCCATCATGCTTGCGAAACACTTCATAAAACAAGGATGATGAAGCCTGCAACTGGCGAGTCGAACGTGGTGCGCCGGGAAAGCCCTGAAACACCAAGCCTGAAATTCGCGCGATTTCCCTGAAGCGGCGCTGCGCCAGCTCACTGTTGTTCAAACTCTCCAGCACATCCTCCAGCAAATGCTCCTGACTCAAAAGCTCGCCACTTTTCAGAGCCGACCAGTCCAGGGGGGTGGCGCTCAGAATCTCAAAGCCTGCATCATTCACGGCAATGGAGAAGCTGGCTGGCTGAGTGCGGGCGATGCGCCAGGCAATCAGGGCGCTCAAACCAATATGCACATTACGTCCGGCAAAGGGATACATAAACAGGTGCTGCCCCTCACGCGACTGCAACAATTCGGCCACCAAAACTTTGCGCGTTGGAAGGATAGACCAGCGCTGTTGGAGCTCCAGCAGCGGGCGGGCCATCGCCATCTCCGGGCCTGCGTACACATCACGGGTTGCACCTTCGAGGCGATCCAAAAACGCATTAGCCAGCTCGCTCGACAAGGGCATCTTGCCTCCACCCCAGCGCGGCACCGCCCCTTTACTGCTGGTTGCACGGCGCACGTAGGCCGTCATTTCATGCACCCGAATCAACTCCAGAATTCGTCCGCCGAACAGGAAATGATCGCCCTTGCGCAGACGACCAATAAAGCTCTCTTCAATCGTGCCGAGCTTACCACCTGTGAGGAACTTCACTTGCAACATGGCATCCGCAACGATGGTGCCGATGGAGAGTCGATGGCGCTTGGCGATCATCCGGTCTGGCACGCGATAAACCCCGAGCTCATCCTTCACCACGCGCCGATACTCCGCATACACCGCAAGGCTTGAGCCGCCTCGCACTACAAAATCCAGGCACCACTGAAACTCCTCGAGCGTGAGGCCAGCATAGGCAGGCGCAGACTGCACCTCGACAAACATTGCCTGCTCGGTAAAGCCTTCGCCCAGAGCCACACTCACCAGATGCTGAACCAGAACATCAAGGGGTTTGTTCGGACTGGAGCGAGGCTCAATCCGCCCCGCAGCCACAGCATCCTGAGCCGCCGCGGCTTCAATCAGCTCCAGCGCATTGGTAGGCACCAGCGTGATTCGCGAAGGGCGATGCGGAGAGTGACCCGAGCGCCCCGCTCGCTGCAACAAGCGCGCCACTCCCTTCGCACTACCAATCTGCAACACCCGCTCCACCGGCGAAAAATCTACACCGAGGTCGAGGCTGGAGGTGCACACCACAGCCTTCAGGCTGCCCGCCTTCAAACCCTGCTCGACCCACTCGCGCACCGATTTATCCAGCGAACCATGATGCAAAGCAATCAGCCCAGCCCAGTCAGGGCGCGCTTCCAAAAGCGCCTGGTACCACAGCTCGGCTTGCGATCGCGTGTTGGTAAACACGAGGCTATTGGTGCTGGCCTCGATTTGCTCCACCACGGCAGGCACCATCCGGATCCCGAGATGACCGCCCCAGGGAAAACGCTCAGTGCTTTCAGGCAGCAAGGTATCCACCAGCAGGGTCTTGGGTAGCGCCCCACGCACCAGCTTTGGCGAATCACCAGCGCCGACCAACACTTCCATCGCTTGCTGCAAATTGCCAAGGGTTGCTGACAACCCCCACACCACATGCGTGGGTGCAATGCTGCGCAACCTGGCCAACCCGAGCTGCACTTGCACTCCGCGTTTATTGCCCATCAATTCATGCCACTCATCCACCACCACCATTTGCACACCGGCCAACTGAACCGATACGTCACTGCGGGTGAGCATCAGGCTCAAGCTTTCCGGGGTAGTGACTAGCGCAAACGGCAAGCGCTTGGCTTGGCGAGCGCGCTGCGCGCTGGTGCTATCGCCAGTGCGCATCTCTACCTGTGCATCTTTGGGCAGTGCTGCCGCAATTGCCGGATCAAGTAGCGGCTGAGCGAGTGCGGCCGCAGTATCCGAAGCAAGGGCCCGCATGGGTGTAATCCACAACACCTGGAGCCCCTTAACGCTAGGCTGGGCCCGCGCGAGTGCCGCCATCCATACCGCGAATGTTTTTCCCGCACCTGTGGTGGCATGAAGCAAGCCGCTCTGACCCGCAAGCGCATGAGCCCATACCTCGCGCTGAAACTCAAAAGGCTTCCATCCCTGTTTATCAAACCACTGCTCAACCGCCTTCAGCATAGGCATGCTTAAGCTTCGGGCACAGCAGTGGCGATCCAGCCCTCAACCGGATCAATCGAGTCTGGCAGCCCAAAGCCATGGCGCCCCTCATCCCGCCGCGCTTCACACCAGGCTGCTTGAATCAGGCAAAGCAAGGCATCCATCGCATCGCCACTTGGATCGTCAATGCATCCCGCCTTCAGATCCTCATCGATATCGAGCTCAATCCCCAGGCTGTTATTGGGAGTGAGCAAACCTTGCATGAGATCCACACGCGATTGATGTCTCCTGGCATCCTGCTTGGCCCGGTCATCACTCTTATACGAACGTCGCCCCAGCACCGAGCGCGCCAGCAATCCGGGATAGCCTTCAATCGCAACCCGTTGCAAATCTCCCGAACGCAACCCGGGCAGATGTACACCACTGGCGAGCAATGCAGGCAGCGCACTATGCAACATCAAGGCCACTGGTGGGTTGACCCATTTCATTGAAGGCGATGAGCCAGCGGGCCGATCGCAAGCACGATGCACAAACTTCTGGCCCACCGGGCGCGGCGCACAAAAGGCGCGCAATTGATCCACCCATTGGGGTCGGGTCCAGGCACTCACCCGCTGCGCCATGGTGACCCAGTCTGACCCCAGATCAATCCGATCGACCAATTCGCGTGGCAGCCCAAAAGGAAGGTCCAATACCGCCAACCATGGACCAGACTCATTTAAAGCCGCTTGAAATTGAGCCGAGTATTCCCAGCGTTGCAGTGATTGAACCTTGAGCAGCCTATCGGACGAGTCCGCAAGCTCTCCGCTCATACAACATATTGGCTTACGGCGAGTGGGCGCGCTGGTGTAATCCAGGCCCCAGAGTTTGCGCGCTTGATTCATAGGATCAGGAGCATAGCCAAACCATGGAATTGCGCGGGAATCCTTGGCCTTTTCGGGAAAGTGAAATCATGGTTTGGCCGTCATCATCAGGAGAATAGGGTAAACACGGAAACAACGGATGAATCTGGTCAAAACGGTTCTCAAGCCGGGCATCTGGATGATGCGAAGCGTCAACCTCAGGATCAAGCTGATCACGCTGGCACTTTTTATTCTCATACCGGTCATTGGGGCTTCGGGTATTTACATCCATGCCAAGATTCAGCAGACCGAGCTTGCGAAAGCCCAGATTGTCTCGGCTCAGCAGGTGCGCGCCACGCTCAAGCTTATTGAGCTGACCCAGGTACACCGGGGGCAATACAACATGCTGATGGCTGGCAACAAGGCCATCGAACCCAACTTGCTTAAGACGCGGGGCCTGCTTAAATCCCAATTTGAAGCGGTAAACCTTGTCATGGTGTCGAGCCCTGCGCAAACCCAAGCCAGCTTTGCCGCACTCGCCCAGGACTTTGACAAACTGCTGGCCGACTTGCCAGGCTTGCGCCCTGCGCTCGCGTTCAAGAAACATAGTGAGCTGATCGCGAGCATGCAAACAGCCATTGGCGTTGTCATGTCCGAGGGTAACTTTCACCTGGCTGCGGACCCTGCTGTGGGTGCGCTTGCCATGGCACTGGGCGACCGCATGGTGCCCTGGATGGAAAGCCTCGGACAAGCGCGGGGCCTGGGCGCAGGCATGCTCGCCCGAAGCAGCGCATCTACCCCGGAGCTCGGCCAAATCAAGGCGCTTGAAATGGGGGCACATTCTGCCAAGCGATCATTAGAACAAACGCTGGTCAATGCCCAATCGCTGGGATTAGGCGAACCCAAAACCTGGGCTGCGGCGAAAGTGGCCAACGCTGCCTTCATGAAGGCGGTGGCCGATGAGTTCGCTGGAGAACTGCCTGATGGTGATTCCAAGGCCTACTTTGCGCTGGGCACTGAAGCGATCAATGGTGTACTCGCATTAAGTGGGGAGCTCACTTCCGCACTTGAAACACGTCTGGAAGGATTACATCACATAGCAAGAGTAAACACAGTGCGCGCAATTATCGGCGCCACAATAGTGACCTTGCTTTTGGCCTATGCGCTGTTTGCGTTTTATGTGAGCTTTACTGGCTCGCTGGCGAAAGTACGGCAAGCCATGCAAGCCGCGGCCCATGGGGATCTTTCCCATCCTCTGGATATGTTCGGGCGCGACGAGCTCGCCGAGATCGGGCGGGATCTGGAAAGAACCTGCCACCAGATTTCATTGATGGTCGCCCAGATTCGTTCGGACTCCTCGCTGGTGGCACTCACCGGGAGCGACTTGGCAAGCGCCGCTGATCAACTTTCGCACCGCACCGTTGAGCAAGCCGCAAGTATCGAGGAAAGCGCTGCAACAGTGCATGAGGTCTCGACCGCAGTGAGGGCGAACGCTCAGCGTGCGGTTGAAGTCGATGGCAATGCCCGTGAAATGTTGGCCAATGCGGATCAGGGCAGCAAGCTCATGGGTCAAGCAGTGAAGAAAATGGAGGAGATCAATGAGAGCTCACAAAAGGTCAACGATATTGTCAGTGTGATCGACGGCATTGCCTTTCAAACCAATATCCTTGCGCTTAATGCCGCCATTGAAGCGGCAAGAGCGGGCGAAGCCGGTCGGGGATTTTCAGTGGTGGCGGCTGAAGTCAGAGCACTTGCCCAGCAAAGCGCTGAATCAGCGCAGGCCATTCGCGATCTGATTGCCCAATCCGGTGGTCATGTGGCTGAAGGTGTGGCGCATATCGCCACCATTAACACCACCCTCACAACCCTGGTGCGCCAAGCCCGGCTGGTTGCAGAGGATATGACCCAGATTGCGCAATCCACCAGCGAGCAAAGCGACGCGCTGGGGCAAATGTCGATTGCAGTGGGCTCTCTCGAAGAGATCACGCACCGCAATGCGGCTATGGTGCAGGATTCCCAAGCTGCGACCTCACAGTTGCAGGATCGGGCCAACAAACTGCGCACCTCCGTCGTATCCATCCGCCTGCGACAGGGCACTGCCGACGAAGCACGCGCGCTGGTTGAGCGAGCGCGGGACTTGGCGCGAACTGAAGGCTTGCCAGCAGCAGGGCGTCTGTTTGCTGATCCTGAGGGCGGGTTTATTGATCGCGATCTCTATGTGTTCATTCTGGATCGCGAAGGCAAATTCCTGGCTCATGGCGCCAATCGCAATTGGGTGGGGCAAATGATCAGCAGCCTGTATCCGGAAGATGGCCGCACAAAACTCGACGCCTATATTGCGGCTGCAGACAAGGGCGGCGATTGGGTGCAATCCATGGCTTTCGATCCCGTCAGCCAAACCAAGCGACCCAAACTGACCTATGTCATGCCAGTGTCAGGTACCGCGATGATTGCTTGCGGGGTGTACGACTATCATGAGTCGACTAACGAGGTGTCCGAGCCTGAGATTGCCTGAGTAACTTTTGCAGGGGTTCCAAACCCGACCACTAGTTGGCAATCGCCCGCAGCGTCTCGATCTCATCGGCCTCCTGCAGCGGCTTATCTTTGCGAATACGCAGCATCCGGGGAAAGCGAACAGCCACCCCGGATTTATGCCGGGCTGATCGATTCACCGCTTCAAAGCCCAGCTCAAATACCATCGTAGGCTCAACGCTATGCACCGGCCCGAATTTCTCGCGCGTTGTCCTTCTGATCACGGCATCAACTTCACGCATCTCCTCATCGGTCAAACCGGAATAGGCTTTCGCAAAAGGCACCAGCTGCCGCGCTTCATGCCCGGGCGGATGGCTCCACAATGCAAAGGTGTAGTCCGAGAAGAGATTGGCGCGCCGACCATGACCTCGCTGGGCGTAAATCAGCACAGCATCAATGGTCAACGGATCAATCTTCCATTTCCACCATCCCCCAGCCGTGTCGGACTTCGTGCGCCCGATGCCATAAGTGCTCTCTCGGTGCTTGAGCATGAGCCCTTCAACACCCCTTGCCCGCGACCCCGCTCTTTGCTGCTCGGCTGCTTCCCAACTCGGCACAATCAGTGTTTCGGATATCCCCAAGACAGGGTGAGCAGCCTGCGCAACTAGAACCTCAAGCTTTTGGCGACGCTCCCGCAAAGGGGTATTCCGAAGATCCTGATCGGCGAGCTCCAAAAGGTCATAGGCCATCAATCGCACTGGAGTCTCGGCCAACAACCGCGCACCCACTTGCTTTCGATTCAAGCGTTTTTGAAGAACAGCAAATGAAGCTACCGCCTGATCTTGTGGTGACCAGGCCAGCAGTTCTCCATCAATTACACAGTCTGGTGGCAGGTGGGCCGCAAGTGCATGGAGCTCAGGAAAGCGTGGCGTGATGAGCTCCTCGCCGCGGCTCCACAAATGCAGGACGCCTTGCCTGAACACCAACTGGCAGCGAATGCCATCCCACTTCCATTCCAGTTGCCAATCGTCAATAGGCTCAGGGAGCGAGGCACCCTCTGGCCAGGGATGCGCCAGAAAAAATGGATAGGGTTGAGCCCGGTCTTCCGCTTGCTCGGCTGCGCCCAGAATCCGCTCGAAGCGCTGCGCACTGGGGCTTGAGCTTGTGCTCAGATAGCCGATGAGGCGCTGCGCCACGAGCTTTTCATCCATTGCAAATGCCTGGGCCAAAGCGCGAGTGACGAGCAAGCGGGAGACACCCACTCGAAAGCCCCCGGTGATGAGCTTGTTCATCACAAAACGCTGCTGACTATCGAGGCCTGCCCAGTAGTCATGAAGCCTGCCAACGATGACTTCTTCCGGCTGCCCACGGCAACTCTCGATACGCAACATCCATTCGCTCAAGCTCGAGGTGTCTAGCGCTTTGCCCGGGCCTAGTACCAACGCGATGGTTTCGGCAAGATCGCCCACGCTTTGATAACACTCTTCAAACAACCAATCCGCAAGCCCTGCCTTTGCACACGCGCTGGCACGCAAAACCTTGGTGGGCACACTTTGCCGTAACTTGCCACCCGCCAGCAGATACACAGCCCACGCCGCATCTTGTGGAGTCGCAGACTTCAAATACTGCGCGAGTGCGCGCACCTTGTGCAAAGTTGAAGTCGAGCGATCCAGCTCAAGATACAAGCGCGTAAAAGCCTGCATCAGTCGTCCTGTGCACCGGTATCGCCGGTGAACTCGGTTCGGAAAGCACCCGCCTGCAGACCCTGCTCCTCAAGCCAGCGAATCATCACCGCTTCATAGCCATGGGTAACAATCACCCGCTGCGCGCCAGTAGCTGCAATTGCTTTTTGCAAACCCGGCCAATCCGCATGATCCGAAAGCACAAAGCCACGATCCAAAGCGCGCCGTCTGCGTGCTCCGCGCAGCAGCATCCAACCCGAGGCAAATGCATCCCCGTGCAACCCAAACCGTTTGATCCACGGAGTACTCGCCGCAGAAGGAGGCGCTATAACCAGGGCATTGCGCACGCTGGCCTTATCGGCAAGTTCAGTGACCGAAAGTGTCGCAGGCAAGCTCACCCCACTTTCGCGATAGGCTTGATTCAAGCCTTGCGCTGAGCCGTGGCAAATGATCGGGCCTATCGATGCATCAACACCCGCGATGATGCGCTGGGCTTTGCCGAAGGAGTAGCAATAGAGCACGCTCGCTTGCTGTTCGGCCGCATTGCTGCGCCACCATTGATTGATCTGCGCAAATACCTCGCTTGAGTCTTGCCATTGATACACCGGCAACCCAAAGGTGCTTTCGGTGATGAAGGTGTGACATGTCACAGGTTCAAATGCAGCGCAGGTTGGATCCGGATCGAGCTTGTAGTCTCCCGACACCACCCACACCTGCCCGCCCACCTCAATACGAATCTGCGATGACCCCAGCACATGGCCTGCCGGAAAAAAGCTCACCTTCGCATCATTGATCGTTAAGGATTCGCCATAAGGCAAGGTCTGCAAATCAATCGCACCCAAGCGTGAGCGCAGCACCCGCTCGCCAGGTTCGCTCGCCAAATATCGCGCATGACCACTGCGCGCGTGATCGGCATGCGCATGCGTAATCAGTGCCCGATCCACAGGCCGCCAGGGATCGATGTAGAAATCCCCGGCCGGCACATACAAACCGGCGGGTCTTTCCACCACAAGATCAGCGTTCATTTTGATCCAGCGCCACCATTGACCTTATTCAATTTTTTCGAGCCTCTCAACCACAAGCTTTCCACCCTCACTGCGAACCGTGAATCGTACCTTGGAGCCCACCTCCAGCCCATCCAATTGGCTGGCCTGCCCGACACCAAACACCATCGTCATCGGTGGCATCGCCAGTGACTTGATCTCGCCGTGCCTCAGTGTGATCCGTTTACCCTCACGATCAATACGGCGCACCTCGCCTTGGGCCATCTCCTCGGGCGCTGCTGGTTGGGCATATGAAAATTCCGCGCAAAGCGAAACTGCTATGCATAAAGCGATCGTAGCTAATTTAGACATTTCACTTCCTCGTTAATGATTGGCATGGCCGCTCTGGCCAGCGGGTTTACGAACCTGAACTTCCATGGTGGTTTTTGGCTTCACCACCTGAGGCATGGAGCCAGCGCCCTGTGCCGCAAGGCGGGCGGGATCAGGCAGAGCACCGGTCCATTCAAAGGCCACCTCGCCTGCCGGATGCTTGTACCACCCGGGATCGGAGTAATCACCCGGCTTCTGATCCTTACGCACTTTGAGCACGGAAAACATGCCACCCATTTCAACCGACCCAAATGGTCCCGAGCCCGTCATCATGGGTATCGTGTTATCCGGCAATGGCATCTCCATCTCGGCCATATCTGCCATGCCGCGCTCCCCCATGACCATATAGTCCGGGATAAGTTTGGTGATTGTCCTCACCACCTCCCGATGATCCACGCCAATCATGGTCGGCACATCATGCCCCATGGCATTCATGGTGTGATGACTCTTATGGCAATGAAAGGCCCAGTCACCGGGCTCATTGGCCACAAACTCGATTTGCCTCATTTGCCCGACTGCGATGTCCGTCGTCACCTCATACCACCGGCTCTGCTTGGGTGTGGGGCCACCATCGGTGCCCGTTACGAGAAACTCATGGCCATGCAGATGAATCGGATGGTTGGTCATGGTGAGATTTCCGATGCGGATGCGTACCTTGTCATTGAGCCGTACATTCAATGAGTCAATACCCGGAAAGATGCGGCTGTTCCAGGACCAGAGATTGAAGTCGAGCATGGTCATGATCTTGGGTGTGTAGGCGCCCGGCTCGATGTCATAGGCATTGAGCAGAAAACAAAAGTCACGCTGTACCTCATCAATCAGGGGATGTTTACCTTTGGGATGGGTAATCCAGAACCCCATCATGCCCATCGCCATCTGCACCATCTCATCAGCATGCGGGTGATACATGAACGTCCCCGGGCGCCGCGCCACGAATTCATAGACAAAGGTTTTGCCCGGAGAAATCGCGGGTTGCGTCAGACCACTCACGCCATCCATCCCGTTGGGCAATCGCTGGCCGTGCCAATGAATCGAAGTGTGCTCTGGCAGCCTATTGGTGACAAAAATTCGCACCCGGTCGCCCTCAACAACTTCAATAGTCGGGCCGGGAGACTGGCCGTTATAGCCCCATAAGTGCGCTTTCATACCGGGCGCCATTTCACGCACCACTGGCTCGGCCACAAGATGAAACTCCTTGACCCCCTGATTCATTCGCCAGGGCAAGGTCCAACCGTTTAGGGTCACCACCGGGTTGTAGGGTTGACCGGTGGCGGGCATAAGCGGGGGCATCGTGTCGGCTCGTGTTTGGATCACCGGTTCTGGCAAAGCAGCCATAGCGACTTTGTTGACCATGGCCAAACTGGCGGCGGTCGTAATCATTCCGGCCCCTTGAAGAAACTGTCTTCGCTGATTCATGGAATTACTTTCGGAAAATTTAGTGAGCTGGCGCTGATCCGCCACTGGAAGGCGGCGCGCTAATTGCTCGGGATAGATTGGGTTTACCGATCATGGCCATCTCGAGGTCGGCCTGGGCAAGCCAGAAATCGCGCTGTGCTTCTATCGCACCGCTAACGCTGATGATTTGCGAGCGTGCATCTGCCAGCAGCTCAAATACGCCGATCAGCATGCCGTTGTAGCGCAGCAGGTTTTCATCGCTGATCCGCTTTTTTAAAGGCACAACTTCATCGCGATAATGACGGGCCATGTCATGGGCCAGGCGATAACGCAGATAAGCTTCGCGAACCTCAGAGCGCGCCTCCACGACCATCTGAGCAGTAACATCCAGCGCTTGCCTATAGACCGCTTCGGCGCGTGCGATTCGGGCACCACCCCAATCGAATAGTGGCACTTCGAAAGCAATCTCGAACCCTTTCTTGTAGGTATCGCCGCGTTGGCCCTCCAGCACTCGCGCTGGGCCGAGTTCAAGCACATTGATCCATCGGGTAGTGCGTGTCAGGCCAAGATTGGCTGCCAGGGCTTGCACCTGGGAGCGCACCTGTTGCAGATCAATGCGTTGCTCAAGGGCAATACGCTCCACCTCGGGTTGATCCGGAGCTTGTGCAGGCACATCGGGCAATCGGTCCGGAAGTTTGAGCAAAGCAACTCCTGCAGCAAGCCCCAGTGTGCGGGCCAGATGTTCACGCGCACTGATGGCAGCTTGCTCAGCACGTCCAACATTGAGCATTGCATCGGCGTAAAACGATTGCTCGCGGGCTTGCTGAAGCTTGCTGAAATTGCCGACGTTTGCCATGCGCCTGGCCAGCTGCGCACTGGCCTGCGCTGCATCGGCCACCTGCCTGGAATACTGCAGCACCTGGTTTTGGGCCACTGCGTTGTAGAACGCCTTGCGTGATTCCGAGGCAAGCCTCAGCATTTCCAGGGCCACCATATTCTGCGTGGATTGCATGCGACGACGCTCAATCTCAATGCGCTGAGGCATAAAAACCAACGCAAAGATGTTGAGGGTTAACGCCTGCTCAATCTTGAATTCGCGCACGCCCGACTCAAGCTTGCTGGCCCGCAACATCGAAAAGTGCGGGTTGGGCAGGCGGCTTGCCGCCACCAGATCCGCTTGCGCAATTTGAAGATCGGCATAGGCCGCCTGCAGGCCCCGGTTGTTCAGCAAGGCCACTTGAACCGCAGTCTCAGCCGTTATGGGTTGCACCAGAAGCTCATCAATCCGGCGCTCGACCGCGCTGCGTTGCTCAGAGTCCTTGCTCCAGGTGATGTTTTGCCCCAGCTGAGTCTTGGCGATATTGCGCACAGGTTCAAAGCTGTCTTCGGGGTTCAAGCTCGCACAGCCGCCGATCTGAGCTAAGGCAACGACTGCTATCAAACAACGAGTGCTCTTCATGGCTTGCCTCCATGATTGACACAATCCGACTCACTGGCGGGATTTTTCTTGGCGGCCGGTGAAGCCGATTCGGGCCACTGGTTCGGCGCTGGTGCCGTCTGCGAATCTGAAGTCTGGGCTTCGCGCGCATAGGCCCGCCATCCGCCGATATTTCCGACCTTATTTACTGCCTCCCTCCACGATCCCACAGGTTCGTCCCGCCAAGCTTCGTACGCATTTAACGGCGACTGATAGGTGAGCGGGGCAATCGTGTGGCTTCCAGGCGGGCACAGAGGCGATGCGTACAGCACCGAATACGTGCTTACTGCAAAAACACCAACAAGGTATTGCAGACATAAGCGGTGGTTTGGGCGCGTTGAGGCGCACCGGGGTAATACAACCATGATCACTCCAAAGGTTGATAAATGCAGTGAATGCAGCCGGTGCGAGCACGGCCTGCAGTCAGGGCGATGGACTAAGACCCATCGCTTGGCAAATACTCGATAGTGCTAGCTTCGAGGAGGAGGATCAGGTTGTTCGGCTAAAAAGCTGACAAAGGGATCAGCGGGCCGGCTCTGGCGCGGAAAAGTGCTTTTGAAGGCAACCCATTCGAACATCGATACCAGGAGCCCGGAGCCTACACAGCAAAGCGCACAAACACTACAGCGCAAATCCGCTTGGCCTGAATCATCGCTTGGAAGAGCGGGCGATGCCTGTGCATGATGCGAAGAATGGTCATGCATCGAGTGATTTTGATGCGAAACAGATTGACTGGTCTTGATAGCTTCTGTCCGGCAGTGGGCTTTGGACACAGCGGCGAAGCCCTGCACAGGCACTACCGCCAGCAGGAGCGAGCACAACAGCCGATGCAGGAAAGTTCGCATAAGTCGAGCATATCACCGCTAATCGGCTTTGGTGCGTGCGCTCTAGTACCGACCGCCCAAACCGGTCAGTGCCATACCCACCCGCAGCAGGCCATAGGCAAAACCATGCATCCAACGCACTGGCCATGGGCGAGCTTCGTGATGCTTGAGCGCAATCGGCTGGCCGCCTTGCGCAATCGCCTGCTCCAGCTGCTCGCGCAAACGCGCCGCAAATGGTGCGGCAACCACCATTACGTTGGCCTCACGCGCAAGCAATAGTGAAAAAGGATCAATGTTTGAGGAGCCTACCGTGCACCAATCGTCAATCACAGCAACCTTGGCATGCAGGAAACTGGGGCGATACTCAACAATCTCTATCCCGGCCCGAAGCAATTCATCGTACATCGCTTGTGAAGCATAGTGCTGCAAGGGATATTCAACCTTGCCCTGGAGCAGTAAGCGCACCCGAACGCCGCGCTGGCGGGCCGCTAAAAGTGCAGCTCGGAACCGCTGCCCGGGAAAAAAGTAGGCATTGGCAATCAGAATGTCCTTGCGGGCACGCCCCAGTGCGCGAAGATACAAGCGCTCTATCGTGCGCCTGAAACGCAGGTTGTCGCGCACCACAAACATCGCGCGGTAGCGCCCCAGGGCGCCCACCTCAGAACGAGTCTCGCTGGGCAGCTTCAAGGGCTCGCGACTCAGCCTTTGCACCAGCCCCACTTCCCACCACAAGCGGGTCACGGCCAAGTGAACCTTCGCAACCAGCGGCCCCTGAACACGTACCGCAAAATCAAATCGAGGGGCCTCAAGCGCGCCATGATTTGGGTCGTAAAAATCATCCAGCACATTGATGCCGCCTACAAAAGCCACAGCGCCATCCACCACGCATAACTTACGGTGCAAGCGACGCAGGCGTTGGCGATCCAAACTCCAGCGGCTCCGATCCGGCCGATACACCCGCGTTTGCACAGCCGAACCCGCAAGCACTTGGGCCACTGCCCCGCTCAGCGCCCGGGTGCCAAAGCCGTCTACCATCAAGTGCACCAGCACGCCGCGCGCAGACGCATCACGCAAAGCAATAGCAACGCGCAAGCCCGAGGCATCATCTTCAAAAATATAGGTCTCGAGATAAACAGACTCACGCGCAGCAGCGATGGCCTTTTCAAGCGCGGGAAAAAACTCTGCGCCATTACACAAAAGCTCAATCTCGTGACCCGGCTGCAATACCGGCTTAAGGCTTTGATACCAAGCGTCAGCTACCATCCGGCGCACGCCCACGGATGACTTGGGGGCAGGCGCGGCAGACATCGATCAGGCCAGGATCAGGTCAGCCACAACCGGGCTGTGATCGGATAGCCTGGCCCACAGCGGTCCACGCAACACCTTAGCCTGCTCGACCTTAAAGCCTCGCTGATATATGCGGTCCATCGCGAGCCATGGCACCAGCGCTGGAAAAGTGCGGGCGGGGCGCGGCGAATTGCGCGATTGGGCAAACACTTCCTCGGCACCGAGGGTGCTGGTGATGATCGCGCTCAAATGGTTTCGCCAATCATTGAAGTCTCCCGCAATCAATAATGGAGCTTCGGGCGGAGTCACCTCGGCAATCCATTGCACCAGAGCCTGGGCCTGACGCTGGCGGCTTTTGGCCAGCAATCCAAAATGCACAACAAAACAATGCACCGCTACGCCTTCAAATGCAATCACGCAGTGCAACACGCCCCGCTTCTCAAGCGCATGATCGGAAAAATCGCGATTCTCCTTGCTTAGTACCTCATGGCGCGAAAGCAAAGCGTTGCCATGATGCCCATGCAAGTAATTTGCATTGCGGCCATACACCGCTTGATAGGCGGGACCGGGGATATGCCCGGCATAGGTAGTCGGCGCTTGGGCCAAAAACTCATCTTGCGCTTGTGCTGGCCATTGCTCAAAGCGCTTGGCATGCCGGTCATTGCGCCCCTGCACCTCCTGCAGAAAAATCAGGTCGGCATGCAGATCATGCAAGCGATCACGCAGCTCATGAATACGCGAAATTTGGCGTAAACCAAACAACTCGCGCCACACGCCTTTATGAATGTTGTAACTGGCCACCCGCAGATTCATACGGGGCGCAACATCAGCCTTTGTGGCAACTGGCGAATCGCCTGCGCATTACTCCAGGAGAAGCATTTCTCAGCAGCCTGCTCCCAGGGCAACCATTGATACTGCAAATGCTCTCGTGGCGCGAGATTGACTGGCATCGGCTCTGGAAGAAGCAATCCGAACACATACTCGGTGTTGTGGGTCACACCCTCGGGATACCGATGACGCCAATGGGCGAAAATCTCATATTGGTTCTGGACCTGCCAATCGGTCAGACTGAAGGCCTCGGCATCCAGGCCGGTTTCCTCCTGCACTTCACGCACGCAGGTCAGGCGCGAAGGCTCATCCAGAGCATCCTTGCTGCCAGTGACCGATTGCCAAAACCCCGGATGATCAGCCCGCTCAAGCAACAAGACCTGAGCATCGGCTGTGTGTATCACCACCAAAACCGATTCGGGGATTTTGGTGCCAGGCATCTGCGCTATGCCTGCGGTGTTTCAGTAGTGCGCAAGCGGATATGCAATTCGCGCAGCTGCTTTTCATCAACCGACGATGGAGCTTGCGTGAGCAGATCCTGCGCGCGCTGGGTTTTCGGAAACGCAATCACATCACGGATCGATTCAGCGCCCGTCATCATGGTGCAGATGCGATCCAAGCCGAAGGCAATACCGCCGTGGGGTGGCGCGCCATACTGCAGGGCATCAAGCAGGAAGCCGAACTTCGCACGGGCTTCCTCGGCATTGATCTTGAGCGCACGAAACACCTTGCTTTGCACTTCTTCGCGATGAATCCGCACCGATCCTCCGCCAATCTCCCAGCCATTGAGCACCATGTCATAGGCCTTGGCAATGCAACGGCCGGGGTCGGTAGACATATAGTCTTCATGGCCATCTTTGGGTGCAGTAAACGGATGATGCACAGCTGACCAGCGCGCATTTTCCTCGTCGTATTCAAACATCGGGAAGTCCACGACCCACAAAGGCCGCCAGTCAGCCTCAAAGAGCCCGGTCTTGCGGCCAAACTCCGATTGCCCAATTTTGTTGCGCAAGGCGCCGATGGCGTCATTCACCACCTTGGCTTTGTCAGCACCAAAGAAAATAATGTCGCCATTGGTTGCCCCGGTGCGGGAGAGCACAGCATCAAGCGCTTGATCATGAATATTCTTCACGATCGGGCTTTGCAGGCCTTCACGGCCCTTGCTGGTGTCGTTCACCTTGATATAGGCCAGGCCCTTGGCGCCGTAAATGCCTACAAACTGGGTGAACTGATCAATCTCGCTGCGGCTCATTTCGCTGCCACCAGGCACGCGCAAGCCAACCACCCGACCGCCATCCATATTCGCGGCTGCAGCAAACACCTTGAAATCGACCGACTTCATTACTTCGGTCAGGTCGGTAAACTGCAACTTCACCCGCAGATCAGGCTTGTCCGAGCCATACAGGCGCATGGCTTCGCCGTAGGTCATGGTGGGGAACTGCTTGGGCAGATCCACATTGATCGCGGTTTTGAAAACACTGCGAATCATCTCTTCGAAAATCGCGCGAATCTCTACCTCATCAAGAAACGAGGTTTCGCAATCGATCTGGGTGAACTCGGGCTGGCGATCGGCGCGCAGATCCTCATCGCGAAAGCATTTGGTGATCTGGTAATACCGATCAAAGCCGGCCACCATCAACAACTGCTTGAAGAGCTGGGGCGATTGGGGCAGCGCAAAAAACTGCCCGGCATTCACCCGCGACGGCACCAGGTAATCGCGCGCACCTTCGGGCGTTGATTTGGTGAGCATCGGGGTTTCGATATCGATAAAACCAAGGGTATCGAGAAACTTGCGCACCTCAATGGCCACCCGATAACGCAGCATCAAATTGTTTTGCATTTGCGGGCGCCGCAAATCCAGCACCCGATGGGTCAAGCGGGTGGTTTCGGAGAGATTGTCGTCATCAAGCTGGAAAGGCGGTGTGACGGAAGGATTGAGAATCTCGATTTCGTGGCAAAGAATCTCGATCTCGCCGCTTTTCAGGCCAGCGTTCTCGGTGCCAGCTGGGCGGCTGCGCACTTTGCCGGTGATCTTCAGGCAAAACTCATTGCGCACTTTTTCAGCCATAGCAAAGGTTTCCGCACGATCCGGATCACACACGATTTGCGCCAGGCCCTCGCGATCGCGCAAGTCGATAAAGATCACACCGCCATGATCGCGGCGCCGATGCGCCCAGCCATACAAGGTGACGGTTTGGTCCAGATGCTGGGTGGAAACCTGACCGGTGTAGCAGGTGCGCATGGCTTGATTCACTCGAAAAATTAGGGATGTTGGGCCGCGGACAATGCCGCAGCACGGCTGGGATCACGATCGTTGGGAGCCACAACCCCCATCGACACAACATATTTCAATGCTTCATCCACGCTCATATCGAGCACGATGGTTTCCGCGCGCGGCACCATCAGGAAAAAGCCGGAAGTTGGATTGGGGGTGGTCGGCACATACACGGCCAGCAATTCGGCGGTGATGTGGCGCTTGACCTCATCGGCGGGCGACCCTGTTTGGAAGGCAATTGTCCAGACACCCGTGCGCGGGTATTGCACCAAAAGGGCTTGGCGAAAGGCTTGCCCATTGGGTGAAAGCACCGTATCGCTCACCTGCTTGATACTGGAATACACGGTGCGCACAATAGGAATACGCCCCAGAATTCCTTCCCAAAATAGCACCAGACGTTGGCCAATGAAGTTGCGTGCCAGCAGGCCGGTAACAAACACCACCAGGACGGTGAGGATTGTGCCCAACCCGGGAATATCGCGGCCAATCCAGTGATGCGGATGCCAGCTTTCCGGCAGCAACAACAAGCTGCGATCCATCGTGCCGATAATCAAAGTCAGCACCCAGATCGTGATGGCCAACGGCACCCAGATGAGCAAGCCAGTGATCAGATATTTGCGCAGCATGGAGGGCGATCAGAAGGTCGGGGGATGAAGTGGCATGGGCTCGGCTCGCAAGTGAGGATCACTTGGCAGGCGAAGTCGGGCTGGCTGGAGCGGCAGGCGCTGGGCTTGATGCAGCCGGGGCGTTGGCTGGCGCTGCAGCAGGAGCGCTTGCCGAGCTCGAAGCGTCCGATTTAGTTTCAGCTTTGGCTTCGGACTTTCCCTCGGGCCCGGCAGTTTCGGCCTTACTTTCACCCTTCCCCTCAGCTTTTTTGCCGTTGTCGCGGAAGTCAGTGACATACCAGCCCGAGCCCTTCAGCTGAAAGGCGGCGGCGGTGAGTTGTTTGCTATAGGTCGAAGCTCCGCAGGCCGGGCACTCAGTGAGCGCTGGCGCAGAAATTTTTTGCAGCACATCGGCCGTGTGGCCACAGCTGTCGCAGCGGTAGGCATAGATCGGCATAATCGCGAAGGAGTCTTGTTTGCAGAATAACCCGCCATTATACCTTTGATGGCAAGCCTGAGTGCGCCGGGTGCCACCGCAATATGCCGTCCTCCAAAGGGGCTTGCAACAGCAGCTTGCGATCCTGGAGATAGTCATGGGTTACCCGCCAGGGGGCCTGCCGCCCTTGCCGGGGAGACTCAGCCCGGGAGCGATGCACATACCCGGCGCTCAGCGCGCCCATCACCGCTTCATCCGAGACCTGACCGGGCTCGGCTTTTGCAACAACAAACCCGGTGCTGGTTGCCTGCATACGACGAATCAAGCGGCACAGGTAGGCGGCGGCCAAATCCACCTTGAGCGTCCAGGAGGCATTGATGTAGCCCACAATCCAGGCGAAATTGGGCAACCCCTCCATCAACACGGCCTTGTAGAGCATATGCTTGTACGGCTCGTACGGTGTTCCGTCCACGAGGATTTGCATACCCCCGAAGGTTTGCAGTTCCAGGCCGGTAGCGCTCACTACAACATCGGCCCGCAGCTCGGCTCCTGATTCCAGCTTGATATGGTCAGCGGAAAACTCCCGAACCTGATCAGTGATTACCCGAGCCTGGCCACGGCCAATGCTTTCCAGCAAATCACCCTCCGGCAGGATGCACAAACGCTGATCCCAAGGCAGATAGCGCGGGTTGAAATGAGCCATGGATATTCCTGCTGGCAAGCGCTTGCTCACTTGGCGCATGAGGAATCGGCGCATGCCTTGTGGCCAGCGCCTGCAGGCCTGATAGAGCCAGTGGGCGATCAACACATTGCGCTTGCGCGCCATCGCAAAAGCCCAGCGCTTTGGCATCAAGGCACTCGTCACCTCGGTAACCCGATCGCGTTGGGGTACCGGCAGGTAATAGCTTGGGGATCGTTGCAGCATCGTCACCCGAGCGCCTTGCTTCGCAAGTGCTGGCACCAGAGTCGCCGCCGTGGCACCACTACCGATCACCACCACATCTTTGTCGGCACAATCCAGATTCTCTGGCCAGCGCTGCGGATGCACCAGCTGGCCCGCAAACCGCTCGGCGCCAGGAAATTGCGGGGTATGGCCTGCCGCATGATTGAAGTAGCCCGTGCCCAGAATCAGAAACCGGCACTGCCATTGATGCGCGGCGCCATCTTCAATGTTGCGTGCATGGACTGTCCACCACTGCGTTTCACTTGACCACTCGGCCCGCTCGATATCCATGCCATAGCGGATATGCGATTCAAGCTCATACTCCCGCGCAGTGTCGCGCAGATACTCGCGAATCGCCGGGCCTTGCGCCAAGGTGTCCAGCGCCTGCCAGGGGCGAAACGCATATCCGTAAGTCAGCATGTCGGAATCGGAGCGCACGCCCGGATAGCGAAACAAATCCCAGGTGCCCCCGAGCTGGGCGCGCCGCTCAAGAATCACAAACCGCTGATCAGGACACTCGCGCCGCAGCGTGCAGGCCATCCCAATACCCGAGACGCCCGCACCTACTATTAGAACGTCGAGCACGCTTTGCTCATTGGAAACTGTGTTCAAACAGCCCGCCAGTTCACCGCCGCGCTCAAGCGTCTAATCCCGAACTTAGAACGGAATATCGTCATCCATATCGTCGAAGTTCGGCGCAGGCTTACGAGCACCAGCCGCTCCACCTCCGGCGCCTCCACCCCCTGACCGAGCGGGTGCACCACCGCCGCCTGCCCCACCCGAGTAGCCGCCCTCATCACCGCCGTAGTCGCCACCGCCACCTGAGCCACCGCCTTCGCGCCCACCCATAAGCTGCATTGATTCGGCAATCACTTCGGTGGTGTAGCGCTCCTGGCCTTCCTTATCCTGCCACTTGCGGGTTTTCAGGCGACCTTCCACATACACCGGCCGGCCCTTCTTCAAATACTCACCGGCAATTTCGGCCTGGCGCCCGTAGAACACGATGCGATGCCATTCGGTTTCCTCCTTACGCTCGCCCGAGGTTTTATCCTTCCACTGGCGGCTGGTGGCCACCGTGATGTTGGTGACTGCAGCACCATCGGCGGAATAGCGGGTTTCAGGATCGCGCCCCAAATTGCCCATCACGATTACTTTATTGACTGATGCCATTGCTCAACACTCCTTAATGCGCTGCCGCCATCGAACCACCCGGTTTAGGCCAGCGTCGATGGGTGATTGCCACCACCATCCACACCGCCAACAATACTCCACACGCCACAAACACCAGCGGCGCGCCCCCTCGAGACTGCAAGGCCCCGCCAACCATCCCCCCAGCCGCCAAACCCAGGGCCTGGGTGGTGTTATAAATTCCAAGCGCTGTGCCTTTGGACGCCGCCGGCGCAATCCGCGACACCATGGAGGGCAACATCGCTTCAAGCAGATTGAACCCCACAAAGAACACGAACAACAAGCCCGCCATCCAGACTAAGCCACCCGGCTGAGCCCAAAACCCGAACTGCACAGCAGCCACCAACATCACAGACAAACAAAACAAGGTGCGTACCCGACCATGGCGCTCGGCCCAATTCAAGGGTGGCATCATCAAGGCAAACGAAGCCAACACCACAGGCAAATAAAGCTTCCAGTGCTCGGCCACAGGCAGGCCGAACTGACTGACCAGCATGCCAGGCAAAGCGACGAACATCGCCATTTGCACCATATGCAGCGAAAAGATGCCGAAGTTCAGGCGCAACAGATCGGGTTCAAGTGCCACCTCGCGAAAACTGGGCTTGCGCTGATGGGGATCGCGTACTGGCGCGGGGATTGGAGGCACCACCCAAACCACCATGGCCATCGCCCCCAGCACCAAAAAGCCTGTGAGCGCAAAAAGCCCGGATAGACCTACTGATCCGTAAAGCAAAGGCGCGAGCACCAGCGAAAGGGCAAACATCAGGCCTACCGAGCCACCCACCAAAGCCATTGCCTTGGAACGTTGCGACTCGCGGGTGAGATCCGCAATGCTGGCAGTGACTGCGGCTGAAATCGCGCCCGCGCCTTGCAAAGCTCGCCCCACTGCCAGCCAAAACAGGCTATCGGCTAGCGCAGCGACAAAGCTGCCCAAGGCAAAAATCACCAAACCAATCAGGATCACCTTCTTGCGACCAAACCGGTCCGAGGCCGCTCCGAAGGGCAATTGCAGACATCCCTGGGTCAAACCGTAAATTCCCAGGGCAAAGCCCACCAGGAATGCGTCTTCGCCACCCGGCAGGCGGGCAGCATCAATCGCAAACACAGGTAACACCAAAAACAGGCCAAGAACGCGCAATGCAAAAATGGAGGCCAGAGAAAAACTGGCGCGGCGTTCAAGCGGCGTCATTGGCAAGGCGGCCGCAGGTTCAGACATGCCGGGTATATTACTCGATTGACCCGCTTTCCCCGGACCTCCCCCGGGGCCCCCATTCAGCCTCCCATCATGAGTTTTCTGCGCGTTCGCGGTGCCCGCACCCACAATTTAAAGAACATTTCGCTCGATATCCCGCGAGACAAGCTGGTAGTGATCACCGGGCTTTCGGGATCGGGTAAATCCTCGCTGGCCTTCGACACCCTGTATGCCGAGGGCCAGCGGCGTTATGTGGAATCCCTCTCGGCCTACGCGCGCCAGTTCCTGCAGCTGATGGACAAACCGGATGTCGACAGCATCGAAGGGCTGTCTCCGGCCATCTCGATCGAACAAAAAGCCACGAGCCACAACCCTCGCTCAACAGTAGGCACGGTCACTGAGATTCACGATTATCTGCGCCTGCTGTTTGCTCGTGCGGGCACCCCCTATTGCCCCAACCATCCGGATCAAGCGCTGGATGCCCAAAGTGTTTCGCAGATGGTGGATGCTGTGTTGGCACGACCTGCGGGCGAAAAGCTGATGATCCTTGCGCCTGTGGTGAGTGCGCGCAAGGGTGAGCATGCGGATCTGTTTGCCGATCTCCAGGCCCAGGGCTACACCCGGGTGCGGGTGCGAACTGAGTCGCTTCAGGGGACCGGCGCGGCTCAAGCACAGATCATTGAACTGAGCGGCACCGCGCTCAAATTACCCAAGCAACATAAGCATTCGATTGATGTGGTGGTGGACCGAATCAAGGTGACGGCAAGCCTCAAGCAACGCCTGGCCGAATCCTTCGAGACTGCTCTGCGCCTGGCCGACGGCCGCGCAATTGTGAGCGAGATGGATACCGGAGTGGAAACGATTGTTTCCAACCGCTTCGCCTGCCCAATCTGCAGCTTCGCACTGCGTGAACTCGAGCCGCGTTTGTTTTCCTTCAATAATCCAGCAGGCGCCTGCACGGATTGCGAAGGCCTGGGCACAGTGGCTTACTTCGATGCGCAGCGCGTTGTGCAGTTTCCCAATCTTTCCTTGGCCGCAGGCGCAGTGAAGGGCTGGGATCGACGCAACAGCTTTGCCTTCCAGATGCTGCAAGGCCTCGCCTCACATTACAAATTCGATATTGAAACTCCGTTTGGCGAGCTTGCCCCTAAAGTGCAGCAAGCCGTGCTAAATGGGTCGGGCACACAAAAGATTACCTTCCACTATGCAGGCGATGGTGCCGAAACTTCTGGCATCAAGAAGATTCATCCCTTTGAGGGCATTGTGCCCAGCCTGGAACGCCGCTGGCGCGAAACCGATTCGCCGCAAGTGCGCGAGGAACTCGGGCGACTGCGTTCACACAAACAATGCCCGGGATGTGAAGGCACACGCCTCAAGCCCGAAGCCCGCCATGTGAAGCTCGGCAACGGTGCGCAGGCGCGGGCAATATTTGAAGTCTCGCGTTTCACTTTGGGCGATTCAGCACGATGGTTTGAAGCGCTTGCATTAACCGGTGCCAAAGCCACTGTGGGTGAACGGATCGTGCGCGAGATCAGCAATCGCCTGCGATTTCTCAATGATGTCGGCCTGCACTACCTCTCCCTGGATCGCTCGGCCGACACGCTCTCGGGGGGCGAAGCTCAACGCATTCGCCTGGCCTCACAAATCGGCTCGGGCCTCACCGGTGTGATGTATGTGCTTGATGAGCCTTCGATTGGTTTGCATCAACGCGATAACGACCGGCTCATCACCACCCTCAAGGCCTTGCGCGATTTGGGCAACAGCGTGCTTGTGGTTGAGCATGATGAAGACGCGATTCGCGCGGCCGATCATGTGATTGATCTCGGGCCGGGTGCTGGTGAACATGGTGGTCAGGTGCTGGCGCAGGGCACTCCGGACGAAGTTGCGGCCACCGAAGACTCCCTCACAGGCAAGTACCTGCGCGATGCCCTTCGCATCGAGGTGCCGAAAAAGCGTCATCCGCCAGGGGGCAAGTGGCTGGAGATTGAAGGTGCAAGCGGTAACAATCTCAAGTCGGTGAATACGCGTATCCCGGCGGGCTTGTTTGTCTGCATCACAGGCGTATCGGGCTCGGGCAAATCCACCCTCATCAACGACACTGTGTTGGCGGTGGCCAGCCGTGAGCTCAATGGAGCCAGCACCGACCCGGCGCCTCATACGAATCTCAGTGGCCTGGAGCACTTCGATAAAGTGATCGCGGTGGATCAGAGCCCGATTGGCCGCACACCGCGCAGCAATCCCGCCACCTATACCGGCCTATTCGGCCCCATTCGCGAGCTGTTTGCCGAAACCCCAACGGCGCGCGAACGCGGCTACCAACCTGGGCGCTTTTCATTCAATGTGAAGGGCGGGCGCTGTGAGCGCTGTGAAGGCGATGGTGTGCTCAAAGTGGAGATGCACTTTCTGCCGGATGTGTATGTGAGTTGTGATCTGTGTTTTGGGCAGCGCTACAACCGCGAAACCCTCGAAGTGCTTTACAAAGGGCGCCATATCGCCGAGGTGTTGGGCATGACGGTTGAGCAGGCCAACCGCTTTTTCGCGGCAGTGCCCAGCATCCAGCGCAAGCTGCAAACCCTGCTTGATGTGGGGCTGGGCTATGTGCAGCTCGGCCAAAGCGCCACCACGCTTTCAGGCGGTGAGGCGCAGCGGGTAAAGCTTGCGCTCGAACTCTCCAAGCGTGATACCGGCCGCACCCTCTATGTGCTTGATGAGCCCACCACCGGCCTGCATTTCCACGATATCGCGATGCTGCTCAAGGTGCTGCAGGCTTTGCGCGATGCAGGCAACACGGTGGTGGTGATCGAGCACAACCTTGATGTGATCAAAACTGCAGACTGGATTATTGATCTGGGCCCCGAGGGCGGCGATGGCGGTGGAATGATTGTGGCCACCGGCACACCTGAAGAAGTGGCTCGCAACCCGGCGAGTTTTACCGGGCGGTATTTGAAGCGCTTGCTAAAGCCTTAGGCTAACGACTCAAGCGGGATTATCTGTTTTGGCAGTCAACAAAATCCCGAGCGCTTTCATGACCGCAAGCGTGGACTTCAAAGTGGGGTTCCCTTGGTCACTGAACGAGCGATATAACTGCTCCCGAGAAAGCCCGGTTTGTTCGGCGATTTGCGCCATTCCTTTGGCTCGCGCTACAACCCCAAGCGCTTTTGCGATGTAGGCAGCATCGCCGGTTTCAAAAGCGTCGGCCATAAAGACCGCAATTTCCCCATCATCAATCAATGCATTTGCGGGATCGTAGGTCGATAAGGATTTACTCACGAGGCACTCTCCATTCTTGCGCTAGCTTCTTCGCAGCTTTGATATCGGCAGCTTGACTCTTTTTGTTACCGCCGCACAGTAAGACTATCAATACTTCCCGACGTTGCTGGAAGTAAATACGATAGCCCGGGCCGTGGTGAATACGCATCTCACTCACGCCTTCACCAACCGGCAATACATCCCCCGCCAAACCGCAGGACAACCGGAAAATCCGGGTTGCGATTAAAGTGCGAGCACGGCGACCTCTTAGGCTAGATTCCCACAACCGAAACTCTTCGGTCTGTTTGATTTTAGTCACTGCCGCAGTAGTTTAAAAACTACTACACCACTAGCCGCTTGCCTTGAGTCAGCATGTGCCATTGACTCACGAAACAAGCGTATACACTTTGAGCCCACACCTGTTGTTGTAAGATCATTTCGTTTCCCTCAGCCCGGCAAAGAGCAATTCGGTCAGCTTATTGCCGAGACAGCAAGGTCGCGCCCTGCCTTGCCATCTCTTCTACTTGCGCTTCGCTATATCCAGCTTCAACCAAGAGTTCCCGCGAATGCTCGCCGAGCGCAGGGGCGGGGCGTAGTTCGCCACTAGCCTGCCCACCAAAACTTACAGGCGCACGGGTCATGGTCATCGATCCCTCGGTGGGATGCTCAATCGATTGAAAGAACCCCACAGCATTGAGATGCTCGTCTTGCAGCAAGTCTTCAATCGAGTTCATTGGGGTATTCGGAATATCGGCCGCATCAAAAAGTTCGCGCCATTGCGCTGAGCTGCGGGTCAGCATGATCTGCGCTACAAATGAATACACCTCATTGATATTCGCCGCGCGGTTGGTATGCGTGGAAAATCGCGGGTCTTGCAGCAAAGCCTCCTGCCCCACCGCCACGAAGAAGTTGCGCCAATGCTTGTCGTTGTAGATCAACACGCACAGGTAGCCGTCTGCGGTCTGATAGGGGCGGCGATGTTCACTGAGCAGTCGCGCATAACCCGCCTTGCCAATCGCTGGCTCATAGCTGAAGCCGGCCATATGATCGCCCATCACAAACTGGGTCACCGCTTCAAACATCGGCACCTCGACGGTCTGCCCAAGCCCAGTGCGCTCACGCGCAAAAAGCGCAGCAGAGATCGCATAGACCACATGCAGCCCAGTAACGCGATCAGCAAGCGTCACCGGTGCATAGAGCGGCTGCGGTGCCCCGTGCGCTTGCATAAGCCAGGGAATACCAGCTGCGCCTTGAATCAAATCATCATAGGCCGGACGGCTGGCATACGGCCCCGACTGCCCAAAGCCGCAACAGTTCACATAGATGATGCGCGGATTCACAGCCCGCACGCTCGCATCATCCAGTCCCAGGCGCGCCAGCGCTGCAGGCCGGGTATTGCTCACCAGCACATCGCTGGTTGCAGCAAGCTTGAGTAAGGCCTCACGAGCTTGAGGCTTCTTGAGATCGAGCGCCACACTGCGCTTGCCGTAGTTGGCATGCATGAAGATATGCCCCATCCCGGCCGATTTCATCGGGCCCACATGGCGCATGGTGTCGCCCTCGGGCGACTCGACCTTGATCACATCGGCCCCCATTCCGGCGAGAAGCTGAGTGGCGGTGGGGCCCATCACTACGGCAGTGAGATCCAGCACTCGCACCCCAGTCAATGGGCCGGACGTAGATGCTGGATGTGAAGCTTGTGTCATGGATGATCCTTGTGCGGCATGGCGCCAAACTGGCGTACCACCCGTTGCATTTCAACAATGTCGAGCACTACCGGTTCGCCAAGCTGCAAAGCCTGAACATACATTCGAGCCAAAGACTCCACATCACCGGCCAAGCTCAGGGCTCGTTGCAATGCGATGCCACCCATAGCATTTGAGCTGGCAATCACCCCATGATTGGCCAGCAGGCAAGCGCTACGCCCCTCCATAGCCAACAGCATGGACTGCGCTAGCGCCTTGCTCCCAAAGGTGGCGTATCGGGCGCAACGAATATCATGCCCACCCGCTACCCCCACCATATAGTGAAAAGCGGGAATCCCCGCCTGCTGCACACGCGGCATGCAAGCCAGCGTAGTCGCTGCTTCGGAATGAGTATGCACCACAGCGTTGATCGCGGCAGGCGCCGATGTATAGAGCGCTTGATGCATTGGCCACTCGCTCGATGGTTTGGCTGCCTTAGGGTCGATTGCACTCTCAGCCTGACCCGAACCTTCTAAAGGCATCCAGACGAGATCATCTGGCTCAAGCTGCTCATATGGAATAGCCGTGGGGGTAATGAGCATGCCAGGCGCAGCACTTCGATTCCAGCGCACCGAGATGTTGCCAGCCTTGCCGTGATTCAGGCCGCTGGCATTCATTTCCAGGCATGCGTGAATGATTTGCTCACGAGCCTCCCACTCGGTTGTAAATTCATACAGACAAGGTTTCATGCGGGCTCCAATGCCAGAACCTGGCAAATTGCCTTGCCGGTAGCGGGGATAACACCCCGTTCAGTAATCAAGCCGCTCACCAATGCCGCAGGCGTGATGTCAAAAGCGGGGTTCAACACCGCCGATCCCACGGGCACCACACGAACACTAACCATCTGTTGATACAGCGCCGAGCTCTGATCCTCCACTAGCCCCTGCATCTGCTCCACCTCACTGGCCTCCCGGTCTTCAATGTCAACCTGCATACCCCCTGGGGTATCAGGATCTATCGTGGATAGCGGACACGCCACCCAGAAAGGAATCTGATGAGCCCGGGCTGCAAGCGCTTTGAGATAGGTGCCGATTTTATTCACAACATCACCATTGGCAGCAACCCGATCACAGCCCACGATCACCACGTCCACCTGACCCCGCATCATCAATAGGCCACCCGCGTTATCCGCAATCACCGTGTGAGGCACGCCAGCCCGAGCCAGCTCCCACGCGGTGAGGCTCGCGCCCTGATTACGCGGCCGTGTTTCATCCACCCACACATGCACTGCAATGCCCTGCTGATGCGCCTGATACACGGGCGCGAGTGCTGTGCCCCAGGCCACAGTCGCCAACGCTCCAGCATTGCAGTGGGTGAGTATTTGCAAAGGCCGCGCTTGGTCCTTTGCACGAGCAATCATCTCTTTCCAGGCGCTGAGGCCATGGTTGCCAATCTCCGCATTGCATTGAGCGTCTGCCGCATGTAACTCAAGTGCGCGAGCCCACGCCACGCGAGCCCAATCAGGATGCGGGGCCTGCGCCACGGCCCGGCGCACCTGATTGACCCCCCAAGCAAGATTCACAGCGGTGGGCCGGGTCGCAATCAGGCTCGCGCAGATTTCATCGAGCGCTGTTTGCGCAGCCGTGAGGCTTGAATGCCGACCAGAACCAGCCAGCTCACGCAAGCCGAGCGCTACGCCAAAAGCCGCTGTCACTCCTATCAGCGGCGCACCCCGCACCTGCATGCTGCGGATTGCGTGGGCGGCCTCTTGCCATGTGGAAAGCTCGATCACTTCTTCACGAAACGGCAAACGTCGCTGATCCCAGGTCAGCACTCGATGGCCTTCGATCCAAAGGGTGTACGGCAGCTTAGCCATGCCAGCGAAACTCCGGCTTCATTTCCGGCTCCTGCTGGCCTGGCCCCCGCACCATGCGCAACGCCAGTCCCTCGCCCATTGCAGGCACCACCCCGGTGAGCGCGGTGATGTTGACCTGATGCGTCACCCAAAGCCAGACTTCATTCGATCCGAGTGAGCGCATCGCCGCGCGCAGCTCCAGAGTCTGAGCAGACGCTGTGCTTCGATCATCAAAAAACGAATTAAGCGGCGGCCACACTTGCACTGACTCGCTATCGGTGAGCATTGCTTTTGCAGTGTCTACACAACGGCACCATTGGCTCGAACGCACTTGAGAAAAGCGCACGCCACCCCGCCTGATCTGCTCACCCAAAGCGCGAGCGCGCTCAATACCTTGAGCCGATAAATTACGCTGGGTCGCACATTGATCGAGCTGAAAACCAGGCGGATCGCCAATGCCTGGCACAGTTTGTTCGTGGCGCATCACCAGCACCCAGCCCCCGGTTCGCCACGCCTTAAGCGCCTGCGCCATCGGCAAACTTGGGAGCTCAGCAGCATGCGCTTGCACACCCCGAGTAAGAAGGCCAATTGCGGCTGCAGCGCCAACCATCCCCAGGAGATCGCGTCGGATCATATGGTGTCTAGCCCCCGTCATTGCTCCCGCCACTTCTCAAGATCACGTCGATCGCGTTTCGTGGGTCGGCCGACGATCGTGCGAGAGGGTTCCACCCCCATCGCGCGCGCTGCCGCTCTTGCGACCCGCTCCCGAATCGAGCTTTCGGTTTCCACATAAAGGCCCTGTGCCACGCTGGCAGGGCCACGTTGCTCAGAGAGCGCTGCCACAACTACTGTCCGAACAGCATCGCCGACGCGAATCAACACCTCATCACCAATCTTCATCTCCCGAGCAACCTTGACGCGATCTCCGCCCACCAGCACCCGCCCATTTTCAATTGCGGTCTGCGCGAGGGTGCGGGTTTTGAAGAACCTGGCTGCCCAAAGCCACTTGTCGAGTCGTGTGCCTTCCATCGGAAGCGCTTGTTCCTTATTAGTGTCCGGCGAAATCCACCAGGGTATGAAGCACGAGGCCGGCATCGCGAAGCTTTTTCGAGCCGCCAAGCTCGGGCAGATCAACAATCGCCGCCCCTTCCACAACTACCGCCCCAAGCTTTTCCAGCAAACGCTTGCCCGCCATCATGGTGCCGCCGGTGGCAATCAAATCATCAATCAGCAACACGCGATCTCCAGGCTTACACGCATCTGCATGCAGCTCGACAGTCGCGCTGCCGTATTCCAGCTCGTATTGCTCCTCCACAGTGGTGAACGGCAACTTGCCTTTCTTGCGGATCGGCACAAAACCCAGATTTAATTCATAGGCCACAATCGCGCCGAGAATAAACCCCCGCGCATCAATGCCAGCCACCAGATCGAGATCCTGATCCATATACCGATGCACAAACAGGTCGATCAACACACGCAAAGTCTTGGGGTTTTGCAGCAGGGGTGTGATGTCACGAAACATCACCCCGGGCTCGGGCCAGTTGGGCACGGTGCGAATTTCACGTTTGATGTAGTCAGCGTCGAGCATGTCAAGTAGGCCGGAAAGAAGGAACAGAGCAAGGAAACAATAAGGCGAAAAGGTGAGCCAGCGAACCAAGCCAATCAAGGGCCAATTGGCGCTAACCAGCAATATCGACTACTTTAGCGAAATCCCCAACTTAACGATCAATAAGGACAACTTTTCATGACTGTACCGGTCAAGGAACGCTATTTCGAAGACTACACGGTTGGTGAAACCATGGAGTTTGGCGACTACCTGATCACCCAGGAAGAAGTCATTGAGTTTGCCCGCAAATATGACCCTCAGCCCTTTCATACTGATCCGGTGGCAGCCCAAAGCTCCAGCTTCGGTGGCCTGGTCGCCAGCGGATGGATGACCGGTGGTGTGATGATGCGCTTGCTGGTTGATAGCTTCATCTCGCCTGTATCCAGCATGGGTTCGCCTGGCATCGATGAAGTGCGCTGGTTGATGCCGGTGCGGCCTGGTGATCGCTTAAGCGTGCGGGTGACGGTGCTGGAATCCCGGCGGTCCCAAAGCAAACCGGATCGCGGCGTCATCCAGCTTCTTCAGGAAGCACGCAACCAGAATGGTGAGGTGGTCATGTCCTTCAAAGGATTTGGTATGTACTACTGCAGGCCCACGGCCTGACTGTTTCGCACGCGCATAGGAACTCACATGCTCAAGATTTGGGGTCGGATGTCTTCATCCAATGTTCAAAAGGTAGTGTGGACAGCCGAGGTGCTCGGGCTGCCCTATGAGCGCATTGATGCGGGCTTGAGTTTTGGCATCACCAAGGATCCCGAGTATCTGGCCAAAAACCCCAATGCCCTGATACCCACCATTGAAGATGAGGGGTTCGTGCTGTGGGAATCCAATGCGATTTGCCGCTATCTATGCAACAAAGCAGCCATTAACGGCAGCGCGGCAGCCCAAATGCTGTATCCGGTCGAGCTTAAACATCGCGCCGATGTGGAGCGCTGGATGGATTGGTCAAGCACTGCACTGGCCCAAGCCATCACTCCGGTGTTTTTTGGATTGATCCGCACTGCGCCGGAACAACGCGATCAGGCAAGCTTGCTAAGCTCCTCCCAGAAAACCAGCGCGCTCATGGCGATGCTGGATAAACAACTCGCCACTCGCGATTTTGTTTGCGGCGAACATCTCACCCTCGCTGATGTTGCCCTGGGCAGCAATCTATACCGCTATATGGTGCTGCCCTTTGCACAGATCGGTTACACCCGGCCCGAGTTGCCCGCCCTGCAAGCCTGGTATGAGCGGTTGGGGCGGATGCCCGCCTATCAGGCCCATGTAATCATGGACCTGGTATAAAAAAACGCGCTTAAGCGTTGGGCTCAGGCCAAGGCAGCTGCGCCGGGCGCAACACCTCAAGCACACGGCTCAGCTGCATCACACCAAGATCATCAAAGCGCTGGCCGATCACTTGCACGCCAATGGGCAAACCATCATTGGTAAAACTCCACTGCACTGAGGATGCGGGCTGCTCGCTCATGTTGTAGGGCAAGGTGAAGCCGATGTGCGGAAAAGCATGGCGTGGATCATCGCCGGGTGCGTGCTTGTCACCCTCATAAGCAGGAATGGGCGAAGTGGGCGAGATCACAAAATCAAACCGACCAATCGTCTGCACGGCAGCTTCACGCATTGCCATCACCTGCATATAGCCTTGCATCACGTCATTGCCTGAAAAGCTCGCTGCCCGATGGGTGGCCCACTCAAGGATGAAGGGCAGCAACCGGCTCTTTTGCTCCGCGCTCATCTGATTCACATCGCCAAAAGCGCGCGCTTCAAAAAAGCGCGCCATACCTTCGAGCATGGCATCTGTCATGAAGGGGGCACACGGCTCGATCACTGCACCTTCACGCTCCAATGCCTGGGCTGCAGCCTCACTGGCCGCGCGCACTTGCGGATCAACTGCCATACCCACGCCCGCTTCAAGCATCAGGCCAACCCGCAAGCCCCGCAGGCCCTTGGCACTGCCAGCGCGCTGCCCGGGCAGCATTTGGTCAAGCAGAGCGGCGTAATTAACCGGTTGATAGGGCAGGCCCATAAAATCGCGCGTATCGGGGCGCGCCAGTTCCTGCAACAACATCGCGCTATCCAGCACGGTGCGGGTCATGGGCCCGGCCACTCGACCCATAAACGGCGGCCATACCGGGATGCGGCCCAAACTGGGCTTTAAGGCAAACAACCCGCAATGTGTTGCAGGCAAACGCACTGATCCCCCAATGTCGGTGCCGATATGCAGCGGCCCATAGCCCGCCGCACCGGCAGCTCCGGCACCAGACGATGACCCCGAGGTATTGCGCTCAAGATTCCAGGGGTTGCGAGTGCGCCCGTGAAACGAGGACAGCCCGGCCGACAGCATCCCGAAATCAGGCATGGTGGTCTTGCCGAGCAACACCGCGCCAGCTTCACGGGATCGTGCAGCGGAAGGCGCATCGGCGCTCTTGGGTGTGAGATCCGCTGCCGCCGACCCAATGGGCGCGGGGTCACCCGCGGTAAAAATGTTTTCCTTGATCGTGATCGGGACACCATCGATGGGCGATAGCGGAGCGGCGTTGCGCCACCGGGCTTCGGCACCCTGCGCTTGCTCAAGCGCGCGCTCACGATGCACCAGATACATCGCATTGATCTTGGGCTCCCAGCGCTCAATATGGTCAAGCACTGCTTTGGCAACCTCAACGGGGGAAAGCTCAAGCTTGCGATAGGCTGCACTTAATTGTGCGGCATCAAGGTTATGCAACTGCGCCATGACTCATCTCCTGGAAATGATTGCTTGTTTATCCCACAGCATAACAACCCGGCATCAGACTTCGTAGGGCAGTCCTACATAATTTTCAGCAAATGCGGCACTCGCATGCTCAGACGAGACCAGATAGGCCAGCTCGGCCTCTTGAATGCGCTGCCCGAAATCACCGGTATCGGGGAAACGATGCATCATGGTGGTGAACCACCAGGAAAAGCGCACCGCCTTCCATACGCGTCGCAAGCAGCGGGCGGAATACTGATCGATTTCCGTAAAGCGGCGACCCTGCTGATAAAAATCCGTCAGCGCATGAGCCAGATAATGCACATCACTGGCAGCGAGATTCAGGCCCTTGGCTCCAGTGGGCGGCACGATATGCGCCGCATCGCCTGCGAGAAACAAGCGGCCAAAACGCATCGGCTCCACCACAAAACTGCGCAGCGGCGCGATGCTCTTTTCAATCGAAGGGCCGGTTATCATTTTTTCAGCGGCCTCTTGCGGCAATCGGCGCTTGAGCTCTTCCCAGAATAAATCGTCCGACCAGGCTTCGACTTTTTCATCCACCGAACATTGAATGTAGTAGCGACTGCGAGTATGCGAACGCATGCTGCATAGCGCAAAGCCACGCTCATGATTCGCATAGATCAATTCATGAGATACCGGTGGCACATCGGCCAGCACACCCAGCCAACCGAAGGGATACACCTTCTCGTAGGTTTTAAATGCGGAGGCAGGCAGCGCCGCACGGCTCGCCCCATGAAAGCCATCGCAGCCGGCAATAAAATCACAATCGAGGCGCAAGCTTTGTCCATCCTTGCGATAGCTCACCCAGGGCGCTGCACCATCAACATCATGCAGCTCAACATCGTCGGCTTCATAAATCGTGAGCGCGCCGCAGGCTGCGCGCGCTTCCATCAAATCCCGCGTGACTTCGGTTTGGCCATACACAATCACTTGCTTGCCTACCAGCGTGCCGATATCAATGCGATGACGTGCGCCCGCAAAAGAAAGCTCCACCCCATCATGCGGCAAGGCTTGCTCATGCAAGCGCCCGGCGATGCCGAGCTGCTCAAGTTGCGCCACTGTGCCCCGCTCCAGTACCCCCGCGCGAATCCGGCTCAACACATAGTCCGCCGACTTGCGCTCGATGATCACCGCGTCAATACCGGCCTGATGCAGCCGCTGCCCGAGCAACAAGCCCGAGGGCCCCGCGCCAATGATGGCAACCTGTGTTTTCATGAAGTCTCCAAGAATCTTTGTAACTGGCTGATGCTGCCGATTTAATCTCGATAGTAGTCAAGCTGACACGTGCGGCCTAACTGTAAGGGCTGGACAGAGGCATCCTTTAATTGCACTATTCGAACATGAAGCACTCGCCCTCATATAGCCTTTACGGGGAAACTGTCAGCAAACGCCTTGCAGATTTCCTGCATTGCGAAGTGGTCTCGAAACGCAGTCGGGAGCATCACTGGGAGATCCGCCCGCATGTGCACCCGCGCTTCGTACAACTGCTTTGGCTGCGTAAAGGATCTGCCAGGGTGCAGCTCGGTCTTGAATCGGAGCCCTTGTTGATGCCGGGCATTGTTCTGCTTCCCGCGGGTGTTGAACACGCCTTCAGCTTTTCGCGTGATACCGATGGCATTGTGGTCACCCTCGATCAGGAGCACCTTGCGCAGTGGGAGATCGGCAAAAAATTACTCAGCACCCTTTCACAAGCGCGGGCCATTTCGCTGGGTTCACGTCATCGTTTGGCAGGGCCTATTGATGCGGTAGTCAGTGGATTGATCCATGAGTTCGAGCGCGCTACCGCTCACCGCGAAATCATGCTGCGCTCCCAAGTCGAAGCGCTTTGCGTGTTGATGTTGCGCCTGCTAGGCGAAAGCTCCCTGGAGCCCACCGGCCCCATCAATCGCAAGCAGCGCCACCTCGAACAATTTCGGCGAATGCTCGATGAGCATTATCGCGACCACTGGCCGCTTACTGTCTACGCGGAAAAACTTGGCATCACCAGCACGCAGCTTAACCGGGTGTGCAAGGAACTTATCGGCCTGCGTGCCATTGACCTGGTGCGCGAACGTCTGCTGCTTGAAGCCGAGCGGGACTTGAGGTTTGGGGGCATGGACATCAAGGCCATTGCCCTGCTACTTGGCTTCTCGGACCCGGCCTATTTCTCGCGCTTCTTCAAGCAGCATAGGGGGGTAACGCCGCTTCAGTTCCGGGACAAAGACTTCTGAACCGAGTCTGCGCCCGGCCGTCGGCCAAGCGCCCGACCTCACAAATCAAAAAACGCAGTTTCCTGATCGCCCTGCATATGAATATCGAACTCATATCCCACGCCTGCGCCTGAGACAACCTTGCGCGCAATAAGCGTGCTTCTTCTTTCTGCAGGCACGGCATTCAAAGCTTCATCAGAGGCATTGGCCGCTGCTTCATCCTCAAAGTACACCCGTGTGAAGGCATGCAGCAATATGCCGCGCATCATGACCACCATCGTGATGTGAGGCGCGCCATCAACAGCACCGGGCTTCACCGTGAAGAACTCATAGCGTCCACCACCCAATGTGCCCGTCCCGACTCGTCCAAAGCCGCGAAATCCGCTCGTCCGCGCTTGATCGAGTGTGTTCACCGGGTTGCCAGCAGCATCGACCTGGATGATTTCGAGTAGCGCGTCCTCAATCGGCTTGCCATCACCATCACGCACCGTGCCAAATAAACGCACATGCTCCCCCGCAGCAAACGGCTGCGCCAGGCGATTATCAAAGAGGCTGCGAAAAGGGTAGGAGTACTGAGCAGGCACCAGGCCATAAGCAAAAAAAGGCCCAACCGTTTGCGAAGGAGTCTGTCCGAGTGCGCTCATACCCGCGCTCCCAGCAATTGTTCAAAAGGTGTTTGGGTCGGGCCGCGCAACACCATGTCAAACACATAGCCCAAAGCAAAACCCTCCTGAGTCTCATCCATGGAAATCTTTGCGACCAGACGATCTCGTGCTTTCTCGGGGCTGGCTGCAAAGATGGGATCGTAGGCAAGCAAGGGATCACCGGGGAAATACATCTGCGTCACTAAACGCTGGGGCAGCGTTTGGCCGAACAAGGAAAAATGCAGATGATTGGGGCGCCATGCATTCGGATGGTTCCCCCAGGGATAGGCTCCGGGCTTGATGGTCAGAAACCGATATCGGCCCTGCTCATCTGTGATACAACGCCCCGCTCCAAGAAAATTCGGGTCAAGCGGGGCATCATGCTGATCCACTTTATGCACATAGCGGCCCGTGCTATTGGCTTGCCACAGCTCAACCAAGGTGTTGGCAATCGGCTTGCCCCCTTCATCGAGCACCCGTCCTGTGATGATCATGCGCTCACCGAGCGGCTCTCCATTCACCCGGGCATTGCGCGTCAGGTCGTGATCCAGCGCGTCCAGCTCGTCTTGCCCATATACCGGAGCTTGCAAATCCGAAAGCTTGGCTTTCAGGGGTACCAAAGGCTTGAGCGGACCGCGTTTGGTCGTGGATTTATAACCGGGGGAAACATATGCGGCGTGACTCGACCAGTCGCGCGGGGTGATCAACATGGGGTGCCTCCTTGGATTTCTGCAGCGCGCATATTATGCAGCGCGCCGCAGCCTCCCAAATCAGCAGGTCAGATAAGTCCTATCAAAGGTTACCTTTAGCCCATGGGCCGGTGATCGCGAAAGTGATACCCGGCGTTTGGATGTTCACAAACAAAGTACGACCTGATGGCTCAAAACAAGCGCCGCAAAACTCAATGCCCCGCAAGTCACCACCTGTGGCTATTTTTCCTGCGGCGGTAAATTGCGCAGTGGAGAAGTTCAGGTTGTTCTTGCAGAAAATGTAGGCTTGGGCTGCCGCATTGAGTCCGAGCAAACGAGTCCCTAGTCCAAACGCGTCATTTGATGCGCCACCGTCTTCGCAAAGAATGATGCCACCACGGGGGCTGACCACGATGTTGTCTGGATTGTTGCCCACCGTCGAGGCACCACTCACAAATATCGCCTTGATCCGCATAGTCGAGAGGGTCAACTCCCACACCGCGCCCTCACCACGGCCCGGCCGGTTTTGGCTATCTACGCCAGCTGCGGTGTCAACAATGAACATCTTGCCTGCGGCATACCAGATGCCTTCGCCACGGCTCCACCGTGCGCAACCCGCAGCAAGTGCCTGGATAGTGGGCCCGGCCATTACAGCCTGCGCAACGCCACCAGGCTGGCCTGTAACAACTGCAGGGTTTGCATCCGGGTTAGCGATATCAACCCACTCAAGCTCATATTCATCGCCAATTTGCGGATTCAGAAACCCGAGGTTGTTTGCTTCCGCAAGTGTCGCCGCAACAGCCTTGTTGACGATGGTCTTGATTCGTGAAGCCTGAAGTGTGCCACCCTTATGCAAGCTGCCAAGCGTACCGCTCAAGTCGTCAGGGATGTAGCGATAAAAGCCTGCAACATTGCGGTTGTCTTCTGTTTCATAGACGTAGCCAGTGGCTGGATCTACTGCAACTGCTTCGTGAACAAAGCGACCCATTTCTACAATAGGATTAGCAATGGTATCCGCGGGCTCGCTGTCGACTTCGAACACATAACCGTGTGGCTTGCCGCCAAGCGAGGTAAGGTCAGCCACGGTTTCCTCACAGCTCAACCAAGTGCCCCAAGGTGTAACGCCGCCTGCGCAATTACCTAACGTGCCGGCCAATGAGCTGACCGAGGAGCGCCACTGACCATCGGCGAAGACCATGGTCGACGTGCCGCCGCCGCTATAGCCACTCACTGTCGCAACCGTGAGACCGCTTACGGTAATTGGCCCGTTAACCAAAGCGCTGTCGTAAACCGCAGGCGCAACAATCGCACCTCCATTGGTGGTCGCCGAGACCACGCCACGCTCGTGGTTCCGCACGATGACATGCTGAACGCTGCGCCCCACACGACGGGTTTCAATCACACCCATCGCATCATGATTGCTTGGCGTTGGACGACCATCGGTCATCACATCATTGGTCCAACCGTGCGAGCGGTAGCTAAACCCTGCGGGCAACTGAAGCAAAGGCAGACCTGTTGCAAGGTCGTTAACTGGTGCCAGCGGACCATAAGGCGAGGTTGCCGATACCAGTTGCGTGCCTGACGCAAGTGCATTGCTATGTTGAAGCAAGCCAAGCGTGCCAACGACGCTGGAAGCAGCAAGAGCGCCGCTCGATTGCAAAACACGACGCCGTGCTTCGGTAAATGGAATGGCCACGAGAATCCCCTTGGAATTACAAAATAGGAATCCTGAGCTTAGGGCGTAATCATCTACTCAAGATGACGGAGCGTTCACCTTAACAATCCAATCAGCCCATCCATTATCCGGGGGAAATCGCCGATTGGATCAACAGCGTTTCATCTCGAAAGGCTACGACAGGGAACTTTGATCGACACCCGCTAAAGACGTGCATTGGGGCGCCTAACGAACACCCTGGTAAAACGCTTTGCGTCTTCCATACAAACTAGCGAGGCAAAGTACTCGTCCCCATCAAAAACTCATCCACTGCGCGCGCAGCTTGCCGCCCTTCACGAATCGCCCACACCACCAGGGACTGCCCGCGGCGCACATCACCCGCAGCAAATACCTTCGGAACATTGGTGAAATAGCTCTTGGCGCCTTCGGTGCTTGCCTTGGCATTGCCCCGGTTATCTTTCTCGATACCAAAGGCTTCCACCACCGAGCCAATGGGTGCGACAAACCCCATGGCAAACAACACGAGATCGGCGGGTACTTCCCATTCAGAGCCTGCCACCTCAACCATTTTGCTTTGGCCGGTAACCGGATCCTTTTGCCATTCAACACGCGCAGCGATGAGTGCCGACACGTTGCCCTTGCCGTCATCCTTGAAGGCTTTGGTGGTGACGGCCCAATCGCGCTCACACCCCTCTTCATGCGAGGAAGACGTGCGCAGCTTGGCAGGCCAATAGGGCCAGCTCAGCTCTTTGTTTTCCTGCTCGGGTGGCTGCGGCATCAATTCGAACTGGGTCACCGATTTGGCCCCTTGCCGATTGCTTGTGCCCACACAATCCGAGCCAGTATCACCACCACCAATCACAACCACATTTTTGCCCGAGGCCAACAACTGCTGGCCGACCTGATCACCGGCAACCACGCGGTTTTGCTGCGGCAAAAACTCCATCGCAAAATGTACGCCCTTGAGCTGACGCCCGGGCACAGGCAGATCACGCGGTTGCTCAGCGCCCACTGCAAGCAGCACAGCATCAAACTCTTCTTGTAACTGCTTGGGGCTGATCCGCTCCTTGGAGAGATCAGTGATGGTGGCATCGAGCGGCGCATCAGCGATCAATACGCTGGTGCGAAACTTCACACCCTCGGCGGCCATCTGATTGGTGCGCAAATCAATGTGCTGCTTTTCCATCTTGAAATCAGGAATGCCATAGCGCAGCAAACCGCCGATACGATCATTCTTCTCGAACACCGTCACATCATGGCCAACGCGTGCGAGCTGCTGAGCTGCGGCCATTCCTGCCGGGCCCGAACCCACCACGGCGACTTTCTTGCCAGTGCGCTGGTTGGGCACCTGAGGCACAACCCAGCCCATCTCCCAGCCCTTGTCGATGATGGCATGCTCGATCGACTTGATGCCTACCGGATCGTTGTTGATGTTCAGCGTACAGGCGGCCTCGCAAGGCGCAGGACACACCCGCCCGGTGAACTCGGGGAAGTTATTGGTCGAATGCAAGGTGTCGAGCGCGGATTTCCAATTGCCGCGATACACCAGATCATTCCAATCGGGAATGATGTTGTTGATCGGGCAGCCGTTTTGGCAAAACGGGATGCCGCAATCCATACAGCGCGCGCCTTGCTTGGACGCTTCATCATCATTGAGATGCAGTACAAATTCGCGATAGTGTTTTACGCGCGATTCAGCGGCTTCAGCCGCTTCCTGAAGGCGTTGCAGTTCGAGAAATCCGGTGACTTTACCCATGGCTATTCAGGCTCACTAAATTACTTGCTGGAGGCGGTGCTGCGCGCCGCTTCCTTGTTGATGACAGGAGGGGTCAAGCCCTTGGCGAGCTTGGCGGCGTGCATCTCACCGAGCGCACGCTTGTACTCCAGCGGAAACACTTTGACGAACCGAGTACGCGATTGATCCCAGTTGTCCAGCAACTGGCGCGCCTTCTCGCTGCCGGTGGCCTGGAACTGCTTTTCAATAAGGCTCTTCAACACGATCTCATCGCACTCGCCGCGATGCCAGGTGGCCGGATCGGTTTGCACCAGCTGCTCGGAGGTTGAGAGCACCTTTTCGAGCGACACCATGGAGGTGTTGCAGCGCGCCGCAAACTCGCCCTTGGGATCGTAGACATAAGCGATACCGCCCGACATGCCCGCTGCAAAGTTGCGCCCGGTTTCACCCAGCACAACGATGGTGCCGCCGGTCATGTATTCGCAGCCGTGATCACCGGTGCCTTCCACCACTGCGGTTGCGCCCGAGTTGCGCACTGCAAAGCGCTCGCCCGCCACACCGCTGAAAAAGGCCTCGCCAGCTATCGCGCCATACAGCACGGTGTTGCCAACGATGATGTTTTCATCGGCCTTGCCCCGGAAATCATTGGTGGGGCGCACCACGATGCGGCCACCCGACAAGCCCTTGCCCACATAGTCATTGCCTTCACCCACCAGATCGAGAGTGATGCCATGGGCGAGGAATGCACCAAAGCTTTGGCCTGCAGTGCCATTGAGCTGGATATGAATTGTGTCATCCGGCAAACCCTCATGCCCATAGCGCCGCGCCACTTCACCCGAAAGCATGGTGCCCGCGGTGCGATTGACATTGGCGATCTGCAGGATAAAGGAGACTTTTTCCTTGCGCTCAATCGCGGGCTTGGCAAGCTCGATCAGCTTGTTATCCAGCGCACGATCCAGCCCATGATCCTGGGTATGAATCGCACGACGAACCACGGCCTGGTCATCGGCCAGGGGCTTATAGAACACCCGAGTGAAATCCAGCCCGCGCGCCTTCCAGTGCTCCACGCCTTTGCGGGTATCGAGCAGCTCGGAGCGGCCAATCATGTCGTTGAACTTGCGAATGCCCAGCTTGGCCATCACTTCGCGCACTTCTTCGGCTACAAAGAAGAAGTAGTTCACGACATGCTCGGGCTTGCCCTGGAATTTCTGACGCAGCACCGGATCCTGGGTAGCTACACCTACCGGGCAAGTGTTGAGGTGGCACTTGCGCATCATGATGCAGCCTTCCACCACGAGCGGGGCAGTTGCAAACCCGAACTCATCGGCACCCAGCAATGCTGCAATCGCCACATCGCGACCGGTTTTCATCTGGCCATCGGCCTGCACGATGATGCGATCACGCAATTGATTGAGCACGAGTGTTTGCTGAGTCTCAGCCAGGCCCAGCTCCCATGGAGTGCCCGCATGCTTGATCGATGACAAAGGCGAAGCGCCTGTGCCGCCATCATGGCCTGCAATCACCACATGATCCGCTTTGGCTTTGGCCACACCAGCAGCCACGGTGCCCACACCTACTTCGCTCACCAGTTTGACCGAGATCGAGGCGCGTGCATTGGCGTTTTTCAGATCATGAATCAGCTGGGCGAGGTCTTCAATCGAGTAGATATCGTGATGCGGAGGCGGAGAAATCAACCCCACGCCTGGCACCGAATACCGCAACATGCCGATATAGTCCGACACCTTGCCGCCCGGCAATTGGCCGCCTTCACCAGGCTTGGCGCCTTGAGCCATCTTGATCTGAATCTGATCGGCGCTCGAAAGATACTCCGCCGTAACGCCAAAGCGCCCGGAGGCCACCTGCTTGATCTTGGAGCGCAGGGAGTCGCCCTTCATCAACGGAATCGTGGCCTCAATGCGGCTCTCACCAATCACGGAACCCAGTGTGTCGCCATCCTTGATGACCGATTCACCGGCGCGCATTTCGGCGCGATAGCGCATTGCGTCTTCGCCGCCTTCACCGGTGTTGCTCTTGCCGCCGATACGATTCATCGCAACCGCCAAAGTGGCGTGCGCTTCAGTGGAGATCGAGCCCAAAGACATTGCACCAGTGGCAAAGCGCTTGACGATTTCGCTGGCGGGCTCCACCTCATCAATCGGTATTGATTGGTTTGGCTCCACCTTGAAGTCAAACAGGCCACGCAAGGTCATATGACGCACCGACTGATCATTAATCAGCGCGGCATATTCCTTGTAGGTGCTGAAGTTGTTGGTGCGCGTGGAGTGCTGCAACTTGGCAATCGAATCAGGCGTCCACATATGGTCTTCGCCGCGAATCCGATAAGCATACTCACCACCAGCATCGAGTGATTGGGCCAACACCGGATCGGTGCCAAAGGCCTGATGATGCAAGCGCAAGGCCTCTTCGGCGACTTCAAAGACAGTGATGCCTTCGATATTGCTGGAGGTGCCGGTGAAGTATTTCTGCACCATCGGTTTGGATAAGCCAATCGCTTCGAAAATCTGCGCGCCGCAATAGCTCATATAGGTCGAGATGCCCATCTTGGACATCACCTTCATCAAGCCCTTGCCCACCGCCTTGATGTAATTCTTCATGGCCTTTTCAGGGCCTAGGTCTGCAGGCAAGCCTTTGGATAAATCACTCAGAGTCTCAAGCGCGAGATACGGATGCACAGCTTCGGCACCGTAGCCTGCGAGCAAGGCGAAATGATGGGTTTCCCGAGCCGACCCGGTTTCTACTACCAAGCCTGCGGAGGTGCGCAAGCCTTCATTCACCAAATGCTGATGGACGGCACTCATCGCCAAAAGCGCAGGGATCGCCAAACGCTGCGGACCCACCTTGCGATCTGACACGATCAGGATGTTGTAGCCCGAGCGCACTGCATCCTCAGCCTCAGCAGCAAGCGAGGCCAGGCGAGCTTCGATACCTTCCTTACCCCACACCACCGGATAGCAAATATCCAGCTCGTAGGATTTGAACTTGTTGTCGGTGTAGTGCTCGATATGGCGGATCTTGGCCATATCCTTGAAATCCAGAATCGGCTGACTGACCTCCAGGCGAATCGGTGGATTCACAGTGTTGAGGTCGAGCAGGTTTGGTTTTGGGCCAATGAAGCTCACCAGCGACATCACCATCTGCTCGCGAATCGGATCGATCGGCGGATTGGTCACCTGCGCAAACAACTGCTTGAAATAGTTGTAGAGCGGCTTGTTTTTGCTCGAGAGCACGGCCAAGGGCGAATCATTGCCCATTGAGCCCACGGCTTCTTCACCAGCCGCGGCCATCGGCGTCATCAGGAATTTGAGGTCTTCCTGGGTGTAGCCAAAGGTTTGCTGACGATCAAGCAATGAAGGCGCATTGGCCACTTCTTCGCTGAGCTGCTTTTGCTCGGCCTGCCAATCACTTTTCTCAACATCAATCTGGTCAAGCTTGATGCGGATTGCCTCGATCCACTCGCGATACGGCTTGCTATTGGCCAGCTGCTGCTTGAGCTCGGCATCATCGATGATGCGGCCCTGATCGAGATCAATCAAAAACATCTTGCCCGGCTGCAAACGCCACTTCTTGACGATCTTGCTTTGCGGAATCGGCAACACACCGGACTCAGAAGCCATGATCACCATGTCGTCATCCGTTACGCAATACCGCGCGGGGCGCAAGCCGTTGCGATCCAGCGTGGCGCCGATCTGGCGGCCATCAGTGAAGGCAATGGCGGCTGGCCCATCCCAGGGCTCCATCATCGCGGCATGGAATTCATAGAAAGCGCGACGCTTCGCATCCATCAGCGTGTGCTGTTCCCAGGCTTCGGGAATCATCATCATCATCGCGTGGGCAATCGGATAGCCCGCCATGACCAGAAGCTCGAGGCAGTTATCGAAAGTGGCGGTATCGCTTTGCCCGGCATACACAATCGGATACAGCTTTTGCAGATCATCGCCAAGCACCGGCGAAGCCATCACACCTTCGCGAGCACGCAGCCAGTTGTAATTGCCCTTGACGGTATTGATCTCACCGTTGTGGGCGACCATCCGGTAGGGATGCGCAAGCGGCCATTCCGGGAAAGTGTTGGTAGAAAAGCGCTGATGCACCAGAGCCAGGGCTGAGACCACGCGCGGGTCTTGCAGGTCTTTGTAATACTGTCCGACCTGCCCACACAAGAGCAGGCCTTTGTACACAATCGTGCGCGCCGACATCGACGGGACGAAATACTCTTTGCCGTGCTTGAGATCGAGCGCCTGAATCGCATGGCTGGCCATCTTGCGAATCACATAGAGCTTGCGCTCCAGTGCGTCGGTGACCATCACATCATGGCCGCGCCCGATAAAAATCTGACGAATCACCGGCTCTTTGGCGCGCACCGTGGGCGACATTGGCATCGCTTCATCCACGGGCACATCGCGCCAGCCGAGCAGTACCTGTTTCTCAGCACGCACCGCACGCTCGAGCTCCTGCTCACAGGCCAGGCGCGAAGCGTTTTCTTTGGGCAAAAACACCATGCCCACGCCATACTCACCGGCTGGCGGCAGGCTCACACCCTGGCGCGCCAGCTCTTCGCGGAAAAACTGATCAGGAATCTGGACCAGGATGCCAGCGCCATCACCCATCAGGGGATCGGCACCCACCGCACCGCGGTGATCCAGATTGCAAAGAATCTGTAATCCCTGCTCGATAATCTTGTGGCTCTTTTTGCCCTTGATATGGGCCACAAACCCGACGCCACAGGCATCGTGTTCGTTGGACGGGGAATACAAACCCTGGGCTTCAGGGCGCAGTTGCGCAGGCGTGTCCATCGACAAACTCCAGAAAGAGCACCAATCAAATTACCGAAAGTTAGTCCTTGCTTACTCCGAGAGGGTTATCAATCTTGGAGTTGTCGCAGTGCAGCGAAGAGCGCAGACCCGGGTCGTAAAGTATAACCGGCTACGCTTGCAAAAAGAAGCATTCCGACTAAAACTCAGCACCTAATTGCCTGCCGGATTGCGCTGAACCGCCGGGCAGTGTCAGGCTAGGGGGTACCATTCGACCGACAGTCTTTTTGGCACCTTCAAGGATGATCATGCCCACAATGTCCCTCCCCCGCCGCGTATTCTTGGCGCCTGCACTTGCTGTGGCCCTCGGCCTTGGGGGGTGCGCGCCCCTGATTACCCAAAGCCCAGGTCAGGGCCTGAGCCCCGTGAATGCGATTTCACAAGGCGAAGACAAACACCTGATGCTGTTTGGCCATGATGTAGTGAGCTACTTCACCCAAGGTCGTCATCAAATGGGCCAGCCCGCGATCAAAAGCGTGCACAAGGGCGTGAGCTTCTGGTTTGCTTCCGCACAGCACAAGGCGCTTTTTGATGCCGCTCCCGAGAAGTACATTCCACAATTCGGCGGCTATTGCGCCAACGGGCTGGCTTATGCCATTCCCTGGGGCGGCGACGCAGACACCTGGCGTATCGTGGATGGCAAGTTGTACATCTTTGGCGGAAAATCCTCCAAGGAAGCGTTTGAGCTGGACCTCGCAGGTAACTTGAAGCTCGCGCATCAGTATTGGGATAGCGAAGTCAAGGATGCCAACGCCTTTTTCCAGCGCACCAAACGCACCACCTATAACAAGGTGCCGCATTACAAGACCGGCGCTGAATTGGCCAAGATGGTCGAAGCCGCCAAGAAGTAGACTTTCCAGGAAGAAGATATGAGCTCATTGCCGACATCAAACAGCAGGTCACGCTTGTTCAGCCGCATTGCGTGGTACGCCGCTTTAATCGGCGTTGTGGGAGTAACAGGCTGCGCGCCCTTGGTCACGCAAAGCCCCGGGCAGGGCTTGAGCCCGGTAAATGCAGTATCGGTAGATGACGACAAGCATCTGATGCTGTTTGGTCATGATGTGGTGAGCTACTTCACGGAGAACACTCACCGGCGCGGCCAACCCACGATCAAGAGCGTATACAAGGGGGTGAGCTTTTGGTTCAGCAAGCCTGAGCATAAGGCCCTCTTTGATGCTGCCCCGGAGAAATACCTCCCCCAGTATGGCGGCTACTGCGCTAACGGTATTGTGTATGGCATTCCCTGGGGCGGCGATGCTGACAGCTGGCGCATTCTCAACGGCAAGCTGTATATCTTTGGTGGCCGCCAATCGCGCGAGGCCTTCTTGCTGGATGTGCCAGGCAATGTGAAACTGGCTGATGGTTATTGGGCGCAAGAAGTCAGTGGAGCCAATGCGTTTTTTCAGCGTGGCAAACGGCTCGTAATGCGGGTACCTCACTACAAGAGTGGTGCAGATCTGCAAGCGATGATCGATGCCGCGGCGAAGAAATAGGCCATCGCTGAAATTAGAGGATCAGATCAGCGGATTAGGTCAGCGATAGCTTCAGGCTTATCCAACTGCACATAGTGACCGGCATCTTTTACTATCGTCAAGTTGCTGTTTTTGAATATCTTATGAAAATCGGCAGCCACGCCTGGATTGAGCGAAGGGTCATTCTCGCCAAAGATGATGCGCACGGGCTTACCGAAGGCTTGCATCTTCGGTAACTCTTTTTCCCTTCGCTGGATTTCTTCCCAAAGGTAGCCTACCGAGCTGAAAAATGCGGGTCGCATATAGGCTCCGTCATGAACAAAGATCGGCACAAACTTATCCCGAACCGCCGGGGTGAAAATAAACTGATTCAATTGGCTGGCCAACCCGCCTTCGAACCTCGACGGTGCCCGAGTGGCACCCCAGGTCGCAAGATCCCGGAGCCAACCTGGTTTTGAGTAAAACTCAATCGCATCCGGTGCCTTCAGCGTGGGGGTGTTGGTGTAGTAGGTGTTCAGCAGCACAAGCTTGGCGACCTTGTCGGGATTGGCCAAGGCCCAGTCAATGCCACTGTGACCGGACAGGTCATGGACGACCACATCAACGAGGTCCAGCTTCAGCGAAGACATGACAGTGCGGATGTCTTCGAGCTGAACCGCAACAGGATACTTTTGGCCCAATGGGCTTTGTGACTTACCCCATCCCAGAAAATCGAATGTCACGACATGGCGTGTATTCGAAAGCAAGGGCACGAGCAGATCATACAAATGCTGGTTATCGGGAAATCCATGCATCATCACGATGGTTGGGGACTGACCTTTAAACTCTCTTCCAAATTCCCGCGCATTGATCTTGTGGCCATCGGCGCGGATCAAAGTGTGGTCGATGAACGCATTTTTTGCTTTGAAGTCATCCATGTACCGGTTATAGCTTATCGCTCTGGCCTGTATCGAGTCGGTGGAAGCGCAGCCGGTGACCATTGATAAAGCAATAGAAAGCCAAGCCGCGCCCAGCAACTTGAATGACCGACTAATTCCGGATCGCATAAGGTTTCGCCAAGTAGTTTCGATACGCCGAGTCTAATGTGGCGGACGCGCTCAGACTATGCGGTTAAGGGTAACAGCATTGTTAACCCCAGGTTTTCAATAGAGCAGCCTGCGCAACAAGCGCGCTAGCGCATCGTCAGTGCCTGCGCGACCTGCGGGCCGAACAATCGCTCATGCTCGCGCAGGGCATACCGATCGGTCATGCCCGCGATGTAGTCCGCGACTGTGCGCTGCAGGGCATCCACACCACGCGCACGCAAGCTATGTTGCTCGGGCATCTGAGCCGGCTCAGCGCAATACGCATCAAAGAGTTCGGCGATCACACGCTGGGCCGCCTGCATTTGCTCCACCACACGCGGATGACGATACAGGCGCTTGAACAACAGGCTTCGCAATGGTTTGAGCCCTTGCTCGATCGCCGGCGAAAATCCGACCAAGGGCGGGGCACGCCTCACTTCATCAACGCTCGCAGGCATATGCGTGCTCAAGCGCTCACGAGTGGTGTGCACCATATCGCGCACGAGAGTGTCGACCAGGTGCCTGAGCATCTGCAGGCTCGCGCGACGCTCATCGAGCTGCGCAAATTGCTTTCTGACCTCGGCCCAGTGCTCGGCAACCAAGGGGATGCGGAGCACGGCATCGAGTTCAAGCAGGCCGGAGCGCAAGCCATCATCAATATCGTGCCCGGTGTAGGCCACCTGATCGGCAAGGTTCGCAATTTGTGCTTCCAGGCCCGGCTGCTGGCGAGCGATAAAGCGTTCGCCCAACACACCAAGCTTGCGAGCATTGCGTATCGAGCAATGCTTAAGAATGCCCTCAAGAGTCTCAAAGCTGAGGTTAAGCCCATCCCATGCGGGGTAGCGCTGCTCGAGCAAAGTCACCACGCGCAGGGATTGAAGATTGTGTTCAAACCCGCCATGCTGCTTCATGCAGTGGTTCAACGCGTCCTGACCCGCGTGCCCGAACGGGGTGTGCCCAAGATCGTGGGCCAGCGAAATCGCCTCAGTGAGATCCTCCTCGACGCGCAACATCCGAGCGACTCTGCGCGCGAGCTGCGCCACCTCAATGCTATGCGTCAGGCGGGTGCGAAAGTGATCGCCCTCATGATTCAAGAACACCTGGGTTTTGTATTCGAGGCGGCGAAATGCAGTGCTGTGCACCACACGATCCCGATCACGCTGATACACACTGCGACCCGGTGAGGGCGGCTCGGGAATCGCACGGCCTTTGGTGTTGGCGGGTCGCGCTGCAAAAGGGGCCAGCGCCATTGTGCAGTCTAGTTCAGCGCTGCCGTGGAGCAGGCTTGCAGGGTCGCGTGAAGGGGGGTGTCAGCCACTCGCTGCACCCGGGTTTTACCCAACCCATCAAGCAGCACAAACTTGGGTGTGCCTTGTTCGGCTTTTTTATCCACCGCCATCAACTCTACATAGCGCGCAGCATCCCACCGGGGCCCTGCAACGGGCAATCCGGCAGCAGCAATGGTGGCGACCAATCGTTCGCGCTCATCTGCGCCTAACAGGCCCAGGCGCGTGGATAGATCTGCGGCAAACACCATCCCGGCACCGACCGCCTCACCATGCAACCACTGCCCATAGCCGAGCCCGGCTTCAATGGCATGCCCAAAGGTGTGACCAAAATTCAGGATCGCACGTAACCCGGCCTCACGCTCATCTTGAGCCACTACCGCAGCCTTGATTCGCACCGAGCCCGCCACGATCGCGCTTAACGCTTCCGGATCGAGCGCCAGCAGACGCGGCATGGTTTGCTCGGTGAGCTGCAAATAATCGGTGTCAACAATCGCGCCGTGTTTTATGACTTCTGCCAAACCAGCACTTACTTCACGCGCCGGCAAAGTGCGCAACACACCCACATCCGCAAGCACAAGCCGCGGCTGATGAAATGCACCGATCATATTTTTGCCCAGCGGATGATTGATCGCTGTTTTGCCGCCCACGGATGAATCCACCTGAGCTAGTAAGGTGGTGGGGATCTGCACAAAATCCACACCCCGCTGATACACCGCGGCAGCAAAGCCCGCCATATCACCGATAACGCCACCACCCAGCGCAATGATCACGCACTTACGATCCATTTGCGCCTGGAGGAGCGCATCAAAAATCAGGTTTAAGTGAGCCCAGTCTTTATTGGCTTCGCCTGCAGGCAAGGTAATGGTGATGAGCGCACTCGCTTGAGCGCCGACGAGCTTGCGCACAGCACCTTCGTAAAGCGGACCAACATGGGTATCGGTGACGATGGCCACCTGACGGCCTTGCACCAAACTCAACAATGCGGGGTTTGATTCGAGCAGGCCGGTGCCGATTTGCACCGCGTAGCTGCGCTCGCTCAGGCTGACCTCAACTTCCATCACAGGGGCATTCATATCGACTCCGAAGCCTTTGCCGAGGCCGGTTTGCCCAGCAAAGCCAAAATATCTCCCACCACACGCTCCACCGGCTGACGGCCCGTGAGCACCTGAAGATGCGCGGCATCCTCATAGAGCGGCTCGCGCATTTGCAGTAACTCAGCGATTCGTTGCCGGGGATTGGCGGTGGCCAGCAAGGGGCGATGGCGATCATTGCGCAAACGCGTCCAGAGCTCGGGAAGACTGGCTCGCAGATAAATCACAAGAGCATGATCGCGCAGCACCTGCCGATTGACCGGATCGAGAACGACTCCACCGCCAGTGGCCAACACCAGCTCGGGACGATCCACCAATTCGCGCAACAAACTTGATTCACGCTTGCGAAAGCCGGCTTCACCTTCCAGATCAAACATGGTGGCTACGCTCACACCGCAGCGCTCTTCAAGCTCGCGATCTGCATCCAGGAAGGGGCGCTGCAGACGCGCAGCGAGGCGACGCCCGACCGTGGTTTTGCCACATCCCATCATGCCCACCAGCACTAGCGGCTTGGCCGCCAAGGGGGCGCTTTCAACAGGCGCTTGCATGGCCAGGTCCGAAGCAACGGGGGATGATGCGGCGTTCATCCCCCCTATTGTACTGGCCTGTACTGCGGGCTATTGCGGCCGAATCTCGCGCGAGTTCAGACGCCGTGTTTGATTGGGAGTTGGGTTTGTCAGGTTGACCTGGCAAAAATCGGTGGTGCAACCCGCAGGCGGTGCCGAGTCGCCTTCCAGCCCGGCAATCGTGGCGAGCACCTTGATCCTTGAGCCGGCGCCAATGATTTTGGTACGAACGATATTGGAAGGAACCGTGATGGTGTTGGTTGGAAACTGCGTGCGAGCCGTCATAAAGCCAAGCGCGTATAACCGACCGGTGCCACCCGAAGCGCAGGTATCCGCGCCCGGTGTAATCGTGGCGAACACCACCTGCCCCCCAAATGCAGTAGGTGCAACCACCGAGCGCTCATTTACGCCGATCGACCCGTTGGGCAAGTCGTAGTACCAGCCCGACCGATCGGATGCCAGAGTAATGCCGCTTGCCAGATTGGTGACCGCCTGCATCGATCCGCGGGTCGCAATGGCCGGTAGCACCGCATGTGCATCCAGCTGAGCCTTATAGCGAGTGCCGTCCTTGATCGCATACAAGCTTTGCGTCTGATTCAAGGTGGTGTCGGTTTCGTCGAGATAACGCCCTGTGCCAAAAAATACGAAGCGCTCTTGCGATCCGGGCATCGATTGCACCTCGGGAAAAGTGGTAATCGGCTGGGGCTGACCATTGGCGGCTATGAGGCTTGCGATCTGAGCAACCGGGTAGGGCGTGGTGCTCGATTTCAAATCAATCCGAAACACCCGACCCAATAAATCGCCAGCATAAATCGTGTCTGCAGTGTAGTCAGACAGATCGGGCACATAGGCAGAAAGATGCGCCAGCCCCGCCGGATCGGTGGTGGTGCCTGAAGCCACCGGTATTTTTTGCAGCAGCTCACCAGTCTTGGCATTGAGCAGGTACACAAAGCCGCGACCGGTGGGCGTGTTGTAGCCCGAGCCGAAAGCCACGACCCAGCCATAGCGCTCGGTTTTGAATACCGATGCCATGCCATAGCTCAAGCCCATATCCGCATCAGTGAACTCCCACAGGACTTTGCTGGCAACACTGGTCTCCGAAGTCATGCTCGACGGGTTGGTGACATCAATGGCGAAGTAACTCCGCCCGCCTTTACCCAGGCCACCGATCAGCAGGGTTCGCCAGTCGCCTGAGCCGCTTCCACCAGTGCCGGTATTGTTGAAATCCACATCCTGGACCCGAATCGGACCATCAACCAGATAGCGATGGTCGTAAGGGGTATTGGCAAAATTGAGCAGCCCATTGGGCTCCGCGACTGACCCCGCATTGAGCAAACTGGAAGGCACATAGGCCCAAGCCTCGCGACCGCCATTGCTATCGGTAAGCGAGCCCCAAAACGCATGCAGCATGCCATCGTTGGCGCTGGCATAAACCATCGGCGGGCGGGTTTGGTTGGCCAGCTTGAAGGCTGAATAACCGGGATTGGAGCCATCCGAATACATCGCATTGGGCGCGCCTACTGCAGCCGGCTCGCTATTGACGATTGATCCAAGGAGCTTATCGCGCACGCGAAATGCCAGACCCTCTTGAGTACGCTCGCCGCGAATATAGTTCACCAGGTTGGTGGCCACGCTGGAGTCTGCACTTAATGCGTTGCGCTGGGCGGTGGTGAGCGAGGCGAAGCGAAAGGGCACCGCAGTAAAGCCTGTGCTGTTCCCATTGCCCGTCACGATATTGCGTGCGGTATTCCAACCGGTGCCTGCTGCCTGGGCTTCAAGTTTTTCCTGAGCGCTCCATTTATAAGTGCTGGTCACTACGCCCGCCGCATCTGCGGAGACACTGTAGGCCTTGAGATCGCCCGACCAGTTGGAAGGGTTATAACTCGGCAAATAGCCTTCGCTGCCCGCTGAGGTGACATCGGCGGTGTCGACCGCAAGACCGGCATTTCGGGAGATCTTGGAACTGATGGATGCAAACGCACGCTTCAGGCCATCCACCATGCCTTGCGGATTACCCGCCACAAAGTAGTTATCCGGAAGATCGTATGTCGTGCCGCCCCAGGTCAGCCGGTTATTTGTGGCACGCCATTCCGATGTGGTGTCAGGTTTGCCATCGCCATTGATATCGGTAAAGCCGCCATACTTGGCCGCCATCCAATAGAGGTTCTTGTGCCGGTAATTACTGTACTCCAGCACATCCACCCAGTAAAAATCCACGGTTTGCCTGTTGGGTAGATCCGGGCGGATATCCTGAGTTTTGGCCCAGTGCGCCAAGCCAGCGATGTACCAGGATGCGCTGCAGCAGCCCCCGTTGGTGCCAGCAATTGCGCCCATGCCTTCATAGGTGCCAACATCGTTGGTCCAGTTGTGTGCATTGACCGCCCCGGTGTCGGCCGAGACCTGTGCTGGCATCGAAGGCTCACCACCAAAGGGATTGGTGCCCCCGGGCACATTGCGATCCCGATGGGTGTTTACATCCCCGATGCCAATGGTGAAGTTTTTCTGGCACTGATATCTGATGGGGTCTTCCCAATTGGTAATCACCGGAAAGCCATCTTTTTGGGTGTCATTGAGGTTGTTGTGCCATTCGGTAACAGAGCCCGCATTGCGCAGATAGCGCAGTGCGGCGTAGTACATCTCGCCAACGTTATCGAAGGTTTTGTAGCTGCCCGAAGCACCAAACTTGTTGAGATAGTTGATGACGCCTGAGTTGGATACGCCGGACGCACTGGCATCCACCGAATCCGGATTAACCACGAATATGCCCGTGGAAGGATCCCACTCGGCTTTGGTGTTGGGCTGTGAAGGTGCGCCGGGGACGGCCTCAGTGGGCCCCACAGCTTTCATACGCGCGCGCAACACGCCGCCATCGCGCAAGGCATTGGAATCATTGAGATAAGCAATCACGCCAAATCGCATGCGGGATTCACTTTGCTGGATCAACCCCACGGGCTTGGAGGTGCCGCCCGGATAGGCAAAACAATTGCCCTCCTCCAAACTGGCACCGCTCACCTGGTCTGTCCGACAGACACGCACAGCACCCTGCATCTCGACTTCGTTGGTATCGAGTGAACCATTTTCCGCCGTGCCGCGATCCCAGTGGGCGCGAAAATTGCGGCCCAAGCCCTGCACCCGGATATGGAGCTCACCCCAGGTATAGGGCGACACATTGGCCACATTGGCAGATCCGGAAATCGATTTGGTCGGGAAGTTTCCCGTGCCCCCTTGTCCGCTGGCCCATGCCTTCTGCACGACCGTCAGGCTTGTGGTGTCCACGCGCCGATCGCCACCGGTGAGGGTTTGGCGAAAGGTGTCGATGGTTTGCATCGTGGCCCAGTTCAGGAAGTTGCCACTCCACTGCCCCGAGCAAAATCGGCTCCCGCCCTTGATTGGTTGCCCGGCAGACACGGTGACACCAATCGTGAAACCCACCGGGTTGAAATAGCCGCCAGTCGCATCGTAGGAGTAGCACTTGTAGGGGTCGAAATAACCGATGTATTCGCGCCCGGCATCGAAGTTGCCAATATGGGCATGGCTGACCGCCGTGGGAAATTCCACTGAAGGCGTAAACAGCACATTGGCGGGCACGCTGGCCGCACCACTTGAGCCAATCGGCCGATCGGCAAGCGCTGTTGGAGCGGCATGGGCAGTGGATGCCAGGCTCTGGAATACCAGCGCATGGCACAAGCTCATGATAAACAGGGTCTTAGATTTCATGAGCACCTCTTGCTTAACGAATCGGCCGGATCTCGCGGGCATTGAGCCGCTGGACCTGGTTGGGAGAACCGGATTTCAAATCAACCTGACAAGTATCGGTAGTGCATCCGGGAGGCGGTGTCGAACCCGCATCCATACCTGCAGTGGTCGCCAACACCTTGAGCTTGGTGCTGGTGCCGACAATTTTGGTACGCACGATCGAGGTTGGCACTGTCAAGGATGTGGTGGGAAGCTGTGTGCGGGCGGTAGTGAAGGCGAGCGCATAAATGCGGCCCGTGCCTCCAGATGCGCAAGGGTCCGCAGCGGGAGTCAGTGTGGCAAACACCACCTGCCCACCGAACGCCACAGGTGCGATCAAACTGCGCTCATTGGCACCAAGTGTGCCGTTGGGCAAGTCATATACCCATCCGGATTTATCCGCAGCCAGCGTGATGCCGCTGGTTAGATTGCCGACCACTTGCAAGGAGCCGCGGGTGGCCAATGAAGGCAATGGAGGCTGAGGCGTCAGCATGGCCGACCAGCGCTTGCCATCGCGAATTGCATACAGGCTTTGGGTCTGGTTCAGGGTCACGTCGGTATCGTCCAGCAGACGACCCGTGCCGATGAATACAAAGCGTTCGCCACCGCCGGGCTGAGCCTGAACTTCGGGATGGCTGGTGATCGGTTGCACTCCACCGCTTGGCGAGGTCAGGGTAGCAATCTGCGCCACTGGGTAGGTCGCAGCGGTGGACTTGAGATCAACCCGCCACACCCGGCCGAGCAAATCTCCGGCATAGATGGTGTCTGCCGTGTAGTCGCCCATATCCGGAACATAGGCCGCGAGGTGCGCCAGGCCTGCGGGGTCACTGATGGTGCCCGGGGCCACAGGAATTTTCTGCAAGAGCGCACCGGTCTTCGGGTTCACCAGGAAGATGAAGCCTTGCCCGGTTGGCGTGTCGTAGCCCGAGGCGAGGGCCACCACCCAACCATGGGCTTCAGTTTTGAAGATGGAGGCTATGCCATAGCTGAATCCCATGTCAGGATCCGTAAATTCCCACAGCACTTTGCTGGCGACCGCGCTTTCACCCGTCATGCTTGCAGGATCGGTCACGTCGATCCCGACATAGCTGCGCCCGCCCTTGCCGAGCCCGGCCACCAGCAGGGTGCGCCATTCGCCAGAACCCCCCGCCCCGCCAGTGTTGGCCATATCCACATCCTGTACGCGTATCGGACCATCGACCAGATACCGATGGCTGTAATTCGGTGAAGCGAAGTTGGCAAGGCCGTTGGAGCTGGCGCTTCCAGTCAGCAATGATTGGGGTATGTAGGCCCAGAGCTCGGTGCCGCCATCACTGGTGCTCGCCCCGCCCCGAAATGCATGCAACATGCCATCGTTGGCCCCGACATAAACCATTGGCGAGCGATTCTTGTAAGCCGCCCGAAACGCGGAGTAACCCGGATTGCTGCCGTCGGAATACATCGCGCTCGGCCCGGTCACGGCAGCCGGCTCCGCGTTCACAATTGTGCCCAGCAGTGCTGCGCGGGTGCGCATGCCCACCCCTTCCTGGCTGCGATCACCGCGCAAGTAGTTCACGATTCGCTCAGCGGTGGCCGAATCGGCCGAGAGCGATGCAAGCTGGGCAGCCGAGAGATTGGCTCTGCGAAACGGCACTGCACCAAAGCCTGTGGTGAGGCCATTGCCGGTGAGGATCACCCGATTGGTGTTCCAGCCTGTGCCGGCAGCCTGGGCTTCGAGTTTGTTTTGGGCATTCCAGCTCGGTGTGGTCGCAATTGTGCCGTCGCTGCCCGCGCTGACTGCAAAGGATCGCAGATCGCCGGTCCAGCTTGATGGGTTGTAGCTGGGCAAATAGCCATCAATGCCACCGCCCACGATATCAGCGCCATCAAAGCTCAACCCGGCATTGCGCGAGAGCTTTCCGGAAATGGACGAGAAGGCTTTGCGCAGCCCGTCGGCCATGCCGTTGGGGTTAGCCGCCACATAATAGTTATCCGGCAATTCATAGGTCACGCCGTTGTGCACGAAGCTGTTGGCGCTGCTGCGCCATTCAGCTTGGGTATCGGGTTTGCCATCGCCGTTCAGGTCTGTAAAGCCACCATATTTGCTGGCAAGCCAGTAGAAGTTTTTGTGGTTATAAACACTCCACTCGAGCACATCGACCCAATAGGTTTCCACATTTTGATTGCCCGGCAGATCGGGGCGGATATCGCGGGTCTTGGCCCAGTGCGCCAAGCCTGCGGCATACCATGAGCCTTTGCAGCAACCCATATTGTCCTGGATCGCGGAGCGTGAGAGTCCCTCATAGGTCATCACATCCTGCGTCCAGGTATGCACATTCATGGTCGGCAAATCAGCCAGCACTGCTGCGGGCGTGGGGGGTTCGGCCCAGCCACCGGAGGTGCGCTGCCCACCTGGAAGATTCCAGTCCACATTGCTGTTGGCATCGCCAATACCGACTGAGAAGTTTTTCTGGCACTGATACTGGATCGGGTCATCCCAGGTCTTGATCACCGGAAATCCATCAATGCCCTGATTGCTCAGGTTGGCGTGGTATTCCGGCACGGGGCCGACATTGCGCAAGTAGCGCAGAGTGCTGTAATACAACTCGCCCACAGGATCATGCCATTTGTAGTCGCCCAACATCCCGAATTTGTTGAGGTAGTTGATCACACCTGAATCTGCCACGCCTGTGGATGCGGCATCAGCGGGGTCGGGGTTGCGAATAAACACCCCGGTGGCGGCATCCCATTCCGCGTTGGCGTTATTGGTGGCCACTTGCCCGGGCAAATAAACATCGGGGCCCACCGCTTTAAGCCGTGCGCGCAGCACACCACCATCGCGGGTCTGGGAGTCATCATTCAGATACCCCATCACGCCAAAGCGCATGCGGGTATGGTTCTCCTGAATCAGGCCAATCGGCTTATAGTTTCCAGCCGGGTAGCGCATGCAGTTTTCTTCAACCAGTGAGGCTCCCGCAACCGTCACATCGCGGCACACCTGAACTGCGGCTTGCAACTCCAGCTCACCGCTATCCAGGGATCCGTTGTTCACAGTGCCGCTATCCCAGTGCACCCGAATGCCACGAATCAGTCCATGCACGCGGACATGCAGTGAGCCCCAGTTATAGGGCGTGACGTTGCTGACGTTGGTCGAGCCATTGAGCGACTTGATGGGATAGTTGCCGGTGCCACCGGTGCCTTCATGCAAGGCTTTTTGCAGCACGGTCAGGCTCGAAGTATCGACGCGGCGCTCCCCGCCTGTCATGGTCTTGCGGAAGGTGTCGATAGTTTGGGTAGCCGCCCAATTCAGGAAATTGCCGCTCCACAAACCGCTGCAAAACCGGCTTCCACCTTTGACCGGGCGCCCGCCACTGACTGTCACGCCGATGGTGAAGCTCACTGGCTCAAAGTATTGCCCGCCTGCGTTGTAGTTGTAGCACTTGTAGGGATCCCAATAGCCGATGTATTCGCGGCCAGGATCAAAGTTGCCCAGATGCGCCTGGCTCACTGCGGTAGGAAACTCTACCGATGCAGTGATCATCACATTGGCCGGCACATTACCCGACCCGGTGGAACCTACCGGGCGATCTGCCAGCAAGGTGGGGGCCGCAAAAGCAGTCAACGGCATGATCTGGCCCAGGAAGGCGGCCAGAGTGATCCAGGTGCAGAGGGCTTTTTTCATGTCTGGTTCAGATGGAATTCGGTGCAATCGTGACTTGCAGGAAATGGCTGCCACGCAATCCATCGACCCGGGTGGTCACGCGATAGGCGGGAAAGGAACCCACCGTGGGCTGTTGGGAGCCTGCAATGCCCTGGCCGCCACGCGGCATGGAGGCCATTTGGCAATGGCTGCGATCGGCAGCGGTGGCGTTTTGGCACAAGCGCTCGATGGTGCAATTCACGGTAACGCCGCCACCCGCATCAATGTTGGGCGCGGCGCCCATCCATCCGTTGGAAGTGGTGGACAGCAGATTGGCGTGTACGCCATATTCGGCGTTGGTTTGCGCTGGTGTGAACTGGCGTCCGAAGTAATTGAAGTTGGGCTGATCGGTGCCCACGGTGAGATCAAGGCCACTGGCTGGATCGGTCATCCAGCTGATGGCACGCCTGACGCATAGGTCGGCCTTGTTGTTGTGATCCATCGAAAAGGCCATCGCACCGGCTTGCAGATTCACCACATCAGTGGAACGGAACAATGCAATCGCTCCGAGCGAAAGCACCACAAGCGTGATCAAGGCCACGACCAGCACCAGACCCGCCTGGGTCTTCACGCGTCGGACAAAAGAAGGGCGTTGGGTATTCATGGGTTGATCAGGTCCTCGGACACGGGGCTCAAGCTGCCCGTGAGGTTGCGGATCGGGATGGTCAGCTCGAAGGTGCGATAACGATTGGTGTTCGGATAGTCCGCGCTGCCAATCGTGCGGCTCACCTCGACGGCTGAACCGAGTGTGGAAAACAACGTGAGGGCCGAAGAAAGCCGCTCCACCGAATTGCGCTCATTGACGCCATCCACTGTAATCAGACCGATGCGCAAGGACTTGACGCGGCGCTGGCGCTCGGCCCCGGTCCAGCTCTGGCTGCCCGCACCGACGGTGCTGCGCATATTGGCCGCACTCCAGTCGCCTGTGGCCGATACCCAGTTCTCAATAATCCCATCGCCGAAGTAGTCAACATCGATACCGATGGTGCGCGGATTGCGGATGGTGGTGTCTACGCCATAAACCACCTGAAAATCCATCACGTTTTCTGCAAGCACGGTCAGGTTGCCGCGATTCAGGATGTCGTACATCACCAGATCCGAGCGCCCGGATGCACGACGCACGCCGATGGCCAGAAAGCGTGGTGCGGTGCCCAGGGTGCTTACCGAGTAGCGATCCGAAGAAGGAGGCATCTGGGCCTGAGGCGTGGAGAAGCGCCCGCCGGTTGTCTTGAATGGATTGCCTGTGACGTAGCCGGTTGCTGCATCCAGTTCACCAGGGTTGGGCACGGCTTGAGTCAGGATGCAATCCGCCGATTGTGGATTGCCCAAGCCATCGGGCTGGAAGCGGGTCAGGAGCAACAGATCGTTGGCCCGCAACCCCACTGTGTTGTTCACGCCAAGCTGATTGCCCGCGTTGGAAGCGCGCCCCGAAGTGTCGGCGATATTGCCTGAGGCCGAGCCGCCGCTCATCAGCATCAGGATATCCGAGCCGGTGCCGCCATCGAACACAGTGGCTGGAGCCAGGCGCAGTTGACCACTGATTGCCGCAAACGGCGCAGGCATGCTGGAGCCGCTCGGATAGATTTGCGCGCCACCATCATAGGCCCGCAACAGGCAATTGAATGAGCCCGGCGTCTGAACCAGGCCGGCACCTGCATTGCGCACCAGATGGGTGAGCTGATCGAAGGCAATCATCGCACTTTGCTGGCTATCGTTGCCGCTGGTAGTCACACGCTTGTAGCGCTCGCCTGAGGTCATGGTTTGAAACATGACCAGGGTGCCGACCATCGCAATGGTGACAGCCACCATCATTTCAATCAGCGACATGCCGCTTTGCCGATGACGCATCATATGAAGGGCCTTTGTGTAACAAAACGACGCTCTGCTGTGGCCTCTGGCCCGCTGCCAGTGCGCAAACGCCAGGTGATCGTCAGGCGAATCGCTACCGATCCGTTTTCATCCACCACGTCATACACCGCGGTGGCATTGGGTAATCCTGCGGTTGTGCTCTCAAGCACCGCGGCCTTCCAGGTATTGAATACCGCTGGCGCAGCAGCACTTACCGAGGTGCGGTAAGTTGCAAGATCGGCCCCACGAGCGGCAACCGACATGGAGCCTTCCATACGCGAGTAAAACTCCTGCGCAATAAACGCCGCTTGCGAGCGCATTTGACCTTCGATGGATTGCGTGACCGAGCGGCCTTGCAAGCCGATCAGTCCCAGCACGCCCACCATAAAGATAAGCATGCCAACCAGAACCTCGATCAGCATCACGCCAGCTTGATGGCGCAAGCCTTGCACATGCCTGGGACTCGCTGGTAATGAACGACGGACTTTCAATGCTTTCATCCTTGTAGTTCAGGGCCCTGGGCAGGCGCCTGCAGTGATCGCAGGCTGGCAGGCTCGGGGATCGCCCGTTGCCAATTGCGGATCGCAGGTCTTGACGCTTCCTGCCGGGCTGGCAAACACACACATTGGCCTCGTGGCACCTGCTGCAGTGATCCTCACCACCATGGGGGCACCGAGCGCTGTAAGGTCGGTGGCATCGCCACGCATCACCTGACCGTTGGGCATAAACACGACACTGAAACTTCCCGCCTGACTGGTCAGGGTCGCAGCCTGGGCATTGTTGGCCTCACTGCCGCGCAGAAACTCCGGATTCCTGATTCCGCGAACCGCATCGGGGCGCACGCGCGCCATCCAGTTACGCGCCGAACTGGCTAGTGCGGCTGATGCATTGCCAGGCGTTGGGTCGGCTGTGGTGAGGAGAAACTCGGTGGAGTTCGAGCGTTTCATTGCCTCGACCTGAGCCACCCGCATGCCAGACTGCACCGATTCAGCAGCGGTGCGCACTTTGGAATTGGCCACCATCTCGCCGAAGCGCGGCACGCCGAGCACCAGCAGGATGGAAAACACGGCCATCACAATCACCAGCTCCACAATCGTGAAGCCGCTCTTGCGTGGGAAGTGTTTTGGGGCGCAATGCATTTTGGTTTCCTGCTTTGGTGTCTTGATTAACCGCCGCGGCGGGTAATCCAGCGGTTGGCTGGCAGGGTCGAGCCAGTCCAGTTGGTGGGAAGCGCCGTGGTGCGCTGCACATTGTCTTGATCAATGGTGTAGGTGAATCCGGCGGCGTTGGTGCTTGTGTTGCCAGTGGCGGTCACGGTGTAGGTCGTGGCGGAACCGAGGGTGCAGGTGAGGGTGTAAAAGCGCAGGCCCGTGGCGACAGCCGAGCCACACCCCGCATTGCCATAGGAGCGGTTATCCAGAAAGAATTGCTCCATCTTGTTGCGATGATCGGCCAGGGCAGTGGTGGCCTCAGCGATTGTGGCGCGCTGGTTGTATTCGCGATAACTCGGGATGGCGACTGCCGCAAGAATCCCGATGATCGCAATCACGATCATGATTTCGATCAGGGTGAAGCCGGCGTTGTGCTGCGCCCGAGTGCTCGGCAAGGCGACTTTGGCGAATCGGGAAATTGAAAGTTTGGTTCTGGGCATGGTCTGACTCTTAAGGAAAACCCTTGGGTTATTGACATATTGCGGCGCGCCAGCCGGGCTTTGTATGGGGCACAGATGGGCGTGTATGGCCTTCGGATGAGTGGGCCGGATGGCAAGCCCTCGCGCCAGGAATGTGAAATTGGTCACGCTGCGGTGCGGTGGTCTCACAACATTTGGGGATGTGGCATACGCATTACCCAGGCGCGGCCATCCAGCTCAAACCGCTGTTGCAGCACCTGATAGCCCAAGGCCTGCGCCAACCACAACACTGGCACCCACTGCCCGCCGCGCTGCATGGCCAGGGGTAAGCTCGTATAACTGCCGCCCGCAAGCGCAAGCTCCTGAGGCTCCAGCACCTTGAGTTCGAGCTGCCCCTGCGCGGTCTGCAAACGCAGCACTGCGCCCACTCGAGCCAGCTCAGGATCGGCCTGAAGCGCATGACGCACGACGCCGAACAGATACCAGGGCAGCTCGCCCTCAAGCGCCACTTCCCAGCGCCCGGATTGCACATTGGCGGCACGCTCAAGTTCGATCGTGTCTGCACCTGGCGAGATCCGCAGCTTCCAGTGGTCGCGAGGCTCGGTTTGCGCCGGATCGGCCTGGCGCACCAGCAAGGCACTCATTGGCGAGGCCCCCGGAAGGTTGGGGTCTAACAATTCAATGGTGAACAGTTGCTGCGAAGGACCACTCGGACCTGTTGGCGAGGGGCTCACCGCAGCGGAGTCAATGGGAAGATCAACATCGGCCACTGAGCTTGCAAATGCTTGCGGCTGGACCTTGGCCGGGCTTGCCCTACGCTGGGCCGGTCTATCCCGGGGGGGCAGGGATTCGCGCCCATGCTCACGGGTTGTCGGGTGCGTTGTTGGGTGAGTTGTTACGGGCGATACGCTAAACACGCCCAACAATGCCGGGCTGGAATCTGCTTTGGCTTTGGCCTGGGGAAGCGTCGGGCCCGCAGCACTCCACAGAGCCGCAAACGCAAAAAAATGCGCTGCAGATGCAACGGTGATCGCTACGATTCGGCGCGCATGGTTTGCCATGGGCCAAGAATACGATCGAGCTGCACGACCCCCCCATGGCCTTCAGGCCGGTGGCAGTGTGCCTCCGACCATTGGCCAGCCCGCTGTGGCTTTACGGGCTGGAGGCTGGATCAGTTCGGATTGGTGCAGGAATTCGCGACACCAAAAGGCGAGGGGTCGCCAGGCGGACTGGACGACAGATCGTTGACGTCACTCGCAAGAATCGGCAACCAAAAGTCGGTGACATCAAAAAACTCGGTGCCAGCCAGACTCGTCACCGTTGCACGTAACCGGGCTTCAGCCCAGCGCGCATACTGCTGCTGGTACTCAATATTGATATCGGCAAAGCCGGAGGCGTTTGTGGTTGAAAGCACGGTGACTGCGGCAACCTGACCGGGGTCGAGACGGCCATTACCGTTAGTATCCTCGGTAGGGTCAAGACGGTTATTGGTGTTCACATCTTCCGAGGCGCAGGTGGCGGTGATCTGCTGATTCCAACCCCCACTCGTGACTCCCAGTGCGGGTGGTACCCAGTCGCCCTTGCGATAGTTGATGAAGGTCAGGGTCACCGAAACGGTGACGTTGGCCACACCCCGCCCGGAGGCGTCTGTAACCAAGGCGGTCCAGGGCATGCGGTACTTGGTGCTGTCCGGCTCAACGATTGAATTGCCAGTACCGATCCGCACATAAAGCGCCTGCTCCGACACGGTGAGAAAGGTCGAGCGGTTTATGGAAGTACCCACGACCGTGGCGCGAATCTGGACGGCATTGTTACCGGTCGAGCGCGGGCCTGGTCTGAACGTTACTGCGGCCACACCTGAACTGTCGGTAGTCGCCAGGGTTTCAATGGTGCCCAGACTGGGATCGGCCACCTGCTCAAAACTGACCTGCGCGCCCTTGACCGGGTTATCGTTTAAATCGAGCACGGTAGCAATAACCCGGCTGGAATTATTGGACTGCGAGCTCAAATTCACGCCGACTACCGCCGGACTTGCTTGCACCGCAATCTTGCCCGGGTTACGCGATACAAACTCAATCTGCCGCGTGGCCGTAATCCCGCCGGGCCCCACCACGCTAAGCGTGGTCAGACCCGCCTCGGCTGAGCGAATCTGAACCGTGGCCACTCCTCCAGCGCCAGTGGTAGCCACCAGAGTCGATTGGTTTCCAGCCGTCACCAGATCCAGATCGCCACGTGGGCTGCTGAAGGTCATGGCTTGCCCGACTGAGGAGCCGGTGCTGTTCGCAAACTGGATGCTTACCGAATGGGTCACATTCACATCGAGTTCCTGCAACTCGGTCGGCGATGTAAAGGCCAGGCCCGAGGTCGCAACATTGATCACGAAGGTACTGCTGGCGCCACCCGCGGTTCCGGTAATCGTATCTGCTCCGGGGCGGGGCGTTGGAATCGTGAAATTGACCTGGCCTGCGGAATTGGTGGTCAGCGTGCCGCTGGGGCTAAACGTGTTGCCCGCGGTACTCGACAGGGTGAGGGTTTTGCCAACCACCGGGTTGCCGCCCGAATCTCTTAGCGATGCGGTGAAGCTCGCTACCGCGCCTTGCGCGACCGTGCTCGGGCCATTAATGCTGAGCTGGCTGCCCACCACTTGCAAGGTGAGCTGGCGCACCAGGGTACCGGAGGTGACCGTAAGCGTCACGTCGCGGTTCACCTTATCCGTGATCGCAATGGTTTTGGAGAAATTTCCGTTTGCATCTGTGCGGGTCATGGCTCCTGAAATGGTCACACCCGAATCCGAGGAGGTCAGTGTCACGGGCTGATTGGCCAAGGCGTTTTGACCGGCATCCTTAACCGCTACATTGATGGTCACAGTGGTCAGACCATCGGAGCCTACTGTAGGCGTAGGCGTACTCACCGACATCTCGGTGGCATTACTCGTGCCGCCTGCGCCACTTCCGGAACTACCCTGCCCGCCAGCTCCACCGCCGCCGCCGCAAGCCGCAAGTGTGGCTAGCCCCAAGGCGATCCAGCTTGCAGCAGCCAGTCGTTTAATTTTGATCATGCTCAAACTCATCTCTTGATTTCCTAGCGAGCCAACGCGGTATCAGTAACAACACGCGGGGTCAGGAACACCAGCAACTCGGTGCGATCGTTGGTGCGTTGGGTATTGCGAAATGCGTTTCCAAGCCAGGGCACATCGCCCAACAAGGGCACTTTGTTAACCCGGTTACGTTCAAACTGCTCATAGATGCCGCCAATCACCACAGTGCCGCCGTTTTCAACCAGCACCTGGGTTTTAACCTGGCGGGTATCGATGGCAAAGCCTGCCGAGGTCAGCTGACCCACCGCGTCACGATTCACCGATACATCAAGAATCACCGCACCTTCCGGGGTGATCTGTGGTGTGACTTCGAGGCGCAAACTAGCCTTGCGGAACGAGATCGAAGTGGCACCGCTGGAAGTGGCTTGCTGGAATGGCAGCTCGGTGCCTTGTTCGATGGTGGCTTTGGCTTGATCGGCTGTCAGCACGCGCGGGCTGGAGATCACCTTACCGCGCTGATCGGCTTCAAGTGCCGAGAGCTCAAGATTCAGGAAGCGGGTCAGGCTGGAGCCAAACAAACTGATTGCAAACGAGGCCGGGTTCGCACCCGAAATTGCGGCTGCGGGCAGGTTTACAAAGTTGGTGTTTTCAAGTGCTGTCAGTCGCCCGAGGCCTTGGGCATTGGTACCTTCAATGGACGAGCCAGTCTGCGAAGACACATCAGCGACACCACGCAAATTACCGGACAAGCTTCCATACCCCCCCGGCACGCGCGAGCCCGCCCCATACACCGGGACGTTCACTGTGGAAGTGGCGTTGGTCACGGGATCAATCACTGACACCGTGCGATACACCGAAGAGCTCACATCGTTAAACCCCAGGCGTACGCCGAGGTTGCGCGAGAAGCGATCGTCAGCCTCTACAATCCGGGCTTCGATCAACACCTGGCGCACCGCCACGTCAATCTGGCCAATCAAGCGCCGCACTTCTTCAAGCTTGCCCGGCACATCCTGCACAAACAGTTTGTTGGTGCGGGCATCAAACACGGCACTTCCGCGCTTGGAAAGCACGCCTTGCTTGGTATCACCCAGCAGCTTGGCGACGTTTTCTGCCTTCTGATAATTCATCTGGAAGATTTCAGTGCGTACCGGCTCGATCTCGGTGATCTGCTGGCGGGCTTCAAGCTCAAGCTTTTCCTTGGTGGCCAACTCCTCGCGCGGAGCAATCAGCATCACGTTGCCGTTCTTGCGCATGTCCAAACCTTTGGACTGCAAGATGATGTCGAGCGCCTGATCCCAGGGCACATCCTTCAAGCGCAAGGTGAGACTGCCTGCCACCGAGTCGCTAGTCACGATATTGAGGTTGGTGAAATCAGCAATCACCTGCAGCAAGGCCCGTACATCCACATTCTGGAAGTTCAGGCTCAGCCGCTCGCCCTTGTAGCCCTGACGCGAGCCCTGGATGAGCTTGGTGGGGTCTTCCTTGATCGGCTTGACCTCAACCACGAAGGTGGTGTCGCTCTGATACGCGTTGTGCTCCCACAGGCCTTGGGGCTCAATCACCATACGGGTGTTGTCGCCTTGCTGGAAGGTACGCACCGATTTCACTGGCGTGCCGAAATCAGCCACATCCAGTCGGCGGCGCAAGTTATCGGGCAACTTGGCGCGCATGAAGTCGACCACAATCGTCTGACCCTGCTGGCGCACATCCACACCCACCTGGGGATCGGAGAGCTCAACCACAATCCGGCCTTCGTTATCCTTACCACGGCGGAAATCCAGATCGCGCAATGCAGCCCCGGCCACCACTGCCGGTGCATCGGTACGCGAGGGCAATGTAATCGGAGCTGCTGCGGTTGCAGGCGCAGCCGGAACCACTGGATCAAGTTTCACCAGCAAAGCGTTGCCATCGATCTCGGTTGCGTAGGTTTGCGGCCGCTTCAGATTCAGCACCACCCGCGAACGCCCGCCCGCTTGAACAATGGCCACGCTGCGTACATCGCCTTGCGCAAATTCTGGCAAAGCGCCAGTGAGGCGATTTTCGGTATCGACAAAATCCAGCGCGACACGCGGAGGATTGTTGACGGTAAAGCCCGCTGGAGGGGCCTTGAGCGGTGTTTTGAACTGGATACGCAGCACGGTGGTGGCACCGAGCTGGCTGCTGGTCACCGCTTCGATACTGTTGGACTGGGCTTGCGTCTGAAGTGGCGTGAGCGCGATCGTTGCACCCACCACACCGCTTAGGAAAACTACTGTGGAAGCGGTGCGCCCCACAGCCTTGCACATACGCTGCCACATACTATTTTTTCTCACTCTTGGCCTCCTGCAATCGCAGGGAAGTATCTTTTTCGGTCCATTCACCCGCCGCATCCTGCACCAGCTCTTTGAGGATGATTTCTTCTTCGGTCACGCGGATAACCTTGCCGTGATTTTGTCCAACATAATTACCTACGCGCGCTTGATAAACAAGGCTATTGACCTGCAACAGGGCATACACCTGTTTGCCGCTGGCCAGATGCCCGACCATGCGGATGGCATCGGTGGGGAAGTTTTCAAGCGCTTCACGGCGCCGATTGAGATCGGGCGACAGGCCGCCCTTGGCTTTATTCTGGGCCGCGCGATCAAGCGCGACCATGAGCTTGGCTGGCGCAAAAGGCTCCAGCGAGCCCGCGTTCTCATAACGGAAGGGCTCAAAGGATTTAGGCGCGGGAATCACATCGCGTACCGGCTGAGTATTGCGCCGGGTATCGTCCATCCAGGCCTGAAGCTCGCCCGTGTCGGCGCTGCAGGCGCTTAAGCCCAGCACCACGGCGAGCAGCAAGCTCGATCGATAGATGGCCTGGCTCACTAGCCCACTCATTTACCCGCTCCCTTGTCGCCCGGCTTGGCCCCTGCTTTGGCTTTGGCAGCTTCGCGACGCTGCGCGGCCACTTCTTCGGCATCGAGATAGCGATAGGTTTTCGCCACCGCTTCAAGACTCAAGGTTCCAGTTTTTTCCTGCAACTGAATATTGAGGTTGTTCAGGGTAACGATTCGGGGCAGATTGGAGATATCGCTGGTGAATGCGCCGAGGTCGTGATAATTGCCCACCAGTTTGATGCTGATCGGCAGCTCGGCGTAGTACTCCTTTACAGCAGCCGTGCCTGGCTTGAAAAGCTCAAATTGCAGGCCCCGCCCGACACCAGCCTGGTTGATATCGTTAAGTAGCGCATCCATCTCGGCTTTGCTCGGCAGTTGCTTTTCAAGCTGACTCACATACTGGGTCACCTGATCTTTTTGCTTGCGCAACACGTCAAGATTGACCGCTTGCTTCATCTTGTCGGTGAACTCGTTCTTGAGGGTTTCCTCCTGGGCGATCCCGGCATCCAGCTCTTCGAGTTGGCCGCTCCATATCAGGAAGTACGCCAAGGCCATGATCAAACTTGCCAGACCAAGCAGCAAAGCGGCCTTGGGTATGGCGGGCCACAAGCCGGGATGACGACCCTGCAGGCCTTGAAACTGGGCCTTGAGCTTGGTGAAGTCAATCTTCACTTTGGGCAGGGCGATTTTTTTAGCCATGGTGCAGCGATGCAGCCTATTGAGTCTTGGAGGGCGTGGAAGGTGGAGTGGTTGCAGCAACCGTTGGTGCGGCCGAGCCGCCCACGCTGCCCGCCTTGGCCGAAGCCGCCGGCTGAGCCGCTTTCTTGGGGTCCGGAGCGTTGGGGCGCTTGACCATCGTGGTCATCGCAAACTCATAAACCTGCTTGGAATCACGTGCATTCGGTGTGCCGAGCCAAACCAGTTTACTTTCAATCAAATCCGGCTTTTCAAGCCATACCGTTTGATTCGACAGGCGACTGAGCAGGTCAGCGATACGCTCGTTGGACTGCGCGAGCCCCACCAAGGTGAGCTTGCGATCATCCTGGCGCACTTGCTTCATATACACCCCTTCAGGAGTGTGCTTCACCAGCTCGTCGAGCAAATGAACCGGCGTGGTGCGATCGCTTTGCAGATTCTCTACCGCCTGCTGGCGCGCTTTCAGCCCGTCGATTTCCTGACGCAAGGTGGCAATTTCCTTGATCTGGGCATCCAGCTTGTCGTTGGCCTGCTTGATAAAGGTGTTGCGATCGGCCTGAGTGCTGATTTGCTGATTGATGCCCATGGCAATCGCGCCTGCGATGCCGCATGTCACGATGCCTGCCAGCACCATCAGACCAACAAAGTCTTTTTTGCGCCGCTCGCGCTTCATTTCGCGATGCGGCAACAGGTTGATCAAAATACGATTGGTAGTCTCAGCCATGAAAGCGCCTCATTGCCAGTCCTGTGGCAACCAGGAGGCTCGGGGCATCCTGACGCAGCTGGCGTTCACGCAGGGCTTCCGACATTTCCATGCCCTGAAACGGCGAAAACAACTCGGTGGGCACCTGGGTGCGCTCGGCAATCGCCTCGATCAATCCGGGCAATACCCCGGAACCACCGGCCACAAACACGCGGTCGACCCGGGTATACGGCGTGGAGGTGAAGAAAAACTGCAGGGCCCGGGCAATATCAATCGAGCCTTGCTCAACAAAGGGTTGCAACACATCCGTGCCGTAATTGTCAGGCAACTCGCCGGAGCGTTTTTTCATCTCCGCTTCCTCAGGCATCAAGCCATACAGGCGCACGATGTCCTGGGTGAGCTGGTTACCGCCGAAGGCCTGATCACGCTCAAAAATGGTTTGGCCATTCAGCACAATCGTCAGGCTGGTGACCAAATGGCCCACGTCAAAAATCGCAATCACTTGCCCCTGGCCGTGATTCGGCAGGAAGCTGGAAACATGGTCCAGAGCCAGGCGCGCGGCGTAAGGCTCACTATCCACCACAATCGGACGCAAACCAGCCAGCTCGGCCACAGCCACTCGGTCTTCAACCTTTTCCTTGCGAGATGCTGTGAGCAACACCTCGACTTCGTTTTCATCGCTTGGCGCAGGGCCCAAGACCATGAAATCGAGGTTAACCTCATCAATCGCAAAGGGAATGTATTGGCTGGCTTCGGTTTCGACCTGAAGCTCATAGTCTTCTTCGGACAGTCCGCCTGGCAAGGTGATTTTTTTGGTAATCACCGCGGCCGAAGGTAGCGCCAAAGCAACATCTCGGGTGCGGGTGTTGAGCCGTTTCAGGGCGCGTAACAAGGATTCACCAATCGCTTCGGGCTTCTCGATCGCCCCATCATTGATGGCGCCACGCTCGATCGGCTCGATGGCGTAGCGTTCCAGGCGCATCGGCATCTTGGCGCCATCCACCAGCTCGACCACCTTGACGCAGGACGCACTGATGTCGACTCCCAGCAACGGGGGAGCCTTGCGTTTCAACAGACCCGAGAGGCTAATCGCCACTGATGCTCCAGAAAACTCGAGGAAACCCTCAATTTGACCCTGCTCTAAACCGCAAAAAACCTTAAAAACTAAGTATTTAGGCGCAGTTTAGATAAATTACTTGAGATGCTATCAACAAGCAGCTTCCAATGTAAAGTTTTTTGTTCTGCGTGACATACATCACACGCACCGCCCGTCTGATGGCGAGCGCCGCCAAACGGAAAGCGCCTCAAACAAGGGCACGACGAACCCGTTCGACGCGCCAAATCCCCGAGAAATCCCGCCCGAACCGACCTGGCGCTGGCATAATTCGCCCTCCCATGAAGCGGCTTAACTCCACCCGGCGGGGCTCGCGCCAGCGCGGGCTCAGCATTCCCAGCCTCCTGGCCTTGGTCATAGGCGTGCCCTTGGCGGGCATGGCTGCGGCTGCTCTAGTGGCGGCTTTGGCAGTGTTGTTGGCCAACGATCGCCTCCCGCCGCTGGACGCGCTGACAGACTACCGCCCGAAGGTTCCGCTGCGGGTCTATACCTCCGAGGGTCTGCTGATCGGCGAATTCGGCGAGGAGCGGCGCACGGTGGTGCGGATCAATGATGTTCCGCCAGTGATGAAACAAGCGATTCTTTCGGCCGAAGATGCCCGCTTTTTTGAGCATGTGGGCGTGGATATGGTGGGGGTGTTGCGGGCGGTGGTGGGCAACCTGGGCGCCGGTGGGGCGGAATCGGGCGCGAGCACCATCACCATGCAGCTGGCGCGCAACTTCTTCCTGTCTACCGAGAAAACCCTCACCCGCAAGATCTTCGAAGTGATGCTTGCCTTGCGCATTGAGGAAAGCCTGAGCAAGGATCAGATTCTCGAGATCTATATTAATCAGATCTTTTTGGGCAAACGCGCCCACGGTTTTGCTTCTGCCGCCCAGATCTATTTTGGCAAGCCACTTTCCCGGCTCAGCGCAGCGGAAGCGGCCATGCTTGCCGGGCTGCCCAAAGCCCCCTCGCGCTACAACCCGATTGAAAACCCCAAGCGCGCCACCGAGCGCCAGCGCTATATCCTGCGGCGCATGGCCGATCAGGGCTACCTTTCAGACAGCCAGCTGCAGGCTGCGCTAAGCGAAACCCTGCGCTACACCGGCCCCAACGAGTATCCAGTCAAAGCGCCTTATGTGGCTGAACTGGCGCGGCAACTGGCCTTTGAGATGTTTCGCGAAGACACCTACACCGCCGGGCTGAATGTCTACACCACTTTGGTCGCCGAGGATCAGACCGCCGCAAATGCAGCTTTGAAACAGGGCGTGCTCGACTACGACCGCAAGTATGGCTACCGCGGCCCGGAGGCGTTCATCGATTTGCCGCCAGCTGCGGCGGGAAGCGCCAAACTTGACGCGGAAATTGATAACGCATTGGCCGACGCTCCCGATGTGGATGAGTTTTTATCCGCAGTCGTGCTGCGGGTGGGCGCTCAAGAGGTGTTGGTGTCTCGCGGCAAGGATGCCTCCTACACGATTGCGGGCGATGGGCTGAAGTTCGCTGCAACCGCCCTCACTGACAAAGCCGCTCCGGCCAAACGCCTGCGCCCCGGCGCGGTGGTGCGCATCGTCAAGCAATCCAGCGGCAGCTGGGCGATCACGCAGCTGCCCGAAGTGCAATCCGCACTGGTGGCCTGCAATACCAACGATGGCTCGATCCGTGCGCTGGTGGGTGGCTTTCATTTCGACAAAAACAAATTCAACCGCGTGACCCAGGCTTGGCGCCAGCCGGGCTCAAGCTTCAAGCCGTTTGTGTATTCCGCTTCGCTCGACAAGGGGCTGATGGCCTCCACGCTGATCAATGATGCGCCGGTGAATATTCCCGCTTCGGTCACCGGCGGGCAGCTTTGGGAACCGAAAAACTACGATGGCAAGTTCGATGGCCCCATGACCATGCGCTCAGCGCTTACCCGCTCGAAAAACATGGTGTCGATTCGCATCCTGCAAAACATCGGCACGCAGTATGCGCAAGACTATGTCACCCGCTTTGGCTTTGATGCCGAGCGGCATCCGGCCTACCTCACCATGGCCCTGGGCGCAGGTGCGGTGACACCCTGGCAGATGGTGGGCGCGATGTCGGTGTTTGCCAACGGCGGTTTCCGCGTGGAGCCTTATCTGGTGAGCCGGATTACCAATGCGGATGGCAAGTTGCTGGCCAATGTGCACGCCTTAAAAGCAGGCGAAGAAACCAATCGCGCGATTGACCCGCGCAATGCCTTCATCATGGACAGCATGATGCGCGACGTGGTGCGCAAAGGCACAGCGACCAAAGCTTTGGCGCTCAAGCGCACCGACCTCGCAGGAAAAACCGGCACCACCAATGACTCGCACGACGCGTGGTTTGCAGGCTATGCACCCGCCGTAGCAGCAGTGGCCTGGGTGGGCTTTGATCAGCCCAAAAAACTTGGCGACCGCGAAACCGGTGGCGGTTTGGCACTTCCGATCTGGGTCTCCTACATGGGCAAGGCCTTGCGCAATATCCCCGATAAACCGGTTGAGCCACCCCAAGGCATCGTGAATATTGGTGGCGAGTTTTACTACGCGGAAACCAAGCCTGGCCAGGGAGTCTCCTCACTTGGCCTATCCGACGGCGGGGTGGGCTCCGACACGCCGGGCTCACAAGAAAATCGCGATCAAACCCGCGATCAAGTGTTCTGAGTTTGCCCCTGG
>JAIYCW010000075.1 GCA_027487815.1 Burkholderiales bacterium
CTGACGCTGGCTATGATTGGCAGGCTGCACAAAAGCCTGGGTATCCCGGCTGAGGTTCTGATTGCAAAGACGGCTGCGGGATGATCGACAAAGGTTGCGCCAATCGTAGTATGCCGAGTGCTGTTGGCGGGAATCTCTGGGCTGACCTTGCAAGGCCAGCCCGTCCTCACGGCACAAGTCATGAAGCAGTTCATGACCTGTGTCCGTTCGAACCCCAGCGTCCGCTACGCTTCCACGGACTGATTTCGCATACTCATTAAACAAAGCAAAAAGCCCGGGACAAGCCCAGGCCTTTTACTTTGTTTGGTGGTGGCTGCGGACCTGGGTTCAATTCCGTGCAAGTGTAGGCCTGATAAACCTTACCTGACGCATCCGAGTCCTGCGGACAGTTGCGGAAGTCTGGACCGGTTCGGGGCGCACCCTCATTTGTACGCAGGATTCCGCATCCGTTCAATTCACCATTTCGAGTCGTCATCTTCGAAAGTGGCGCCTCTACCGGTCGCAAAGTCTCCCATGCGGACACTGCCGTCGGAACTCGTTGAACTTCCCATACTGGTAAACAAGCTCCCGTCGCTACCGACCACCGTGGAACCTGTTGTCGTGTAGGTGGTCCCGCTCGAGGAAATGCGGACGTCGTCGCTGACCTTGTTGATGGTCTCACCCGTTGATGAGATCCATGTGCGATCACCGACCTTCGTCAGAACTTCACCTTGGTTCGATTCTGAAATTCCGAAAAGCCGCTTGAAGAACATAAAGCACCTCCACTTCACATTTTCTCAGATCAATCGGTTTGCGCAACGCATTGGTCGATTCTGGCCCAAGCTCTCCGCGCGCGCCCGCACCAGTTGACTACTACCCGAACAGAAGGGTTCATTGGGGCGTATCAACTTTTAGCTGGAGAGTACGTGGACGTCGTACACCTAAATCAGAAACAACTGGCTACCCGGTGGTCGGTCAGTGAAGCCACCTTGGAACGATGGCGATCCGTTGGGATGGGCCCTGTGTTCCTGAAGCTGTCAGGCCAAGTTCGGTACCGACTCTTGGATGTTGAGCAATATGAGGAGTCCTGCATGGCTAGCTCGACCAAAACTGTCTTGGTTCAGCGCAACAGAACGTAGCCGACCACAACGACCGATACAAGCCAGAACAGGCCCCTTACACCACGGAGTTGAGCCCCCAGCTTTTGCGGCACCTCTGGGTCAGAGCGCGGATATCACCTGCAACTAGAGCATCAAACATAATCATATTGATGATATCATTTGTTTGAAATTTGTCCATCCACCCAGCAAAGGTTGTTACCGGCATGAAAGCCCAGCGCGTCGAGAGCTTGAGTCACGCCCAGCGCGAGCGGCTGGCCTACATCGATTTCCGGCTTTGCTTTTTCGGTGAGATCGGTCGCCCAGACTTGATCGACCGCTGCGGTGTTGCTCCAGCAGGAGCCACACGCGACCTGGCGCTGTACCGCGAAATTGCACCGCAGAACATCACCTTCGACGGTAGCAACAAGATCTACCGCATCGGGAAGGCTTTCTCCCCGCTGTTCGAGCACGCATCTCAACGAGTACTGTCGGCACTATCTCTGGGATTCGGCGATGGCGTGAACGGCGCAACGCAGCCGATGCTGCCATGCGAGTCGCCCACTGCCTTGAGTAACCCGAAGATGGATGTGCTGGCGCCGGTCTGCCGTGCGATCCACGCCAAGCGGCCAGTTGCCGTCCGCTACCACTCGATGAGCAGCGGCGAGTCTGAACGGGTCATCGTACCCTTTGCACTGGTGGATACCGGACTGCGCTGGCATGTCCGGGCATTTGACCGAAAGAGCGGAGAGTTCCGCGACTTCGTTATCACGCGCATTGAATCACCTATCTTGCTCGACGAGGAGCCGCAGGCCAACGAACGCTCCGATAACGACATCCAGTGGACACGCATCCTCGAACTCGATTTCGTGCCTCACCCGCGCCTGACCAGACCAGAGATCATCAAAATGGACTACGGGATGACTGACGGCTCGATACGCATGCGCGTGCGCGCCGCAGTTGCGGGCTACATGCTTTTGCGCTGGAGCGTCGATGCGTCGCCTGATCACAGTCTAAAAGAAGAGCAGTACCGCCTCTGGCTGAGCGATCCGCTTGCTTTGTATGGCGTAGAGAACGCAAAGCTGGCTCCCGGCTACCGCGCGCCCAAGGGAAGGACATAAAGATGAAAAACGTATTTAGCTTCCGTGATCAGCTCATCAGTGAGTACAGCTCATTTTCACGAAGTTTTTCCCGAATAGCTGCACCAGACATCAAAGATGAAGTTGAGCGGCAATACGCCGATGGGCGCTATTGGCCGGAACCCCTCGTTCAAATCAACCCTAACTATCAACGCAAGGGAACGGTGCAGCAGTTGGTCGCGGAAGGCGTTTTGCACGGCGCTTGTGCGGATCTCTTCCAAGTTGGTAAAGCTGAGGGGGCTCCACAGCCGCTGCATCTCTATGCACATCAGATGCAAGCACTGGCTAAGGGGCAAGGAAAGCACAGCTATGTGGTTACAACGGGCACCGGCTCCGGTAAATCACTGTCCTTCTTTATTCCAGTCATTGATCGGATATTGAAGGCAAAAGACCAGGATAAAACCGCTCGAACCCGCGCCATCGTCATCTATCCGATGAATGCCCTGGCGAACAGCCAGCTTGAAGAACTCGACAAATTCCTTTATGGCTACTCGGCTGGGCAACAGCCCTTCACCGTAGCCCGGTATACCGGGCAGGAGTCAAAGGCAGAGCGTGACGTGATAGCAGACAATCCGCCCGACATCCTGCTCACCAACTTCATGATGCTGGAGCTGATCCTGACGCGTTTTGACGAGGTGGATCGCCGCGTGGTGGATCATTGCCAGGGGCTGGAATTCCTGATTCTCGACGAGCTCCACACCTACCGTGGTCGTCAAGGTGCGGACGTGGCATTGCTTGTGCGTCGACTGCGAGAGCGTCTGCAGGCCAACGAGCTTGTTTGCATCGGGACATCGGCCACCATGTCAAGCACAGGAAGCTTGGTTGATCGAAACAAAACGGTCGCTGAAGTTGCCAGCAAGCTCTTTGGGGCACGCATTAGCGAGCAAGATGTCATTGGTGAAACGCTTGAGCGCGTGACCGATCCGCTGAAAGATGTCGCTGCAGTGCAGGCTGATTTGGCTGTTGCCGTAGCGCGTACTCAATTCGCGTGGGCAGATTTTGATGCGTTTCGGGTTGATCCGCTCTCGATCTGGGTTGAGTTGAATCTCGGAATCGAACTGCCGGACAACGAGCCGCCGCGTCGGGCGAAACCGATGACGATTCAGACTGCCAGTGAAAAGTTGGCCAAGGACGCTGGTTGCGAAATTGATGCCGCGCGACTGACCCTGCAGCGGTTCTTGGTAGCGGCACATGAAGTCAAAACACCACAAGGGCGGCCGCCATTCGCCTTCAAGTTACACCAATTCATCAGTGGCCCCGGCAAGGTACTGGCCACGCTAGAGGCGCAAAAAGTTCGTCATGTCACGCTGGATGCACAGAGGTTCGCTCCAGGCCGTCAGGATGAAGGCGCTCAGCTTTATCCGGTGCATTTTTGTCGGGACTGCGGGCAAGAGTATTTGCCGGTTTGGCATTCAAAGCAGGCACCAACAACCTATACGCCGCGCGAAATTGATGACATTACGGCAGACGATAACGAGGATGTTCATTTCGGCTTTCTATGCCCCGCGACCTCAAATATTCCCTATCGCGGCGATATTGAAGACTTGCCAGAAACTTGGCTGGATCTAAGTCGCGATCAGCCCAAAATTAAACAGAACTACAAGAAGGCTGTTCCATATAGCGTCACTGTGGATGTGCAAGGTAACGAAGGGCGTGGCGAATCGTTTTGGTACATCCCTGGAAAGTTCCGCTTCTGTCTGAGTTGCGGGCAATTACATGAAGCTCATGGCAAAGACATTAACCGCCTAGCCAGTCTGTCTGGCGAGGGGCGGTCATCTGCCACCACGATTCTGACGTTGACCGCACTGCGCCAGCTCTTCGACGATACCGAGCCAACTAGCGGCCAGCCCGACCCGCGAAAGCTACTTGGGTTTACCGATAACCGGCAGGATGCTGCACTACAGGCTGGGCATTTCAATGATTTCGTTTTTTTGCTGACTTTGCGAGCAGGCCTCATTGGCGCGTTGCAAAACAGTAATGGGGAGTTGAGTGAAGAGCAGCTATCCGATGCCGTATTCAAGGCGCTTGGCTTTGATCGGGTAGACGAAACCACCTTGGTCGAATACTTGCGGACGCCAAAGCTCATGGGGCTAGCGCGGCAAGAAGCTCAGCGCACACTGCGCTACATCATTGGTTACCGCTTGCTGCGCGACCTTCGGCGTGGATGGCGATTCAACAACCCGAACCTTGATCAATTGGGGCTGCTTGCAATCAGTTACCGCAGCCTAGACGAGTTTTGCGCCGACACAGCTGCATTTGGGAAAAATCGTACGTTAGAGCAATTGAACGCGGCGAATCGAGCAAAGCTATGCCGACTTGTTTTCGACACGATGCGCCGAGGGCTTTGCCTTGAAACCCGTTATCTGGACCCGGTCGAACAAGACAAGGCTCGAACCAGCGCCTTCGCTTACCTGAATGAGCGCTGGGCGTTCGCGCCCGACGAGCTTTTAGAAACCGCCAAATACCTGATTCTTGGCAAGCGTCCAGAGTACAGAGGAAAACTGAGAACGGATTTGGTTACGGGTGGGGCACGATCGCGATTGCTGCGCGAAGTCAAAACTGCTTCCTTCTGGAAAGAGACGGTCTTTGCCGGACAAGTCGCAAGCTGGAAAGACCCAGAGTGGGTTGAATTGGTGGACGCGCTCCTGCAAGCATCGGTGCTTTATGGCTATGTTCAGAAGCATTCAATTGATCAACAGTTGGTTGGCTGGCGATTAAATGCGACAGCCTTAGATTGGTGCTTGCCAGCTGCGTCGCTCTTGGAGGACGACTCGCGTGCAAATCAGTTCTTCAGAGCGCTCTACCTAAACATCGCCGACCTAATGCGTCAGCAAAGTCATCCACTCTTTGATTTTGAAGCGCAAGAACACACCGCCCAGGTTGATGCTGGACGACGTCAGCTGCTTGAGCAACGCTTCCGCTACACCGACAAAGATCGCAAAGACTGGGCTGACAACCCAGCGCACGAGGCACCGCTGGAGCGGCTGCCCATCATGTTCTGCTCGCCCACCATGGAGCTTGGCGTCGACATTTCTGCGCTCAATACTGTCTACCTGCGCAATGTTCCGCCTACACCTGCCAATTACGCACAGCGTAGTGGTCGTGCGGGTCGTTCTGGCCAGCAGGCATTGGTGATTACGTATTGCGCTTCGTTGAGTCCGCACGACCAGTGGTTTTTCCATCACGCCAACGAAATGGTGCATGGCATCGTTCGTGCGCCAACGCTGGATTTGGCTAACCGCGATCTCATCGAAAGCCATCTGCAGGCTGTATGGCTGGCAAACGCCCAAATTGCATTGGATGTCAGTATCGCTCCCATGCTGGACCTTGACCGGCCCGGCAAGCCGTTGATCAAGTCATACCAAGATGCACTGAATGATTCGGAGGCCACGCAGCGTGCCCAAGCCAGTGGAGCGCGTGTAATTGCCCAACTCCAGAAGGAATTAGCAGGCAGCGATTGGTTTTCCGCCGATTACGTGCAGAAAGTGATTGAGCGCGCGCCTAAGACATTCTCAGATGCGCTCGAACGTTGGCGCGTCTTGTTCGATGCCACGCGTACGCAGATGAACATGGCCGACCAGATCGTCAAGAGCCACACGGCATCACACAGTGAGCGCCAGAACGCTCAGCGCCGTTATGGCGATGCAGCTCGCCAATACGCCGTGTTGCTTAAGAGTGGTAACACCCAAAACTCCGATTTCTACACCTACCGCTACCTGGCCAGTCAGGGTTTTCTGCCGGGCTACAACTTCCCGCGTTTGCCATTGATGGCTTGGATTCCCGCACGGGGTGGGGCGTCCGCCGACGGCAAGGACGATGAGGGTAGTATGGTAAGTCGTCCGCGCTTCTTGGCCCTCTCCGAATTTGGCCCACGCAGTCTGATCTATCACCAGGGTCGTATGTATCGCGTGGTGCGCGCCAAACTTAACGTTGGCTCGGCCGACCACATTTCTGGCAATAGCCAGCTCGCCACTATCTCTTCGCTGGTTTGCAGTCAGTGCGGCTACGGCCATTTGGGCGAAGCGGGGGGCGCGCAACCCTTGGTCAATCGCTGTGAGAACTGTGATGCACTACTGACCGAGCACGACTGGGTTCGCGAGCTGTATCGCATTGAAACCGTGGAAACGGTCGCTGTAGAGCGAATCTCTATCAACGATGAAGATCGTCAGCGCCAAGGGTTTGAGTTGCAAACCACTTACCGATTCTTGCCGGGGCCTGATGGCGTCATTCAGCAGCGCAAAGCCGAGGTCAGGCATGGCGATGAAGTCCTGGCTGAGTTGACCTATGCACCAGCGGCCCGCTTGTGGCGCATTAACCGAGGCTGGCGTAGACGCAAAGACAAAGAACAGCTTGGCTTCTACATCAATCCAATTACCGGCACCTGGAGCAAGCAGGACGAGCCGGGCGGTGACGAAGCGAATGGTACGGATGAAGGGCTGCTCGACAAGGTTCCGAACCAGCGCATCGTTCCCTTCGTTGAAGATCACCGCAACTTACTCATACTTGCACCGGTTCATGCCCTGTCGATAGAAGCCATGGCGACCTTGCAGGCAGCGCTCAAGCGTGGCATCGAGATGGCCTTCCAGATCGAAGAGTCTGAGCTGGTTGCAGAACCTTTGCCCAAAGCTGATGAGCGTCGCGCATTGATGTTCTACGAGGCAGCAGAAGGTGGCGCGGGGGTGCTCACTCGAATTGCCAGCGACCCGGCCAGCCTGGCGCAAGTCGCCAGCAACGCACTCAAGCTACTTCACCACAATGCGCCGCAGGGAGCGTGGAAGCTCGAGGATCTGCCTGCGCTTGAGCAAACCAACGCACTGGGCAATCGGATCTGTGAGGCGGGCTGTTATCAATGTCTGCTGTCCTACTTCAACCAGCCCGATCATGAAAACATCAACCGTCGCAACGCCGATGCACTGAAGGTTTTGGTAGCCTTGGCAAATGCGGAGGTGAAACCGAAGCGAGTGGCGCGGCCCGAACCTGAAGATGAACCAAACCATGATCGTCTCCAGATATGGCTTGATGCGTTGGCAAAAGCAGGCTTGCGCCACCCTGACACCACTCTGGTACCCGTTAATCAGGGTGCTGCCATAGCCGCAGGCCAGTACAAGGCGGCTCGCGCTCTGGTGTTTCTTAACGACATTGACGCTGAGACGGCCGCCTTGCTAACAGACAAAGGTTGGCAAGTGCTGAACTTTTCCGACCCATCGCGATGGCAAGCGCAGTTTGCTGCGTATCCCAATGTGTTCGGCAACCATAAAGAAACACAATGACTCAGCTTGAACACGATTTCATGCCAGGCAACTTGGTTCGTGCCCGTGGGCGCGAATGGGTGGTGCAAAGCGAATCCCGCCGTGACTGGCTGCGCCTGCGTCCGTTGGGTGGTGCGGAGGATGACACCATTGCCCTGATCCCGGAGCTAGAACTACAACCAGTCGAGCCTGCCACCTTTCCGTGGCCACAGCCCGAGCAGGCCGGCAATCATGCAGCAGCATTGTTGTTGCGGGACGCTCTGCGCCTTAAGCTACGTGCAGGTGGGGGGCCATTCCGTTCGTTTGGCAACATCGCTGTCGAACCGCGTGGTTACCAGCTGGTGCCTTTGTTGATGGCGTTGCGCTTAACCACTGTGCGCCTCCTGATCGCCGACGACGTGGGTATCGGTAAAACCATCGAGGCCGGGCTGATCGCCCGTGAGCTGATGGACCGTGGCGAGATTGCTCGCCTGGCGGTGCTTTGCCCTCCACACTTGGTTGAGCAATGGCAAAGCGAACTGGAATCACGCTTTAACTTGCAAGCTGTCGCGCTAACTTCAGCGTCGGCCGCGCGTATCGAGCGCAATATTCCCCATGGCGTCGGCCTGTTTGACCATTACCCAGTCGTGGTGGTGAGTCTTGATTACATTAAGAGTGAGCGCCACCGCGAGCACTTTCTGGCTATTGCACCAGAATGCGTGATTGTTGACGAGGCGCACACCTGCGCCAGCAGTGGTGCAGGCAAACAACTGCGCTTCGAACTATTACAGCGCTTGGTGAAGGACTCAGAGCGTCACCTGATCATGCTCACTGCAACCCCTCACTCAGGCGATGAGGCCGCGTTTTACAACTTGCTGTCCTTGCTCGATCCCCGCTTTTTAGCCCTCCAAAACAAAACATCAGCCAGCGACCCCTTGCGTCAAGAGCTTGCCCGCCATTTTGTACAGCGCCGCCGGAAGGACATCGCTGAATGGCAGGCGGAAACCGGCGATGGGCGTGGTTTTCCCCGCCGCATGAAAACCGAAGTCACCTATCAGCTCAGCGGTGACTGGGGTGCATTCTTTGATTCGGTGCAAGACTATTGCCGTGAACTGGCCGAGACAATAGAACAGCAAGGCGAAGGTCGTGGCCGCCTGATTTGGTACGCTACGCTAGCTTTGTTGCGTTGTGTCGCCTCGTCACCTGCGGCAGCGGTTAAGGCGCTGACCACAAGGCTTGAAGGCAGCTTTGAAACAGACGATTTGCTCGCCGACGAACGCCTGCAAGATGGCGACGCCGATGATCTCGAAAGCAGCGACTTGGAGCCACCAGCTCAACTGGAAGAAGCCAGCCGTCTACAGGGTTTAATTCAAGAGGCAGAGCGCCTTTCCGGAAAGACTGGCGACCCGAAGCTGGCCGCACTTATCCGCCATGTCGAAACGTTACTCAAAGACGGCTACTACCCCGTAGTGTTCTGCCGCTACATCGCGACCGCCCATTACGTAGCTGAACACCTTCGCAAAGTGTTCACCAAGGTCACCATCGAATCCATCACCGGTGAATACACGCCGGAAGAGCGTCGTGAGCGCGTCGAGGCGATGGAGGAAAGCGAGCCGCGTATTTTGGTGGCCACTGATTGCCTATCGGAAGGCATCAATCTGCAACACCTTTTCACGGCAGTGGTTCACTACGATTTGGCGTGGAACCCCACCCGCCACGAGCAGCGGGAAGGCCGGGTTGACCGTTTTGGTCAACAGGCGTCTGAGGTGCGCTGCACTATGCTTTGGGGGCAAGACAACCCCGTCGATGGATTTGTACTGAACGTGATTCTTCGCAAGGGTGAAACTATTCAGAAGGAGCTTGGCGTATTGGTGCCGATGCCCGAAGACGAAGCCCGTATCAATCAAGCGCTCGTGAAAGCGGCACTCATGAAGCGCAGCGACAGTCGTCAGCTGGCTCAAGGTAGTTTCGATTTTGGCGAGCTTGAAAACAGCCTCGCGCCGCTGCAAGCACAGTGGAAAGACGCGTTGGAAAAAGCAAAAGCCAATCGCACCGTATTTGCCCAGCGCCGCATTCGCCCAGATGAAGTGCTGCCCGAGTGGCAAAAGCAGCAAGAAGCACTCGGTACACAAGCCGATGTGCAGCGCTTTGTGCAAAGTGCCTGCACTCGCCTCAATGCCCCGCTGGAGCCCACACGTAAGCAGCATTTCCGATTTTTGCCGCAGCACCTGCCCGAAGCACTGCGCCAGCGGCTGGCAGATGAAGGAATCGGCAAGCCGCTGCTGCTGAACTTCAATGAACTGCACCGCAGCCACCCGCTGGTCAGTGTGCTGGCTGAACACCTGTTGGAAACCAGCCTGGCCACCGATGGCCAAAGCGCGGGCATTGCCGCACGCTGCGCTGCCACCCTCACCGATGCGGTCGAGGTGGTCACCACCATTTACCTGCTGCGCCTGCGTCATCAATTGGGCTATGTGCGCCGCCGCCAGCCCTTCCAGATGATGGCCGAAGAAACCGTGACCCTGGCAGTAGCTGGGCGCAGTAATCCTCAATGGCTGCTGGGCGAGGATGTGGCCCAACTGTTAGAGTGTTCGCCAAGCGGGAACTTGCCGGTAGAAGCCGTGCAGCGCGAAATTCGCACCGCGCTGGAATTTATCGCCGCTCATCCGCAACAACTGCAAGCACTTGCTCAGCAGCGCGCCGAAACGCTGCGCGTCGACCACCAGCGTGTGCGTGAAGCAGCCCGTGACGTAGGTCAGTACAGCGTGAGCGCCTGCCTGCCGGTCGACGTGATGGGCGTGTATGTGCTGCTGCCCGATGCACTGTAACGGGCGGCCACAAGCGATAAGAACATGAGAAAACTCCGCAAAAACCAAGCCGTGCTCAACCTGCCCACTCTCACGCTTGAGGGCGGCTTGTTTTTGCCCGATCAGCTGGAAAAAGCTGCACTCGGCAGCGCGCAATGGCAAACCGAAGAAGACTACGGCACGCCTAGGGGGCTCAAGCTCAAAGACGACTACAGCCGCGCTTTTCAAATCGCCTGCGCGCAGTGGAAGCACTTCGCTGCCCAACTTGAGCGAACGGATTTAAACGCCGTTGAGCTCACTCACACTTTTGTTCAAGAGCTGCTGCGCGATGTATTCGGTTACACCAATTTGCAGCCTTGCACTGGCATCACGCTGGGTGAACGTCACTATCCGGTGAGCCTATTGGCAGGTAGCCTCCCGGTGGTGGTGGCTCCCCACACGTTGGCGTTGCCTGAGCCCGATCCGCGCTTTGCCATAGCCGGATCGGGTGCGCGTAAAAAATCCGCTTTCATGCTGACTCAAGAACTGCTTAATGCCAGTTCCGACTACATGTGGGGCGTGGTTTGCAACGGCAAAACCCTGCGCCTGCTGCGCGATGCAGCCACGCTCACACGCCCGAGCTTTCTGGAAATTGATCTAGCCGATCTGCTCGATGGTCAGCGTTATGCCGAGTTCGCTAATGTCTGGCGCTTGCTGCACGCCAGCCGCTCGGTGGCAATTGCTGATGGCAGCTCCAACGAATGCATTTGGGAAAAATGGCGCACCGCCGGGCAAGAAGAAGGCACTCGCGTGCGCGATGGCCTTCGCTTGGGCGTTACCGATGCCTTGCTGATTCTAGGTGAGGGCTTTATCCAGCACGCCGGTAATGATGCCTTGCGTAGCGCGCTGGACAAAGGCGAACTGAGCAAGGAGGCTTACTTTCAGCAATTGTTGCGTCTCATTTATCGCCTGATCTTTATCTTTAGTGTGGAGGAGCGTGGCCTGCTGCACCCCAAAGACGACGGCAAAGAAGCGCTTGCCGCACGCCGTGCCTACGCCGAAGGCTACGCCATGGCACGCCTGCGTGATCTGTGCCTGAAGCGCCGCGCCCGGAACCGTTTTGATGACCACTGGCAAGCGCTTCGCATCGTATTCAAAGGTTTGAGCGAGGGTGAGCCGCGCCTTGCATTGCCCGCCCTTGGTGGCCTGTTTACCACCAGCCAGTGCCCAGCGTTAGATGCCGCCAGTCTTGACAACGCCCACCTCTTGGCGGCGATGCAAAACCTGCGGTGGGCCAGCCACAAGGGCGTGCTCGCACCAGTGGACTACCGCAACATGGGCCCGGAGGAGTTGGGCAGCGTGTACGAAAGCCTGCTCGAGCTGGTGCCGGAGATAGATCTCCTTGCGCGCAAGTTCGGCTTTGTCGGTTTGACCAGTGAGGGCAGTACCGCGGGCAATGCCCGCAAACTCAGCGGCAGCTACTACACCCCGGATTCACTGGTGCAGGAGCTGATCAAATCTGCGCTCGACCCGGTCATCGAGCAACGTATTGCGGCTCGGCCCGAATCCCCCGTTGAATCACTGCTCGCCATTCGCGTCATCGACCCTGCTTGCGGCAGTGGCCACTTCCTGCTGGCAGCAGCGCGCCGCTTGGCTGAAAAGCTAGCGCAACTACGCGCTACCGACGGAGAACAGACAGAACAGGACTTCCGCCGCGCCCTTCGGGAAGTCGTGAGTCGCTGTATTTTTGGCGTGGACCGCAACCCCATGGCCATCGAGCTGGCCCGCACCGCTCTATGGCTGGAAGGTTTTGAAGAAGGCCGCCCCTTGGGCTTTCTCGACCACCACCTGCAAGTGGGCGATGCGCTATTGGGGCTGACTGACCTCAAGGCGTTGGAGTTGGGCATAGCCAAAGACGCTTTCAAGCCCCTCTCTGGCGACGATAAGGAAGTCTGCAAGCAGCTTGCCAAAGCCAACGCTGCTGCGCTGAAAGACCTTGAGAAAAAACGCAAAGCCCGTGCCTTCGGTCAACTGGATGTTGCCAGCAGCCAAGACAGTGGTCTGAAGCCCTTGCAAGCGCTGGAAGCGCTGCCGGAAAACAGCACCCAAGAGATTGCCGCCAAGGAAGCCGCCTACCGCGCCTTTTTGGAACAAGCCAAAACCAGCCGCCTGGCGCACGCCGCCGATCTGCTGATTGGGGCCTACCTGCTACCCAAGCGTGAAGGAGCGGGAACAAGCACACCCACCAGCGCCACGCTATACCTCACCTTGTTGGGCGATGTCTTGCCGACTGATCAACAGAGCGCGCTGACCGTCGCACAAACCGCCTGCGCGGAGGCGCGCGTGCTGCACTGGCCGCTGGCCTTTCCGCAAGTGTTCGCGGGCGGTGGTTTTGATTGCGTGTTGGGTAACCCGCCATGGGAGCGCATCAAGCTGCAAGAAGAAGAGTTCTTCGCCACCCGTCACCGTGATGTGGCGGAGGCCAAGAACAAGGCCGAACGCAGTCAGCGCATTCAATGGCTGGCTGAAGGCATGTTGGCCAAACATCTGTTCCCGCAACTGGAGCACGCACCGCATGAATGCGAATCTGAGCAGCGTTTGTATGCCGAATTCATCAGTGCTCGTCGCACGGCGGAAGCAGCCAGCGTGTTCGCGCATGTCAAAGGTGAAGATGGCGGGCGGTATCCGCTGACTGGCGTGGGGGATGTGAACACTTATGCGCTGTTCGCCGAAACTATCAGCCAGATTACGGCTGAAACCGGACGGGCCGGATTCATTGTGCCTACCGGCATTGCCACCGACGATTCAACCAAAGCTTTTTTTGGTGCGCTGGCAACGGGCGGTCGTCTGGCGAGTTTGTATGACTTTGAAAACCGTGGAGCTATATTCCCTGGTGTACATCGCAGCTACAAGTTTTGCCTCCTCACTATCGGTTCAACGACCGAGTCAGAGTTTGCCTTTTTTCTGACGCAGACGTCCCAACTGGCCGATGATCGCCGCCGCTTTACCTTGAGCGCTGATGACTTTGCCCGCATCAACCCCAACACGCTGACTTGCCCTGTGTTCCGTGCCCGCCGGGATGCCGAATTAACCCGCAAAATTTACCAGCAAGTGCCTGTGTTGATTCGTGAAGCGCGCGGCACGCTTGCAGAGCAGAATCCATGGGGAATTTCCTTTATGCGGATGTTCGATATGTCGAATGACAGCCATCTTTTCGATAATGAAGAAGGTGCAAATCGTTTACCGTTGTATGAAGCCAAGATGATCCACCAGTTTGATCACCGTTGGGCGACCTACACAGCCGGGGGCGATAGCCGCGACGTGACCGATGCTGAAAAAGTTGAGCCACGTTACGCCGCCACCCCGAGTTACTGGGTGAGTGCGGCAGAGGTCGAGGAACGCCTCACCAAGCGTGACCGCGAAGGCAATGTGATCTGGCGTTGGAATCGTGACTGGCTGATGGGGTGGAGAGACATCACCAACGCCACCAACGAGCGAACGATGATTGCAAGCGTGGTGCCCAGGGTGGGGGTGGGAAACAAGATGCCACTGTTCATATTCGGCTCAGCGGTCACGTCGCACCAAACTGCAGCCTTACTGGGGAACCTCAGCGCACTTACGCTTGATTTCGCAGCACGACAGAAGATCGGTGGCACCACCTTAAACTATTTTTACCTGAAGCAGTTTCCCGTTCTTTCCCCTGCCAGCTACTCTGCAGCCGACCTTGCCTTTATCGTCCCGCGCGTGCTTGAGCTTACCTACACCGCATACGACCTTATATCATGGGCAGAAGACCTCGGTTATTCGGGTGAACCATTTGCGTTCAATGCCAAGCGCCGTGCTCTATTACGCGCCGAACTTGATGCCTACTACGCTAAGCTTTACGGCCTCACCCGGGACGAGCTGCGTTACATCCTCGATCCCGCCAACATCATGGGTAAGGACTACCCGTCTGAGACCTTCCGCGTGCTCAAGAAAAACGAAGAGCGCGAATTCGGCGAATACCGAACCCAGCGGCTGGTGTTGGCGGCGTGGGATAAATTTGAAACAGGAGAATTGCACTGATGCTGACCTCTTTGCACATGAAAAACTTCAAGGCTTGGAAGGACACCGGCCCCATCAAACTGGCGCCTCTGACGGTGATCTTTGGTGCCAATAGCGCGGGCAAGAGCAGCTTGGGCCATTTGTTGCTGGCGCTCAAACAAACCACATTATCGGCAGACCGAAAACGCCCGCTACATTTGGGCGACGATAATGCCTTGATTGATTTAGGCACGTTTGCAGAATGCCTGCATAACCACGATTTGCAGAATGCATTGGAGTTTGAGCTGGGATGGAAAACGCCAGGCAAAGAACTGGAGGCGCGCGATCCGCTCAGCAAAAAGAAATTTGCGGGTGATGAATTAAAGCTTTCAGTCACGCTCTCGGCAGATGCCAAGCAGCAGCCTAGGGTGGATAAGCTGACGTACCAACTCTTGAGCAAAAGCGTAGGTCAGCTTGCTGTCAACTACAGCAGGGACGAAAAAGGTAAGCTCGAAATCGAATCCAACGAATACAAATTTGTACGCAATACAGGTAGAAGCTGGCCGCTGGATGAGCCAGACAAGTTTTACCGCATTTCCGATCAAAGCCGCGCCCGCTTTCAAAATGCGGAATTTCTGTCGGATTTTGCGCTGAATACAGAAGCGGCGCTGAACAGTATTTACTACCTCGGGCCCCTGCGAGAGCACCCCAAACGTATCTATTCATGGTCTGGCGAAACGCCAGAAAGCGTTGGTCAAAAAGGTGAGTTTGCCGTTGCCGCCATTCTGGCGGCCAGCGCGCAAGACCGGAAACTTAACCGTGGGCCTAAAAAGCACCTAACCCGCTTTGATGCCTTTATCGCGCAATGGCTCAAAGATTTAGGAATCATAGAAAGCTTTGAAGTGAAGCCTGTAGCTGAGGGTAGAAAGGAATATGAGGTCGTTGTCAAAACCCACGCCACAGCCAGCGAAGTCAAAATTACCGATGTTGGCTTTGGCGTATCGCAGGTTTTACCTGCTCTTGTTCAGGCTTTTTATTGCCCCCCGAACTCGACCATCTGGATGGAGCAACCAGAAATTCATCTGCATCCTCAGGTGCAGGCTGAGCTTGCTGATGTGTTTATTTCCGCCACGCAGGCTCGTGAAAACACTAAAGAGCGCAATGTGCAGCTAATTGTGGAAAGCCATTCCGAACATTTTCTCAATCGCCTTCAACGCCGCATCGCCGAAGGAGCAGTGGCACCAGAGGATGTGGCCGTCTATTTCTGCCGTCGCGCAGGTTCCGCCACCGAATTGGAACCGCTACGCCTGAATATGTTTGGCGAAATCGAAAATTGGCCTGAAAACTTCTTCGGCGACGAAATGGCTGATATCGCTGGCCGCACCTTGGCGGCGATGCAGCGTAAGAAAGAACTCGCCAAGGAGGCTGCAAATGATGCGGGCAGTCATTGATACCAATGTTCTGTTGGTTGCCAACGAGCAGCATGCTGACGTATCGACGGAGTGTGTAACCGAGTGTGTGCGACGCCTGCAGGCTATGGAAAAGACTGGCGTAACTGTCGTCGACGATGGTTTTCGCATTCTAGGTGAATATCAAAAAAAAACCAGCCTAAATCCACCAAAAGGTGTTGGCGATGTGTTCCTGAAATGGTTGCTACGCCAAGCAGGAAACCCTACGCGAGTGGAGCAAATCAGCCTTACCGAGTTTGCCGAAAATGAATTCGCCGAGTTCCCGGATACAACCTTGCAACCTGCGTTTGATGCACCTGATCGCAAATTCGCGGCAGTCGCTCACGCTCATCCTGATAAGCCATCTGTATGGCAGGCAGCAGACTGCAAATGGTTGGACTGGTGGCCTGCCTTGCAGGCCAAGGGAGTTCGTGTGGAATTTCTTTGCCCTGAGGATGCTTGCGGGTTTTATCGCAATAAGTTCCCCGGCAAACCACTGCCTGCATTGCCGGACTGAGCCATGGCCGACTTCTTCCGCTTTCCCCATACGCCGCACCTAGCTTGGCTGGGCGAAGGCTCGCCACGCGACGACAAGGTGATGTCGCCCAATGAGGTGACGGCATTACTGGCGGGTGATGTAGTGGTGGAGGAAAAGCTGGATGGCGCAAATGTCGGCCTGTCTCTTGCCCCTGATGGCAATCTGCGTGTGCAGAACCGGGGGCAGTATCTTGCGGAGCCCCACGCCGGGCAGTTTGCGCGTTTGCCTGCGTGGCTGGCGCAACACAGTGAAGGCTTGCGCAGTGTGCTCAAGCCAAACCTAATTCTCTTTGGCGAGTGGTGTGCTTCACGCCATTCTCTGAGTTACGAGATGCTGCCGGATTGGCTTCTTATGTTTGATGTCTACGACCGCACGGCAGACCGGTTTTGGAGCACGCATCGCCGCAATGAACTGGCAAGTACCGCCGGTTTGGTGACCGTGCCCCAGGTGCTGTATGGCAAGGCCACGGTTCCTACATTGAAAAAATTGGTCGGTGACACCGCAAGCCTTTATCGCGCCGGTGCGCTGGAAGGGGTGGTCGTCCGCCGCGAATCCGCCGACTGGTGCGAAGCCCGCGCCAAGCTGGTTCGCCCCGATTTCACGCAAGCCATCGACACCCACTGGCGCAAGCGGGCGCTGGAGTGGAATCGCATTGTCAATTCATCAGGGATTGCGGAATGAACCCTCTACAACGCACCCTCATCGAGAAAACCGGCAACGACAATGGCTTCGAGCATGTTGTGGCCTCGGACATGAGCGGTGTTACCTTGGCCTCGGCGCGTCATGCCAATCGTGCATTGATCGGCTTTGAAGGTGGTGCTTACCAGGTGCGCTTCCAAGCGGTCTCACCGTCATTGCTGCCAGAGTTGCAGCGCAGCTTTCCAGCGACGCAAGATGCTGATACGTTTCGGGCCGCCACCGAGGCGGATCTGGCCGCATTACTGCGCCGTGCGGCCAGCCTTTCTCGTGCACTGCCCAGCCAGGCCGCGAACGATTATCAGCAGGCTGTTGCTGCCGAGCTAGCGGAGTTGCCCGTAGGCATTGCCGGTACTGAGGTCGAACGCATGGTTCGCCAGCGCGTTGGGCAAAACAAGTTTCGTGACGCGATGATGGACTACTGGGGTGGCGCGTGCGCCGTGACTGGTGTGGCCATACCTGAGGTGCTGCGCGCCAGCCACGCCAAGCCGTGGGCTGAATGCGTGACGGACGCCGAGCGGCTGGATGTGTTTAATGGTTTTCTGCTTAGCGCCAACCTGGACGCGCTGTTTGACCGCTTCCTCATCAGCTTTGACGAGCAAGGTGTGCTGGTAATCGCACCAGCGCTGGCAGGGATCGACTTGCAACCTCTTGGCATTTCACCTGGCATGAAACTGCGTTGGGTAAATGCTCTACACCAGCCGTATTTGACGCTTCACCGGAGTCGAGCGTTGCGAACTCAGCGGGGATCTCAAGCTATTCTGAGTATTTCAGGTTCAAGAGCATCGAATTAACCTTTCGACTTCTGCCTCCCGCCGCGCTATGAGTCCAGGCAAAACTTTCCCGCCACCGTGGACCCACCTGCGCAACTCAGTCGTGGCAGCAAACCATTCCCGCTGGTTAACCCGTCGTCGCAGGGTAATCCCCCCTTCAAACCAAAGGTGCCTGAAGTAGAATTTTCTATGATGGAAGTTCTACGTGAAGAAATCAAGATTTACCGAAAGCCAGATCATGGCGGCCCTCAAGCGTGTCGAGGGCGAGCTACCCGTGCCCGAGATGTGCCGCGAGCTGGGCGTGAGCTCAGCAACCCAGTACAAGTGGCGGGCCAAGTTTGGTGGCATGTATACCTCGATGATCTCGCGCATGAAAGAGCTTGAGGATGAGAACCGGCGCCTCAAGAAGATGTATCTGGAAGAAAAACTCAAGGCTGAGATTGCCAATGAGTATCTTGCAAAAAAGTAGCCCGGCCGTCTCGCCGACGCGAGATGGTCAAGGAAGTGGTCGAGCAACGCGGTGTATCGATTCGGCTGGCCTGTGCAGTGTTCTCGATCAGTGAGTCGTGCTACCGATATGCCTCGAAACACAATGCCGAGAATCAAGTGATTGCCGATTGGCTGATACGCCTGACAGATAACCATCGTAATTGGGGATTCGGTCTGTGCTTTTTATATCTATGCAATGTGAAGCGCTTTACCTGGAACCATAAACGGGTGTATCGAATCTATCGGGAGCTGGAGTTGAACCTGCGAATTCAACCCAGGAAGCGATTGGTCCGTGAGAAACCTGAGGCGCTTGCCGTGCCTCAGACCATCAATCAGGTTTGGTCGATGGACTTTATGCACGACAGACTGGAGGACGGCCGAGCACTGCGCCTATTCAATTTGATTGATGACTTCAATCGCCAAGCGCTGGGCATCGAAGCGGACTTCTCATTGCCGTCGGATCGAGTGATCCGCGCTTTGAACAACATCATTGCATGGCGAGGCAAGCCAAAAACAATTCGCTGTGATAACGGCCCCGAGAATATCAGTGCCCTCATCCAACGATGGGCCAAAGAGCTCGACATCAAGCTGAATTACATCCAGCCAGGCAACCCGCAGCAAAACGCTTATGTCGAGCACTTCAACCGGACGGTGCGTTACGGATGGCTGTCGCAGTACTGTTGGTCAAGCATCGCAGAAGTTCAAGACTTCCCAACGCAATGGATGTGGTCTTACAATCACGACCGCCCAAACATGACCTTGGGCGGTCTAACCCCGAAGAAGCGATTGGCCGTTGCTGCATGACGCTCTACCTCTGTGGCCCGTGGAAATTGGGGTGTTACCGAGGGATGCAGAGAGAAAAGGCCGGAAGAGAGAGAACCAGGCGCAGAACTGGTCTGGTGGTGGAGTAGGCAAAGTCCGCAAAATTCCGCACGAACCCGCGAGAACACGGGGCAACACGCGCGAACGGACGAAAAAAATCCCCAACTCAGACGAGTTGAGGATTGTGTATTGGTGGAGCCGGCGGGAATCTCTGGGCTGACCTTGCAAGGCCAGCCCGTCCTCACGGCACAAGTCATGAAGCAGTTCATGACCTGTGTCCGTTCGAACCCCAGCGTCCGCTGCGCGGCGGCGGTGTGATTATCACTGTTCAATAAATGCCAAAGGCCTACCGCAAGGGTAGGCCTTCGTCATTTGGTGGAGCCGGCGGGAACCACAGTACGGTTCAGATATTTAATAATCAATTACTTAGACGTACATAGGCAAAATCATGCCCCCAAAAATGCCCCAACGACAATACGGACGCGGGTGCGGTTCCCGCGCAACATTCCTAAGGCCCGAAATCTCTAGCAAAACACCCGATGTCGGACGCTAGGGACACACTTAATCGACCACGCTAGCGCTACAGCAGCGCCGCAGCAACCACTGTGATACTTCGCGGCGACTCGATCCAGCTGACAAGCCCTTTTGCTATAGGGCTTGTCTGCCAGATCTGCGTCTGAAGTCTGCCAGCCGACTACTTCGAGTCATTCGCGCGACATTTCTCAATCCATGCGTATATCTCGCTCGTACGAAAACGAATGGTCTTCGGACCGAAGCAAAAGGGCTGAGGGAAGGTGCCATCGCGTCTGCGAAGAAGCCATAGGCCCGCCGGCGAAAGACGAAGCAACTGCTCCGCTTCAGAGATCGTCATGAACTGATCGTTGTGCGCTTTGGTAGCTTCGCTCATCACGAGCCTCCTCTCATAGTTTGAGTTATGTCCTCAAAGCTCTTGTAAAAATCCACCGCTTCCGTTGCGGGTCGATGATCCACTTGGATCGAAAGCTCCGGCGCGCTCAAGGTCGAACTTACCGGAGCTGGTACCAAAGAGCTCGGGGACGTGCCCTTGACGGGTATTGCGTTCAGACGTTGAATCCAGTGATCGAGCTCTTGAAGCCAAAGCGTTGCTTGCAGAGTTTCGGAGCTGCCCCTTTTGCTCAGTCGTGCCGACACAGCAGGAAGTTCGAATCGCCGGACGCCCAAACGCCACGCCTCTTCAACTCGTTGCAGGAGCGATACGTCAAGCGTTTCGTCGTGCTTGGGCATTGCGGAGTATCGAAGGCAGAACAATCGAACCGCGGCTCGGAACATCTGTTCAGTCATACCTGAACGAGTAAGGGTTTCCGACAGGAGCGTCTGAGGAACCCTAAGCCGCATTTTTAGCCCCGACAAACAACTCAAACATCGAGTCGATGGCGCAAAACTCAGGGTCACGTACTTTGCGGACCTCGGCTTTTGGAAACGTATTGATAAATTCTTCAAGCAGAAAGTGAGAACCGCCTCCCGCAAGACGGACATGTCGAACCCCTTCAGTTGAACGAAGGTCTGAAATGATCGTTTTCATAATCTCTGATGCCCATCCCGAAGCAACTACTTTTGCAAGATCATCAGGAGAAGGCTCATAGCCTTCTGCCGTCAATCGCTCTTGCAGCTTGTGCGCGTAGTTCGCAGCGGTTAAGTCATTGCTGTACTCACCGCCCGCCCAGAGTTTGAGGAGATGGTTGACCCCTTGGTCGCTTACGGCCGAACGCTCCAAGTTGAAGCGCCTGCCGTCCCAGTACCGACTCAGCACGGTAAGTGCTCCAACATCTACATAGAGCAGGGGTTGATCCAACGGGATTTTCATTGCCTGGCTATACATCCCGCACACGCCCTGTGGCTCAAACTCAATCTTGGGGGCGAGGTTCAACCCTTGAAGATGCAGCGCGATGTTCTCCTTGTAGGGTTGAGCATCACGAAGCATTGGATCGGCAATTGCAACGCGTAAATGATCGATATGCGTAACCTTCAGCTGATCGATTGCATATCGAATCAGCGCTGTAAACTCAGGCGTAGCGCAAGCGTCAAGGCGAGTGTCCAGCCGACCGGAATACGACTGCAATGAGAGCGCGTCTTCGCCGACAAGAAAACTACGACCTCCGACTTCGATGGGCTTCCATTTGGGATCATGCCGTGGTGGTTTGGCGACCACGGTTGATCCGAACTTGAGCCTTCTCTTAATCGCGTGGCTTTTTGTAGTGGGCGACCACTCAGCAAGAATTGCCTTGCACTGGGAATATCCGCGATCGATACACACGATGGTTTCGACTGACTTCGCCACCGGTGCGGTCACTTGGACCGATTGCTGCTGAATGTGGGTTTGAATAGCTTGGGAGATGGGCTTCATGATTGATTTGCGTTGCATGGTTCTCAATTCCTATAGAGAAGGTGAGTGGGGTAAAGGGGGGTTGAAGTGATTGCGCGAGCGCTTATCGGGATAGCCCGACACGGGCAAGACGAATGGAGCCGAGGTATGCCGAGCTCTTGGTGGTATCAAAGTGACCGGCGGCAAGGCTCACCTTCCGGTAGCCCTCCACAAGAACTGCGTCGCGACTGTGGCGGCCAGAAGCTTGGACAATAGGTGGCGGTTCACCGGTCTTATGCTCAAAGTAGCTCTGCAGACCCATGTGCCGCAGGCTATGAGCGGTAAAGCCGAATCGGCCGCCTTTGGTCACACCACATTGCCGAAAGACCTTGTAAAGCTTGGACAAAAACTCGAGCCGGGTTTGGTCCTCAGGGATCAATGAACCGTGCTGTTTGTTTCCCATGGGAATGAGAGACCTGAGAACATCAAGCTGGTTCTGAGTCCACACCGGAGACGAACGCGTCAGGCCGTTCTTCGCTCCGGCCTTCACTTCAAACGACTTGTTCAGGAGGGCCTGTTCGTAGGCTTGGCTCAAGTTGAGTGAAACAGCCTCCGCCAAACGAATCGGATGAAGCGCGAGAAGACGCAAAACCGCGCCCGCACGTTCATCGACAGCAGAGACCGCAGCAATCGCTTCGTTCACCAAGGCGGGATCTGCTGGTCCCTTGTTGACAGAACAGGCTCGTGGCCTGTGCCCCAGGAGAAGCATCTTTCGAATCTGCGCCGCCGAAACCACGTGGGTTGCGCCTCGTTGCCCTGTGATGGCAAGCAGGCGGTTCAGGGTACTGATCCAGTTATCAAGAGAACCAATTGATCCTGCCCGGTTGACGCAGGCTTGCACCATGATCGCCACATGATTCGCGTCCAGCTTGTCGAGGCGCAAATCGGGGCTGGTACTGATAGCGAGATGCTGAAGCAGGAACACCATCCGGTAGATCGCTTGGCGCTGAGTGGTGGTTGAAATAGGGCTTTGCTTGTTCTTGCGACGGTTTCGGGGCTTGGAGCCCTTGATCGCGAGTGCATTAATGAACTGTTCACACAATTCACCAGACAGACGGTCTCGAATAAAGCCATAGGGCAAGTAGGTGGATGAAGGTAAGTCAGAGGTCTTCAAATCAAATCTCCAAAATTCATGGACCAATAAGTGAAAGCGCACTTTCGGCCCGGGTAGTGTCCGAAGACCCGGGTGTTGCCTGCGAGCAGGCGGCTCTGGTCGAGCCAAGGCGTGCCAGCCTTCCGAGGTTGACTACCTCGGGGAGTCCCGTTCCCTAAATCCTTGCGGATCTAGGCCTGGCGTGTTGGCCAGGAGTCACGGGGAGAGCACAGTTTTGCGTTTGGGAATTCGTCGAGACTTTGGATGCAGTCGGCTATGCATCAACACACGACAGAGTGGAGAGGCGAAAGCCTCGCACGGCGCCCAAAGCGATGGGCAAGCTTGTTTTTGAATGCTCGATCGAGCTATGACCAAGATGTGGTCGGGTATAGATGGGATTTGCCCTAGGAATCGAGAGCAGAGACCTGGTTTCAGCGACCTCTAGCCCGAGGGCATAGTCATTTGAACGCTAGACTTTCTGCTCAGCAACCGTAGTGCTAACCCGAACACCGAGATGGCACCGTATATCGCAACATCGTCAGGGACGAGCGGCGTAAGCGCGACTTGGTATCGAATGAAGGTGTGGTCGATAGCAGTTCGCAGTTTTATTGCGAACACTATCCAAGAGCAACCTAAGTTGGATGCTCGACCTTCGAATAGAGTCCTCATAGAGGACTCGCCTAAAGTTGCGACCCTAAGGTACAACGAATAGGTTTTCGGCGATCGAAGACTGCCTCGAAAAATCACGCTTTAGAGGGTCGAAGAGCAAAAACCCTTCAACTGGTCTAACGTCCAAAGCGAATCTTTGCTCAGAAAGCAGAGCGATCGCGAAAATCGTTTCCAGGTCCAAAAAGCACGAGGCTCGGACCCGAAAAACGATCCATTGGTTAGCACGAAGCTACCCAAAAGTTCCAGAGTCAACGCTGAAAAACATCAGCATGAGTCTGGTAAAGCTATAGGTGGCTCGAACCGCCGTCGGTAAGACAACTACCGATCAACGTTAAGTGTCACCTTTCATAAGGCCCCTATCGGGGATTCGCCCTACAAGAGGGCGATGGTGAATGTCCGTCATTAGATGCCGGCGTGTACTACAGGTCAAAAGGTTAATGCAGCTTTGATCGTAGTGCAAGACTTTCCATCCTCCAGTTTAGGCCGTTCGTCGGCCGCACGAGTTAGCTTGATGATGGTTCAAACGGAGCGACAGGTCCCAATAAACCGTCTAGCTTGAGGCGTGCCACACGTTAGGCGACAACCGATTGCGCGATACGCCGTCTTATGGTCAATAGAAAGCAGCGCCGAGTCGAGTGAGGCAGATCACTTAGAAAGGGATGTGGTCTGCCCGATAGAGGACGTTGCCCGTCCACCCAAGGACGTAGCCTGTCCATCCAAGGACGCAGCGTGTCCAAACAAGGACGCAGTGCGTCCCGCCATGGACGCCATCCGGCCAAAGCAGAAAATCACCAGGTACCAGAGGGAAAGGAGTGAAGAAGAGTGAGGAGTTTCATTTGTTGAAGCTTCGGAAAATTCGCCTATGGTGCTCGGAATATCGCAAAGGTAGGGAGCTGTTGGAGGCCACGGTAGCCTCGCGGGAAGCGCGGTGGGACCTAGTAGTAGCCAGTTGGACACCTCTGGGCAAATGCCTAGTGCAGCAGGCAGTCTACAAGCCCGTTCTCGGTTCCAAGAAGCCAAGATCAGTGCGTTGGGCGATACAAGCAAGTTCGCGAATTGCCTCTGCTTAAGGCCGCGTCGATCCCGCAAAAAGGGGTATCGCTGAAGGGGGCGAGCCTACACGTTGCGATGATCGGTTGAATCTGCCCAATACACCAGTGTGGCGTTCTGGGCGCGTTGCAAGTTCACGGGCGTGGGTTCGTCGATGGGTAGGGTAGGTGATGGCTACAATAATGCGATTGCTGAAAGCTTCTTCGCAAGCCTTGAGTCTGAACTGATCGATCGTCGAAGCTGGCAAACAAAAATGTAGGCATGCCTCGATCTGTGCCGCTGGATCGAGTCTTGGTACAACCCACATTCGCGGCACTCGGGACTTGGCTACCAATCCCCAAACAACTTCGAAAAAGACCAACTCATCAGCAAGTCCAACGACCGTAACCCAGTTGTTATAAGCGAACAACAAATCTCGCCTGTCAAAAGGGTCAGGTCCAACTCCACTATGGCATTGAATACGATCCGAAAAGGGATTCTGCGGTCGCGGTTGGCGTCATCGGGAGATAGGTCGGAAGCAGTCACAACCTTACACTGAAGAAGTGCTTAGCGGGTAGACCTGCAAGCCGCTGTAATTCGTTACGATTTAATCATTCAACGTGCGTCTTCAGAAATGGGCGCTTCAGTTGCAAGCGGTTCCGTCTATGTCGACGAGTACGGATTGAAATCGAGGCCTCGCTTAAATGCTTCAAGGTTGATTGATCCTAGAGGAGCATAAACCACACTTCCCCTACTCAGGCAAGGAAATGCCGGCAGGCTGGAGCTCTCACTCCCGTCAATGGAGATTTATAGAAATCCGTAGCTCAAGAAAGTTGACTCAGGTCAATACGTGCAAAGACATACGGAAAGCCAGCCCCACTATGCATAGCTAGGATGAACGCTAATCGCGTTCTTATCAACCGGCTCCCACCTTCATTTAGCTGCAGCTCGGGTCGACGCTCGATTTTCGTTCCAATGTGTCGGCGCGGGGAGACCGACCTATGCCGCATGCCAGCGTGCGAATCAGCTGCGACTGCAAGCCGCGCGAATGTTGACCAGGTACCGCCATTACAACAGGGTGACAGTCGATAGGTGATCGGGCTGGAGCGGTGAGGCAATCGAGAAAGAGCATGGCTAAAAATGAGGACGCTATGCCAAACGGGGGATTGATTTGGAGGTGATTGAACATCTAAACTCGGGCTCGATTGAAGGTCGAGGAAACGAAGATGATTTTTCCACCATGCGGTGAGGAAGTTCTGGTATGTCGAGAGGAGATGTTGCGCCAAACCGCTACCTCTCGACCTCTATGGGCCTGGGGTATCTGAAAGAGTCAAATCTGATTCAACGTTTGTATAGCGCACTTGAAACCGATCTTGTCTATCAATCTACTTGAGGGGATGTAAATGCCTGGCTTGCTGCGAATTAGGGGCGTAATCGAATTGGATCAGTTTTGGCCGACCGGGAATGCTGATGCAGATACTTCTAAAGTCAAAGTCAAGGTCAACAAGAATTCGTTTAGCTTTGCGCAGGATGGGAAAACTTTTGTAACGACCCGAGTCTTTGATGATGCGCGAACAGTAGGTAAGAGCAAGGGTCCACTGATTGATGCGAACGACCGAATCACGATACGCTTACAGGGCATTGATGCCCCCGAATTGCATTACAGTGCTGGCGGGTTGAGTAAATCGCGTGCGGACGTTACACCCGAAAAGCGCGCAGCATTCAATAAGCTGAATAAGCATGATAGGCGCCAGTACTGGGCTGAAACCGGAACGGTTGCGCTTACGACGATGCTCGAGCAGCATGGACAAGCGCAGGTACCTTGCGAGGTATACAGCTATGTGGAGCAACCTTACCGCGTAGTGGACACTTACGGTCGAGTGGTTGGGAACATTAGGGTCGGGAGCAACTTCCAGACAGATGTCAATGTTTGGTTGGTCGAACAGGGCTACGTATTTCCGACGTTCTACTCGTCGATGTCTAATGACGAAATCGAAACTCTCCTGCAAGCGACGAAGGTAGGCAAGAAAAAGAAAAGAGCGTGGAAGGACCTGTCTGGGGATTGTAGCGTCTTTGATCCGAAAATGGTGTACCGACCGGGCGGACCTGTTGACGAGGCTGCGGATCGCGGTCCGCTGATTATGCCCAAGCTCTTTAGACGGCGAGTTGCTTATGCTGCGGAGAAGGGCGCGAAGCTAACGAGTACAAGCTTTGTGGAATTTCTGAAGCGAACCCCTGACCCCTGCTTTACCTTGAAGGACTTTTTGGCGGCGTCCGTGCATTCTGCCGAAGAGAGAGCTCTCCACGAGTTCTTTAAGGGCGGCGTGTTTACACTGGAGCCGCAAGAAGTCGTCTTTAAGGAGAAATTCTCCTCACTCATAGACGCCAATGGCGATCGAATCGAGTCATTCTAGACCGCTCGCGAGGACCGGATTAGGGTAATCCATAGCCCTCGATTCTTTAGATCGCGCGCACGAGTTAATCGCCTATGTTATAGCGGCCTAACGTGAGCAGAAACCGTTGGCTCATTACATTGCGCCCATTTCTGTGCGGGTCCTTGAGTCTTAAGCTTTGTACGAATCCGTGGTACAGAAGAGCCGGCCAGGTCACCTGCTGATTTTCTTGCGCCAGCATCGGGGCCACGTGCCAGGGTAACAAGCGATCGAGCTGCGTTATCTTGGTGTCGGCGATGCGTTCGAGCACATGGCTCGGTTAAGCCTCTCTGCGCAACAGGACCTATAGAAATCCATGGCCTAGAAAAGCCGGTCAGGTCAGGGTGGTAAATGATGCCCGGTTTGTGGAGAGCGTAACAGTCCGCTCCTCAAGCATTGCATCGCCTTGTGCAGGCAATGCAATGTACGTACCCACGTTGATTAACGTGGGTACGTACAAGGAACAAGCACAGCTTCGGCTGCTTTATCAACGGGAAGCCGATCTTGCCGCTATCTTTACTGCGCCGCTCTGATGCAGGCGCATGCGCATCAGCTTTGGACTGATGTTGTATTGGGCTGCCGCTGTTTCCAAGGGGGCTTTTTGGAATGCCAGCCGAATCGCGGCATCCCGCGGAACCAGCAATACCCCGGACAAGCAGATGGCCTCCGCTTCAAGGGTTTCGTTGTAGTGGCGACCGCCCGACTCGTCCGTCAGTTCGCTGGGCGGATGCCCCAAAATCGCGTGGGCAAGTTCATGGGCAAGATCGCTTTGTTGCCGCGTCGGGGCGTTGGAGTCGTTAAACACGACAGCCCGGCGCATACCTATAAATAAAGTAACCGCAGAAAAAGGCGCGCCATTGCGGGCCGTAAGCAACGCATAAGAGGGAGGGGGAAGGTCGCTTTTCATCGCACTGAGGGCGAGCGTCGGAATTTCGAGCAAACCCGCCAGGCGAAACATGTCCAACGGGGCGTGCGGCTGGATGCCAAGCTCCTGCCTAAACTCGACCGCATACGCCTCCGCCTCTGCCTTAAACCCGCGCCGGAGTTTGACCGTCATCCGTACCCTCCGTCGGCTTTCGGCCAAACGTTCGGTACGCCGCAGTCAGAAGCTGCTGAATCGCTTCTATCCCTTCGGGCGAGAGCGTTCTATCGGCTCGCAGCAAGGCCATAAGTTTGGGTAGAGCCTCGGGGTCCTTGGCCCTAAGCTCCTCATCAGTAACGAAATCCGCTGGATTTAATCCTGACCAAGCTGCCAGCATCGTCAGACTATCTGCGTCCGGGTGCTTGCCCTGCCCCATTCTTGTGAGGGTAGACGCACTGACTTTGGTCAGATCGGCAACTTTTTTCCATGAAATGCCTTTGCGCCTTCGTATTACGTCAAGCTCAACGCAAAACGCGTCGCAGTTGAAATGCCCCCGGTTGGCAGCCATCCGTTCTCCTTGTTTGTTTAGTTATTGCTAACTAACAAGATCATACGGGAAAAGAGCCGCCTTAGCATTGCTATGTCGCAATTATCTATGCTATATTGCGAACCTCAAAACTGAAAGGAGCCCGAAATGGCCAAAAATCCCCCAATTGGCAACAACGCCCGCGTCGGAGCCGTCCGCCAGCGGTCGCAGGTACTCAACCCTAAAACCGACACTTGGGTAAAGCGCGATGCAGGCACTGGTCAGTTCATGGACCAGAAGCAAAATGGCCAACCCTTCAAGGGTGTGCGCAAGGAAGGCAAGTAATCCACCTTCCGCCAACCACTTTCGTCATCGCTACTACGAGGTTTCCATGACTCAGCCAGACAACAAGCTATCCAGAAAAGACGTTACCGTGTATTTCAATGGCCGCCCTAAGGTGCTGCCCAAAGACGAGATCACCTTCGACGAAGTCATCAGCTACTCCTTCGACCAGCCCCCTACCGGCGACGGCGTTCAGTTCACCGTCCAGTACTCGAAAGGTCATTCGAACAAGCCCAAAGGCACTCTGCTTGAAGGTCAGTCGGTCAAGGTGAAGGACGGGATGGAATTCGATGTCACTCCAACTAATCGCTCGTAGTCCGGATCTCCAGCGGCTTCGCAATGAGGAGTATCACATTGTGATTCAGGACGGATATCTGCTCGTTCGGGACGTCCCCTACGTGAATGCGAACAGGGAGATCAAGTACGGGATGCTGGTTATGCAACTCGTTCTCAATGGCGATGTAACTGCGCCGCCACAGCCGCACACGGCGATGTGGTGTGGGGAGCATCCGTGCCACGGCGACGGGAGAAAGATTACAAGCTTCGAGCATTCCAGTCCGGCACAAGATCTCGGTGGCGGGCTTCGTGTTGATTTCACCTTCTCCGCCAAAGCAGACTATCGCGATTACTACCATAAGGTGACCACCTATGTTGGACGGATAACTGGCGAAGCGCAGACTCTCGACCCAACCGTCAATGCGCAACCGTCCCCGGTCTATGAAGACGCCCGCGAAGAATCTGTCTTTAAGTATGTGGATACCGCGTCCAGCCGGGCGGGTATTGGTGCTTACAACGACAAAGTCGCGGGTCAGAACATCGGAATTATTGGCCTCGGCGGTACCGGAGCCTACGTGCTAGACCAGATTGCCAAGACGCACGTAAACGAAATCCATTTGTACGATGGCGACAAGTTCCGGCAGCACAACGCACTTCGGGCGCCGGGCGCAACGCCGATTGAGGCCCTCTCGGCAAAAGCCACGAAGGTGGATCACTGGGCTGGCGTCTATTCCGCCATGCGTCGCAGAATTCAACCGCACAACACTTTCGTTCACGCCAGCAACGTCGACATCTTGAAGGACCTTAGTTTCATTTTTCTGTGCATCGACGCCAACGATGGCAAACTCGACTTGGTGCGTGCTATCGAGTCACTGGAAATTCCATTCATCGATACAGGGATTGGAGTCTTACAGACTGAATCTGGATTGACCGGCCTTATCCGAGTTTCCACGAGTGCTAAGGAAACCCGCGAAGAAGCGCGTCGACATATGTCGCTAGGCGCCGACGGTGGAAATAATCTCTATTCGACGAATATCCAGGTCGGCGAACTTAACGCTTTGAATGCAATGCTCGCGGTTATAAGATGGAAGAAAATGTTTGGCTTCTATCGAGACGCAAGCAACGATCACTACGCCGGTTACTCGATCGCCACCAATGAAATGGTCTCAGAGAATATCAACTAATCGACTTCGCGAGCTGCGACACGAATTTGTGGATATCATGCCCACAAATATTGAATTCGGGGTGCTGTATGTATCGAAGCGATTCAAGACAGCCATTCACAAATGCTGTTGCGGGTGTGGCTTGGAAGTCGTCACCCCGCTCAACCCTGCCAAATGGAGCCTTACCGATCACGGCCTTTCAGTGTCGCTATTTCCCTCCATCGGGAATTGGGGTTTTCCGTGTAAATCCCACTACTGGATCAAACGAAATCGGGTGCAATGGGCATACGCAATGAATAGCAATGAGATATCGCGCGTTCAGAACCGCGACCAAGAGGCGGTTCAGGAACTAGCCCGCAAAGGTCAACAAGCAACACCGCCAGCAAGTATGTGGCAACGCATCTTGCGATTCTTTGGGATTTCTGCTTAACGGATCGCGCCGGAAAGTAGCGCGAGCTGAGCTGGTTAGTAAAAACTCAGGCTCGGCTTGACCTCTTCACATGGATCGAGTCTTCGTACAACCCGCATCGACGCCATTCGGCGCTGCGCTACAAATCCCCCAATAACTTCGAACGAGGCATTACTCACAGCGATACCACTACCGCAAGCACCGGCCCTGTTACACCAGAACCACATTTCTCTCCGGTTTAAGGGGGCAACTCCACTTTTAGCACTCAGGCGTTCGCCCACTCTCTGCCTGTCAATAGTGCTATTTTCGTGGGGTTGGCTGACACACTGCATCCGAACCTTTTAAATGCTGCAAGGCCGTGACCGTTCTGAGGGTTCTACTCGATCGCTCGTTCCGACGTGCCGACCCTTTCGCGCCCGCTAAGCACCCGCTCCACACACATCCAAATCAACCTTTTTCTTTGCAGCCATCATATGGCTTCTTGAGTAAAATTGCGGACTCAGATCTGTAAACACTCGAACCAAACCCATTCTTCTTTGAGCACCGAAAGCAATCTGCGCACGGCTCACCTAAAGCAGTATTTCATAAAACAAGGGTGAGCTCTCGATGTCTTTGATTGAACTATCCGTGGGAATTTCTTGATCCGCTTGGATCAACCTCTTTTGCGTCTTCTTTTTGAGTCGGTCGACCAAGGGCTCAAACGGCATACTGTTCCAGCGGTTCTTGCGAGCTTCTTGCACACTAACCGGAATAAACGCGACGAGCTTGTCGCTCACCATTTGCTCTAAGCCGAGCTCTCGCAAGGTCGCGTTGTGGCTGCCATGATGACCAACCTTGTAGAACACAGTCCTGGCCAAAAGCTCTGGCGCGCTCACCGAACCGACCGTTCCGTCTGCGCCCTTGACATGCCATTTCAAGCTTTGCCAAGAGAGCCAACTCCCCACCTGCGCATCGGCTGGGAATAGAAGCACGTCCCCAGACTCAATGAACTCGAAAGCTAAGACCAAACAGGTATTGTTGGTGTGGGTATCCAAGTTCAGTGCAAGGGATTCCGCCGCTTGGGTCCAATCGTAATCAATTTTCCGCCACGCTTTACCGGCGTCATTCCAAGACACCAAGTCCATCAAGGTTGTTAGCTTTTCGTTTCGGCCCGGATCGACGCAATGGAATGCGCGATCAAAGGGGCCGCCTCGATCCGGGGCCTTTGGATCCTGCATTCTGTCGAAGGCATGGCCAAGCGAGATAGAGAACTCCTCTTCCCCAAAGAGCTCATAGACTTCCTTGCCTGTTTTGGTTGGTGCGCTTCGCTTAATGAAGCCTTCGTCCAAAGGCGGGCCCAACACATACACACGTACCCCATCCAAACCCTTCAACTCGATTGGGGGTTTGTCCGGATAGCAGTATCTTGTTGGGACGCCTTGGCGATTTTTTAGATATTCAAACGCTTCCCGAGTCTTACCAATCTTTTTTCCGACCGTCGACAATTCAGCAAGTCCTGGATTTGCGTTCAATCCAAAAAACCCCAGCACGGAGGCGATCCCAGGATAGCTTGCGAGTGATTCATCAGCGCCCTGTACGGCCTTGAGCGCGCTTACCGCGCTTGCCAACGCGTTGACCTTATCTTCACGCTCTTTTCTCAGCTTTGTGCCAAGTGCGCTGCGCGGATCCTCGGTCCATCCATACCAAACCTCTTTGACCTCGATTTTGTCAAAGACGTCTTGGGCATGTTCCTTGGAGAATCCTGAGGCATGATCCCAATGTTCATGTGTCATCACTACGACATCGATCCTGGAGTTGCAAGTCTTCTGAATATCCTTCGCAACTTCTACCATCTTGACCTTGGCACCAGTTGCCACCGTGATGAGCCCGCAATCGATCAGAACATTGAAGGTGGAAGTCTCGCCCGCCCTGGGGAAACGCAACAAAAAGCAATCTCCAAGGCCATGCCTATACATGCGAATCGATACGCGGTGATCGTTGTGACGCGATCTTCTAACTCTGGCAGGCGCTCGTTTGGTAGCCATAAATCCTCCCTAATGCTCGCCGTGGAGCAAACAAAAAGGCTCCGAACGCTGAGACTGTGGTTGCCCAGCGAAGTAGGTCTCACGCAACGACAGCCCTTCCTCCGAGCGTTGACGCCGGTGCCGGCGAACGCGATCCAAGCGAAGACTGTCGTGAATGTTGCGCGTGATAGCGTAGCGAAGGCGAGGCTCCTCGCTCTCCATGTCGAAGATCAGGGTCGTCCCGCCCCGAAAGTCGAATCGGTCGTCGCCTTTGGCGTCTGGGTCAACCTCCTTGCTTTCATCAATCGGTACGCCTCGAATACGCTGGGTCACGGTAATAATGAGTTGCTTCATAATCTTTCCGTCGGGCGTGACGCGAAGGGTCGGAATCACCGCATGGACCTCAAAACTGGGCAAAGAGTTACGCTTGTACCTCAGTCCAGGCACGTTCATGTTAGGTCGAACATCCAGCCCGGTAATCTCCATAAAGCTATCGCGGCGCGAGCTGTTCGTATCCTGTTGGAGCGCTTTTTGCAAAAACGCATGTGCTTGTACGCGAGCTTCCAAAAGAGTGCGCGCCTGATCGGCTCGTGAAGTGCGATAAAGCGTTTTATTTATCACCGGCGCAAGCTCCTTCGCAAGCTCTGAGAGCGCATTCCATTGGCCCTCATGAAGATTCTTAAATGCGTTTTTGGCAAAACCCCAACGCAGCTGCTCCTCAGAGATCGTACGCACCCCCTCAGGAACAATGCCCCAGTTTCTAAACGATTCGATCAACGCGACGCGGTAGCCATGGTTATCTAGCGGCACCATGTCGTAGTCCGCTGTAATAAGCGCACGCAGATAGTCCCCGAAATTAATTTCAAACGGCGGACAATAGTCCAGCGCCCGAATACACATCTGGAGAAAATGCTTGGCTGTCTTGGTCGCCTCTGCTGCAAGCACTTTCACTAAGGTTGGATGCAACAGTCCCTCTGGCAACACTCCTGAGCCCGATGTTGCCAAGGTCAGCAAGGGTTTAGAGCGCGCTTTGTAAATCGCCAGGAATGCGGCAAAGACGGCCGCCACCAGAATTGCGCCACGAGGATGAGGCTCCGTGGTTGATTTAAGCAAATCTGGATCAGGCTTGACGAGCACCCACTTGCCGTTCTGATCCACCGTCCCGATGGCGCTTCGAAGGGCACCGTAGCGTCCAGTCGCTCGCCCAAACTCTTGCGCCAACTCGCCCAATAGAGAGGGCGCCTCAAGGTCTCCACGAGTTCGTTCGATCTGGTGCTCCAAAACCTCATTGAAGGTAAAGTGCTGAAACAGCGCCACCAAGTCGGCAAAGGCCTCGTGAAACGCTAAGGTATCTAGGTGATTGTCCTCAACATATCGACGATGCATGCCGTCTAACAGCGCGTGGGTCACTTCGTGGGCCACAATGTCTTGGGACAGACAGGAGAACACAGTTCCGCTTGGGCCCTCAAAGTACCCAAACAAAATCGACTTCTTCTGGGGGCTGTAAAACGCGTTGGCGGCGCGTAACGCATGCGGGTAAAGCCTTAGTTTTTCGACAAATTCTTCGCCCGAGATCATTTCCTGCGGGTGACTGATGTCACCTGAGTGCATCCGAGGTGACCATTGAATCTGTCGCCCAAGAGCTTGCTCGAAGTTCTCGATGGTGTACATCGCGACGGTGTAGACCATCTGCTGATGAAACTGTGGGTTGCCGAGCGACGGTGCGACGCCATCTTGCGCCAAAAGGAACGTGGCGTTCAGGTCAACTGGCTCATACCAACACCCGCTGGCCGGATCGTAATCCACGACTTCCAAATATTCGCCCACGGGCCCCGGCTGTAGTCCTTGCTCCCAACGAATCCGAAAAGTCAGATGGTTAATTGGAGCCGTATCCAAACGTACCGACATGCTTGGATCAAAGGCGAAGGCTTGTAACCGACGAACTTCTGGGGGCTCGCCGTGGTCTTCGGCCATATAGGCACTGCTTTTCTCCAAAAACATCGAACACCCTCCTGATCATGTCTTGTTCAGTTAATCGGCGAGCAACTCTGGAGCATATTTGGCAAGTCTTGCCTCGACCAAGCTTGCGCCGTGTCGCTTGAGCGTCTTAATCTCTACTGCACTCAAAGCTGTGAGATTGGTCCTGATGGAGCTCGCAAAGGCTGCGTCACCCTCTTGAGTTTGACCCTCAACGCTGTCAATAGAAAACCAAATTGGCCTTGGTCCCTGGGCGGCCAGAGAGCGGTGTAGCAAACGATCAAACTGAAGACCTCGCGCTTGTTCCATCAACACATCGAGCGCCTTGACTAACACAATCGCCCCATCCGTAGTCGGTTGGGTGTCGATCTCAAACGGCTTGCCAGCGTCGCTCGCAATAAGATAATTTAGCGCGTTTCGATCGCGCAACCCAGGTCCAACCCCGAGGTTGTCATACACGCCGCCATCCGTGAGGCTCACGTAGCTTACATTGAGCGCTGAAGGAAATACCTCGGGAGCGATCACCAGAGGTGGGAATACTGGAGGAAAGGCGGAGGAAGCAGCAACCGCTCGTGCAAGCAAGAAATCAGGACAAATGGTAAACCCGAGTTCGTGCTCCCCCATCTCAGACAATCCATTGCCACCCGTCACAAAAGAAAAAAGGTTGCCGGTGGCAAGATTCGTAGAATTCAGATACAACCTTGGCCCGGCCTTCAGGTGCTCCAACGTGGCGGTGCCATAGAGGTCTCGCTCGTAGGTTTGCGCAAGTTTGTCCAGGCGCGTATGAAACGGATCAAGCAGCCCGCCGATAACCGACCCCACCGCGATGGACCGAGTCAGCAGATAGTTCTCGAGCTCACTGAAAGCGGTATTGGACTTCCATTTGAGCGCTAGGAAGGCAGCAGCAATACTACCTCCGCTGACACCTGACAGTAGATCGAGGTTCCACAATAAGCCGCGCTTGTGGAGTGCTTCGAATACGCCTAAGTGGAACGCCGCCGCTCGAAACCCGCCACCAGAAAGTGCCAGTCCAATTCGCTTCTCAACACCTTGTACTTTGACAGTCACAATAAATACGCCCTGATTGAATACGCTGTATCGTCACAAAGGATTCCCCCAAAGACCGGACAGAAATCTAGTGGGCGTCCAGGCCGCGTGTTTCGATTTACGCCATTGAGCTTCCAACGTACGGACTAGCCTCGCTCGAAACGTTAGCATGAAGTATGGCCCGTGTGTATTCTCATGATTGTTGATATTCAGCAAGCTGTACCTGCACCGATTAAGTCTCGCGGCCCGCTTCCGCTACGCCAAGGCCGAGCCGGACACCGTCTAAGATCGCCCGGTCCCGAAACTAGCCGCCTTGGTAAAGGGTGGCGATAACCTTTTCCACGCCTACAGCGCAGGCGTCTCGCGATATCTGCAGCTCATCTTCGTCTTTTTCGAGTACATGAAGCGCCATTTATTGAAGCAGTACGATCAAAGTCTCTGCAGACTGGCCCGATTGATTGATCGCCAACTGTCTGAGGTGCCGGATCGCAACGGTGCGCGGCATCGCCCAGCCCAAGCACAGCGCATAGCGGTGCAGGTCTCCCGCCGACCGAAAGCCATCCTCGCCATCGCTGTATGACCTCCCGAAGTTACAACGCTGTGGCGGCTGGGGAGACTACTGTTGCCGTTAAGCAATAGCAATCGCATGTTTTGTCACGGGGCCGTTTCGATGCGCTTCTAAGCTCCCCCAAGAGGTTTACGTTTCCTCGACCTACTGTGTCTGCGTTTGGCGCAGCTTGGCTAGAAAGAGTCTCGCAATAGGCCGTTCGGGCTATGCCATGCGGCAGATTGATAAATGTGGAGACTGTCGGCTACAGTGGAAGTGGTTGCATCGCGAATGGTTTCCCGGACTCCAGTGTGCAACGATGCCTCTGTGGTGCCTTTCTCAGCGAGGAGTTTGTGGATGCGATCAGTAGTGTCTCTCGCGGCTTGCGCCTTAACACTCGGTCTACTGGGGCCCGCAAAAGCTGCTGTGCTCGGAGGCCCCATCGTTAATCCTTTGACCGGCAACGTCTATTACCTACTGAGCGCAAACACTTGGATCGCAAGTCAATCTGAAGCGGTTTCGCTCGGAGGTAATCTCGCGACGATTAACGACGCCGCCGAAGATTCGTGGGTGTTTCAAACCTTCAGCTTCTTTGGTGGTTCCTCGAGGAACCTTTGGATTGGGCTCACCGATGCCGTCCAAGAGGGAAGGTTTGCTTGGGTAGGCGGGGAAGCCGTGACGTACACGAATTTCGGCCCCGGTGAGCCAAACAACTTTGGAAATGAAGACTACGTCGTCATCCTTGGGCAGAACTTTCCACCGCTTTTCGCGGGGCAGTGGAACGACAACCCATCCGACAGTTTTGCGGCCTATGGTTCCCGCGTCCATGGGCTTGTCGAGGTTGTGGCAGTGCCAGAAAGTGGTACCAGTGTTTTGTTTTCTATTGGATTGCTAGCCCTCTGGTTTAGAACACTCGTTGGTCGGGTAACGTTCGAGGGGCTTCGCCATAGAATCGTCTGACTACTTGTTGGAGGAGACTTGTCGCCAAACAAGTCTAGGGAAAATGCTTTTGACTAGGCAACTGCCAACAGAGTCATGCAGACTTGGCTTTGGGCGGCAACGTTTACGGTCTTGTTAGAAATGTGTAAGGGAGCCAGGACACGATGAGTTCAACGAGAGGTAGATGGGCGGCAGCAATACTGCTAGTTATCCTGACTGGATGTGAAACAACCCCGGAGGTTCAGGATAGGCCCGTTAAGGCTGCCTCCCACGATGCTGTCGGATCGACTCACACGGCGATTCTGTCTGTTATCAAATGGGACGATATCAAAAAGGACCTGCAACCCGCCTTCAACGTCACTACTGACGACGCTCTCAAGGCTGCAATTCCGGTATCTCAGGCACAGACTGATCGGGCATTAGCCGCTTTCAGCTTTGGGTTAGGCATCAGCCTGGGCAGCAAAACCAACACCACGTCAGACAAGACGACCTCATCCGGAAAGCAGGAGACCACTTCAGATTCCACCAGCACAACGACCTCCGGCACCACTTCGACTAACCCTGGTACGCCTGGCTCCGCGGCCACGACCGCCACACAATCGACCAGTACTTCAACTGCGATTACGGGATCCAAGAGTGGCGAAACGACATCCAATGAGTCGTCAAGCCTCAATGAGAGAAAGCCTGGTTCAGTCGCTGATGCAAAGTCACCGACGCTCAAGGACCTCACCTCACTCGGCTTGGACAAGTTGACAGCACCTGATGCGAAGCTCGGTTCAGATTTGGTCATTCAAGCGCTTATTGCAACGTCCATCTTTCAGGAGTTGAAACTCCTCGACAAATACATTACCAACTTGACCGAGCGAGAAAAGTACGACGCCTATCTTGTGCGAACTCAGATCACGCTCATGCCGCGCAGAAGAGACCTCGCTTATGATGCATACGTCAATCTGAGTTTTCTTCCAAAGCTTGAAAATGACAACAAAGATCCGTTTGAATCGGGCGCCTATGTTGTACCACTGTTGGTTACGGATAACATTGAAGCAAGCACTAATTCAAGAAGCATCGAAAACATTCGTCAGCTGGGCCTTGGTATTAGCGGGGTTCTAAGCAACACTGGGCTGAACGCTCAAGCTTCGTCGAACAACGACAGAGCTCAGAGCGTTGCGGGGCGGCAGCTCAATTCCATCATGACCGTTGGTAGGCTTACAAACAGTACACTGCGCGTTCGTCTGGGGGCGCTCTACCAAGGGTCCGCGGGCTTGCTGATGGTGCCCAGAAGTCACAACGTAACTCTCGTCGTGCTGGTCCCAAAAACCGCAAAAGCTGTCTCGGTCGTCTCGAAAACTGAGTTCTATGACGTAGATGACGGGACATTGGTCCCAACCAGATCTCCAACCGCAAGTATAGAAGTCGTGCTCCTTACCGCGGTTGCACGCAAATACGCCAACTCTTTTGGTGCTCTTAATGAGAAGGGCGAACCGTCCGACATCATGTATCGGCTAGAGTCCTTGCAGTTTCTCGGCGCCCAGCGGGAGTTTTACGCCGCTCTGACGAAAGAAATCTGCGTAGAACAATCAAAGCAAAAGTACTGCCCAAACGAAAAGGAAGATAAAGACGCATTTGAGGCTCATCGCCGGAGGGTGGCCGCGTACGTATGGGCGGATTTGGCATCCAACCGAGTTGGCAGCCGATTTGGTCACACGGATTTTCAGATTCCAAAGGCAAATGAAGATCCGGTTTCAATGTGCCCGGATGTTCAGCAAACGGCGATTTTGCGTGACGACGGAACTACCGCGAAGGTCAGCTTGCTCGGCGGAAAGCACATTGATCCAACCAAGATCGGTGCATGGTTGAACCTGCCAGGATGCAAGTCTCTAAAGCTTCCAGCGGAAACCATTGCCTTCAGCGCGGGACGGCTGGATGTGGCTTTCCCGTCGCTTCAAAAACTCTTGGCTAACTTCAATTGCAAGGATCCTGTAATCTCACTTGAAATCAGAAGTTGCGGGAAAGCACCTCAGACCAACCCTCAGACCAACTCTCAGACCAACTCTCAGACCAACTCTCAGACCAACTCTCAGACCAACTCTCAGACCAACTCTCAGACCAACTCTCAGACCAACTC
>JAIYCW010000058.1 GCA_027487815.1 Burkholderiales bacterium
ACTCGGCATACTACGATTGGCGCAACCTTTGTCGATCATCCCGCAGCCGTCTTTGCAATCAGAACCTCAGCCGGGATACCCAGGCTTTTGTGCAGCCTGCCAATCATAGCCAGCGTCAGTGGACGCTTGCGATTAAGCACTTCATAAACCCGCTTGCTTTTACCAATAATCGGCTCAAGATCTTTGACAGTCAGGCCGCTCTGATCCATCCGGAATTTGATGGCTTCTACAGGATCTGGAGCAGTGATAGGTAGATGCTTGGCCTCATAGGCTTGCACCAAAGTCGCCAGAATATCCAAGCGATCACCCTCGGGCGTGCCTAGATCAGGATCGGACTCCATCAAGGCTGAAATCTCCTTGAGAGTGGCCTTGTAGTCTGCTTTGGTGTGGATAGGGCGAATGTCCATAATTTCCTTCTTAGCCAGTCAGGCCACTGGCACGCTAAAGCACCGCCTCCAGCCCTTTACGCTCGATCAAGCTAAGAAGCTTAAGAGACGGCCCGCTTGGCCGCTTATCGCCCACTTCCCATTTTTGCACTGTCGAAACGCTCGTGTTAAGAACAGCGGCGAACACTGCTTGGCTTAAATTCGATCCCTCCCGCAATGACTTGATTTTTTGCGGGGGCATGTTCTCAACGTCGAGTCGGCATAGCGCGTCGAATTCACCCATCCGCCGTTTGCTAATGAGTCCAGCACCGTGTAACCCACTCACGGTCTGGTGAATTTCATCAAGAATACGGCTCTTACGAACGTTTGTTGTCATTACTTAACTCCATGATTTCACCGGCCACCACCGCGACTGCCAGTTGCTGATCATCAAACTCCAACAGCACCTTAGCCACTTCCTGGAGCGCCTTTAACTCGTCCTTATCAACATTGGCACGCTCGTTCTTCTCAAAGCCGTAGAGAAAGAACCAATGAGCCCCACGCTTGGTAGCCACGATAGTTCTTGCACCACCACGCTTGCCCTGCCCTGGCAAAGCAACGCGCTTTTTCACCAGATGGCCGCCTAGGTCAGCATCGATAAGACCCTGCTGCATTTCGGCTACCGCAATGAGCAGGGCAGCATCTGTAAGCGCTGCTTTGCGCAACCAGCGGGTGAACGTTCGGGTTCGAAAAACTCCTGGCACAGCCTTACTATACCACCTAGTGGCATAGATTGTTAACCAGGAAAAAGCAAATCAACGAGCACCCCCAGGTATCGCTCAAGCCTTAACAGATCTCAATCTCAACATCAGAGTCATCGGATGTATCGGAGATTCCTTAAACCCATAATGCTGATAGAACTGTTTTGCCCGGTCATGAAGTGCATGGACAAGCAGAGCCCGCACACCAGCATTTTGTGCCACGGTAACTGCACGACCTACTGCATCTTGCAGCAAAGATGCGCCCAGCTTGATGCCTTGCGCTCGATGATCAACCGCCAAGCGAGCCAACACCATTACCGGTATCGGGTCAGGCATGTTCCTACGTACACCGCTAGTAGCGGCTTGGTGTGAAACAGCGCCTGCAGCCATCGCGTAGTAGCCAAACACTCGGCTGTCTTGATCGGCAACGACAAAAGTTCGACTTGCACCGCTTAATTGGTTAGCCATGGCTCGGCGCTTGAGCCAATCGTCCAGGCTAGGTTCACCGCAGGCAAATTCGTCAAGCACATATGTAGCCGCCAACGGACGTGGAGCATTCAAATGCAGGCTCATGCCTTGCGGTCACTCCAAGGCGCCTTCACGGCCATGAGGCGTTCAAGGCCAGGATTTTCCCCTGGAGGTGTGTCAAGCAAGGCAGTAAATTGCTTAAACTTTTCAGCATCAAGGCTGAAAAATATCTGATCCAACATCACCGCCTGCGCCCGCTCACAAGCGGCCTCAAGCATGAAGTCCGAACGATTTTTGCCGAGCAGGCTGGCCGCGTGATCGATCAAATCACGCTGTTCGGGTAAAGCCCGCAAGTTAATGGCGGCGTCACGCATTAGCCCCTCCGTTTAGCGCATACACAATTGATACACACATAATGGATATTTGTATATCTTTTGTCAATACGTCGCTTAGTCTAAGACGCTTGGACAGATGCCACCAACCGCCTAACCCGTCTTGACCGTATCTCAAAAGAGATACAAACTCCTCCGCTCGGAGGTTACCACCATGCCCAAATCCACCATGCTCCACGTTCGCGTGGACGAGGAAATCAAGTTGCAAGCCAGCGAAGCACTCGCGGCGATGGGTTTGTCTGTCTCCGATGCTGTACGGATTTTCCTCAAGCGCGTAGTGAACGATCAGGCTTTTCCGCTTGAGTTGAAAGTACCGAACGCCGAAACCCGTGCGGCTATTGAAGAAGCACGCGCGATCATGGAGAAGCGTACCGCTCGTTTTGGCACTGCTGACGCTTTGATTGATGACCTCGAAAAAGCCCGCCAGCAGTAAACGGGCTTCACCACCCAAGGCTTGCGACTACACCAAGGCTTTCCTGAAGGATTGGGAACGGTTATCGCGCTCGGGCCGATACGATCTGAAGCGATTGAAAGAAGCAATGATGCTGCTCATCGCCAATGATTCGCCACTTGGCCCCGAATGGCTCGATCACCCCCTCAAAGGCAACTGGAGTGATCACCGTGAATGCCATATCGGTGGAGACTTTCTCCTGATCTACCGCCTTGGGGCAGACACTATCATTTTTACCCGTACTGGGACTCACTCGGAACTGTTTGAGGAATGACCGGGATCATTGGCGTTAGGCCGCTCGATTAACCTAAACCAAGGGTAACCACTTTGAAGTGGGGGAACAAAAGGGGGAACAAACCTCCTCCCCTAACCTGCAAAGGCCCGTTCCATAAGGGTTTCAAGGCATCTTGCGGTTGACGCCGGCTCATGATTCAAACACTACTTGCGCCAACCCAAAACAAGCAATATACTGCGTCTCAGCAGGAGAGAGATGAACCAAAGTGCCTAATCCGCACGAGAGTTGATCCACCGAAGGCGCAAACTCCCATACACGCTCAGGTTTCCCCTACTGCACGCATCGAAAGAGCCGTCTGGAGAGTTGTTGCATCGCCATCTCAGCGTTGCACCCACCGAAGGAGCAAGCATCGAGTCTGGTGACCCGGTGTGAATCTCTCAGGTATCAAGGACAGGGGGAGCGGCACATCTGGCCAACTGCTTTTGTAGAAGCGGCAGCGCCAGAGTCCCGTTTCTGAAAGCAAAACATGCGTGTCACCGTCCTTGGTAGCGGCCTTCTGGGTGTGAGCTCGGCCTATTACCTCTCTCAGCTCGGCCATGAAGTCACCGTCATTGATCGCCAGGCCTCGCCTGCGGCTGAAACCAGCTTCGCCAATGGCGGGCAAATCTCGGTCTCCCATGCCGAGCCATGGGCCAACCCCAGCGCCCCGCTCAAAGTCTTGCAGTGGCTTGGCAAAGAAGATGCACCCCTATTATTTCGCCTGCGCGCCGACAAACGCCAATGGCTCTGGGGCCTGCAATTTCTGCGCGAGTGTTTGCCTGGTCGCACACGGCACAACATCGAGCAGATCGTTCGCTTGGGCACCTACAGCCGCACCATGCTTCAAGAGCTGCGCGCCGCCAAAGGGCTCCACTACGATCATCGCACCCAGGGCATCTTGCACTTCTACACCTCACAAAAAGAGTTCGAAGCCGCGCTCGGGCCCGCCGAGCAAATGCGTGAGCTGGGCTGCGAGCGCAAGGTTATCAGTGCGCAGGAAGCCATCAGACTTGAGCCTGCACTCGCCACCGTCGGTCCGCAATTGGCCGGTGCGACCTACACAGCAGAAGACGAATCCGGTGATGCCAATCGCTTCGCGCGCGAACTGGTCGCGCTATGTGAGCAAGCTGGTGTGAAGTTCCTGATGAGCCACACCGTTACTGCATTGAGGCAAGCCGGTGGCCGGATCGATCATGTGGAAGCCACGGATAGCGAAGGGCGTTTCCAGAGAATCACGGCTGATGCGTATGTCCTGGCGATGGGCAGCCTGAGCCCGCTCTACACAGCGCCTCTTGGTATTCATTTGCCGATTTATCCGGCCAAAGGATATTCGGTCACGATGCCCGTCAAGGATGCGAGCAAGGCTCACCAGGTCAGCCTGACTGATGATGAATTCAAGCTCGTGTTTTCCCGCCTGACCGGGCCACATGGTGATCGCTTACGCATTGCAGGCACCGCCGAACTTAATGGCTACGATCGCGATCTGAATCGCGTGCGCTGCGAAGCGATTGTGCGCCGCGTTGAGCAACTTTTCCCAGGTGCAGGCGATACCGAGCAGGCGAGTTTCTGGACCGGCTTGCGCCCAGCAACACCCAGCAACGTTCCTCTAATTGGCGCAACCAAGCTGCGCAATCTGTTTCTCAATACCGGCCATGGCACTTTGGGATGGACCCATGCTTGCGGCTCAGGCAAATCGATCGCCCGCATCGTCAGTGGCCTCGCGCCGGAGGTTGATTTTGCCTTCTGCGGAATTGAGTCATCGAAAAACTCGGTGCGGGCCCAGCCATCAACGGCCGCCGCGCGCTAACAAGACACCGTATTTCCGTTCCCCCAACCATAACCAGGAGTAGACATGACCTTTGCATTTGATCTGAATCGCCGCCACCTGTTGCGTGGTGCATCCCTTGTAACCACCGCAGCCGCAGCCGGTGTGCCATTAACCTATAGCTCAAACCTCCTCGCGCAAACTTACCCAGATAAGCTTGTAACGATGGTGGTGGCATTCCCACCCGGGGGCGGCTCGGATGTGATCGGTCGCATGGTGGCCAAAGGCATGTCAACAACCCTGAATCAAAACATCATTGTAGAAAACGTTGCCGGTGTGGGCGGCTCACTGGGCGTGCAAAAAGTGGTTCGTGCCAACCCCGACGGTTACACCATCCTCGCGGGTTCACCGCTTGAGTTGATCTATACCCCCCTGGGTATCGCAGCAGCGAAAAACAAGCCGGAAGAAATGCGTATGGCAGCCTTGGTGGGCCACACGCCGATTGGAATTGCCGTCAGAAAGAACCTGCCCTGCAACACGCTTGAGGAGTTCATGGCCTTTGCCAAAAAGTCAGAAAAGCCACTGACGTTTGGTTCAACAGGTATTGGTTCGCTCTATCACCTGATTGGCGAAAAGGCCTTGCAAATCACCGGCGCCAAGGGCTTGCATGTGCCCTACAACGGCTTGGCTCCCTATCTCAAAGATCTCATGGGTGGCGAAATCGATTTTGCAGTGGTGCCCCTGGTTGGCCCGGTGCTTGGTGCAATTGATTCCGGCATGATCAAGCCGATCGCTTTGGCCTCGCGCCAGCCACTTGCTCGCCTTCCTGCTGTGGCACCAGCCGCTCGTACCAAGGGATTTGAAGACTTTGTCTTCAGCATCTGGATCGGTGTGCAAGCTCACGCAAAAACTCCCGAGCCCATCATCGCAGCGCTCCACAAAGCGGCCTATGCTGGCCTGGCAAATGCCGAGTTGCGAAAGTCCATTGAAAGCGCGGGCACAGTGATTGCGGAACCCATGACCCTGGCCGAGCTTGATGCGTTTTACAAGCGGGAGGCCGCCTCCGGCGCAGCCATGGCCAAGTCGATCAATTTGCAGGCGCAATAGGCTTCACGGGCTGCAGTGGGCAGAAGTCCATCTGCAGCCCTGGAAGCACCTCACTTTAAGTTAGCGTCTAGCACGTGCATACGCAGCACCGCCTTGGTATGTTCATCGGCGGCGAACATATGCTCCACCCTTAAGGAAGAAAGGGTGATGTCTTGCGGCGAGCCGAAAGTGCTGAACATCCGGAAAAACGCCAGCTCGCCAAAAGGCGAGGCAAACCTCAGAGTCAGCATCGGGGTTGAGCCACGCGGCCAAACGCTGGCGAGTTGTTTAGCGCCAAGCCGTTCACGCAAACGCGCTCCAAAAAGTTCCACTTGTGGTGCCAGATTGGGATTCAGCACGGCGTCATCACGCAACTCCGCCAGAAACACTGAGCCCGCTTCTTGCGCATTCACCATCACCGAGAGCAGGCCTTCAGGGTGATTCAACATATCCAGCAAACTGATCGGCCCGGTGCCCAGGGTCTGGCTAAACCTCGGCACCAAGGTTAAGGTAAGCCACTGCGCCCCCTTGTTCAGCAGCACCACCCGCCAATTCGCATCGATCACCAACGCAGGCATTGGATCATGGGTTTCAAGCAAATGCACCAATGCGTCATGGGCTTGCATCAGCACTGGATCATCCAGCGCAGCCTCGCTATATGCAGGCGCAAAGCCCGCCTGGAGCATGGCGGCATTGCGCAGCACCAAAGGCGCTTCCAACTCGGCCAGCCAGCTCATCAACAACTCACGACTCGGCCTGGCGCGCCCGCTTTCCACAAAGCTTACATGGCGTTGTGATACTCCCATGCGCAGCGACAACTCGAGTTGACTCATTCGTTTGACCTTGCGTGCCCGCTGCAACGTGGCCGTGAGCGAGGCAGTGGTTGGATCTGGTATCAGTCCTGCCATTGGGGATCGGTTCATGGCGATATTCAAACACAGCGGCGAGGAAAAACAATGACCTGCGAGGTAATTGCGATTAACACTGCAAGGATCAATACTGCCGCCAATTCATTTCAGCAACAGACCAGGGACCGCTCCCATGACCATCCACGAATTGCTCGCCATCGCCGCAGCCATCGCCTGCATTGCCTTTCTTTTATATGCTGGCTTTCCCAAGCAGCGCCCGCAAGCCACGGCATGGATTTATCCAGCGTTGATGTCTGCAATTTTCCTGGGGGTTTTCCGTATACACCGGTTTCCGCGAAGGCCCTCTGGGCTTTTGGACGCATCACGCTGCAGCAGGATGGTGGGGCAATCAAATCTGGTTCGATCTGTTAATCAATGCTTCAATCGCCTGGGTCATGATGGTCCAGCAAGCTAAACGCCTGGGAATGAATCTGCTGCCATGGATGATTCTCGTCATCGGCACAGGCGGTAT
>JAIYCW010000060.1 GCA_027487815.1 Burkholderiales bacterium
AGGGCACCGCGCATATTCCGGTGATCCTGGCGGGCCTGGAGCATCTCGATGAGCGCTACTTGCGCGCGGTGGGCTACACCACCAAGAGCAAACGCGGCGGCTTGCCCAAGATGGTGTTGATTGGCGATATCGTGGGTGATGAGGCCGATGCGGTGGCTCGCGCCACTTCAGAAGTGGTGCGTATGGCCAACGCCCGATCCGGCGAAGGCTTCGTAGCAATCTCGCCCGAATCGCGCAAAACCTTTTGGCTGGATCGCGCCCGCACTGCGGCGATTGCCAAGCACACCAATGCCTTCAAGATCAATGAAGATGTGGTGATTCCCCTGCCGCGCATGGGCGAGTACACCGATGGCATCGAGCGCATCAATATCGAGCTATCCACTGCGAATAAGCTGCAGCTGCTCACCGAGCTGGAGCGCTTTTTTGCTGGCACTGCGGAAGGCTTTCCATTAGGCAAATCCGATGATCTGGAGCTTGAAAAACTTCCCGCGCAAGAACTGCTCACCGAGCGCGTTGAGCAAGCGCGCGAGTTGTTGCGTTACACCCGCGAGCGTTGGGAATTTCTGTTGCATCAGATCGATCAGCCGCTTGGCGCATTGCGTGGAGAGTTTGCCCGGGTAGGCTTGGCGCAGATGCAAAGCGTGGCCGATGAGCGCCTGGCGCTTGAGCCGCAAGCCCAGCTGTTTCATCTGCTGCAGGATCGCAGCATCCGCGTGTCCTGGAAGGTTGAAGTTAAAGCCGCCATCGAGCGAATTTTCCAGGGCCAGGCCTTCAAGCCGATTCTGGAAGCCTGCGAAAAAATGCATAAGCGGGTTTTGCGCGGCCGTGTGTTTGTTGCGCTGCATATGCATGCGGGTGACGGCAATGTGCACACCAACATTCCGGTGAACTCTGACGACTACGACATGCTTAAGAGCGCCGAAGCAGCCGTGGCGCGCATCATGGCGCTGGCCCGTTCGCTGGATGGTGTGATCAGCGGCGAGCATGGCATCGGCATCACCAAGCTGGAATATTTGCTGGATGAAGAAACCCGCGAGTTTCGGGACTACAAACAGCGTATCGACCCGGAAGGCCGCTTCAACAAAGGCAAGCTTTTGCCCGGTGGTGATCTGCGCAATGCCTACACCCCGAGCTTTGGCTTGATGGGCTCGGAAAGCTTGATCCTGCAAGCCTCCGATATCGGTGCAATTGCGGACTCGGTCAAGGATTGCCTGCGCTGCGGCAAGTGCAAGCCGGTATGCGCCACCCATGTGCCGCGCGCCAATCTGCTCTACAGCCCACGCAATAAAATCCTCGCAACCTCGCTGCTGATTGAAGCGTTTTTATATGAAGAGCAAACCCGCCGTGGAGTGAGCATTCGGCACTGGGATGAGTTCAGCGATGTGGCGGATCACTGCACTGTGTGCCACAAGTGTGAAACCCCTTGCCCAGTCGATATCGACTTTGGCGAAGTGTCGATGAACATGCGCAATTTGCTGCGCAAGATGGGCAAGAAAAAGTTCAATCCAGGTAATGCGGCTGCGATGTTCTTCTTGAATGCCACGGATCCACAAACCATCAAGGCCACCCGTGCCGCCATGGTAGGCATCGGCTTTAAGGCCCAGCGCCTGGCGCACGAAGTGCTCAAGAAGTTTGCCAAAAAGCAAACCGCTGCTCCTCCAGCGACAGTGGGCAAGCCCGCAATGCGCGAGCAGGTGATTCACTTCATCAATAAAAAGCTGCCCGGCAATTTACCCAAGAAAACCGCACGTGCGCTGCTGGATATTGAAGACAGCCGTTATGTGCCCATCATCCGCAATCAGCAAACGCCGGTCGATGCGGAAGCGGTGTTTTACTTCCCCGGTTGTGGCTCCGAGCGCTTGTTCTCGCAAGTGGGCTTGGCCACGCAGGCCATGCTTTGGCATGTGGGCGTGCAAACCGTGTTGCCACCTGGCTATCTTTGCTGCGGTTATCCGCAGCGCGGCTCGGGGCAGTTCGATAAAGCCGAAAAGATCATGACGGATAACCGCGTGTTGTTCCATCGTGTGGCCAACACGCTGAATTACCTCGACATCAAAACCGTGGTGGTGAGCTGTGGCACCTGCTATGACCAGCTGCAAAGCTACGAGTTCGACAAGATTTTCCCCGGCTGCCGCATCATCGACATTCATGAATTCCTCATGGAAAAAGGCGTGGCGCTCGAAGGCGTGACAGGCACGCGCTACATGTATCACGAGCCATGCCACACGCCGATGAAAACCTACGCCTCCAGCAAGGTGCTCAGCACGCTCATGAATAGCGAGCTCAATGGCAAGATTGAAAAGAATGATCGCTGCTGCGGTGAGTCGGGCACGCTTGGCGTGAGCCGGCCGGATATCTCGACCCAGGTGCGCTTTCGCAAGGAAGAAGAGATGCACAAGGGCGCCGATCGCTTGCGTGAGGATAATCCCGCACAGAAGGTGAAGATCCTCACCTCCTGCCCGTCATGCCTGCAGGGCCTGAGCCGCTACGAGGCCGATACCAATGTGCAGGCCGATTACATCGTGGTGGAAATCGCGCGGCATTTGCTTGGCGAAAACTGGATGCCCGAGTATGTCGCGCAAGCCAATGCTGGTGGTATCGAGCGAGTGTTGGTCTAGAAAACGCGGATGTAAGACATGCGGCTGTTGATCCTCTCGGACCTGCATGTTGAGCATGCGCCGTTTGCGCGACCCGACGCGCAGTTTGACGTAGTGGTGCTCGCCGGAGACATTCATAACGGCTCGGAAGCGATACTGTGGGCCCGCGAAACTTTCCCGCATTGGCCGATTGTTCAGGTGGCCGGTAACCATGAGTTTTTTGGGGCTCAACGCGATACATGCCTTGAGCAAATGCGGCAAAACGCTCAGCGCCTGGAAGTGCATTTTCTGGAAAACGATGCGGTGGAGATCGACGGGGTACAGTTTTTTGGGGCCACCCTCTGGACAGACTATCGCGTCTTTGAGCGTCCTGGTCGTCCGTTTTTAATTCCGGCGCAGCAAGCCATGCAGGCCAATCTGAACATGATTGCGGATTACTGGAAGATTGAAGAGTCCCCCGGCCAGCGGTTTATGCCAAGCGATGCCGTGCGCTTGCATGGCGAATCGCGGACATGGATTGCAGAGCAGCTGGCCGCGCCGCGTACCGGATTGCGAGTCGTGGTGAGCCATCATTTGCCGAGCTGGTCTTCGGTAGCACCCGCATTTGAAAGCTCGGTGACCAATGCCGGGTTTGTGAGTGATCTGGATGAGTTGGTGGCGCAATCCGATCTTTGGATTCACGGCCACACCCACACCTCGCATCATTATCAGGTGGGGCATGCTGAGGTGGTATCGAATCCGCGCGGCTATCCTTGGCGCGGCGGGCCGAGTGATTTTGAGAATCCGGAGTTCAACCCGAACCGGGTAATGCAAATCTAGGGCTGCAAGCCTTCGGTTCCCGCAAGGTATGCAGTGATTCTCGCAGCCGGCCACGCTTGAGCAGCCTCTGCATTTTGCCCAGCCCACAGCGGCGAAAATTCCCCCGAGCCTTGAGCTTCTGCCAGTTTGCGTAAGGGGGCCATCGCTGATGTGGCTAACGGAAATTGCGGTGCGGCTGCGCTTATCAACCCCAGCTCGCGCATAAGGCGATTCACTATCCCGCGTGCCGGGCGGCCGGTAAACACATTGGTCAAAGCGGTGTGCTCATTGGCTTTGCTTTGCAAGGCAGCCCGATGCATCGGCGAGGTCAGCGCCTCATCGGCTAGCAGATACGCGGTGCCGGCCTGCACAGCATCTGCGCCAAGCGCAAAGGCAGCCATCACACCCGCGCGATCGGTAATGCCGCCAGCAGCAATCACTGGCACCCGAACTGCACGTTTCACCTGAGCAAGCAGGGCGATGGAGCCAAGTTGTGTTGAAAGATCTTCGGTAAGAAACATGCCTCGATGCCCGCCTGCTTCCAGGCCTTGGGCAATCACCGCGTCCACGCCTTGCGCCTCCAGCCAACGCGCTTCATCAATGGTGGTGGCGCTGGAAAAAATTCGGCTGCCCCAGGAACGCACACGCTTAAGCAAATGCGGGGCGGGCAAGCCAAAATGAAAGCTCACGACCGGCGGGCGATAAGCCTCCAACACCTCGGCGCTCGCATCATTGAATGGGGCACGGCCTGGGCCAGCTGGAATCGCATCAGCATCAATACCGAACTCGCGGTAAAAAGGCGCAAGTGCTGTGCGCCACTGCAGCTCACGCGCCTCATCGACCATCGGCGGCACATGGCAAAAGAAGTTCACCGAGTAGGGCTGTAGGGTGCCGGTGCTTAGCTGCCGCATTTGCGCATCAAGTTGATCCAGGCTCAGCATTGCTGCAGGCAAGCTTCCGAGACCTCCCGCGTTGGATACAGCAATCGCAAGCGCCGCATCCTGAACGCCCGCCATCGGCGCTTGAATAATCGGCCACCGAGTGCCTAGCCAGGTGCTTGATGAAGCATTCAAATTGGATTCGGAAATGGTCATCAGGGAGCGCCTCAAAAGTGGGGGGTATTGTAGCTTCGAGCCCCGCGGCGACGGGCCGTGAAAAAACTGTGAACAAGTTGGCGCTGAGATCGACCATTTGCGCCCAAATCGATGCCATCCGTCGCGCTGGCCCCCAAAGTGTGAAATCAGGCGCAGAGTTGTTAAACCCAACTGCGCACAATAGCTGCATGGACCTGACACTAAACCCCAATCCTGCTGTCCGCGCCCCGGAGGTGTTGACGCCCCTGCGTGTTCCGAATCCACGTGATCCGGAAAGTTTGCGGCGCTGGCTGACCACCGTGGGGGGGGCTCCGGCCGAAGCGCTAGCTCAATTGGATGCCTGGCTGCTCGCTTTGCGAGCCAGCCCCGTGCCAGCGGATCTGACCCTTGAGCTGCTTGAAGCCTGGCGCCCGGTGCATGTGGCCGCAGCCGATACGCTAGCCAAATCAATGGGTCAGCTGATTTTCCCGATGCCTTTGGAGACTTGGCGGGTGATGACGCGCTTGCTGCAATCACTCGAGCGAGCCCAGGCGGCATTTCGCGATGTATATGTCCAGCTCACTGAAGTATCGGGCGCGGCCACTCATATGGTCATTCCCGGCACCGCGCACGCCTTGCGCAGCGTCACCCCATTGGCCCGGGCGATGGACTATGCGGCTCGCAGCCTGAGATTGCGGATGACAGCGCGTATTCATATTCCGGAAGATGACTGGGGCAAGTTTGCCGTCATGGCGCAGCACCTTCGGATCAGCAGTTTCCTCGATACAGCCTTGCCAGGCACCCCGGTGCTCGTAAAAGACAATACTGCGCGCGGTTTATTTGTCTATCCCTTGCTTTTACGTCTGGCCGACACCTATGGCTTGCGCTCCGACCGCATGATTCAGGTTGACCGCATGGCACGGCGCTGGGCCGGCAAGGTAGGCTTTCGGATCGATGAAGATGGCCGTCTGCATGACAACCCGCACGGCCCGACGGTGGTGATCAACGACCGTGTTTCTGTGCGACTGGATACTCATCGCCTGGAGCGTCGCCTGCGCGAAGTGATTGAAGGCCAGACGCCCATCGCTACCGGTGTGGTCGGCAGCGGTGTACGCACGCAGCGTTCCGGCACAGATCCTGTTGCCGCTGCAGAGATGATGCCCTTATGGTGCGGTCGGGCGTTGCCAAAACGTTGGGTCCCCAGTGATCATGGCGCAGTAGGTATGCGCTTTGGGTTGCCTCCGCCGGCGCAAACAAGCGCTGAGCCTGCCACCGATATCGCGCTAAATCCAGGCGCTGCAAGCATGGCCTATGTCTATGGGCGCTTTGAGCACAACACCATCATGCGCATGGTGCTGGGCAACAATAGTGAGGCTAAAGTGGATCCGGTTGCGCAGTACCTTGATCAGGGCGATGGCGGAACCTGGGTCTTGAGTAGCGGGTCGGATGCCTGGGTCGAACGGTTTAGTGCTCAAAGTCTGGGTCTTGGCCAAATCGTTGCCATGCGCAGTATCAAACGGCCCGATTTGCCTTTTCGGCTCGGGCAACTTGCCGCCATGGAGCAAATCACTCCCGCTCATGGTGAAAATCTTCGCAAGCAAACCCTGCGTATCAAGTTATGGCCTTCAGATGCAAGGCTCGTGGGACTACGCTTGGCCGATGAGAGTTTCTTCACCGACTGCTTTGAGTTGCAGAACGATCCGGTTCTTGGGCCCACACTGATTACCGCTCCGGCCCGAGTGCGCTCGGCCTCCATGGCAGCCCTTCGTTTGCCTGAAGACGACTTGCGTATTGAGCTTGGTGAGGTGGTTGAACGTGGCCCGGGCTGGCAGCGCATGAAATACCGCATGATCGGCAACTAGGCCCAAGCCCAAGCTCGCCTGCCAACGCGGTACCATGGCAGGATGGCTGGACTGACCAAACTTACCCCTTTGCCGGTGCGCATTGTTGTGCATCAGGTGTCGCGCAAGCTCGAAATTGAATTCGATAACGGCGCGCTTTTCGAATTGCCGTTTGAATACCTCAGGGTGTTTTCGCCTTCGGCTGAGGTGCGTGGCCATGGCCCCGGGCAGGAGGTGCTTCAAGTCGGCAAGCAAGCGGTGCAGATCACCGAGCTGGAATCGGTGGGCAACTATGCCGTCCAGCCCCATTTCAGCGATGGCCATGTCACCGGGATCTATTCCTGGGACTACCTCTATGCGCTTGGGGCAGAGCAGGAAAAAAATTGGCAGGATTATCTTCAGCGTCTGCAGCAGGCGGGAGCATCACGATGAGTACGCATTTCGGTTATCAAACGGTTGCCGAGGAGGAAAAGGCGCAGCGTGTCGGACAGGTTTTTCACTCAGTGGCAGCGCGCTACGATGTGATGAACGACCTGATGTCGGTCGGCCTTCATCGATTGTGGAAGCGATTTACAGTGGGGCGGGCTAACTTGCGGGCCGGTATGAAAGTGCTCGATGTGGCTGGCGGCACAGCAGATTTGGCGCGCGCCTTTGCCCGCGAGGTCGGCCCGCAGGGTGAGGTGTGGCTCACCGATATCAATGGGTCGATGCTTGAAATCGGGCGGGATCGCTTGCTCGATGACGGGCAATCCCAGCCGGTGGCCCAATGTGACGCCGAGAAGTTGCCGTTTGTTTCAGGCTATTTTGATTGTGTCAGCGTGGCTTTTGGTCTACGCAACATGACGCACAAAGACCGGGCCTTAAGTGAAATGCGCCGGGTGCTCAAGCCGGGTGGTCGGCTCCTGGTGCTCGAGTTCTCCAAGCCGGCCAAACCCTTGGTGCCGCTTTACGATCTCTACTCTTTCAGGGTATTGCCGTGGATTGGCCAAAAGATAGCTCAGGATGCCGACAGTTACCGCTATCTCGCTGAAAGCATCCGGATGCATCCGGATCAGGAGACCTTGGCCCAAATGTTGCGCGATGCGGGGCTTGACCGGGTGCAATACTTCAATTTGAGTGGTGGGATCGTGGCGCTCCATGAAGGGGTTGCACTCAGCTAAAACCCCCCATCCATCGGGGGGATGCGGCACACACCGCTTTGATGCTTTAATGTGATTTAGGTGGATCACTCATTTCAGGAGATTTCGCAGTGAAGTTCAAGCATGGTTTGTTAGCGCTTTTGGCCAGTGTGGCCTTGGGTTTTGGCCTGGTTGCTGAGGCCGAGGCCAAGCGCCTGGGTGGCGGTCAGTCCATGGGAAAACAGTCGGGCAACGTCTCTCAGCGTAATGCGCCTGATCGAGATGCTGCGCCAGCTGGTGGTGCCAACCAGGCCACGCCTGGAAATGCCGCCAAGCCTGCGCCCGCCGCTGCGCCTGCGCGTCAAGGTAATCGCTGGATGGGCCCGCTAGCTGGTTTGGCCGCTGGACTGGGCTTGGCCGCATTGGCCAGTTATATGGGATTCGGTGAAGAACTTGCCTCCATGATGCTCATCGGCCTGATGGTCGTCGCGGCGCTGGTCGTGGTTCGCTTGATCATGGCTCGCCGGGCCGCTGCCAATGCTCCCCGGCAACCCGCCTATGCGGGGGTCAATGAGCGTTCGATGAATTCAGGTCTGGGTCAAGAGGCCATGGTGCCGCAAGCCGGTTCGATGATTGGATCGAATGTCGAGCGCGCACCAGTCGACGTCGTTCGTCCCGCGCAGCCCATCGGAGCACGCGAGCCGCGCTGGCATGTGCCGAGCGATTTTGATGAAGCAGGCTTCCTGCGTCAGGCCAAAGTGCAGTTCGTTCGCTTGCAAGCTGCCTTTGATGCTGCGAATCTCGATGATTTGCGCGATTTCACCAGCCCGCAAATGTATGCCGAGCTGAAGATGCAGCTGCAGGATCGCGGCGAAGCAGCCAACCGTACTGAGGTAGGTGAGTTGCAGGCCTCATTGCTGGGCATCGAGACCACGGCCAATATGCATATGGCCAGCGTCCGGTTCGCTGGCGACCTGATCGAAGATGGCCAATCGGTCAAAATCGACGAAGTGTGGAATCTCAGCAAGCCTGCAGACGGCAGTGGCGGCTGGGTGCTGGCTGGGATTCAGCAACTTAACTGATGTTGCCTGCGCTATTAAGTAGCGTTGCGCTTAAGGCACTGCAGCATGTGCTGGCCCAGCATGCTTGGGCTCGCCAATTGCTCCAACAGCACCAAGGCCAGTCCTTGGTGTTGGGCATTTCAGGCACGCCGGAGCTCGATATCCGGTTGATGATTGATTCGGAAGGCTTGTTGAAGGCCGACCCCTCACCAACTGACCCCACTTTGCGGTTTTACCTCAAACCCTCGCTTGACGCAGTGCGCGACTGGATTGCTCAAGGCCCCAATGGATTGCAGCGGCATTTGGTGGTGCAGGGCGACGTGATGCTTGCAGCCTCATTTGCGCAGCTTGCCCAAAATATGCGCTGGGATTTTGAAACCGATCTGAGTCGAGTGATCGGTGATATGGCGGCCTATCGGGTTGGTGAGCAGGTACGTGCGGCCCCCGAGCGCCTGAAGAAGTTTCAATCCCAGATCGAGGCTTCCGCGAGCGAATGGCTGACCACCGAAACCGCGCAACTGGTGAGCCAAACCCAGTGGGGCCAGCATCGCGAGCAGCTGCGAATCCTCGGTCAACAAGTCCAAGCGCTTGAGGCGCGAATCGCCAGACTCGGCTAGTTAAGCCTTGGCGCGCCCAGAAAATGGCGCGATGCGGTTGGCAAAGTCTTCCGAGCTGGCAGCCAGCTCAAATTGATCAAAGTCGGCATGGCTAATGCTTTCATCCAGGGCAAATGCACTGGCATCAATCGAGCGCTTGATCATTCGCATTTGCATGGCAGGCATCTCTACCGCGCGACTCGCAAGCGCTAAAGCGGCAGCTTGCACCTCACCCGCCGCGCTAATCTCATCAATCAGCCCCCATTGCAAAGCCTCTGGAGCATTCAGGATTTGCGCAAGCATCACCAACCGCTTGGCACGCGCTGGCCCCACCAGATGCGTGAGGCGCGGCACCGCGCCCCAGGATAGATTCATGCCCCGCTCAATCTCCGGCACGTAAAAGCGCGCGCCGGGGTCAGCCACGCGCAGGTCACAGCTAGCAGCGAGCGCCACACCCCCTCCCACGCACCAGCCATTCACCGCTGCGATGGTGAGGCATTCGATCTGTGCCCATGCACGGCACATCCGCCCCCCGGCTTGCACAATCTGGCGTCGCTCCGACCAGGGCTTGTCACGCACTCCAATCAGCTCGGGATCGCGCAAATCCGCCCCTTTGCTAAACAGCTCAGCCTGACCACTCAAAATCACTGCAGCGAGATCATGCTCCTGGCCGAGCTGATGCGCGATATCGGTGAGGCGTCGGCATGCTGCCACCGCGAGGCCGTTGGCGTTATCGCCCCGGTCAAACTGGACGTAGGCAATGCGCTCGCGAATCTCAAGCTTCACCATTTCATCACTGAACATGAGCATTCTCCCTGGGGCTATGTTTGATGTGGTTCTGCTCCTCTAGCTGAGTGCTGAGGAGGGCCAGCTGGTCTTGTAAACGCCGCAGAGCTGGCGCCCCTATCAGGGCTTGTAAATCGCCATACACCTGATGGATCATTGGATTGAGTCTGGCGATGACCTGCTTGCCTCGCGCGCTTAGAAACACAGCCAGGCGCCTTTGATCTACCGCAGAGCGTTTGCGCTTGATCCACCCTTCGGCTTCCATGCGCTGCAAGATTCCGACCAAGCTGGGGCTCAGAATCACGCAGCGTTGGCATAACTGGCGGGGTTCCAGGCCATCTTGTTCAGAAAGCTCGCGCAACACGCGCCATTGTTGTTCGGTCAGGCCCTGAGCCGCAAGCAAGGGGCGAAACCGGCTCATGAGTTGTTCACGCACCGCCAAAAGTTGCATCGGCAAATTGGGATGGGCAAAGCCAGCGCGATCAGTCGCTGAATGCCGTGATTTTCCACTCGGGGCTTGTTTCATCGCTAAAATACTAATATCTTAGTAAATATGAACGCAAGTGATTTCCGCTGTCAGGTGCCGCCGCATGAGGCGCTCATCTTGGCGCTAGTGCGGGCGCATGAGCCTTCGGTCTATGTGCTGGCGCTGAATCATCGCTCCTGGCTTGATCGATTGGGAGCTGCCCTGAGCGCACCACCCTATAAAGCACCGCCGCAAGCGCCAGTGTTGATGATCAAGCCGCCCGCAAGTTTGCGGGGGCAGGATGCCGAGGTGATTCTGCCTGCCGGTCAGAGCGGCCTTGTGCTTGGGGTTTCTGTATCGCTCGTGATTGCTCGCGAAACCTATTGCATACCTGCTGCGCAAGCCATGTATCACGTCGGTGCCCTGGCCTTATGCGCCGATCTGAATCTTGCACTGGATGATTCTGAGGCCTGGTATCGACCGGGCTTGCCACGCCGAGCCGCTGATGGCTTTGCTATTCAAGGCGATGCGCGAGGGGATGCCACCTTCCCGCAAGAAGTCTGCACCTATATCAATGGTGAGCTGAAGCATCGGTTGGTGCTCGCGGAGTTGATTCGCGGCCCGGCTTTGGCTGTGGCGCAGGTGAGCGAGATGATGAGTTTGCATGCCGGTGATCAGCTGTGGCTGGGAAGCGCGGCCGATAGCCCGATGATTCATGCAGGCGATCATGTCCGGATTGAAGCGCAGGGGCTGCCAAGCCTCGAGTTCAGCGTGCAATCGATTCGTGATGAGGAGGATGCATGAGGCTCGCGCGTGTCGCCTTTGCAGGTGCGATTCATGTGGCTCAGCCTGCAGCGCAAGCCAGCCCATCAGCATCTGCAGATCTTCTTCGCTTGGGCGATGGTCGAATTGTGGGCGAGTCTGATGTGGTGTGGTTGCCCCCGGTGGAGCCCGGCAACATCATCGCCCTGGGCCTGAACTATGCCGATCATGTGAAGGAGCTGGCCAAGGAGCTCACCACCCCAAAACAATCCGAGCCGCTCGCGTTTCTAAAGTCTTCCGGCAGCTTGATTGGCCACCGTGGGCTGACTCATCGGCCAGATGCGGTGAAGTTCATGCACTATGAATGTGAGCTTGCCGTAGTCATCGGGGTTGAGGCCTACCAGGTGTCACGCGAATCAGCGATGGAGCATGTTGCGGGTTACACCATCGCCAATGACTATGCGATTCGCGACTATCTCGAAAATTATCTGCGTCCCAACCTGAAGGTGAAAAACCGCAATGGCGGCACGGTGCTCGGGCCCTGGTTGGTAAGCGCCGATGAAGTATCCGACCCACACGCACTGGAACTGCGCTGCCTGGTCAATGGCGAGCTGCGTCAGCGCGGCAGCACTCGTGATCTGATTTTTGATATTCCGTTTTTGATCGAGTATCTGAGCGGATTCATGACCCTTAATCCTGGCGATGTCATTCTCACCGGCACCCCCGAGGGTGTGAGCAACGTGATCGCGGGAGACGAGGTAGTGTGTGAAATCGAGGGCTTGGGTCGGCTTATCAACACGATAGGTTCAGATGCGCAGTTCGGCCTGGAGACGAAGGAATAAACATGCAAGTGCATCATTTGATCAACGGCGAAGTGGTTGAGAGCCGCGAGCGGTTTGAGTCCATCAACCCTGCGACCCAGGAAGTGCTGGCGGAAGTGTCCAGTGGGCAGGCCGCCGAAGTGGATGCAGCGGTGCAAGCGGCCAAGGCTGCATTTCCCAAGTGGGCCGCCACTCCGCAAAAAGAGCGGGCCCGCCTGATGCGCAAGCTGGGCGAGCTGATCACCAGCCATGTGCCCGAGATTGCCAAAACCGAGTCGATGGATTGTGGTCAGGTGATTGGGCAAACCAAAAAAGCATTGATACCACGCTCGGCCGATAACTTTCATTTTTTCGCCGAGGTCTGCACCCGCACCGATGGCCATACCTATCCGGTGGATGACCAGTTCCTCAACTACACGCTGTTCCAGCCCGTGGGTGTGTGCGCGCTGATCTCGCCCTGGAACGTGCCCTTCATGACGGCCACCTGGAAGACCGCGCCCTGCCTGGCATTGGGCAACACTGCTGTGATGAAGATGAGTGAATTGTCTCCACTCAGTGTGTCGCGACTGGGTGAGCTGGTGTTGGAGGCTGGCATACCCCGGGGGGTATTTAACATTGTTCATGGTTTTGGCTCAACTGCAGGCGAAGCTTTGTGCACTCATCCTGATGTTCGAGCCATCTCCTTTACCGGGAGCACTGCCACTGGCACGAGGATCATGCAACGTGCGGGGCTCAAGAAATTCTCCATGGAGCTGGGAGGCAAATCGCCTTTTGTAGTATTTGAAGATGCCGATATGCAGCGCGCCATGGATGCCGCAATTTTCATGATCTTTTCCAACAACGGCGAGCGCTGCACTGCAGGCAGCCGTATCCTGGTGCAGCGTTCGATTTATGCAGCATTCGCCCAGACTTTTGCCGAGCGGGCGAGCCGCATTCGAGTGGGCGATCCACTGGATGAAGCCACGATTTTCGGGCCGATGATTTCCCAGGCCCATCTGGCCAAAGTCCGAGGCTATATTGAAGCCGGTGTGGCTGAGGGTGCACAGCTCATTGCAGGAGGCTTGCAAACGTCGGCTTTTGAGGGCGCCTTGGCCAAGGGCAATTGGGTTGTACCCACCGTGTTTGCCGATGTGGATAACCGCATGTCGATTGCGCAAGATGAGATTTTCGGCCCCGTCGCTTGCCTGATTCCGTTTGATGATGAAGCTGATGCCTTGCGTCTGGCCAACGATATTCGCTACGGCCTAAGCTCTTATGTGTTCACCGAAAATCTGGCGCGAGCGCATCGCATGGCCGCAGGGATCGAAGCCGGGATGTGTTTTGTGAATAGTCAGAACGTGCGCGATTTGCGTCAGCCCTTCGGCGGCGTGAAGGCGTCGGGCACCGGCCGTGAAGGTGGCAGCTGGAGCCTGGAAGTGTTCAGTGAGCCCAAGAATGTCAGCATCGCACTCACTTCCACTCCCATCCCCCAGTGGGGCACCTAAGGAGCATCATGGGCACACTCGCTTTAGCCGCCAAGATCACCCATGTGCCTTCAATGTATTTATCGGAGCTTGAAGGCCCGCACAAGGGTTCGCGCCAAGCCGCGATTGATGGCCACATAGAAATTGGCAAGCGCTGCCGCGAGCTTGGGGTGGATACGATTGTGGTGTTTGATGTGCACTGGCTGGTGAACTCCGAGTATCACATCAACTGCGCAGCGCAATTCTCTGGCACCTATACGAGCAACGAGCTGCCACATTTCATTCACAACATGCCCTATGCCTATCCCGGTAATCCGGCCCTGGGCGAAGCGATTGCAGCAAGCGCTAACGCTGCCGGTGTGAAGTCACGCGCGCACAGCAAGACCACGCTTGGACTGGAGTACGGCACGCTGGTGCCGATGCGGTATATGAATGCCGATCAGCACTTCAAGGTGGTATGTATTTCAGCCTGGTGCGATTGGCATGATTTGCAGGAAAGTGGCCGCTTTGGTCGTGCAGTGCGCCAAGCCATCGAGCAGCACTACGATGGCACAGTGGCAATTTTTGCAAGCGGCTCGCTGAGCCATCACTTTGCCGATAACGGGCGTGCGCCAGAATTTATGTTTAAGGTCTACGATCCTTTTCTTGAGCAGGTGGATCACCGGGTGATTGAGCTCTGGAAAGCGGGCGACTGGAAAACGTTTTGCGCCATGTTGCCGATGTATAGCGAGAAGTGTTGGGGCGAGGGTGATATGCACGATACCGCGATGCTGCTCGGTGCGCTTGGCTGGGATCGTTATGACCAGCCCGTTGAAATCATTACCCCCTATTTTGGCAGCTCCGGCACAGGCCAGATCAATGCGATCTTTCCCGTCACGCCTCTGCCGGCTGCCGCCTGAAAGTTGAATCCCGAAACCCCCCACTAGGTTCCCCGCATGCTCAGTCCTGCCCTTATTGCCCAGTTGGCCCGCGATCTCGACCAGGCCGAAAAAACCCGTACGCAGTTGCGTCATTTCTCAAAGGCCCATCCGGAGATGACGATTGATGATGGCTATGCGATTCAACGCGAATGGGTGAAGCTCAAACTGGCGCAGGGCAGGGTGATGAAAGGTCGCAAGATCGGGCTGACCTCGCGTGCGATGCAACTCTCCTCGCAGATCAGTGAGCCTGATTATGGAGCCTTGCTCGACGACATGTTCTTTGAAGAAGGCAGTGATATCCCGCTGAAGCGATTTATCGCGCCGCGTATTGAGGTCGAGCTGGCCTTCATACTTGGGCGCGATCTTGAGGGCCCCGGCCTCACCGTGTTTGATGCGCTGGCCGCCACCGAGTATGTGACTCCTGCGATTGAAATCATTGATGCGCGCATTGAGCAGTTTGATCGCGAGACCAAAGCCATGCGCAAAGTGTTCGACACGATCTCGGACAACGCAGCCAACGCAGGGATTGTGCTTGGCGGGCGGCCAGTCAAACCGGATGCAGTGGATTTGCGCTGGGTGGGCGCGATGCTGGTTAAGAATGGTGTGGTTGAAGAGACGGGTCTGGCAGCCGGGGTGCTCAATCATCCGGCTAAAGGGGTGGCATGGCTCGCCAATAAACTCGCACCGCATGGCGAGTCGCTTCGCGCGGGTGATGTGGTGCTTGCGGGCTCGTTCACCCGCCCCACGCCCGGGGCCCATGGAGATTCATTTTTTGTGGACTATGGCCCTCTGGGGTCGATCTCATTTCGATTGATGGAATAGGGCGAGCACAAGGAGTTGACGTTCATGCAAACACGCTTTCAAGCAGCCGCTCCAAGTGCGGCATTGGTGTATCGATTTGGCGGGGCCGAAGCCCGCGCAAGGGTTGAACTCGCGGGCTTGTATCGGGTGTTCGATATGCTCGGCTGGGCCGAGATGATCTTTAATCACATCTCTTTACGAGTGCCTGGCACCGAAGGCGAGAAGCAATTTTTGATCAATCCGTTTGGGCTGCACTATTCCGAGGTGTGCGCCTCCAATCTGGTCAAAGTTGATTTGCAGGGCAATATCATCGGCGCATCGGATTGGCCCATCAATCCGGCCGGCTTTGTGCCGCACTCCAGAATTCATGGAGCGATTGATTCGGCGCATTGTGTGATGCATACCCACACAACAGCAGGCCTCGCAGTGGCTTGCTCACAAAGTGGTTTGTCGATGAACAACTTTTATTCTGCGCAGCTTCATGGTCGAGTCGCGTATCACGACTTTGAAGGCATCACCTTGCACAGCGACGAAGGCCCGCGCTTGCTGAAGTCGATTGGGTCCAAGCCCGCAGTGATTCTGCGCAACCATGGCTTGCTCACCTGGGGCCATTCGCTGGCTTCCGCCTTTGTGATGCTCTGGACCTTGCAAAGGGCTTGTGAAATTCAAGTCGCCACCGCTGCGCTTGGTCCCTCCATCCCGATCAGCGAGGCAGTGCAGATTAAGTGCGCTGCGGATTCACTGCAGTTCGGTGGCAAGGAGGGCGCGGGGCAGGATGTGCTTGATGCATTGCTGCGCAGGCTGGACAGGATAGATACCGGGTATCGGAACTAGCAAGCCAAGCATCCAGGCCCCACACAAATCCAGGCACGTCTGACTAGCTTGCCTGCAAAGCCTGCTCAAGATCCTCAAGCAGATCATCAATATGCTCAATGCCCAGCGACAGCCTTACCATCTCTTCGCTGACACCAGCCTTGATCATTTCCTCAGCGCTAAGTTGTCGATGGGTGGTGCTGGCCGGATGGCACGCGAGTGATTTGGCATCCCCAATATTGACCAGGCGAGTAAACAGCTTCAATGCATCCTGAAACTTTGCGCCCGCCGCACGGCCATCCTGGGCCTTGAGTCCAAAGCTGATGATGCCCGAAGCACGTCCGCCCATTTGTCGTTTGACCAGTGCGTGATCGGGATGATCTTCCAGCCCCGCGTAGTTCACCCATGCCACCTTGGTGTGCTTCTTGAGGTACTGCGCTACAGCAACCGCGTTGCTGCAAATGCGATCCATGCGCAGAGGCAATGTTTCGATCCCTTGCAGGATCTGAAACGCCGCCATGGGACTCAAGGCAGCACCCATATTGCGTAATGGCACAACGCGTGCGCGACCGATAAAAGCTGCGGCACCGAGGGCCTCGGTGTAGACCACGCCGTGATAGCTGACATCGGGTTCATTCAAGCGCTTGAACCGTGCCTTGTGCTCAGCCCAGGGAAACTTTCCTGAATCAACAATCACGCCACCAATCGTGGTGCCATGGCCCCCGAGATACTTGGTTACTGAATGCACAACGATGTCGGCTCCATGCTCAAAGGGGCGGCACAAATAGGGGCTCGGAACCGTGTTGTCGACGATAAGCGGCACGCCCGCCGCATGAGCCACGTCGGCCAACGCTTGAATATCAGTCACATTCCCGAGAGGGTTGCCCACGGATTCGCAGAACACTGCTTTGGTTCGGCTATCAATAAGTTTCGCAAACGAAGCAGGATCACTGGGATCAGCAAAGCGGGTTTCTATACCCATTTGCGGCAAGGTGTGGGCCAGAAGATTGTAGGTGCCGCCATAAAGCGTAGCCGAAGATACGATGTTGTCACCCGACTCTGCGATGGTCTGAATTGCATAGGTAATCGCCGCCATACCCGAGGCCACCGCCAAGGCTCCAATGCCGCCTTCCAAAGCCGCGAGGCGCGCTTCCAGCACGCCGTTGGTGGGGTTCATGATGCGGCTGTAAATATTGCCGGCCACCTTGAGATCAAACAGATCCGCGCCATGCTGGGTGTTATCAAAGGCATAGGCCACCGTTTGATAAATCGGCACTGCAACCGCTTTGGTAACGGGGTCCGGGCTGTACCCGGCGTGAACGGCAAGAGTTTCAAATTTCATATGGATTCTATGGTGTGGTGTTCTTGGTAAAACGATAGGTCGTGTTGAACGTCGTGCGAGTTTACTTGAATGGGATATGGAGACTTTTCCTTGATCTGCGTCAATGGCCGCAGGAGCCGATTGGCGCACACTGCATTCAGTCCTTCGCTTTATTCAAGGAGACTGCGATGTTCAAGAAGTTCTTGGTGCCCGTCGATGGTTCGGATATTTCGCTCAAGGCCGCGCAAAGCGCGCAGAGCTTGGCCAAGGCCAATGGTGGCGAGCTGGTGCTGCTTTATGTCGCTGCGCGATTTCTGAATGCCTATGGGTTTGAGTCCGGGATGTATCAGGCCATTACTGAAAAAATCTACAACGAACGTATTGAAGCGTCATCCAGTGAGCTTTTGGAGAAGGTTCGGCAAGGCCTCGCGCCTGGTGGAATTGTGCATTCCCGCTGGGTAATCTCTGATCGCACTGAAGAGGCTATCGTGAAGGCCGCTCAAGCTGATGAGTGTGATCTGATCGTGATTGCAACTCACGGCCGTGGCGCTATCGGTCGAGCGCTTCTTGGAAGTGTGACCTCACGCCTCTTACCTATCAGTCCTGTGCCGGTATTGGTCTATCGGGATGCAACGATGGTGCCTGCCTAGGAAACCTTTCGGGGCTTGCCAGCGCACTTACTGTGCGAGTGCGCGTACGAGTTCGCGGCTGTCATGGGCGGCCCATCCCACAATGCCGCCCTGGGCACAAAGCATCTCGATGGTGCTGGCCTTGAAATCCGGGAAGTAGCTTTCGGTGCAGTCATTGAGCAGCAGGCATTCATAGCCCCGGTCGTTGGCTTCACGCATTGAGGTCTGCACACACACTTCGGTGGTGACACCCGTGAAGAGCAGATGCGTGATGCCTTGCGCTTGCAGCCGCTCATGCAGGCCAGTGTTCCAGAACATGCCTTTGCCCGGCTTATCAATCACCCACTCGCCTGCATGTGGAGCCAGGGCTTCGATGATGCTGTGGCCTGCTTCACCCTGGATCAGAATGCGGCCCATCGGGCCATCATCACCGATACGTTTGCTTGGGGCGCCGCGCATCAGTTTGCTGGGTGGGCAATCGCTCAGATCAGGAGGATGACCTTCTCGCGTATGAATGGTCAGCCCGCCTTGTTTACGCCAGGCGCTCAACAGATCCGCAATTGCAGGCACGATGCCGAGCAAAGGCGTCACATCATTGCCCAGCGCCTCGCCAAACCCACCGGGCTCCACAAAGTCGCGCTGCATATCGATAATCACTAAAGCGGTTTGTGCGAGCGCAAGCTTGAAGGGTCCGGGCCTCACATGCTTGAGCTCAATCACTCGGCGTGTTGATGTCATGAAGTGCCTCCAGCCATGAATCGCCCCACAGTTTTTCTCTCGACCTGATCGGCCATGGTTTCAAACACCAGATGCCCCTCGCTCATCACCACCAATCGATCGGCCATCAGCAATAGCTCATCCAAGTCTTCGCTGATCCATACCACGGCGCAGCCTTGATCACGCATGGCAGCAATACGCGAATGAATTTCAGCCGTCGCTGCAAAGTCCAGCCCAAACACCGGGTTGTGAACCAGCAGGAGATTGGCGGGCTGATGCAGTTCGCGGGCCAATACCGCACGCTGCACATTGCCGCCCGAAAGCTCACGAATGGCGCTTTGTGCCGAGCGTGTTTTCACGCGGAATCCATCAATCAACTGGCGTGCCATCACGGCACTTGCACCAGGCATCAGCCAACCCTGTCGTGCCAACGGAGCCTGATCAAAAAGCCGCAAGCTCAAATTCTCACTTACCGACATGCTGCCCACACAAGCATTTCGAAGTGGCTCTTCGGGCAGACTGCGCACCTTCAGGCGCTGGTATTGTGAGCGTGAGCCAGTGAAGGTTTCCCCAGCCACCTCGACCCGACCGGTGAAGTCGTGGCGCGCACCCGTCAGGCACTGCATCAACTCGCGCTGCCCATTGCCTGCAACTCCTGCAATGCCAACGATTTCGCCTGCACGCACTTCAAAGCTCAAATCATCCAGCGCCAATCGACCCCTATCATTCAGTACGCTAAGCCCCTGCACCTTGAGCACCGTAGCGCCGCCTTTAACGGCAGGCTGGCGTTGCGCCCCCGCCTTGCGGGCTTCACCCATCATCGCGTGAGCCAGGTCTTCTTCGATGGCCGGATGCACCGCGGCTTGCAGCTTCACCGCTCCGTGGCGCAACACAGTCACATCGTCAGCAAACCCCAGCACCTCCCGAAACTTGTGGGTGATCAGAATGATGCTGGTGTGGCCCTGATGGGCGCGATCAGCAAGCAGGCCCAACACCTCATCCGCCTCGTCGGGAGTAAGCACCGAGCTGGGTTCATCAAGAATCAGGAGCCGGGGTTTGAGAAAGAGCTGCTTCAGGATCTCGAGCTTTTGCCGCTCGCCTGCGGCCAGCTCATCTGCGCGGGCATCCAGGGGCAATTGAAATGGCATGGTGGCCATGAAATCGCCGAACTCCCTGCGCACGCTAGGCCAATCAATCCGCGCGGGCAAATGACCACGAGCCAGGAGAAGATTCTCAGCGACTGTCATGCCCGGCACCGCTGTGAAATGCTGGTAGACCATACCAATGCCCGCATCGCGAGCCAGCGCAGGCGTGCTCAGATCGAGTTCGCGGTTATCGAGAAGGATGGCGCCCTCATCAGCCTGGTGATAACCCGCCAGGCATTTCACCAGGGTGCTCTTGCCCGCGCCATTCTCACCCAGTAGCGCATGGACTGTTCCGGGCTGCACGGTGAGGCTCGCTTTATCCAGCGCCACAAAGTTGCCAAAGCGTTTGGTCAGCTCCAGGGTTTGCAGGCTCAGGGCATGGCTCATCTCGTTACTCTCATTGCAGCAGGCTCACCGAATAGCCGATTGAACAGCTTCAATCACCATCGTGGAATCGCCTACCGCCCCAAACACACCGCCTTGCATGGTGACCATCTTCAAGGCTGCATGATGATTGCCAAGGTCGGTAGCTCCAGTACAGTCCCTCAGAATCAGGCATTCGAAGCCGCGATCATTCGCTTCACGCATGGTGGTGTGCACACACACATCGGTGGTAATGCCGGTGAGCACTAGATTGCGAATGCCGCGTGTGCGCAAGATCAGCTCAAGATCGGTGGCGCAAAAGGAGCCTTTGCCCGGCTTATCCAGCACTACTTCATGGGGTAGGGGTGCGAGCTCTTCGATAATGTTCCAGCCGGGCTCTCCGCGCACAAGAATCTTTCCGCATGGCCCCGGATCGCCAATGCCCGCCCCAATTTGCCGTGAGCGCCATTGCTTGTTGGCAGGAAGGTCAGATAAATCAGGGCGATGGCCTTCGCGCGTATGAATGATGGTGGCACCTGCGGCGCGCATCACTTCAAGCAATCGCTTGATTGGCTCAATTGGCGCGCGCGTGAGGCTGATGTCGTAGCCCATCGTATCGACATAGCCGCCGGGGCCGCAGAAATCGATCTGCATATCAATAACAATGAGCGCGGTATCTGCAGCACTCCATTGCTGATCGAAAGGCCAAAGATAGGGTTCGGCAGCAATAGGCTTGAATGCGGCCTGGGCCATTACTGCGCTCCGCCGTAGTTGCGGGTGGGTGGGGCGAATCCGCATGAGCTTCCATCGATATGCACCACCTCGTCTTCCCAGGGCAGTTTGAATGCGCCGCTGACCATGTCGTGCATGAAGGTATAGGGGCAATCCTGAGCTCCGCCCTTTACCGCGACATACCCCCGGTGGTATAGCTGATAGGGATTGTTCTCCACCCCCCAATGCTTGCGCGCCTCCCGGACTAAATCGGGCCGCACTTCGCAGGTGATGATTTCATCGGGTCGGTGGCTGCCATCGGCAATAACCTCACCATCAAAGTTCACTACCATCGCTTCGCCCATGGAATCGAAGCTGCCATCACTGCCGCTCATGCATACGCTGGCGGTGACCATCAAATTCTGAAACGCATTGGCCTGATTGGTGATGCGCCAGCTATGACGAATCGGTGCGGTATAGCCTGCCGTGCGCAGCATCAGCTCAGCCCCCTTGTAGGCGCATTCGCGAGCCATCTCCGGGAACATGCCGTCGTGGCAAATAATCAATGCAAGTCTCACACCACGCGGGCCCGTGATCACCGGAATCCCGATGTTGCCTGGCTCCCAAGGCTCCACCGGCACCCAGGGATGCAGCTTTCGATAGTAGAGCTGCAGCTCACCTTGGTCATCGATGATCAGGCCACTGTTATAGGGATTGCCTTTAGGGTTGAATTCCATGATGGAAAAGCATCCCCAGATCTTGTGCTCGCGGCAGGCCTGCTTGAATGCCGCTACTTCCGGGCCATCCATCGAGCACATGATTTCCGGATTGGTATCCATGGAAAGGCCATGCAAGCTGTATTCCGGAAACACCACCAGATCCATGCCCGCCATGTTGCGCCGCGCCTTGCCCACCATCCAGCAAATTTTTTCGGTTTGTGCAGCCAGGTGAGCAGGTGTGTTCACCACCGGCAGTTGCAATTGCACCAGACCAACCACCACACCATGCGGCGATTTATTCAGTCCTCCCAATCCATTCATGACATGCTCCTTATTGGCGTGAACCAAAGAGTTCAGTTGGCGCACCTGCGATCCGCTGCTGGGGTTTGCAGGTGTAGATCAGAATGCCCAGTGTCAATACATAGGGCATGGCGTTAAAGAGGTAATACCCGGTGCTGATGCCAATCGCCTGCAAGGCTGGGCCCACCGCGCTCGCACCACCAAAGAGTAAAGCGGCCCACAGGCAGGCCATCGGCCGCCAGCGCGCAAACACCACCAAAGCGACAGCAATGAGCCCTTGGCCGCTGGAGAGCTGCTCGTTCCAGCTGCCCGGGTAGTAAAGCGATAGGCTTGCGCCTCCGAGGCCTGCGATGAAGCCACCCACGCTGGTGGCGAGTACACGAATTGTGGTGACCGAATAGCCCAGGGCTTTTGCAGCATCGGCCGACTCTCCGGCCATCCTGAGCAAGAGCCCCCATTTCGAATTGCCAAACATCCATTGCAAGGCAATCGCAAGCCCCACGCCGATTGGGAACAGTGCGTTGATGGATAACGCGGTATTGACCGCCGCCATGCTGGACCAGGCGCCTAATGCCAAAGAGGGCAGCTGCGGCGCTTGAGGCTGGATCAGGGGCTTGCCCAAATAAAACGCAAGGCCTAACCCAAGGAGCATGATCGCAATGCCGGTGGCCACATCATTGACGCCTTTGAGTGAGCACAACACCCCATGCAGCGCGGCGATGATCGCACCGGCAAACCCTGCGAGCAGCACGCCCACCCACACATTGTTGCTGAGGTAAGCGCCACCAAAGCCCGCCATGGCTGAGAACACGAGCACTCCTTCCAGCCCGAGGTTCACTCGCCCTGATTTTTCAGTGATGCACTCTGCAAGGCTCACAAAAAGAAACGGAGTGCCCATCCGGATGGCCCCGCCGAGCACAGCCAAGAGGAAGGACGCAGCATCAATGCCTTCAAACACGGCGCAGCCCCGGGAGCGTGCGGCCACGCAAGGTTTCAAAAGCTAGCACCAGCACAAAGGCAACGCCCTGCAACACCAGCACTGATGCATCGGGGATATCCATGCGCCGCTGCAACAATGAGCCGGCGGCCCCGAAGCCGCCAAAGAGAATTGCTACCGGAATAATCGCAAACGGGTTATGCCGCGCCACGAAAGACACGAGAATACCGGCATAGCCATAGCCTGCGATGATCGAGGCATTGGCGGCATGGTGTACAGCGGCAACTTCGACAGCACCCGCAAGGCCCGCGAACGCACCGCCCGCCGCGCAAGCGCCAATCACCATTCCACTGGTATTGATGCCAACTGTTTTTGCAGCACGCATATTGCCGCCCACAACCCGCAGGGCAAAGCCGCCCTGGTGCCGATACAGCCAGATGCCCACAAGTACGCAGCTCACCACACCAAACAGTAGTCCGTAATGAACATCCGAGCCCGCAATAGTGCCAAGCCGAACACTCTCCTCGAGCGGTTTGGTCGAGGGCTTGTTCAGGCTTGCAGGATCCTTGAGCATGCCTTCCACAAAATGCTTAAACAACGCAATCGCGATGTAGACGAGCAGCAGGCTGCTGATGGTTTCGTTGACACCGCGTTTTTCATACAACCATCCCACCAGGCTGATCCAGAGGGCGCCGAGGAGCGATCCCGCCAGCAATAGCAGGGTGGTACCCATCACACCTGTTGGGGGGCTAAAGAAATAGGGCAATACGGCGCAGCCAAATCCTCCCAGCACCAGGGCACCTTCCGCCCCAATGATCGTGAGACCAGCGCGCGCGGGGATCGCAACACATAGTGCAGTGAGCATCAATGGCGCTGCCCGCTGCAGGGTGTTTTGCAAGGAAAAGCTGTCGCCAAATGCGCCCTTGAAGAGCAAGCCCCATGCTTCCCAGGCACTCTTGCCGCTAAACGAGACAAAAGCGCCGAAGATTAACAACGCAAGAATCAGTGCTGCAATGGGCAGCAGCACCGATTCGAGGTTTTGACGTTGCAGCACGGGGGGCGCCGGGATCAGATCTTGCCGATCACGCCTTCTACCAGGTAGTTCATACCTTCAAGCTCGATCGCGGTTTGGGCAAACATCTTGCCGCCGGGGATCACTACCTTGCCAGTGTTGTCTTTAAGCTCGCCTTTGAAAATGTCGAACTTGCCCGCCATCATGCTGGCTTTCACCGCATCGGCCGCCTTGCGAGCAGCTTCCGGCACCATCGAGCCATAGGCCGAAGTTTTAACAAAGCCTTCTTTCAAGCCACCTCGCACAAAATTCGGATGCGGCTTGCCTTCGCGGGCTGCGTCAATGATCGCTTTGTAGGCCGTGGTCCAGTTCCACTCGGCGCCTGTCAGGTAAGCATTGGGGGCGAGCTTGGCCTGGCTTGCGTGATAGCCGCACACAAACTTGCCGCGCTTGGCGGCGGTTTCGACAACAACCTTCGGGCCGTCCACATGCATGGTGAACACATCCACGCCCTGGTCAGCCATGCCATTGGTGGCTTCGGCTTCCTTTACCGGCATCGACCAATCACCGGTGAAAATTGCGTTGCAAGTGATGTTGGGTTTGACGGAGCGAGCGCCCAAAGTGAAGGCATTGATATTGCGCAGCACTTGCGGAATCGGCTTGGCCGCTACAAAGCCAATCTTGTTACTCTTGGTCATGTGACCAGCAATCACTCCATTGAGGTATTGGCACTCATCGATGTAGCCAAAGAAACTGCCGGTATTCATCGGGTGCTTGTCTTTGGTCCACATACCGCCGCAATGCGCAAATCGCACATTGGCATTCTTCTTGGCCATCTCCAGCATATGCGGATCGAAGTAGCCAAATGAGGTCGGGAAGAGCAGCGTCGCGCCATCTTGCGAAATCATGCCCTGCATGGTTTTTTGCACCGCTTGCGTTTCAGGCACATTTTCTTCTTCTACAACCTTGATGCCGGGCAGCTTTCTCATTTCAGCAGCGGCTTGGGCGTGCGCCATGTTGTAGCCGAAGTCATCCTTTGGGCCGACATAAATGAATCCCACAGTGATCGGCTTTTGGGCCAGCGCCAGGCCAGACCAGCCACCCAGTGTGGCTATCGAGGCAGAAGAAGCCAGCGCTACCAGCCCTTGGCGGCGGGAGGAAGATTGCAGTTCGGGTTTCGGGTCCATTTGAACGCTCCGTTGTCGTGATTAATATGAGGTGACGCACCATTGCAGACCAAGGACGCACACACATCGAGCACGAATCACACCACTGACCTGCATGAGTGCATACAAACTTGGATACTAGATGGGCTTGCACGAAGCGTGCCAGCCTAAAAACACCCCGCGCTGTTCCAACCTGGATTGAAGCTCGGCCGCAATGACATCCGAAGCTGCGCAGTCGGAAGCCAGGCTAAGTGCCGCCGCGCAACCGGCGGCTTCCCCCATCACAAAACATGCCCCACTAACCCGGGCCGCGCTTTGGGCTTCATGGGTCATGGAGGCGCAGCGCCCCGCCACCCAAAGATTGGCGAGGCTTGCAGTGACGAGCATGCGGTAGGGCAAGTGGTTAAAGCCCCGGCTTTCCGGAATCGGGGGCCAGCGAAACTCCACATCGCCCTTGTGATGAAGCTCAAGAGGCCAGCCATTAACTCCGATGGTGTCAGCAAAATCAGCGCATCCGAGCACATCAGCTTCGGTAAGTTGATATTGGCCCATGATGCGACGGGTCTCGCGGATACCAACCTGAGGTGCGATATCTACGATATAGCTTGCTTCAAAACCAGGGATCTCGCGCAAGAAGCCTGCTACTTGTGCGATTTGCTCGCGCCCTTGAATCTCCGCATCGCTCAGCTCCTTCATATCTACTCCATTCATGGCCAAGCCCTTGGGGTTGGCCAGCTGGGTGAGATTCACACGCCATTCGCTTGGATTTTTCTGTGGGCGGATGATTGGGGTTTTACGAGGAAATGCATAGCGGCCAGCTCGCTCGGCTTCCAGCATTCGAGCCGGAATGGTTTCCCAAGCCCGGCCTGCTCGGCCAGCATCCACGCCGTTGATGCGAAACATGGTGGAGGGATAGAGCATGTTGCCCATGCCATCGCCCAGTTCAAACGGCACGCCACTCCACGCCGCGAGATCCCCATCGCCTGAGCAATCAATAAAGCGCCGCGCGCGGATAGCTATTCTTCCAGAGCGTGTTTCGAGTAACAGGCAATCAATACTTGCATTACTGTTGGTGGTGATTCCCACAGCCAAGCAATGGAAAAGTATCTGAACACCTGCAGCGCCCAGAAGCTGATCCGCGGCGATCTTGTAGGCCGCGGTGTCATAGGCTTGCGCATGAATTTTGCCAAACACCAGATGCGGTGCATTCAACCCACCGAGATGATCAATACGTGCGAGTAAGTCATCGGCGACGCCATGGACCACCTGCTTGATATCACCATGCACGTTGGCATGCAGCCCACAAAAGTTGGTCACACCGGCTGCGGTCCCCATCCCGCCCAGGAAGCCGTAGCGCTCAACAACAATGACCTTGCAGCCGAAGCTTGCCGCACTAGCCGCTGCGGCAATACCTGCCGGGCCTCCACCCAATACGACGACATCAACTTCGTCGTAAAGTGGTGTTTTGCGTGCGGGCTCATCAACTTGCAGCATGATCTTCAGTCTCAAATAAATGGAGTAATGGATGGCACTTTACCCCTGGCCCCTGCTCAACGGGCATGACAAGGATTTGGGAGGCGGATTCGTGGTTCGCCGCCTGCTGCCTGCCGCTTCGATGCGCAGTGTCGGCCCGTTTGTGTTCTTTGACCACTTCGGACCCGTGCAGGTTCGAGCCAGCGATAACCATGATGTCAGGCCGCATCCGCATATCGGCTTGGCCACGGTCACCTATCTTTTTGATGGGGCCATGATGCATCGCGATAGCTTGGGCACCGAGCAGCGTATCGAGCCGGGGGCAGTCAATTGGATGAGTGCGGGCTCAGGTATCGTGCACTCGGAACGCGCGCCCGCCAATTTACGCGGCACTTCGTATTTGAATCACGGTTTGCAGTTGTGGGTGGCATTACCCGAAGCGCTTGAGGATAGCGCTCCTTCATTCAGCCACACCCCAGCCAAGGACTTGCCAGAGTACGCAGCAGGCGGCGTTCAAGTGCGGGTACTGGCTGGACGGGCCTTCGGATTGGTTTCTCCGGTGCCCGTGGCGAGCCCAACGCTTTATCTCGATGTTCGCCTTGCGCAAGGTAGCGCAATTAAGCTAGCTTGCGAGGAGCAAGAGCTCGCGCTGTACGCGGTTGATGCACCGCTTCTCATCAACGGACAAGAGATTCCCGCTCGCACCATGGCGGTATTAAACGGGGTCGATGAGGTGCGCATCAGTAACTCTGGTGCACCGACACGCTGTGTTGTTATTGGAGGTGCTCCGCTGGGCCCACGATTCATGTGGTGGAACTTTGTAGCCACACGCAAGGAGCTCATTCATGAGGCTGCGCAGGCCTGGCGTGAGCAGCGTTTCGCAGGCGTGCCTGGCGAGACCGAGTTTATTCCGCTTCCGGCCCTGGCCCTGCCCAGCTAGTTTTGGTGATAGGTACTGCGGTCGAGCTTGAAAGTGCTGACCGTGGCAACCAGCTCCTGAGCCTTTTGCCGCAGTTGCTCCGCGGCCGCGGCACTTTCCTCCACCAGTGCAGCATTTTGCTGGGTGGTTTGATCCATCATGAGTACCGCTTCATTGACTTCGCCGAAGCCCGCGCGTTGCTCAACGCCTGCCGTGTTGATGGCGCTCATCAATTGAGCCACCTGCTCAATCGCCACCACCACTTCGTTGATGGTTTTGCCAGCATCCTGGGCCTCTTTCGCGCCGCCCTCAATTCGCGTCACGCTTGTGCTGATCAGGCTTCGAATCTTCGCCGCTGAATCGCTGGAACGTTGCGCAAGACTGCGCACCTCGGCGGCAACCACCGCAAAGCCCCGCCCTTGCTCACCGGCTCGTGCGGCCTCTACCGCAGCATTGAGCGCCAGAATATTGGTCTGAAATGCGATTGAGTCGATCAGGTTGACGATTTCGGAGATCTGGTTGGCGCTGTCAGCGATTTCCTTCATGCTGTGCACGACCGCGCTTACTGCTGTGCCACCTTGCGATGCGATCGCAGAAGCCTGGGTTGCCAGATGATCAACCTCGCTGGCGCGTTCGCTGCTTTGCAAGACGATGGCGTTTAACTCTTCCATCGCTGAGGCGGTTTTTTGCAGCGAAGCGGCCTGCTGTTCGGTGCGATTGGAAAGGTCAGTGTTACCCAAACTAATTTCTGTACTTGCGATAGCGACGCCTTCGGCGCTGCTGTTGACCGAGCGTACGGTTGCGCGCAGGGCCTCAGTCATTTTTTTGGTGGCTGCAAGGATGCTGTCGTGATCATTGGGCGCAGTCGTGATCTCCACTGCCAAATTGCCTGAAGCCACATCCAGTACCGCAGCACGGACGGTATCCGGCTCGCCGCCCAGAGCTTTCACAACCCGCATGATTTGCCAGGCCAGAACAAACACGCCCAAGCCGGCCAGGATCGTGATCACCATGAGAATTTTGCGTGTGGTGGAGGCTTCCCAAACCACCTCGTTAATCTGATCAGTGATCCGGCCTGACTGCCGGGCGCGCTCCGCCCGGGTAGCTTCGAGCACAGACTTGCGAAGGGGCACGATTGTATTGTCGAGGTACTTAAAAGCTGAGCTTGCATCCCGATCTTTCACCATGGGGATTACTGGTGCGGCGCCTTTCCAGAAGGCTGCGATCGCGCCACTCATCCTGTTGTAGGAGTCGCGGGCTGATTGGTCCAATACATTGGCTTCGAACTCCGCCAGGAGTTTTTCAATCTCTGCTTTACGCGCCAGAACTTCGCCTATATTGGCATCCCGCTGGGCATCTTCTGGCGCGAGCATCGCGTGGCGCAGGGTCGCTGAGGCGGTCAGAGTCTCGATCTCGATATTGGCGACTCGGGCGAGCTGCGGAATGCGAACGCCGGCAACTTGCTTGGCATCGCTGATCAACATGCCCATCATGATCCATGTGGTCGCCACCACCCCGGTCAAGAGGATGACCATGATTGTGGCTAGGGTCAGCATGCGAGTTTTGAGGGAAAAACCGGACAGCATTCGAAACACCCGTAAGTACAGATGCTTGGATTCTTCACTGATGCGCCGAAGTTGATTCAGCAATAAGTGGCGCAAAGCTTGCGGATCTTTAACCCATAATTTGTAGGGATATTTCCTTAAGGCCTGAGGGGCACAAAAACGGGGCATACAAGGGGCCCTAAGGGGTGGGCTTTAGCCCTTAAGCCCTTTCGGTGCGGCAGCCAACAAGCTCTGCGTGTAAGGATGAACGGGGCGAGCATAAAGCTCGGCGGTAGGCCCGTGCTCCACGATTTCTCCATGCTGCATCACGATCACCCGGTCGCAAAGCTGGGCGGCTACGCGCAGATCATGGGTGATGAATAACAGAGCTAGATCCATTTCGCGCTGGATTTCACGAAGTAGATCCATCACCTGCGCTTGAACGCTGACATCCAGTGCACTCACCGCTTCATCGGCGATCAGGGCTTGGGGTTTACAAGCCAGGGCCCGGGCAATAGCCAACCGTTGACGTTGCCCGCCGGAGAACTGGCTTGGATATCGATCAAAGGATTCTGCCGGCAAAGCAACACGCTCCAACATCTGGCGGGCTAGCCTATAAGCCTCGCTGGGTTGAGCGCCAAAGTTAATCGCGCCTTCCGCTATTGAGAGGCCAACTTTTTGACGGGGATTGAGCGAGCGATTCGGATCCTGAAATACCACTTGTACCCGATGCCGCAATCGCCTTAAGCGGCTTTCTGGCAAGCTGGCTATCTCGGCATCGCCCCAATGAATTTCGCCTGCGCTCGGGTCAATCAGGCGCACCATGCATCGGGCCAGTGTGGATTTCCCACAGCCGGATTCCCCAACTACACCTACAGTTTCCCCCCGAGCCACCCGGAGGCTGGCGCCTTTGAGAGCGTGTGTCAGACGGGCTTGTCCAAGCCAGTTGCGGGTGCTGTAAGTCTTGGCAACCTGCTTGGCTTGCAACTCGCCGGGGGTTTGCGATGACAAACTCCGCGGCGGGGGCGGCACAATGCTGGGCACCGCTGCCAGAAGCATCCTGGTGTAGTCCGCCTGTGGGTTTTGCAATACCTGATCGCGCGAGCCGTACTCCACTGCGCGCCCCTGATGCATCACCAGCACATCATCTGCAATCTCACCCACTACACTCATGTCATGAGTGATAAATAGCACGGCGCTTTGATGTTCGGCCTGAAGCTGTGCAATCAGCTTGAGCACTTCACGCTGAGTGGTTACATCAAGCGCAGTCGTGGGCTCATCACAGATGAGCAGCGCTGGTTTGAGCAGCATCGCCATCGCAATCACAATCCGCTGCCGCTGCCCACCGCTCAGTTGATGGGGAAAGCTTCGCTCAATGCGTTGCGGTTCGGGTAAGCGCACCCGCTCAAGCATGCTGCGCATCGTGGCGCGGCGCTGTTCCTCGGGCCATTGCGTATGCTGGCGCAGGACTTCATCGAGCTGATCACCACAGCGCATCACCGGATTAAGCGCGGTCATGGGTTCCTGAAACACCATCCCCATCGCTTGCCCGCGAAGCTGGCGCATCTCATTGTGCGACAAGCTATGCAGATCAAGCACGCGATCGCGAAACTTCAAGCGTGCGGTGCCACCTACAATCGGCAATTCCCGTGCGAGCAAGCGCATCAGCGACATCGATAACACGGACTTGCCTGAGCCGGATTCGCCAACGATACACAGGGTGCGGCCAGCCTCGATACTCAGGCTCACGCCATCCACGGCAAGACTACGGTCACCGCCCTTGGGCAGCGCGATCTTCAGATCAGCAATCTCCAGAACGGCTTGCATCACTGTCCCCGCTTGGCGAATTTGGGGTCCAGCACATCACGCAATCCGTCGCCCAACAAATTGATTGCAAGCACTGTTGGCACAAGGAAGCAGGCCGGGAAAAGCACATTGCCGGGGAACTGACTAAATTGCACTCGCCCCTCGGCCATGATGTTGCCCCATGTGGGCACTTCAGCAGGCAGGCCCAAGCCCAGAAAGCTCAGAATCGCTTCGGTCAGCACGGCGCTCGCCGCAATGAAAGTGCCTTGCACAATCAAGGGCGCCAGTGCGTTGGGCAAGATATGGCGCCAGAGAATCAGATAGGTGGGCGTGGCCAGTGCACGCGCGGCTTCAACAAAAGGCTCTTCGCGAAGCGAGAGCACCAGTGAACGAACCAGCCTTGTCACTCGGGGAATCTCGGGGATTGCAATCGCCACGACAACCGTCCAAAGCTGGGCTCCAAGCGCGGCCACCAGTGCAATGGCAAGCAACACTGCAGGGATGGCCATCAAGCCATCCATGAAGCGCATCAGGATCGCATCCACCCAGCGAAAATAGCCTGCCATCATGCCCAGCGTTGCGCCCAGGGCCACCGCCAATAGCGCTGTGCTCGCGCCAACGATCATCGATACACGCGTGCCGTAAAGCACCCGGCTATAGATATCCCGGCCAAAGCTGTCCGCACCAAACCAGAAGGTGTGTGCCACGCTCGACCCATCCAACAAGGCAAATGGGCCGCTAACGCCCGGCAAGGTATTGATATGCCCGGAATCCATCGCCGACGGATCCAGGGTGCCAAGAAGCGGTGCCGCCAAGCCAAGTAACAACACCAGGAGCAGAGTTGTTGCTCCGATTTTGACGGCTGAATTGGCCCATAAGCGGGCGAGGGTGCTGGAAGAAGCGCTCATGTCAGTAGCGAATCCTCGGATCGAGAATCAAATAGCTCAGATCGACCAGCAGATTCACCACCACATAGGCCACGCTGAAAAACAGCACGAGCCCCTGTATCACGGGGAAATCCCGATTGAGCACCGCATCAACGGTCATCGAGCCCAGCCCCGGAATCGCGTACACGGTTTCTGTCACCACGACACCGCCGATCAGCAACGCAATACCAATGCCAATCACGGTGGCGATAGGCACGGCAGCATTGCGAAGTGCATGACGAAGCAACACTGCGATTTCGGGCAAGCCTTTGGACCGCGCTGTGCGAATGTAGTCCTCAGTCAGGGCCTCAGACACTGCCGCTCGGGTGACTCGTGAAAGTAGTGCGACGTAAATGAATGAGAGGGTGATCCACGGAAGCGCGAGCTGATAGGCCCAGGGTCCAATCCCCTGGCTACTCGCTCCAAACAAGCGCTTATAGCCTTGCACAGGAAACCAGTCGAGCCTGATCGCAAACACATAGATCAGCACATAGCCAATCACGAACACAGGCACTGAAAAGCCCAGTACCGAAAAACCAGAAAGTACTCGATCCAGCCATCCCCCCATCCGCCAGGCACTGATGGTGCCCAGGGGTATCGCGATGGCAAGCGCAAGAATCAGGGTGCCGGCTGCGAGCGACACTGTCGGCTCCAGCCGCTGGATAATCAGCTCGGTGACTGGCTTGTTCAAATAATAGGAAAATCCTAGATCGCCTTGCAGCACATTGCCGAGCCAAAGAAAGAATTGCTCGGGCACAGAGCGATCCAGCCCAAGCGCTGTGCGCAAGCGCTCAATATCCTCATTGGTCGCGCTATTGCCCGCGATTACGGCCGCTGGGTCGCCGGGTGTCAGGCGCAGAATAAGGAATACAACAACGGCCACCACCAGCAACACTGGAATGGTGGCCGCCAGGCGTGAGGCGACAAAACGCAGCAAGGCTCAGTCTTTTTTGATATTCCAATAGACCTGAGCACCTGCAGGCACCAAGCCCGAAATGTTCTTGCGCAGGGCTGCCGGATTGTTGTACTGCCCGAGGTGCACATGACTCACCGTTTCAATCGCCCGCAATTGCAATTGCTCGGCAATCTTCTTGCGGTCTGCATCGGTGGGAGCCTGGGCAAACTTCACCTTCAGATCCTCAATCGTGGAGTCATCCTGCCAGCCAAACCAGCCTTTGTCTCCAGCCGCGTTCATCATTGCCATAGTGAGCGGGCTCTGGATATCACCAGCTGTCCAGGCCGTCATGAAAGCATTCCAGCCGCCTTTATCCGGCGCATCTTTTTTCGCGCGGCGCGCTACCAGGGAGGCCCAGTCCATTTGCTGCATGTCCACCTTGAAGCCTGCCGCTTCCAACTGCTGCTTGGCTACCAGGGGTAGTTTTGAAATTGCAGCCAGATCAGTGGGGCGCATCAGCAATACGGGCTGGCCGTTGTAGCCTGCTTCCTTGAGCATCTGCGCTGCTTTTTGTGGGTTGGCCGTGCCTGTATACATCCCGGTGTTGTCGCTGGCGTAAGGCGTGCCGCAAGGGAACATGCTCTTGCAGAATTTGTACATCCCGGGGGCGCCGACCTGAGTCTTCAGAAACGCTTCCTGCCCAAGCGCCACCATGGCCGCTTGCCGAATTTTGACGTTATCAAAAGGCGGATGCATGTGATTAAAGCGGAAGATGTATTGCAGGCCTGCGGGCTGGGCATCCACAATCTGCACATCCTTTTGCGCTTTCAGCGAGCTGTACTGCTCGAAGGTCGGTTGCTCAACAATATCGACCTCGCCAGCAACCAGTGCATTGAACTGGGTTTGCGGATCGCGAATGATCACCCACTCGACCCGGTCAACATTCACTACTTTGCCGCCCGTGGTTCCGTTGGGGGCCTCGGCGCGCGGCTTGTACTTCTCATTCTTCACATAGGCTAGGCGCTCGCCGGGTTTGAATTCGGCAGGCAGGAAGCGAAATGGCCCTGAGCCGATGTGTTCCTTGATCTGCTCGGTGCCGGGCGTTGCTGCGATGCGTGCAGGCATGATGAACGGCACGTTGCTGGATGGTTTGCCCAGCGCTTCAAGCATCGGACCAAACGGTGCCTTGAGCTTGATCACAAAGGTTTTTGCATCTGGTGTTTCATAAGCATCCACCGATTTCGCAAGCACCCCACCAAACGCATCGCGACTGGACCACCGCTTGAGCGAAGCCACAACGTCTTCGCTGGTCACGGGCTTGCCATCATGAAACTCCAGTCCGTCGCGCAAGGAAAATGTCCAGGTCTTGCCATCCTTGGAGGTGGAAAACTTATCCACCATTTGCGGCTTGATTTTGCCTTCGAGGTCGGTACCAAACAGTGTGTCGTAAATCATGTAGCCATGATTGCGCGTCACAAATGCGGTGGTCCATACCGGGTCAAGGGCTGTGACGTTGGCATGCGGCACAATCCGCAACACTTTGTTTTGTGCTTGCGCCAGGTTTTGGCCCAAAAGCAAGCTGCCAGCCAGCGCAACGCTAGCGATCCCGTGCATCCATACCCGACGTTTCATACCCGACCCTCCAAAAAACATACAAACCCAGAAGTGCAAAACATTAACCCAAAACCGTTAGCCGCCCCAAAGCGGTAGCAAAAAAGCCGCAAGCAGCCCGTGGATCGCTAGCGCAAGCCCTGCAAATGCACCAGCCTCAGCACTCACATAGTAGGCGCGAGCGGTACCGATGCCGTGTGCGGCAGTGCCAAGTGCCAATCCGCGGACCATCATTGACCGAATACCCATCGCGTCAAAAATAATCCGTCCACTGGCCGCTCCGATAATGCCGGTGAGGATGCAAAACACAGCCGACAGGGTAGGGATTCCTCCGATGGATTCGCTGATCCCCATGGCAATCGGCGCGGTGACTGATTTGGGCAGCAAGGAGAGGCGCATGCTCTGGTCAACGTTCAATAGCCAGACCAAACCCAAAGTGCACAAGGTCGAAGCCACGGCTCCTGCTACAAGGCCGCTCGCCAGGGGCTTCCAGTAGCGCTTGAGCTGCGACATGCGATCGTAAAACGGCACCGCAAGCGCAACCGTCGCGGTTCCCAGCAAGAAGTGGACAAACTGTGCGCCAGCAAAGTAGTGCGAGTAAGGCACGTTGGAAAGCACCAGGCCAGTAGCAATCAACACCACCGCGATCAGCACCGGGTTGACCAAAGGATGCCCGCCACTTTTGGTGGCAGCCATCAGGCCAATCTGGTAAGCCAGCAAAGTGGCCGTCAGGCCGAGTAAAGGAGTGGCGGCAAGATAGACCCAAAGTTCCGACAAGCTGCTATTCATGCGGCTCTCGATCCAGCATGAATTGCGCCACCCAGGCGGTGACCGCCAAGCCGACCCAGGTTGATACCAACAAGATCACAGTGAGTGCCCAGGCAGATTGGGCGAGCTCGCGCAAATAAAGCACTACGCCAACCCCTGCAGGAATAAACAGTAGGGACAGATGAGTCAGCAGGAGGTCAGCACTAGCGCCAATATGAGTACGAATGACCGGGGCAAGGATCAAGCCTGCAAACAGGATAACCATGCCGAGCACCGGGCCGGGAACCGGCAAACCGGTCATGCGCATGCACGCTTCGCCAGCGAGCTGCGCTATCAAAAACCATGTGAGGCCCTTTAGCATGGCCGGATGTTATTCGCCGGCCTTATCCGAGCCGCCAGGGCAAACCAGCCAAGCGCCAGCCATTGCGCAAGTTGCGGTGCGAATTGGCATCCGGGTCGCCTTCAAAACCTTCCAGTACGTTGTAAGCCTCGAAGCCAGCGCTTTGTGCGGCCTTCGCAGCCGGGATCGAGCGCACGCCGGAGCGGCACAAAAGCAGTACCTTGCTCCCTGGCTTCACCGCTGCGCCCAGCGCCGAGATGAAGTGGGGATTAAGCTCCATGGAGGGCCAACTTTTCCATTCAATAGCGAGCGCGTCCGGAATGAACCCGACCCAGGCTCTTTCAGCATCGGTCCGAATATCAACTAGCACCGCCTGGCCATCGCGCCACCAGTCGTGGGCCATCAACAACGGGATGTCGCCCGCATATCCTTCAGCTGGCTGGATCATGACAGTTTGGTCAGCATTTCCGTGACCCGTTTGATCGGAGGATTGCCCTGCTCAATCATGCAGCCCATCATGGAGAAAAACGCCTTGTCGAGCGCTTTGCGTGAAGCAGCAAGTTGTTGCGCAATCTTTTCGCAATCAGCCTCGCGCTCAATCATCGATTGCAGGCCGCGCAGCTGGCCCTCAACCTTGGCAAGGCGGGCGCACATCTTCTTCTTGTCTTCCGGGTTGGTGAGCTTGGCCATCCTGAGTTCTCTCCTGAGTCCGTGTTGGTGAGCTTGAATCTTATACCCCAGGGAGTATATAGTTCAAGCCTGATGTTGAGGGAGTATCAATGGTCGATCCGATCACGATTTCTATAGGGCGAGCGCTGGCTGGCGGCATGCTGATCGGTCTGGCGAGCTGGTTGCTGCTGGCTTCCCTCGGGCGTATTGCTGGTATCTCCGGGATCGTTGCTCACGCGTTGGTGCCCGGCCATTCCAGGCATCAAGCGGCTGGCACTGCGTCTTCAGCAGCGTGGCGCTGGTGGTTTCTTGCGGCCTTATCGATTGGTGGGGCTTTGTTTGGCTGGGCCCTTAACGCACTGCATCCCTTGCATACGGTGCAGTGGCCCTCGCTCTGGGTGATGCTTTTGAGCGGCCTACTGGTGGGCCTCGGGACGGTGGTTGGATCAGGCTGCACCAGTGGCCATGGGGTATGTGGTCTAGGGCGGCTGTCCTTTCGATCATTGGTAGCAGTAATGGTGTTCATGGCGATCGGAATGCTTACCGCGAGCCTGATTCGCCCATGGATTTTGGAGGCTCTCAAGCCATGAAAGCGTCAACCAAACAAGCTGTTTTTGCAACGCTGGCGGGCCTGCTTTTTGCACTGGGCCTCGTGGTCTCAGGCATGACCGATGCCGGCAAGGTACTTGGATTTCTAAACATTGCCGGATTGACCAATGGGGTGAGTTGGGTCGCTGAGCCCGGCCTGTGGGATCCGTCGCTTGCGCTTGTGATGGGCGGGGCATTGTCGGTAACGGTCATAGCCTTTGCTGTGACTCCGAAGGCCGGCAAGCCCTGGGCTGACACAGCGTTTCATCTGCCAGAGCGCCGCACTATTGATCGGCCATTGATGGTTGGTGCGCTCATGTTTGGAGGCGGTTGGGGTTTGGTCGGATTATGTCCAGGCCCGGCACTAGCCAACGTTTTGCTCGGCGGGGTTCCGGTAGCCTTGTTTGTAGGGGCGATGCTTGCAGGGATGGTGATCGCCAGAAAATGGCAGGCACTTGCCTAACCCAGCTGGGCGAGGCATAATCGAGGGCTTGGCCAAATTTTTAAGCCAAGTAGCACATCACCCATCTGCTTTTCTGCTTGACCTTCGAGCTCATATGAGCCTAGGTTTCGCCCCCGGCCCGCGCTAAGTTTGCGCTTCAGTTTTGGTCGAGGAGTCGTTTGTTAGACGGTTGATGTTTTTCAATCCGTTCTATGAACGATTAGCCTGCGCGGTTTTGCGTGGGCATTAGGATCAGCAATGCTCGATTTAAATCCATCGGCGGCAGATGATGTCGTCTCTTCCATTGATCTCGAAGACCATAGCGTCATTGAAGCGGCTTCAGCGCATGCCGAGCCAGTGCAGCCCAAGCTTGTAGCTCCCGGGTTCGCCCACCTGAAGCTCGACCCCGCCTTGATGCGTGCGGTTGACGCTTTGGGATTTACCGAGCCTACCAAGGTTCAAAACAAAGTTATCCCGATGGCGCTGGCTGGGCGTGATGACGACAAGCTGGTTGACCTCATGGTGTCCAGCCAAACCGGTAGCGGCAAAACAGCCGCATTCCTGTTGCCTGTGATTCATAGCCTGATTGCGATTGAGCGAGTGCGCCAGGAGCGCAAAGCTGAAGCTCAAGCCAAGGCCCGCGCCGAAGCTAAAGCCCGCGGCGAGGACATCAAGAAAGACAAGAAGCGCAAGAACCCGTTTGCTCACCGAGCTTTGGGTTCCGTATCTCCCAGCGCCCTGATTTTGTGCCCAACCCGCGAGCTCGCTCAGCAGGTGGCGGCCGATGCGATTGATCTGGTGCGTGATGGGGCTGGTTGCCGTGTGGCGTGCATCGTGGGCGGTATGCCCTATCACCAGCAGATCCAGCGTTTGCAAAACGCGATGTTGGTGGTGGCTACCCCTGGCCGCTTGCTTGATCTGCAAAACACCGGTGCCTTGAAGCTGGATTCGGTGGAATTCCTGGTGGTGGATGAAGCCGACCGCATGCTCGATTTGGGCTTTGCTGATGATCTTGAAGCAGTCAACAAGCTGACCGCCCAGCGTCGTCAAACCATGATGTTTTCGGCTACCTTTGCCCCGAACATTATGGGACTGGGTGCCCGCGTGATGCGCGAGCCACAGCGTGTTTCGGTGGATTCGCAGCATGAGAAACACACCAACATCAAGCAAACCTTGTATTGGGCGGATAACGCACCCCACAAGCGCGCGCTGCTCGACCATTGGATGCGCGACCCTGGCATTGATCAGGCCATCATTTTCGCCAGCACCCAGATTGAGTGCGATGCGTTAGCCCAGGATTTGATCGATGCGGGCTTCTCAGCCACTTCATTGCATGGTGCGCTGAATCAGGGCTTGCGTAATCGTCGCCTGGCGCAATTGCGCGAGCACCGTATTCAGTTTCTCGTGGCTACCGATGTGGCCGCGCGAGGCATCGATGTGCCTACCATCAGCCATGTGTTCAACTATGGCCTGCCGATGAAGGCGGAGGACTACACCCACCGCATCGGTCGCACCGGGCGTGCGGGGCGTGATGGATTGGCAATTACATTTGCCGAGCGGTTTCAGCGCCATAAGATTGGCGAGATCGAGCGCTTTACCCAGCAGTCGCTGGATGAAGCGATCGTTCCGGGCCTGGAGCCACGTGAAAAGCCGCGGGGCGCTCGTCCGAATGGCGCACCAGGTGGAAAGCCAGGCTCGCGTCCTGCTGGCAAGGCAGGATTCCGTCCCGGATTTGGCAAGCCCGCAGGCAAGTCTTTTGGTGGTGGCAAACCCGGGTTTGGTCGGCCTTCGGCTGGCAAGGCACCGCGCGCTCGATAAGTTTTTTTAAAACTGGCCAGCGCAATGCTGGCCAGCGCCCTTGAATCCTTGCTTGGTGTCACCAAGTAAGTGATTAGGGGCAAGGTTGCCCCATTGGGGGATCGCTTTGAACCAAGAGCTCAAGCTTGATTTGCGAGGCATGACATGCGCTGCTTGTGTAGCGCGTGTTGATAAATCGCTGCGCAAGTTGCCAGGTGTCAGCGACGTGTCGGTGAATCTGGTGGCCGAACAGGCCATACTGACCTACGAGTCCACCTCCCAGCCCGAAATTGAGCAAGCTGTCGCAGCGGTTGAAAAAGCAGGCTACAAAGCCTTCCCGGTTCGAACTGATCAAAACCTGTCCGATGCTCTGGCGCTGCGCGCCCACTCCAAAGAAGACGAATTGCAGGAGCAGCGCCGCAACCTGCTTTGGGCTATTGGGTTAAGCCTGCCCGTGGTCGCGCTCGAAATGGGAGGGCACCTCTGGCCGGCCTGGCATCATCTGATTGAGCGCATGCTCGGATCTTCGCTGAACAATGCAATTCAAGCAGTGTTAACCACCGCAGTGATGTTCGGCCCTGGGCGACAGTTCTTCACTGCTGGTGTGCCGAGCTTGCTGCGCGGCGCGCCAAACATGAACTCCCTGGTGGCTCTGGGGGCCGGCCTGGCATGGGCGTTATCCCTTGTATTGATCAGTTTCAAAGCGCTGAATCCGATGGCCAATGGTGCAGTGTTTTTTGAAGCAGCCACGGTGATGGTGACACTCATACTTGTCGGCCGATATCTGGAGGCGCGCGCCCGCATTCAAACCGGTGATGCGATTAGCCAACTCTTGGCCCTGCAGCCAACCCAGGCCACCGTGCAAACCGCCCAAGGGCCGCAGTTGCGCGACATCGCCTCGATTCATCCTGACGATGTATTGATAGTGCGGCCAGGTGATGCCGTCGCCCTCGACTCGTTGATTATCGAAGGTCAGTGCGAGGTCGATGAGTCGATGCTGACGGGTGAATCTCAACCGGTGCTCAAGCGTCCAGGCGACACGATTTTTGGGGGTACCCAAAGCAAGCTGGGGGCAGTCCAGGCCAAGGTGCTTGCAAGCGCCTCCGAAGGCCGCCTGTCTCAGATCGTGGGAATGGTGCATCAAGCGCAAGCCTCACGATTGCCGATTCAGGATGTCATCGACCAGATAGCGATGTGGTTCGTGCCGGTGGTGCTGGGCATCGCTCTGCTTACCGGGCTGGTGTGGTGGTGGCTTGGAGCCTCTTGGCTGGTTGCATTGATCACCGCCATCACCGTAGTAATTGTGGCTTGTCCTTGTGCCATGGGTCTGGCAACGCCGATATCAATTGTTGTTGCGGTGGGGCGAGCTGCACGCCTTGGTATTTTGCTCAGACAGGGACGAGTGCTTCAGGTGTTGTCAGGGGTGAAGGTGATTGCCTTTGACAAAACCGGAACCTTGACTCAGGGGCGCTTGCAGCTTGGCACCTGGGTTCATTTGAGTTCTGCACATGATGAAGCACAATCGTTGCAGTGGGCAGCAAGTGTGGAGCAGCAGTCCGAGCATCCAGCCGCACGAGCGCTAATGGAGGCAGCCAAGGCAAAAGGCCTGCCGCTTCAACGTGCCACTGATTTTCAGGCTTTGCCAGGCCGGGGAGTATGCGCGACGGTTGATGGCAAGTTGGTGAGGGTGGGTGCGCTGTCGTGGATGAAGGAGCTGGGGCTGGCTGTGCCCGATTCGGCGAGCTCATCACCCACATTTCAAGCAGGCCTTGCAGTTGCGAGTGGCAGCGAAGTACTGGCAGTTTTTGAAATGCGCGATCAAGTGCGGCCAAGCTCCCAGCATGCGCTCAGAGCCTTAATGGAGCGCAAGATAGCTGTGGCCATTGTGTCCGGCGATCAATCGTCAAAAGTGGATGCATTGGCCGACGAGCTGGGTGTGGAGTTGCGCTATTCCCAATGCTTGCCCGAACGTAAGGTCGAGTTACTCGCCGAATTGCGGCAACGCTACGGGCCGGTAGCTTTTGTCGGTGATGGGATCAACGATGCGCCGGTCCTGGCGAAAGCAGATGTCAGCTTTGCGATGGGTGCAGGCAGCCCGATCGCCATGACAAGTGCCGATATCGTTTTGGCCCGCGATGACCTCGGCGCAATCGATCAGGCCTTTGACCTGGCGCATCACACGATGCGCAACATCAAGCAGAATCTTTTTTGGGCCTTCGCTTACAACGCAGCCTTGATTCCGCTCGCCGCGGGGGTGTTTCGGCCTTGGCTCGGTTGGAGTTTTTCGCCGATGGCTGCGGCCGGGGCGATGGCGTTGTCCAGTGTGTTTGTAGTGGTTAATGCTTTGGGCTTGCGCAAGGCTTAAGGAGTAAAACGATGATTGAATTGCGTGTTGAGGCCATGAGTTGCGGGCACTGTATCAAGGTGATCACCTCGACGGTGAAGGCACTTGATCCCAAGGCTGAAGTGTCTACTGATCTGGCTACCAAGCGGGTCAGCATCGATAGCAGTCTGCCGATGAGTGCCTTTATTCGGGCATTGGGCGAGGAGGATTACCAGGCTCAGCCTGCCTGATTCTTCGCCTGTCCTTGTCTGAAGGCAGCGTTGGTTTACACTGCAGCGCATGGACGATCTCTGCGCACTGTCTGCTCATGACCTGCTTGGCCTGTATCGAGGCAAACGATGCTCGCCAGTGGAAGTGTGTGGCGCATTGCTTGCGAGGGTAGATCGACTCAATCCTCTGCTCAAGGCCTTTGTACTGGTCGATCATGAAGCGGCGCTTGCGAGCGCGCGGGCTAGTGAAGTCCGCTGGATGCGCGATTCCCCGATGGGTCCACTTGATGGTGTGCCAGTGTCGATCAAGGACATCATTCTCACCCGTGGTTGGCCCACATTACGCGGTTCGCTTGGTATCGATCCGGCGCAGGTCTGGGATATCGATGCGCCGGTCTCTGCACGCTTGCGCGAATCCGGCGCGGTGCTTTTCGGCAAGACAACGACCCCCGAGTATGGTCATAAGGCTGAAACCAATTCACCTGGATCGGTGCCTGTGTCACTTGGTGGTGGGGCGACCTGCAATCCCTGGGACTTAAGCAAGACCACTGGAGGCTCTTCAGGTGGCGCAGCTGCAGCAATAGCCGCAGGACTAGGGCCTTTATCAGTGGGGACTGATGGCGCCGGCTCGGTGCGCATTCCTGCGGCCTTTTGCGGTAACGTGGGCATGAAGCCAAGTTTCGGCAGGGTTCCTGCCTACCCCTTGTCGCCCTATGGCACGGTGGCTCATCTCGGACCGCACACGATGAGTGTGGCTGATGCTGCCCTCATGCTTGATGTCATGAAACAGCCGGACGCTCGTGACTGGACATCCTTGCCACCAGACTCGCGCAGCTACCTTGCACGGCTCGAAGCACCGGCGCGTGCGCATGGCCTGGGCGTCAGCGATCAGCCGCTGGCCGGATTGCGCGCGGCTTATTCTCCAACGTTGGGTTATGTGCGCAATCTTGATCCGCAGGTTCGCGAGGCTCTGGATCGCGCAGTTGTTCTACTTGAGGGTCTGGGGCTTGAGATTGAGGCTTGCGATCCTGGCATCGAGGATCCTCTGGAGATCAGCACCGGGTTGTGGTTCCTGGGGTCGCTATCGGTATGGTCCGGCTTGAGCGAAGAGCAAAAGCGTGTATGTGACCCGGATTTCACTGCCCAGGCTCAATGGGGCAAGCAGATCAGCGGGCTGCAAGCCACTCAATTGCACCAACGGCGCGGGCTTTTGGGCAGTCATATGCGGCAATGGATGCTGCCCTACGATGTTCTTATTACCCCGACCGTAGCCAGCACCGCGTTCGCCAATCGGGCGCCGGGTTCCGTGCCGATGTCGCCCGAGACCATGCTTGGCTGGACACCCTATAGTTACCCCTTCAATCTCACTCAGCAACCCGCTCTCACTATTCCTTGTGGGCTTAGCAATCAAGGTTTGCCGATTGGCATGCAGCTAGTGGGCCGTATGTTTGACGACATGACTGTCTTGCGGGTGGCGGCGGCTTTCGAAGAGTGTATGCCGATACCCCGCCCGGTATTGTGAGGCGCATGCCAGCCTCCTGGCAAAGAGTGGGTTTGGCTTACCGCCTCTGTATGGGCTTCGCGCATGCAGCCTTGATGGGGGGCAATGCAATTGCCGCCGGTGGTGCGGTCGAGTTGATGTCGCTTGAAGCGGGTGCGGCAGTGCCCGCTCCATGGCAGACGATTCAATTAAAAACCACGACCCCAGCGACCCGATATGACGTGGCGGTATGGGACAGCGAGCTCGCCATTCGGTCTCAGGCCCAAGCCAGCATGAGTTTGCTGGTTCGCCCGATCAGCGTCGATTTGTTGCGCACACCAATACTTTGCTGGAAGTGGCGTAGCGAGCAGGTGTTGAAGACTGCGGACATCACAAAAAAGTCCAGTGATGATTTGTCGGCCAGGGTCTATGTGAGTATGGACATGCCCTCCAGCTCAATGAGCCTGGCTACCCGCGCTGCGCTCGCTATAGCCCGTAATCTGTTTGGCCGGGATGTGCCGGATGCTGCGCTCAGTTATGTCTGGGATAACAGGCAGCCGGCGGGTACGAGTTTGCCCAGCGCATATACCGACCGCGCACGATTGGTAGTTCTGAAAAATCATGAATCCAAAGTGCGTACCTGGTTCGAGGAGCGTCGCGATGTATTGGCTGACATACAGACCGAATTTGGTGTTGCGCCACTACGCATTACGGCGGTGGCGCTAGCCACCGACACCGACAACACAGGCGAGGCAGCCCAGGCGGGCTTTGCCCGCTTGCGTTTTGTCGGGCGTGATCAGCCTTGCTAGATCTCTAGGGCGTTAGCCTGCGCCCGTGTCGTCCTTGAGCATCGCGCGGATGCCTCTCACCGCCTGGCGAATCCGGGACTCATTTTCAATCAGGGCAAATCGCACATACTCATCGCCGTGATCACCAAATCCAATGCCTGGAGATACCGATACCTTGGCTTGCGCGAGCAGGCGTTTGGAGAACTCCAGGGAGCCGAAGGAGCGATACGCTTCGGGAATGCGCGCCCAGATGTACATGGATGCCTTGGGAATGTCCACCGGCCAGCCTGATTCAATCAGCCCTTTGGCCAGCACATCGCGCCGCTTCTGGTAGGTGGCAACAATCTGTTGAACACACTGCTGATCGCCCTCCAGCGCTGCAATCGCAGCAACTTGCACTGGTGTGAAGCTGCCATAGTCGTGATAGCTTTTAATGCGAGCCAGCGCGGCCACCAAGCCTGGATTGCCTACCATGTAACCAATACGCCAACCGGCCATGTTGTAGCTCTTGGACATGGTGAAAAACTCAACCGCCACATCCTTGGCCCCTGGCACCTGCATGATGGAAGGCGCCTTCCAGCCATCGAACACAATATCGGCATAGGCAAGGTCATGCACCACCAGAATGTCGTGTTTTTTGGCCAGGGCAATGACCCGCTCAAAGAAATCAAGCTCCACACATTGTGCGGTGGGATTTGAAGGAAATCCGAGCACGATCATCTTGGGTTTGGGGTAGCTGCCCCGAATGGCCCGTTCGAGTTCGGCAAAGAAATCAACCCCGGGAACCATCGGCACCGAGCGGATGTCTGCGCCCGCAATCACAGCTCCGTAAATATGAATCGGGTAGCTTGGGTCCGGCACAAGAACCGTGTCACCGCGGTCCAGCGTCGCGAGCATCAGGTGTGCCAAGCCTTCTTTTGAGCCGATTGTTACGATCGCTTCGGTGTCCGAATCGATCTCTACCTGATACCGATCCTGATACCAGTGCGAGATCGCGCGGCGCAGTCTCGGAATGCCTTTACTTGAAGAATAGCCGTGCGTGTCGGGGCGTTGCGCCACCTCAGTGAGCTTGTTGACGATATGCGCAGGAGTCGCTCCATCCGGATTTCCCATGCTCAGATCAATGATGTCTTCTCCACGCCTGCGCGCAGCAGCACGCAGCTCGGCAGTGATGTTGAAAACATAAGGGGGTAGACGATCAATGCGCGCAAAACGGCGCTGAGTGGCGTTGGAGGCCATGATTAAGTTCCTACGTAAGCGCCCGGAACCGTCCGAGCGACGTTCGGTGCAATAAGGCACCGGATTTGAAGTATATCGCGGCGCTCAGTGTTGCCTGGTGAAGCGTACCAACGGCGGCCGGCTCGGCCCAAAGGTGGCAAATTGTTTCAAGTCGGGGGCGCCATAGTCGATATTTCCGATGAGCACATATGAAATGAATACCGTAGACATCATTAGCGGATTGATCATCGGCGGCGTGGGTTCGTTCCTCGCGGCCGCCCTGATGCTGCTGGCCCGCTCCAATAGCGAAGTCATGGCCAGCGGACTGCGTGTCTGTGCTTATGCATTTGTGATCATGGGCATGGGCTTGTCGCAGGCTGCGTTGATTTCCGGTCCTTACGCCGAGCCGGCCCGTTTAATCCTGTCCCTGGGCCCCATCTTGGGGTTGCTGGTGTTCGGGTACGGGTTTAATCTCGTGCATGGGGTAACACCCAATGGTGTGCGCTGGGTGGCATGTAGCATCAGTGCGGTAGTGCTGATTGCAGCAGCTTATTTGCACGGCGAGCGCGCTTTGGCTGTGGCGGTGGCGGCCGGATGTTTGGCCTATTCGATGGTTTTAGCCGTGTATTGCTGGCCACATTTAAGATCAAGACACGTGCTCGCGCAGCGTGTGCTTGGCGTTGTCATTCTGGGTGTTATCGCGGTTAGTTTGGTCAGACTGATCCAAACCTTGGTGTACCAGGGCCCGGTGCGCGACCATTTGCTATATGTACCTGTATCGCAGCTTTGGTTCCATGCGCTGTTTTATGGCGTGATGCCGCTCATGACTGGCGTTATGCTGTTGAGTATCATCAACGCCCATTTGGCGCAGCGCCTGGAACTATTTGTTCACACCGATGAACTGACAAAATCGCTCTCCAGGCGCGGCTTGCGCACTCATGCACCGCACTTGATTGCCAATGCCCGCAAAGCGAAACGCGAAGTTGCTGTGTTAATGCTCGATCTCGATAACTTCAAAACCATCAATGATCGCTACGGGCATCAGTTTGGCGATGTGGTTTTGTATGAAGTTGCGCAGCAATTGCGCGACGAGTTGCGTGGGGAAGCTTTGCTGAGTCGCTATGGTGGAGAGGAGTTTTTGGCATTGATCCCGGTGGAAACCAAGACTGTTGATACGGTTGTTGCCGAGCGACTGCGACGCGCGGTACGCCGTCTGAAGCTGAGAGGTCCTGCCGGGCAGCCGGTATTGATCACCGTGAGTATCGGCTGCTCCTTGATCGGCAAGCGTACCAACGAGCAGTCCGAGCTTGATGGTGCAATCGCGCGTGCGGACCAGGCGCTTTATGACGCCAAGGCCAAAGGGCGGGATCGGGTGCAACTCAACTTGGCTATCGTTTGATATCAAGCGAGTTGCGTTGTCGGGTTGGCCATCCTTATGAAGTAGCGTGCAGTTTCCTTGCCGGTCGCTGCATCGATAGTGGCTACCAAAAACGCATCGCGGGATGAATCAAGGTGCGCCTGTTGGAGCGTATCAACCAAGCTTTGCGTATCGTACATAACATCACCGTTTTGCAGCCAGGCGCGTTGCATCCATCGCAGGCGGGGTAACACAATAAAGTGGCTATCCGGGAGTTGCTCGACCCGTTCATAGTTCAGCCACCAGCCTCGCTCGTGGTCGGTATGCAGTGTGTCACATGTGGCCTGCGTGGCTCCCCACGGGTAAAACATCCAACCCACGGCATAAGCACTGTGCTGCCAAGCAATGCTCGTCCAGGGCTCGGGTGGCTGATGGCGCAACTGGTGCGCGAATAGCTTGTTCAGTTTGAGTGCGAGGCTGTCTTTGCGCTCCGGGCCAAGAAAACGCTCGGGCTGAACCGCTCCTGGGCCGCCGTCTTCGCACAGGAAAAGCTTGATTGCCAATTCCCAGTGAATGTGACGGCCAGTGCGGTCACGCAATAGGAAGTCGATTTCACCCGCCGTGGTTCGACTATCTGATGGACTCGCAATCCTGAGAGGGAGATGTGCAGCGAGCCCTTCGAACAAGGGCCCGTGCTCCAGGTAGTAGAGCATTAGGCGCTCGGCATACCGGCCCAGGCGAAGCGGCGGGCGATCGGCCGGGTGCACTGGTCCTATGGCGTAGGCGAGATGATCGGCATCAAGCGTTTCAAGCCAAGCCTGGTTCGCGACCGTGTCAGAGCTGCTCCACCGATGGACCATTGCCCATGGCGGCTGCACGCCAAACTGAATTGCTGCCTGGTCGCTTAGGAGTGGCGGGCTCAATAACAGCCAGCGCAGAGCTTCCAGATGAAGGGCGGCAGGATAAAACGACATGCTGGTGGTTGAGTTCAATGGCTCTGTACAGGACACAGATAGTATGCTCTTATATAGTCATATAGAGGACTATATGAATGAAATCTCATATTGAAACGAATGAGCCGGCCGGGAAACGTTATGAGCAAATTGCCAATCAGTTGCGCGGCGCAATCGTAAGTGGCAACTGGATGGTGGGGCACGCCTTGCCATCCGAGCAACAACTCGCTCAGGACCATCAGGTTGCGGTGGGCACGATACGCCAAGCGGTAGCCTTATTGGTTGAGCAGGGTTTGGTTGAGCGGGTTCACGGCCGCGGCACCTTCGTGCGCGGAGTTATCTCGGGCGCGGGGATGCTGCGTTTTTTTCGTTTCGGCTCGCAGCCTGACGTGTTGCCGCGTTCCTTTATTCTTTCAGTGAAGATACAGCCTGCAAGTGAGAAAGCTGCGGCAGCTCTGCAAATTGCTCCGGGCAGCCAAACGCTTTACGTTATGAGACTGCGGCAAATTCAAGAGCGGCCTTGCTTGCTTGAGGATATTGTTTTGCCACTTCCCCGCTTTCAGGCCCTGGGTCATGCCGCTCCTTCCCAATGGGGCGATTTTCTCTACCCCGCCTACGAACGCTTATGTGCGGTGCATGTTCAGCATGTGACTGACACCATCACATTCAATCGATTGACCGGCGCACAGGCCAAGCGTCTTGAGCTTGCCAAGGATCACCCTTGCGCAAAGGTCGAGCGTATTGCCTATGACCGACTCCACTCACCGGTGGAATGGCGGGTCACACGCGGTGATGCCCATGCTTTTCGATATACCAACTCAATTCTTTAGGAGACCGTCCATGTCCGTTGATTCGCCCCCTGCCAATCTCAAGCGCAGACTTCTCAAGCTCGCAGCGATTTCGCCTTGGCTTTCTGGGTCAGCGCCTGCAATCGCCGGGCCAATTGCAGCGGGCCGTCCAATTACCCTGATGGTGTCTTATCCCGCAGGAGGAGGGGCCGATCTCATGGCAAGGCTGATTGCGCCAAAACTGGCGGAGGCGCTTGGTCAACCGGTAGTTGTGGAGAATCGCCCGGGGGCGAGTGGCACTATCGCTGCGGGTCAGCTTGCCCGAGCGCAACCAGACGGGTTGACCCTGATGATGGACGCCTCTTCATTTGCGGTAAATCCATCATTGTTCAGCCGCTTGCCCTATGACTCGGCTTCAGCATTCACGGTGCTCGGTGTGGTTGCGCAGTTTCCCAATGTGTTGGTATGCACGCCCTCTTTTGAGGCCAATAGCGTTGCTGATGTGGTGCGGATAGCGCGCGCGCGGCCCAAGTCCTTAGCCTATGCTTCATCAGGCAATGGCTCCGCACAGCATTTGGCGGGTGCATTGTTTGAAGACTTGGCCAAAGTAGATTTGAACCATGTGGCTTATCGCGGAGGCGGTCCGGCGATGGTAGATGTGATGGGTGGGCAGGTACCTCTGTTTTTCGCAAACATTGCCTCATCGTTGGCGAATATTCAGTCAGGAAAACTACGGCCTTTGGCACTAACCGCAAAGCTGCGCTCCCGGGTATTGCCAAATGTCCCGACCATGGATGAGGCCGGGGTGAAGGGCCATGAGGTGTTGGAGTGGAATCCTGTGCTCGCGCCATCCGGATTATCTGCGCCAACACGACTGGCTTTGGTTAATGCTCTGAATAAGGTGAAGGGTGATCCCGAAGTGTTGGGGCGTATCCGTTCATTGGGCGGAGACGCTTTTACAGGCGATGATGTTGCCGCTGCCCAGTTTGTCAATCAACAAACCGGCCTTTGGGCCCGGGTCATTCGTGAACGCAATATCGCTCGAGACTGATCAGCTGGCGTGGGATTGCCATGTTCATGTATTCGGGCCCGGCAGTGGCGCGCTTCCTGGCCATTATCAGCCGCGCGAACACACCTTGGAGCAATTGCTCAATCGGGTTCAGGGATCCGGTATTGGCCGCTTTGTAGTGGTGCAGCCGAGCGTTTATGGAGCTAATAACTCGATATTGCTGCATGCGCTTGAGTCACGTCCTGGGCAGCATCGTGGTGTTGTTGTGGTCGATACCCTGATCGACCCTGCGATCGCTGTTCGATGGCACGCCCTCGGGGTACGGGGCATCCGCTTTAACCGGGTTTCACCAATCGGGTTAGCCGCAGAGCCCGCTCATGTTCTTGATCGATGGCACTCTGTAATCAAAGAGTTGGGGTGGCATGTTCAATGGTTCGTGCGGCCCGAGGGGTTAGGAGAAGTGGAGCTCATTCACGAACGCTATCCTTTGCCGTGTGTGCTTGATCACTTGGGTGGCCTGAGCGCTGGCTTTGATTCGCAATCGCATTCATGGCGCACTTTGCTTCGGCTCGCAGATGCGGGCGCCTGGATCAAGGCGTCGGCTTGGTATCGGCTCAGTGCCTCGCCAGGGTTTGGTGATTTGCGGCCGTTGTTGGAATTGCTCGACCGGCGCTATGCCAGCCAGATGGTGTGGGGCTCGGATTGGCCGCACACTAGTTTTCCTGGCATGTTGGAGCAGGCTTATGCTTGCCAGCTTGAGCCACTGGAGTGGCTTGGGCCAAAAAGCCAGAACAGGATTTTACGACTCAACCCTGGTCGGCTTTATCGCTGAGAGGAGGACTCAACAGCCTGGCCTTCAGCTGCAGGGACATAATCGGGCATTTGCCCGGTCGCCAGCGCATGCACTATTCGTTCAGCGCAATACTGCATTGCTGCGTTGGCGTCGCTCACCCGACCAAAGATTCCTTGCATGGAGCTCAAGCCTCCGCGCTTGCGGCAGTTGATTCGGGCCAGTCGGGCACCAGAACTTAAATCCAACACGGTAGCTTCAATGGAAATACCCCCGCGGGTGGCAAGAAGCGGCCCACTACCCGGAATTGGCACAAGAAACATCAGCATGTTGAAAAGACGGCTGGGGCGCCAGACTTCCCGAACCATGACTTCCAGGCGCAGGGTCGGTGGCCCTGTCGAAGGCAAACGGCTCTTGATCAAGGTATCAAGTGTGGTGAGTACTTCGTCACGCTCAAGATCGGAGAGCTCGGTGGCGGACACTTCGTCGACCTGCCACAGTGGGAGCAATTTAATGCTGTCGGCAGTTTGACCCAGGGCAACCGCTTTGAGTCGGTCCACTGCAATCGGGTCGATCCAATTTTCCACCCTCATATTTGGTGGAGCTGGTGCCCCGGCAGTCCGTGCCGGATCGGCGGCTTGCGCGGGCCCCGTCAGTACCAGTGCTGCCATCAATAGGCCAAGCGATGAACTTGTCACTGGAATCGAATTGCGAAGGCGCGCACACAAACTTTTTGACCACATGCATGTAGTGTGGGGCTTAATGATGACAACCATACGAGCAAGTGGTTACTCGCTTATCCCCTTGATCACACGCGGTTAAGTCCCGAGGACAGCCACGCGGCTCCCATAATTGAGGGCTTTGCTCAAACTTTGGACGCGTTGAATGAACCTGCAAGCCCGTAATCCGGAAACCCGGCAACTATGCGAATACCTGAATCAGACCAAGGGCGGCTTCATTGGTATGGCGGTGGCGATGTTTGCCCCGAAATCTGACCACCGCTTTGTGCCTATGGACGCTGCGCAGCAGCGAGCACTTCGCGGACGCCGAATTTCCCCGGATCTGGAGTATTTTTGCGATTTGCTTCGGGCCGGCAAGCCACTTCGGTAAATCACCTGGTTTGAGCACCTGGCGTCTCTCGCCAAGTGCTTCATGGGGGCTGGCGGTATGATGGTTCTTTGTAGTGTTGAACATCGCGAGGCCACCCATGAAACTTTTTTTGAATCGCCCAACTTTCAAGCGAGCAGCATTTTCCATTTGTTTGCTGGTAGCGGTCGTCTGTGCGTTGCCGCTTGAGGCCAAGACCTTTCGCTGGACAGATCAAGGCGATCCAAACACGATGGATCCGCATGCTCAAAACGAGCTGCTCACCAATGCGATTAACGGGCAGACCTACGAGACTCTGGTTAATCGTGACAAGCAGATGCGGGTAGTTGCTGTACTGGCGACCGAATGGCAGCAAACCGGACCGAAGCAATGGGTATTCAAACTTCGCCGCAATGTGAAGTTCCATGATGGTGGCGCTTTCACTGCTGACGATGTCGTGTTTTCGGTCAAGCGGGCCCAGGATGATCTGTCTGCCATTCGCTCCTACGCTCTAGGCTTGGGCGAGCCCCGCAAGGTGGATGACTTCACTGTGGAGTTCAATCTCAAGGATGTGAATCCGATCTTTCTTGAGCATGCCACGCTCGTGCAAATCATGAGTAAGGCGTGGTGCGAGAAAAATAACGCCACCCGTCCCCAGGACTTCAAGAATCGCCAAGACAGCTTTGCTGCTTTAAATGCCAACGGCACCGGCCCGTATGTGCTTAAGACCCGCCAGCCCGATGTGCGCACCGTACATGTGTTGAATCCTGCTTACTGGGGCAAGGTCGAAGGCAATGTGACCGAGGTGATCTTCACGCCGCTCAAGAGCGACCCAACGCGCACCGCGGCCCTGCTGTCCAATGAAGTGGACTTTGTTCATGACCCGGCCCCCAATGATGTTGCAAGAATGCGGACGACAGCAGGAGTCAAGGTAGTCGACGGGATGGAGAATCGGGTGCTCTTCATCGGCATGGACCAAAACCGCGACGAGCTTTTGTACTCCGATGTGAAAGGTAAAAATCCCTTCAAGGATCGGCGCGTGAGGCTTGCGCTTTACCAGGCGATTGACATTGAAGCTATCCGCACCCGCCTGATGCGCAATCAGGCTTTCCCAACCGGCGCCATCATGCCCTCGCCAATCGGCACATATAACGATCCTGAGATTGAACGCAGGCGGGCGTTTGATGTGAATGAGGCGCGTCGCCTGATGGCTGAGGCTGGCTATCCGAATGGGTTCTCCGTGCAGCTTGACTGCCCAAATAATCGTTACATCAATGACGAAGAAATCTGCAATGCACTGGCCAATATGTGGGCGCAGATTGGTGTGAAGATCAAGGTAGTGGCCATGCCTCGGGTGGTCTATTTTGCCAAAGGCCAGAAGCGTGATGTTTCTATGTACCTGTTGGGTTGGGGTGGTGCCATCACTGATGGCCAAACCACCTTTGATCAGATCTATCACTCGAAGGCTGCCGGGGGTAAAGGAGACTGGAACTGGGGCGATGTAAAAAGCCCTGCCATCGACGCTATGGTAGCCCAGCAAGCGGTGGAGGCTGATCCGAAAAAGCGTGAGGTGATCGTCAAGCGATTGCTCAAGGAAATGAATGAGCAGGTGCATTACCTGCCCCTGCATCGTCAGGTGATCCCCTGGGCGGTGCGCAGCAATATTGACCTTGTGCATCGCCCGGATAACTGGGTGGAGTATCAGTGGATTAATGTGCGCTAGCTGGGAGCGACCATGCCTCATCTTGAACCGCTCGCGTTGGAGTCCATCGGACAAGTGGATCTACTGGATCGCTTTGAGCACTACCGCAAGACGCGCGGGTTTACTCCGCGCAGCATCATGACCATGGCGCGCCGCCCGGACATTGCCCGGGCTTTCATGGCGCTCAATCAGGCTGTGCTTTATGAGGGCACTGTGCCAGTCGCGACCAAGATGCTGGTGAGTCTGGCCTCAAGCATGGCTTCGGGATGTTTGTACTGCCAGTCGCACATGACCAATCTTTCGAGCATCTACCAAGTGAGCGAAGACAAGATCGCGGCGTTGGCAGATTTTGAAAATCGCAAGTGGTTTAGTGAGGCCGAGAGTGCAGCGATCAATTTGGGGTGGAAGGCCGGTCGGGTGCCCAACGAGGTGCAGGCCGCAGATTTTGAGCGCTTGAAGCAACACTATAACGAGGACGAAATCGTGGAGCTGGTGGCTTCAGTGGCGCTGTTTGGATATCTGAATCGCTGGAATGACACGATGGCTACCGAGCTGGAGCCGTTTCCGAGCGAGGTGGCTGCCCGAATCATCGGCCCGGGCGGCTGGACCCCTGGAAAGCATGCTGGCTAAGGCCGATCGGGCTTTGTTTAGTCGAGCTTGATGCCAGTGGATTTGATCACTTTTTCGTAGCGCAAATATTCGCGATTGATCAGCTCTGAAAATTGCTCTGGGCTGGTTGCGACAGGCTGCGCCATCAGGCTCGAAAAACGGGTTTTGGCTTCGGGCGATCGCAATGCCGTAGTGAAAGCGGTGTTCAGGCGAGTCACCACATCACGTGGGGTGCCCGCAGGCGCGATCAGCCCCCACCAGGTGTCTATCTCAAAGCCTGGGTAAGACTCAGCAATGGTTGGAACATCGGGCAGGGCTGGGTCACGTACAGCGCTAGTTACTGCAAGCGCAACGATTCTGCCTGAGCGCAGATTTGCAGCCACGGTAGCAAGATTATCCAGGGTGTAGTCGACCTCACCGGAAAGCAAGGCTTGCTGAGCTGGTGCCCCGCCGCTATAAGCGATATGCACAGCGAAGATGCCCGCACGCGATTTGAAGATCTCTCCACCCAGATGACCTGCGCTGCCATTGCCGCCGCTACCGTAATTCAGGCGTCCCGGGTTGGCCTTGGCATAAGCCACGAATGATTTGAGATCGGTGATCTTCAGACGCTTGGCTGTTTCCGCATTCATCACCAACACGTTGGGGATACGCACCATCTGGGTGATGGGTTGAAAATCCTTGATGGGGTCGTAGGTGAGCTTGCTCAACCATGGGTTGATTGCATGCATGGCCACTGCTGCAATTCCCAGGGTGAGGCCATCGGCCGGCGCTCGCGCAACAGCCGCCACGCCAATGCCGCCCCCTGCGCCTGGTCGATTTTCAACAATCACCTGACCCAAGCTATCACGCACGCGCTCAGCCAAAACTCTTGCGGTGATATCGATCGGGCCGCCAGGCGCGAATGGCACGATGATTCGCGTGACATTGGTTTGTGCAAAAGCAGGTGTGAGGCCGCCAAGCGGCAATGCGCAAGTTAGCAGGCGGAGGGTTTCGCGACGATTCATGGATGGGCTAGGGCTGTGTGACAAGTTTGATCACCGAACGATACCCGGTAACGACATTCATATGTTGCAGAGCTCCTTGCTCGCGCAAGAGGCGATGCGCCTTGGGCAAGTTCCAGCAGGGCAGTTGGGTAAACATGTGATGCTCACAATGATAATTCACCCAATAGGGGGCAAACATCATGCGTTCCCACCATGAGGCTAGCGTGGTGCGGGCGTGCCGATAAGGGCTCGGTTCATCGACTGGCACCATGGCATGCTCAGCGATGTTACGCAGCCGATAAATCAGCGGGAAGCAAAACGCAGCAGGCACTAGCCATAAAGCAAACCAAAGCCATGCGTAGCCTGCCCAAGCAAAGAGTGCCAAAAATGTCAGGCTGCCCCAAAGCAATCGAGGGTCAAGACCAGGTCGCGCTTGCAACAAACTACTCGCCGTGACTTCCTTTTTCGGCTGCCCACGATGCCGCCACCAGGCTTCAAGATCGATTTGGAAGCGCAGCTTTAGAAAGCTTAACCCCGTGATATCACGCAGCACTTTGCGCAAAAGTGAGCTGCGCTGAACAGGAAAAGGCTTGGACAGTGGCAAGTCAGGATCTTCTTGCTGTTGCGCAAACCGGTGATGTTGAAGATGCACTTTACGATACTGCACCAAGGCCGATGAGCAGAGCCAGGTGCCCACCCAATCATTGATTTTTCGGTTCGGGTGCAGCAGCCCGTGGGCCGCATCATGCATCAGGATCAATAGCCCGAGCTGGCGGCAGGCCACCACCGGAATCAATACTGGAATAAGCCAGGGCACCGCGGCACCGAGGACCATGGCAAGCGCAATCACTCCCCAGGCATGGGCTACGAGCCAGAGCCCACGCCATGACGACTTCGCAGTAAGCTCAGACCATTCGGAAGGCGAGAAGAGTTCAGCGGGGTTAATCCGCGCGGCGACGCCCATGGGCAGACTCCTTGGTGCCAGGAATTAAATGTAAGCCGGTTGTGCCGGATTGTGAGACATCAACAAAATCATCGAAGAGCAGGCGGATCACTTCGTTTTGCGTTGTGCGGGCATCAATCCCCAGAGCTTCATTACGCAAACATAGCGCCATCACAAGCGCCCAGAAGCGTTGTGCAGTCACCGCATCCGATTGATCAACTTTCCAGCCGCGTGCCTCACGCACCGAAGTAAAGGCCCGCTCGCCCTCGTGATGCAAACGCTCCATCGTGCGGGCGATCAGTGGCTGCAAAGCAGGTTGGCGCCGCGTGAGGACCAGAGCTTCGACAAACATTGAAAGACCTGGCTGCCCGAGAGTGCTGCGGGCAAGCGATTCGAGGTAGGTATGAGCGGACCGACAGGCCTTGGACGCTTGTTCAGCAGCCTGCGCGACATAAAGCATCTCGCGGCACGCGGCCTCTACGAACATGGCATCTTTCGTCCGAAAGTAATAGGTCACCTGGGAGGGGAATGCTTCAGCCGCGCTCGCCACGGCAGATACGCTTACCGCCGCCAGTCCTTTGGCCTTGAACATCCGGGTGGCTGCATCGAGCAGCCGCGAGCGCATCTGACGGCCCGGGTCGGTAAGCAATGGGGTCTGCGGGTTGAAAGCTGATGCTTTGTTTTTGCTGATGCGGGCCATGATTTGTACAGCATACAACATGCTTGTATGTTGTACAACAGGCTTAACTTTTCTGTCCGCCTGGCGAGTTTTCTGTAGAGTTGTCCCCATCAAGATACAGCCAGGTGCCGTGGCGGCACACAAAGCGACTACGTTCGTGCATGCATTGCGCCTTGCCGTTGGATTTGAACCAGGCCTTGAACTCAACAAGTCCTGTTTCAGCATCGCTTTGTGCATCGATTACGTCTAACCCGATCCATTGGGTTGGTGCGATGTCGAGGTCGGATGGGACAGTGCCGGGATGCCAGGTTGACAGCAAGTAGTTATGCATTGAGGCATTGGGCGCGCCTGCGAAATGTAGCAATGCGTAGGCGCTATAACGTGATCGCATCAAGGCCTCCGGAGTGGCCGCCATTTGCTGGCCGCCGTGCAAGCGGCCGCAGCATTGCTCATAAAGTTGGGGCTGCTTTTCGCGGGCTCGACATGGGCATGTCAGGCTCTTCATCTTCGTTTCATGAGTTCAGTCCAACCTGCTTGCCCGAGCTCACGCATTGTCTGAGTATTGCGCTCAATGATCTGGTCGGCGTCTTGATCGGATTCCAGCGCCCGATCAATGCTGTCTTCCCGCAACAGATGAAGCATGGGATAGGGGGAGCGATTGGTATTGTTGGTGGGGTCGTCTTTCCTGGTGCCGCTGAACTGATAGTCCGGATGAAAGCTTGCGATCTGAATTTCGCCATCCAGGTCGCGCTCAGTAAGCAAGGCTTCGGCACTTGAAAGAAACTCGTTATAGTCAAAGAAGTCTTGAAGCATCTCCGGGTAGATGATGAGAGTAGTTTCGATGTCGTCCATCGGTGTGTTTTCAAGTAGGGTCAGCTCTTCGTCAATCGTCTTGAGCAAACTCTCTTCATCGATTGCCGCACTCACTACAAATCTGATCTTGTTTTTTGCGTAGGGGGCTTTTGCAAAAGGACACAGGTTCAGTCCAATCACGCAGGATTCAAGCCAATGCCGGGTATGTGCGACGGGGTCGATGCTGTTGGTATCAATGGGATTCATAGCCTGCAGTTTACCGGCCTGGAGCTTGGCTGACGATATCGCTTCGCGCTTTTGCAGAGTAGGCTCTGCGAATTGAAACCTGCGAGCCACACCTTGAGAAAAACTGAAAAACTAAGAGCAGCGACATCGCTTGTGGCTCAAGCCACCGTTGGGGTGACCAATATCGCAGAGGGTGTTCATCGCTCGGTCAGGCGAACCCTGCTGCTGGAGAAGGGAGCGGAGGGCTCCACCACTACTGGCATCACTGGGCTGGTTTATTCATCGATTCGTGGTACTACGGGCCTGGTGAGCAAGGCTATCGAAAAAGCTTTGCTGGCTATCGAGGCCAGCCTCTCCGAGCCCGAAGGCGCTGGTCCCGATTCGGAGTCATATCAGGCGATAGTGGCTGCGCTAAATGGAGTGATTGGTGATCAGCTGGCGGCAAATGCGAACCCGCTCGCCACCACGATGAGTTTTCAGTATCCATCACACGCTGATGGCGACAAGATCTTGCTTGTGATTCATGGCCTGTGCATGAATGACCTGCAGTGGACAACGATGCATGAGGACGTTCAGGTCAACCATGCCCAAGCCGTGGCGAAAGCTTGTGGTTTCACACCCGTATATCTGCGCTACAACACGGGGCGTGGGATAGAAGTGAATGGCGCTGAGTTGAATGAAAAGCTGGAAGACTTGTTCGCCACCTGGCCCACGCCGATCAAGCAGATTCATGTATTAGCGCACAGCATGGGTGGCTTGGTTATGCGAAGTGCTGCTCATCAGGCCGAGGCGGCTGGGGGTAAGAAGCTTTGGCGTAGAAAGCTCAAGCGAATTGCCTTCCTCGGTACCCCACATCACGGTGCGCCACTGGAGAAGGCTGGCCATTGGATCGATATCCTCCTGGGTGGCACCCCGTTCTCAAAACCCTTTCTGGCGCTGACCAAAATGCGCAGCCAAGGCATCAATGATTTGCGTCATGGCCTGAATCATCCTTTGCCTAAGCGAGTGGCGATTCTCGCAATAGCGGCATGCACAATGGCCAAGCGCAGCCTCGCGGCTGACAAGTTAAGTGGCGACGGGTTGGTGTCGATCAATAGCGCACTGGGCATCGATCTTGGCTTGGGTGCTGGGAGCACCGAAGTGTTTTTCAAGATGAACCATATGCAGCTGCTGAGTCGGCCGGAAGTGGGAGTCCGTCTGATCAAATTTTTCAGTTAGCTCTTTTGTGTAGCTACCCAGCCTAACGGCAATTTCATTGGTGGGTGGTAAATTGACGAGATAGCCAATCTGGGTGTCTCGCACATTACATTTTGATGAACAAGACGGTCGGTCGATTCCTCGTATTCTCAGTGATCACGATGGCAAGCGTATTTGCGCAAGACACTTCTCTTGTGGTGCCTGTAGAGCCAAAAGTACAGCCTCGCCATATTATTGTTTTTCCTACCCTTCGGCCCGCTGGACAAAGCAGTACGCTACCGCTTGTGCGGGCCGCCCAGGCATTAAGCGACAAGGGTATTGCGCTGACGTTGGTAGAAGATGCAGCTGGTGCCGAACTACGAAGCGCCGTGAATCGATCTGCTGGTGAAATAGCTTCTTTAATTCGCGCTCCAGTCGAGCAAGCGCGCAAGCAATTTCCTGACGCAAAGATTCATATAGCAGCCTTTGGGTCAAGCGCCGAGCTAATTTTGGAAACAGCCCTTTCGAACACGCTGCTTAACCGGGTGATCGTGACGAGCGGAGACTTTAGATCGCTGCGAACTAAAGTGTGGACGAGCGCCAGGCTTCCTGCATTGATTGTGCATGCGCCATCGACTCAGTGCGACGTGGCGCCATTTTTGGAAGCACACGTAGCGGCTCAGCGTAACTCGTTTGTTTTGCTGCGAGCGGATTATGAGTCTATCGACCCCAAGCCGGGTTGCGGAGCTGGGACCCATCATTTGCTCGCAGGGCTCGATACCGAGTTAGCGGGTGCATTGGCAAATTGGTTGGATGGTGGGTCGATTCCACCCAGTATCGGCAAAGCCGGATTTGACTATGCCGCACATGAGCAGATCTTTAAGTATGCCGTGTCAGGCACTTTCGGAGCTAAGCAGTTAGAAATGACGCTACTTCGACCGATCGGTCCGGGGCCATTTCCGCTGGCGGTGTTTAACCATGGAGATCTCGACGCGAATTCAGTTTATTTGCGCCATAAGCATCGCTTCGTTGATCGGGTTGTTGCTCGGGAGTTCTTGCGCATGGGATGGGCGATAGCTTTTCCTTCCCGCAGCGGAGTGGGCCTCTCAGAAGGGCATTACCCTGCCAGCTTTTCCCGCACGGATGGCGATCCTACCTATAAGGCTCGAGTGCATATTGAAGATATTGTGCCGGCGGTAAACGATTTGCGATTGCTACCCGGAATCAATCCCTCGCGGATAGTGCTCACCGGGCAATCTGCGGGAGGCTACGCTGTCATGTATGGCGGTACCCTTAACCTGCCTGGTGTCATTGGAGTGATCAATTTTTCGGGGGGGCGTACCGACCTGACGGGTACCGGTGAAAAGAGTGAAATCAACAAAATGATGGTTGGCGGTTTCGCAGAGTTTGGAAAGCAAACGCGGGTTCCGGTACTGATGGTTTTTGCGCAAAACGACAGTCGCTACACCGCAGCCACAATTCGAGCCAGTCACAAAGCGTTCATTGAAGCTGGCGGTAAGGCCAACCTTCTGCTCAACGAGCCCATAGCTGGCGACGGCCACTACATTCACCGTAACCCAGCAACTTGGCGTGATGCTGTGAAAACGTTTCTTTCTGAGCTGGAACCTTCCAAGTGATAGTCTGGCTTATGCTTTCTTAGGTAACTCAAACACGAGACAGGTGGTGGTGGCATGAGCATAGAGCGTGCCATCCGGCCCTACGAGTTGGCCTTCCGCAGTAGCGAGCTGCCGGCCGCAGTGAAGCACTTTGCCAAAGGCCCGCAGGGGCCCGGCATCGGGTTTGGCCGCGCGAACGATGTTGACGCTGAGCTCAGCGGTGGTGTAGCCACGACCGGCCGGAAGCATGGTTTGCACAGCGCAGCCCAAGGCTGAGTCAAGCAGCGTTGCGTACCAGCCGCCGTGAACACCGCCCAGTGGATTCAGGTGCTTGCGTTGAGGTTGGCTTTGAAACGCAACATATCCCTCACGCACCTCAACTGCAAAAAAATCCATCGTATGGCCAATGGGTGATGAGGGAAGTTCCCCGTTGAGCATGCTTTGAAGCATCGCCAGCCCAGAGCGATCCTTGACTTGATCAAGGGCGGCAACACCAGGCTGAAGCCCGGGCCGTGCAGCCTCCCATCGGCTCTGTGCTTGTGCCCAAGCTTGCTTGATTTGATCGATGGCTTCATTGCTCATATTTCGATTTTCCTTGTGCCTTGTGTTAATTGTAACTACAATCATTGCATATGCAAACACTTAAAGATAGTGCGCAGTTAAAGCCGCGCGGTTGCACCAATGCCAAGCTGCGTCAGGTGTCGCGTTTGATGACGCAGCACTATGAGCAATTCATGATTCAGAGCGGAGTAAGGATTACCCAATACTCTCTGCTCAGTACGATTCATTATTTGGGCAGCGCTACGCCAAGCGAGCTTGCTCGGGCGATGCATATGGACAACTCGACGCTAACACGGAACCTGCGCCCTATGATCGAAGCCGGCTGGGTGAAGCAAGGGCCAGGAGCTGATTCGCGCAGCCGGCAGGTTGAACTTACTGCCCAGGGGCTCGCGGTTCGCAATCTGGCCAGTAAGGAGTGGCGTGCGGCCCAGGATGCACTGAATAAGAAACTTGGCATTGCCGAGGTGGCGCAACTTCACCAGCTTCTCGATAACAGTCTGGAAAAACTTCAATCATGACCACAACTTTTACTGGCCCCTCGCGTTCGTTTGCCGTATGGCTCATTCTTTTAGCGTCAGCTGGCACATTCGCTGTCACCATGGGTTCACGCCAAACCATGGGATTGTTCATGAGCCCCCTCAATACCCAGACTGGCTTGGGTATCGCAAACATCAGTTTGGCGTTTGCGGTTGGGCAACTTTGGTGGGGCCTGACCCAGCCGTTTGCTGGGGCAGTAGCCGATAAAGTTGGTGCCGGCCGAGTTGTCCTGCTTGGGGTGTTTTTGGTTGCGCTAGGGTCATTTCTAACGCCCTATATGACGAGCCTTTGGGGCTTGATTTTCACAATCGGAATTCTGTCTGCCGGTGGCGCGGGCATGGCTGGCCCCTCGGTGTTGATGGCGGCCACGAATCGACTCCTGCCACCGGATAAGCGGGCCATGGCGGCGGGCATCGTCAACGCCGGAGGGTCTTTCGGGCAGTTCTTGTTTGCACCTATCGTTGGCCTGTTGCTTGCGGGGCCGGGATGGGTGGCAGCGCTTCACGCGCTTGGCGTAATCGCCTTGCTCGCATTGCCGGCTGCATGGGTGCTTAAAGGTAATGCGAAGCCAGCGGTAGTGTCCGGTTCGGGGGCAGCGGCGCCTATCGCGCCTTTATCTTCCGGCCAAGCGTTGCGCCAGGCACTACGTACTCCGAGCTTTGTGCTGCTTGCTCTTGGATTTTTTGTTTGTGGGTTCCATGTGGCCTTCCTTGGCACGCATTTGCCAGGTGTGGTTGCGAGCTGCGGGCTCTCCACCACCGTCGCCTCCTGGTCTATCGCTTTGCTGGGCTTATTCAATATCGTCGGGAGCCTTGGAATCGGTTGGGCAATGACGCGTTGGCGCTCCAAGAGTTTGTTGTCCCTGATCTATACGCTTCGCGGCATTGCAGTGCTCGTCTTCGTGTTCGCGCCTAAAACGCCCACGGTAATGCTGGTGTTCGCGGCTGTCATGGGCATTACGTTCTTATCGACCGTGCCGCCAACGGCTGGACTTGTTGCAAAACTCTTTGGCACCTCCAACATGGCCATGCTGTTTGGAGTGGTGATGGTAACCCATCAACTTGGCGGCTTTCTTGGCGCTTATCTTGGCGGGCGAATCTTTGCAGCCACCGATAGCTACAACTGGGTCTGGTACATCGACATCATGCTTGCAGTAGGCGCGGCATTGATTCATCTGCCGATCAAGGAGAGCGCTCCTCTTAGAGCAGCTAAGCTTTAGGACAGGATTCTAGCGGGCGCTTACTCAAAAATTCTTTCAGCCGGATTTCGATTCGTGGTTTGGCGAGTAGCCATCGCTATGATTCGATGGTTGATGGTGTACAACAAGCCCACCCTTGCGTGAGGCTGGCTTGAACCTGTCACCCACCCATCAGCCCAGACCGTGTGGACACACCTGCTTACATCTCTTGCTGTTTTACGCTTTCATTGCGTGTCCCAGAGGGCTCAAATAGAGCTTCGCAACACCCCATTCATTTTCATAAAGGAACGGTCATGAAGCTCACCACCACCAAGATTGCTCGCCAAATCAGCACAGTATTTCTCAGTGCCTTGATAGGGAGTGCTGCCGTCGCGCAGACTGCCCCAGATCCACTGGCAACCCAGACCTACACTCAGCGCGATATCAACCAGCAACAGCGAATTGAGAATGGGTTGAGGGACGGATCCCTCAACACACGCGAGGCTGCACGCTTGGAGCGTGGCGAGGCCCGCATCGATCGTATGCAAGCCAATGCTGCCCGTGACGGCAGCGTGTCTGCGCAGGAGGCGGCGCGGATTAGTCGTGCTCAGAACGCCGAGAGCCGCCAGATTTTTCAAGAGCGCCATGACGGGCAGCAGGGCAATCCGAATTCAGCGTCTTCCGAGCGCATGCAGGCAGACGTACAGCGCAACCTGAATCAAGAGGCTCGCATTCAGCAGGGCTTGCAATCAGGCAGTTTAACTACTCGTGAATCTGCCGGGCTCGAGCGTGGGCAGGCCCGATTGGCGAGTGCCGAAGCACGTGCCGGCCGTGATGGTTATGTTGGCCCTCGGGAAGAGCGTCATATTCAGCGCATGGAAAACAACCAAAGCGCTCGAATCTATAGCCGCAAACACAACTAGCCCAAGATAGCTTGGCCCGGGGGGCAATGGTCTCCCCTCACAAGCTGCCCTGGGGGTCAGCAATTGTGAGTGTCGCCCCAATGCGCCAAGCGCATTGTCGAACGTGGTTCGCTTCCTTTGATGGTCCACCAACGCAAACGCCCCTGACGGGGCGTTTTTGTGTTTTGTGGTGGCCCGGGGCGGAATCTTAAATTGACCCCCAAAAGCCGCACTGCGCTTGGTTCTTCACCGTTGTGGTCACCTGCTCATGGTGGCCAGTTTTGGTGGCAATGTGATTCCAAAACGTTAAAAATTTTAGGTTTTCTGGCATCTGCGGTCAAGTTGAATTGATGCTGCTTCTTAGCGACGCGACGCTCAAAAAATTGGTGAGCTGCTTTCCGGCTTAAGGCGGCTTCGATAAGCGCAGTGGATACAGCGCGCTGCGCACCAGTTCAACAAACTGCACCCACACTCCCGTTGCGTGGTGATCCTAATGATTTCCATAAATCGGACGAGATAATTGTTCGGTCCCGAGAGTTTAGGGCTGCGGCCACACAGGCATGATGCGCAGCATGAACTGATCGAACATGGGGACGGTAAATGCAGTGTCGCCATGGCTCGGACTCCAGATCATGCCTTTGGTGATCAATGAGCTTCGAATAGGGCCAGTCGAGTTGACAGCCACGCCCAGCGTCGCTGCAATTTCTCCCGATCGATGAGGGCCGGGGCCGAGCTCGGCCATCGCACGCAGATAGGTTTTCTCCTTGGGTGTTAGGCGATCAAAGCGCACTCGGAAAAAACTCTGATCCAACGCCGCGATCGCTGTTTGGTGCGCGCGTTCAAAATCAGCCATGACGATGGGCGACGCGCGCGCTGCAAGCCACACGTGGCTGGCCCAATGTTGCAAAAAATACGGGTAACCTTCGGAGATCGCGAGGACTGCCTGCAACGCTTCCGGGGCGATGGTGACCTGTTCATGGGTCAGGGGGATCTCAATGGCGCGTCGAGCTGCCGTATCGGGTAAAGGGCCGATCTGCGGAAAGTCGAATAGTCGCTCCGCATAAGACTTGGCATTGCCCATTTGGCCCCGCAGCTGGGGCAGGCCCGCACCTACCAACACCACAGGCAATTGACGCTGCTCGGTGCGATGGATCGCTGTGATGAGTGCTGCGAGTTGAGCCTCAGGCACATATTGCAGTTCGTCCACAAAGAGCGCCAAACCGGTTTGGGCACGCTGCGCGGCCAAGCCTACCTGCTCAAATAGCGCTTGTAAGTCGCGCTCCAAATCGCCGTTATCTGCGAGGCCCGGTTCGGCGTCATAGTCCAATCCGACTTCAATGTCGCCAAATTGAACCTTTAGACGGCCGACGAAGCCTGCCAGTGCACGCAGGCCCCGAATCGCTGTCTCTTTGGCGGCGTCGGTTTGACTCAAGCGCAAAAGTGCTTGGCGTAGCTCCGGGGCCAAGAGGGCTGGCAATGAGCGACCCTCAGGTGCCTCAATGCGTACGGTGTGAATGCCTTCAGCCTCAGCGTCCATACGCATGCGGTCCAGCAGCACGGTTTTGCCGACTCCGCGTAAGCCCACCAGCATTGCGCTTTTTGCCGGACGCCCCAGACGCGCTCGTGCCAGCGCAATCCGTACGCTTTCGCGCACCTCATCGCGCCCCGCAAGTTCGGGAGGGGGGGTGCCGGCGCCAGGCGCGAAGGGGTTGGCAACAGGGTTCATGCCTAAAGTATAGCGAAGTTAAGCATATTATGTCGAAAAGGTAACTGTTCTAATTTTTATCGAAATCACTCTAGTTAACCCTTGAGTCCACGGTTACCTCGTATGGCTAGGAGTGGTTTGATGGCGCAGCATGTTGATGAATACATTAGATTGAGCCAGTTTCACGCCGAAAGTCTGAGCGACTCAAGCGCGAGCAGGCTTTCTGATTTCTTTATGATGAGCCCGGCAATATCGACAACGCCCTGGCCTGTTTCTGTCTAGAGTCGCTTTCCCTGGTGGGGGCCACGTGAATCTTCCGAAAGGACAGCATGATTTCAACACAGTGCGCTTCTGACGAAAAGACTGCAAAGCGGGGTGCTACGTGGCCCAAATTCTGAGATGAATTCGAGGATTTCTGGGCCAATTTTAGAGATGTACCAACAGCCCAGCTTTAAGGTGAATTAAAAGGTAGTGCTAAAGGATCTGTGTCAGCAGCGTTCGGTTGCTTCAGCCTTCGGGTTTCCAATCACCAAGTTAGCGCCCAAAATGGAGACGTTCCAATTTATCTCTCATAAATTGCGTTCGACGAAATATAGAAACATACTCCGGTTATGCTTCCCGACACCCACACCCAGCGCGTCCTCGATTTGGTCGGCCAGAAAGGGCTGCTGCGCGCAAAGGACCTGGACGCCATCGAAGCGCCTCGGGTGGTGCTGACGCGCCTGACCGCCGCCGGACTGCTGGAGCGGATTGGGCGTGGCCTGTACCGGCTGCCGGGCTCCCAAGGATCCGAACATGAGAGTCTGGACACTGTCGCTACCAAAGTGCCGCAAGCCGTGTTCTGCCTGTTTACTGCACTGCAGTTTCACGATCTAACCACCCAATTGCCGCGCCAGCTCTGGATTGCAATGCCGCGCGGTAGTCACGCCCCGCGGTTCGACTATCCACCGATCAAGATGGTGCAGTTCACCGGTGAAGCCTATACGGCAGGCGTCGAGGAAGTTGAACGCGATGGCGTCAAGCTAAGAGTCTATGGCGTGGCCAAGACGGTGGCGGACTGCTTCAAGCACCGCAACAAGATCGGCCTGGACGTGGCGCTGGATGCGCTGAAGGACGCCCGAGCCCGCAACAAGGCATCCATCGATGACATCTGGCGATTCGCCAAGGTCTGCAGGGTGGCCAATGTGATGCGGCCCTACCTGGAGAGCATCGGATGAACCCGGCCAATACAAATGTCGCCGCTTCCGTCCGTGCGCGCCTTTTGAACGTAGCCAAAGCGCAGCGTGTCGATTTCAACCAGGTGCTGGTGCGATTCGCGCTCGAGCGCATCCTCTACCGTATCACCCAGTCGCCGCATGCGGACCACTTTTTGCTCAAAGGAGCGCTGCTGTTCACACTCTGGTACAACATGCCCCATCGGGCTACGCGCGACGCTGACCCGCTCGGCTTCGGCGCAAGCGACCTGGCCTCGGTTGCCGAAACTTTCCGTGACATCGCCTCTATAGTTGTTGACGATGGCATGGCATTTGACCCCACCTCGGTCAGGGTCGAGGAAATCCGTAGGGAAGCCGGCTACGGCGGAGTCCGCGTAATCATTGCGGGCGAACTGGCCAAGGCGCGTTGCAAAACAGAAATCGATGTGGGCTTTGGTGATGCCGTCACACCGGCACCGGTGGATTCGGTCTATCCGGTCCTGCTGGACGATCTTCCTGCGCCTAGGTTGCGAACCTACCCAACGTACACGGTAGTCGCTGAAAAGCTCCATGCCATCGCTCTGCTGGGCATGCCCAACACCCGCCTTAAGGACTACTTCGATCTTTCAGTGCTGCTGCAAAGAGAGACACTGGACACGGATCTCCTGGCTAAAGCCATCAAGGCCACATTCGAACGACGTGGAATGACCGCTCCTGATACGTTGCCGGTTGGCCTGACGGATGAGTTTGCGAACGATGTCTCTCGACAAACACTATGGCTGGCTTTTCTCAAGAAGAACGAGCTCTTCCCTGAGCCTTTGCCCGTCGTGGTCGATCGACTGCGCGTGGCATTGTCGCCAGCGCTAAACACCCTCACCCGTTGATCATCAAGTCATAAGGCAGCCGGCTTACCCTGCGTGTCGCTATGAATAAAGTGGATACACCTTCACTACAGATTTGTTGTTTCATCAGATTGAGTGCCCGCTGGATAACGGTGGTCGCGCAGTTCGAGAGGCAACCCAGGCGTCGACATCACCCCGCCGCCAGAGCAAACGCCGCACGCCAAGGTTGAGCGGGCTTATAAAGGTGCCGTTTGTGACCATCCGAAGCAATGTTGCTCGGCTAACTCCCACTTTGGGTAGTACCGCATGAAGGCCAATAAGATCACTCGGTAAGACGCGCCGAAGCCCGCCGCTGTCCTGTTCTTCGATCAAACGTTCCCACTTATGTGTAAAGCCGCTAGCCATGGCTGACTCCTTTGTGGTCTGTGGCAATGGGTGCCTCATCGACCGCACGCCGCGGCGAAACTGCGGGGTGGCGTTGCAGGCCTTTGGGTTTTCGAGTGGGGTGGACGTCGAGCTCGAAGGTCTCCCAGGGGATATTGGGCCACGCATTACAGAATTGGTCGAGCGCAAGCCAACTCGTAATTGCGAGCTCCGCTTGGCCGTCTATCACGCAGATGAACCGCAACGAAAGACGCTTCATTTCAATACGTAGTAAACGGATGTGCCGTTGCAATACAGCGCTCGGGTCCCCAACCCTGGAGCACGCCGAGCGCGGTTGAATGCATAACTTGACTGTACTTGCCGATTCAAGGTTCTTCGCGAACTTTCGGACCGCTGTCGCCAAGGTTCCTTCTACGAGTAGCAAATACTTGCCGATAGGGCGACCGCGCGAGTTTTCGGGTTTGAGGGTCACTATGAAAGCGGCACCCCAGTGAGGGTCCGAGCTTGGGTTGTTACTTAACTCTAACTTCATCAACGTTCTCTATTAAATGGAGGAGAAAAAAGTATCGCTGCTCTTTGTGCGCTACAAGCGCCGAAAGCACGCTGTGACCCCCTCACTTTCGTTTTGGTTCGCTCGATCTTGGTGCGGGTTGGATCATCCAGATGCCAAACATACGGCAGCCGCAAAGTAGGAGGTCTTGCTTGGTCATGGGGAGCAATAACTCTTGATCCCGCATGCGATCAGCGATCGATGATCTTGTGGACCTGCCAAGTACATAACAAGCCCTAATCAGTCGAGTTGGCCGACAACTCAAAGAATCCCCGAATTGCACTGCTTGGAGCTACTGCCCGAGCGGTTTCGCGGCAACCAGAGAGCGAAGGAAAATCCAAGTTGAAAGCTAAGTGCTTGTTGCACAAGCAGTTACTGAAATCTAATGGCCTGAAGGCCAGTGCATGGTGCTGCTCACCTTGCTCGCATCGACGAGCGCCTTCATAACCCGGCTTTAATCAACGGGAGCGGATTTGCGCCATTGGAGAGCGATGCTCTGCCGTCCAACTACTGGCACTGACAACGTGCAGCCGGCCTGGTTCGACGGCCTCGTTGAAGTGGTCGCAGTCCTGAAAGCAGTGGGGTAACGCGTGTTTTTAGGGCTTGCAAGAAGCCGTTTGCTTGGTAAAGTAGTGACATTGATTCCGGCCCAATTGGCCGGCCAGGTGCTCCTAGCGAGCGCCACAAACGGGGCGAAAACGCCCCAAGCCCCCGCCCCGTAAGGGATGCGATCGGGCGTATTGGATTGTCGCCAAGCCACTCACTTGGTGCCGATCCTGTGATGCTGACCCTCGTGTTGGCGACCTTATGGCGGCCTTGCTTAGCAAGCGTTCGGCGAAGGCAATTTCCCCAATCAGAAAGCTATGCAGACGTTGACGCAACGAGCTAACGGCTTGATGCAGAAGCAAAAGCAGTCAATTGCGGGCTCTTGGCAGTGCGCCAAGAACACTCCGCTTGAAACAAACCAGCTGGCGGTGCTGCGGCAGGTTTTTGGGCTCAACCCTATCCCTCGGGATTTGGCATTGGGCAGTGGGGCTGGCGGCCTCACCTCGGGTAGACGAGTACCTCTACACCTGGTCTGGCCACCGACGGCCCGCTCCCGGCGTTACTGGGCACGGCATGGAGCCGTGGGGTGAGTGATTGAGTGAGTGCGTGCGTGTCACTGGATACCCCCGCGTGCCTACCACCTGAGCACACACCTAAAGGGCGCAAGCCCAGCCGGTTCCGTCACTGGAGCTGCCACCGGAGGGTGGGTGTCGCAACGCCAACGGGCAAAGCAGCACGCGAAGACCAACACCTTAAGAGAGCCTTATCCGCAGGATCACCCTGCATGACTAGATGCGATTAACACGGAGCAAGTAATGGATACAACTATGAATCAAATAACAGTGTCGAACACACCGCTGCAGCGGCTCAGAACTCTGGGGCCGCGGGCTGCGGGTCTGCTTGGGCAAAGTCAAGCTGATCAGCCGACAGCCGAAGTCGCGGCCGCCCGGCTAGCGCGTCGCCAAGAGCTTAGTCGGAGTGCGAGCTATTGGAACGATCACTCTCCTAGCGGATTAGCTCAGCGCCGGAAGGACTGCAACGATCTTTTTGAATCCTTGCGCACTCAGCAACAGCAACACCGTCTGCGGGTACCGCTCATGGTGATGTGTGTCCACGCACTTCTGGACCGCACTATTGAATTGGCGCGGCATAAGAACAAAGGAGTTTCACAAAAAACCAAGTCGCTACGTAAAGAGCGTACTGAACTGCTACTGAGAGATCTAAAGGCTGTGGGTTTTAATATGTATGAATCCACTCCGATGGAGCTTAGGGGCCGACATATTCGCAAGCTGGTCCAGGCTTGGGTCGACGCAAGCGATGGACGGGATCCCGGCTACCCGGTTCATGTGATGGCCAAGAGTACGATCTTGAATGTGTTTAGCCAAGTCCGCTGGCTCATGGAAGCGATCGGCCGCAAAAACGAAGTGGCCGCTATCGCCCACTATGTGGATGATTCTCGGCGCGTGCGCGTTGATCCGCGAGCGCAAAGAGATAAGAGCTGGAGCGGCAACGGGATCGATATCCAGGCGGTAATTCAGAGCATCGCCAAACGCAACTCAAGGCTGGCCACAGCGGTCAAGGCGGCACATCTTTTTGGGTTGCGCATTAGCGAAGCGCTCATGTTCAACCCTGCCACCGACATTGCCGAAGACGGCTCGGTGTTTGGGTTGCCCCCCGGAGAAATGGCGATTGCGGTAATGCGAGGGGCCAAGGGCGGCCGACGGCGGGCGTTCATAGAGCTATCGCCTGATCGACGGCGCGAAGCGTTAGACCTAAAAGCGCATTGGATCGAGCAATATGGTCAGGAACCTAAGCGGCTTCAGCAGATTAGGGGTGGTCTTGCGCTTGGACCTGCGCGTGACCGCTTGTACAGCCTGCTGGTCGCTCAGGGGATTGCCCGCTCGAACGGCGTGGTGTTCCACGGATTGCGTGCCGAGCGAATGCTTGACGATGCGGCAATGCTCGGGGTACCGGTCAAGGTACGACCAGGGGTGGTGAAGCGCCCCATTGCGCAACAAGATCTGGTGGCTGCGCAGCGATACATGGTGGAGGTAGCTGGTCACAGTGATGTGACCAAAGCGCGCGCCTACTACGGCCAGATTACTGACCCCGACGGGTCTAGCAAATGCCGTAAATCACCCGTGATCATCAACGGTACGATGAAGATGAAGGGGCGGGCACTGGTGCTAGGAGGGGCGAGCATCAAGGTAATGGCAGAGACGCTCGGCATTAGCTCAAGTGCTGGCTACAAATTGTTTGGTCACGGCGAGCTTAAAGCGCTAAAAGCCATGAGGCCGAGGCGAGCACCTTCAACCGAGGTCACACCAAAATGCTGTGCGACCTCATCGGAGCCGCCCAACAGTCGCTAGGCGGTCGACGCGCTTTGTGCGCAACGGCTGAAGCCGAGCAACTCAGCTGGACCCACCCGACCAGCAACGCGTTATTGGTCTGTCGAACGTTGCGGCTAAGCAACAAAAAACGCGTTTGCAGGCAAAAAGCGCACTTATAGCGCGCTATAAGTCGGGCGTGCAGGCACACCAAGGCAGGAGGTCGCGCTTCGTCCTCAATGTGCTCATCTCGTCCGAGGCGACTTGCTGGGAGTGCCCGCACCCTTCTAACCTCGCCTGCGAACTCTGGGGCCATGTATCCCCAGAAGGGTCAACGCCACCGAGCGATCGCGAAAGGAAGAAACTAAAAAACGCGTTTTTCAGCGAATAGGCACCTTCAGAGCGCTGAAGGTCTGACCGCGCTGGCAAACACCCCATGCTGAGCTGACCTCCCGAGCTGCGTGCAGCACCCCGCAGCCCGTCGATGAGCGTACCGGATTCATTCGGCTCGGCACATCCCCAAAGCGGCGCGGGCACCTGCCGCTATCGGCCCGCTGTGTGCGCCCAGGCGATGCTAGTGTGTGCAGGTGGTGCATGGTTTGCCGCCTGTGCATCATGAGGATTGATACACACCCGGCGCGTCGAAGTCGGCCAATGAATCACCCCCTCGTTCGCGCTACTCGATCGGGGTCACGTTCCCATAGCTCTTGCTGGCAGCGTTGTGAGCCTTAGCGTCGATGTGGTCTTTAGTTCAAAAGCCACTTCCCCCGGGATCTCGACCTTGGAGTATTCGCTGATTTTCTGAATGAAATCCTTTGGCTGCTTTACCGTCCAGTGCGTTTGCACGCCCGCCTGACACCCCCGAACTCCAGGCTCGATGTGAGACCCCCGAAGATCTGGTCTACGTGGTGGGAGAGGCGCAATCGCGTACCGCAGCTCGGAAGTTGCGCACACATCGGCATCGAGCCTTAATGAAATGTCTCACGACATCGCTTCGTTGGCGCTCAGCCAGCAAGATGCTGATGTGTAGTCCGAAGTTCAGAACCCAAGCAAAGGCATTCACCATTTATGGTAAATCACCATACGATTTCGCCAAGGCTGAGTATTCGTCTGCAGTTGTATGTCGCTTCAGCGGGCGAAGGAAGTCGCTAAGAGAGAGGAGAAATCCATGGACAAAACTTTTACGAAAGTTAGCTACACCGAAAGCGTCGAGACCCGCCGGAGTTTGGGGTGTGAGCAATTTCGGGCAGACATAGGGTACTGGAGTGATCGTGTGATCGCTGACAACACCAAGCATTGCCGACAACTTGTCGTGGCTATGATACTTACCCAGGCGCTCGGGGTCGCGATCCTAAAGCTCGGGTAATCCAAGTGCAGAATGAGCTGATGTTTTAGCTCTCCCCTAGATGAGTGTTGTTTGGGGATTCTGTATACGCCTTTATGCGGGCGGGGATTGGACGAGAAACTATTTGGCGCTTCGAGGGCCTATCCACGCATTGGCGGCAGTACTCAAACTTGCTATTGCCTTTCGCCCCGAAACTCGGGGGGCACGGGCCGATCGTGCACTTTGATCGTGGAGCTCACTATCATTGGCCAGAATGGCTGGCGCGCACAGAAGGTGTAAGACTGAATCGGTTTGTGTCGCGCAAGAAATGCTTCGTAGATAACGCGGCTGATGAGGCATTTTTCGGTAGGTTCAAAAACGAACTGGTCTATCCAAGCAATTGGCAGGGCATTTCGATAGACAAATTCATGCGAATCTTTCAAAACTACGTCGGCTGTTACAACGAAAAACCAGTCAAGATTTCGGATTAGGCCCATAGCCCTTTAGTGGAACGAGCTAATCTTGGGACTGGGGGATAAATCAGCGCAAAAAAACAGTCTCCACAAAGGAGGAAAATTCGATCCGCGTTGATACAGGCGCCAATTCTCGACGACCTGTGACGATATCCCGGTCTAGCGCCTTGCCGAAGCGCAGGCAAGGTGAGCCATCCACAACGCAAGTCGAGGCTTGCTTTTAGGAGAAACGAGGGCAGTACAATTGAGTCTGTACCAAGCCTTGGTGGACATCAAGGTGCCCCCGCATCAAGCGGGGGAAGTGGTGAAGAGTCTGGAGAAGCACATGGACGAGACGTTCGCCAAGCTCAGCGCAGTTGAAAGATTCGAGACATCCATGACTGCAACCTTGGAGCAGTTTCGCTCAGAAATGAATGTCAAGTTCGCAGAGGTGAATGTCAGGTTCGCCGAGATGCGCGCCGAGCACGCCAAGAGCCACAAAGGGCTTCTCATGGCCATGATCGCCGTCCAGGCACTGAGCGTTTTGATACTCAAGCTCACCTAAATCACGCTACATTCGACCAGACCCTTCGACTCAACAGGGCGCTCGCCGATTTCATAGGAATCATGGGATCCAGAACGTTGGCTTAGGTAACGGGAAGCTGGTGGCAGTCCTGCAAGCAGCCCGCTCACGTCAAGTATTCTGGCTCACAGCGTCGCTTCAAGTTGGTACAGAAGCGACTGGATTCTGGCCCAATTAGCCGGCAAGGCGCTCCTCGTGAGTGCCACAAACCGGCGAACCCGCCCATGCCCCCGCCCCCGAAAGAGATGCGATCGTGCCTACCGGATCGTCACCGAGCCTCTCACTTCGTGCGGCTCCCACGATCCCAAACCCCCTCAGGCGACCTTGTGGAAGGCGTGCTCAGCAAGCGTTTCACGGGCGCAGTTTCCCAACCAGACTGCTATGCAAAAGTTGCTGTTACGAGCTAAGTGCTTGATGCAGCAGCAAAAGCAGGCATGTTGCGGGTTCCAGGCAGTACGCCGGGAACACCCCGCTGTAATAAACCCGCTGGCAATGATGCAGCAGGTTTTTTCGCTCAACCCAATCCTCGGGATAAACCACGGGGGAGCAGCGCTGGGGGCCTCATCCCGTGCAGACAAGTATCTCTACATCTGGTCTTGGCAGCGACGGCCCACTTCCTGGGTTACTTGGCACGGCATCGGGCCGTGGGGTGAGTGATCGAGTGAGTTCTAGGGGATGCCCGCTAGCGCTTGCCACCCGAGTACACACCTAAAGGGTGCGAGCCTAGGCAGCCGCAGGTCATTTCAAAAAACTTCGATGATTGAAGGTGCTGCGACGACCGGCTGAATTCATCAAATACACCAGTATTGAGTTCGATCTGCGCGGCAAACAAATGGGCGCCAGACCCTCGATGGGATAGGTGGGCGATGCCTACGATAACGCCATGGCCGAGAGCTTCTTTGCCACCTTGGAGTGTGAGCCGATTGATCGGCGCAGCTGGCAATCAAAGACACAAGCTCGGCTTGATGTCTTCACATGGATCGAGTCTTGGTACAACCCGAATCGGCGCCATTCGGCGCTGAACCAAAAATCCCGCAATAACTTCGAAAGAGGCATGATTCACAGCGATGCCACTACCTCAAACACCGACCCTGTTACACCCGAATCACATTTCTCTCCGGTATGAGGGGGTAACTCCAACTCCAGGACTTTACCTCGCACGAAACAGCTAATATTGAACTTCGCCGCACGCTCTTTTGCTTGCTCGACTACTGGGGTATCGATCGGGTGACGTTCTTTACCGCTTGACGAATGGCTAGGAAAGCGCTGATGACGGTTAGCGGTCGTAGTCAGTAGATACGCGAGGGTTAAGAAAAGAAGGTAACGCAAATAGGATATTTAGGCTTGTTGAGCCGGCAAGGGAGGCTTCATGTATTTGGGCGGTTTAACAATTTCGCGTTTTCGGTCTTGCGACAATGTGACCATCAGCCTCCGTCCCGACCTGACGGTCTTGGTCGGTGAGAATAATGGCGGCAAATCCAATGTCGTAGACGCGATCCGGTTGCTCACCTTGCCATTGAGTGGACGCCGGGAGCGGTATCCGGAGGATGAAGATGTACGACGCCACGCGACTGTCCCGAACTTCCAGATCGAAGGTGTTTTCCGAGAACTCAGCGACACGCTGAAAGGACTGCTGATCTCGGCGGTCCCAGATCCCACCAAGAACGAAGCCGTCTTCGGCTATCGGTATGAGTCACGGTCCGAGCGTGCGCCGCGTGGCAAGACCACGGTTTGGGCCGGGCGCTTCGACACCAACGAACCGGAGGTCGGCTCCTCTGAACTGATACGGAATGTCTACCTACCTCCTTTACGCGATGCGCATCAAGCGCTTGGTACTGGCAGCGGTACTCGGGTCATGGCGCTGCTGCGCAACTTCCTACCAAAGGATCAAGAACAAGATTTCCTCGCTGGCGTCAGGCGAGCGGATGAACGGCCTGACATGCTGACCACGATGAACATGGAGATCGGTACCGCCCTAGGTTTGCTGACCAATGGGGTTCGCCCGCAAACGGCAGCGCTAGACTTCGGCGCCGAAACCCTACTCGACGTCGCCCGCGATTTGAGGTTTCGTCTGGCAGATTCTGGTCTGGTACCCGAAGACATCCGGGCGTCTGGTCTGGGCTACTCCAATCTACTCTATATGGCCACAGTGGTGGTCGAACTATCCAAAGCCAAGGAAGCCGACCTCACGATTTTCCTCGTCGAAGAACCTGAAGCGCATCTGCACCCGCAGTTGCAGGTGCTTGTGCTCGAATTCCTGCTAGACCAAGCGCGCCAATCGACTGGTCGTGTCGTTGAGCCTGGCAAACCGGAAGGCCGCATCCAGATCGTCGTGACAACCCATTCGCCGAACCTGACGGCATGGGTCTCTCCGACGCATCTAGTGGTCATGCGTTCGCGTCGTCGCGACCAAAACGGGGTCGCGGTTTCAGAATCCGTCAGTGTGCCCATTGCCGAAATCGGGCTCAAGCCAAAGACACTGGATAAGATCAGCCGCTATCTGGACGTGACGCGATCCGCGCTGCTGTTCGGCAGTAGGGCCATCCTAGTGGAAGGAATCGCGGAGGCGCTGCTGTTGCCCGTATTGGCGCAGAAGCTTGTTCTCGTCGGTGATGCCGATGGATGGCTCCGGTTCAAGGGAGCCGTCATCGTGCCGATCGAAGGCGTGGACTTCCGGCCATACGTAGAGGTGCTGCTACGCCCACATGGCGATGCACGCATCGCTGACCGTCTGATTGTGATCACCGACGCGGACCCAACTGTGTTGGGAAATCGGAAGGTTGATCTGGAAAAACTTGCCGTGACGCATGGTGCACCGCAGGCACTTACCGTGCTAACCAATCAGCACACGTTAGAGCACGAGATTTTCAGCGCTGGAAACGAAGCCTTCCTCAAGAGTGCGTTTCTTCGTCTGCATCGCAACTCGCGTCACGACTGGGAGGATCAAATCGAGAGAGTCGCAGTGCAAGACCGTCCCGATGCATTTCTCAAGCTGATTGATACGAAAAAGACGCGCAAGGGCGACTTGGCTCAGGCCATGGCTTCACGTATTGCAGCAGGCGAACCATTTGTCGTACCGCCCTATCTCGCTGATGCAATTCGTGGCGCTTCGCAAGCATGACCGGCATTCACGGTCTGACGGCAGAGCAGGAAGCATTCGCCGCACACGTCGGCGGTGCCTTCGTTCATGCTTGCCCCGGCGCCGGAAAGACCCGCACGATCATTGCTCGTCTAGCTAGGATCGCCGCCACGTTGCCACCACGCCGTGGTGTGGCGGTACTTTCGTTCACAAACTCAGCCGTCGATGAGTTTCGCGAACGCTGCCAAGCCGCAGGGCTCGATTCGCTCTTGAAGTATCCTAGTTTCATGGGAACGCTTGATGCTTTTGTCAGGCATTTCGTGGTACTGCCAAGTTGCCCGGCAACAAGCCCGACGCGACCAATCATCCTCGATAGTTGGGACACTCTTGGCATAGAAATCCGGCTGTCTGGGCAATTCGCCTTTCAAGGTGATCCGGTGAGCCTAGATTTGTTCGACCCGGAAACCAATATCATTGATCCAGAGAGGATCGGACACGCCGGATTGCAAAATCATGTGCGCCAGCATCAGGTTCGATATCAACAGACGGCGGCGCACCGGCGACGCGGCTTGTTGCAGGCAGGCTATATGAGTGCCGGCGACGCACGCATTCAAACGTTGGGGCTGATTCGTGATCCAGTGAATGGCGGGGCGCTCGGCCGCTCACTGGCGGCACGTTTCCACGAAGTCATGGTGGACGAAGGTCAGGATTGCAATCCGCTCGATCTGCAAATCCTGTCTTGGCTCAGAGCGCACGGCGTACATGTCACCTTCGTGTGCGACCCCGACCAGGCAATCTATGAATTTCGTAACGGCAATCCTGCAGGGGTTCAAGAATTCAAGGAGACGTACCCCGTTGAATCGCATCGAGGGTTAACGGGAAATTTTCGTGGTTGCCCTGCGGTCTGCCGGTTAGCCGCCACACTTAGGAATGCTGGTCAGGTAGATCAGTCTGTCGGTGACACGGCGAATGTTCAACATCCAGTTTTGCTTCTGACATACGGTGGCCGAGGCCCAACAGCGACGATCGGTCAGGCTTTCCTTGATCGAGTTGCTGAACTTGGCTTGGATTCGACGGACGCGATTATCCTGGCGCATTCAGGCAAGGTTGCGCAGCGGGCTGCGGGTGTGACCACCAATGACTCGAACGGAAGCTCGCGGATTGAGTCGCTGGCTCGGAAAGTGGCGGAGTTCTGGTCACCCTCCGCGACGACGCGATCAAGAGAGGCGGTGCTTCAGGTAGTGGAGACGGTGCTGCTGGATCTTATGGGACTACGCCAACCAAACGAGCATCTATTGAGAACCGCCGAACGCCTTGGTATGGATCGACGAGCACATCGAAGACGTGCGCTGAGTTTCCTCATGGGCCTTCCCAAAAAGTGTGGGGATACCGATGCTGATCGGCTCGCCTGGATAGCCTGTGTGCATGAGGGGGTGGAACGACTGGATCTGCCGCTACCGGCCGGTGTGACCGTGCGTTATTTCTTTCGGCGGCCACCCAATGCGCAATGGTCGAACCATCTCCAAATACCGATCAATCTTGGCCTTGCATGTGCCAAGATTCACGAGGCGAAAGGCCGTGAGTACGGTGCAGTGTGCGTCGTGATCCCACCCAATCGTGCTCCTGAAAACCGGAGTGAAGCTCTGTTCGAGTCGTGGGAAGCTCGCGCCGACGCAGAGGCCAAGCGCGTGCTCTACGTTGGTTTGACGCGTGCCCAGCATCTTGGTGCACTTGCAGTGCCAGTCGCCTTCGCCGATCGTTGCGTTGCCGTGCTGACCGCTGGTCAAGTACCCCACGCAAGAAGGGACTTGTAAAGTCCTGGAAGAATGTCCGCTCGATTATCGTTGGTACCGCTCCTGCACAGATCAGCGCAAGTGTTTCGTAAGCGTCCGGTTCTCCCACCTTGACGGTGTGGTATGAGGTGCTGGCGAGCTCAGCTGCAAGATTCCAGGGCAGCAGCGCATCGATCTTGTTGATCGGATGATCCGCAATTCTTTCGAACGCCGTCCTCTAGTAGTGCTGCGGATTGAGGCCGTGCATATTTGCTGTGTTCATCAGGCTGTAGATGCTGGCATCCCGCTTGCCGCCAGCATCTGATCCGACGAAGAGCCAATTCTTTTTGACCAGCGCAATGGGCCGGATTTGGCGCAACACAATTTTGTAATCGATCTCGATGCTGCCTGCGAGGGCTTCTTCGGCAGGCTTAAGACGGAGTTGTTTTATCCTCGAACCTGGCGCGAAACAACCATCGACATTCAAACTCAACAGTAATCTCGCCGGATTTATGGAAATCATTGGCTCCAGAAAGTTGAGTCAGGTCACAGCGCCGTTTGGTTTGAAGGGGGATTACCTTCGATCGATGAAGCTGTTATGAGGGAGCGGCATCGGGGAATTTTTTCAACACCACACCGCGTGTCAATTCACTTCAACTACGTAATTAAAACCTAGCCAGATAAAAACTAGATTAATGATCGGGCCTTTTGAACCATCGCATTAAAGAGGCCACTTTCATCATTACCCGTTTTTAAAATACGAAACGCATATTGGCAAATTAGATAGTCAAAATCGATGTAATAGTCCCTATTTTTTACGCCGAACCCCGAGATTACAGGCCGTTGGTAAGAAAGTCCGTTTTCGTCACTGACAAAAAGTTTCCAATGAATCTTTTTACCTTCTCCGATGATTATCTCGGAGAAATAAACCCCGATGTCATTACAAAGAGAGAATAATTTGGAGGACGGCTCGGTATTGCCAAGTTTACGCTCTTCCAATACCAGGCTAACAAACCATTTGTGAGTATCTTCCAAACAAGCATCGCTCCCGTCTAAGGCAATACCTGCGTGAACAACTAATCCGCCAAGCTGGTTCAAGCGCTCCGAAATATTAGCAACAAACCAAGTGTAAGCAATCTTCGCGTCTTCTCGAGATAACTCATGCAGAGGCCTACTTACCTTTGGATCAAAAATTTTATACGTCATACCTAAATCTCAACGATTGATGATGATGTTTATTCGATTTTGGCGCAGAAAATTTTCTAGCGGTGCCGTTGGGTCAACCTTACGAGTTAGAGGACTTGGCGAGAACTCCCATGTCAAAGACTTAACCCCAGAAAGAGGATCGTTAAACAATTGCACGTCTTTAAGAACTTGGCGTTGGATTTCCGGCGACAGACTAGTCCTACCAACTTTCGATTCAATGGCCAAGCCTTCAGAAGTCAAAACATCTAGACGCCTAAAGTCATCAAGTGTCGGCAATGAAACCTCAGTTCTCGCCCCAGGGAATCTAGCAGTTATATTGTCTCTGGCTATGTTTCCACTTATTTGATTTCGAGTAACCTGCGCTAAGGGAATTTCTGCACTGTTTGCCCCAGCTACGATGGTATCAGCAGATGCGGTAGTGCCACGCAACGCAGCTGAGGCCCCAAACGTAGCTACAGTCAGCCCAGCCTCTAAAAGGCCCTTAAAACCAAGAATGGTTGCATCCAGGTACCGGCCCTGCTTGTAGTAATCGATGCTTTCATTAAATGATGTCGCACCGGTTATCGAGCCCACGAGGTTGTATGTCCCGCGCGCTACCCACCCGAATCACTGACCCCAGGTAAATGACGGATCGATGTTTTCCATCACCGACGGGCTAGTTTGAGACTACGCGCTCGCATATCCCTCTTTAAACCCGAGGGTTGTTGATAAACACGATAGATTGAGCCAGTTTCACGCCGAAATTTTGAGCCACTCAAACACTAGCAGGCTTCCTTATTTCTTTAGCATGAGCCTAGTAGTATCCACGATGTGCTGACCTATGTCTCAACGTAATCGCTTCCTCTCATGGTGGCCGGTGAATCGTCCGGAAGGACAGCATGTTTTGCAATACAAGGCGCTCCTGACGAAAACCCACTAAAGGGTGGTGCCACGTGGCCCAAACTTTGAGATGAATTCGAAGATTCTTGGCGCAGTTTCACAGATGTATTAACAGACAAGGGTCCAAACAGTAACTACAGCTGCAGATGGCGTTACGCCTACAGCTGCAGAAATTGCCGCCGCGAATCGAATCCGAGCCGCATTCCCTAACGATCAGTTGATATTGATACCAAAAGCCACTCGAAAATGAAGCAACTTAGATTTTATGCATCACAAGATGACCTTGTTCCGGTATTGCAAGAGCTTGAGGCAAACGAAGAATTGCAGTACGCAAAGCTTGGTACCTAGGGTTCCCCGGATATCGAAATCTATAGCGGTTATTTGAAGCTTCCTGATTTAGGGGTGGCTACTGCGGATTCGGCGGTCAGTTGCGATGCGTTCCTCGTATTTAACCGTGACCTGCAAATTAGAAGCCGAACCGCTTCAGTGCCAGGCCAAGCTACGAACTACTTAGTTGATCAATTGGAGAATCCTGAGACTGCTGTGCTTTCTTTAGGAGGCGATTGGAAAGGCCAGGCAGTAATGTCGGGTACATTTGGGACTGCGTCTGACTCGAAATATTCACTTGCTTTAGTAAAAAGCTTTGAGAAAATTATTCGAAAGCACTTCAAAAAGGTCAAAGCATATTGGGTAGGTCCTAAGGCATTTGAGCAGTTAAACAAAGGCGTTCGCTTGACCATAGCTCTCCAATCCCCTAGAGACTTTGATCTCACCTTGAACTAGGATCCGGCGTATTACCTACTCGCATCTTGTCGGGGCAAACAATGCAAGAATAGTATTCGAATCCACAGAAGCGGTCGCGATTAGCGGTCAGCGGGCCATCGACTTAGGTAAGAGCTACGAGGTCGGAGTTCGGAACTTGTATGGCAGTGCTTCATTTAAACAGCGAGAGTTTGATGCGTTCGTTAACGGTAAATGGGTTTCAGGCGTCGCAGACAATGTAACAGTCGCAGGCGGTGGTCAGAGAGTTGCGATAGAAGCGAAGTTTGTAGACGATTGGGCATCGTCACTAAGGAATCCAGCAAGTGCGAATGGAGCTAAGCCTTGGGCTGTTGCAGAGCAACAAAAAATGGTTGACCAAGCTTTCAAGTACTCAGCCGGTTTTGATGGAGGCGTTGTGTACCATACTAACAGTAGTGCATTTGCTTCGCATTACTCGAAAGTATTTAGCGATGCGGGAATCACAAACTTCAAATTTGTCATCACACCCGCAAAAAGATAGGTCTAATGCAAATGCCAATATCGACTGAGCCTCCTTCTCGAATGGACTCGACTATTAATCACCAAAAGATTCCTGGTGTATCTGCTGATGAGGCTCCGAAGGTGCGTTATGTGTCATTTAACGCCAATGAACAACCTGCATCTGTTTTTAGAGCTGTGACGCGAAGAATTACCCCGCCCCTTATGAAGGGAGGCGGCGTAGTGTTAGAGGGTTGTGTCATTACAATTCCTAAAGGGATAAAGTTTTACTCGCTCTATTTCCATGGGGACATCTCTGGTTGGCAAAAACAAATCGAGCATGGTGCCCAAGAGTTAGGCTTGTTGACTGCCGCGATCGACGGTGACAGTTTTGTAGTTTCTGATGGCAATCGATTCGATTTAGCGGATTGCCAAATAGAATTAGATTAATCCATAAAACTCGTCTTGGAGCTGTATAGGATTGCATTGATCCATGATTGGGAGACTGAGTTATTGCGCTACTCAAGGGGATTGGCTGCGGCCCTAGTGGCAGGTGAAGAGAAAGAGTATTTACAGAGCCAACTTAAGACTTGAATTGAAGCCTGAATGTTGGGGCAAACAGGGTACCGCCAACTCCAGACGGCAAGCTCTTCAGTGTTGCGTTTGAGACAAAGCTAAGTCCTGGGTCCTATCCTGGGGTGGATCGGGGTTTGCATTTCCGGGAAGCAAACGAAGCTTTGCTAAATGCTATGGGCTCCGATGCGGCGCTAGCTAAAAGCATGGGCGGATTGGGAATCAACGTTAGCAGATCGACCACTGGGTTAGCACCGCGAACGTCGCCTGCTGATTGGACTTGGCACCACGCGCCAGAGGCTGGCGTTATGCAACTGGTGCCGCGGGCGCAGCATGCACCTGGAAGTATATTTCAAGGTGCATTTCGCCCTGATGGGAAAGGCGGGTTCTCCAAGTGGGGCAAGTAAGCACATTAATCGAGATTGTTGAAAGTCTTGACTTGTTGGATGTTGATATGACGATTTATGCGCAATCACCATGGACTGTGAATTCTGCGGCCATCGTTGCGTTGCCGCCTGATCGTGGCGGGCGTCCAGAGATGGTTGAAAAGTTGGGATTCGAGTATTTTTTGGAGGTTGACTTAGCGCGGGAGTTCTTGGCTGATTGGCTCTCATCAATTTCTATACATCCTAACGCTTTGATGTCTTGCGAGCGTTTGATAGGGTACGCAACGAATGATGCCTAGTGATCAGGCGGCCTTAGCTGCGAATAACCGCTACGAAGGAAAACCGCTTCTGCGGCTTGCTGAGCTTTACGTGTTGCACTGTATTGATCGGCTATCTGAGTCCGATGAGAGGCAAATTGAGGCATTAGAACCGAAGCTTAGTGCTCTTTATAAATTGGTAGGAAAATGGCATCAAGTCATAGAGTCTGTGCTTCAATTTCCAAGTGACACACGATCTTCGCTGAAGTTGATGTGGTTGCAGAATCAAGAGATCGCAAAAAGCAACGGAGTTGAGCTAAGTGCCCAGCAATTTGCTGAAATGTTTGTTGACGAGAATGTGCCTAATTGAGTGCTTTGGAGTGAATCCTTAAGCCAATGATGAGACCTAGGCAGCGCTCTTATCACAGAGAGGGATCAAACGCTTCGATGCTCAACCCCGAGATGGGTCTAAAGTGTTTGAGGTTGCTGGTCAGCAGCGTCATGTTGTTCTCGATGGCTGTAGCGGCCACGAGTGCACCGCCGAGTTGTAGTCCGTGTGACAGAGCGTGTTGATCGATCAGCGACATGGCACGAGCTGAAATTGATTCGGTTAATGGGATGAAGGCGGTATTGCAGGCGGCTAATCCTTTTTAAATTCGCTCAAGTTCGCTACGGTCACGGCAGCCTTGAATGAGCTCGATATAGCCGACAGTAGAGACCTGCCAGAGTTGAATCGTTTGCAGCCTGGCGATAGCGCCAGGGTGATTGCGCGACATCCAAATCAAGACATCGGAATCAATCAGCAAGTTCATCCTTCGTTGCGCGAGCCGTCAGGAAGGTAGCGCGGTTCGCGAAGTTTGCGAACGTAGGCGGCAACATCTTCCATGTCTTCCCGGTCGGCCCACATGCCAACCATGGGGTTGTTGGATAGATCATGAAAACGCTGCTCGGCCTTACCTTGTTCCTGATCAATCCGAACTGTGACCGTGGTGTCTGAGGTTCCGTGCAACTTAGCCTGCCAAGCGGCGGGCAATTCAGCAATCGGTACGTTCTGAATAACGACGGTGTTCATGTTCGCCTCCTGATTTTTTGAGTATACCTTCGCTTAAGCGCCAAGGCACCAATGGCTCGAATGCCACCCTGAACTTTGATGTCACGACCGGCACGGTGTTTCAGGCCACGGGCGGGGAGTTCATTCGGTACTACTACGCCACCGGCAGCTTTGGGCAAGTTGTGGGACGCGCGGCGGTTGGCAGCATCATCACCCAAGGCGTGGGCGTGGCCACCGGGCTGCAGAAATCGTTCTCATGGCGTTCGGTAGCAGCAAGTGCCGTGAGTGCGGGTGTGGGCTACGGAATTGGGCAAGTAATCAGTGCAATTCAGAGCGGTAGCGCAGCGAATGCTGTAGGGCAAGCCGCTGCGGCGAACCCCTGGGGCGACGCCTTGCAACGTTTTGCGACCGGAGTGCTGGCTGGAGCGGCGAGCTCGGCCGTGCAGGGTCGGCGTGTGAATTGGAACTCGGTGATTCAGAGTGCTGTGGGTGCCACGATTGGTGAGGCGGTGCAGGCCGACGCTAAGCTGGAAGTTGCACAAGCCGCGCGGTTTACGGAAATGTGGAATGAAGGGCTTTCGCAACCAAATCGAGGCTTAGGCCTCAGACGTGGGGCCGGTGCGTTTAGCGTTAACAACGCTGCTCTGTCCCCTCTGCCCGAGGTGACCGCGCAAACTCCTCAAGCTGGCCAGAGTAGTGGGCAGATGGATTTGCCGGTATCCACGACGCCGTTGTCGCAGGCTGCGCAAGATGATCCTCAGCCGATTGCTTACCCTCGCATCGAGCCGGGATCGCAATCCAACCCCCGGGACTGGTTGCAAGTAGCAGATTTAGGTGGAACCTCTAGCGACGCCCCATCTGCTGCAGCCGGAAGTATTCGGCGGAAAGTTTTGAAAAGCGCTATCGCCACCGAGAAGCAAGACAGTCCCGCAGATGCTAGAGACGCCTTTGCTTCCTCAGAGTATAGGGAGCAACTTCGCAGAGCCATGGGCGCGGCGTCACAGGTTGCCGCACCATCGGGAAGTATCAATGTCGCCTCAGATCGCGCTCTGGAAATTCCTACGCCGTACGGATCGGGCTCAACTCCATCAAACCGGACGTGGATAGATAGGATTGGCGACTTTGCAGGAGATATCGCGTATCGCCTTCAAGGGCTGGCGCCGGTGGTGGGTAGCAGCGTAAGCAGCTTTAGGATAGCGGGGCCAGCAGGTTCCGCAGCATGGACTTGGGTGAGCGCAGTCGGTGCTAAGGCTAACGAAATCGCAACTGATGCGATTCGATACGGGCCAGTTTTCGCCTACACGTTTCATAGTCAGGCAATTAACACCACCGGTATTGCGGCTGTAGAATTAGGAATTGGCTATGATGCACTCGCCCCATCGCCGCTTAGCGTTTCGGGTAAACTTAGCGGGGCAAACAGTGGAAGGTCGGTAGGCGCTGCAGAGGCGATAGGCCTTGAGACCCGAGGACTAATTCCGGCGCCAGGAACTCGGCAGATTCCTGAAGGTATTCCGGACACTTGGCGCATTCGGGCCACTCAGGGCGAAGGTGGCGTCCTTTACTACAACCCCAAGAATCCGAATGAAAACATTCGAGTAATGCAGGGAAATCCGAATAGCCCGTATGCAAATTCTCAAGGGCCCTACGTACGTCAACAAAACTCGGCAGGAACTTACCTGCGCGAAGACGGATCGCCTTCTCCACTTCCGCGAGGTGGACGATACGATCCTGATGCTCATATTCCTCTCCAACGGTTCAAGGTGCGCTAAATGAAAACCGAAAATCAAAGAAATACTTTGCAATGGGCGCTGGAAGAACTGTCAAGTCACTCGCTTCAGGAAAATTTGTGGCTAGGCAAAATAGATGGGCAAATGTCGTCTTTCTCGGAAGCGAAGTGCGGCGTTTTCGATGACTCTGGATTGGGCGAAGCTCTAACAAATCAAAAGTCCGGATTGCCCCCACAGTTCGTCAACAAAGCCAAACAATTTCAACGATTGTTGAGCCAAATCAATAGCGACGCAGATCCCACGAACCTTCTCGCGAACCCCAAAATGGCCGACGTTAGAGCCGCCGCAGCTGAGTTGTTGCTTTTACTGCCAGAGGTCGAAGAAAAATACCAAACTAATCGGTAAGCTTAGGGGCAAACAATGTAGGTTCCTCCCGATTCACAGAATTTCTCAGTCAAAGTTCAAGGGCAGACGCGAGGACCGCCTTACGTAGTGGTGAACTTGGTTTACCCGAAGCTCAAACAAAAGCCGTGTTGGACGCCTTGAACACAGGTCGTGCAGATTCTGTTGGGCTCAAATTGGTTAACTCTACTGGTGATGTTCGCTTAACAATTGAGCGAGCCGGACGAGATAGTGGGTATCAAAGGATGTCTTTCCAAATCGCGCCTGATGGAACTAAAAACTTGATTGTTCAAACCGCCTTTGACGATGCCGGAAAAATAGTCGTCCAGCCAGGCAATAAGATTTATGACATCAAAAAGGGCGGGCGCTGATGAATAAGTACAAACTAGCCGCTGAATGCGATGCCGAAGCTGTGCTACAGATTAGGAGAGATCAAACTGATTTGGGAGATGTTTGCGTAACGACAGACATCCTGAGTCGGGTTCTGAATCGTTTTGTGGTCGGTGAAATAAGCGGGATATTGCTTCAAGAATGGGCAAACCTTTTGCTCTTCTTTGATTCGTTTCATACACGTTGTTATGAAGAAAATGATAAGGACGACGCAATGGATTGGCTTTGGGACATACTCCACGATATCGCTTCTCCAGAGACGGAAGGGATTTTTACAGTCAGTAAAGCGAAAGAACACTTGGAAACATTAGCAAGGAGACGCGTTTGAGCTAAGGGGCAAACAGTGCACCTCGGTTAACTTCAGCGGTCGATGCAGGCCTTTCCAATTCGGTAGCAGGCTGGACGCCGAGTCAAGTAGTTGAAAGGGCAAATGCGCTGGGGTTAAGCACCGCCAAAGACTCTTTCGTCTTGTGGTCTGGTTTAGGGCGTAACGGAGTTGCGGATTCGCAGGGATTTGCTAGGTTGAATGGTGGAATGACGCTTGAAATGACCCCCGGCGGCAAATGGTTGGACAGCTTGAACCTGTTCGGACCACAATCTCCATTTACTCGGGCGGAGGCTTCGCAGATTTGGTCAAACGTTTCTCGCTCCGCGGCTGAACAAGCGAGTGGCCAAGTACGCGCAGTTTTGGGGTCGGTACGACCAACTAGCGTTTATCAAACGATCGAGCTCCCGGCGTTACAAGCAAATCCGAAAGTGTTAGGCGTAGATCCGCTGCATGTGAAACCAAGATTATCTGCCGGGGGAGGCTAGAGTGTTTGTTTGGCTAAACAAGCAAGGCGTGAAAAACGAGGAAGGCTTTGTTTTTCAATTTACAGGTAAATTTACTGCGGAATATCGGTTGGCTGATAAAAAGGCTACGATCGAAGTTGAGGACGGCTACCTAAATGGCGCGCCGTGCATATCGATGAGTCCCCATGCATTTGACAAATGGGACGGGGGAGAAAGTATCCCATTCGAGCTGAAAAACAAATTGATTTCAAGTGTCAAGGCTGCATTAGAGTTTCAAGGCTTACAACTAGTCTTTGATTAATCGGCTTAAAGTTATCTAGACTTCGCGAGTTGGGGCAAACAGTGGAAGAGTAGTCGAGCTTTCCTTCGACAAAGCGACCCGTACTTGGACTAGCCCCGCTGGGTTGGACTATGGCATGGGATCAGTTCAGGGAAATCGAGTCAAGCATGTGCTGGAACATGCGGCTGCAGATACGACGAAACCAATGCATAGCGTGTTCAGTGTGGAGAGGCGCGAAGTACTCGGCGTCGTCGATGAGGCATGGAATGCTCGGCAAGGGTTAGGTGTTCTCCAAACAAACGGCAACCGTGTTTGGACCGTCAATATGGGTCGGACCGTAGGCACGGCGGGCGAAGGCAATATTAAGATAATCGTCCGAGATGGCACTAACCGTGTAATTACAGCGTACCCCACAAAATGAAAAACTGTCCCTATTGTGAGCAAGACATAGTTTGGAATGTAAAGCTAAAGACTCCCAACGCGTTGACGTTCAAAATGTGCTTTGAATGTGATTCCGTTTGGAACATGGATCAAACAGTCTCGGATACGACTGGATCAAATTTCGAGGACCTGATGGTCGGTAAAGGCCTTCGTTTAGACTGGGAGAATGTCGAAAAACTACAACCATCGGATTAGCCGATCTTCTTAAGTCCTTGGGGCAAATAGTGCAACGAACCGGGCGCTACACGAAAGCTATACCGATGGCTTACGTGCGGCGATGGACAAGCCTTTTGTGGTTGACACGAGGTTGGGTAAGATCATGGATGAGGTTTACGTCCGAATGCCAGCGTTGGCAGCGGGAGCACCGCTGCTGCCGTTAGACAGGAGCTAGCGACAGGCGAATCAGTTGGTGGAGCATTTCATGCACAAAAGGCCGCCGACAAGATTCGCGAACTGGAAACATGGTTAAGCCGCAATGAGACGGCTCGATCTGGAGATCGTGCGGCAGCCGAAAATGTAATCAAAGACATGCGAAATGCGCTGCAAGGAAAACGATGAAAGATAGTTGCTCAGAGTTCGTCATGAGCATGACGAGTGCGTCAGCGGCACTGCAATCAGCCTACCTCGATGAGTTGGCCTATTGGAACCCAGAGCCGCCGCCAATTACTACTCTATTTGCATGCCTCGGATCGACTATGGTCGAGAATTTTGATTCGACTCAGTGTGAACTGAATCTTAGTCTGTTTGGGTTAATAGAAAGGGCTATGCAAAGCAATGATCAAGAATTGATTGGGGCTGTTGCTACTGGAACAATCGAAGCAATAGTTGCTAGGTGGTCTGATAGACCAGGACTGAAAGATGAAATCCTTAAGGCACTTGGTCCGATAAGTCGACTCCATGCTCAAGCGTGGAGTGATGCTTAACTTTAGAAATGGCTTCAGCACAAACAAACTACGAATATCTATGGGATGGGTCACAGGGCTCATGGTTACTAGTTGACGTTGGTCACAATGCTAGGATCGAAGATCTTATTGTTGTTAACGCCGTTACGAAGGTCGCTCTCATCATCGAAGACGATGGAATTGCAAAGGCAGTTGTTCAAAAAATGCTTGATGCTGGGGTAACCGTTAAGACGGCAGGAGAAGTCTTTTAGGGTTTGGGGCAAACAATGTAGTTAGACTCGGAGAAGCTGCGGCCGGTTCTACCAAAGGCATTACGGTTACCGAAGATGTTATTCGGGCGGCGATGAGAGATGCTCCCCTGTCTTCCCAACAGGCCGGAGGTGTTTCATTACCTAGGGTTCAGGAATACGTAAATAAGCTGCTCGCGGGCGAGAAAGCACCCGCTATAAAGGTGGGTGGGACCATGATCGTTGATGGTAATCATCGGTATGTCGCTGGTCGGATCGTTGGTTCAGAGCCGCCAATACAACCCTATGTTGGTGGGCGTCCGGCGAACGCAATACCTTGGAGCAATATTCCAATCGATCCGAAAGCACGGAAATGATTACGATTAAATGTGAAACCGGAGATAACGTGACAATCGAAGTGCAATCGCTCGTCGGCTCCGTCTTGCAAAATTTGGACTTGCATCGAGCGATCTTGGATGCGCAAGATTTAACGCGCGCGGATTTGTCCGGTAGTACTCTTCGCTCCGCTTGGCTGGAGAAAGCTATTTTTTCCGGGGCGGTCCTTCGTAATGTGAATTTGGCAGCGTGCAATGCATCAGGCGCAATATTTGAAGGTTCAGATTTGTCAAATTCACTGATGCGTAGCGCTGTCTTTCGCAATGCCGACTTTGTTGGTGCAAATCTCGGTGGGGCTGACGTCGGTATGAGTGATTTTTCTGGCGCTCGATTAGAGCGGGCTGATATGCGCTCAGAAGACGTTCAATTGGCGAATTTTCAAGGTGCTGTTTTCGACAATGCAACTAAATGGCCCGAAGGCTTTGATCCAATCATGGCGGGGGCCATTTTGAAAAACTAAGTTGGCCTGTTTATGTAATGGAGGCTAGGGGCAAACACTGCATCTAAGCTAGAAGGACTTTCAGGGCCGATTTTCAATCCGGCTGGCGCTGAGCGTGCCGCCAAATATGGAGCAAATTGGCAAAGCGTTTCAGGTGGTGAAGTCATAGGGAATATTGCTGGTCCAAAGCCGATCATTACCTACACGGAATCAGGGAAGACAATCTACTCTCATCCAACCAACGGAATGCAAGTCGTCTACGACAATGCTGGTCAGTACCTACGCGTTGAAAATACTGCGGCTACTGGCCCTTTGAGATTCACTGATCAGTTTGGAAAACCGATCCAAGCCAATGTCCCTCTGTTTAAACCTTCGGGTACTTCCCAAACTGGGGTTCCGGCTGATGTTCGCAACGCTCTGACTCATTTCAAGGATAAAAGTTAAAATGCACTCTTCGTATTTTGCGATCTTGGATGTTGACGGGAACGCTCAAAAAGAACTCCTGATGGCAGCAAAAGTTTCCGAGTGGTTAGTTGCGAAGAAATTTTGGCAATCCTTTAACGAGCAATTCGACACGGATTTCGCGCACTTCGAAGACACCACGTTGCCGGTGGGAAAAATTGAATGCCTAGTGCTAGCACTAGAATGTCAAATCAAAGAACTTAAGCAGTTCGATAATGTCCCAGGGGCGTTTCGTTACGGTTGGACTGCTGAAAAAGTAGAGCTTTTGTGCGACATCGAGCCAGCTACTTTCAGTAAGGAAATTCGTGCACTAGTATTGCTGCTCGAGACCGCTAAGATTCAGAATAGAGAGGTGTATTGCCAAATATAAGGGGCAAACAGTGGAAGTTTTACATCAAAGGTTCATTCGGTGATTGACCGGAGTTTAGGGGATGGCGAGTTTGCGCAGTTTCGGGGCATTGACCCTAACGCTAGATTTGGCTTGACCGGTAGTGCGGCAAGCTGATGGCCGTGCCAATTATTCCAAGACGGTTAAAGCAGCACTGGTCGGGATGGTGCGCAGCTCGGTGGCTTCCTTGCCAGGGTTGGCGCGCGCCAATGGCATTAATGCCAACATGCTGGCCAAGTGGGTGGCTCAACACAGCACCGTGGGTAAACGCAAGCCGGCTGTTCGGGCTGCGCCCACATTGTTGCCGGTTGCGCGTGCGAACACGATCTCGAAGCTCATGGAAGCACTGAACATGAGTGGGGGTATCGTAGCCATCAACGGCTCACGGGCACGCGATACCTTGACGGGCTGCATGACCGCCGAAGGCTTGGCACGGGGGCGTCGATATCCATTGGGGGTCAGCCACTTGTGCAGTATGTTGGTGTTAATGGCATTGATCAGCGCGAAGCGGGCAACCGAGGCATCAGGCTGCTTGCACAGAGCAATCACCGCTCGCTTGGCGGCCGGTTCGTAGATACATCGACCATCGCTCTTGCGACCCCGTATCAGCCCGGGGACCAACCATCGGGCGCGCTCCGAATCAGATATCTCCATTGCATTCCATCTACGTAGGCATCCGCGTTCCAGTACGCGGACGCCTCCACTGAGGCCAATTAATTCAGAGCGCAATGTGCCAAAACCGTACGCTTACGCTATCTGAATGATCAGTATGATAGGTTATTGCACGTGAGAAGAGTCAGTGCTCATAGTCGTGGTACACAACAAGTAGTGGGTCATCACGACGACTGTTTACCTGCGACCGCTAATTGCGCGTCGCGTCACTAACATGCGGCAGTGCGCGGCCTTGCCGCAGCGCGTTGGCTAGCTTGCAGGGAGAGCGATGCATCACGTCCCATTCGAGATTTCGAAACCCGCTGGAAGCGACGAGTTTGAAGACATGTGTGCCCGCGTCTACGGGACAGTTTTCAACGACCCATTGCCGCAGACGAACGGGCGTCGGGGCCAGAAGCAGGGCGGCATCGATGTGTTTGTCGACGCGCCAGAAGGCCGGCTCGGCGTTCAGTGCAAGAGGTTTGCAGACGGTGCCCTGAAACTCAAGCACGTTGAGCACGAGGTCTCCGAAGCCGACAAGGCGAACACCCCAATCGTCCGCCTCATCGTCGCTACCACTGCTACGAGTGATGCGGTGCTTCTGCGGGAAGTGCAGGACCTGTCCGATGCCAGGGCGGCTAAGGGGCAGTACCCAGTCAAGATTGAGTTCTGGCAGGACCTTTGCCGGCACATTCGCGGCAGTTCAAAGCTCCAAAACGACTACGCTCCAAATGCACCTGGCGCTGTCTTCCACCGCTTAGATGAACAGAACGCAGGGATTGAGGCAAACCTGCTCAGCATCAGCTTCAAGCTTGAAGCTTTGACGGGCCTGCCCAGCGGCCGCGCCGATTCGGTCGATAAGTTTCTTACTTCACAACTTGACTCCATCAACGACTTGCTTCGAGCCGCACGGTTCAGAGATGCCCTTGAAGCCTTGCAGCGTGTCGGCGTCGACATGTCGCTCTTCGATGCGCACCAGCAGGCACGCTGGTACGTGCAGCGGGGCGTCTGCACGTGGCACCTAGAAAGCGTTGCTGCTGCCGCCCCTGACTTCCTTCGCGCCTCCGAGCTGTATCCCGACGACGAGAAAATCGCGGCGGCGAAGGTTAGAGGCCTACTCTTCTCTGACAGGGTCGACGAAGCGCTGGCCGCTGGAGAGGCGGCACTCGCTAGGTATCCCGCATCAGTCCAGGTCTGGGTTGCCCATGCCAATGCCAGGATGGTCAAAGGGCACGCCGTAGCGCCCGCTGATGCACCAGCCGCGATGCGCGATGACTGCGATGTGCTGCAACTGCTTGCGTGGGCGCGGAAGAAGGCCGGAGACCTCGCCGGCGCCGTCGAACTGAGCGCCGAGGCACTGGTCAAGCCGAACGCTGCGTTCTTTGTGAGGAACACTGCGCTGGCGCTGGCGCTCGAAGCGGCTGCCAGCGACCCCGTCAAGGTCGCGCATGGCTTGGTGAGCGAAGCTGCAATCGCCGCGCTCAAGCAGGCCGTCGAAGCGCTCACCCCGCGAAAAGACCGCGTTTGGGCGGTGCAATCGCCGGGCTCAGTCGAAGACACGCTAGTGCACCTTGGCTACAGCTACCTTGTGCTAGGTGCGCCTAATGAGACTCTGGCCCTTGTCGAAGAGGCCCGACACGCCGGCGTGCTGCCCCCTCGGCTGAAACGCGTGGCACTAGAAGCGTATCGTCGACTGGACCGCTCAGACGAGTTGGTCCAACTTGGTCGGGAGTGGCTGGACGACCTCGAGGAAGAGGCGTTGATTCTGGTCGCGGAGTATGCCTCTGGTGTGGGAGACGTTCAGCTGGTCGAGGCCGTGCAGGCGTTGGTGACGCAAAAGGGCTACCAGCAGGCAGAGGTACCGCACCTGCTGCGCGCTATGCGGTGGCTCGCTCTTTGGCGCTCGGGCACCGGCAAGCAGCAAGCGCTGACTGAGGTCAAGGCGGCCAACGTGGCTAGCTCAGACAGCCTCGCCGTCATATGTGGCGGTGCCCGGATACTGTATGCGGGTAAAGACGAGATGACCGCCGATGCGGCGATTGAGAAGGCCTGCACTCTAGTGACAAGGGACACCTCTCCGGCAGAGCGACTCTTACTCGCGGACCTGCTCTTCACCACGGACAAGCTGGAGCTTGCCACCCGTGAGTACGAGCTACTCGCCCCACGCGGCAAGCACTCCGAGCTCCACAACCGGCTGCTTCGCTGCTATGTGCGCACGGGAGCGCTTCGCAAGGCGAAGGAGCTGGTCTTGTCGTTCCCAGACACCTGGACAAGCGACGAGCGATCATTGAGTCTCGCGATTGACCTAGGGCAGCAGGCATCGGACTGGGAGTTTCTGGTTCCCCTTGCTGAGTTGCATTGCAAGCGGCGGCCGCAGGAGGCCGGCGGCTGGCTACTGCGTCTCGCGCTCGACCTCAAGATGCGCAAGATGGCTCGGTTCCACCACGCCCTCGAGTCAGTTCCGGCCGAGTTGTCAGGGCCACCAAGACTTCTTGCTCAGGTTGCGTCCCTTGAGCTCCGCTTCGGCCGCAAAAAGACCGGCATGCTGCGGCTGTATGGCATGTTTCGTCGCAACCTCGACGATGTAGACGCAGCCTCAGCCTACTTCATCGCCATCGTGGCCGGGCCTCAGGAGCTTCCATTCATGGAAGAGGAACTGAGGGAAGTTCAGCCTGGGGCAGCCGTGACGTTCAAGAACGAATTGGGCGAGACGGTGACACTTTCGCTGGACCCGGAGGGTTTGCCGAGCCTCCCTGCCCGGGAAGGCATAGTCGTTCCGTCCGGTGACCTAGCCCGCAGCCTACTGGGCGTGGCCGTGGGCCAGAAAGTCTCTCTGCCTGGGCCCTTCGGAACCGAACAGCGCTTCGTTGTCGAAGGGGTGACAAGCGTCTTCCGGCGGCTGCTTCGCATCGCGCAGGAACGGGTCAACTCGCCGGTTGCTTCGGACCTGCCTGTGATGTCCATGCCTGTCCCAAAAACAGACAACGGCGTCGACTTCAGCCACGTGCACGCCATGCTGAAGCGGCAGGCCGAGCATTCACGGCGCGCGCTTCAGGGCTACGCGGACAGCCCCATCACGCTGGGGATCCTGGGCAAGCTGCTCGGGCGAAGCGTGCTCGACATGGTTGCTGGGTGGCCGTCTGATGCATCTCCCTTGTTTGTATGCGCTGGCACCAAGGAGCAACGGGAGGCTGCTGTCGAATTGCTTCAACGGCCCGACGCTGGGTATGTTATTGACGCTGCGACCGTTGCCGAGCTGGCGTCCCTTGACTGCCTTTCAGCCCTAGCGGCGCTACCTCGCGTCTACATCTCTACGAAGGCCATTGAGACTCTCGAAGCTCGACTCGAAGAGGCGAAGCTCGGGCGCTCCGGCGGGCAGATGTTCGATGACAACGGCACGATGCGGTTTGTCGAGTACACGAACCAGGACAGGGAGCGGCAGACCGCATTCATGCAAAGCATGGTTGACGCGGTCCGACAGCACTGTGTGATGGTTCCTGCTTATGGCCCGGAAGAGCTTCCAGCAGGCCTGGAGCGAGCGCAGGACGTTCTCGAAGACGAAGAACTCGCGGCGGTGCTCCTGGCCGCGGAAAAGAGTGCGACGCTTTTTACCGTGGACGGACGGCTGGCGCAGTTTGGTTCCCTCGCCGCGAACATCAAATCGGTGTGGCCACAAGAGGTGCTTCGGCACGCTGCATCACGAAGGAATCTGAACGAACACCAGTACACGCTTGCCGTTGTCCGCATGTTTCTGCGCAATCGCAGCTTTGTCTCTCTCGGCGCGTATGACCTAGTGTTTATGTGCATGCAAGGGGGTCACGTGCTAACGCAGGGACTTCAGCGGTTCAAGGACCACCTAGCCTCCAGTTCTACTGAGCTTGGGTCGGCGGCGTCAGTTGCGTTCGAATTTCTCGAACTGCAAGGGCGGCAACCTACTCAGGTTAGGGCGTTTGCCGAGCTCTTGGCGCACACCATAGAAGCGACCCTTCGCCACCCCCATTGCAATCAAAAGGAACTTTTGGATGTCGCCCTGGAATTCGCGAACGATATAGCGCTTAGGAGCAGCGGGTCCTTTATACCGTACCCTCCTGCAGAGGCCCACCGACAAAGGCGAATTCGCGTCTACGCCAAGGTTCTCGGGGACGCGGTAGAGGCCGCCGTACAGCTCTCCAGTTCGCCGCCGCGTCGACGAGCAATCAAGCTGCGTGCGTTGAAATGCATGCAGCCTCCGTATCTCATGTTTGACGGGGCACTCAAGGACCCGGTGGAGCCAACCATCTTGCCCTCGTCGCCCACTAGCGGAGATTACGCGTCAACAGTGGGTGGCGCATCGACAGCCAGCAACAGTGCTGTCTCCGTTGTAGATCACGCCGAGGTTTGAGGGGACTTCAGAGTTTGAACGGATGGAACTATATGCAAGACGAAATTCAGCATGAGATCGGCCCGGCACTCGCCGGAGTCGCATGAGCCCATGGTGCAAAGTGTTCGAAGCCAGCTCCAACTACACACAGCCTCGGATGACTACGGAATGGCTACTTTGTTTTTAGTTGTCTATCAAAATCAACTTCGAACCCCGTCACTGCCGTGAATCGACGCAAAGTTGTGACGTTTGGGACGCAAAACGGTGACTCTGCCCACCTGGGGGCTCAAGTTTTCGTGTCACCCTCCGTAACTCATTGAGTTTATAAATTGCTCGGAGAGTGATTCAAACCGTGGGAGGTCCGATTGGCCAGTTCTCCATCAAGCCTTGATGACTGGGCGCTTGATTTGCGTATCAAAGATGCGCCATCAAGCTTCTGCAACAACAGCCTCCCACGGTTTGAATCACTTCCCATCACGTCTTCTCAAGCGCTGGAATGGGCTGCGCGAGTAATGTCTGTAAGGCATCAAAGGCTTCGCATGTACGGACATCGAAAGATAGCAAGCTGTCGAAGCAACTAGCCGTGAGGATGTAGTGCTCATCAACAAGGTCGTTGGTCACTTTAGCGGGCCTCATCCCTCTCAGTTGGTCATGCCCTATCCACTCGAAGCATTCCCCCCGCGAAGGTACAGCCAACGAAGAAGCATCAGAGGGGAGCGTACGAGATAGCCTGCTTGGTCTTGCTTAAAACCTCGCGTGGCCCGATGAATAGGCATCGAGAATGCGCTGATTCGGGTCTAAATCCAATGCCTCCATCTTTACTACTTAAATTACAATACTTCTACTTTTACTACATAAAAAACTGTAGTAACCGTGAAACTGCCAAAAGTGTAAACCATTGATTTTGCTGAAGGACCTGCTCCATACTGCGCTATCACTTTTACTACAGTTTACGGCACCGCATCGCGGTGTACGCCATATGTTCCAAGCGAAGCGTAGCTTCAGACCGTCGGACTCGGTTGATGCAAGCGTGCAGCACTTAGCATGCTAACAGATACCCAGGCGCTATCGCCTGGGGTTATGGATCTCGACGCTACGAGCCCCTAGACGGCAACGGCATTCAACAGCTCAATCGAAGGAAAGATGGTGCAACTACTTTCGCATCAAGTCACACCATTACGTCGCTCTGCAAGCAAGTCACAACTTTGTGACGCTGACCTGCGACAACAAGTTGTGAATCAAGAGGGGCGATTTCTTCTAAGTGATGGAAAAATCAACAGAAGGTGCTTGGAATACGAGGCACACTGTTGCGTCGCATCACGTCTGTTCAAAACCGGTTCGGCCAACGAACTCACCAGTCGTGACTACACGGCTCGCATTGCGGGATTGCAAGCGATGTTACGCGCGGATAATTTGGTGACTCATCTGAGGCAGGCCTTCCTGCTGAGCGACGAGCAGCGCCAGCGCTATGCGTCCCTACGTGGCTACACCACGGATTCCCAGGCCCCGGCCTCGGTCGGGGAGCGGTAGCGCCACCTCACTTGACTTCGAAGCGCGCAGTGATTGTGCCTTTCTTCGGCAGAACCACGGTCGCTACTGCTTTTGTGCCCTTCGCATGGGCCGCATCGCCTTTGGCCTCAAATCGGTTGCCGGTCACTGTCATCGGCAGATCCGTCTTCGTTGTCCCTGAAAGGACCGTGAGTTTCGCGCTGGCCCCGTCTAATGCAATCGGCTTGCCGTGGTCCATCACATGAAGGGTCGCGACGCCCGGCTTCACCACAAGCTCGAATTCGAGGTCCTTTTGCAAAGCGACGATGCCACCGAATTGCGGCTTGCCATGGTTTTCATGCGATTGCGCAGCACTGACCGCCAGCATTGAAAAAGCGAGCGAAAGGAACAAACGTTTCATCATCCATCTCCTGTTAAGTTAAAGCGTTTCGTTTCCGCTGGTTTGCACCAAATAGCGAATTCCGCGTTCACCGAACATTTTCACTAGTGCGGGCGTAATGAAAGTGTCCAGCAGGGTAGAACTGATCAATCCAGAAAAAATCACCACAGCAACGGGATACAGAATTTCCGTCCCTGGCTGTCCGGCCTCGAACAACAGAGCGGACAATGCCCCAGCTGCAACCAGCGCGGTCATCAACACGGGTGCCAGGCGTTCAAGCGAACCCCGAACTAGCATCGCATCGTTGAAGGTCTCCCCTTCAAACTTGCAGAGGTTCACGTAATGGCTGATTTTCAGAATGCCGTTGCGTACCGAGATTCCGGCCAGGGTGATGAAGCCGATCAGGGCTGCGATCGACAGAGGTTGCCCCGAAAGCCAAAGCCCGATCACCGCGCCAACCAAAGCAAGCGGCACGTTGGCCATGATCAGAAGCGCCAGAACACTGGACTGATATCGTGTGTACAGCACGATGAAAATCAGGGACGCCGAAACGATGGACAAAATCCCGATGAGACGAGCAGCTTCTTCTTGCGCTTGGAACTGCCCCCCCAAGGTGATGAAGTAACCCTCTGGCAAAGCAAATGCTTCAGTGGTGTTGCGGATGTCGCGCACGACCTCGCTAAGAGCTCGGCCTTGTGCGTTAGCGGAAAGTACAATGCGGCGACGCCCGTCATCCCGACTAATCTGATTGGGGCCATCGGACTCGTCGATAGAGGCGATGCTTGACAAAGGAATAGGCCCGGTGGGGGTATCGATCAGAAGCGCTTTCAAGCCTTCGATCGCGCGCTGAGTTTCCGGCAGCCTAAGCACGAGATTGAAGCGGCGGTTGCCCTCGACGACCTGCGTGACGACGGCCCCATCGACCGCCATTTGGAGTTCGGTGAGCACTTCACTGGCCGACACCCCAAGCTGCGCCACCCTGTTGTAGTTCAGGCGTACCTTGATTTGCGGGGTCAGCACTTGCTTTTCCACTTCCAGATCGGCAAGGCCAGAAATCCTGCTCAAGGCAAGCCGCAATCGTTCGGCTTCGCCGCGAAGCGTATCCAGATCATCACCCACGATACGAATAGCGATTTGGGCTCGAACACCTGACAACATGTGATCGATCCGATGGCTGATCGGTTGCCCTAGGTTGATCGCCGCTGGAAGCGGTGCAAGCCGCTCGCGAATATCGGCATAGACGGCCTCAGTCGAACGCGCGCTAGCCTTGAGCTTCAAATCCAATTCGCTGACATGCACCCCTTCGGCATGCTCATCAAGTTCAGCGCGTCCCGAACGGCGTCCCACATGAACGACTTCGGGAACGCCTTGCACCAAACGCTCGGCGGTTTGCGCAACCCGAACCGATTCTGCCAGGGTCGTGCCCGGATTCAGGCGCAAGCCAATGAGTATCGAGCCTTCGTTGAAGGGCGGTAGAAACGTCGTTGGAAACCAAGCCACACTGATGCCGGCTGCAGCGACCGCCACCGCGGCCGCGCCAACCCAGGCGCGGGGTGCCGTCAGCACTCTTGCAAGGACTGGAGCATAGTGTTTCTTTAGCCACGCCAGGAAACGGGAATCGCCATGGTCAAGCGAGCGCATTCCGGGCAAAAGGTAGTACGCCATTACCGGGGTGACAGTGACCGCCACCAACAGGCTCGCCAAAATAGAGGTGATGTAGGCAATGCCCAAAGGAATGAAAAGTCGTCCTTCGATACCGGGCAACACAAACAAGGGAATAAACACCAAACAAATGATCACCGTCGCGTAGACCACCGCGGAACGCACCTCGATGCTGGCCTCGAGGACCACCTTGAGTGTCGGCGTGGGTGCGCTAGCAAGGCGGTTGAGCTTTAGCCGACGCAAGATGTTTTCGACGTCGACCACCGCGTCATCGACCAACTCGCCGATGGCAATAGCCAAGCCACCCAGCGTCATGGTGTTGATCGAAAGACCCAGCGCCTTGAAGACCAAAGCCGTGATCAGCATGGACAAGGGAATGGCTATCAGACTGATCAGGGTGGTGCGCACATTGCCGAGAAACAGATACAGGATCACTAGCACGATCACAGAGGCTGTGATGAGCTTGGAGGTAAGGTTGTTGACCGAGCTTTCGATGAAGGTGGCTTGTCGAAATGTGACCCGTGGCGCCGCCATCCCTTCAGGCAGCGTTTTCCCCAGCGAAGCGATTGCGGTCTCGACATCGCGAGTGAGTTTCAACGTGTCGGCGGTCGGCTGCTTTTGGACGCCCAACATGACGGCCGGACCCCCGTTGAAGCCTGCATCACCTCGCTTGATGGCCGCCGCGAAGCGCACGTCCGCCACCTGGCTCAAGCGTATCGGCTGTCCGCGGACCACGGCGACCGGGGTCGATTGCAGGTCAGCCAACCGGTTGGTTCGCCCGATGTTGCGAATGAGGTATTCGCGTCCATTCAGCTCCAAAAAGCCACCCGAGGTGTTCATTGAGAATGAAGCGACCGCTTCGCGAATTTGCTGCAAGGTGACATTGAGCTCGGCCATTCGGGCAGGCTGCGGCTGCACCTGGTACTGGCGAACCTCGCCTCCGATCGGGATCACCTGGGCGATGCCTGGAATCGTGAGCAAGCGCGGCCGCAGCACGAAGTCGGCAAACTCGCGAGTGGCCATCGGAGTAATCTTCAAAGGGTCGATAGGGATGGCGATTTGAAGAATTTCGCCCATCACCGAGCTGACCGGTCCCATGACTGGGTTTACGCTTGGGGGAAGCTGATCGCGCACGGTTTGCAAACGTTCGCTTACTAGCTGACGCGCTCGGTAAATCTCGACGTTCCAATCGAAAGTCAAGTAGACGAACGAAAGGCCTGCAGAAGACACCGAGCGTACGACCGAGATACCGGGCAGCCCGTTCATTGCGGTTTCTAAGGGAAACGTAATCGCAAGCTCGACCTCCTCTGGGGCCATCCCTCCTGCTTCGGTCATGAGCGTCACGGTAGGGCGATTTAGGTCAGGAAATACATCGACCGGAGTTTGCTGAACTGCAAGTGCTCCGTAGAGCATCAGGACCAACGCAGCCGCCAGTACAAACACACGGTTGTTCAGACTGGTGCGCAATATTGTGGTGAACATGATGGGTGCTCCGCCTCAACGCACTTGGTTAAGGAGCGGAGCGGCACGCACCACAACACGATCACCAGGCTTCAAGCCTTGCGTAACGGCCAACGTGCTGCCGTCGATGGACTGCCATTGCACAGGCCTAGGGACGAAAACCTCTGCATCGGTATGCACCCAAACGATATCCAGGTTGCTAGGACTCTTCACAATCGCCGCTGCTGGGATGCGGATGCCTTCGAGCGTGGCGCTGGCTCGCTGCGCACGTACGACGACAGGTTGTCCGACTGCCAGTCCCATCGGTGCGCTCGAAGAAGCGATTCGGAACTGGATGGGTACGGCTTGCTCGCGAAGTACCCTTCCAGCGCCCACGAAGGTCAGTGACATGGAAGCGCCAGACGTTGTGCTTGCGTTGGCTGTTTTCAAATCCGCTGCGAGGGTCGCGTCATAGGCCAAGGCTTCCACTCGAAGTCGAGTGGGATCGACGATCTCGAACAAAATCTCGTTGGCTGCCACCACTTGACCGGCCACCACGTTTACTGCCGCAATCACACCGCTTGCGGGTGCGCGAAGTGGCTCGGTAGTGTTCAAACCGGCTTCCACCGTCCGAATTCGGACCTGCAAAGTCGTGACTTCAGCACGCGCCGTATCGATATCGCGCTGCGGCACTGAGCCTTCGAGCTGTTCGAGACGCGCGAGGCGGGTGCGGGCCAAGTCCAGTGCGATACGGGCCTCGGCCGACTGCATTTTTTGCCCTGCTAGTTCAGGCGGAGCAACAACAGGTGTGACTGTTCCCAAGATCTCGCCTTGAACGACTCTTTGCCCCAAGGACGGCAAGCCTCTTGCGGGTGCTGCGAGGCGCCCCGTCTGGGTCGCCTGGACCCTGCCTCCGGCACCAGGGTCCGCAATGACTCGCCCGTTCAACTCCACCGTCGGGGCAATTTTCGTGACCTCGGCCAATTGCGTACGCACCTCCAATTGGCGCTGCGACACCTTGGGTAAAAACACACTTCCGTCACTTTGCCGACGCGGCGCTGTCCCAGAAACCTGGACAACTGGTGCGGCGTGGTCTCCGTGAGCTAATGCGGTTTTGGTATCGATAGCTGCGGCACACCCTAGGGCCAAGGTAATGATTAGGGAACGGGTTGTCGCTCCTGCGGTGGTCCGGCCAAGTCGCCGCCTTACTGCCATCACCAGCACTACCAAAACGGCAAGCACCAACAATCCCCAAGGCCAAAGTCCGAACTTGCCGCCCATTGAGGTGGGCTCGTCGACGTGCGCCGCATCAACCTCCTTGGGGGCTGAAAGATCGATGTCTGCCGACAGTAAATCGGTCTTATCCGCCTTTGCGATGGTAAACACGAACGACCATGGCGCAGGATTCGCGAGAGCTACATCGCTCACAAGCGCTTCGCCTGTGGCGTCAGTCTGTACGACGGTTTTGATTGTTTTCGCTGGGGAGGCAGTACTTGACGCTTCGATTTCAATGCGGGCATTGGGGATAGGGGCGTTTGTTGCATAGTCATCCAAAAAAAGACGTAGCTTGGAGCCTTCGACCATTCCAACGATCTCAAAAATCTCAGAATGCGCTTGTAGCTTTGGAATCGGGTTTGAAGCAGTCGGTGCGGCGGGCTCGTCGTGGCTGTGGCCGGGCCCTGCTATCGCTGCTGTCGTGAAGACCATAGAACTGATAAGGGCTAAGAGAATTTTTTTCATGGGAGAAGTCCTTGTGCCTGCAACAAGCGCGACGCGGCGCGCTGGCGCTCAAGTGAAGCGCGGTTGAGCATCAACTCGGCGTCGATGCGCTCGATCTGAATCCGAAGCCGGGTGGCGAAGTCCACCTCTCCTAGTGCAAATGCTTTTGCGACCAGGCTATCGTTGTCCAAGGCAAGCGCAAGCCTACGTTCGGCGGCCTCGAGCGGGGTAGCTGAAAAGTCAAATTCGCGCTGCGCAATCTCCAGTTCAGATTGAAGGCGCGATTGCTCGAATTGCGATTGCGAGAGTGCCTCGATCAACATGGTGTTGGCTTGCGCAATTCGCGGCGCATTGCGTGATTCGGTCGCCAAGGGAATACGGAGGCGCAGCGTCACTATGTTCTCGAAAGGGGATCGGCTCGTAGATCGCTCGCGAAAGGCGCCGATGCCCAGCTCCGGCGTGTCGCGATTCGTCATTGCAGCAAGCCTGAGCGCCGAGCGAGCCGAAGCCTCGGCTAGTCGAGTTGCCGTCAGCGCGGGATGTTCAGCAGGAGCTGTACCAACCGATCCGTTCATCGAAGCAGGTGGCCCAGCCGGTGGCGCTTTGAATGGAGCCTGTGGTGGGGGCATCCCCGTCAGCTGCGCGAAGGTGCGTTCAGCCCGAAAAACAGCCTGCTCAGCGCTCGCAAGAGCGCCTCTTGCAAGCTGAACTTGGGATAGTGCTGACTGCGCATCGGTACGCGCCGACACGCCAGCGCGTAACCGACGCTCGAGGTCGGCATACAGGCGTTGAGCTTCGTCCAGGCGCAGTTGGGCCACGCTACGTTCGATGCGCGCAGCACTTACGGCCCAGAATGCTTCTCGGACCTCGCCCGCAACGCGGAGCTGCGTGGCTTGCACAACAGCCTCGAAGTAAGCCTTTTCGGCAATGATGCTTGCTTTGGTTTGAGCGCGCTCGCCAGGAAGCCACAACGGAAGCGCAAACTCCCCTGCATATTTCGCAAATCCATCGCGCATGGTCCAGCGATCCGACCAGTTTTCAATGGTCACAGCGGGCGCATCGCGTGTCAAAGCTTCCGTGGCACGCAGGCGAACGGCAAACTCTAGCCGTCTTTGCTCAGCCACCTGAAACTGGGGTTGGCGACTCCATGCGGCTGAAGCCGCGTCCTTTAGTACGGAGTCGATGCTGCCGATGGCGTTCTCGACTGGTTGCGCCATCAAAACCTGCGGACCAATCAACCCGACTATGGCGAGATGGCGTACTGGCGCCCATAATCGGGCGATACGGGGGGAAACCATGTCAATCCTCAACGAACCTGCAATACCGCCCGACGCAGCCGGGCGGCGCCTCTATGTGGACTCAAACGAGCCAGTTGGGGCGGTCGATCCTGTGAGGTATCTGGAAAATTTGCAGCGCGACTCCGTCTAAGGGAGGCGGCTGGTCAACGAAGCTTTTTGAAAAAGGCTCGGCCGCCAAAACGCAAATCGCAGCATGGGCAAGGGTACAAACAGAGCACTGCTCAAGATTGATACCTGCCTTTGCCGTATCCGGATGAGTCTCGGTCGCGTCCGTTGCGGAGAGGTGCTCGGTCGACTGGAAGTGGGACACCCAATGCGATCCGAAAGCCATCGTTTGTGTGAAAACGGAGGCGAGGAGGAGGCAAAGGAAAACCCGCTTGAACATTTCGAAAGTGTAGCAGCGCATCATTGCGGGTTACAAGCTTTTCGAGCCTGTAGGGGAATTCCTGTGGTCGTGGCCCGCCGCGTTAGCGGCTGCCCCCTGCGTATGAGGCGGAGTCTCAGAATCCACAATACAGGTCTCATCGCCTAATGACTCGATCTCGCATTGGAGTGTGCTGTGCTGAATGTGAAACTGATCGGTCAAACGTTTGTTCAGTCGCTTGATCAAGACGTCCGACCCGACAATTTGAGGGTCATAAACAACATGAGCGGTCAAGCTAGGCTTGCTGCTTGCCAAGGCCCAAACGTGCAGATGGTGAATGCCCTTGACACCGTGCTGGCTCAAGAGTTCTGCCTTGATCTTTTCCAGAGAAAGTCCAGACGGAACGCCCTCGAGCAGCACGTTCATGCTTTCCTTAAGTAACACCCAGGTCCGCGGGAGCACCCACACCGCGATTCCTAGCGCAATCAACGGGTCGACCCATGGCCAGTCGGTGATCCAGATTACGACGGCACCAAGGATCACCCCTACAGATCCGAGCATGTCACTCCACACCTCGAGATAAGCGCCTTTCATATTGAGATTCGCGGTGCTTCCTGCACGAAGAAGTCGCATGCTGACCAGATTGACGAGAAGTCCGGCAGTCGCAACAACAAGCATTCCAAACGAGTTAGGCATTGATGGCTCGCGCATGCGTTGCCACGCCTCGAAACCAATGTAGATGGCAACGGCAAACAGCAAGAGGGCATTGATGACCGCCGCAATGATCTCGGCCCGGTGATAACCAAAACTGCGCTTAGCGTCGGGGGCCCGGCGAGCGAGGCGCGTGGCGAACAACGCGATGCCTAGCGCCGCAGCATCGGTGCCCATGTGAGCTGCGTCGGAGAGCAAGGCGAGGCTGTTGAGGGCGAAAGCCCCAACCACCTCGACAATCAAAAACGTGCCCGTGAGGCCGAGCGCCAATCTTAGTTGACGCTCGTTGCCTTCGGCGGGTGTGGCGTGAGAGTGTGAATGAGCCATGCAAGTCAGTGTAAACGAGTTCTATCGGCGTTCGACGCCCGGCCAAGTGACCTGCTCGCGAGGATCAAGACGCCTCACCCATGACGATCTGGCCCTTGGAGACAGCAGCGCGCGCTTCCTGCGCTACTGCCTCGCGGCTACGGGGAGCAACTGCTCTGGCTTCGG
>JAIYCW010000068.1 GCA_027487815.1 Burkholderiales bacterium
ATCGCTGTCGGCTCGACCTTGGCGCCCGAGAAACCCGAGGCCAAACTGGTCCAGGTCAAAGCGGGCTCGGTCGTATTGAGTATTAACGGCCGCAATGAGGAGTATCAGGCTCCCCCGCGCGCCAGCCTCGCGGTCTTGTCCAGTGGTGTCGGGCGTTCCCGCAATGCAACAGACCCAGCGCTTCCCCCTGGTTCAACCGCAGCGCCCGGCCAGTCAATTGCTCCACCGCAGGGAGCGCCGCCCTTCCCCGCCGCCTCACCATCCGCAATCCCTGCCTCCCCGCCGCCTCCACCAGCTCCACCAGCCGGTGCAGCCGCTGCCGCAGCGCAACCGGAGAACGCTCCCGCAGGGGCTTCGAGCATCTCTCCCCGCTCGGGTGGGGCACCACCCGCCATGACCAAACCGGGCCCCAACAACCCTTGAGTACGCTCAGGGCCCGCGGGGCGTTTGGCTCGAAACCGGCATAATCCGGTCTTGTTGTGTTTTTGCCCCCTGGCTTCCCACCATGCCTGTTACCGAACTGAGTGATCCCACCACCGCCGAGGCGGCGCGGATTCGCTTTCGTGATCGTCAGTTCGCCGCTCGTGAGCAGGCGATCGTCGAAGCTACCCACCGCTTGCTCGCGCAACATGGCTACGATGCCATGTCGATGGACGACATTGCCGCAGAGGTTGGTATTGCCAAAGGCAGCCTCTATCGCCATTTCCCCAGTAAAGAAGCTTTGGCCGCCAGCGTCATGGTCGAGCTTCTTGAGCGCAGCCGCACCGCATTGCGCACCACCCCGGCTCACTTTTCACCTGGGCAGCGCCTTCGCTGGTTATTGCGCTGGACGTTTGAGCAGCGTTTGGCAGGCTCCGTACCTCATCTGCCTGCCACCAATTCAGCGCTCCAAACCGCCCTGCTCGCCCATAAAGTCTATGTTGATCAATTGTTTGCCCTTTCCGAATCACTTGGTGAATTGATCGGGCAAGCACAAGCCTTGGGTGAATTGCGAGCCGACCTGCCACCCACCTTTGTGCTTTACAGCTTTTATGCCCGCGCCTGCGATCCCACGCTGGATTTCATGCGAGCTGGCGGCACCCTCAATGATGACCAACTGGTTGAGTATCTGGTCTCGGCCTGCTTTGACGGACTGAAGTAATGCGGCAATACCATGAGTTGATGCGCCATGTGCTGGAGCATGGCACTGTCAAGCAAGACAGGACAGGGACAGGCACCCGTTCAGTGTTTGGGTGGCAGATGCGCTTTGCTCTGGAAGAAGGCTTTCCGCTGGTGACCACCAAAAAGCTCCACTTGCGCTCCATCATTCATGAATTGCTGTGGTTTCTCCAGGGCTCAACCAACGTGGCTTATCTAAAAGAGCACAAGGTCTCGATCTGGGATGAGTGGACCGATGAGCAAGGTGAGTTGGGCCCGGTCTATGGCAAGCAATGGCGCTCCTGGCCAACGCCAAGTGGCGCAGCCATTGATCAGATCAGCGAAGTCATGCAGCAGTTGCGCAGCAACCCGGATTCGCGTCGTTTGATTGTTTCCGCCTGGAATGTCGCCGATATCCCGAAGATGGCGCTCGCCCCCTGCCATGCCCTGTTTCAGTTCTATGTGGCCGATGGCAAGCTCTCGTGCCAGCTCTATCAGCGCAGCGCCGATATCTTCCTGGGCGTGCCCTTTAATATTGCTTCCTACGCTTTACTGACCCATATGGTGGCGCAGCAATGCAATCTTGGCTTGGGTGATTTTGTCTGGACCGGCGGTGATTGCCATCTTTACAGCAATCATCTTGACCAGGCGGCACTTCAGCTATCCCGCGAACCCTATCCATTACCGAAGCTGACCATTGCCCGAAAGCCCGAAGATCTGTTTAGCTATCGCTATGAAGATTTCGTAATCGAAGGCTATCAGTCCCACCCCCACATCTCCGCGCCAGTCGCGGTCTAATGCGGTCGCAAGCGAGCTTGAGAAGATGGCAGGGCCGATCACACTGATCGTGGCGCGCGCGCGCAACCGGGTCATCGGGCATAACAACTCAATGCCTTGGCATATCCCGGAAGAGCTCAAACACTTCAAAGCCTCCACACTAGGTGGAGTGCTGCTCATGGGCCGCAAAACCTACGAGTCCATCGGCCGACCCTTGCCCGGCAGAACCACCCTCGTGCTCACCCGCGACCCTGCTTGGGCTGCGCAAGGTGTTGAGCCGGTGTCTTCGATGGAAGCCGCCATCGCCAAGTCTGGTGATCGCCCGCTTTTTATTGCAGGCGGGAGTGAGCTTTACCGCCTCGCCTTGCCGCGGGTAGATACCTTGCTGATCACCGAGATTGATCTTGCCCCCAAGGGCGACACATTTTTTGATGACCCCAACCCAGAGCAGTGGATCAAGACCCACGACGAGCCACACACGTCGGCACAGGGCACCAACTTTGCGATCACTCGCTGGGCGCGCCGAAGCGTCTAATAGATTCCCAAAGCCAGCGCTTCGCCAAACCCAAGCCCCACTTCCCGGGCCTCTGTCAGCACATCAGCCGGTACTTGTTTTCGCGCAAGAATCGCCTCTGCGGTTTGCGCGCCGCTGATTACCACCCAAGGCTTGGCCACCTCGCGCAATCGCCAGCCGGTGCAGATCCGCTGAAGCTGGCGAGCTGTGGGCTGGCCATCGCTGCCTGCGCTCACGATGCTAAGAAAAGGCCTCCCCTCGATCGCCCCCAGCAAGGGGTAATAGCAGCGATCAAAAAAACTTTTCATTGCGCCCGCCATCGAGCCCAAATGTTCGGGGCACACCCACACTAGCCCGGAAGCTTCCATGACCTGCTGCGGGCCTGCATGATCGGCGTGAATCAGCATCAAGGTCGACCCGCTTGCTTGCACACCTTGCCCCACCGCCTGCGCCAATTGCTCGGCCGCACCCGTTGTCGAACACCACACCACCAGCACCTTAGACAAGCCCATGCGCCTCCCGCGATACAATGATAGCTGGCCCTCGTAGCTCAGTGGATAGAGCGATCCCCTCCTGAATCAATTGGGCACCCAGCGCCGCGAGGTCTGGTGTGAATGGAGTCAAAGTCGGCGAACCCTCGCAAGTGGCAACGCCGAGCCAAGCTTGTTGAAGCATCTAGTTCAGCAAGAAGGTGTAGAGACTAGACGGCTCCCGACTGGCGCGATTCCAGTCGAAGGCATAGTCCAGCCCACAAACTCACCGAGCATGGTGAGGCAGCGAAAGCTGTGGTGGGATGAAGGGATAGGTCGCAGGTTCGATTCCTGCCGTGGGCGCCAACAAAAAAATTGTAGAGTTTGAAGAGATAGGTAACAGAACGTACCGATTACATGGGTGACAACCTTACACCGAATGGGTTGTCCAGGGGTTGAAGGGTATTTTGTTCCAGGTCCACATAGCCCAAGTCGTAGTGCATAAAGCTTACGAGCCAGATGCCCTCATCGACCTCTTTCACGCCGAGCCGCTGACCGGCCAAGACCTGAGAGATATTGATTTTCTTGCGATACATGCACAGCCGCCCGCAGGTGGTTACCACCACCGAGCGATCATGCAACGGATAGGTCAGCTCCTGTAGGCCCCGGTAGGGGCGCGCCGAAGGCGCATACACCTGGGCGGGCATCTTCATCTCCAGCGCCTGGTGAGGGCGTTCATTATTGAACTCCTCGATAAAGCGATCAAACTTGGCTTGTTGTGCTAGCAAATTGCCTGCGGGTGGCCGTGTAGTGGCCTGTTTCAGTGTGCGGTGCATACGCTCGTGACGCCCGTTTTGTTGGGGATGGCCGGGCTTGATTCGCTCGACATGAATCCCCAGGCGCAACCACCACACCGATAAGCGCGAGAGCTGATACAGCGCGTTGGGCGAAGCAAACGGCACACCGTTGTCTGAGCGTATGGCTGCAGGCAAGCCACGCTCGCTAAACAGCCGCTCAAACGCCTCAATGGCGCTTTGCTCCTGTGTGGAGTTCAGCGCCTCACACATCAGCAAGTAGCGCGAGGCATGATCGGTCACGGTCAGCGGGTAGCAGTAGCGCTCATTGCCCATCAGAAACTCGCCCTTGAAGTCCACGCACCACAGATCGTTGGGCCGCGCGCCTTCCGACAGCTCGGTGCCTTGAGCGCGTTGATGGCGCGGCTTGGGATGCTTGACCAGGCCATGCCGATCCAGCACCGCATGCACCGTGCTAAGCGAGGGCACCTTGATGTGGCTCGACAAGCGCCGTATGAGTAGCTCCCGGATCTTGCGCGCCCCCCAGTGAGGCTTGGCCTGCTTGAACCCAATGATCTGCGACTCAATCGGGGTCGGTAGACGCCGGGCGTAGTGATGGGGTCGGCGCGAACGATCCGTCAGGGCCTCAACGCCACTGTCCTTATAGCGCTGCAAAAACTTGTAGCCCGTCTTGCGCGAAATGCCAAACTCCCGGCATAACTCACTCATCGATTCGCCCTCCAACAACCGGGCAATAAACACCACACGCTCATCCATGACCGAACTCTCTTTCCATGGCATCGAACACCTCCGCAGCTCATAGCCTGCGAAAAGTGTTACCCATGTCTCCGGTACAGTCTGTTACCCCTCTCTCAAACAATTCAAATCACCCCGTAAATTCTCCATCTGGTGGAGGATTTACGGGGTGTTCTTAAACCAGAAACCAAGGTGGGGTTGGGCGCTCTGGTCTCAAAAAGATAACTGCGATTGAATTCGCTTTATCTCGACAATGCGGAAGGTACGCGAGGCACCGCCAGCCAGCCGAAGTACCACCTCGTCGCCCACAAGTGCCCCAAGCAGGGCCTGTGCAAGCGGACGCCCCTCGTTAACAACTCCGTTATGGATATCGTCTTTTCCCTGAACGATTTGAGCGCTCATTGCCTGGGCGGGATCGGAAAGATCGAGGTACTTCACCGTATCACCCACCTGCACCTCAATGTCTTCAGCAGAATCAATCAATGCAGCCGAAACAACAGTAGTTGTGTTTTGAGGCTCGTCGTCAGCTACGCTTGGCCCACCCTGGGTAGCCGTAAGGCTAGGCAAACTACTTACCTGTCCTTCCTCTGTCCACCCAGCGCCAGATGAATGTTCGGGCTTCCAGGTTTGACGCAATTCGCCAAGAAAAGAAATCAGCTTTTCAGATTCGCGTTGCGGTGATCGAAACCAGTCGGTAGACCAGATACGCCAGATCCGATTCCGCCACCCCATGGATTCCAGAATTTCTTGGCGAATCCGATCACGATCCCGCACCGACTGAGCAGAATGATAGGTAGCACCATCACATTCAATCGCAGCCAAAAAGCATCCTCGAATATCCGGGTGATTGACAGCAAGATCGATCCGAAATCCAGCAACGCCCAGCTGAGGAGTCACTGCATACCCATGTGATTCAAGCATCTGCATTACTGCAATCTCAAAATCGCTTTCGGGCTCACCTTGCGGGCCTTCGATCGTCGGCAGAGACCCTGATCTGGCGTACTCCAAATACTCGCGCAAAACCTTCGTTCCATCCGGAGTTGTACCGTCAACAACGATATCCTCTGGGCGCAGCGAGGTATAAACCGTGATCGAACGTTTGGCGCGCGTAAAAAGCACATTCAAACGCCTCCATCCCCCTTGCCGACTGATAGGTCCAAAATTCTGCCTAACCGCACCGGACCCAGGCGGTCTACCAAAGGTTGTCGAAACAATGATGGCATCGCGCTCATCACCTTGTACATTCTCTAGGTTCTTTATGAATAAAGCTTGCCCCTGAGGGGCCCAGAACTCCTGAAAATCACGATACTCAGTCAAGTTGCTTACGCGATCTTCCAAAAGCTCCGCAATGAGGTCACGCTGCTTGATGTTGAGAGTAACCACTCCAAGCGACTCTTTGGGGCGACGACCGACATGCTCGATCACTGCGCCAACAATGCGCTCAGCCTCTCTCAGATTGACCTGGTTTTCATACACCGCATCAGCCAGGTAAACAGCTCGAACACCAAGGTCGTGACTGCGTTCATAGGGCGAGGGGAAAATTACAAGATTTTTGTAAAACTTGTGGTTCGAAAACGCAATAAGGGAGTGATGCTGGGAGCGGTAGTGCCACCGCAAAGAACGGATTGGCCGGAAATGCGATGCGCAAACATCCAGAATGCTCTCTGCATCGCTAGTTGTGAACGCTCCCTCGTCCTCTGCATCAGTATTCATTCTGGAAAAAAACGATGTTGGAGGAAGCTGCTTGGGATCACCAACAACGACTAGTTGTGTGCCACGCGCCACCGAGCCAAGCGCCTCCTCAGGTTTGAGCTGCGAGGCTTCGTCCATGATGACTAGATCGAACTTGATGCCTCCAGGGGCCAAGAATTGGGCCACAGCTTGGGGGCCCATCATGAAACAAGGCTTGAGCTCCTGAATAGCAGCGCCGGCACGTGAGAGCATTTTTCGCACTGGCATTCGAGGGCGTTGCAGAGTCATCAAATGATTAAGCAAAGTCATCTCGGTGCGCTCGCTTACCAGCACACCGTTTTGCCCACCTGGCGGCGAAGCGCGCTGAGCGCACTCACGACCGACAACCGCCCCCCTCAGCTTTATGATCTCTCGATCCAGTTGGCGAAAAGTCTCCTGAACTTGGGAATGCACCAGCCCATTGAATCGATTCAACTGTGGATGCTTTCGAAAGGCCTCACGCATGATTGAGTTGTACACGCAGTAAGCATAAGCGTCCGGAAGAAGACTGGATGCAATCTCTTTCCTCTCAAGCGCATTCACAAAATCTGTAAGCCCCAAGTCACGAGCAGTGCCGACCAGATCAAAGTAATGGGCCCAAGGTACCAACAGACCTACGTCTTTATGCGCCCTACCAATCGCACTTTGAAGCGCCCACACAAATTGCCCCAGATCACCATCTGGCGAGATCCCGCAAAAAGCTTGTATATCAAATCGCCCATACCGGTTCATTCCCTCCGTAAACTTCGCGATCTTTTCCAAACCTCTGTGTGCGTCTCCAATCAATCTATGCAATACCCCTGAGGCCTTAACAGGATCGCCCGAAAGTAAACTTTGCTTCATTAGATTGGGCAGCGCTAGCGCATTGATCTCCTGCCCAAACTGCAGTGCCCTACGCGCAAGGCCACAGTCTGTATCCACATCCATGAATGCTTCACCCAAAAGATGTTTGATGGCTTCATTCGATCGAAGCTTGACCTTCAGCATGGCCTTCTTCAACACCGCTTCGGTTGCATTAACAACCTGGTCGAGCGCCGCATCAGGAAGTGCTTTGGCATTTAGCCACGGAATGACATCGGAGAGCACATCATTAAAATCACTAGCGGCCTTCAATACGTATCGAATCATTACCCTGTCTGGCGACCGGGCCAGGCCCTTGAGTACATGAGTGATTTGCTCCAAAGAAGTAAGCGTAGTCTCCGCATCTTTCTTCAGCGCCACAAACTCTTTGCCCAATTCCCGAACAAGGGCAGGAGTGAGTCCCTTCGGGTCAAACAGCCTGATCCCTAGATCATCGGAGGCAACGCGAACCGACCGCGCCCATGCGGCAACAGCGAGAAATCCAGCCAACATGCCCGGTTTCGGCTGCTGGTCCGAGCCGATGAGTTGCGACCAAAATGAGGAATCACGCCATTCTTTTTTTTGCGCTTGCAGAACGAGCCATTTTTCAAGCTGTGCCAGGCGCATCTCGACTGGTGTATCTACCCTTGAGCGCTGCATGACCGAATGCGTTTGTATTGCTTTGCGCCAAGAACTTTGAAACACGCGGTACCAGGTTTTCCCTGTTCGAAGAGTCAATACAGCTTGCTCGACGGTGCTCAATGGGGGAGCCACATCAATATGGAGGCTCGAGCTGAGCTCAGCTTCAAGCGCACTCCACCTCTCCTCCAAACCGTGTAACACCTCAAGTGATCGTACGGCACTAAACTCTGTCAAGGCGGGGTTGAGAAGATGCAAGGACTCTATTGGCGCTCGAAGCATCAAACTTGCAAGCGCAAGTATTTTCTCCAAATCTAGTTGGCTCCCGTCATGCCTATATCCCAGCCCTTTCAGGAGTTTGGAGAACGAGCTATAAGCAGAACCTAGTTCGCCTATCGCCTTTTCAAGCTGGAATTGCAGGTTCGAAAAACCATCAATAGAGCCCAACCCTACGCCGCAAACCTGAGCTGAATCCCGCAATGCTTTGAGTTGCGAGACAACAGTACTCTTTGCCCCGCTTTCGTCCTTGAGCCCAATCAAGCACGTTTGCTCTAGAGTCTTAAACTCCGCGATCTGCGCTTCCAAGGAATCAAGCAAGGTCTCCGCTGCTTGTCCGGTGGCATCTGTGCAGAAAAGCTGCGACACAAGACCACTAGGGAGATCATCCGGGGCGCCGATCTGAACTTGATTCAGCAAATGTAACTTGTCGGAAAAAGACTGTGCGGTTTCACCCTGACAGGGGCCGCCAAGATGCCGGGTCAATCGATCAACGGCCTGACCGAGGGCCAAGCTCCAGTCTTTTGCTTGCAAAAAATCCTGTTCCAAACTTGCTTCATCGCCGCCACTCAGATGCTGCGGGACGAATCCCCAAAAGCTAGAATGCGTAGATACCCCGCCAATGACATCAAATTGCCTGGCGATCTGCCTCAAGAGTTCCAATCGCTGCCTAAACTCAAACTCAGGCAAGCTAGCCGCATCATCAACTCGCATTCTCGAAGCCACAGGCGCCGCATCCGCACTTGCAAGTCTGAATCTCTCGGCGGCCCACATCACCGCGTGTAAGGTTCGGCCCAAGGAATTATGAGCAACAGTATTGACTAAGGCGGAATACGCCTTCAGGTCAGCATGATTAGCTTCAGCCTGCTTTTCAAGATTCTCAATGCCGTTCTTCCGATTGGGCTTATACAAGGTTCGTGCGTGAAGGGCTTCAAGAATGTCTTTCTTATTTGCCTTGTTACTATGCAACTCGAGCACAAACGGATCAAGGCCAGCAAGTGTCAAGCGGCTCTTCACAACTTCCAATGCCGCAAGCTTTTCGGCAACAAAAAGAACCTTCTTGCCTTCAGCAAGACTTGCTGCGATCAAGTTGGTGATCGTTTGAGATTTACCTGTCCCCGGTGGGCCCTCAACTACCAGATTCTTTTTTTCCTTGATTACGTCCATTAGAGCGCTGTGCTGCGAGCTATCTGCATCGAACACCAGGGGTATCGTTCTTCCGAATTGATTTTCGACATCGTGTTCCGGGGAAGAGCCCAATGTCGCGCCTCCATCGTCAACTGCTCCTTCAAAGATTTGACGCACGATTGGATGGTCAAGCAATGCATTACCATTGCCGATTGATGGCCATTTAGAAGGGTCCAGATCCCGTACCAAAAGCATATTGCTGAAACTCAGCATGCACAGACTGATACGACTCTTCAGCGAAAATCTCGGCTGCCCTCGAACGGCATTCTTGATTTCATCAAAATACTGACTTAGCCCGAACTGCTCCTCGATAAGCTCCGGTATGGAAATGCCGAAGTCTCTTTTCAGCTTTTCACGTAGCGACAGATTTTCAGCGATATCGTCACCCGTAAACTCCAGGGCAAACTGTGGGGTGCCAAGGCTATTGGTCTTAACAAGCCGAACTGGCACGCAAACTAAAGGAGCAAAAAAGAGCTTGTCACTATCTGTTTGCTCGGGAAACTCCAGAAATCCGAGCGCCAAAAAAAGCATATTGGCCCCGGTCTCTTCGATGGCCAAAGTGGCTTCGCGCTCAATCTTTCTACAATGCTTGGCGAGCTCTTCTGGATACTTCAGTGCACGAACATTTGAGTCAAATCTTCGCGAAGAAGAAGGCGAAAGATCTTGACTGGTTGAAATACCTTTAAGTCTGGCCCATTCTAAAGGATCGGGCATTTGTAAGCGACCGTTACGCTCCACCCAGTCGCCTTGCGCAGGTACTGGCAGGCCGATCAAACTGATCTTCCCGCTACTCTCGACCAGCTTGTCGTAAACCGAAACCGGGTTTCCCTCGACAAACTGCAGCGATTTGCCGATCGTGGCCTTGTAATTGATGAGCCGATTGCGCCCAGTTAGATCGAGCAGCTTCAGCCGAAGCTGAGCCAAAGCTTCCATCGAGGTCATTATTTCGGAGCGCCAGTGAGGATTGTTAAATTGTCTTAGAGACTAGCCTATTCCCCGAAAATTTGCATTTATCGGCATTGCCAAAGCCACACCAAAAATACGCAAACCCGAGTTTACTAAGACACAGTTCCTTAACGGTTTTACCAACCCACCACAGCAGTGCCAAACCCCAGCCCCATCAAGCCAATCAGCGCCCAGCTTGATCGATCCCTCAGCGCATATACCAAAGGATCGTCATGCATCAAGCCCCGGCTGGTCGCAAGCCATAGCCTGAACTGCCAGGCCAGCAAGCCCATCAGCATCAGCCACAACGCTTGCGGCTGGGCATAGCGCACCGCCTGCTCAGGCGCATTCACATAAAGCGCGAGCACCATCACTGCGGCAACCGA
>JAIYCW010000081.1 GCA_027487815.1 Burkholderiales bacterium
GGCGAAATTGAGCGCACAGCAGTAACGAAGCGCTCCATCTTAACGAAATCCTTCTCGCGTGCCGAATCGCCCTGCACTGCGCTGGAAACATCCACCATCCAGGGCCGGGTTCGTGCTATGGCCTGAGCAACATTGTTTGCGTTAAGCCCCCCGGCGAGAATCACCCTCGGATACCCCTCCGGACGCACTGGTGGCACCCAGTTCCAGTCGAATGCTTGGCCCGCGCCACCATACCCCTGCACGTGGGCATCAAGCAGGAGTGCCTGCGCAGCAGGGTTATCGTGGGCTGCCTGAGCGAGGTCACTGGCCTTCTGCATGCGTACAGCCCGCCAAAAAGGTAGCTTGCAGGCGGCGGCCATTTCTATGCAGGCTTGCGCAGTCTCATCCCCGTGGAACTGCAGAACATCCAGTCGCAACACTCCTGCGGCTTCAACAACCTCAAGGGGTGAAGCATTTACAAACAAGCCTACTGCCATGACGCCAGGACGGATCGCTTCTCTTACTGCCAAAGCCTCGTTTCGGGTCAAAAACCGGGAGCTCCCGCGATACATCACCATGCCGATCGCCTCGACCCCCAAATCACAGGCCACCTGTACGTCATGTGGCCGGACCAGACCACAAAACTTGATTCCAGTACTCATAAATCAGCTCACTCCCAGGGCAGGCAAATCGGAGGCCAGCTCTCCAAGGCAATCTTGCCAGCGTAGTCCACCCCTTGAAGGCTTAGGCCTTGCGCAGGCGCAGTCATTGCGCCGAGAGTTCTATCGCGAGCTTGGAGGACCTCGCCAACCCAGGCCGCTGAGCGCTTGCCCATGCCGACCCACAACAAGGCGCCCACCATGTTGCGCACCATATGGTGCAAAAACGCATTGCCACACACGTCAATACAAACTCGTGAGCCATGCTCGGCGATTTCGAACCTCTCCAGGCTGCGCACCGGGCTGGCTGCCTGGCATTGCGAAGAGCGAAAACTGGAAAAATCGTGTGTTCCCACGAGCGAAGACGCGGCCAGGCGCATCGCCGGGATATCGAGTGGCTGAAAGATCCAGGTGGTGTGCTTTTCCAGCAGTGGATGGCGCTGAGGCTTACAGTAAAGCGTGTACCGATAGGCACGCCGTTTGGCATCGAAGCGGGCATGGAAGTCCGGCGCCGAGACTGCCGCGGACTGCACCGCGATGGTCGTCGGCAAATGGGCATTGGTTCCCCTCACCCATGCATTCAGGGGTCGGTCAGCCTCGGTATCGAAATGAACCACTTGTGCCGTGGCATGCACCCCTGCATCGGTACGCCCTGCACACACCGTCGAGATTGCATGATCAGCAACCTGACCGAGCGCTTTCTCCAAAACATCCTGAATCGCGATGCCGCCCGGCTGAGTCTGCCAGCCTGGCCACCGGCTCCCGTCATAGGCCAAGAGCAGGGCGATGCGTTGTGGCATGCAGATCTTTCTCAACTACCAGCAGGTTGGGGTTCGAACCAAACTCGCCAGGCGCACAAACAAAAACGGGGAAGCCAAGCCTCCCCGCAAACAATCCCTGGCGGGGATCAGCTTAATTTCGAAAGCATCGAACGTGCCTTCTGTTGTTGCTCTGAATCGCCACCACGCACCACTTCATCAAGAAGCTCGCGGGCGCCTTCTTTATCGCCGATTTCTTCGTAGGCTGCGGCCAAGTCAAGCTTGGTGGCCATTTCCTGCCAGCGCGCCGAGTCGGCGCCCGCTGGCGCAGCAAGGGTAGACGGCTGCAGATCCAAACCAATGGCCGAAAGATCGATCGCCGGAGCTTCCTGGGAAGCCATCGGGAGCTCAATCTTCAAGTCTCCGAGGTCGGAAATCGCAGAATTGCTGAACACCGGCACTTCAACGTCCTTGGCTGGAGCTGCGGCAGGCGCTCGTGCAGGCAGGTCAAGGGAGGGCAGCTCGAACCGTCCTGCAACCGCATCGCTGAGCGCTTCACTCGCCGGGGCAGCATCCAGGCTCAAATCGCTGAGCTTGGCGCTCGCCTTTTCAACCGTGGAAGTCGGTGAAAAATCGAAGTCCAAAGCGGCTGGTTCATCGAGCACCGCAGAATCAACCGATGACTGCGACGACTTCATCTCCGGCAAATCAAAACTCGGAACTGAGGGGGCAGCCGCGGCCGCAGTCACCATAGCAGCGGCGGGGGCCATCATTGCATTGGATGGAGCACTCGGAGGTGTTTGATCAGGTGCCGCACCGGTGTACAAAGGATTGGTAGGATCAATGGACAAACCAAGGGTAACTACCTTGGGCCACTCTTCATTCTGGCCGCCAGTCTGCGAATACATATCCTGGGCCACGGCCCCAAACGCTGCAGAATCCTTGCGCCCCGCATAAATCTCCATCAGCTTCAAGCGAATCGCTTGACGGTCGGGCTGCTTTTTCAGAGCTTCCTTGAGGATCTCCTCAGCTTGTGACTCTCGCCCGTAGGCAATGTAAACCTCGGCCTCGGCGATCGGATCCACTTCCGTCGAATGGACGTCGCCAGAGTCTTTGCCCGTAGCACTAAACAGGCTATTGGATGTGTCGACAGTCTGGCCGCCAGTAGACCCAAACAACGAGTTCGCTGTAAATGCTTCCGCTGCAATCAGGCTATCTTCAAATTTCTCTTCCTTGCGGCGCCGACGCATGGTCCACCAAGCAAGCCCGGCACCAGCCAATACAACCGCACCGATACCGCCAAGTGCCAGGGGGTTGTCAAGGACTTCATCGACCAGGCTAGGTTCCGGGACCGGCACGGGAGGAGTTGCGGCGGCTTTAGAAGGAGTCACAGCAGGTACGGGCACTGCCGGGGCCTCAACTTTTGGGGCCGCAGTGGGTGGCGCCTCAGCCTTAACAGGATCGGATTTGGGCGCGTCTATCTTGGGAGCTTCCGCCTTGGGGGCGTCTACTTTCGGAGTTTCGACCTTGGGAGCTTCTGCTTTGGGAGCTTCTACTTTGGGAGCCTCGGCCTTCGGTGCATCCACCTTGGCAGCGACAGGAGGCACAGATTTGGGTGACTCAACCTTTGGAGCCTCGAGCTTCGGAGCCTCGGACTTTGCGCTGGCCTTGCCCGCGTCGGCGAGTTTCTGAAGGTCCGCCAACTGCTTGCTCTTCAACTCCACCATTTTCTGGAGGTCAGAGACGTTGCGTTCCAACTCAGCAACCCGGCTTTGGGCCTCTTTAAGCGCAGCTTCGCGAGCTACACCATCGGAAGCACCGGCGGCACCAATCGAGCCGGCCTTGCCTTTGCCCTCACGAGAAAGTTTTAACTGGTCTTTGGTTGCACTGGCTTTACTGGGATCATCTACGGTTGCCGATACATTGCCGGCAGCCGATTGGCCTGCCTTGGCAGATTCCAGTTGACGTGGAGCAGCCGCAAGCTTGTTTTTATAAGCGCCAAAATCGGCCGACTTAACGCGAACCTCGCGCCGGGCCTCGGCGGGGTCAACGGCGGCCATAGCATTTGAATCCGGCACGCTGAGAGTGGCACCCGAGCGCAGACGATGAACGCTGCCGAAGAAAGCACCCGGATTCGAACGATAAATCGAGACGATCGCCTGATCCAGGGAGATAGCCTCTGGCTTGGTCTTTGCTGCAATGCCGGCCAATGTATCCCCAGGCTTGACAATAATGTCGCCCTTACCCGCGCTCTCCATTTTCTCAGGAGCCGCCTTGGCGGGAGGTGCCACGGCCGGGCGAGTAGACGCCCTAGGTGTTACTGGTGTTGGGCTTGGGGCGCTTACCGTGCCCGAGGCGCTTACTGCGCTTGCTGCTGGGGCCGGTGATGCCGCTGCGGGAGGTGAAGCGGGCGGTACAGAAACTGCTGCCCGGGGTGCAGGTGCGCTAGCTGACTCGGTTTCCCGATTCAGGCGAAGTTCGGGAGGATCCAACAAGAACGTGTATTCGCGGACGAACTTACCGGTGGCCCAATTGAGCTCAACCAGCAAATCCACGAATGGCTCATTGATCGGAACATTGGAAGAAATTCTGACGAACGGCCGACCATCGTTGCGCCGCTCAACACTGAAGCGCAGATTGGTTAACGCAGAGTTGAACTCAAGTCCGGCTGCCCGAAAGGCCTCAGCAGGGGCCAGTTTCACGCTAAGCGATGCGGCCTCGTCCCGCGCAAGCGAGGTGATTTCGACTTCAGCTCGCAGCGGCTGACCAAGAGCGGACTGAACGGTGAGCCGACCAAGTCCGGCAGCCCAAGCTTGGCTTGCAGTCAGGGTCGATATTGCAAGAGCCACAGCCAGCGCCAACTTGCGAGGAGAGAAGGATGCTTTGCGTTGTTGAGTTTCGTGCGTTACCGCCACGCTGGTCCCCAGGAGCCTTTTTGACCTTTCGAGAGTAACATCAGACACTTATGCGTGCAAGATCAAGTTGCTTCGAGGTTTGCACCAGCTGACGAATGTGTCGCTTATCACGCATCCAGGAGAATCCTGAGCATACGCCGCAGTGGCTCCGCAGCACCCCACAAAAGCTGATCGCCCACGGTAAATGCGCTCAGATACTCGGGGCCCATAGCCAATTTGCGCAGGCGGCCGACCGGCACTTTCATCGTCCCGGTCACGTAGGTCGGTGTCAATTTAGCCACGCTGGCCTCTTTGGTATTGGGCACAACTTCAACCCAATTGTTTGCCGCCGCGAGCATCGACTCAATGTCCTGCAGGGGTATGTCGTGCCGCAGCTTGATGGTGAGCGCCTGGCTATGGCAGCGCATCGCGCCAATTCGGACACACAAGCTCTCGACCGGAATTCGGTCGGCGCCAACCCCGGTTCGCCCCAGGATCTTGTTGAGCTCGGCATCGCCCTTCCACTCCTCTTTCGAGGTGCCATTGCCCAAATCCTTGTCGATCCATGGGATCAGGGCGCCCGCAAGCGCAGTGCCAAAGTTTTCGGTTGGGAATCTGGCCGAGCGCATGGTGCCGGCCACTTCGCGGTCAATATCAAGGATGGCACTTTTGGGATCGGCGAGCAAAGGCGCCACTGAAGCATGAAGAGCACCCATCTGGCTCAGCAGCTCACGCATGTTTTGCGCGCCGGCCCCGGAAGCGGCCTGGTAGGTCATGGCGGTGATCCATTCAATCGCGTCAGCTTTAAGCAGGCCATCCAGCGCCATCATCATCAGACTGACCGTGCAGTTGCCACCGATGAAGTCACGCCCGCCAGCGGCCAATGCCTTCCTGATTACCGGCAGATTGCACGGATCAAGGATAACAACCGCTTGCTCCTGCATGCGAAGCGTGCTGGCTGCATCAATCCAGTAGCCCTTCCAGCCAGAGCTACGAAGCTTGGGATACACCTCAGTGGTGTAATCGCCTCCCTGACAGGTAATGATCACATCCATTTTGGCCAGCTGCTCGACCGCCATGGCATCACCCAAGCGATGCGCCCCAGCATTTGGCACATCAGGCGCAGCACCGCCCACGTTGCTGGTGCTGAAAAACACCGGCTCGACTAAAGCGAAGTCATTTTCCGCGCGCATGCGGTCCATTAGCACCGAGCCAACCATGCCACGCCATCCCACCATACCGACCTTCATCATCGCCCTGCTCCTGAATTCCTGAATTCCTATTTCTCTACAACGCGGCAACTACCGCATTCCCCATTGCCTGTGTTCCGATGACCGCCTCGCCAGGCATCGCAATATCCGCCGTGCGCAGGCCCTTGGCCAGCACTGAGCGCACTGCCGCCTCGATTCGATCAGCCGCAGCGATTTCATTGAGCGAATAGCGCAGCATCATTGCGCTCGACAGGATCGTCGCCAAAGGATTGGCCACCCCTCGCCCTGCAATGTCCGGGGCAGATCCATGAATCGGCTCATAAAGACCAAACCCTCGCGCATTGATCGAAGCGGAAGGCAACATGCCAATCGATCCTGTGAGCATCGAGGCCTCATCGGAAAGAATGTCGCCAAACATATTGCCCGTGACAATCACGTCAAACTGCTTGGGATTGCGCACCAGCTGCATCGCCGCGTTATCGACATACATATGGCTGAGCGCTACGTCTTGATAGTCTTGATGAACCTCGGTCATCACGTCGCGCCACAACTGGGTGGTTTCCAGAACGTTGGCTTTGTCGACCGAGCACACCCGCTTGTTTCGTTTGCGTGCGGCCTGGAATGCGCTATGCCCAATACGCTTAATTTCGCTTTCGGTGTAGCGCATGGTGTCGAAGCCTTCCCGCTCGCCAGACTCGATTTGCCGGATGCCGCGCGGCTGGCCAAAGTAAATGTCGCCGGTCAGTTCACGCAAAATCAGGATATCCAGGCCCGCCACCACTTCGGCTTTTAAGGTCGAAGCATGAGCAAGCTCGGGAAACACCGTGGCGGGCCGCAAGTTGGCAAACAAATCAAAGTGTTTGCGCAACCGCAGCAGACCCTGCTCAGGACGCTGGGCGCGCGGCAAGGCATCGTATTGAGGGCCGCCCACGGAGCCAAACAGGATTGCCTGCGAGGCCTCGCAGATGGCCAGGGTTTGAGCTGGCAGAGGGTCTTGCGCCGCATCGAATCCTGCGCCACCCACTGGCGCGGTAGTCATCTCAAAACGCAGCGCGCTCGATTCAATAGCCTTCAGCACCCGGACCGCTTGAGCGGTGATCTCGGGGCCAATGCCGTCGCCGGGGAGAACTGCAATCTTGTAAGTCATATCGGAAGTCCAGGAGTTGAGGTATCAGGGCCTGCGGCTCGCCAGAGCCGGGCTACCCCCGGAGATCCGGCAAACTGCTTTAGCTGACCAGGGTGGTGGTCAGCCAGGGAAATTTGGTCAGATGTTTGGCTTCAAACTCGCGAATCTGATCCACATGCAGCAGGGTCAAACCAATTTCATCGAATCCATTAACCAAACAATATTTGCGAAACTCGGTGATCTCAAAAGGAAAGCTGCGCGACCCTGTCACGGTGCGCACAGTTTGCTCGGGCAAATCAACAATCAGCTCAAACCCGGGGAACGCCACAGTTTCATGAAACAGCCAGTCCATATCGCTTTCGGGCAAGACGATCGGCAACACGCCATTCTTGAAGCAATTGTTGTAGAAGATGTCGGCAAAGGATGATGCAATGACCACCCGAAATCCGGCATCCTCAAGCGCCCACGGAGCATGCTCGCGCGACGAGCCACATCCAAAATTTTGCCTGGCCAGCAACACCGAAGCCTGCGCATACCGCGGCTGATTCAACACGAAGTCGGGGTTACGCGGCCGAGAAGCGTTATCCATGCCGGGCTCGCCCTTGTCGAGATAGCGCCAGGCATCGAACAAATTGGGTCCAAAGCCGCTGCGTTTGATCGACTTCAGAAACTGCTTGGGAATGATCGCATCAGTATCGACATTGGCGCGATCCAACGGCGCCACCACGCCACGATGAACAGTGAGTGCCTGCACGATTTACCTTTTCTTGGCGGCGTCTTGCACCACCTCGCCAGCACGCTCCACATCCTTGCCAATGCCCGCGATGGTGTTGCAACCCGCAAGGCCCAGTGCAAAGCTTGCACCGAGCACCAGACCAATGATTGTTTTAACGAGTGTAGGTTTCATTTGGCTTTCCTTTTGCTTGAAGATGGATCGAGCTGAGCCCGCTAACCCAGTCGCCGCACATCGACAAAATGCCCGGCAACCCCAGCCGCTGCAGCCATGGCTGGCGACACCAAATGAGTACGGCCGCCCGCACCCTGCCGACCTTCAAAATTCCGGTTGGAGGTTGAAGCACAGCGCTCGCCTTCTTCCAGGCGATCAGCGTTCATGGCCAGACACATTGAGCAACCCGGCTCACGCCATTCAAACCCGGCATCGCGAAAAATGCGATCCAGGCCTTCCTGCTCGGCCTGAGCCTTGACCAGCCCGGAGCCTGGCACAACCAGGGCCAGCTTCACATTGGACGCTTTCTGGCGCCCCCGAACGATAGCCGCAGCTTCACGCAAATCCTCAATTCGGGAGTTGGTGCACGAACCGATAAACACTTTATCGATCCGAATATCCTGCACGGCAGTGTTGGGCTTCAAGCCCATGTACACCAATGCCCGCTCCATGCCTTCACGTTTGACCGGATCTTTCTCCTTCTCAGGATCAGGCACCCGATCATCCACCGAGACCACCATCTCAGGCGAGGTTCCCCAGGTGACGTTGGGTCGAAGCTGGGTGGCATCAATCTGCACCACCAGATCAAACTTTGCACCGGGGTCCGACACCAGCGTTTTCCAGTAATCAACCGCTTGATCCCACATTGGCCCTTGAGGAGCCATGGGCCGACCACGCAAATAATTGATCGTTGTCTGATCCACGGCCACCAGCCCGGCGCGCGCGCCCGCCTCAATGGCCATGTTGCACACCGTCATGCGGCCTTCCATAGAGAGGCTGCGAATGGTGGTCCCGGCAAATTCAATCGTAAAGCCTGTGCCGCCAGCAGTGCCGATGCGGCCGATAACGGCCAAGACGAGATCCTTCGCTGTGACCCCTCGCGGCAATGCGCCATCAATCTGCACCAGCAGGTTTTTCATCTTGCGGGCATTGAGCGTCTGGGTGGCCAGAGCGTGTTCAACCTCGGAGGTGCCGATGCCAAATGCGAGACATGCGAATGCGCCGTGGGTACTGGTATGCGAGTCGCCGCACACCACCGTCATGCCCGGCAGGGTGGCACCTTGCTCGGGACCGATCACATGGACGATACCCTGCCGCAAGTCATGAATATTAAAATAGGTGAGGCCAAACGCCTTGGCATTCGCATCCAGAGTTTCGACTTGCAACCGGGAGATTGGGTCAGCAATTTCGACCGACCGGTCGGTGGTTGGCACGTTGTGATCGACCACCGCCAAATTCGCATTAACCCGCCAGGGCTGCCGGTTAGCCAGCCTCAGGCCTTCAAAGGCTTGGGGGCTGGTGACTTCATGGACCAAATGGCGGTCGATATAGAGCAAGGTGGTGCCGTCGCTTTCGGCACGCACCACATGCTCATCCCAGAGTTTGTCGTAAAGGGTTCGTTGCAGCAGGCTCATCCCGTTATTATGCCATCGCAATGCAACATTTCAGAGCCCCTGCGCCGGAAGGCGCCTCTAGCGGCGAACACCCCGCGCCTGCTCGTAAAGGGGCAAAACCCGCTGCGAGTACACCTCAAGATCCTTGATCCGGGATTCAGCTGAGGGGTGGGTGCTCAACCATTCCGGGCTCTTGCCTTGAGAGGCCTGAGCCATTTTGCGCCACACATTGATGGCGGCCCTGGGATCGTAGCCCCCCCGCGCTGCAAGCTCCACCCCGATTCGATCGGCTTCGGTTTCATGCAGGCGACTATTGGGCAAGGACATCGTCACCTGCATCGCCATGCTGGCCATATCCACCACCGCGCGATTTCCGGTAGCAATTGCCACGCCAGTCAATCCGATTTGCTGGGTGACTTGCTCAGAGGCGCGTTCACGGCCGTGTTCGCGCAGCGCGTGGGCTATTTCATGGCCCATGATCGCGGCAATTTCATCATCGGTCAGCGCCAGGCGAGTGATGATTCCGCTATAAAACGCGATCTTGCCTCCTGGCATACACCATGCATTGAGCTGATCGGACTGAATAACATTGACTTCCCAGTTCCAGCCAGGAGCATCCGGTCGGAAAGCCGAGGTTACCGGAGTCAGTCGTTGAGCAATTGCGCGGACCCGGCGAGTCATCGCCGCATCAGTATTCAGCGCTCCTTTGGACTGCTCCTTGGACATCGTCTCCTGATAAGCCTTGACCGCGCCTTCACGCAAATCACGTTCCGAAACCAAAGCCGACATCCGTTGCTGGCGATCCACCCCAACTACGCCGGTGGAGGTCGTCTTGACCGATTGGCAGGCTGTCAGCAAACCGACAAGTGCAACTGCTATCCATCGCCCCACTCTTGCGTGCACCGCACCATTCATCTTGTTGCTCCCTGATAATTGAAATCGACCTGGACGCCTTACTGCGCCAATGCGCCTAGCCTACTGAACCCGCAGGGCCCGCGCAAGAACCCAGGCACTTAACCCAGCTACCGCTGCCGCAGTAAAAAACATCGCTTGGGCGCTCACATTGCTCCACAGCCATCCAGCACCCAGCCCTCCCATTGTGCCGCCAATGCCATACGTGACCGTGACAAATAGTCCTTGAGCAGCCGGCTGCTGGCGGGCATCAAACCACTGGTGCAGGAAATGCATTGTTGCGCTGTGGTGCACACCGAAGGTAATGGCGTGCGTGAGTTGGGTGAGCAAAATGATCCACAACGCGCCTTCGCTGATCCCGATTGCAAAAAATCGCAACACCGCCACAAGAATGCTAAAGAGCAAAAGTGAACGCGCAGCGAAGCGATCAAACAACGGCTTTTGCCACCGAAACAATGCCACTTCCACTACAACCCCAAGCGCCCAGATCATGCCGATCATGGATTTGGAATAGCCATGGCCTTCAAGATAGAGGGAGAAAAAAGTGTAAAACCCGGCGTGAGCAAAAATCATGAGACCAGCGGAGATAAAAAATCCGCGAATCGCGGGTTCTTTCAGGCGCTCACGCAAGCTGACCGCAGTAATCAATGCGGGCGGCAAAGGCGCTTCGCGCAACCACCAGGCCGACACCACAATGCTCAGAGCCAGCCCGGCAGCCAACCAGGGCAAGGCGCGAATACCCCAAACATCCAGCAAAGGGCCAACGCCGAGCACAGCGGCCAGAAATCCCACCGAACCCCATAACCGCAATCGACCATAGGAACCGGACTCGCCCTGAGTGGCGCTTAAGGCCAAGGATTCAGTCAGCGGCATAACCGCGGCGGTCACAAAGTACAAAACAACGAACACCAACGCCAACAACACAAGCTGTTGGCTGACCCAGGGCAGCACCAAAATGCAAACCAGCGCCACGACAACTCCGCCCCGGATCAGCACGACCTGGGCACCCAGTCGACGCGCCCAATAGCCCCAAAAGCCGGGGCCCACAATCCGCATCATCGAATTGATACTCACCAACACACCGACCGTGGCTATCGACCACCCTGCATCAGCCAGCCAAAGACTCAAAAACGGAGTGAATCCCCCGATAAAAGCAAAGTAGCTGAAATAGATGGCCCGCAGGCCATTCACAGGGGATCAGGCCGCCCCGACCCGGGTCCGCTGATCACAGGGGTAGGCGGCCGCACGTCAGCATTTTGCGCGCGCTGACGCAAGGCGTGGTCCATCAACACCAACAGCAGCAAAGCCTCGGCGATCGGCGCTGCACGGATACCAACGCAGGGATCATGGCGACCGAAAGTTTCCACTGTTGCGCTTGCGCCCTCGGTATCGATCGATTCGCGAGGTGTGCGAATGCTGGAAGTTGGCTTGATCGCAAGAGATACTGTAATCGGCTGGCCGGTTGAAATTCCACCGAGCACCCCGCCTGCATTGTTGTTACGAAAGCCGGTGGGCGTCAGCTCATCACCATGAGTTGAGCCCAAGTGCTCAACGCTTGCAAACCCCGCACCAATCTCTACGCCTTTGACGGCGTTGAGGCCCATCATCGCCTTGGCAATATCGGCATCGAGCTTGTCGTAGAGTGGCTCACCCAAGCCCACAGGCACATTCAGCGCCTCAACATAAATCCGCGCTCCAACCGAGTCGCCGGCCCGGCGCAACTCATCCATATAGTCTTCAAGCTTGGACACGATCGTGGCATCAGCGCTAAAAAATGGGTTCTGGTGAACCTGGCTCCAATCCAAACGAGGCATCACAATGGGCCCCAATTGGGTCATGCAGGCGCGCACCACAGTGCCAAACTGCTGACCGAGCCACTTGCGGGCGATCGCAGCTGCTGCCACGGTTGGCGCAGTCAAACGCGCAGAAGACCGGCCGCCACCCCGTGGATCACGCACACCATACTTTTGCCAATACGTGTAATCCGCATGGCCGGGCCGAAAAATCTGTGCAATATTCGCGTAGTCCTTGGAGCGGGCGTCGGTATTGCGGATCAATAAGGCGATTGGAGTTCCGGTGGTTTTGCCTTCAAACACCCCCGAAAGAATTTCCACCTGATCAGCTTCCTGCCTTTGGGTCACATGCCGGGATGTGCCAGGCCGGCGTCGATCCAGATCAGGTTGAATATCAGCCGCATCGAGGGCCATGCCCGGGGGGCAGCCGTCGATCACGCAGCCAATGGCCGGGCCGTGGGATTCGCCAAAATTGGTGACGCTAAAGAGGTGTCCGAGGGTATTGCCGGCCATGAGAAGGGTTCGCCTGAAGAATTCAGGCATGATTTTAACTGGGTCGCGACACCCAGCCGATGTACTGTGTCGCTCAAGCTATAAAACGGAGACTTACTTTGTCACACACCAACTTCATCCCCGCTCGACGCGAACTGGTTAAGGCTGCAGGAGCCACTGCGGCTTTGGGCCTGGTGCCCTTGGGTGCCGCGCAAGCCCAATCGGCGTACCCCAACAAGCCGATCAAACTTATCGTCCCGTTTCCTCCCGGCGGCTCGACCGATATTGTCGGGCGCCTGATTGCTTCACGCCTGACCCCTGCGCTGGGCCAAACCGTAGTCGTTGAGAACCGTGGTGGCGCTGGCGGAACCATTGGTGCTGCCGAACTCGCCCGATCCACGCCTGATGGTTACACCCTGGGTATCGGTTCGGTATCCACTACCGGCACCGCGCCCAGCACCTACCCGCGTTTGCCCTACGACCCGCGCAAGGATTTTCAGACGATTACCAATGTTGCCGCTGTTCCGGGAATCATTTGTGTTCACCCGAGCTTTCCGGCCAAAAACTATGCGGAGTTCATGAAGGTGTTACGCGCCAGCCCGGGCAAATACAACTATGCGTCATCGGGCAACGGTGGCGTAGGCCATATGGGCATGGAACTCTTCAAATTCCAGGCCAAGGTGTTTATTACTCATATCGGTTATCGCGGGGCTGGCCCAGCGCTTACTGATGTGCTGGCGGGCAATGTGCCCATCATCTGGGACAACCTGTCATCGTCGCTGCCTCATATCCGAACCGGAAAATTGATCCCGATTGGCCTGGCTTATGACAAGCGCATTCCGCAGTTGCCAGACCTGCCCACATTCTTTGAGCTTGGCCTGAAAGACTATGACGCCGCCACCTGGTTTGGCATTCTGGCGCCAGCCAATGTGCCGCGCGAAGTCGTCACCAAAATCCATGCCGAAGCAGTGAAGATCATCAATAGCGATGACTTCAAGACACGATTGATGGATGTGGGGGCCTTTCCTATCGGCAACACCCCAGAGCAGTTCGCAGCTCAGATCGATAAAGAGATCAAGAAGTGGAAGCAGGTAGCTGAGTTCGCCAAAGTTGTGGCGGACTAGAGCTTAGCCCGCAGCCGCGCGCTGCAGCCTCTCGATCACCCGGTCGCGTGGCAGCAGCGCCAGCATCACATCCACAGCCGGTGTTTGGGCTCGCCCAAACACCGCGACTCGTGCAGGCATTGCAACAATGGGCATCTTGCCGCCCAACCCCGCGGCCGTAGCCTTCAGCACTCCGCTAATCGTTGCTTTGTCCCATCCCGGCTCGCTGCCCTCTCCCACGCCAGAAAGCGCGCTCGCCAAAGCCGCGCATGCCGCACGCCCTGCAGGCGCAAGGTGGGTCTCGCGATCCTCAGCAGAAGGCTCGGGCGTCGCGAGTAACATCCCAAAGGCATCGGCCAAAACTTCCAGCGTGTCAGCCCGCTCGCGCAAAACACTGATCGCCGCCAATTGCTCAGCAGCACCCAGCACATCAAGCGACCAACCCCTATTGGCGATGCGAGGGGTAATCAGCTTGAGCAGCCGCTCAGGCGCGCAATGATTGATGTAATGATGATTGACCCATTTGAGCTTGTCGCGATCAAACTGCGCGGGCGACGACGCCAGATGGCTGCCATCAAACCACTGCACAAACTGCTCGCGGCTGAAGAGCTCCTCGTCACCATGGCTCCACCCCAACCGTGAGAGGTAATTACACACTGCTTCAGGTAGAAAACCCTCCTCATCATATTGCGTCACTGCCACCGCATCACGACGCTTGGACAATTTTTGCCCATCCGGCCCAAAGATCATCGGCACATGGCCATACACCGGCACCGGAGCCCCCAACGCACGCAGGATATTGATCTGGCGCGGAGTGTTGTTCACATGATCATCACCCCGAATCACATGGCTGATGCGCATATCCCAATCATCCACCACCACGCAGAAGTTGTAGGTCGGCGACCCATCACCCCGAGCAATGATCAGATCATCAAGCTGAGTGTTGTCTATGCTGATGGGTCCCTTGAACATATCGTCCCAGAGCACCGCCCCCGCATCGGGATTGCGAAACCTTACCACCGGCCGCACCCCGTCGGGCGGCACCTTGCCCTGCACATTCTCGGGCCGCCAACGGCCGTCATACCGAGGCTTTTCACCCCGTGCACGCTGGGATTCACGCAAGGCGTCAAGCTCCTCCACACTGGCATAGCAGTGATAGGCCCGACCGTCGGCCAACAGCTGGGCAATCACCTCGGCATAGCGCGCCATACGCTGAGTTTGAAAGAAAGGCCCCTCATCTGCTGCTAGATCAAGCCAGGCCATGCCGTCCAAAATCGCCTGGGTCGCCTCAGGCGTGGACCGCTCAAGATCGGTGTCTTCAATGCGCAGGACAAACTGCCCACCAAAATGGCGTGCAAATGCCCAGGAAAACAACGCGGTGCGAGCCCCGCCGATATGTAAAAAGCCAGTAGGGCTTGGCGCAAAGCGGGTGCGCACTGGGCCCTGCGCGGTGGGTGTTGAAGCGAATGTAGTCATCGCTGCATTTTACAAGGCTCGCATCGCACAGGTTTGCACGCAGCCCTGCGATCTGAAATAATGACGGGCTTCGTGGGCAGTTAGCTCAGTGGTAGAGCACTGCCTTCACACGGCAGGGGTCGCAGGTTCGAACCCTGCACTGCCCACCACGAATACCCCTTCAAATCAGCAAGTTAGATTGGCTCAGGCACCTTCCCCGGCATGAATTAGTCCTAAGTTAGTCCTAAATCTCGCTGGACTAGTTCGGGTCCACCAACGAACTTCGGTACCCTTGGCAGCATAAGGAGCCAAGCCAATGACCGTTCTTCGTCTCGACCAAATCGATGGTGCGCTAATCAATGACATTTGCAAAGACGGATGGCCAGAGAGTCAAACCCTAGAGTTCAAGCGCGAGTGGTACACGTCGAGCGATAAAGATAAGGACGAGATGCTCAAAGACATCTGTGCGATGGCAAACACTGATGGCGGTATCCTGCTTTATGGGATCCAAGAGCAACTAGGCAAGGCATGCAAGCTCGCGCCAATGGTTGGAGTAGTAGGCACCACACTCATCAGCAAACTCCGCCAGCATCTCGCTGTTTGGGTCAAGCCTTCAGCACCTAGAATCGAATGCAAAGAAATCTCTGTTGAACTGGGAATTGTTCTCGCAATCAAGGTGGAACGTTCACTGACTGGACCGTATTGCTATGGCCTGAACAATGGCGACACCAAGTTTGCTAAGCGATTCGTGAACGGAACCACTCAAATGTCGTACGAAGATATTCGATCAGCCTTCACTGCTGAAGGCCAAGTGCTTGAAGCCGCAAGAGCTTTCATCCGGCAGCGCATCGAACTTTTTAAATCAGATGACGCGCCAGTGGTTTACGGCGAGGCATCAACAGTAGTTATTCATATGGTCCCCCTGTCTAGCTTCTCTTTAGTGCAAACGGTTGACCTAAGCGTCATAGATCAGATCTCGACCGGAAAGCTGCGGCTTGCTGGAACTGCTTCAAGGATTAGACCAAACATTGATGGGCTGCGTCTCCAACCAGATTCGACTAGCTATGTCAACGAGGGTCAGCTCCAGATTTTTCGGCGAGGGTCGATTGAATACTCAGCAAGCGTAGGGCCCAGAGCGTATCGCGATCATAAAGACCTACCTGTAACAGCGGTTCTCGATTGGGACCTGATGCAACAAGTCTTCAACGCGATTCATTGCATCGTTGAATGCATACCACTACTTCAGACAGAGGGCCCTTGCGTCCTCGCTTACTCCCTGCTGACAAGCCGCGGCGCAGTCCTAAGTTCAGACCCTCCAAAGAATCTAAGATATTCCCCAGTCTCCGATCGAGCGAGACTGGAGGTGCCAACTTTATTTTGAAGACACAAAAGAGCTATCGTTGCTAGCCACATCGCGAGAATTGCTGCATGTACTGTGGCAGGGATTTGGTGCACTGAGCTGCTGGATGTTTAACCAGGACGGATCGTTGCGAAGCGATGTGCGACGAGACATTGCGGGACATTTATTGATTCCCGAAACCGCTTTGCAGTTGCCCCCCCAGGAAGGTTAGTCCCCGGACCAGTACAGCGAATGGTTTTATCGCCCACCCGAGCGGAACCGCTCCTAATTTTTGTGGGCGAAGCGGTTAACAACCGGTTCTAACCCTTCGGGCCTGCTAGCATCAGAGCTTCTGAGAGCATTCACCTAAAGACCTTTGAGCGGTACTAGCTTCCAATACAAGGTTGAAGACTGCGACGTCCCACTGGTACGCCGTAAGTCACTTATTGCATATCGCGAGTTTCGGACAAGCTGCCTAGATCGCCTAAAAGGATCGAGCAACACCACAGTGATTAGACAAATTCGTGATCTTGCATGGCACACGATGGTGTTTAAAACTTTGAATGAGGCGCGAAGACTAGAGCCAAGAAGGAAAGTTAATGGCGCGTTATGGGATTTGACCGTTGCAGGGTATGCAAGCCTTATGACACTAGGGATTCGAAAGCTAGTTGACAAGGATCAAAAGACAGATTCGATTTGGACTTTGATCGCAAAAATTGAGAATCGCCCCGAGTTGCTTACCCATGAGAATTTTGTTTGCTTTGATGGTCTTCGTTACGACTTTCAAACTGCCTACCAAGAGTTTTTGGCATCCAAATCCTTAAGTGCCGCAGGAAAAGTGTCAAGTACATCCGTGCCGGTCACCGGACCAAATGCATGGGCCATGTCGCAAATGCTCCATTCTGCTTTTGATAAGGTCTCAGGAAAGAATCCGAACAACCGGAAACGAGGTGACACAGTACTGCCGGAACTTCTTCAATCCGCAAAAGAGATGCTGGCCCACCCGTCCATAGATAAGGTTCACACCCTCGTAGACCAACAGATTGCGCACGCCCAGCGGAGAAGCAACGCATCGGAGGCAATAGCCACCGCAACCTATGACGATATTGATCTATCGTTAAAACAGTTGATAAGAGTAACGAATTTTGTTGCGGGCTCAATCTTCTACGAAGCACCGTTTGGAGGAGTTGTTTCAATACCCCAATATGATGTCTTGAGGGCGCTTGATAAGCCTTGGTTAGCGAAGAAGAACCTCCTCAAGTTACATGATTTTTGGGCTGAGCAAACTGACCTAATTGACTCGTGGGCCCATGACCAAGCGAAGGCCACTAAAGGCGGGACTTAGGTATGCGCCCAGGTAAATGATCTGACGCGGCAAGCCATTACTGCGGCGCAACCTAGTACTTGCGGAAGTTAACCTCCTTGGTGGTATCGGCAAGCGGACATAATGAGTTATGAATGTTCGGAGGTGGAATGGATTTCTGGCGAGACGTTCGAGTATCTGGCGTTAACTGGGCCGCACTTGGGAGCTGAGCCCAAGCTGTAGGTACCATCTTTGCCGTTTGGGCAGCCGCCCGGGTACCGTTTTGGTAATCCGAAAAACTTGCAAAAAAATGCCAAGCCACATTCACCGCCGACTGTTCCCAAGAACTGCCAGGCGCGAGTTAACTCCTGCTTTGCGCGCTGCGCCGAATCCAGCGCGACAACGTGCTCGCCGCACGGGTCTGCCACCCAGGGCCGCTATCTCTCATGAGCTCCAACGTGTCGCGATCCACACGCAATGTGATCTGCTGCTTGGTAGACACCGCAGGCGGTCGGCCGCGCCTTGGCCTTGCTGCCTCCCACTGCTCATCGGTGAACGGCGCCGAATCAGGGTCGCTCATCGCCGCTTTTGTGATGGCCACATCTTCGGCCACCGTGGGCAGTACCGTGCCGGGTTTAAGCTTTGGCATAACGTGCTACCTCTCTCAAGTTTGCTTTGCGTAAGCTGATCATCCTCCGCACTGTTTTGCCGCTGCTGGCGCGGTCCACAAACACGGCACACATAAGCCGCTCACCGATATAGCCTAAGCACACCACACGCGGCTCCCCGTAGTCTTGCCGGGTGTCCGGGAAGTAGACCGCAGCATCCCATTCCAGGCTAGTAGCTTCACTAAGTTGGTGCCCGTGTTTGGCCTCATTGGCAAGGTTCTTTTGGGGGTCGAATTCAATCAGTAGCTGCATTTAATGTAGATTCGATAATATCACCGATTTATTATTATTGTAGATGCATTTAATCAGCTGCCCATAGCGTATGCGTCGCTAGGTCGCTACGCGCTTGAATCCAGGTCAGATGCCGATAGTGCTTCTGGATCGTGGCAATTGAGGCGCAGAAAATCTGCCTAGTGGTGATCAGATCCAATCCGCCCACCACGCTGACCGACAGCGCTGCAGCCTTTGTCCGGTCTGCACTGCGAAAGCACGCTCCAAGGAATCCTACGGAGCTACCGCTTTCGCCGCTTGAGCCCCGAGATCAGCCATCAACGCGTTGGTCGTCCGAAACGGTGGCGGCCGGCGCACTGCCCCCTCAATAATCGCACTTGTTCCTGCGCAAGTTTGCACAGTCCCTTTCGCCTTATCGCTCAATAGCAACGCACCCGGCCCAAGAATCATCAGCAAAGCGAACGATTGCTGATTCAGCTCGTCAATCGTCAATATGATTCGGTCGCGAGCGCAAGCTTTGGTGTTTGAGCTCCGATATTGCTGCTCAAACGCCTCGCGAATCGCCGCTCTATGCTGATCACTAAGCACGCAGTCCCCGCAGCGCAGCTCGATCTCCAGGCTCGGGACTGCACTCATGGATTGAACGCTGGAAGGGGTTGATTGCGAAGGCGGTGAGCTCAGATTAGCGCATGCGGTTAGGGCCCATGCCAAGCCCAAAACAAGTGCTCGCCTAGCTGTAACCGTAGCGATGGAAAATATAGTTTTCAATTTTTTGATTCCTTAAGTGTGAACCGTCTAGCGATGCACCGATTAGCCGCTGACTGGCCTGGATAAACGCACTGTGCTGGTGGGGCTTTCATAGCCAACAAACCCGTTTTCAGCACGAACGAAGCGCATGCACTTGCGCATGCCCATGATGAGCCGCAGGCACAAGCCTTCTTCCTGAAAGCGCCAGGTAATCGCCATTGAGCCTCGCTTGCCAGTCATTTGACCGGTGCCATCGGCGCGCAGAGTAAGGCTCATGCCTTCTTCTTGAGCGCGCTCGGTGCGCCAGGCGCGCCCATCGGCGATTTCCTGCAGAACTACTTCGTTAGACAAAAAGGTTTGCCCTGCTGGCTGCGCCCAAGCCTGACTCAACAGCACAACTATCAAGAGCCCAGTAATAAACCAACCCAACGAAAGCTTCCACGACATGATGCTCACCTGTCCCGCCGCAAGATGCCAGTGCTGTTTCCCGACTCGCCAAGTATGAATAGGCTATACACCCCTGAGGCAACCAGATTAAGGTCGGTGGCGGAGTAAAGCGCTGCGCCGGAGGTCGGAGAAGCCACTTCGACCCGTCCAGTATTGGAAGCGTTGATGACCCCATAGCTCGATGCGTTCGGGTAGTTAATGTTGGTGGCAATTGCGCTGAAGTCCACGGTGAGCGTGAGTCCGCCTGCAGTATCAATCGCCCCATTCACCAAGCGCATCTTGCCTCGAGCGGTGTTGGTAGGCAGTTGATTGTTGTCCACCAACCAGTTGGCAGCAAAGCCCGGGCTTCGACCGTGAACAAGCAAGGTGTAATCGCCGCCTGCCAGCAGGTCCAACGCCGGCACGCTCACAGTAGCGCCAGCCACTGTGGTGCTGATACTCTGATTACCAGAGTTGACCCACACATAGTTGGCTACGGATGGCGCCCGCACTGCGCTGGCTACCGTGGTTGATCCAATGGTCGTATTGATGACTCCCGTCGTCACCGCAGCAGCCGCGATACGAACCCGCGCAAACGGATTCTTAAAGGCGGTGATAGTGGACGTTTGCTTCATCCGAACGACATCCACAAGAAAACCACCCGGCCCAGAGGACACAATCAGATTCACCACCTCCTGGTTTTCTAGTACAAAGCCGCTGCGGTCAAAACGTAAATCGTTACGATCCCCTGCGCCTGCAATACGCAATCGATAAGTACCGCGCGATACGGTAACGAAGGATGATGTAGCGCCTGCTGCCACATTGCTCATCGTGGTGGGCGCTGAATCAATGCTTTGCGACTCCGCGCCGATAAACACATCAATCGGCCCGGCATCCGAACTCGCATTCAAAATGCGTACTCGCGTATCGCCGGAGCTCGGCGTACCTTCGTCCTCGGTAAGCGTGGTGAGCTTCAGATTTGATTCGGGGCCATAGGCTACAACTGTTCGGGATGCATCCTTGGGTACCAGGACTGATCCCTGAACAAGGGCGGTGGAGTTACCCTCACTGGTTACCTTGAATGTATAGGTACCCTCCTCCAGATTGCTGTAGTCCGTCCATTGTCCTGCGCCAATCGACGAGAAAATACGATCATCGCCTGCATACAAGTCAGCCTTCAGGCTGCTGGAAGACACGTTCACAAACCGCACACCGCCTTCTTCCGTGGCCTTTCCGCATGCGGCCAGTACCAACATAAGCCCTGCTGTTGCGATAGATGCAGCATGCCGCACCCAGTGAGTTTCTTTTTTTCCGCGCATGGTTTGAATATGAGTGTTTTGAGAAGCACCCAGTATCCGCACCCAGACTCACACGCTTGTCCCCGGGCGATGTCATTGCATGACATAGCGGCCTGAATCTCACGATTTGTCATCACTACGTCCTGCGCTTGGACGTCACACAGCGTCACAACTCACCACCCATGCTCACGTGATAACTCGCACAATTTGCGGCATGCACCTTCAAATCAGTGTCCTAAGTTCTAGAGCCCCGAATCAATTTTCCGGCCGATTCTCGCGCAACTCGACTGCCCGCAAAACCCTGGTTGCCATGGCCTTGGTATGGCTGCCCATTATCGGCCCTCAGGAAGCCCACGCCCAGCCGACAAATCCAGCGTTAGATTGCCCAAGACCTTCCGCTCAAGGCACCTTGGATATTCGGCTGACGATTGAGCGCATGCTGTGTATCGCTCCGGAAACACGTATTGCGGGATGGAGAATTGAACGGATTCGACAGGAAATCATTGAGGCCAAAACAGGCCTTAAACCCAGCGTCGAAGTGCGGGCAAACACCGCATACACGGATCAACGGCATGGCAGTGTTCAAACCGGGGTTCGCAGTTTTACTCCCGGGCTAGGTGTCGCGCAGACAGTGCTCGACTCTGGAGCCACTCGGGAACGGACATCCTTGCGTCAGGCGAACTTGCAGGGTGAGACTTTTGCACAACTGCTCACTGCCCGCGAGTTGATTAACGATATTCATGCGCGCTACCTCGCTTGGGCTCAGGCCCATGAGATTGCAGGCAATGCTGTATTTCTCGAAGCACTGGCGGCAAATACCCAGCGCATTGTGAATGCTCGCCTAAATGCTGGTCGAGCGACTCAGGTTGATCTACTAAACGCCCAGTCTCAAGTGATTGAAGCCAAGCGCCAACGGCTCGCAGCGGATGCTGATCTCAGGATACGCGCCCAACTGCTGTTTGGCCGATTACAGCTTTCGGTGGAAAGCATGACCCCCCAGTCCCTGGATGGTCTTGACCCACTTGCAGGGGCTTCACAGCAGCTTCAAGATAGCTTGCTTGCTGAGCCTTCCGCTTCGCCCGAAATCGAAAAGCAGCTTGCCGCGGTGCAATCCGCCAGACACGCTCTGGCTGCGGAGCAAGCCACCACCCGCTGGAATGTGCGGGTTTCTGGATTTACTGGCCCGCGCCGCCAATCCGGCAGCGTTATCCCGGGGCTTAACGAGGCCTGGTACACAGAGTTCGCAGTGAATGCCACGCTTCCGGTGTATGACGCAGGAGCGCGTTCAGCCCGCATTGCGCAGCTGCAAGCTGATCTCGATCTTGCCCAAGAGCAATGGATCAAGACCAGTCTTGAATTACGTCTGAAATGGGCCAGTGCTCAAAGCACCCGGGAGCTTGCCCGCATCGCGCTTGACGCTGCAAGGCAATCTCTCGATGCGGCAAAGCAAACCGAAAGCGCTCGCCGGGCGCAGTTCGAGGCGGGCGTCATTGGCTTGACCGATGTGATTACCGCACAAAACGAAGTTGGCAATCGCTCAAGGCAATGGATCACTACCAAAGCCGAATTGCGCAATGCCGAGTTTGCCTTAGCCCTCTTGCAAGGTGCTTTTGATGAGGCTTATCGCTTGAACATTTCTCTGACGCCATAACCCGATGCAAAGAAAAACCCTGATTACTGGAACGATTGTTGCTCTCGCCTGTGCCGCTATAGCCACAGCGCTATGGACCGGCTTATCCATAAACCCAATGCAATCCCTGCATCCTGCTGTGCCTGCGCCTTATTTGACGATAGCCATTGATCGGGGCTCCATCACTCGGGTCATCAATGCCAGCGGAACACTTAACCCGGTGAATGTGGTGCAAGTGGGCACGCAGGCTTCGGGCCGAATCGTGGAGCTCTATGTCGACTTCAATTCAAAGGTGGATAAGGGCCAGTTACTTGCGCAGATAGATCGCTCAGCTGCACAGGCCGACCTGGAGGCCTCGCTGGCCAACCTGCGCAAGCTTCAGGCCAATCTTTCTCTATACGAGGCAGAACTGCGACGCTCAGCACAGCTCATCGCTCAAGGCTATGTTTCTCAGTCTGAGCATGATCAAGCGCTTGAACGTCGTGATGGCGCGCGTGCGGCGCTTGAGCAACAACAAGCGACTATCAAACGTCAGCAACTCAATATTGAGTACACCCGAATCGTTTCACCGGTATCAGGAACCATACTGTCCAGAGAAGTGGCTGTGGGTCAAACCGTTCAAGCGAGCTTCAGCGCACCGGTGCTGTTCAGAATTGCGCAGGACTTGCGGCAAATGCAGATAGAAGCTTCGATTCCGGAGGCCGACATTGGCGGCTTGACGATCGGCCAACGGGTGGAATTCAGCGTCGATGCGTTTGCCGAACGAAGCTTTACCGGGCGAGTCAGGCAGGTGCGTAATAACTACTCCGTGCAGCAAAATGTGGTGACCTACAGCGTTATCATTGACGCAAGCAATGAGGATCAAGTGCTGCGCCCGGGTATGACTGCGTACTTGCGTATTGATGTTGATCGGCGCGACCAAGCCCTGCGAATTCCAAATGCCGCCTTGCGCTATGCGACAAGTCAGGAAACGACGGCATCTGCACCATCCCGTGGTGCATCAACAAGACCGATCTACCGTCTGGGCGCAGATGGAAGCGCTCAGCGCATCGAGGTGAACACAGGCCTGTCGGACTCTGCATTTACCGAGCTGCGCGATACCAGCTTGCGTGAGGGAGACACTCTGATCATCGGTGTGCGTCCCGCCAGTGGTTTCAAGGGCCCGAAGATTCTATGATGCCGGCACTGCAGCCTGCAGCTGGGTCACTGCTTGAGTGCATTGCTTTGAGTCGCCAGTTCGAGGTGGCCGACAAGCCATTTAACGCGCTCGCGGACGTCAGCGTGAAGTTTGAGGCCGGAGAGTTTGTTGCGATCACCGGCCCGTCGGGCTCCGGGAAGTCGACCTTTCTCAATTTGGCGGGGTCGTTGGATCGCCCAAGTAGCGGGCAGGTAAGGCTTAATGGCATCGAGCTGACTGCGCTTGCGGATACCACGCTGGCACAAGTTCGCAATCGCAGTATCGGCTTTGTGTTCCAAAGCTTCAATCTTTTGCCGCGCTACAGCCTGCTGCGCAACGTGGAGCTGCCTCTGGTCTACGCGGGGATTAGCGCAGCACCGCGCCGCGAGCGTTCCATCCGGCTGCTGGAGCGGCTGGGCATCACCGATGGCTTGGACCGCCGCCCTGCGCAGATCAGTGGTGGGCAGCAGCAGCGTGTAGCAATCGCACGCGCACTGGTGAATGATGCGCCGCTCATTCTCGCGGACGAACCCACAGGCTCACTGGACTCTACCAACGGCAACATAGTGATCGAGCTGTTGGCCGAACTATGCCGCGAGCAAGGTAAAACCGTGCTGATGGTGACGCATGACAACGACATCGCCGCACGCTGCCCCAGGCAGCTGGTGTTTCGAGATGGCCGCTTGCTGGAGGACCGGTCGCGATGAATGTCAAGATTCTGGCAGCAGGGTTTGAGGCAATTTCAGCGCTCGGGGCCAACCGTCTGCGATCCACCCTGACGATTATCGGGATGGTGATCGGAGTATCGTCAGTGATACTGATGTCCGGGATCGGTCAGGGGGCCAAACTCAATATAGCCAAATCGATTTCCTCACTCGGTGCGAATCAACTCAACATCATGTCGGGGGCGCCCAGCAGCGGTGGATTTCGCGGGGCTTCGGGCAGTCTACCCACGCTGACCATTGGGGATGCGCAGGCCATTGCTGAACTAGCCAGCATTGGCAAGGCCGCCCCATTGATTTCGATACAAGCACAGCTCATCGCGGGAGCCGCCAACAAGGGGGTCACGGTAACCGGATCAACCACCGATTATTTTTCAGTGAATTCCATGACCCTTGAACTCGGCCAGGCGTTCACCGACGCTGAAGTGCGCAGTGGTGCCAACGTGGTGATCCTTGGGTCAACCGCGCGCACTGAACTATTTGGCCCGAGCGATCCGATTGGCCAGCTCATAAGAATCCAGCGTCAGCCCTTTACTGTGATCGGCGTACTCAAACCGAAAGGCCAGGGTTTTGGCGGTGGAGATCAAGACAATGTCGCGGTGATGCCGATCACTTCCTTGCAGCGGCGGCTTAGCGGCTCGCCGTTTCCCGGTACCGTAAGCATGGTGCTGGCCGAACCCTCAAGTGTGTTCCCCAAGGGGATTGCGCAATCGGAGATCGAAGGCTTGCTGCGCCAGCGGCATCGGATTGCACCTGGCGCAGAAGACGATTTTGCGGTACGTGATTTAAGTGCGGTGGGCGAGACTCTGGCCACCACAATGCGGGTTCTTTCCATCCTGCTTGCGGCCATCGCCACTATTTCGCTGATGGTGGGCGGCATTGGCATCATGAACATCATGCTGGTGAGCGTGGGCGAACGAACCCGCGAGATCGGTTTGCGGCAAGCGCTTGGGGCCAATAAATGGGATATTCAGACGCAGTTCCTGGCCGAAGCAGCCGTGCTTTCAGCGATTGGCGGGATTGCCGGCATCCTGCTTGGGGTCGGCGTGTCGTCAGCCCTGCGCCTGACCGGAATGACTGTGCCCATTGACACCGCGTCCGTGCTCATGGCGCTTTCGGTCGCGGTACTAACCGGTCTGATTTTTGGCTGGTGGCCCGCACGCAGGGCCGCCCAACTTGCCCCAGTGCAGGCTCTTCGACAACAATGACTTCACCATGAGGATCTTCTATTCATGACCAGCGAACCACGCTTTCATCTTTATGTCGTTGAAGACGACCCGTCGCTACGTGACATGCTGCAAACCTACTTTGAAAAAAGCGGGTTATCAGTCACCACCATGACCAATGCTGAAGACATGCTGCACCGGCTGCATCGCCTGAGGCCGGACTTGATCGTCTTGGACGTGGGCTTGCCTGGCATGTCGGGATTGCAGGCCTGCCAAAAGCTTCGCAGTGAGGGCGACCGCATCCCAATCATTTTGCTTACTGCACTGGGTGAGGAGATTGATCGGGTAGTGGGGCTTGAAATGGGTGCAGATGACTATTTGGGTAAACCGTTCTCGGCTCGCGAACTGATGGCTCGCATCAGTGCCGTACTCAGGCGCACCAATGTGAGCCCCGGGGCACCGCTTGCAGCCCGACGGGAAGTGGTTATCGGAGAGTATCGATTCTTTCCACTTTCGCGCAGTTTGCACCGAGGTGGCGAAGTACGGGTGTTGAACACCATCGAATATGCATTGCTTGCCGAGCTCACCACTAACCCCAATGTAGTGGTGTCGCGCGAGCGGCTATTGGCGGTGTCGCATAAGCGGGCGGACAGCGTCACACTGCGCGCGATTGATGCCGCTGTGATGCGCCTGCGCAAAGTGATCGAACCGGACCCCCTGACACCCCGTTATATTCAGACAGTTCGGGGCCATGGCTACATGTTTATCCCGGCCTGGGCTGAGCACAGCGTTGAGCCTCTACGGCAGGGCCAATAGATGAAGTGGTGGCCCGGCAAACCCATGTCAACGGTGCGCCGACTCATGATTCTGGTGGTCGGCGTGAGTATGTTTTCGCTGGTCATTCATACCGTGTTCCTGATTCTCGTTTTGCCCACCATGGGCAAACAACTTGCGCGCAGCACCGTAGATACGGTTCATGTAAGCCGACAATTGCTGCTCACCGGGCGTGATCCTGCGAGCCTGCAGCGGTTAAAGGCCATCGGGATTGATGCCAAGCCGATTCAAACCATTCAAAAGCCGTGGGATCTTGCCGACAGTCCGGCCCAAATGCGCTTTTTGATCCAGGAGATTCGGTTACTTCTTGCAGACGGTATCGAGATTCAGAATGCCGATGCCACTGGGATCATCCACCGAAAGGCACTGGAGTTTCAGTTTCTGATCGAACAGCAGCCCTGGAGCATTACTGTGCTTGCGCCTACTCCACCTCCCGGCGGAGCCTTCTTCCCGGCGCTGGTGCTGTTTGTCACTATCGGAGGAGCTGCATTGGCAGCCATGTTGTTTGGCGTTCGCCAGATCACCACACCGATTTCGCAGGTATCGCAACAGATGCTCGCTCGTCGCCACTCGTTATCCAAAATCGATGCGGCGCCGCATCTCGGCACCGAGCTGCTGGACATAGTGCATGCTTTTAATGCAATTGTGGATGCACTGCAGGATGAAAAAGCGACCCGGCGAAATATGCTGGCCGGGCTATCCCATGACTTGCGCACGCCTCTGGCGCGTTTGCAGTTGCGGGCCGAGCTGGAGTGCCCCGAGGCCACGAACCTGGGTATGCAGGGTGATTTTGCAGCCCTATCACGCATGATCGATCAGTTCTTGTCGTATGTTCAAGGCGATGCTGCCGAGCTTGCAACCGGGCATCCACGCTCGGTGTCAGGCATTGCCCACGAAGTGATTGAATCCTTTCGTGCCACCGGTGCAAGGGTCGCCCTGACGCGCGGCAATTATCTGGGTCATGAGCTGCCTGATCTGGCGATCCAAAGGATCCTCTCCAACCTGATCGATAATGCACTGGCCCACGGGCAGGCGCCAATTCACGTCGAGGTTGATACCAGCGGTGGTGATGTGCGACTCAGCGTATTCGATCACGGCCGAGGGATTGCCGCGATTGATCTCACCACTGCCCTGCGTCCGTTTGGCAAGCTGGCATCAAGCAGCACGAAACTGGGCCATAGCGGGTTGGGTCTGGCCATCGTCTCGCAGATTGCCGCGCAGATTGGCGGGCGGGTGATTCTGCATCAGTGGGACGGATTGCGCTCAGGTGTTGGCGTGGTTATCGAGGCCACCGAACCTGCTGCAGCAAATCCGGTGTAACCCGAGAGGCGCGCCGCTAGGCGTAAATCGACAAAGGATTACTCTTGGCGGCCTTTTGCGAGGTCGCCACCTGCTCGTTGCTCAACTTGGTCAATTGCTCCAGCAGCCATGCATTAGGGGACTCGCTTGCAGCATTGGTTTGCCTGGAGCTTTTGGTGTCATCCTGCGCACCTGCAAAGGCGGTGATGCGGCTCATCATGGCTTGCATCTTCTCCTTCATTCCGGTGTCCAGTTCAGAGCTGGTCAGGGAGCCATCCCCGTCTGCATCCAACTTCTTGAATGCATCGGCGGAATTGACTCCGCTGGCCTTTCCCATCGGGGAGCTTTCGGCCATCTTGCTGAACTCTTCAATGTTCAGGCCGCCATTGCCATCAGCATCGGCCTTGGCGAACATCTTGGTGCGCATCTCACTCATCGCGGATGCATTGGGCATCATGCCCATTGAACTGCCAATATTCATCTCACTACTCCTTAAGTTAAGAGATCGGATACGGATGTATCCACCTCCATATTCGCGACGAAACCATCGTGAAATTGGACGAAAAAAGGCACACTCTCCACTGACCGTGACACCTCCATGAGCTCGGTGATATCGGGTGACGCGCCAATCGCATTTCGCGCTCAGGAGTTACACTACGAGGCTTGCAAATCAAAGGGATGCTGACGCAGGTGACGGAGGTCTCGGGATTTCGTATTGAGCTGGAAGTCGAGCGGGCGCGCGCTGCCATCCTCACAAGCGCGGCCCCCCGCAACGCCGTCCTTATTCTGCTGGTGGCGGCACTCAATTGGGTCGCAATCTCGGAGTCTGATCTCAGTACGATGACCAACGCTCTGTTTACTGGCGGGTTTTTGGCCTGCGCATTGAGCCGGGTGGGATATCTGATGGTATTCAGTCCACAAGTCGCCACGGCCGAGCAACTTGGCCAATTTCGTACCCGCGTGATTGCCCTGTCATGGCTGGTGGGCATACTGTGGTCAAGCTGGGTGTACTTTGGCCAGGATATGCCTCCCAATGGTCAAATGCTCGTGTCAAGCCTGATTGCAGGCACGGCGTTCGTGGCCCTCGGCACCCTTGCCGCCTACCCAATGGCTTACCTCGGATTTTGCATTCCCCCAATAGTTGCGCTGGCCACGATCCCGGTGCACGACCTTCAAGGCAATCCTTCCTACACCCCAGTGCTGTCCGGCAGCCTCTTTGTCTTTGCGGTATTCATGCTCTACAAATATGGCAGGGTGCTCGATGAAGGCCTGCGTAACTCGGTACGCATCCGGGCGCTGGAAGATCAGCAGCAGCGTATGTTCAACTCCGAACAAACCGCCATCATCTGGATCAACGCCCAAGGCATCCTGCGGGTGAGTCGCCCAGCCACCCTGTTGCTCGGGCTAAAGGCCAGTCCCAGCCTGGAGGATTTGCGCAGCGGATTTGGGCTATTGCCGCAACACAGCTTGAGGCTCTTGGCCAAGGCTCGAGCGCAGATTGAACGCGACAGCATGTTTTCGATTACCGCACGCTTCAAGCGGCCCGACGGCCACCAGGTCTGGCTTGACTTGCAGGTGTGCGCAGCTGATCCCGTCATGCCCTCGCAAGGCATCATCGTGAGCTTGAGCGACGCCACCGCTCGTCGTAACGCCGAGCAACGTAACCAATGGCTGGCGCGCCACGATGCACTGACCGGCGTGTTTAACCGGGTCACCTTTGAAAAACGCCTGCTGGCGCTGTGCTCCCAGCCTCCAGAGCAGGCACCCTCTCAGGCTTTTAGCGTTCTCGCGCTCGACCTGGATGGCTTCAAGGCCGTGAACGATTTGCACGGTCATGCCATGGGAGATGAAGTGCTCAAAATCGTGGCCAAACGCCTGCAGCATGCGGTGCGCCAGGCCGATATGGTTGCCCGTGTTGGAGGTGATGAGTTTCTGATCCTGCTTGAGCAAGCCCCGCACCGTGAGCAGGCTTTGCAAGTGGCTGAAACCATCATCACTTCGGTCAGCAATGAAATCTCGGTCGATGGCATCATGATTCGAATCGGGGTATCGGTGGGCATTGCAGTATGGCCGCTGGATGCTCGTGCAGCACAGCCGCTGCTCAGGCAGGCCGACATCAATATGTATTCCATGAAACAGGCCACCCGCAATCCGACGCAACCTTCGTTAACAGGATTAATTTGAGATCCGGTTGACGCCTGGGTACGCTGTGCCGATACTGCGCGCATCGCTCACGCTTATTTAGGATTGCCATGGGAATCATTGCCACCGTGATTGCTGGCCTGGTCATTGGGGCTATTGCCCGCTTTGTCATGCCAGGCGAGCAGAAAATGGGCTGGATCATGACGGCTGTGTTAGGCGTGGCTGGGTCGGTTGGCGCGGGCTTGATCGGCCAGATGCTGGGCTGGTATGCCCCCGGGCAAGGTGCTGGCTGGATTGCTTCCATTGGCGCGGCCGTGGCATTACTCTTTATTGTGAATAAACTGCGCGCCGGCAAGACAGCTTAGGGCTGAGCTAGAGCCTTGCAATCTGCAGGGCGGTCCCAATATTCAAAGCGTCTGTTTTTCAGATCAAGGAGATCGGAGATGTGGAAACGCTTGGCAATTCTCTGGACGGTAGTGCGTGGCGATGCGAAGCTTTTGTGGCTTGCGGTGCGCCACCCTCAAGCCCCGGGCTGGCTCAAACTCGGAGCCCTTGGCATCGTGGCTTATTTGATTTCACCCATCGACTTCATTCCTGACCTGATTCCCTTTTTCGGAGTCATGGATGATGTTGTGCTGGTGCCGCTGGCAATTCGCTGGTTGCTCAAACGTTTGCCAGAGCATATCCGGGCCGACATCGAAGGCCGGACAATGAAGGACATCACCCCAGAAGGGGCGGTACGTCCGAATAGCCCGAGATAAACTCGCGCACCTCGGCTTGGCCGGGCGTCATGACGTGGCGTTTGACCAAGCCAATGTCCGCACCATAGACATGAATGCTGATGGTGATTTGATCGGGTAATGCATTGCTTACGCGATGCACGTCACCCATGCTTGGGGACACCAGATCAACTTCCCCGGCATGCACCAGGTGAGAGTCGCCCTGAGCTTCCCATTGACCATTGCGCAAACCGAAGTGATGACAAAGCTCGGCTCCTCGCAATACCCCAACCATGCCCCACACGGTGTGATCATGCACCGGCGTGGCGTGGCCAGGCCCCCACACAAAACTGACCACACTAAAGCGCCCTTCTGGATCACGATAGAGGGGGTGCTGCTGATAGCGAGCCGGATCAAACTTGGCATGGCTTTCGGGCAGCCAGTCGTTTTGCTTGAGCAAGGCCTCAAGCGCAGGCTTGAGCGATCCAAACAACGCCTGCTCCTGGGTTGCATCTGGCACTCGCGGATACAGACTGACTTGAGCACGTACCTGGTCCACAAAAGCTTTCAGCCGCTGCACCATTCGCGTTACTCCTTGGATCTCAAGGCGCTAGCCCGGCGTTGCTTGGCATGCCGATCAGGCGCGGCGTATTAACCTTGCCCACCCGAACCACTTTCTGATCTTTCAGGTAACGCTCCACGACGTCCCACACTGGCTCGCCCTTCGCACCTTCGGCGACCGGAGCCCAGCCTGCCACACGATAGGATTTATCCGCCTCGATCGCCTGACCGCCCAAGCGCATGTCGCTGATTCGCGCACCCGCCCGAGCATTGGGCTCAATCGAATAGCTCAGGCCACCGACACGGACCATATCACCGCCCTGCTGATAATACGGATCGGGATTAAAAAGATTATCTGCAACATCTTCAAGAATGGTTTTGATCATTTCACCGCTGAACGAATTCACCGTCACCATCGGATAAGTGATTGCGGTTTGGTCCATCAGGTGCTCGCGGGTAATGACACCACCGCTCAATACGCTGGTGCCCCACCGAAAGCCCGGGGAGAAAGCAATCGGCGCATCCTGCGTCTTCATCAGGGCATCCAGGATCACCTGATCAAAACTGCCGTTAAAGTTGCCCCGGCGATAAAGCAGGCTATCGGTGCGAGCCAGCGGCTCTTCGAGCTTGGCCTTGTAGGGCGCACGCACCCGATCGATCAACGATTGCATGGCAGGATCAGCAGGCAACAGGCGGGAAAACACCGGCAGCAAGCGGTACTGAAAGCCCTGCACCTTGCCAGCGCGCACATCGAGATCCAGCACACCCAAAAACTTGCCGTTGGACCCGGCGTTAGTCACAAGCGTTTTGCCACCCGGATTGTCAACAATGGTCGGCGCCGGTACGCCGTCATGCGTGTGGCCACCCAAAATTGCATCGATCCCTCGCACCCGACTCGCGAGCTTGAGGTCCACATCCATCCCGTTATGCGACAGCAGTACGACCGCTTGCGCGCCCTTGGCGCGTGCTTCATCCACCATCTTCTGCATCCGCTCATCCTGGATGCCAAAGCTCCATTCGGGTGTGAAGTGGCGCGGATTGGCAATCGGGGTATACGGGAAGGCCTGCCCGAGAATGGCAATCGGCACCCCCTGAATCACCTTGATCGTGTAGGGCTCAAACACCGGGTCTTCAAAATCAGTGGTGCGCACGTTTTGCGCCACAAAATCGATCTGCCCTCTGAAATCCTTCGCGATCACCTCTTGCACGCGCTTGGCACCCAAGGTGAACTCCCAATGCGCAGTCATCACATTAACGCCCAACAGCTTGCAGGCATCGATCATGTCCTGGCCCTGGGTCCAGAGTGATGTGCCAGAGCCCTGCCAGGTGTCCCCACCATCGAGCAGTAAAGCGTGAGGCCGTGTGGACTTGATTTTCTTGACCAGAGTGGCCAGATGCGCAAAGCCGCCCACCTTGCCGTAGCGCCTGGCGGCCTGTTCAAAATCAATAAAAGTGGTGGCATGCGCCATGGGCGAGCCACGTGCCACACCAAACGCTTTAAGCAATGCCTCGCCCACCAGATGCGGCGCTTTTCCGGTGGCCGCACCTACCCCGATATTGACACTAGGTTCGCGAAAATAAATCGGCAGCAACTGTGCATGGCAATCGGTGAAATGCATCAGGCTGACATTGCCAAACGCCGGCAGGTCATAGAGCTGGCTTTGCGCCTGGGCGGCGGTGGCATCGAGCGATAGGCCGGCCGCACTTGCGGCCCCCATCACGCGAACGAATTCGCGACGGTCCATCGTTATTGATTGACGGGTGAACGAGGATCGAGCAACAGCGCCATCACATCTTTCAACCCCTGCTCGTTCAGAATCGCGGCATCGCCATAGCGAGGCATCTGCGAGCAGGCATTAAATGCGTGCGAGTTCCAGATCTTGGCCCAGGTGTACTTGATGATCGGATCGGAATTGGGCGACGATGGATCGCTCACACCACGCAGCTTGCCGTAGTTGTAAAGCGATGGGCCGATGTTGCCGTAAGACAATTCATCCTTGCGAATCTGATGGCAGGCATAGCAGTTGCCTCCGGCCACAGTCTCAGGTGTGTCGGTGAATTGCAAGCCACGGCCGTTTTGGGCGATCCTCTCACCGTTTTGCCAGTTGCCAAGCAAACTGCCTGCCGGAGTTTTCACCCCATCAATCGCCGCTTTCTCAAGCTTTTCGCGCAGGCCCTTGGGTAATTCCTTGCCCGCGTAATCCGAGCACGCCCGCTGCAAAGCCGATTGATCCAGGCGATCCAGCTTGGCCAGGCCACGTTCATCAAACGAGCTCTTGAGCAGAGCTTCGATTTCGGCGCTGCTGGGCCCAGTTGCAAAACTGGCGCAGCCTGCCAACACTACCAGCCCCGTCAGGCTCAAGATAGTTTTTGAAAATTTCATAATGATCGATCCTGACTTAGCGCTTGATCGCGGGGGAATCCATCTTGCCGCCGTTGGCATTGACACCAAGGAAGGTAATCAGGTCCACGGAAGCCGGGGCCAAATACTTCAGCTCGGGAAAGCGTTGTTGGCGGAAGCAATCATAGAGCCGCCATTGCATGGTGCGCAGGGCCCCCTGCGAGACCCGATAGGCGGGCCAGGTAGCAAATGCTCGCTGAGCCGGCTCAGGCTTGGTGAGATTGGGCAAATCCTGCAACCGAATCCGCTGGTCATCCACCGAGTGGCAAGTGGCACAGGAAAAGTCATACGGCCCGCCACGGAAATAAAAAATCTTCTCACCGCGCTTATAGGACTCACGCTCTTTGGCATGCCGCTGGGAAACGGCGATCGGCATACCCCGCGATTCCTCCACAACATAAGCAGTGAGTGATTCAAGCTCGGTTTGTGGCTCACCTTCCCGGGAAAACGGTGCGCGAATCACAGCTGCCCGATCGAAGCCTTGCAGACTCACCATGCAGTGCACCAGGCGGCTTTCAAAATCCATAACCTGATCGGTATCAGCGAAGTAGCGGGGCAGTTGCGCATACGCTCCCTTCACCTTGCCCGGCCCCAAGCCGAGGTCGCACTGCTCCAGCGATACATTTTTAGGACCGCGCTTTTGCGCCCACATTAGCTCACCGCGAGCCGATACCAATTCAGCCGGATTGCCGTCTTGCAGCATTTGGCGATAGCGCTCTATTTCCGCCTGGGTGTTTTGTCCCTGCGCCGAGGCTAGCGAGGTCGCGCCCAGCGCCAAGCTTAGCAGCGCTGCGCGAGCGAAATTTTTTCGTCCCATGTTCGTCTCCCCAATCTTGTAGTTTTATCAGCCCGGTTTTTTTCTGGCCTCCGGGGCACGGCCCGTTTCAAGATCAGGTTGCAGTAGCTTCGTCGCTGCGCCGTTCGCCTTTATTGTCTACCCACGACACGGTGACCTTGTCACCCGCTTTAGCGCCCTTGATCTTGAAGGTGAATAAGGGATTTTTCGAAATCGCCGGCCCCCAATGGGCCTTGATCACCGGCTTACCATTCAAGGCTCCAGTCAGCTCGGTGATATGCCAGGCCGGCACCAACTTGCCAGTGCTGTCGCGACGCTGGCCGGTTTCCATCTCGTGAGCCACCAAAACACGTACATCAGCCACGCCGTCTTTAACGGTGGCACGAATTTTCATTGGATCAGGCATGTTAATTCTTTCAATAGCTTGGATTCAGACAAATCGGAAGGCGGTTCAGAGTTGGTCAGCCGCCGCAGCCACCGAGGGTGACCTTGATCTCTTTTTTGGTGGTGTAGAACTTGCCATCCGCCTTCACCAGGGCAATCACATCCGAGCTTTGCCCCATCTTCACACGCATGGCCACCTCGGGATCGGCCCCGTCGAGAATCTCGTAGGCACCCGCGAGGTTGTTGGGATTCTTTTCAACCAGCAAGGCGATGGACTCTGTTTTAGCCAGCCCGCTACGGATCGCAACCGGCACCACAGCGCCGTTTTCAGCAATGTCAGGCGAGTTGATCGCAATGTCTTTGGACTCTGTCACGTTGGTGGCGCCCAAAGCCCGTAAGGTTTCAGCAATCGTCTTGGCCTGAAACGCATTGGCATTAAAGGCTTGGGCTTGCGCCGCGCCCGCTGGAATCATGCCCAGACTCACCAGGGTGGCGTAAAGGCTGGCGCTTGAGGCGGCGCGCAAGGTGTGGCGCTTGGATACATTCATAGGGACTCCTGCAGATAAATGAGCTTCAGGCGAATCTTGCGCCCGTTGTGGTTTGAACGCGATCATATAAGAAACCCGGGCTTGCTTATGCAATCTTCAACAGGTTTAACGCTTTTATCAGCACCGGAATGCATTACAGACCGCCAAGAATCCAGCGTACCAGGCTGCGGGCTTCCTCCTCCTTGAGTGCCGGGTTCGCGGGCATGGGAATTGCGCCCCACACGCCCTGCGCTCCATTACGCACCTTCAGGGTGAGCTTGTCTTCCGCTTGGGGATCGCTTTTGTAACGAGCCGCAATGTCCTTGAACGAGGGGCCAAGCAAGCGCGCGGCTTGAGCATGACACGCCGTGCAATTACTAGCCTTCGCAAGCTCGGCGGGCGGCTTGCCGCTTGGTTTGGGAGTCGCGGTTGGAGTTGGTGTAGAAGCCGCCACCATCACGGGCATTGAAGGCGCAGGGGAAAGCGCTGCGCGGGTAGTGTCCGCGCCACGCACCGGCCCGACTGCACGATGCTGCTCAGCCAGATTGCCATGCGCATTGCGGGCATAGTCGGGCAAAAACGACCGGATATCCAACTCAGTCGCACAACCACTCATGCACAAGCTGCCCTGCACATCGGGTTTCCCGCTTTTCACCCACATCGGCTCATATCGCACCTTGCCGTTGCGATTGGGCAGCCTTTGCTGCACCTGAGCAATATTCTTATCAGACAGAACAAAATCCGCTGGCACGATGTCGCCCAGATGCAGGATGTAGGCGGTAACGGCATATACCTCTTCCACGCTGAGTGACTTGGGCGCATTCCAGGGCATGGCCCGGTTGATGTAGTCCCACAGCGTCGAGAGCTGCGAGACCTTCATCAGCGTAGTGCGCTGCGGATAGTCACCACGCTGCAAGGCAGCCACCCGGCCGGTTTCAATATCCTTCTTGCTGGTTCCGCCCACAATCGGGGTGAACACTTCATTGGATTCGCCAAAGGTGCCGTGGCATGACTCGCATTGAGCCTCCCATACTTCCTGGCCTTTGGCCACTGATCCCCGGCCCGCGGGCAGACCCTTGAAGTCGGCACGAACATCGATATCCCATGCAGCGACTTCGGCTGGCGTGGCTGCGCGCCCCAGACTCGCCCAGGGTTTTGCATTGGTTTGGGCATGCGCAGGTTCGAGCAGAGTCATAAAAGCAAGCACACAGCCCACCATGAGTTGGCAGGCAAACACCGTGGCGACCGCAATGAGCCGGAACGCTTTAGCACCTTGTTTCATCAATACACCTGCACATTGCTGACTTCGCCGCTCTCGGCAATACGCCAGGATTGGATCGCGTTGTTGTGATAAATCGAGCGGGTGCCCCGCTTGGCCCGCAGCTGGTTGATCTTGGGCTGCACATGCCCGGTCTCGTCGACTGCGCGGCTTTGCACGATGGCCGGTTTGCCATCCCACACCCAATCAAAGTTAAAGCGGGTAAGCGCACGATCCAGCACCAGATTGTCGAGCCGCGCCGCGCGCCAGTTTTTGCCGCCATCCACAGAGACATCGACCCGGCGAATCTTGCCGCGACCGGACCAAGCCAAACCGGTGACGTTATAGAACCCCTTGTCGAGCAACACCTGCCCGCCCGAGGGGCTGGTGATCACCGATTTAACCTCCTGGATGGAAGTGAATTGCCGGTGCAGTCCGTCGGGCATCAGATCCACATAGTGAATCACTTCATCCTTGGTGTAATAAGGCTGATCACCCACCTCGATGCGGCGCAAATACTTCACCCAGGAGACTCCCTGGACCCCCGGCACCACCAGGCGCAGCGGATAGCCATTTTCGGGGCGCAACATCTCACCGTTCATGGCATAGGCCACAATCACATCGGTCATGGCGGCATTCAGCTCAATGGTGCGGGTCATCGACGAGCCATCGGCCCCTTCAGCCAGGATGTAGCGGGCCTTTTTGAGGTCAATGCCAGCCATTTCCAGCAGCACCGAAAGCTTCACCCCGGTGAACTCGCAACACGACAACATGCCGTGGGTGTACTGCACGGTGGGCACAGCGACATTCCCCCACTCCATCCCGGTGTTGGCCCCACATTCGATGAAGTGAATGCGCGAGGTGCTGGGCAGGCGCATCAGCTCATCCATGGTGAACACTTTGGGCTGCCGAACCAGCCCATTGATCATCAGCCGATGCCCGCTGGGATCCACATCCCACCAGCCCTGATGATGGCGTTCAAAATGCAGGCCATTCGGAGTGAGGATGCCAAACAGCCCTTGCAGCGGGGTAAAGCTCACCGAAGCGGCAGACACGCGAGTGAGGCCAGGGCTTTCGCGCCGCTGCAGATTTTTCTCCCACTTCGAAGGCACGCCGTAACCGTTGGCCGCCACCGGTTGACCCAGTCCCTTGGTGTGTTCCGGGAGCTCGAGAATTGCGCGCTCTCCTGCAGGGGCTGGCTGAGCTTGCGCTTTGGACGCAGCGGGACCGCTTAGCGCTGACCCAACGGCTGCAGCCCCAAATGCTGCACCACCGAAGAACTGCCGCCGGCTGGGCGAGCGGGGAGCTTCTGGTGCGCGCTGAACTCGACCGGCGGTTTGATTGCGTGCGGCAGGTTGATCCGGGCCTGGCGCAGCACACTGAATATCCTCAGCCCTCATGCTTGCCCCTGCACAGCAGCACTTGCCATCGCGGCTTGTGAGGCCTGCTCGCGACGCATCTCAGCCAGTTGAAGCTCTTGAGCCAGTTGCATCAAATCCGTGCGCTCAGTTGCCGTGTCAGTTTGCTCCATGCTGCTGGCAATATGCACGCAGACTGTGCGACAAATCTCGGTAAGCGCGGTGTCGGCGACACCGTAGTAAATGAAACTGCCCTGCTTGCGGCGGGTCAGCACCCCAGCCTGATACATCGTGCTCAGATGGCGAGAGATATTGGCTTGGGTTCCACCGGTTTCTTCGACCACTTCCGAGACGGTTTTTTCATCCTGGCAGATCGCGTGGAGCACCCGAATCCGCATGGGTTCGGAAAGCAGCGCAAAATAGCGCGATACCCGCTCAAATACCTTGGCCAAATCATCCATGCTTGTCTCCTGTCTTACCGCTTCACACTGCCAGGGCTTGTGCCTTGACGCGGCTTGAATTGCCATGATCATATGAGCGTATATGCATATGTGCAACCCCCAATCTAGATGCCCTCACGCGGCGGAGGTCATTTGAGCGCCCTGGCAGTACCAACCCGCTATCTGCAACTCGAACGGTCTGTGACTTCGGATCGGGTGTTGGTGATCATGTTTACCCGGCCCGGTTGCGCGTTTTGTGAGGCTTTGAGACGGGAGCATTTGCTGCCAATGCAAGCCGCCCTAAAACGCCTATCCGCCCCGGAATCACCGGTTCGCCAAAGCCCCTCAGACTTCGCTTTTGAACCAGCGGCATCTAAACGCCTCACTTTGGGGGAACTCGATCTCACTTCGCGCAAGCCCTTTGAGGTTTCGCCCGGGATTACCCCGGCTGTCGTGGCCCGCTGGCAAACTCACGGGCAGGCGCTCGCGGCTTCACTGCAGATTCGGCTTACCCCCACCCTGGCCTTTTTTGGGGCCAAAGGTGAAGTTGCCGAGCGTCTGGTGGGCTACGGATCGCCTGACTTTTACGGGGCGTATCTTGAGCAGCGCATTGAGGCAGCGCTTACCGCCGCCCGAGCTTGAAACCGGGCAGCAAAAGGACACTCAGCGTTTAGTGGAAATGCGTAGCAGGAGGCTCGACATCCGCAGGCAGCTCGGTATGCACCACATCGCCAATCCCGTTCGGGAAAAGCGGCGCACCGCAATCCTCGCAATACTCGGGCTCGGTGACATTCGGCCAAACCCGGCACTCAGTCACCCCCACCGCCTTGAGCAAATCCTTGATCACATCGATCGTCGAAGGATCTTCTGACATCACCTCGGGTCCAAAGAGCGGCCACACCACTCCTTGAAGCACCACCTCCGGGTCATCGGAGGTGTAAAACCCCACTCGAACCTCTTCAGGCTGTTGCGCCCCAAAAGCAGCTATTGCGGCATGGATGCGATGGGCATCCGTCTTGAGCAGATGCGTCAGGAAATGCACCGCAGCTTGCAGCGCATAGGGGCGAACCCGCCGATCCGACTCGCGCAGATTCATGTGGTACGCATCGGGCAAAAGACACTCGAACCCACACCCCGCCAGCATCGGCTCAAGCACCGGCCGCACATGTTCAATCCACTGCTCCAGGCAGGTGACCCGGGTGGCATGATCCTTGGATTCAATTTGCTGCCAACGAAACACCGCACCACCCTGAGGCACGGCCACCACGCCCAGCAAAAACCGATTGTCGGCAAGCATTTCGGCGGTGTCAGGAAACACCTTGGCATCCAGCTTGATCGCTGTGCCGCTTAACGCGGATTGGGCGAGTTTGCGCACCTGCTTGCGCACTTCACCAAAATCACCGGGCAATTGATCAATGCTATACAAATAAGGGGCCATCACAAACTTGGCCCCGCGCGCCAAAACATGCTCCCGCCAGTGCTGCGCGAGTGCCGCGCTGCGTTGCGCATCCAGCGGCCCGCTTGGAATTGCAAAGCGCGTCCACAGCACCAGAGGAGCGCACACCAAGATGCACTGCATCGGCTCGCCGTCATGTTCGATGAGAGTGGTTTCCGTGGTCTCTTCAATCGCCTCCAGCAACGCACCATAGGCTTCAAGATCGGTTTGCTGCAGGCGCTCCAGCGCATCGAGCAGCGACTGAGCATGCCCACTATCGAGCAGGCGCCCGATCCGGGTATTGAGCTGATCCTCCCAATAGCGGTCTTCCAGACGGCTTCCGGAGTGGGTCAGCCCCAGGGCTGAGACCATCAAGCGGTCGGCGTCAGGGGAAAGCTGGCCTTTGCGTTCACGCGGCCCGCGACTCAGGCGTGGTTCTTTCATGCGGGCAATTCAAATCGGTTCATGGACTGCGCAGTTTAGACCATTTATCGCCTACCCCGCCGGTCAAACGGGCCTCGTCGGCAAACCTGCGCCGCAGGTACCATCCGGAGCATGAGTACGCTTTCGATCCAAGTGCGCCGCTGGGTAGCCCTGCTCTCAGTAGGCTACGCTTTTGGCATGGGCCTCACAGGATGCGGAGGCGGCGGCGCAGCCAGCGGGGATTCAGCGGGCACAAGCAGCGCTGTAGAGGCCAAGCAACTGGCTGAATACATGCAGCAATGGTATTTCTGGGCCAGCACAATGCCGGTGCTCGACGCAGCAAACTTTTCGACGCCTGCACAGGCCCTGGCCGCACTTCGCGTTACCCAGGATCGCTATAGCTTTATTGAGCCTGCCGCCAGCTTTAATGCGTTTTTTGGTGCAGGACAAACCGTCGGCTTTGGGATTGGATACACCGTCGTCACCACCAATGGCGCAAGTGAATTGGTAGTGCGCTACACCCAGCCGGCCAGCAATGCGGCTGCTGGCGGAATGCGACGCGGTGATCGCATCCTGGCGATTGATGGCGAATCCATCACCCAGCTGGTCACCGAGAATCGTCTGGATTCCGCATTTGGCGCACTGGAAGCCGGCGTCCGGCGCGTGTTTCGCCTGCAGCGCGGCCCGACTTCACAAGATCTGCCGCTTGAGAAATCGGTGTACTCGATCAGCTCAAGCTTCGGCTCGGCAATCTTTGCCCCGCCGGTATCCGCAAGCCCGCGCCGAGTGGCCTACCTTCACCTCTTTACCTTTACCAGCCTGGCCGAAACCGACTGGCAGGCCGCTTTGGCCAGCCTTCAAGCGCAAGGCTTCGATGATCTGATCGTGGATTTGCGTGACAACGGTGGCGGCCGGGTCAGTTCGGCCAACCTTGTGGGGTCTACCATGGCTGCCAACCAGGTTGGCCAGCCAAGCGTGCGACTGCAGTTCAATAGCCAACAGACCAGCGCCAACACGGCCTATCAATTCTTTGCCACCAGCCCACAGCTCACCCCTGTGCGCCTTGTGTGGCTTACCTCGGAGCGTACATGCTCAGCGGCCGAGCAACTGATACATATGCTTGAGCCTGCCCGCACAGGCCTGCAGACGGCAAGGGTCGGCGCCACCACCTGCGGAAAGCCCGTGGGCTTTACCCCCCCGACCATCGGCAGCAATGTTTACAACATCGTGACCTTCCAAAGCGCCAACCGCGCCGAGCTCGCCAGCTACTTCACTGGCCTCACCCCCACCTGCTCGATAAGCGACCCTGTCAGTTTTGCCTATGGCGATGCCAACGATCCACTGATTGCCACCGCATTGCAATGGCTGGCCACTGGGGCTTGCCCGGTGGCAGCAGCAAATGCCCAAACCAAATCCAGCTCGTTGCAACTCGAGACTGCCCGAGACCAACAGCAGCCGGGAGCCGGTACCCAAGGCCCCAAGCGCTTCACAGACACCCTCGATCTGCGCTAGACCTTCTTGCGGGCGCGGGCTGCAGCAACCGTTCTGCCTTTCAGTTTTTCTCCATCAACTGGTTCTTTCGACCCATCGCGCAGCGCCTTTTCCACCATTGCCTGCATTACCCAAATCGCCATTTTTTCGGTGTCGTGGCTATTCATTCCGAGGATGTCCTTGAACACCACATACGGCTCAATCCCATAGACCAACGCCAGACCGCTAAGCAAGCGTCGATAAGCCACCGGCTTGAGCTTTTTTTTCAGCGGTTGGGTAACCTTCTCAAGAATTGCTACCCGGTAGCCGCGTCGGTAATGCTCCTCGCTCAACGCCCCGGCTCGGCTCAAGGCTTCGTGTTCGAGTGAAATTTGCAAGGCGGCGCGTAACTGCGGTTCATAGACATGAAAGCGTGGAAACGTGCTTTCAAACAATTGCTGCAGTGCCACAATGCCATCGGGCTCTTTGGTCGAAAACGCGCGCACATCGCCGAGGCTAAAGTCAACTACCGCACTCACCAGACTGCTGCGGGTCGGGAAATAACGATAGGCTGTAGCTCTTGGAATTTCGGCGCGGACAGCTACCGCCGCTACGGTAAGTACGCCACCCTCTTCAACTAGTGCTACAGCTGCCTTGAGTAATTGTTGGTAAGTGCGCAGCTTGGCGCCCAGGTGAGGTAAAGGCGTAAGTTTTAGTCGGGCACTTGACACTGCAAGACGCTTTCTCTACTCTGGGTCTGTTAATTGAGACAAGCGTCTCAAATCCAAAAATCCAGGTCAGTTCAGATTTTTTTCCCTGGCCTCAAGAAAGAAGTGTAGTTCAAGCGTAAATCACTGGTTCGTAAAAACATATCAGCTTTAGGTCATCGATCTTGAATCGAACGCCTCACAAGAGGCCCAAAGCTGGCGAGGAGACAGATTGAGCAACACCGGCTTTGCGCTCGGTGGCGCCTGAGGCATATCGCATGCATCACGCCCCGAAGACCCAGTTTATCGAGCGACTCGCTGTCGAAGATGAAGGCAGCGGCGACGCCGTGCTGTTCATCCACGGCTTGGGTGGAAGCAGCAACACCTTCACTCCTTTGCTTCAGGCTGATGGCCCTTTCCAACGCTACAGATGCGTGCGCATTGATTTGCCAGGATCGGGGCGCAGCGGCCGGGTGGAAGGTACGATTGATTTGGCAAGGTATTTGCAGGGGGTCAAAGCGGTCTGTGCCACGCTCGGCATCATGCGCTCGCATATTGTTGCGCATTCCATGGGCACAATCGTTGCGCAGCATTTGGCCGCACAAGAGCCCAAGCTGGTACGAAGCCTTGCCCTGTTTGGCCCATTGTTTTGCCCCACCGAGGCGGCCCGGGTTCAATTGCGCGCCCGCGCGGAAAAGGCCCGCAACGAAGGCACTTTGGGTATCGCCGAAATTGCCCAGGCCCTTTCGCAGGGCGCTGTTTCCGCCAAAACCAAACGTAACGCTCCCACCGCGGTTGCTTACGTCCGTGAAAGTTTGATGCGCCAGCGCTCCGAGCTCTACGCAGCCAGTTGCGAAGCCCTGGCCGAAATGCAATCGGTGGATCCTGCAAAGATTATCTGTCCGACGCTGCTCGTCACTGGTGATGAAGACACCGTGGCCCCTCCTCAGGCAGTACGCGGTATGCACAACAAAATTGCAAATAGCGCCACCCATGTGGTGTTCGGTTGTGGTCACTGGACACCTATCGAGCAGCCCCATGAATGCGCGCAGTTGCTGCGCTCCTTTTATATGCAGAGGATGTGATCATGGCCCATACCCTGTTTACCAATGTCCGCATCATCGACGGTACCGGTGCCGCGCCTTTTACCGGCGAAGTCCTGGTGCAGGGCAACCGAATCCTGAAGGTAGCCAAAGGCGCGCGCGCTTTGCCCACCACCGGCACCACCGTTGTGGATGCTGCTGGCGCCACCCTGATGCCGGGCATGGTCGAGGCCCACACCCATTTTTCGTGGAATGATCAGCCCAGTCTCGGGTCGATCCAGCGCATGCCACCTGAGGAGCACATCCTGTGGTGCGCGCATGTGGCTGAGCGTTACCTCCAGCATGGCTGGACCTCATGTGTAGGCGCTGCTACCGCCAAACCCAGGCTGGATGTCGTGATCCGCAACGCGATTCAAAGCGGGCAGATTCCAGGCCCTCGCTATCTTGCAGCCAGCCAGGAAATCACCGTGCCCGGGGGCTTGGGCGATGAAACTTTGCCCCATTTGCCGTTTGAGGAGTTCAGCTTTGGCGCTGTGGTCAATGGTGCCGAGGAAATGCGCAAGGTATGCCGCATGTTCCTTAAATATGGCGTGGACCATCTCAAACTGAACTTGTCGGGTGAATACATTGCAGGCTTGCCTGCCGAGTTTTCTCCCATGACCGACCGCGAAGTGCAGGTGGCCGTGGAAGAAGCCCGCCTGCGCAACAAGCGACTCGCAGCGCACGCCCGCTCTGCACTTTCAGTCAAGCAGTGCGTGCGCCATGGCATTGAGCTCGTGTACCACGCGAGCTTCATCGATGAAGAAGGCCTCGACATGCTTGAGGCCAACAAGGACAAGCATTTTGTAGCGCCCGGATTGGGCTGGCTAGTCAACACCTCACATCACGCCTCCGCCTGGGGCATTACGCCCGATATTGCCAAATCTATGGGCTATCACCGCGAACTTGAAATCGCAATTGAGGGCCTTCGCAAAATGCATAAGCGCGGCATCCGTATTCTGCCCGGTGGCGACTATGGGTTTGCCTGGATGCCACACGGCAACAATGCCAAAGATCTTGAATACTTTGTGAAGTACCTCGGCTTCACACCGATGCAGGCCATCGTCAGCGCCACCCAATTTGGGGGCCAGATCATGATGATGGAAAACGAGCTGGGCCTGATCAAGGAAGGCTATCTCACAGACATCCTTCTCGTAGATGGTGATCCGCTTGCCAATATCGCTTTGCTACAGGATCAAAAACGCATTCTTGCCGTAATGAAGGATGGCAAGTTCTATAAAGAGCCCGAAATTTCTTCGGCCCGCAGCCTGGTAGGTATGCACTCGATGAGTGCCGCATGAATCCGCTACCCGCTATCCCTAGGAGAACATCATGACCGCGATTTTGTTCACCAATGTGCGCATCATAGATGGCACCGGCGCTGCGCCGTTTGCGGGCGAGATGCTGGTGCAAGGCAACCGCATCACCCAGATCGAGCGAGGCGCGCGGCGAATCAATGTGCAGGGCGCGACCACGATTGATGGTGCTGGAGCTACGCTGATGCCGGGCATGGTCGAAGCGCACACCCATTTTGCCTGGAATAATGCCGCCACTTTGGATGGCATTCAGGTGATGCCGACCGAAGAGCATGTGCTGTGGACTGCAGGCGTTGCCAAGCTTTACCTGGATCACGGCTGGACCTCATGCGTGGGCGCAGCAACTGCCAAGCCCCGCCTGGATGTGGTGGTGCGCAATGCCATCAATGAAGGGCTGATCAAAGGGCCGCGCTATCTTGCAGCGAGCCAGGAAATTACCGTGGCAGGCACCCTGGGCGACGACATGCTGCCGCACCTGCCCTACCCTGAATTCAGCTTCGGCCAAGTAGTGAGTGGCCCGGAAGAAATGCGCAAATGTGTGCGCATGTTCTTGAAGTATGGCGTCGACAGCATCAAGCTCAATTTGTCGGGTGACAACTTCGTGGCTGGCGCCGATGCCAAAACCACCTGGATGAGCGATGAAGAAGTCGCGATTGCCGTCAAGGAAACTCATCTGCGCGGCAAGAAGGTGACTGTGCACGCCCGCTCCTGCGAATCGATCAAGCAGGCGCTGCGCCACAACTGCGACAACATCTATCACACCAGCTACACCGATGAAGAAGCGCTTGACATGCTCGAGGCTCACAAGCACCGCATCTTCACCGCCCCGGGATTGTCGGTGATCGTCAAGCTGCTTTATGAAGGCGATCAAGTTGGCATCTCGCATCAAAAGGCCATAGCGATGGGCTATGCCGAAGAGCTCGAAGCTGCAGAAAAAAGTCTGCGCGCAATGCACAAGCGCGGTGTGCGAATCTTGCCGGGTGGAGACTACGGATTTGCCTGGGCCAAGCATGGTGAAAATGCGACCGACCTCCAGTATCTGGTGAAGTATGCCGGCATGACACCGATGGAAGCATTGGTCTCGGCCACGCAATGGGGTGGTCAAATGATGCAGGCCGGGCTGCCAGCCAATCATCAGCTGGGCATGCTCCAGGCAGGCTATCTCGCCGACTGCCTGTTGGTGGATGGCGATCCGTTGGCTGATCTCTCGATCCTGCAACACAAGAAGAATCTGCTGGCCATCATGAAAGATGGTGTGTTCCACAAGGCCCCTGAGCTTCGCGGCAACGCCGGGCGCACACGCTGGTCGCTGGGAGCTGCGGCCTGAAAGCCCCCCTCAATATGGCGAGCATTGATCTGCAAAACAAAACTGATACGCCGGCGCTGCCCCGGGCCTGGATCCCTTATGGATTGCGGCCCTGGCAGGCGCTGCTTTGGGTGATTGGCCTGAGCGTGCTGGGAGTTTTTATCATTTGGGCACTTGCCTCCAACGCACGCCTGTTCTTCACGACTCTTCTGAATAGCCTCACTCTTGCTGGGCTCTATTTCCTGGTGGCCAGTGGCTTCACATTGGTGTTCGGCTTGATGCGCAACGTCAATCTTGCCCACGGCTCGCTGTATCTTTTGGGGGCGTACTGCGGCTGGGTGGCTGGTGAGCACACAGGCTCCTGGACGATTGCTGTCATTGTCGGGTTTTTGGTCGCGGCGCTTACCGGGCTGTTGCTACAGCTCTTGGTGTTTCGCTTTATGCAAGGCCAGGACTTGCGCCAAACCCTGGTCACCATCGGCATATCGATTGTGATTGCAGACATCATGCTGTGGATCTGGGGCGCAGAAATCTATACTTTTTCCCCGCCGCGCTGGATGTTTGGATCTGTTGCCTTGCCACTGGTTGAGGCTTATCCCACCTATCGGCTATTGCTGATGGTGGGTGCGATATCAATTGGCCTATTGCTGTGGTTGTTTCTGGCACGTACCCGCATCGGCATGATGATTCGCGCTGGAGTGGATGATCGCGCAATGCTCGCCGCGGCTGGCGTGAATGTGCAACTTGTATTTGCCATCACATTCGCCGTGGGGGCGGGACTTGCGGGCCTTGGAGGCGTGATTGGCGGCTCGGCTTTGTCGATTTCTCCCGGAGAAGACACGCGCTACCTGCTGGCTTCACTCATGGTGGTGATTGTGGGTGGCATGGGCAGTGTGCCAGGCGCTGCGATTGGCGCAATATTGATTGCCACGGCCGAGCAATACGGGCAGGCCTATGCGCCCACCTACGGCATTGTGTTTACCTTTGTGATTATGGCCGCTGCCCTGGCCTTCAGGCCTCAGGGCCTGCTCGGAAGAAAGTAAGCGCATGGCAGGCTCCCAATGGCGTAGCGCCATGAACTCTGGATCAGCGGCCCGCGCGCGAATGATGATTTCGCATCGGGCACAAGCTTTTGCTGACGCCAAGCAAAGTCCAGCCCCCGTCAGCACAGACGGCCTGCCGGACTACAGCGACCAGGATGCGCCTGGGTGGCTGAAGTGGATGTGGCAGCGCGTCGGCGCCCGGCATGTACTGATTCTTCTGGCCCTGATCATTTACCCGTTTGTGGCCAGCCCGTTTTTCACCTTTCAGGTCGCTGCCCAGTCGCTCGTGCTGGGCATCATCGCCTTGTCGCTCACCTTCCTTGGAGGCTATGGCGGCATGGTGTCGCTCGCGCAATGGACTATTGCCGGAGCTGCGGGCTATGCGGTCAGCATCTTTGGCTTCAGCTCGGTGGGCGAAATCAGTTTGAACTGGCCTTGGTGGCTGGCGGTCATCCTTGCTATCAGCATCGCGACGCTGTTTGGCACCCTGATTGGCTGGCTCGCGGTGCGCACCGAGGGCATCTACACCATCATGATCACACTCGCGGTTGGCGTAGCGTTCTACTACCTTACCTTGCAAAACCACACGATTTTTCACGGCTTTCAGGGCTTTTCGAAAGTGGCCGCGCCGAAGTTCTGGGGTGTGGATTGGCAATCACCCGTGCCGTTCTATTTCATGTCATTGGTGTTTTCTCTGGCTGCCTATTTCTGGGTCAAGTACCTGATCCGCAGCCCTTATGGGATTGCCCTGCAGGGGGTGCGCGATAACCCTCGTCGTATGAACTCTCTGGGATTTAATGTAAGCGCCATTCGTGTGATGGCCTATGTGATCGCTTCGTTTTTGGCTGGCGTGGGAGGTGTGTTGATCACCTGGTACAACAGCCTGATCACGCCCAGCACCATCAATACCGGGCCGATGATTGCGGTGCTGATCATCGCTGTGATGGGTGGCATGAGCCATCCGATTGGGGCATTTATTGGCGCTTTGATTTATGTGTTGCTACAAAATTTCGCCATTGATCTGGTGGATCGCGAACGATTCAACCTGGTGATTGGCGGCGTGTTTCTTGCCATCGTGTTGTTCTCCCCCGATGGCTTGATTGGGATCTGGAAGAAGCTGCGTGCGCGCTTTACGCAGCCTCCCCAGCGGTGGTAGGAGATCGTTGATGGTTGATGTGTTTTTTGATCCATTGTTCATTGGTTAAAACTCTAAAGGAGGAGCTCTATGGAACCTATCAAACGTGTGTTTAGCAAGTCGGCATTGGCCAGCGCAGTTACCCTGGCCCTCGGGCTTGGTGCCAGCGCTGGTGTGATGGCACAAGATGTCCTGAAGGTTGGCCTGTTGGCTACCCTTGAGGGGCCCTTCGCAGCAGGCGGCGCAGATGGCATGCGCGGCGCTGAGCTCGCGCTCAAGCAGCGCAACGGCATGGCCGGTGGCAAGAAGATTGAGTTCGTCAAAGGCTCATCCAATGCCAATCCTGATGTGGCTGTGAATGCCACTCGCAAGCTGGTGGAGCAGGACAAAGTACAGATCATGATCGGGCCGCTATCGGGCGGCGAAGGCATTGCGGTCAAGAACTATTCCAAATCGCAGCCTGGCATTACGTTTATCAATGGCTCGTCTGGCGCACAGGGCACAACCCTGGTGGATCCATCGCCCAATTTTTTCCGCTTCAACACCGAGGGTGCGCAGTGGATGGTGGGCTTGGGTGACTATGCCTTCAAGGACAAGGGCTACAAGCGGATGGCCCTCATTTCCGAGGACTACTCCTTCCCCTATTCGCAGGTGCAAGGCTTCATGGCCGGCTTTTGTAAAGCCGGTGGCAAGATGGTAGACAAGGTCTGGGTGCCGCTCGGTACCAAGGACTATGCCTCGGCGATTGCCAAGCTGCCACGCGATGTGGATGCCTTGCTGGTGGTGCTGGGCGGTTCGGATGCGGTGAACTTTCTGACCCAGTATGAGCAGGCTGGTGGCAACAAGCCCATCATCGGCGGCACCATCACTGTGGACCAAACCGTGCTGAGCTTCCGTGGTCGTCGTCCTGAAGCGATTGTGGGCACCCCCACAGCCGGCCCAATGGCTGACTCACTCGACACCCCCGAGTGGAAAGCCTTTGTGAATGACTACAAAGCCACTTTCAAGGATGGTTTTCCCACACCTTCGCTGTTTGCTTTCCTCTATTACATCAACACCAAGGCAGCCCTGGATGCCCTGGATGCTGTGAAAGGCGATTTGTCAAACAATCAGGCGGCCTATCGTGCTGCACTGGCCCGCAACGTGGTGAAAACACCGGTGGGTGATTACACCGTGGATAGCAACCGCAATGCGATTGGTCCTAACTTCATCACTGAAGTGGCCAAGGGGCCTGACGGCAAGTTCTTCAACAAGGTGGTTCGTAAAGTCGACAAAGTGGATCAGACCCTGAATCTCGGCAAGGCCGAATTCGACAAGATGGGCTTGGGCACACGCGACAATCCTGACTGCAAATAAGCCATCACCACTCACCCGACCACCACATTCATGGCTTCCATCTCATCATTGCCAGTTTCGCGTGCCGCTTCCCGCCCTATGGCGTCGGCAAGCGCAGGTGCCAAGCGTTTTGAATTGGCCACTGGCAATGCGCTCGAACTCTCGGGTTTAACCCGGGCGTTTGGTGCGCTCAAGGCAATTGATGATGTGAGCTTTGATGTGGCGGCCGGCGAGCGGCATGCGGTATTGGGTTCCAACGGAGCCGGCAAGACCACGTTGTTTAACGTGATCACCGGCGACTTTCCGGCCACCTCCGGCACGGTGCGCTTTTTTGGGGAAGACGTGACCACGCTCCCCCCCTACGAGCGTATCCGCCGGGGCTTGCGCCGGACCTATCAAATCTCGTTGCTCTTCAAGGAATTGAGCGTGCGGGATAACTTGTTTTTATCGGCGCGCGGTGTGGCCAACGGACGATTCAGCTTGATGCGAGCCAAGGCCTCGGAGCCAAGCCGCATCGCTACTGAAGAAGTCTTGGAACGCGTGCGCTTGAGCCATATCGCCAATGAGCTGGTGGGTAATCTGGCGCATGGCCAGCAACGCCAACTTGAAATTGGTATGGCACTGGCGGGCGCCCCACGGCTGATCCTCTTTGATGAACCTGCGGCAGGCCTTTCCCCGGCCGAGCGCCGCGAACTGGTCGCTTTGTTGCAAAGTTTTCCAAAACATATGGGCTTTGTGATCATTGAGCATGATCTGGATATTGCGCTGCGGGTGTCCGAACGCGTCACGATCATGCACAACGGCAAACTGCTCAAGCAAGGCACTCCGGAGCAGATTGAAAATGATCCGCAGGTGCAAGCCATTTACATGGGCGAGAAACACTGATGGCCTGGTTCAAGCGCTCATCATCCGGTCCACCGCAAGGCGAGGCACTTCGCATTGAAAACCTGAATGGCCATTATGGGCGCGCTCACGCCTTGCAGGATGTGTCCATCACGCTCGACCATGGCGTGCTCGCAGTTGTGGGCCGCAATGGCATGGGTAAGACCACACTTTGTAATGCCATCACCGGTTTAGTGCCCTCGACCGGCACGATCCGTGTGCATGGTCAAGCTATTCATGGCCTGAACCCCAATCAGGTGACCGCCCGGGGCGTAGCTTATGTACCGCAAGGTCGCCGGGTATGGCCCTCGCTTAGCGTGGATGAGCATTTGCGCCTGGTGGCCAAACGCGATGCACGATGGAACATCGAGCGTGTTTACACCACCTTCCCCAGGCTGGCTGAGCGCAAGGGCAATGGCGGTGCACAGCTTTCCGGAGGCGAACAACAGATGCTCGCCATCGCGCGGGCTTTGCTCCTTGACCCTCAGCTTCTGGTGATGGATGAGCCTACGGAAGGCCTGGCTCCGGTGATTGTCCAGCAAGTTGCAGACATGCTCCGCACACTGGCGGCACAGGGTGACATCTCGGTGTTGCTGATTGAGCAAAACCTCGGTGTGGCGATGAGTGTCGCTGATGATATTGCGGTGATGGTCAATGGCCGTATTGTCAATCGCATGCCAGCCAGTCAACTCGCTGCAGATACCGATTTGCAGCAGCGCTTGCTTGGCGTCAAGTCTGGCGGGCATAGCGAAGAACCTGATGAAATTGCTGGAATCGACGCTCCGGGCCTGAACGCCAATACAGCTGAAGATGATGCGCAGGTGCGCGTCTTTACGATCAAACGCGCAGCTGATGCAGATACCCCTGCTGGCCCTTCGATGGCCCCCGGCCCCGGCAATGACACGCTCGGCTCAACCCTGGACAACCAGCCTTCACGCACCGTTCGCAGTTTTAATCGCTGGAATAGTGCAGACCCCAGCCAGGACGCACCTCGCGATCGCTTGCTGGAAGGCCGCTCCACAGCTAGCGGATCCGCCCCTGATTTTGACGCGGCCTCCGAGGCACTTTCGGCTAGTGGCAAGCTCGGCCGGGTGGTGGAGTTTCCGGTCGCTGCAAGCCTGCGGCGTGCTGCTTATGTTGTGGGCACCTTCGATACCAAAGGCAAAGAGCTTTTTTACCTGCGCAATTGCCTGGAGAAGTTGGGTCTGCGAGCGGTAACGGTGGATGTTTCCACTTCCGGCAAGCCTTCGCCCGCGATGGTGCATCCTCGCGAAATTGCTCGCTATCACCCCAAGGGTGAGCGGGCCGTATTCACCGGAGACCGAGGCAGCGCAGTGAGCGAAATGGCGGTGGCACTCGAACACTTCGTGCTGACCCGACATGATCTTGGCGGCATGCTTTCTGCTGGCGGTTCAGGTGGCACAGCATTGGTGAGCCCGGCCATGCGCGCGCTGAGCATCGGTGTGCCCAAGATGATGGTCTCAAGCGTGGCCTCAGGCGATGTCAAGCCGTATGTTGGCCCTAGCGATATCTGCATGATGTATTCGGTCACCGATGTCAGTGGCATCAACCGCATTTCAGAGAAAGTGCTGGCCAACGCAGCCCATGCGATGGCGGGTATGTTGGCTTACAGCTCGCAGATCACTGAGCAAAGTCATAGCAAGCAGGCGATAGCGCTGAGCATGTTTGGCGTCACCACCCCTTGCGTCCAGGCTGCCGCCAAGCAGCTGGAAGAGCGTTATGACTGCCTGGTGTTTCATGCCACGGGCACCGGCGGCCAATCCATGGAAAAGCTGGTCGACTCTGGCCTGATTTCAGGGGTGCTCGACATCACCACCACCGAGGTGTGCGATGACATTGTGGGCGGCGTGCTGACTGCCGGGCCCGAGCGCTTTGATGCCATCATTCGCACCCGAGTGCCATATGTGGCGTCTTGCGGCGCACTTGATATGGTGAATTTCTGGGCTTACGACACGGTGCCCGCAAAGTTTCAAGGCCGCAATCTCTATAAGCACAACGCCAACGTCACCTTGATGCGAACCACGCTTGAGGAATGTCAGCGTATCGGCCGGTTCATCGTCGATAAGCTCAACCGCATGGATGGCCCGGTGCGGTTTCTGATTCCTGACAAGGGTGTGTCAGCCCTGGACCAGGAAGGAAAACCCTTTTGGGATCCTGCGGCCGACAAAGCCTTGTTTGATGTGATCACCCAAAACTTCAAGACAGGGCCGCGCCGCAAGTTGATTCGATTGCCCCTGCACCTGAACGACCCTGAATTTTCCGATGCCTTGGTTATGCACTTCAATGAAGTGATGGCCGAGAGCAAACCCAATAGTTACTCATCCTCCAAAGACTCTGCCCATGCCTCGTATCGCTCGTAAAGACATCCTTTCCAAATTCCGCAAGATGATCAAAGCGGGAAAACCCATCATCGGTGGTGGTGCTGGCACCGGCTTATCCGCGAAATGCGAAGAAGCGGGCGGCATCGACCTGATCGTGATTTACAACTCGGGCCGCTATCGCATGGCGGGCCGGGGCTCGCTCGCCGGTCTGCTGGCCTATGGCAACGCCAACGAAATCGTGGTCGACATGGCCAAGGAGGTCCTGCCCGTGGTGCAACACACGCCGGTGTTGGCCGGGGTCAACGGCACCGATCCTTTCATGATTCGCGATAGCTTTTTGCGCCACCTGATTGAGCTCGGTTTCTCGGGGGTGCAAAACTTCCCCACGGTCGGCCTGATTGATGGCAACTTTCGCAAGAATCTCGAAGAAACCGGGATGGGTTATGGCCTCGAGGTCGACATGGTGCGAGCCGCCTCCGAGCTCGATTTGCTAACAACACCCTATGTGTTTGATGAGCAAAGTGCGATGGACATGACACGGGCTGGAGCCGACATTCTCGTGCCGCACCTCGGGCTGACAACAGGCGGCGCCATCGGTGCAGAAACCGCCTTGACGCTCAAGGATTGCCCCGCGCTCATCAATCGCTGGGCCAATGCCGCACGCAAGGTCCGCAAGGATGTGATCGTGTTGTGTCATGGGGGGCCGATTGCCACACCTGACGACGCCAGGTACATCCTGGAGCAATGCCCGGAGGTGCACGGCTTTTATGGCGCATCGAGCATGGAACGCCTACCGACGGAAGTTGCCTTGAAAGCCACCACTGAGGCGTTCAAGGCCATCAAGCGCAAGAAATGATGGGCACATGTTTTGGCGAGTGCCCATCCAGGAAGTTGTTTATTCATTTGAAGTCATCGGATTTGTTGACAGGAGCTAGTTCATGAGCGGCGCGCAATTTGGAGCCTTTATTCTGGGCCTGATCGTAGTGGTGATTTGTATCGCCATTGTGGTGTGGTTGCTTAACTGGCTGTACCTTCGATCCTCCAAGGAGCGCGCTTTTGTGCGCACCGGCCTCGGGGGCCAAAAAGTCGTGATCAATGGCGGAGCCTTTGTCTTGCCGATCGTGCATGACGTGATTCCGGTCAATATGAATACATTGCGGCTCGAGGTTTCGCGCGGACGCGACAAGGCGCTGATCACCAAAGACCGGATGCGGGTCGATGTGGTGTCGGAATTTTATGTTCGCGTACAGGCTGCGCCCGATGCAGTGGCCAATGCGGCGCAAACATTGGGCACCCGAACCATGCAGCCCGAGCAACTCAAAGAGCTGGTGGAGGGCAAGTTTGTTGATGCGCTTCGCACGGTTGCCGCAGAGATGACCATGGAGGAGCTCCATGAAAAACGCGGCGAGTATGTCAAGCGGGTGCGGGGTGTGGTGAGCAATGATCTGCTGCAAAATGGCCTGGAGCTGGAAGCGGTGTCCCTGACCCAGCTCGACCAAACCGCGATGGAGTACTTCAATCCTTCCAATGCCTTTGATGCGGAAGGTCTGACCCGGCTCACCGAACAAATCGAACGCCGCAAAAAAATTCGCAACGACATCGAGCAAGACACGATGATCCAGATCCGTAACAAAAATCTGGATACCGAGAAGCAGGCGCTCGAGATCGACCGCGATCTGGAATACGCACGACTATCGCAGGAGCGTGAGCTTGAGATTCAGCGAGCAACCCAACGTTCAGAGATTGTGCGTGAACGCTCTTCGCGAGATCAGGAAGCCGAGCGCGCCCAGATCTCAGCGCGTGAAACGGTAGAGCGGGCCCGCCTAAGCTCCGAACGCCTCATCGAAGAGGAGCGAATCAGCAAGGAGCGCGATGTGCAAGCCGCTGAGATTTCTCGTCGCCAGGCGATTGAGATCGCGGAGCAGCAACGCGCCATTGCGATTGCGGACCAATCACGCCAGCAATCCGAGGCCCAGGCCCAGGCGGATATTGCGCGAGCCAAGGCTGTGCAGGAGGAAGAGCGGGTGTTTACCGTGCGCGAGGTCGAAATGGCTGAGCGGCGCAAGCAAATAGAAATGATCAATGCCCAGCAAGATGCCGAGCGCGATGGTATCCGGATGAGGATGGCAGCCGAGGCTGAAAAAGCCGCAGCGGGTGATCGTGGCGATGCGATTCGTGCGGGCGCACAAGCCGATGCTGATGCCGACAAGATCCGCTCGCTTGCCACCAAGATTCGCCACGAAGTGGAGGCCGAAGGACTGCGCCTGATGAACGAGGCGCATAACGTCCTCACGGTTGAAGCACGCTCGTCGGCGTTGCGCATGCGCCTGGTTGAAAAGCTTGATGCGATTATTCGCGAGCAGGTCAAACCGATGGAGAAAATCGAGGGCATCAAAATCCTGCATGTCGACGGGTTTGGCGGCAGCGGTGGCGGCGGTGGTTCAGGCCATGGAGGCGGGTTCGATGGCAACGGCGGGTTTGCCGAAAACGTTGTCAACTCGGCGTTGCGCTACCGTGCGCAGGCACCTTTGGTAGACCAACTACTGCGCGAGATTGGAGTCCAAGGCGGCGATGTCGGCTCGGTAGCACAAGGTCTGCTTGCTGGTGCAGGAATGGCAGCAGGTGCTGGAGCTCTGGGCGCACCAGGCGCAGCCACTGCCCTGCCCCCGGCCAACGGTTCGGCGTCCTGAACGCGATCTGTTAAACCATGATCAAAGTTTATACATCGAGCGTTTTGGAAGCGCCTGCCGATTCGGTGTGGGCCGTGGTGCGCGACTTCAATGCCTTGCCTCAGTGGACACCCTTTGTGGCAGATTCACGCATCGAAGGGGGATTGCCAGCCGACAAAGTCGGATGTGTCCGCAATTTCCGGCTTAAGGATGGCGGGATCATTCGCGAGCGGCTTTTAGCCCTATCTGACTATGACTTTGAATGCAGCTATTCAATTCTCGAAAGCCCGATGGGGGTGGAGAATTATGTTGCCACCCTCAAGCTCACTCCGATCACTGACGGAAACCGTTGCTTTTGCGAATGGTGGGCAGAGTTCGATCCACCTCTTGGCAAGGAAGCCGAGCTTGCCGATAGCATCGGGCAAGGCGTGTTTCAGGCGGCTTTTGATCATTTGAAGCAGCGCTTTCGCGGATGATCCGGGTTCGGCGTTCGGGGGTAATTGACGAGCCGATTGAGCGTGTGTGGCCGCTCATCCGGGACTTCAACTCGCATTGGGCCTGGCATCCGGCATTGGCTGATTCACATATCGAGAATAATGAACCAAGCGATCAGATAGGTTGCGTGCGCAGCTTCCGCTTGAAAGATGGTCATCAGTTGCGCGAGCAATTGCTGCGCCTCTCGGATGAGAACCACAGCTCGACCTATTGCATTCTGGATGCCACGCTGCCCATGAAGCGGTATGTGGCCACCTTGCGGCTCAAGCCGGTGACCGATCGCAAACATACCTTCTGGGATTGGGAGTCCACCTTTGAGGTGCCTCGTGGGCGCGAGCGCGAATTCGATGCGATGGTGGGTGACGGGGTGTATGTCGGCGGGTTTCAGGGCCTAAAGGCGTACTTGCGCCAGCAAGGCTCGGTGGGGGTTGACCCTGGAGCAAGAGGACTCACCCAACAAGTTGTGGCGCAGGCGCGCAGCGTGCCGGCTATGGGGGCAGTTGCAACCGGGCTGGGCGGACCCGAAGTTTTCAGGTATCAAAGCCTGAGCGTTGGGCCTCCGGGCCCTGGCGAAGTGCGCATTCAGCAAACCGCCATCGGTGTGAACTATATCGATGTGTATGTGCGCAAGGGGCTTTACCCCATGCTCACCCCTCCAGGCCCCTTAGGAATGGAAGCTGCAGGGGTAGTGATTGACGTTGGCGTTGGGGTTACCCATGTGCTGCCAGGTGATCGGGTGGCCTACGCCTGCCCCCCCGTGGGCGCATACGTGAGTGTGCGTTGTGTGCCGGCCGCGCAGTTGGTTTCAATACCACCAGACATCAGTGACGAGCAGGCTGCCTGCCTGATGCTCAAGGGCCAAAGCGCAGAGTATTTGCTGCACCGGGTCAAGCGGGTGATGCCTGGCGACTGGGTACTTGTTCATGCCGCCGCCGGCGGGCTTGGACTCATGCTGAGTTCGTGGGCCAAATCAATGGGCGCGCGCGTCATCGGCACGGTATCCACCGATGCCAAAGCCCGGCTGGCCCGAGAGTATGGCTGCGATCATCCGATCATCAGTCGCGACTATCGCTTTGCATCAACCGTGCGCGAACTCACGATGGGCCAAGGCGCGAGCGTGATTTATGACGGGCTGGGGCGCGAGGCTCGTGAAGAGAATCTGCAAGCTTTGGCGATGTGCGGGCATTGGGTGAGCTATGGTCAGGCCAGTGGGTCGATGGAAGCATTTGCGATGGAGCAGCTTTCAAGTAAATCGGTCACCTTGAGTCGACCCGTGCTGTTTCACTACACGGCGCAACGCGCAGCACTCGAATCAATCTCCCGCAATACCTTCGCGGCATTTCGCGAGGGCAAACTGCGTATGCCCGCACCCTCCCGCTATCCATTGGCTTCAGCCGCAGCGGCGCATCAGGCGCTTGAGGCTCGTCAAACCTCCGGCCCTCTCGTATTGCTGCCTTAAGCGCTGCACAAGCCGTGTGCGCAGCTTGGGTTTACGCCTGGCGAAGCTTGTCCCAAAGCACCCCACCCTTGGCTTCCTTTTGCATACCTGCAAGCATCTGCCCATGCGCTTCCAACTCGGGCTGAGCGAGCTGAATCACGCGAAGCCCGGCAGGTGGCCAATCCACCTCCTGCAGGTTGCGCCCGGATCCGTTGGATGTGGCGCTGGAATGATTCGCGCTCATATCCAGACTATCCTGCCCCCGGGTCATGGCGAGAAACACTTCAGCCAGCAGTTCGGCATCGAGTAGCGCGCCATGAAGCTTGCGGTGTGCGTTGGAAATGCCATACCGGTCACACAGGCTGTCGAGCGAATTGCGTTTGCCCGGATGCAGTTCACGGGCCATCAACAAGGTGTCGGTGATGCTGCCCGCCACCTCATGAAACATCGGGGCATTGAGGCGTGCGAGCTCGGCATTGAGGAAGCCGACATCGAAGGAAGCGTTGTGAATCAATACTTCAGCGCCGCGCACAAATTCAAGAATCTCGTTGGCAAGCGCCGCAAACAAGGGCTTGTCGGCCAGCTGCTCCTCACTAATCCCGTGGATCTCCTTGGCGCGTGCATCAATCAAGCGCTCAGGATTGATGTAGTGGTGCAAGGTGCGGCCGGTAGGGCGTCGATCCACCAACTCCAGGCAGCCGATCTCAATGATGCGATGCCCTTCATCGGGGCTCAGACCTGTGGTTTCAGTGTCGAGAATGACCTGCCGGGTCGGCTGGATACTTGCCATATCAAACGGGTCCTTGAGTGACAGGTTGGCCGGTTGCGTGTGAGGCTTTCGATTTCACCGGTTTGTTGCGTGCAATCAGTGAATAAACCGTCGGCACGACAAACAACGTGAGCACTGTGCCCAAGGTCATCCCTCCCACAATCACCATGCCGATTTGAATCCTGCTCTCTGCACCGGGCCCGGTAGCCATCGCAAGCGGCACTGCACCAAGCACCATCGCACCGGTCGTCATCAGGATCGGACGCAAGCGCAAACGCGCTGCATCGATAACAGCGTCTTTGACTGTAGCTCCCGCCTCGCGAGCCTGATTGGCAAACTCGACAATCAGAATTCCGTGCTTGGTGATCAACCCGATCAAGGTGATCAGCCCGATCTGGCTATACACATTGATCGACCCTCCCGTCCAACTCAACAGGCCCAGTGCTCCGGTTAGCGCGAGCGGCACGGTGAGCAGAATAATGAAGGGGTCGATAAAGCTTTCGAATTGCGCAGCCAGCACCAAATAAATGAAGGCAAGTGCAAGCGCAAAGGTGATCAACAAACTGCTGGAGGATTGCTTGAATTCCCGGGTCAGGCCGTTGTAGTCCAGCGCATATCCAGGCTTCACATTTTTGCGCACCACGTCCTCAAGGAAGGTCACGGCCTCGCCGAGCGATGTGCCAGGGGCGAGGTTGGCTGTGATCGTCACTGCCCGACGCTGCCCAAAACGATTCAGCTCGCGTGGGGTCACACCTTCTTGCAGGGTCACCAGGCTGGAGAGCGGCACCATCGCATCATTGCGTCCGCGCACAAAGATGTTGGTGATGTCGGCCGGAGCATTACGGCTGGCGGCCTCAAACTGGACGATCACATCATATTGCTCGCCCTGACGCTTGAAGCGCGTGACCTGACGCCCGCCCAGAGCCGTTTCAACCGCACGGCCCACCGCCTCGATCTGCACGCCAGCATCAGCTGCCCGCTCACGATCCACAGTCATCCGAATCTCGGGCTTGTTCAGCCGAAGGTCGGTATCCGCGCCCTGCAGCCCCGGATACTTGGAAATCTCACCCATCAGTCGGCCCATCACTTTTTGGGTCTCTTCATAACTTTCTGGCGACAGAATCACCAGATTGATCGGACGCTCACGCGGGCTTTGCCCAAGCGAGGGAGGCAGAACCGCAAAAGCCATCACGCCGGGGATCCCCAACAGGCGCGGCTGCAGCTCCTTGACGATCTCCTGCACGCTGCGCTCACGTTCGGCCCAGTCCTTGGTGCGAAAGAAGGTGATGCCCTGCGCCACTGTCGGGTTGCCAGCCACCACGAACACCCGATCAATTTCCTTGATACCAGCCGTGATGTTTTCAATGCGCTGCGCATACTTGGCGGTGAAATCCAGCGAAGCTCCCTCAGGGCCATTGATGATCGTGAGGATGGTGCCGCGATCCTCAACCGGCGCCAGCTCTTTCTTGGTGCTGTTCCACAGCGCATAGCTCCCGTAGCCCACGCCCAATGCAACCAATACTACAAGCCAGCGGACCTTAAGCGTTGCCTTCAGCACAGCGACGTACCCGGACGTTAGCCCCGCCAAAAAGCGCTCAATGCCGCGGCTGATGATGTTGGGCTTGGGGTCATGTTTGAGCAAGCGCGAACACATCATTGGCGACAAGGTGAGCGCCACAAATCCGGACACAAGCACGGCGCCTGCCAGCGTGAGTGCAAACTCGATAAAGAGGCGCCCGGTTCGCCCGGTCGTGAACGCGACTGGCGCGTACACCGCAGCAAGGGTCAACGTCATGGCCACCACAGCAAACCCGACTTCGCGGGTGCCCTGGATCGCAGCCGCCATCGGCTCCATCCCCTCTTCAATATGGCGATAAATATTTTCAAGGACCACGATGGCGTCATCCACAACCAGCCCGATCGCCAGCACCAAAGCCAGCAAGGTGAGCGTATTCAAGGTGAAGCCAGCGGCAAGCATCAGGGAAAACACCCCAATCAAACACACCGGAATGGTGATCAAGGGAATGATGGAGGCGCGCAGGGTGCGCAAGAAAAAGAGAATGACCAGGGCTACCAGCAACACAGCTTCACCGATGGTTTTGTAAACCGACTCAATCGAGCGATCAATAAACACGGTGTTGTCATTGGCGATATTGACTTGCACATCCGGCGGTAAATCTGCACGAAGCCGAGGCAGGTCTTCCTTGAGTGCTTTGGCCAACACCAGGGGGTTGGCAGTGGATTGTTTGATCACGCCCATCGACACTGCGGGCTTGCCGTTAAAACGCACCGAAGAGCGCTCGCTCGCTGGCGCCACGCCAATCTTGGCAACGTCCTTGAGGGTGACCGAATACCCGTTGGCCACTTTGACCACCACGCGCTCAAACTCCTGCACGCGCTGCAGATCAGTTTGAGATACCACGGTGAACTCGCGCTGCGAGCTCTCGATCCGCCCGGAGGGTACCTCGATGTTTTGCCGTCGCAAGGCGTCTTCAACATCAAGCGGAGTCAGGCGATACGACGCCAGGCGATCAGGATCCAGCCAGATACGCATTGAATACTTGCGCTCGCCAAAGATCCGGACATCGGCGGCACCGGGTAAAGTTTGCAATCTAGGCTTGACAAACCGGGTCGCCAAATCCGAGATCTCCATCGGTGAACGCGTTTCGCTTGAAAACGCCAGCCAGATGATGGGGTTGGCATCAGCTTCCACCTTGGTAATCACCGGCTCATCAATGCCTTGTGGCAGACGCGCACGCACGCGACCCACCCGATCCCGCACATCAGCCGCCGCACCATCGGGCTCACGCTCCAGGCGAAAGCGCACAGTGATCTGGCTTTGCTCAGGCCGAGAAATGCTGGTGAGCACCTCTACACCCTCGATACCTGCAATCGAGTCCTCCAGCGTGCGCGTGACTTGCGATTCGATGATCTCTGCAGATGCGCCGGTGTAGCGCGTTTCTACCGTGACTACAGGCTCATCGATCTTCGGATACTCGCGCACCGCAAGTCGGTTGTATGAGACCAAGCCCAACAACACAATAACCAGGGAAAGCACGGTAGCAAATACCGGGCGCTCAATGCATATCTCGGGCAATCGCATTACTTCGCTCCTGCAGGCTCAGCTGCTTTGGGTGCCGAGGAAGGCGGCGCCGAGGGCCCAGAAGCTGAAGGTGGCCCACCCGCTGGAGCTGGGCCTCCTGGCGGAGCAGCCCCGGGTGGCGCCCCCGCCGCTCCAGGGGGTCCACCAGCACCTGGCGCTCCACCGCCACCCGGTGGGCCTCGCCGATTCGGATCAATGATGCGCACTTCCTGGCCTTCACGCTGCACCCGCATTTGACCAGCCACTACGATTTGGTCGCCCTCAGCAATAGTGCCCGGATCAGCCAGCTCGACCTTGCCATCCTTGCGAATACCCGCCTTGACCTTGATCCGCTGAGCTTTGCCTTGGTCTACCTTGATCACAATCAAATCATTACCCGAAGGAACAATCGCCTCTTCCGGAACCACTAAAGCCTGCGGCCGCTCATCAAGCACCACTTGCGCGCGAGCGAACATGCCTGAGCGCAATTGCCCATCCGGGTTATTCACCTTGGCGCGCGCCAGCAATGAGCGCCCGTTGGGTTCCACCTGAACATCAATCGCATCGATCTTCGCGGCATATTTTTTACCCGGCAAGGCATCGATCTGGATGCTGAGCTCCTGGCCCTTTTTCAGCCGACCCACCAAGCGCTCTGGCAAGCGCAAATCCACTTTCATGCTGCTGTTGTCCTCTAGCACAACAAGCTCCGCGCCGTCCTTCACAAAATCACCTACCGAGACGTTGCGCAGCCCAAGCACGCCCGTGAAGGGTGCCCGCAATTCAAGCTTGGCCAGGCGGGCTTCCACCAATTGCAGCTTGGCCTGCTGGATTTTCAATTGTGACAAGGCCTGGTCCAAAGCGGCCGGACTCACGAAGTTGCGCTGCGCAAGCTCGGTGGTGCGTTTGTGATTGGCCTCGGATAAGGCCAGTTCGGCGCGCGCCTGGTCGCGCTCAGCGACGGTGACTGATTCATCGAATTTGAACAGGCTTGTACCTTTGACTACGCGGGCGCCATCAGCAAACCCGATACTCATGATTCTTCCGGCGATCTCAGGCTTGACGACCACCGACTCGTTGGCTCGCAAAGCACCTACTGCCGAGGCCTGCTCGGAGATTGCTTCCTGGACTACCTTGACGACTTCCACACCAGCCGGCCCCCCTGGGCCCCTTCCCCCGCCTGGTCCACCTGCACCTGGCCCACCTCCACCTGGCCCACCTGCACCGGGAGGGCCGCCTGGTGCTCCAGAGCCTGGACCTGATTGGGGCCGCCCGCCAGCAGCCCCTTCGGCCGGGCCTTTTCCGGGACTTCCTGCCGCCGGACCGCCAGCGCTAACCTCTACCGGGCCGCTTGGCGACCGATGCGTCTTGTATGCCCACCATCCGCCACCCGCTATCAGGAGCGCCACCACGGTATAAATCAGCCCACGTTTCATTATTTGGTCTCGTCGTTTTCCAGCCAATGTAGCATGCCACCATGGCTCATCTACTCGATCATATGAATCCCGCGGTCGCCGGCCTCGCAGGCTCGAAAATCCGCGAAGTCGCCAATGAGGGCATGCTGCGCCCCGACACCCTTGCCTTTTGGTTTGGCGAACCGTATGAGGTCACCCCGGAGGCGATCCGGTCGGCAGCCATGGCCTCTCTGAGCAAAGGGGAAACCTTTTATAGCAGCAACCTGGGCATTCCCGATCTGCGCCTAGCCTTGGCACGCTACCTCACGACCTGTCATGCGTCATTGGGCGTGACTCCTGGCACCGACCAAGCACTAGCCGACCGAATCGCCATCACTTCAGCAGGCGTGAATGCACTGATGCTTGCCGCGCAAAGCCTGCTCACCCCGGGCGATCGAGTGCTGGCCATTGTGCCGTTGTGGCCCAACCTGGTCGAAGCGGCCAAGCTGCTCGGCGCCCAAGTCGAACGATTCCCGCTCCAGGTGAACCCACTGAGCAATCGTTGGAATCTAGATATCGACAAGTTGCTTCAGGCGCTGGCTACCCGACCCAAAGCCTTGGTGCTCAATTCCCCCAATAATCCGACTGGCTGGGCCGCCAGCGCCCATGAGATGGGAGCCATCGTCGCGGCGTGCCGCGAGTATGGAGTATGGCTGCTTTCGGATGAGGCCTATGACCGATTGCACTACGGCGCGGGAGAAACCTTCGGGCGCGCGCCAAGTGCCCTGGACTATTGCTTACCCGACGACCCGGTGATTATTGCCAACACCTTTTCAAAAACCTGGCAGATGACCGGATGGCGCCTGGGCTGGTTGGTGCTGCCCGAAGGTTTGAGTGAACCTGTCGGAAAACTCATTGAATTCAACACCTCTTGCGCACCTGTATTTGTACAGCGCGCGGGCATGGCTGCGCTGGCCACGGGGGAAGCACCCATCATGAGCTTTGTGAACACCCTGGCCGAGCGTCGAGCCTTCCTGATTGAAGCCTTGCGCAGCATGCCGGGCGTTCGGCTTCCCGAAGCCGACGGCGCGATGTATGCGTTTTTTAGTATCGCCGGGCAAACCGATTCCCTGCGCCTGGCCAAATCACTGGTGGCTGATCATGGCCTGGGCCTCGCGCCAGGGATCGCCTTCGGGTCCGAGGCCGAAGGTTGGCTGCGCTGGTGTTATGCCAAGCCGATAGAGATGCTTGAAGCCGGACTGCAACGCCTGCGAGCAGCACTCCAATAGTTCAGCCCGGTCCTAGGCTGGCGAGTTGCCGCGCTTTTCCAATGCAAGATTGGCCAGAGCATCGGCTCGTTCATTGTCGGGGTCCCCGGAGTGCCCCTTGACCCACCGGGTACGCACCTTGCGTTGATCAGCCAGTGCAAACAGGGTTTTCCAAAGCTCCAGGTTGGCGACACGCTCACCCTTGCTGTTACGAAACCCTTTACGCTCCCATCCTGCACGCCACTCGCTCAAGCCCTTGAGCAGGTACTGGCTGTCGGCCACCAACTCAACCTGCGCGCCCACCGGTGTGCGGCGCAAAGCCTCAATGCCTGCGCTGAGCTCGGCAATCTGATTGGTGCCCGGGCCAATAAAGCCGTAATGCTCAGTGCGCTGCCCTTGGGGCGATACCAGGATGGCCCCCCAGCCTGCCGGACCCGGATTACTGGGCGCACACGCGCCGTCGGTAATCGCTCGCCAAAGCCCACCACTTGCCACAGCGATGGGCTTATTAGCCTGCGCGGGAAGATCAAACAAATCATTCAACATCGTTTCCTTCAAAACTCTTGCGTGCCACCGGTGTCAGCGCGCCCTTCGCCCGCCTTTGCTTGGCCCGCCAAGCCGGCCCAATCAAGCGTAGCGGTGTGACCCGTTTGACTGCGCTCACGGTATAGACCGCGCCACAAATCGGCCACCAGCGATCGCCCGCACGCTCAAGAAATCGGGTTCGCTCGACCCACTGGCTGCTCCCACAAATCGGGCGATAGCAGCCATAACTCACCGCATCGATTTCGCAACTCAACAGCTTGAGCCAATCCCGAATACGCGGCATGGCAATCCACTGCCCTTCGCGCGGCATCTGGGACTGCCCCACCACCCGGGCAATCCCTTGCTGCATGCGCCACAAGGACACCGGATTCAAACCGATCACGACCACCTTACCCTCAGGGCGCAGCACCCGCACGACTTCTCGCAAGACCTGATGGGGGTCGCTGGCAAACTCCAGCGCATGCGGCACCACCACCAAATCAACCGACTCATCGGCAAACGGCAAGGACTCAAACCCATCCACCAATAACTGAGCGCCTTCGATGTGCTCCAGGCTGTCTTCAACGAGCAAACGCGTGCTGATACGGCTGCTTTGCAGCGCGGGCAACACGCCCAAGCCCAGCTGAATTGCGTGATAACCAAACCAGTTGGTGACCAGCTGGTCCAGATGCTCACGCTCCCAGTTCAAAAGATACTGCCCGGCAACACCACCGAGCCAGCGCCGCCAGGGGTCACTCGGCCAGGGGCTTGTTACACTAGGTTCATGCAAATCGATCATCCTCAAGTGCTGCGGCTGGCAGCGTTCAACGACAACTATATATGGCTTATCCATCATCACGGTGTCGCCGCGGTCGTCGACCCCGGGGATGCGCAGGTTGTCGAAGATGCCCTGGAAAAACATCAGCTGCGTTTGGCTGCAATATTGATCACCCACCATCACGCTGATCATGTGGGCGGCCTGATGGCTCTCAAGACCCGCCACCAAGCTCCCGTCTATGGGCCACCGGATGAAGGGATACAAGGTATCGACATCGGTTTGCATGCGGGAGAGCGCCACACCTTGACTGCACTCAATTGGTCATTCGCGGTGATGCATGTGCCTGGGCATACTGCCGGGCATCTCGCGCTCGCGGGAGAGCCACTGGGCGAGACTCCCGAGCCTTTGCTGTTTTGCGGTGACACCCTATTTGCCGGTGGCTGCGGACGGCTTTTTGAAGGCACGCCCGCACAAATGTTTAATTCCCTGCAACGCTTGAGTGAGCTGCCTGAATCGGCCTTGGTGTTTTGTGCGCATGAATACACGCAAAGCAATCTGATCTTTGCCCACGCAGCTTTGCCGGGGCATGAGGCCGTCGAGGCAAGACTCAGTGAAGTCATCGAAGCGCGCAGCCAGGGTCTGGCCACGATTCCCAGCACCATCGCGCTGGAGCGCGCTACCAATCCGTTTTTGCTCGCCCGCAATGTTGAGCAATTTGCCAAGCTGCGTCACGCCAAGGATAGCTACCGCCCTGGCGACAGCCTTGAGCCAATCGCGCTAAGCTTGTAGGCTCATGGGCTTCGCCGCGCTTGACCCCTTGGTCATTAATCCGTAGCATCCGGACGATTCTTGATAAAACAATGAGTTAGAGGCGTGCTTTGAGTAACTTTCTAGGTCGCCCAGGGGTTTGGCAAACCGTTCTTCGCGGTGATACTTTATCTCTGACCTGCCGATACAAATCGGCTCTCGCACTGGTTGCGACTTTGATAGTCAGTGGCTGCGCAAGCCTCGCGCCACCAACGCCCGGCCCAACAAGCGCGCCGGTTGTGAGCAGTGAAACCACCCTGCCCCAAAAAAACTTGCCAGGTGCAGAGTCGCGCCCAGCGGCTGCACGCCCCGGGCCGAGTGCCTCAACGGGTGTCCCGGCAGCTGCCCTGCCGCCCACATCATCGGCACAACTTCCGGGCGCCGCTGGCAGCCAAGCTGCAGACACTACTCCCCAAGCGCAGGCGCTGCGTTTCGACGGCAACCTTTGGGATCGCATTCGCGCCGGATTCGCATTTCCTGAACTCAACTCCCCCCTGGTCGCTGAAAAAGAAAAGTTTTACCTGCAAAAGCCTGAATACCTGCAGCGTATGTTTGCTCGCGGCGGGCGCTATCTGTTCTTTATTGTTGAAGAGATTGAGCGACGTGGCTTGCCTACCGAGCTCGCGCTGTTGCCGTTTGTTGAAAGCGCGATGAACCCAGTGGCGATGTCGCATGCTTCGGCCTCCGGGCTGTGGCAATTTATTCCCTCAACTGGCAAGCAATACAACCTGTCGCAAAACTGGTGGGTCGACAATCGCCGCGACGTGACCCGCTCGACGATGGCTGCGCTCGACTATCTCCAGAAAATTCATGCGATGCAGGGCAATGACTGGTTCCTCGCGCTGGCCTCCTACAACTGGGGCGAAGGGTCGGTGTTGCGGGCGGTGAAAAAAGCCAAAGGCAAAGGGCTTTCAGGCGACTACCTAAGCCTCGATATGCCCGCGGAAACTCGCCACTACGTACCGAAACTGATTGCACTTAAAAACATTGTGATGCGCGCTCAATCTCTTGGCGTCACGATCCCGGAATTGGCCAACAAACCCTATTTCGTCACGGTTGAGAAAACCCGCCCGATCGATCTCAAGCTCGCAGCACAGTTTGCTGGCATGAGTGTTGACGAGTTTGTTGCATTGAATCCGGCGCACAACCGTCCAGTGATCGCTGCCAGCAAAAACAATGAGCTCAAGATTCCGGCGGATCGGGTTGACGGATTCATGAAAGCCATCGACCGGCATGGCGAGACCAACAAATCGCTGACGACCTGGCAACCATACACGCTTCAAGCCGGCGAAAGTCTGGAAAGCGTCGCCAAGCGCGAAGGCGTCGGGCTGGCTGAAATCGAAAAGGCCAACAGCCTCAAGTCAGGCGTGCGCCTTTTGCCAGGCACCCGCATCCTGGCCCCGCACCGCTCGGGTCCAGTGGATGAAGCCAAAGTTGAAAGCTTCGTCGCCCCACGGGTGTATGAGCGGGTGGATTCGCCAGCGGTTTATCACACGGTTGGGCAGCGGGAAAACCTGCACAGCATTGCGGGCCGTTATGGTGTTTCAGCGGCCGCCCTTAAAACCTGGAACGGCGTAAAGAAAGGCGTGGGCAAAGGCATGCGTCTTTTGGTTCGCCCGGCACAATCCCAGACTTTGCTCACCAACGAACAGGGCCAGCGCTCAGTGGTGAGCAGCCAGGCACAGGTAGTGCAGGTTACTCAGCTCGAAACAAGCGTCAAGGAAGTACCGGCGGTTGCAACGCGAGCTGCAGCTTCCAAACCTAACGCGGGTACCCGGGCATCCAGCCCGCAAGCCAGGAAGTCTGCGGCGGCAAGTGTACGTAGCACCTCAAAGCGCACTGAGCCGGTTGCGCGAGTGCGTACAAAAGCCACTGCCGAACCTCGAAAACCGCGGCGCGCTTGAACTTTTGGGGCGCGCCGATTTAACGCGGCTCGAGAAGCTCGCTCAACAGGCTGCGAAGTTGTTTGGCCTTACGCTCGCCCAACGCGCTCTCCCAGGACGCCTGGTATTGCTCGACGGGTTGCTGCAGCTGCGCGTGGAGTTGTAAGCCAATATCCGTGACGTAGACCAGCACGCGGCGGCTATCCACCGGATCGATCTTGCGCAAGACCCAGCTTTTAGCGACCATCCGATCCATTAACTTGGTCAGGGTAGGATGATTCATGTCCACCTGAATCGCCAGCTCTCCCATCGATCGACCCAATTCATCAGCCAGCACCTCAAGCACCCGCCATTCATCGCGCTGCACGCCAACATCCATCAGCACCCGTGCAAAGTCCGCGCTGACCCGGCGATTAGCCAGCTCCAGCAGTCGCTCCAGATAAGCGTTGCTTGATGACATCTTCTCAGTCTCCTTGCTTTGAGGCAGGATGATACTCGCGGGAGCCAGGCAAACCATAGTCCCAGGGAGTCGCATTGAACGAAAGTGTGAAAATCGCCTTGTTTGTGCCGATCAGTGGCTCAGCCGGTCTATGGGGGCCCTCGGCGATTGCCTGTGCCCAGTTAGCGGCAGAAGAGGTGAATCGCTGCAACACATTGAGCGCACCAATCGAGCTAAGCATATTCAATGCTGCAGACGAAGCACAAGATCTTGCAAAGATCACCCGCAAGGCCCTGGATGCCCACGAGATTGATGCCATCGTCGGCATGCACACCAGCTCAGTGCGCAATATCGTCAAACATGCGGTGGGAAGCCGGGTGCCTTTTGTCTACACCCCGCTCTATGAAGGCGGCGAGCACATGCCTGGTGTTTACACGATTGGGGAACAACCCCAACAGCAATTGCGCCCGGCCTTGAGCGCAATGGCCGAGACGTTTCGATGCAAGCGCTGGGTGTTTTTGGGCAATGACTACATCTGGCCACGAGTGTCCCATCGCCTTGCAGCCCACTACCTGCGCGATCTCGACGCCACCTTGCTCGATGATGTTTACCTGCCCTTCGGTACCAGCGACTTTAGCCCACTCTTTGATCTTTTGAATGCGCTCAAGCCCGACGCGCTCTTGATGTCTCTGGTCGGCCAGGACGCCATCGATTTCAACCGCCAGTTCGGACAGCTTGGACTAAGCAAGAACATCGTGCGCCTGTCTTGCGCGGTAGAAGAAAACGGTTTGCTGGCTATGGGCGCCGGCAATACCGAGGGCTTGTTCGTTGCTTCGGGCTACTTTGCCTCGCTTCGATCCGAGGCCAATCTTGCGTTTACCGAGCGCTACTTCAGCCGCTTTGGCGAGCGTGCTCCGAGCCTCAACGCGCTCGGGCAGAGTACCTATGAAGGGGTGCACTTCGCAGCCGGGCTGATGCAGCAACAAGCGCGATTTTCGACCCATCGAACTCAGTCCTCCACACCGCAACCCGCCGCCTGGCGCAGCGTGCGCGGTGGCACCTACATCGATAATCAGCACTGCGCCCAGCCGGTGTATCTTGCCCAGGCCCAGGGTCTGGATTTTGAGGTGGTTCAAGCACTTTGAAATACCCCGAGCAGGCTCTGTACCGTTATTGACGGACTCACAAAACCACGAACATCAAAACTCTTTTCCATGGAAAGTAATTTCGGGTATGCTAAAAAAAAGCCTAGCCCGGAGGTCGTGTGCAGATTGTTTTCGGAATTATCCTCGCCCTCATTGTGTTGGCGATCGTCATCGGTCTGCTCAACCGCTTCTATCTCAAATCCACCCGTGATACTGCCCTGATCCGTACTGGCTCGGGCGGCCAACGCATCGTGCTGGATGGCGGGGTGATGGTGTGGCCGTTTTTGCACCGAGTTGATGAAATCAACATGCGCACCCAGAAGTTTGAGGTCAAACGCACCGGGGATAAAAGCCTGCTTACGGAGGATCGCCTGCGAGTTGATATCGACATGGAGTTTCATGTGCGGGTTGAGCCCAGCGCAGCTGGGGTAGCCACAGCGGCCCAGAGCTTTGGTCCCCGCACCTTGCGCTCCGATGATTTGGGCACGCTGCTTAGTGGGCGCTTTGTGGATGCAATGCAAACCATCACCGCCACCTACTCGCTCGACGCCATGCACGAAAAGCGTGGTGAGTTCTCAAAATCCGTACGTGCATTGGTGGCGGATGAACTGCAGCGCAATGGATTGGTTCTGGAATCCGCATCCATCACCCGACTCGATCAAACCGCTCCTGCATCGCTCAACGAAAACAATGCTTTCAACGCGGTGGGTATGCGCAGGCTCGCCGAGATCGTGGCCACCAACAAACGCAAGCGGGCGCAGATTGAAGCCGATGCCGATGTTGCGGTACGCCAAACCCATCTGGATGCTCTCAAAACCAAGCTCAACATTGAGCAGGAACAACAGCAGGCTGAGCTCGCGCAACGTCTCGAACTAGAGCGCACCCGGGGCCTGAACGAATCCGAAATGGCTCGCAGCCGCGAACAATCCTTGCGCGAGAGCGAGCAAGCCCGCATCGCTCGCGAACGGGAAATCAAAACCGCGGAAATCACCCGAGACCGGCAGCTCGATAAAGAGCGCATGGAGGCCATGCTGGCCACTGAGGTGCAGCGCGTGGAGCAAGCGATTGCCTTGTCCCGCAAGCAGGCCGAAGAAGCCCATAGCGCTGCAGAAACCGAGCTTGCCCGCCTGGCGGTCAGCCTGGCCCAAGAGCGCTCACAAACCGAGCGCGAGCGTGCTGCCCAGCAGCGCAATAGCGAACTCGCCATGCTGCGAGCCCGGCAGCAAACCGAAGTGGATACCGAAACTACCCAAGCTCAAAGCGCCACTACGATTGAGCGAGCCAAAGCTCAGGCCGAAGCAATGCGCCAGCAAGCCGGTGCCCTGCGCGAGCAAATGCTGGCGGAGTCAGAGGGGAAAATGGCCTTGCTCGCTGCAGAAAACACCAGCTCTGAGGCCTTGATGCGCATGAAGCTTGAAATGTATCGCTTGGATCGCTTGCCGGAGATTACCGCCCAGTTAATGAAGCCGGTAGAAAAGATCGACTCGATTCGCATTCATCAATTTGGCGGCTTGCCTTCGGGAGGTGCGGCATCGGGCGCGCCTGCGGGTTCGGCAGTCAACCAGGCGGTGAGCAGCATTCTTGATATGGCGCTGCAAATGCCGGTGCTAAAGCGCATTGGCGATAGTTTGGGGGTGGATCTGGATGCCGGGTTAAGCCTGGCTAAAGTAGTCCCTTCCAGCGAAGAAGCCAAAGCCACGCCAACGCCTGGCGTTTAAAGTTCCCAGCACTGAGATCCAGGCCACCACCGTGGTACCGAGTTTTCAGAGTTCCCCCGCGCAACTAAGAGGAGAGCGCAAATGAGCCAGACCCGTCGCACATTTATTTTGGGTGGTGCCGCCAGCGCCGCAGCCGGCAGCCTGCCCGCGATTGCCCAAACCGGTGATATTAAATTAGGCAGCATTCTCGACACCTCGGGCCTGTTCGACATCTATGGCAAACCCATGGATCAAGCGGTGCAAATGGCTATCGATGAGCTCAACGCCGCAGGCGGATTGCTGGGCCGCAAGATCACCAAGATCGCCTACGACACCCAATCCGATATGGCGCTTTACACCAAATTCGGCCAACAGTTGGCCCGCTCGGACAAAGTCGACGTGGTGCATGGGGGCATTCTTTCGGCTTCACGCGAAGCAATTCGCCCGACCTTGCGCAAAGAAAAAGTGCTTTACTTTTACAACGTGCAATACGAAGGCGGCGTATGCGATCGCAACATTTTTTGCACAGGCATTACCCCCGCCCAACAAGCTGAAGTACTGCTGCCCTATGCGATGAAGAAATGGGGCAAAAAAGCCTATGTGCTGGCCGCGGACTATAACTACGGCCAGATCACTTCGAAGTGGGTTCGCAAGTACGTCAAGGACAATGGCGGCACCACCGCCCAGGTAGATTTCTTCCCGCTTGATGTGGCGGACTTCAATTCCACCATCAAGAAGATTCAGGATGCCAAACCGGACTTTGTAGTCTCGGTATTGGTCGGCGGAGCACATATGTCGTTTTATCGGCAATGGGCCGCAGCAGGAATGAATACCCGTATCCCGATGTGCTCAACCACGCTTGGCGCTGGTAACGAGCAAAGTGTCCTGACCAAGGCCGAAGGCGACGGTATCCTCACGGCTTACAACTTCTCGCGGGAGCTTAAGAATCCGTCCACAATGGGCTTTCTGGAGCGGTGGACGAAAAAGTACGGCAACACCAACAACGTGCATGAACTTGCGGCAGCGAGTTATCAAGGCGTCATGCTGTGGGCCGAGGGCGTCAAGAAAGCCAAGAGTATCAAGCAAGCTGATGTGGTCAAGGCACTCGAATCGGGTGTATCGATTGTCGGCCCCGGCGGCAAGATCACGATTGATGCGCAAACCCATCATGTGGCGCTTGATGTCCACATCATGGAGGTGCGTGATCAGAAGATGAATGTGATGCAAAGCTTTGCGCAAAAGGAGCCGGTGGATACCAAGCTGGTTTGCGATCTGAAGAAGAATCCAGATTCCAATGTGCAGCATGAAATAAAAATCTGACGCTCGCGCTTTGTTCCTTTAACTCACCCGAAAGTCCGCTCACGCATGGATCAGTTGGTGGTCGGGCTCATCGAGATTGCCTATGCCATCGCCTCGCTCGCGCTCATCAGCGCAGGCTTGGCCTTGGTATTTGGCATGATGCGGGTGATTAATCTGGCGCATGGTGAGTTCATTGTGCTGGGGGGTTATGCCACGATTGTGGCCACTCGCGAAGGCGTGAATATCTGGATCGCAATGTTGGTGGTAGCGCCCATCGCCGTGGGCCTGTTTGGCCTGCTCGTGGAGCGCTTGATTATCCGATGGCTTTACGGGCGCATCATCGATTCAATGTTGGCGACCTGGGGGCTGTCGTTGCTCATGGTGGGTCTGATCACCACGATCTTTGGCAATACCGTGACCGGTGTGACCAATCCAATTGGGCCAGTCAGCATTGGCTCCTATCAGGTGGGCGGGTATAGCCTGTTTATTGTTGGCGTAGCTGTTGTCTTGCTTCTGTTGATCTATGGTGTGCTCAAGTTCACCCGAGCTGGCTTGATTGCACGCGGAGCGATGCAAAACGCCCAGGTCGTCAGTGCGATGGGATATAGCCCCTCGCGGATTTACATGATCACTTTTGCCGCCGGAGCTGCAGTATCAGGGCTGGCAGGCGGAGTGTTGGCGCCCCTGACCGGATTGCTTCCAACTTCAGGCGGCCAGTTCATCGCCAAATCATTCATTACCGTGATTGCGGGGGGCACCTCTGTGATTGCGGGCACCACTGCAGGATCCATTCTCTTCGGTGGTGTCGCCAAGATCACTGAAATGCTGTCCACCACAGTGGTAGGCGAAATTGCCCTGTTGGTCGTGGCAGTGGTGCTTTTGCGCATCTTGCCCACCGGCATTACCGGCCGATTCTTCAAGGGCTCGGTGTGAGTTCAAACTGGCGCGCGGGCGACTCCTCGGGTACTGGGCTCTGGCCCACTTTTATTGTGCTGTGCATAGCGCTTGCATTGGCTCCATTGGTGATTGACACCCATACCCTGACGATCCTGTTGATCTACGGCATGCTCGCCCTTTCGCTTGGGCTGGTATGGGGCTTTGGCGGCATTCTGTGTTTTGGGCAAGCGGCGTTTTATGGATTGGGTGCATATGCCTATGCGGTGAGCGCCATTAACCTTGGCGAATCAACCTTGCCATTGATGCTTTCGATTGCCTTGCCCGCTTTGCTTGCTGCCGTGCTCGGAGCCCTGATGTTTTACGGGCGAATCAGCGATGTATATCTCGGTGTGATTACTCTGGTGGTCACCCTGATCTTCTTCAAGTTCTTGAACGCCGCGGCTGGTGATGCCTATCGGATTGGTGATGCACGCCTCGGCGGATTTAATGGCATCCCCGGATTTCAAACCCTGAATATTCCTGGGCAGCCCGATGAATACATTACTGGTCACTTGCTTTACGCGGTAGTGGCTGTGAGCCTCGTTGTCATCTGGCTTGCATGCCGCTGGCTGTTAGCCTCCAGCTTTGGCAGGGTGTGTGTGGCGATTCGGGAAAATGAATTGCGCGCCCAGCTGCTGGGCTATGACGTGCGGCTGATCAAGACCGCGCTGTTTACCTTGGGTGGAGCGATTGCAGGTCTGGCCGGAGCGTTTTATGCGAGCTGGGCCGAGATCGTCACGCCCAGTCTGTTCTCGCTCGCCCAGTCAGCCGAAATCATTATCTGGGTAATTGTAGGTGGCGTAGGCACCTTGCTTGGCCCGATTTTTGGCGCGATGCTTTTGGCTGCGCTCAAGATTGCCTTGGGCAGCCAGCAGTTGGTCAACAACCTCGTGGTTTCGGGTGCCATCCTGATCCTGGTGGTGTTGCTTTTACCCGGCGGAGTATTGCCAGCTTTGCTCAAAGCATGGCGAGGTGGCCGTGGCTGAAGTCGTCGTCGAGGCCGAGGCCCTGGTGATGCGCTTTGATGGTGTCATCGCAGTCAATGATGTTTCAATGCGCTTGCGCAAACGCGAGCTGCTGTGCCTGATTGGACCTAACGGTGCTGGCAAAACCACTTTCTTTCGCTGCCTGACCGGCCAATATGCGCCAAGTGCGGGCAAGATCTGGATTGAGGGGCGTGCCGTAGCAGGCTGGCCGATTCATGCGATTGCTCGGCTGGGTGTCGGTATCAAAACCCAGGTGCCGAGCCTTGCCAACGGCCTAAGTGTGCGGGAAAACATATGGCTTGGCGCGCGCGCCACTATGCCGCTTGCCAAAGCCAATCAGCGCGTGGATGAGCTGCTCACCGAGCTTGAGTTAACCGCCCATGCCGCCACCCTTACCGGTTCACTGGCTCATGGAATTAGGCAAATGGTGGAGATCGGTGTTGCGCTTTCGAGCGACCCATGGCTGCTGCTGCTTGATGAACCTGCGGGCGGACTCACCAAGGAAGAGGCGGCTCGAGTAGGCGAAGTGATTCGCAAGCTGAACCAACGCATCACGGTTGTGGTGGTTGAGCACGACATGGAGTTCGTGCGCAGCGTAGCTTCAAGAGTACTTGTGTTTCATCAGGGGCGAGTCATCGCTGACGGCCCTGCCGACACCGTATTGGCCGATACTTTGGTGCGGCAGGTGTATCTTGGAAGCAAAGTGCGATGACGGGTGTCCACGCGACTTCGACAGATACCGCAGGCAGCGCACCAGCGGCGCCAACGCCTTTAGCTATCGTCATTGAACAACTGCGTGCAGGCTACGGTCGCGTGCCTGTATTGCATGGCTTGAGCATCGAGGTGAAGGTCGGTGAGATCGTCGGGATCCTGGGCCACAATGGCATGGGCAAAAGCACCCTGATGAAAGCGCTGATGGGCCTGGTGCCAGTGAGCAGTGGCAAGGTCCAACTGTTTGGCAAGGATGTGACCTCAAGGCCTGCCGAAGCACGGGCCACTCTGGGCATTGGCTATGTGCCGCAGGGCCGTGGCATCTTGCCTGGGTTGAGTGTCCTGGAAAACCTGCAACTGGCTCACCTCGCGGCTCATAAGGAAACCCAACGACAAGCGCTCGAACGTGTGCTGGAGCTTTTTCCGCGCGTTGAGCGGTTGCTGGAGCGTCGGGGCGGATTTCTTTCGGGTGGCGAACAACAACTGCTTGCGCTTGCGCGCGCGATGATTGGCAATCCCCGGCTGCTGTTGCTCGATGAGCCCACGGAGGGCATTCAGCCTTCAATCATCGAAGAGATGGCCACCACGCTTGTGGGAATCCGGGATCGGCAGCAACTTAGCATTCTTGTGGTTGAACAAAACCTTGACTTCATCCTCGATTGCGCCGACCGGGTACTGACGCTCGAAAAAGGCCTGATCGAGCACGAGCTCAGTGGTCCGGCGTTGCGCGATCCCGCTCAGTTGAGTCACTTCATGGGTCTTGGCGCGGCGCGATCAACTCGGGCTGCAGCGCCAACCACCCCCATCACAACACAGCCTGCGAGAATCCCGGTTTCAGCTGAACCCCGAGCCGGCTTTCCCGCCCCATCTGCTTGTTCAGCCCTGCCCGCTTTGTTCCCCCCTGCCGCCCTACCCGCACCCTTTACTCCAGGAAGCCGAACCATGACTGTTCGCCGCCCCAATCTGTCGCAAATGCAAGCCATCATCAAGGATCTCCATATGACCATGGCAGACGCCGAATTGGTGGAGTTCATGCAGCAAATGGAAGGCTCCATTCAGGCCTATGACCGGGTCGATGCCCTGCCCGATTACTTGCCGCGGGTAAAGTATCCCCGTACGCCGGGCTTCAGGCCCGCAGCTTCAGACAACCCACTGAACGCCTGGTATGTAAAGACGGAGGTTCGGGGATCCATGGCTGGCCCACTGGAGGGCAAACGCATCGTGCTCAAAGACAATGTGTGCCTGGCTGGAGTGCCGATGATGAATGGCGCGTCTACCCTCGAAGGCTATGTACCCGATATCGACGCCACCATCGTTCAGCGGATGCTCGATGCAGGCGGCACGATAGTCGGCAAAGCCCATTGCGAGTATTTTTGCTTGTCCGGCGGCAGTCATACCAACGCCACAGGCCCAGTGCATAACCCCTGGAAAATGGGCTACATGACCGGAGGCTCGTCTTCGGGCTCAGCCGCTTTGGTAGCCAACAAGGAAGTGGAGATGGCGATTGGCGGCGATCAAGGCGGATCAATCCGCATGCCTGCGTCGTTTTGCGGTATCTACGGCATGAAGCCCACCCACGGCTTGGTACCCTACACCGGCATTATGCCGATTGAAGCCACGATCGATCATGCCGGCCCCATGACAGCCAATGTACGCGACAACGCACTTTTGCTTGAAGTGCTTGCTGGTGCCGATGGATTGGACCCGCGCCAATACAACCCGCAAATCGATCACTACACCTCGGCCCTGGGACGCGGGATTAGCGGGATGCGCATTGGTATGGTTCGCGAAGGCTTTGGGCTGCTCAACAGCGACCCCGAAGTCGATGCCAAGGTACGCCTTGCAGCCGACAAACTCGCACGCCTCGGAGCTACGGTTGAGGAGGTTTCGATCCCCATGCATAGCGACGGCACCGCGATCTGGACACCCGTGGCACTTGAAGGCCTGCAGGCCCAAATGATGCTGGGCAATGGCATGGGCTTTAACTGGAAGGGCCTCTACACCACCAGTCTGCTTGATCGCCACTCCAACTGGCGGGCGCGCGCCAACGAACTGTCGCCCACCCTGAAAGTGTCCATGTTCATTGGCCAGTATTTCCTGACTCACTACGGCGGGCGCTTTTATGCCAAGGCTCAAAATCTGGCTCGGCAGCTCACTCGCACTTATGACGAAGCGCTTAACCGCTATGATCTGCTATTGATGCCTACGGTGCCAATTACAGCTCAGCCGATTCCTCCGCCTGGCTCACCGCTTGCCCTGATCATCCAGCGTGCATTTGAGATGATCGCAAACACCGCGCCTTTTGATGTCACGGGCCACCCCGCGATGAGCATTCCATGTGGCTTGGCCCAAGGCCTGCCAGTTGGTGCGATGCTGATTGGAAAGCATTGGCAGGAGAGCACGATTTATCGAGCCGCCTATGCCTTTGAGCAGTCTGGCGATTGGCGTACATTCTGAGCTATGAACCTTAGCTTAAACCCTTCAACCGATGTTCTGGTGGTGATTGATGTCCAGAATGATTTCTGCCCGCAGGGAGCGCTTGCGGTTGCGGATGGCGACGCCATCGTGCCAATCATCAACACCCTGGCCCCACGCTTTGCAAACAAGGTGCTCACACAGGATTGGCATCCGCCGGGCCATCGCTCATTTGCATCAAGCCATCCAGGCCAGCCGGTCTTCTCACAAGTGCATATGCCCTACGGCCAGCAAACACTTTGGCCTGATCATTGTTTGCAAGGCTCGGCTGGCGCACAGTTCCATCCGGGCTTGCGACTGGATGATGCGCAGCTCGTGATTCGCAAGGGCTTTCGCCCGCATATCGATTCCTATTCGGCGTTCTTTGAAAATGACAGGCAAACCAGCACTGGCCTGACCGGGTATCTTCGTGAGCGCGGTTTGAAGCGGGTGTTTCTTTGCGGCTTAGCCACTGACTTTTGCGTAGCCTATTCAGCGATTGACGCACAGCGTCAAGGATTTGAAGCAGCGGTTCTTCTGCCGGCATCGCGTGCAATTGATATGCAAGGATCCCTGGCGCTGGCGTTAGCCCAAATGCGTGATCAGGGTGTGACCCTGGTAGGTGACCTAGCCTTGCTGCATTAAGGCCCTAACCCTTAGGCCCTAAACCTCGATATTGTCGATCAGGCGGGTTTTGCCGAGTTTTGCCGCGCCCAGCACCACCAGCCCGCGACCTTGAGCCGCCTCAGGTGCGGAGCTTGCGATCTGCGTTAGCGTTTCCGCATGTCGAATACTCATATAGTCCACAAGCCAGCCGCGCTGCTCGAGCGCCAAGCGAGCCGTTTGCTCGATACGATCTACAAGATCAGTGCGCAGTTCATCACCAGATTCGTGCAACTCGTTAACCATGATACGCAGCTGAAGATTCAACTGACGGGCTTCGATCAACTCCGAAGCCGAGAGATAGCCATTGCGAGACGATAGCGCCAAGCCATGTTCATCGCGTCCTGTCGGCGCGGCAATAATCTCAACTGGCATTGCGAACTGTTGCACCATCGCGCGGATCACCATCAGCTGCTGATAATCTTTCTTTCCGAACACTGCAAAATCAGGCTGCACGCACTGAAACAGCTTCATCACCACCGTGCAAACGCCTTCAAAAAACCCCGGCCGGAATGCGCCCTCCAGCACATCGCCCAGCACCGGATCGGGCTTGACGCGAAAGGTTTGCGGCTGGGGATAAAGCTCATCCACGCCCGGAGCAAAGACCACTGCACAACCTGCAGCCTCAAGCATCTCGCAATCGCGCTCAAAAGTGCGGGGATAGCTGGCGAAGTCTTCCTTGGGCCCAAACTGAAGTGGGTTCACAAAGATGCTGGCCACCACGGTGGGGGCGAGAGCCCGGGCTTTGTGCACCAGGCTGATATGACCGTCGTGCAGGTTGCCCATGGTTGGTACAAACGCCACCGGCTCAACACTTTTCAATCGCTGGCGCAGGCCCTGAATCGTGTGGCAAACCTCCAGGCTCATTCAAAGACCCCTCAATTAGTGGAGCGCGGCGGCCAGCAACGCACGCGTGTAATCACTTTGAGGCGCAGCAAAAACATCTTCCACACGGCCCTGCTCCACCGCAACTCCTTGTTGCATCACGATCACCTGATGCGCCATCGCCTGCACCACGGCCAAGTCATGGGTGATAAAGAGATAGCTCATCGCATAGCGCGCCTGCAAACCCGCCAGCAATTCGAGTACCTGAGCTTGTACCGAAACATCCAATGCCGAAGTCGGCTCATCAAGCAACATCAGGGCGGGCTTAAGAATCACCGCACGTGCAATCGCAATGCGCTGACGTTGCCCGCCTGAAAACTCATGCGGATAGCGTTGCATGGTCTGAGGATCAAGCCCAACTTCCCGCATCGCTGCCACGACGGCATCACGACGCTCAGATGCGCGCAGTTGAGGCTCATGCAAGGCCAAGCCTTCACCGATGATCGCTTCAACCGTCAGGCGGGGCGAGAGCGAGTTGAAGGGGTCCTGAAACACGACCTGCATGCGCTTTCGCAAAGGTCGCAACGCGGCCTGATCGAGGGTATCGATGCGCTTGCCCTCAAACTGAATTTCGCCTTGGGCCCGACCCGATGACAAGCGCAGCAACGCCATGCCAAGCGTGGTTTTACCTGACCCCGACTCACCTACAATTCCGAGCGTTTGCCCGGGTGCCAGCTCCAGGCTCACCTGCTTGACAGCCGCGAATGATTGTTTGGCAAACACCGTTTTTGGCACCTGGAACGCCACCGATAAATCCTGCGCTTTGAGCACCACCTGGCCTGCACTGCTCGCTGGAAGGGCTGGTGCCAGGCGACGCGGCCGACTATTGATCAGCTTGCGGGTGTAATCCTCGCGCGGATGGGCAAACAGCTCATCACATTCGCCCTCTTCGACCAACCGGCCTTGATGCATCACCCCCACCCGCTGGGCAAAGCTTCGCACCAAAGGCAAATCATGGGTAATCAGTAACACGGCCATACCAATTGACTGCTGCAGCTCCAGCAACAACTCGACAATTTGCTTTTGCACTGTCACATCAAGTGCAGTGGTGGGTTCGTCTGCAATCAACAGCTTGGGCTTGCACGCCAGCGCCATGGCAATCATGGCGCGCTGCCTTTGCCCACCAGAAAGCTGATGCGGATAGGCCTGCGCCCGGCGGGCCGGATCATCAATCCGGGTTTGCTCAAGCAGATGGACGGCCTGCTTGGCGGCCTCCCGAGTGCTCAGGCCCTGATGCAAGCGCAGTACTTCGGCGATTTGCTCACCCACGCAGTAAAGCGGATTAAGCGCGCTCATCGGCTCTTGAAACACCATCGCAATATCGCGCCCGCGCAAACCTCGCATCGCGCGATCCTCCATGCCCAGCAGCTCTTGTTGGCCGAATCGAATCTTGCCACTGTAGTGCGCATCCTGATTGAGCTGCAGGATGGACAGTGCGGTCACTGTCTTGCCCGAGCCTGATTCACCCACCAGGGCATAGCGTTCGCCCGGATTGACTTTCAGGCTCACCGAACGCACCACCTCGGCCGAACCGCTGGCCGTGGTGAAGCGCACCGACAACTGATCCAGACTAAGTAACTCAGCCACGGCGGGTATCCAATGCATCGCGCAAAGCTTCGCCAATAAAAATCAGGAGCATCAAGGTCAGTACCAACACCGAAAAGGTTGATAGCGAAATCCACCAGGCATCCAGATTGCTCTTGCCTTGCGCCAGGAGTTCTCCCAATGATGGTGTAGTTGGCGGCACGCCCAAACCAAGAAAATCAAGCGAAGTCAGCGCCAGGATCGAGCCGCTCATGCGAAACGGCAAAAACGCTATCACCGGGGTAAGCGAGTTGGGCAAAACATGGCGCCAGATGATGGTGCTGTTGGGCAGCCCAAGCGCCCGTGCCGCGGTCACATATTCAAGCGAGCGATTGCGCAAAAACTCGGCGCGCACATAGTCCGATAAGCCCATCCAGCCAAACAACGACAGAATCGCCAGCAAAATCCCAAGGCCCGGCTCAAAAATCGAGGCCAGAATAATCAGCAGATAAAGCTCGGGTACCGAGCCCCAGATCTCGATCACCCGCTGCAAGGTGAGATCCACCCGCCCTGCAAAATAGCCTTGGATCGCCCCCAGGATGATGCCTATCACAACGCCTATCGCTGTGAGCGCGAGGCCAAACAACACCGACACCCGAAAGCCATACAACAAGCGCGCTGCGACATCCCGACCCCGATCATCCGTACCCAACCAATTGGTGGCTGAAGGCGCGGCCGGATTGGGGCTAGGCGCGAAATAGTTCAAGGTATTGGCGGCATAGCGATTGGGCGCATAGATCACCCAATTGCTGCCCTTTTCAAGCTGCTCCTGAATATAGGGATCGAGATAATCCGCCGGTGTGGCGAAGTCTCCGCCGAAGGTGCTTTCGGGATAATCCTTGAGCATCGGGAAGTAGGTCTGGCCCTGGAAATTCACCAGCAAGGGCTTGTCATTGGAGAGCAGCTCAGCCACCAGACTCAGGGCAAACAACACCAGAAAAATACGCAAGCTCCATAAGCCGCGCTTATTGGCCCTGAAGCGCAACCAGGCCCGACGTGAAGGCGAAAGACTTGGGGCTAATGTTGACCCCAATGTCGGCTCCGGGGTCGACTCTGATGGCCGTGACTGCATATCGATGGCGCTCATCGGGCGAGATCTCCGAACTGCACCCGTGGATCCACCCACACATACATGATGTCGTTCAACAGTTTGGCCACGAGCCCGATCAGCGAGAACACATACAGGGTGCCCATCACCACCGGGTAGTCGCGCTTCACCACCGAGTCAAACGACAAAAGCCCCAGGCCATCCAGTGAGAACAGGGTTTCGATCAGGAGCGCTCCGGTAAAAAACGCACCGATAAATGCAGCGGGGAATCCGGTCACAATCGGGATCAGCGCGTTTCGCAATACATGCTTGACCAGCACGGTGCGCTCACTGAGGCCCTTCGCGCGTGCCACCATCACATACTGCTTGCGGATTTCCTCCAGCATCGTGTTTTTGGTGAGCAGGGTGGTGACCGCAAAACTGCCCAATACCATACAGGTCAATGGCAACACCAGATGCCAGAGATAGTCCACGACCTTTGCCCCCAGGCTTAAGCTCTCCCAGTTATCCGAGGTCAGCCCCCGAAGCGGAAACCACTGAAAGAAACTTCCGCCACCAAACAACACCAGGAGCGCCACGCCCAACACAAAACCTGGAATTGCATAGCCCACCAGAATCAGGGCGCTTGTGATCAGATCAAAGCGTGAGCCATGGCGCACCGCCTTGGCAATGCCCAAAGGCAGCGACACCGCGTAAGTCAGAAGAAAAGTCCATAGCCCCAGCGAGATGGATACCGGCAGCTTTTCCTTGATGAGCTCCCACACGCCTTTGTTGTGAAAAAAACTCTTGCCCAAATCAAAACTCAAATACCCTTTGATCATCAGCCAGAAGCGTTCGGTGGGTGGTTTGTCAAACCCGTACATGGCCTTGAGCTCCTTGAGCCGCGCTTCATCAATTCCCTTATGCCCCCGATACACGCTGCTGGAAGCCACGCTGACCTCGCCCCGCGATTCGCCCTCGGTCTTGAGTTGTTGAACCAGCTGCTCCACCGGCCCACCGGGCACAAACTGCACAATCGCAAAAGTCACCAACAAGATTCCGAACAAGGTCGGAATCATCAGCAACAGGCGCTTGACGATGTAGGCGATCATCGTTTCATCCACCAGGATTGCAGGAACCAGTCTTCACTCTGGTAGTAAAGCGGCAACTGCTTGGGCCGCTCAAAGATGTTTTTGTAGGCCACCCGATGAACCGTGTTGTGCCAATGCGGAATCACATAGATCCCGGCGAGCAATACCCGGTCAAGGGCCCGGCTTGCGGCCACCAGCTCTTCTCGATTATCCACAGTGAGAATGCGATCAATCAGCGCATCAACTATCGGGTCTTTCACCCCCATGCCATTGTCCGCACCCTTTTCATCGGCCGACTTTGAACTGAAGCGAAAGCTCAGCTCATTGCCGGGAGACTGGTTGGAGAGCCACCAATTCACAGTCATATCAAAATCGTAGTCATCTTCGCGCTTCTTATACAGCGAAGCGTCCATGGTCCGCAGGCGTGCCTTGATGCCGAGCTTCTCAAGGTTGCGCGAAAACGGCGCAATGATGCGCTCCCAGGTGCGCTTGTCGTTCAGGATCTCGAACTCAAAAGGCTCACCTTTGGCATTGCGCAAGGCCCCATCCCGGTAGGTCCAGCCCGCGTCAGCCAGCAGCGCGCGCGCTTTGCGCAAGTTCTCCCGCAAAGAGTAAGGAGGCGAGGTCACTGGCGGGCTCATTGGATACTCCTTGGCCGACCCGAAAACTTCAGCAGGCAACTTGCTGCGCCACGGCTCCAGAAGCTTCAGCTCTTCCTCTGAGGGCTTGCCATCTGGCGAAAACTGCGCAGCCAGCTCCGAATTGGTAAAGAAGGAATACGAGCGCTTGTACTGATTGAAGAACAGCTGCCGATTCATCCATTCATAGTCCATTGCAAGCGCTACCGCCTGACGCACGCGCCTATCCGCAAAAATCGGACGCCGGGTGTTGAACACGAATGCTTGCATGCCCTGGGCATTGCTGTTGGCAAGCTCAGTCTTGATGACCTCGCCACTATCAAACTTTTTGCCGTAATACCCGCGTGCCCAGTTTTTGGCGGCGTTCTCGTGAACAAAATCAAATGCGCCGGCTTTAAAGGCTTCTATGCGTGCAAACTCGTCCAGAAAATAGGTGTAGGACACGCGATCAAAGTTGTAGTGCCCGCGGCGTGATGGCAAATCCCGAGCCCAGTACTCGGGGTTACGGCGATAGGTAATCGACTTACCCAGAGAAAACTTCTCCACCGTATAGGGGCCGGAGGCAATAGGCTGGTCCTGAATGATCTGCTCAAAAGGTTTACCTTCACCCCACTTGCGCGAAAACACCGGCACCGAACCCACGATCATGTGCAGCTCGCGATTGCGCTTTACAAACTCAAAACGAATGGTGCGCGGGTCCACCACCACCGCTTGCTTCACATCTTGCCAATACTGCCGCCAAAGCGGACTCGCCGCCTTACTGCGCAAGGTGTCAAACGAATACTTCACATCGGCGGCAAGCACCGGATCGCCATTGGAAAACCGTGCTGCCGGATTGAGTTTGAAAGTAATCGAAAGCTTGTCTGGCGCGAGCTCCATATCCTGGGCAATCAACCCATACATGGTGTTCGGCTCATCCAGGCTAGCCACAGTGAGCGTGTCAAACAGCAACCTGGAGATGGAAATCGCAGGCACCCCTTTGAGCGTAAACGGGTTCAGCTTGTCAAAGGTGCCGAGTGACGAGAGGGTGACTTCGCCCCCACGCGGCGCATCTGCCCGGACATAGTCAAATGATTTGAAATCCGGGCCGTATTTCGGAGTGCCCCCAAGCGCCATCGCGTACGCGGCCCAGGCTGAGACGCAATAAGCACTGCACCAAGCCAGTATCAAGCCACGAAGAACCAGGCCGCGAAGGAAAACTGATCCAATGCCCATCAGGCTAGACCACAACCGATCGAAGGTTCAACGAAACTGCTGCCCTGATGCAAAACTTTTTACCCACTCAAGCTACCATCGCGTGTTGTTTGACTCTGGCCGCATCATGCGACAATCGCGCCTTTCCTGGGATTGTAACGGAGCGCGTGCTATGGGCTTTCTGGCTGGCAAACACATTTTGATCATGGGCTTGTTGTCCAATCGCTCGATTGCCTATGGGGTGGCCAAGGCCTGCCATGCGCAAGGCGCTCAGCTCGCATTCACCTACCAGACCGAGCGCTTCAAGGATCGGGTCAGCGAGATGGCCGCTGATTTCGGCAGCTCAATCGTGTTGCCTTGTGATGTGGGCGACGATACACAGATCGATCAACTGTTTAGCGAGCTGGCCAAGCTTTGGCCTGGCGGCACGGATCAGCCTGGTTTGGATGGCTTGGTGCATGCGATCGCGTTTGCCCCGCGTGAAGCCATCGCCGGGAACTTTCTCGAAGGCATCAATCGCGAGGCCTTTCGCATAGCTCACGACATCTCGGCGTATAGCTTTGTGGCTTGTGCCAAGGCGGCTGCTCCGCTGATGCAGGGCCGCAAGGCATCGATGGTTACGATGAGCTACCTGGGCGCCGAGCGTATGGTGCCCAACTACAACACCATGGGTCTGGCCAAAGCCAGCCTGGAGGCCAGCGTCAGGTATCTGGCCGAAGCTCTGGGCCCGCAAGGCATCCGGGTCAACGCAGTGTCAGCAGGCCCCATCAAAACCCTGGCTGCAAGCGGTATCAAGGGCATCTCCACGATCATTGAGCATGTGGCGCAGCACGCACCGATTCGACGCAACATCACGACTGAGGATGTCGGCAACGCGAGCGCCTTTTTGCTAAGCGATCTTTCCGGCGGTGTATCGGCCGAGATCATGCATGTCGACGGTGGGTATTCGACCGTGCTGGCGGGCGTGGCCTGATCCACTCGTCAGCCAAAGCGGCCACCGCCGCTTAAAGCAAGTCAGGCACTGCAAACCCGAAAGCCCACAAAGATATCTGCGCGGTGCGGCTGAAAGAAGTTGCGAAACTTGCTGTCGACCAGGCCGCGGGGCGTAATGAATGAGCCGCCCTTGACCACCCGGTGATCACCAAACCACGGGGCTGAATACTCCTTGTAGGGGTCTGGTGAGAATCCGGGAAAGGGTTCAAAAGCGCTCGCGGTCCATTCCCACACCCGATCACCCCAATCAAAGGCTTTGGAGTGGGTCAGCGCAAATTCCCACTCGGCCTCGGTAGGCAGGCGCTTGCCGGCCCAGCGACAGAATGCCTCGGCCTCAAACGCACTCACATGCATGACCGGATCGTAGGTTTCAACCGGCAACCACTGATCAAACCGGCGCATCAGAATCCGGCCCTTGTTTTCCTTCCAGTACACCGGCAATCGACGCTCGCTGCTTTGTAGAAGTTTGAAATACCCGGGATCCCAGAATTCAGGCTGCTCATAGCCCCGATCGTTCACGAACTGCAGATACTCGGCATTGATTACCGGTTGCAGTGCGATCTCAAAGGGCCCGACCTCGACCTCATGCGCCCACTTCTCGTTATCGAACACAAAACTGTCGCCAGCTTGCGAGCCGAGCGATACCACGCCACCACTGAAGTGCTGATCAGGGGCCAGGCGTCGAAAGGGAGGAAGATGGATAGGGCCGGACTCTTGGGCGAAGTTGGTATCCGCACGGGACTCCCGGCTTTCGCCAGCGATTGAAGGCACCTCGGCATACCCCAAAGCCTGCCAGGTCCAGGCAAAGGCTTCGATATGCATTTGCTCGTGAAAAAGCGCAAGCCGGTGAAAGTAAAGCGCCTCATCGGTTTCCGGCAAGCTCTCCAAACGATCCAGCGTTTCATCAAGAACATCCGAAAGATACTCCCGGATCTCATCAACCGAGGGGAGCGGAAGTTCCCAGCGCAAATCATGGGCTATGCGGCTCGAATCAAACAGCTGATCCGCTTGCCCCAGCATGCTTTGCCTGGATAGCTTGCCATTGCGATGGCGCAAACACCAATACTCCTGGAACCAGCCAACATGGCCCAGCTCCCATAAAGGCGGATTGATTTCCGGCCAGCGCGGTACCGTCCACTGCTCAGGCGCAAGTGTGTCGATCAAGCGCAAGGTGTAATCACGTGCGGAGGTCAGACCTTGCGTCAATACTGCTTTAGATGCGTTGCGCACCGCTACAATCTCCCAATTAACTACACAACACAAACATCCCGGATACTGCTGGTTGTGCACTGGAGAGCCAGGGCCCAGGCCCGTAAACTCTGGTCATACGACTTCGATTTCTATGCAGCGCATCGTCATTATTACCCCAGCTTTAGCCGATGCCAATAACGGCAACTGGCACACTGCGCGCCGTTGGTCGCAAGCGCTTCAGGGTCGTTTTGAAGTTGTCTTGGAAAAACAGTGGTCGGGGGCTCCGGCCGATGCGATGATTGCTTTGCATGCGCGTCGCTCGGCAAGCTCGATAGCAGCTTTTACCGCCACCGGAAAGCCCTGTGCCTTGGTGCTGACTGGCACTGATTTGTATAGGGATATTCAGGATAACGCCGAGGCCCAAACTTCCCTCAATACGGCTCACTGCCTGGTGGTGTTGCAAGATGAAGGCCTCACTACCCTACCCGAGTCTGTCCAGCACAAAACCCGCGTGATTTACCAGTCTGCCCCACTAAAAAATCCTCTGCCCCACCGAAAAAAAACTTTTGACTGGATCATGGTGGGGCATATTCGCCCCGAAAAAGACCCCCTCACCGCGCTCAACGCGTTTGAATTGATGCGTAACTCGCCGCGCGGGCTCACCCACCGGCTATTGGTTATTGGCAAAGTGACGGAGGACTTTTTGGGGGAAGCTGTCCGTCGGCACGCCGCGCATGATCGTCGCATTCATCTGCTTGGCATGCTGGGCCAAACCGAAACACGAGCCCATATTGCTCGCTCGCAGGCGCTCCTTTTGCCCTCACTTATGGAAGGCGGGGCCAATGTTTTGATTGAAGCGGTGCGCAGTGAAGTTCCAGTATTGGCATCAAGAATTTCAGGCTCGCTGGGCATGCTCGGGGCAGACTATCCGGGGTATTTCGAGGTTGGTAACCCCGCGGCTTTGGCTGCGCTGATGACACGTTTTTGCGAACAACCGGATTTTTCAAGCGCGTTGCGCAAACAGTGTGTGGCGCGAGGTTTAAGGTTCGATCCCCGGATCGAGGTGGAGGCTGTGCGCAGATTGGCCGAGGATCTGCTTCAGGCCTGAGCGACAAACACGCCGAACCATGCCTTTTCGTCGGTCCAATGGCGTATCGAGTGATAACCGGCTTGGGCGAGCAGGCGTTCAAACGCTGCAATGGAATATTTATAGGAAGACTCGGTGTGAATGGTTTCGCCAAAAGCGAAATCCCGGGAGCCACCCGGCCATGACACCCGAAGCGGCCGCTTGGCAACAAGATGCATTTCAATTCGGCTTTGCGCTTCATTGAACAAAGCGCGATGGGACCACTGCGCAATATCAAAATCACTGCCAAGCACTTGGTTCAGATGCTTGAGCATGTTCAGATTAAATGCAGCTGTCACGCCGAGTGGATCATCGTAGGCCAATTCAAGAATGGTGCGCGGCTTGACCAAATCGATTCCGATCAACAACCGACCGCCAGCATCCACACCAGCAGTGCTTTGCTCACGCACTGAACGCAAAAAGCCAAGAGCCTGGTCAGGGGTAAAGTTGCCCAGGCTTGAGCCCGGATAAAACATGACACGGGGGCCCGCCGCGACTTGCGCAGGCAGTGTGAGTCCTTCAGTAAAGTTTTGACCAATCCCGAGAATCTGCAATGCGGGGTAGCGCAATTGCACATCAGCCAGTGCCTGCTTAAGAAAATCAACGGAAACATCCACGGCTACATACTGAATTGCCTGATAGTGCGCCAGCAACTGCGCAGCTTTACGACAATTACCCGCGCCAAGGTCAATCAATACACCTGGCTTACCCAAAGATTGCACAATGGCTTCCCGATGCTGCACCATGATCGCGGATTCTGTGCGCGTGGGGTAATACTCATCGAGTTCGCAGATTGCGGCAAACAATGCCGATCCCAAAGCATCGTAAAAATAAGCCGGCGAAATCTGAGCTTGATCGGCCAGTAGGCCCGCAATGATGGAGCCTTGTTCATCGGCGGCAGGTGCGAGCGGGCTCGAATTAAAAAAATCAGGGGAGTTCATGGCTGGGTGAAGCACTCAATTCAGTTCTCCGGCAAGTCAATAAACAGACCAGGCTGGCGGAGGTTTTTGCGGGTATCGACACCGGCATATGCCGTTTTGCGCATACTGTCACGGTGTTGAACGATACCCCAACTTTCAAGCCCGGAGCAGGCCAGCCCGTTTTGCAGGCTCGTGGCCTGAAGAAAAGCTTTTCGGAATCGGCATCCCAGCGGTTGTTGTTCGAAGATCTTTCCTTCGAGCTGGCTGCCGGTGAAAGCGTGGCGCTTCTGGGCGAATCGGGCTGTGGAAAATCCACCTTGCTGAATCTGATTGCGGGCTTGGAACCTCTGGACAGCGGCGAGGTGAGATTGCGTGGCCAGCTCATGCTCGCACGTGACGCGGACAACGCAGCACTTTTGCGCCGACAGCATATTGGATTTGTGTTCCAGGCTTTCCATCTGTTGCCCCAGCTCGATTGCATCAATAATGTCATGGTGCCTTTATTACTGCAGCAACGCGGGCTGGATGAGGCACGTGAGCTTGCGCTATCGGCCCTGCGCCGAGTTGGTCTCGTGCACCAAGCCACTGCACCGGTTTCGCGTTTATCCGGTGGAGAACAACAACGCGCTGCGCTGGCCCGCGCTGTCGTTCATTCGCCTGCTTTAATCCTGGCTGATGAGCCCACAGGCAACCTCGATGCCTCTCATGCAGCTCAGGTGATGAATTTGCTGATCGACCTGACCCGTGATCAGGGCTGCGCACTGCTCATGGTGACTCACTCGGAATCGGCCGCCGGCAGTTGCGACTCCCGCTGGCATCTCGAAGGCGGACGTTTGCAAGTTGCGCCTGAAGCCACTCGCGTTTAGTTCATTCACGATGGCTAGTGGTCACGGATTGCTGCTCAGGACATTGCTGCTTGGTGCGTTTCGCGCGCAACCGGGCCGGCTGGTGTTTTCCACGCTTTGCATAGCGCTGGGTGTCGGGCTGGGGCTTGCCATCGCCACGATCAATCAATCGGCTGTGACAAGTTTTGGAGAGGCACTGCGAACAGTAAACGGCCAAGCCCAGGCCAGTATTGTGGGCCGGGGCGGCAAGCTGCGTGACGATGATTTTGTTGCGGTGGCGCAGCTTTCGCAAGTGGCCGCAGCCAGTCCGATCCTTGCTCTGGAACAAGTGCGCGTCTTTAGCGCTAGCGGCAAGATGCTTGGCGTGGTGCGCGTGATCGGCGCAGATTTTCTCAGGCTGGGCGAGGTCTCCCCTGCGCTGCTGCCCCGGCTGCAACGAGCAGTAAGCGCACCCCAAGCCGGTGGCGGGCTGTTTGCAGCTGATCAGGTGTTCGTGTCTGCTGCGGCCCAGCAATTACTTGGCTTGAGCCCCGGACAAACCGCCCGCTTCGATGACTCGCCCGGAGCAGCTGAGTTCACAGTGCGCGGAGATCTTCCCGCCGTCGACCCAGGCGCGGCCATTGTGCTGATGGATCTTTCCAACGCACAGTGGCGGCTGGGATCGTTGGGCCGGCTCAGCCAGATTGATATCAAACTCCAGGCAGGGGCCAGGCTCGAAGACTTGAGTGCAGCGCTTCCCGCACACCTCCTGGTCCAAACCCCCGAGGCCCAGGTTGAGCGCGTATCGAACCTGTCACGCGCCTACCGGGTCAATCTCAACATGCTGGCCTTGGTCGCCTTGCTTACTGGTGGATTTATTGTTGCGACCAGTTTGTCTTTGTTGGTAAGACGCGAGCAGGCTGCGCTAGCGCTTTTGCAGATACTGGGGGCCGATGCCAAGCTCTTGCGCCGCTATGTATTGGCACTCGGTTTTGTGCTCGGCGCGGTGGGCGCGCTGCTTGGATTGGTGATCGGCTTGGGCCTGGCCCAGGGGCTGCTGGTGTGGAGCGGCGGCAGTCTGGGCTCGGCATTTTTTGATTGGCGCACCCGTCAGATCGTGATTGATCCGCTGATGTTGGCGGGATTCACAGCCTTGGGCATCACCGCCGGGTTGGCGGGCGCTTGGGGCCCCGCGCGCCAGGCCTGGAGTGCGTTTCCCAGCCGAATGATTAAATCCGGTAGCGAAGCCTTGCCATCACACCAGACTTTTCCGCGCCTCCACCCCATCATGCTGGTTGGGATGTGCACCCTGGTAGCGGCCGGTTTATTGGCAACGCCTTCCGTAAACGGAGTTGCCGTCGGTGCCTACCTGGCGATGGCCTTGATATTGGGTGCGGGCCTGATCGCTATCGGCCCCCTGTTAGCGTTTGGGACGATGAAAATACAAGCGATCGTGCCTCACTTATGGCCACGCTACCCAAGCTTGTGGCTCAGTGTTCAGAGCCTGCAGTTTCGCCCCAGCCTGCGTGGCAGTGCCCTCGGAGCGGTAGTCGCCAGTTTCGCGCTGGCCTGCGCAATGTCAATCATGGTATCCAGCTTCAGGGCTTCCGTTGATCGATGGCTCGGGCAAGTGCTGCCCGCTGATCTATATCTTCGCAGCCCGGCATCAAGCAGCCAAGGAGGGCTGAGCTCCGAGCAGCAACAACGCATAGCAGCGCTCCCCGGAGTCAAAAGCGTCGAGTTTTTTCGCTCGATTGACCTCACCTTCGACCAGACCAGCCCCACCGTAAGTTTGCTTGCGCGCCCACTGGTTCGCCAGGATGGCACTTCGGTCGACCTTGAGCGTGTGGTTCCGCTTACCGGCCGGTTGTTTACCCGGCCCAAGGGCAGTGATTTGCCTGTGGTGTTTATCAGCGAGGCGGTCCATAGCCTGCACCGGATTGAGCCTGGAAGCCGCATGACACTTACCCTGGGGCGTAAGCAATCCGAGGTCTGGGTGGCTGGCATATGGCGCGACTATGGCCGCCCGGGTGGAGCGATTGTCATGGATCAAGCCGTGTACGCCCGATTAAGTGAGGACCACAGTGTCAGCGATGCTGCGGTCATGCTGGAGCCAGGGGGGCAAGCCCAGGCCAGCATTGCGCAGGACGCTTTGCTTAATCGCCTTGAACGACGTACCTCAAGCGAACTGCGTGCGCTGTCCTTGCAAATCTTTGATCGTAGCTTTGTGGTCACCCGCCTGCTTGAGTGGGCCGCCATGACTGTTGGCTTGTTTGGGGTCGCCAGTTTGCTCAGCGCTGAAGCCTTGGCCAGGCGTAAGGAGTTTGGCCTTTTATTGCATCTCGGATTCAAGATGAGTGACCTGCGTCGGCAAATGGTGGCCGAGGCAGCATTGCAAGTGAGTATCGGTGTGGCATGGGGCCTGGCGATCGGCGCAGCCCTTGCATTCGTGTTGATCTACCGGGTCAATCCCCAATCGTTTCACTGGAGCATGGATCTTCACATGCCATGGTTGACCCTATTTGCCAATGCAGCAGCTCTGGTATTGATTGCTTCAATAGTGAGCGCCGTTGTCGCGCGACGCCTCGGCAAACTTAGCCCCGCGCAAGCGGTTCGGCAGGACTGGTAATGCGGCGTCAATTTCTTATTGGCTTGGGGCTCAGCGCTGTGTCGCGCCCAAGCACTTCTCAAGAGGCGAAAGCAGCGCCTCCCAGCAGCACCGAGCGCGCAAACACAGTGTTTGCCCCGGTTGAGCCGAACCGAACTTTGGTGTTTCCCCGCGATCACGGCGCGCATCCCGAGTACCGCACCGAGTGGTGGTACATCACCGGATGGCTCAATATCGAGCGCGAGCGTTGGGTGGGCTTTCAACTCACCTTCTTCCGCAGCCGTACCGCCTATCCACAATCCAATCCGAGTGTCTGGGCCCCACGCCAATTAATGCTTGGGCATATGGCGCTGGCCGATCCGCAGCAAACACGTTTACTGCATAGCGAACGGGCTTGGCGCACCCTGCCCGGATTGGCTCAATACAGCGAGCAGGATACCGAGCTTCAAATTCAGGACTGGACCTTACAGCGTCGCTTGAAAGGCTCCAATGAGATGTATTTTTCGAAAGCGCGCACCGCTCAATTTGAATGGGATTTGCAACTACTGACTACCTCGCGTCCGTGGCTGCAAGGCATTGGCGGGTACTCAATCAAGGGGCCCTCGCCGCAACAGGCTTCGCACTATTACAGCCGACCGCAAATGCAGGTCAGCGGAACGCTTGCGATCCCGGCCCAGGGGTCCAAACCACGGCCTGTCAGGGGAGTGGCATGGCTTGATCATGAATGGTCAAGCACCCTGCTTGATGCTCAAGCCGTGGGCTGGGACTGGATTGGATTAAACCTGCTCGATGGGCGCTCGCTCATGGCTTTCCGAATTCGCCGGGCTGACGGCTCGGTACTGTTTTCTTATGCAGCCCTGGCGGATCGGACCATAACGCTGCAATGGGAGCCGATCACTCATTGGCGCTCGCCTCGCACTTTGGCACGCTATCCGATCGCCTGGAAAATACGGACACTGCTTGTCGATCTCGGTGATTTCATCGTCCAGCCGCTGATGCAGGATCAGGAGCTTGATGGCAGGCTTAGCACAGGTATCGTGTATTGGGAAGGCGCCATCGAAATGAGGCAAGACGAGCGGCTGATTGGGCGCGGCTATCTCGAAATGACCGGCTATCATGAAGCGGTAAGACTCTAGCCGACCAAGTGATAAACATCGTAAACTGATGTGGTGTTTGCATTTCAAAAGTACCTAGACTTGGCCCAGGATCAAGAAGCAACCCTGGCATGGTGGATCCGGTGGCTGATGATTTGCGTTGGGGTAATCGTGCTTCATGGCTTGTTGGGCCTATTGGCACTTCAGCTTGCGAAAGCTCCCGGCTACAGCGCACCCATTTATCCCGCCGCCGGGCTTGCCCTGGCCGCCGTCCTGACCTGGGGCTGGAGCATGCTCCCGGCAATTGCGGTAGGCCAAGTGCTTGTCAAACTCGCCAATCCGATGCCTGGCCTGTGGGACGCAATTTGGGTGCCGCTAGTCATTGGTGCAGCAAGCGCAGCACAGGCAGGTGCCGGAGCCTGGCTGGTCAAGCGGTTTATTGGCTGGCCAAATCACCTTCAGGCCCCAGCGAAAATAGCGTTGTTTGGAGTGTTGGCCGGTCCATTGGCATGTGTTGTTGGGGCCTCCATCTGCGTGGGCACCCTGGCCTGGCAAGGCTTGCTTGCGCCTGATGCGGTGAGCTTCACTTGGGTGGTGTGGTGGTTAGGCGATATGGCAGGAGTGTTGGCCTGCGCACCCATCTTCTTTTCCTTCCTGGCCAAACCTCCTGTGGTCTGGCGCTCTCGGCGAATCCTCTACAACCTGCCCATCCTGGTGGCGATTGGCGTGATCGCCGTGACAAGCCACCTGCGCGATATGATCGATCACGAGCGGATCGAAAACTCCTTTGATACGCGCGTAGCCTCGGTAGTGGGCAATGCCCGCGAGCAAATTCGCGATATGCAGGTAGCGATTAACACCTTGTCAGCGGTGCTTGAGCCGGATAACCCGGACTATCGCGTGTTTGAGCGCACCGCCGATGAATGGCTCGCCCAAACGCCAGGGCTGAGCGCTATCGCCGCCATACGTTTGGGGCCCAATGCTGAGGCACTAGGCGTGGTTAGCCGCCAGAGAGCTTCGATCGCACCGGATTGGCAAGGCATTGTTCGGGGGCCATTGGTAGGCAACGCCCTGGAGCGAAGTAAAAACACCAGGCAATCAAGCAGCGCCCTCGGATCACCTGTTAATCCGGGCTCCTCAACCAGGCCAGTGGTCTACATCGTGAAAGTGGCGAATCCGCGCGCGACTTATCCGTCAGTGGCCGTGCTGATGCAGCTGAATGCCGAGGAGCTGATACTGCAAACTGCGCGCAAGAACCTCGACGACTTGAGGTACTGCGTGATGGAGCCGTCCTCCGGCGCTCTACTTGCAGGCCACCCCGGATGTGCCGCATCCGAGCGGGTGGCAAGTATCTTGCCAATGACTTTGTTTCATGAGGCTCGAGTCGAGCTGCCCGATAAGGCCTGGTTGATTCAACTCAGCCCGAGTGCCCTTTTTGGCGCAAGCATGGTGCGTGATGGGCCCGTCCTGGCAGCAGCGGGTGCAACTTTGGCCTTGATGCTGCTGGCGATTCTTTTGTTGATTGTTACCGGGCAAACAGAGCTTGTTAAGGGCTTGGTAGCCCAACGTACAACAGCGCTGCGCGAACAACTTGCCCAGCGGGCGAAGGATGCCAAAGCGCTTCGGGCCAGTGAAGGCAAGTGGCGCTCGATGGTTCAAACGATGCCAGTGGGTATGGTGTATTTGAAGCCCGATGGCAAGGTGCAGCGCTCCAACCCCAAGGCCGCAAGCTTGTTGGGGTATTCACTTGCTGAGCTCGAGAAGTTGAGCCTGTCCGATCTGTTTGATGTGGAGCAAAGGCGCCTGGTAGCTGCAAGCTTGGCCCAAGCCCTGGAAAGCAACGAGTCGGGCTGGCAAAGCGAATACCGCGCGACCTGCAAGGATGGCACGAAGCTGGATATTGAAACTCATGCGATCGTCATGCGTGATGAAGCGAATCGCCCGACCTTGGCACTGGCGGTGTTTTATGAAATTGCCTCGCGTCGCCAGCTGCAACAAGCCACCCAGGCGCGGGAAGTTGCCGAACAAGCCAATCGGGCCAAGAGCCAATTTCTGGCAAGCATGGGCCACGAACTGCGTACCCCCCTTAATGCTCTGCTGGGATTTACCCAACTCTTGCGCCTTGACCCAAGCCGCTCACTTGATACAAAACAAGCCGAGCAGTTAGCCTATGTGGAGCAGTCAGGTTGGCACCTGCTTTCAATGATTGGCGACATCATGGACTTCTCCCTGATTGAGGCAGGCAATCTGCGCGTCACGGTAGAGCCGATCGACTTGATTGAAACGGTGGCCCAATGCGTGCGCATGCTTGAGCCCGAAGCAACACGCGGCGACATCTCGATCCAGCTTCCCAAGGTGGATGCCGTGATGCTCGCAATGGCGGATCCGATACGCTTGCGACAGGTGTTGTTGAACCTGATCTCCAACGCCATTAAATACAACCGGGCAAATGGAACGGTGGTGGTGTCGGTAGCGCAGGAGCAAGACACGATCAGGATCGAGGTTAGCGATAACGGCATCGGCATGACAAGCGAACAGCTTGCCCATCTGTTTGAACCTTTTAATCGGCTGGGACGCCAAAACAGCGCAATCCACGGCACCGGGATTGGCCTGGTTGTGTCACGTCACTTGGCTCACGCCATGAGCGGAACGCTCACAATCACCAGCCAATCGGGGCAAGGCACAGTGGCCAGTGTGAGGCTCAAGCGCGCTTCAGCGCACCATCTGGTTGATCTCGATGATCGGGAGCAACACCGCCAAAACGATCAGGAGCACTACCCCGCCCATGATCAAAATCAGAAGGGGCTCGAGAAGGCCCGTTAGGGTCAGCGCGCGACGCTCTGTTTCCTGAGAAAGATTGGTTGCTGTCCGCTCCAGCATCTCTGGCAATCTGCCAGTGGCCTCACCACTGGCAATCATGTGTACCATCACCGGAGGGAACTGACCGCCTGCGGCCAATGAGCGCGACAAGCTGGCGCCTTCTCGCACTCGTGCTACTGTGTCTGCGACGTTATGTTTAAGCGCCGCATTGGTAAGGGTTTGAGCGCCTGCTTCAAGTGCTCGAATCAGCGGCACACCGCTGCCCACAAGAATAGCCAGGGTTGAAGCAAATCGGGCGGTGTTGACGCCGCGAATCAACCGTCCGATCAGGGGCGCATTCAACAAGCGCCGATCCCATCCCAGGCGAATGGCCGGTGTTTTGAGAGCCCAGCGCCACACGACCAATGCAACCACCAGGATCAGCAACATGACCCAACCCCATTGCCTCAACACATCGGAAACATAAATCAGGGCAGTAGTAAGAAACGGCAGCGCTTGCTTGCTTGAAGCAAATACGCCAATCACTTTCGGAACCACATAGGTCATGAGCGCCATGATCACGCCAATGGCAACCAGGGTCACTATCGCCGGGTAGGTAAAGGCTAACAGCACACGCTGCGCCAAGGCGGTCCGCGATTCAATGTAATCCGCCAACTTACCCATCACCACGCCAAGATCACCGGACTGTTCGCCTGCAGCGATCAGCGCTCGATATACCTCGGGAAAATCTTTTGGAAAGCGGCTCAAGGCCTGAGACAAGGTGTTGCCGGAGATCACCTCGGAGCGCACCGCAGCAAACCTCTCACGCACTGCGGAGGTCTCAGCTTGCTCAACAACAGCACCCAGTGCTTGCTCAAGCGGCAAACGTGCGGCCAGCAGGCTCGCCAACTGGCGGGTTGCCAATGCCAGATCAGCAGGCTTGACCTTGCTCGCAAAGGAAAACGATGCGCTCGCTTCCTGCGTGCCTACGGCTGTGACTTCCATGGCACTTAAACCCTGCTCCCGCAGGAGGGCTCGCGCCTGACGCACAGAGTCGGCGTCGATCACACCCTTAAGGATTTTGCCGCTGGCTTGCGCCGCTTCGTAACGATAGGCAGGCATGGCGCTCTAATCCGGCCGCCTGGCCTAGTCGCGCGTGACGCGAATGACTTCATCCAGGGAAGTCACTCCCGCCTGCACCCAGCGCTGGCCATCTTCACGCATGTTTTGCATGCCATTGCGCACGGCCGCCTGACGAATCTCGGCCTCACCGGCACTGCGATGAATCAATGCGCGAATTACGTCATCGACTACCAGGATTTCATACACGCCGGTACGCCCAACAAAGCCCGAACGATTGCAGCTCAAGCAGCCTACCGAACGCCAGCCTTTGGTCAGCGGATCAGGTTGGCGGCACTGCGCGCATAGCTTGCGCACCAAGCGCTGCGCAACCACACCCAACAAACTCGACGACAGCAAAAACGGCTCAACCCCCATGTCGATAAGGCGGGTCACCGCTGAAGCAGCATCATTGGTGTGAAGTGTTGCCAGCACCAAGTGACCGGTGAGCGAAGCCTGCACCGCGATTTGCGCAGTTTCGAGATCGCGAATCTCACCAATCATGATCACGTCGGGGTCCTGGCGCAGAATCGAGCGCAAGGCCTTGCCAAAGCTCATGTCGATACGCGCATTCACCTGGGTCTGCCCCAC
>JAIYCW010000037.1 GCA_027487815.1 Burkholderiales bacterium
GAAGAAATACAACAACAAGCGCGTGCGACGAAGGATCCGGGTTCGCGGCCCAGGTTTGCCAGGGGCTGGTCAGCGCATAGGCGCCAAGTGCAGATTGAAGTAACTGACGGCGGTCGAATAACATGGTGCTTCCGGTAGGAGATGTGTTTACGTGTGGGCTGAATTTAGCGACGCAAGAATTCGGGGCTGCTCAAGAGCAACGCGGCTTTTTGGTCAGCAGGTGCGCTCATGACGACTTCGTGAGTGCTTGTCTGCAGCAATGGTTTAATCGCCAGCATGATGGCCTCGGGCGGCGCACTACTTCTGCCACTTTGCAGCGTGGATTGCATCGCCGAACCCCCGGCGGGAGCCAGTGCAGCAATCCTGCCACTACCCAGCTGGCTGGCGAACTGAATCCTGCGGCTGATAGCCTCGGGCCCAAGCCAGGCGCGTTGCAGGGGCGAAAATCCATCCGGGGTGGGGCAGCCATAGAGCGGCATACCCAGGCTCTGTAATGCATTGGCCAAGGGCAGCGGGCTCAAAGGGTTGGTCACTTCACACGCACGAGCTGCTGAGCTCACATAATGCAAGGGTGTTTTGAAACGTTGTGCCAAGCCCGCGCCTTCCCAAAAGGCCGGATGCTCAAAGAGCGCGGTGTATATCTGCTTCAAATCTCCGCGGGTACGCTCAAAGGTGGCGCTGAGGTGCTGCACCAAGGCTTCCGGTGGATCATCGGCCACGAAGTGTTGGGCTAATTTTGTTGCGATATGGCGGGCCGTGGCGCTATGAGCTGCCAAAAGCTCCAGAGCCCACAAGCCTTGCGATTGCCCCTGACCTTGGGCGCTTTGGCCAAGCAAAACCTTGCTGCCCGCATCGTGGCGCCGCTCCTCAAAGCGAAACAGATCATTGCCTGAAGCGCGTCGATCAAAGGTCCATCCCGAAAGGGTGCGCGCCAACTCCGAAACATCACGCTGGCCATAGCCGCCATTCACCCCCAGGGTATGCAGCTCCATCACCTCGCGGGCATAGTTTTCGTTGATGCCAGAACGCGCTGAGCTATTCCATTGATCCAGATAAAACAGCATCGCCGGGTGCATGGCGGTGGCCAGCAACATGTCGCGAAAGCGCCCAAATACATGAGGGCGAATTGCATCGTATTCATAACGCGCCACCATCACCCGATCAAGCCCCTTGCCGATGAACACGTTGAAGTGGTTGTACCAAAAATCAGTCATCACCTCTTCAAGTTGCCAGGGGCTATCCAGCATGCGAAGCAGGCGAGCCGTGTGCGCATCTTCTTGCACCTCGCGCACAATCGGCCGCCCGCCTTGGCCGTTGGTGTTGACTCGCTCCTGATAAGCCTGAAGCAGTTCGCCCAAGGGCATGTTGAGCGTGGACAGCCGACCGAGTCGCTCGCGCAAGCTGGGCGCAAGTGCGGCGGGGTCTGGTTGCAACTGCTGTGCAAACCAAGCGCCAGGCCCGATAGTCTGCAGTTTTTCGAGATCGCCCGGGCGCGCGCCAAACGCAAATCGATTCATCAGATGAATGCCTGCCGATGGGGAGCTGCTGAAACTTTTCGAGATGCTCGGGCTCAGGCTTTGCGCTCTGGCTTGAGTGCTTGCGAAGGATGCGCTCAGGCCAGTGCCAGCGATCAACGCGCCTGCGCCAAGGAAGCGACGCCTGGAAGAAACTGGAGATGTTGCAGTAGTGAAGTTCATGCGTGAAGCATAGGCCTTCAAGCGCTGCTTTGTCGTCCCCCATGACTGTTAAAGCTGTAAGCAGGCGTAACAACAAAAGGCACCAGGATCGGCAAATTTGACGTGTACGACGAGAAATGACCCGTTGGTCAGGGATTTTTGAGGGAAAGCAACACTTCAGCTCTGCCAAACGGCATAGCCTTGTGGTCACTCTGGCCGGATCAGAGTACCTTGAAGTCGCGGTTGCCAATTCAAATCTAACCTTAAGAGGCCACCTATGGGCGTGAGACATGCCACCCTGACAGATATCAAGGAACTCTTGGTCGTAGGCCGGGACTTTCACCGAAAGTACTGGTCAGATCGGCCTTATGAAGAGGAGATCGTCGCCTCATCGCTGCGAACGTTAATCACCGGAGCTGCCCCAAACTCGACCATTTTTGTTGCAGAGGACGATACGCATCGGCTCACGGGCTTGCTTGTAGGCGGAATTGATGAGGCTCTTTTTGTTCGCGAGCGTCATGGCAAGGTTCGCTTGCTCTATGTCCCAGGCGAGGACCGGCACAAGGGCTGGGGACGTCGGCTAATGCGAGCGTTTGAGCAATGGGCGCTTTTGCGAAAAGCTACTTGTATCGAAGTGCGATTGTCGAGCAAGGATCGCGACCTGGCAGAAGCGCAAGGCGGGCTCGCGCGGATGGGATACAAGCGTGCGGAGGAAATTCACCGGCGCATGACCTTCACTGAAACTGATGGCACGAAGCCGGCACCGACGAAAGTAGTGCTTGGGGAATAGGCGAAAAAACAATAAAAAACCCGCCGAAGCGGGTTTTCGAGCCCTGCTGCTAACTCATTGAATTAGCAGAGGTTTATTTGGTAGGCCGTGCGGGATTCGAACCTGCGACCAACGGATTAAAAGTCCGCTGCTCTACCAGCTGAGCTAACGACCCGAAGCCTTCCACTATAGCATAGAACGCCAGGGGTCATCAAAACTTCAAGCCAAAGTGATAGCTGTTTTCAAAGCCCAACGCGCCACATCTGGTAGCGCAGCGCAAGAATTGCGCCCGCACATATTCCGATGAAGGCCAGCATGGAGCCCAGCGCCAGAGTGGATAAGCCGGTGAGCCCCTGACCCACAGTGCACCCCAGCGCGGTCACACCGCCCACGCCCATGAGCGCAGCGCCTACCAAATGATTCGCGGTGTCTTCGGTGTTCGCAAATCCCTCAAATCTGAATTGGCGCGAGGCCAGGCTATACACAAAAGAGCCGACGATCATGCCAAGAGTGGAGGCGATCGCGAGCGTGACGATTTTGCTTTTATCGCTCCAAAGCATCAGGAGCTCCAGCGTGTAGGCCATGGGTGCTACAAAAGTAAAGGACTCGATCCGACCGGAATTAGTGGCAAGCCAAGCGGCTTCCAGCGTTTTTGGATGCTCTTCCACGAAGCCGATATGCCCGCTGATGTACCACAGGCCAACGATGGCCAATCCGACACCGATACCTCCGAGCCAGTTGTCCAGTGAGGAGCGAAAATCACGGCCAGCTGCTGCAAACGCAATCGCCGCTAGACCCAAACCCAGCCCGAAAATCCAGCGCCATTGCTGCACAGCCTCGGCGGCTTTACCGCCCACTAGACGCGGCAAGTCCTGCCCATTGGCGAGCGTGATCGCGGCTTGATCCAGGGTGCTGACCCGCAACACTCCAAACACACCGCGCAGGGTCATATAGGCAAATAAGCCAAGCACCACAAACACTATCAAGGACTTCAAGGAGCCGTTGCCGATTCGCACCAGCGTTTTGCTGCCACAGCCCGAGGCCAGCACCATGCCAAAGCCGAACAAGGCACCGCCCACCAGCGTGGAAAGCCAAAGCAGATTCGGCGCGGTATAAAAGCTGTTGTTGAGATCAATTTGACCGGAGGCGGCCAGGGCTTGCGTCCCGAGGATGGCCACTCCGATGGCCAAAACCCACATGCGCATGCGGCTCCAGTCGCCCATGTTGATGATGTCTGCAATCGCGCCCATGGTGCAAAAGTTCGTGCGCTGCATGAGCGCGCCAAGCAAGACAGCCAGGCCGAAACTTAACCACACCACAGTGGATTGAATGGAGAGAAGATCGGCTTCTTGCATGGGCGATTTAGACCAGGAAAAATGCGTGAATCAACGCAGGTTGGCGAGTGCCGGGCTAGCCAAACGCTCTTTGGCGGTCGCCGAAGCAGGGGATTCCGGAAATTTTTCAATCAGGGATTGAAAGCTGGCCTTGGCCGCGCGCCTTTCCCCGGCTTCGAGTTGCGACATGCCGATACTAAGCTGCGCATCGGGGATACGCGGATGATCAGGAAACTTGCCAATCAGAGCCTGCATGGTGGCCATGGAGCCCTTGTGATCCTTTAGCGCGAACTGGGCGCTGCCAATCCAGAAGTTTGCGCTGGGCGTATAAGCGGTATTCGGGTATTGCGCGACCAGCTGAATGAACTCAAGCTGCGAGGCACGAAATTCACCTGCACGAAACAGTCCCAGCGCCGCATCGAACATCCGCTTTTCCGCGGGCTCAACTGTTGCCGGTTTGCCATCGATAGTGACTTGTATCGGCTCGAAGCGCTTCATGCGCGTATCAAGCTCGGCACTCAGATCCCGCTGGCGGCGTTGCGATTGTGCGAGCTCGGTTGCAAGCGCATTGGCCTGCACTTCGAGCTGTCCGCGAAGCCTCGCAATATCCTGGCGCAAGAGCTCCATCTGGGTCTGTGATTCGAGTTGGCCTCGGGTGGACTGATCCAGCCGCGCATTAAGCTCCAGAACCTGCCGGTTCAGGGTTTCGATCTGTGCATTGGCCGTGCGGGTTTGCTCATTGAGCCGCGCGCGCAATTCGAGAATCGCCTTGCGCGCTTCATCATCGTCAAACAGGCCCGCGTGCGCATTCAGGCTGATGCCCAGCCCGAGGATCGCCAGGCATTTGGCGCCTTTCGATGCCCAATGCTGCCAGCGCTGGTTCATCACTGATACACCATATCGGCTCGCCGGTTTTCGGCAAACGCTGCTTCATCCGCGCCGGGAGCTTTGGGCTTTTCTTCCCCGAGACTGACCGCTTCGAGTTGGGCATCACCCACACCCAAAGTCATCAATGCCTTGCGCACTGCCTCAGCGCGCTTTTGACCCAAGGCGAGATTGTATTCACGGCTGCCGCGCTCATCGGTGTTGCCCTGGATGAGCACCTTGCGTGATTTGTTGGTGTTAAGAAAGCGCGCGTGGGCATCAATCACGGTGCGGTATTCATCTTTCACCACGAAGCTGTCGTAATCAAAATAAATGCTGCGTTTTGAAAGCGGGCTGTTGGGGTCGTTAAGTGCGGCGTCCGGGTTGACTTGCACTTGAGCGATTTGCCGCGTGCTCTCCACACCAGGGGTGCCGGTGGCGCTGCTATTGACTTGGGGCGCAGTCCCGGTGCCCGGAGTCGTGGCTCCGCGATTCTCGATCGGGGCCCCCTTCGAGGCATTCTCATCAAGCTTTACGCCAGAGCTGCAAGCAGCAACTACAACACTGAAACCAAGAACTGCGCAGGTGCGCAGCAACGGAAATGACATGGCTTTCATCTTTTCTCCTACGATGAAAAGGGACCCCATACGGGCTCCCGGATATCGCCAGCGCTTGCGCTAAGGCGTTGTCTGACGCGGCCGTCGATAGAGACGGCCACTAATGAATCGCGATTCCCACTGCGGGTGGCATACAGAATCCACTTGCCGTTGGGCGCAAAGCTTGGGGATTCTTCGGTGCCGGTTTCCGACATCACGCGTTCGCTGCTGCCAGCAAGATCCCGAAGCACCACCAAAAATCGGCCTTCCCGACGGCTTACAAAAACCAGGGATTTACCATCCGGGCTGATCCTCGGGCTCACATTGTAAGGCCCATTGAATGTGACCCGCACTGCATCGCCTCCGGTGCTCGCTACCCGATAGATTTGTGGAGAACCGCCGCGATCCGATGTGAAATAAACATTGCGTCCATCGGGTGCAAAGCGCGCTTCGGTGTCGATGGCGTTCGAGCTGGTAATGAGCTGCGGGTTTCCCGAGCCATCTGCATTCAGCAAATAGATTTGTGATCGACCTTCGCGAGTCAGGGTGAGAGTGACCTGCTTGCCATCGGGTGAATAGCTCGGTGCGCTGTTGCTGCCTTTGAAGTTGGCCAATACCGCGCGCTGCCCGCTGGATAAGCGATGGTTGTAGACCACCGGCTTTTTATTCTCGAAAGACACATAAGCCAGGCGAGCGCCATCGGGCGACCATGCAGGCGAGATAATCGGCTCGGGCGAGCTGAGCGCGGAAATGATGTTCTCACCATCCCAATCAGAAAGGTTCAGGCGATAACGCCCTGCATTAACTGACACAAAGGCCAGGCGGGTCGCAAAGATGCCACGCTCGCCAGTGAGCTTTTCGAATACCACATCCGCAATCCGGTGCGCGCCATAGCGGAGATCAGCTTCACTCATCAGCAACGACTCGCCTGCCAACACATTTTGGCGAGCCACATCGGCCAGGCGATAGCGCAAATCAAATCGACCATCAGCCAGGCGCACCACCGAGCCGCTCAATACTGTTTCGGCACCCTTGGCCCTGAGGTCGGCATATGGCGGCTGCGCACTTTCATTCAGGCTGATTTGCGGGTCGATTACACGGAAGTTACCCGAGCGGGCAAGATCCGCGCGAATGATGTTGACCACATCTTGAGGCACCCGACCATCACTCACGAAGCTGGCAATCGCAATCGGCAATTGCGATGCGCCAACACCGCTCACATCGATACGCATCTGCGCATGTGCGGGCTTCGAGATGGCGTAGGCGCTGGTCGCAAGCGCGGCGCTCAGAAGGCTGCGCCTTGCAGGCAAGGGGGTTCGAGAAGAAGTCAAAGCAGCTGTCATTCCATAATTATAGGCAAGCAGGCCTGATCGCATTACCGGGGCCCGTCATCCTTGGGGCCTCTAGCAATTTCCAGCTCGCGCTCACACGCCCCTGTGCGCGGGCGAGGGAACGGGTCGGTACGGCTAATTCCACGCTCGGCTGCGGTATCCCAGGCAGGCAAACCACTGGAGCGTTTCAGCTTCACCGATTGAATCGTGCAGTCCGGCGCCAGCAATACTGTGAAGATGGCTTTGGGATTGCCTGCAAGCTCAATCGGCACATTGAAGTTGGTGTTGGTTCGCAAGGCTGCGCTGATGCGGCCCACATAGTCGGCATCTGCGGTGCCACTGGATGCTCCCGCGCCTGTGCTGGAGCCAGTGGGTGATCCGCTGCCCGGGGCTGTAGAAGCGGTAGCTGGGCGTGTGCCTGATGCCTGGTCACGCAGGCGTTTTAAATAATCCTCGCGGGCTTGCTCGGCCTTGGCTTGCTCAGCCTTTAGTTGTTCGGCTTTTAGTCGTTCAGCCTTAAGCTGTTCGGTTTTGAGTTGCTCGGTTTTTTGTTTGGCGAGCTTTTGCTCATTCGCAGTTTTCTCAGCGCGTGCACGCTCGACCTTTTCCTTTTCGGCACGCTCTTTGTCCTTACGTGATTTTTCAAGTGCCAGCTTTTCGCGTGCTAGGGCCTGGGCTTTTTTTTCTTCCTCGCGACGCTTGCGTTCACGCTCCAAAGCAATATCCACTTTGGGTTGCTCAATTGCGGGCTTGGGCGCCTCAGCCGGTTTTGGCGCGGGCTGCAAGACGGGCTCGGGCTTGAGTTCAATCGCCGGGGGGGGCGGTGGAGGAATCCAGAGCTCGGCCTGCACCGGCTCGGGTTTGCGGGTCTGCCAGTTGATGCCGATCACCAAAAACGCCAATAGCAGCAGATGCATGAGCAAGGCGAGCAATGTCGCAATACGGCGATGCGTCTTTTCTTGCCGGCTGCGTGATCCAGGTTCAGGCTTGTTTGGCCCAGGGCCTGAAACACCTGCCCATGCGGGGATCATCTTGGGCCACATGCTTAGCCGCCGGGCTTGACCATCAGCGCAACGCGATTGATCTGCAATCGGCGCAGCTCATCCATCACATCGACCACTACTTCGTACTTCACCTGGCGATCTCCGCTGATCACCACAGGCAGATCACGATTGCCGCGCATCGCCTTGATCTGGGCCGCGAGGTCTTTGCGGTTGATACGTTTTTCTTCCGAGGTTTTTTGTTCAAGCATTGAGCGCAAGCGCAGCTCACCATCCGCGCGCACCTGCACTTCAATATAGGCTTCCGGGCGAGTATTGCTGGAGCCGGCTTTGGGCAGATCAATCGTGCCAGGCGGCATGAGCGGCGCGGTCACCATGAAGATCACCAGCAATACAAGCATCACATCAATATAGGGCACCACATTGATCTCATTGACCATGCGGCGGGAGCGGCCTCCCCGCAAGGAGCCCGCGCCTGAACTTGAGCGCCCGCCTGGTGTGGCCATGGCTATTTGGCCTGCCGCTGAAGAATATTGGAGAACTCCTCGACAAAGCTCTCAAAGCGCGTGGCGAGCCGGTCAATATCGTGGGCGAACCGGTTATAGGCGACCACCGCTGGAATCGCAGCAAACAAGCCAATTGCGGTCGCTACCAATGCTTCTGCAATCCCGGGCGCCACCGCAGCCAGCGTGGCTTGCTGAACATTGGCCAAGCCCCGAAACGAATTCATGATGCCCCACACGGTGCCAAAAAGCCCAATATAAGGACTCACTGAGCCTGCGGATGCCAGCAGTGAAATGCCGCGCTCGAGATGGTCGAGTTCACGCTGAAAAGCGGCACGCATGGCGCGTCTTGAAGCATCCAGCATGCCATTGAGATCAGCGGGTTTTTGCTGGCGGGTACGCAAGAATTCACCCATCCCAGCCTCAAATATTTTCGCGAGGCTACCCGCTGAGCGTTTGCCATCGCGCAGTTGAAGGTAGAGGCCACCCAGATCACGATCCTTCCAGAAATCGCTTTCGAATTTTTCGGTGGCATGACGCTCAGCGCGAATCTGCAAGAGCTTGCGGAAAATTGTGGTCCAGCAGGCCAGCGAAATCAGCACCAGCAACAACATCACTGCTTGGACCAATAGGCTGGCATTCAACACCAGCGTCAGGATCGACATATCTTGATTCATACAGCATTAATCCATGGAGTCATCGGCCAGTTGCGGCCGAATCGATCAGGCAGTAGCAATGTGCCATAGGCCTAGTCCGATGCCCAGCGCCAGAATTACACCGGCCACTGCTCGAGGCACGACTTGTTTGTTAAATTCTTCGGGATCAAAACGCTCTGCCAACACGATCCCCAGCACTGCGCCCGTGATTAGCCCACCAATATGTGCCGAATTATCGATATGCCCGACGGTAAAGCCCAGGAAGAGGGAGAAGGCAGTAAAAAACAGCATTGATCTGCGCACCGCCTTGACCCATTCCGGGTTCAGGCGATCCGATTTGGTGAAGAGTGCGGCCAGCAGCGCACCGACCACACCAAAGATGGCGCCTGATGCGCCAACCGAGACACCTTCAGCAGCGGAGAAAAACAAACTCGCCAAGGACCCCAGCAAGCCACTGGCCAAATAAATAAACGCAAATTGCAAGCGGCCATAAAACTGCTCACAAATTCGCCCGGTATCCCAAAGCGCCCACATGTTCATAGCCAGATGCAATATGCCGCCATGCAACAAGGTCGCGGTAAACAAACGCCAGGGTTGCAGCTGGGTGAAGGGCAGGGCATTGCCTCCCCACTCCAGCAATTGATCGACCCGGGGATTCATCGGGTCCATTCCGGTGGCAATGTTACCCAGCCACACCGCCACATTGGCAAGAATGATCCATCCACTGACCCAACTGAAGACTTGCATCAACTCAGGACTCCATCGAGCCAGGCGCAAGCAGGCCAAAGTGGGTGTAGGCCGTCAGGGTTGCAATGCGTCCGCGAGGAGTGCGCTGCAAAAAACCTTGCTGAATCAAATAGGGCTCCAATACATCTTCAATCGTGTCACGTTCCTCACCAATCGCGGCTGCAAGATTCTCAACACCTACCGGCCCGCCGCCGAATTTGTGAAGCACGGCTTCGAGCAATTTGCGATCCATGAGATCAAAGCCCGCGCGATCAACATCCAGCATTTGCAATGCCAGATCGGCAATCTTTTGATCAATATGGCCGGAGCCCTTGACCTGGGCATAGTCGCGCACACGGCGCAGCAGGCGATTGGCGATTCGGGGTGTGCCGCGCGAGCGCTTGGCTATTTCGCGCGCACCCGGCTCATCAATGCTGGCCTTCAACAATCCCGCCGAGCGCTCAACGATACGAGTCAAGTCATCATTGTTATAAAACTCAAGGCGCGAGACGATCCCGAAGCGATCACGCAAGGGGCTGGTCAGCATGCCTGCGCGAGTGGTTGCCCCCACAAGGGTGAAGGGTTGCAAATCCAGCTTGATCGAGCGCGCGGCCGGACCTTCGCCGATCATGATATCGATCTGAAAATCTTCCAGCGCGGGGTAAAGAATTTCCTCCACCACCGGGCTCAGGCGATGAATTTCATCGATAAAGAGCACATCATTTTTTTCAAGATTCGTCAGCAGGGCGGCGAGATCACCTGGCCGCTCCAGTACCGGCCCCGAAGTCTGGCGCAAGTTCACCCCCATCTCCGCAGCGACGATATGCGCAAGAGTAGTCTTGCCGAGCCCCGGCGGGCCGAACAACAAAAGATGATCGAGTGGTTCGCTGCGCGCACGCGCAGCTGTCACGAAAATTTCAAGCTGCTCACAAATCTTGGGCTGGCCCACATACTCGGCCAGCCGCTTGGGGCGCAGCGCCCGCTCAAGCGCTTCTTCGGCCGGAGAGGCAGGTTCGGTGGCAATCAGCCGGTCATGCTCGATCATGGGCGAAGTTTACTTGGCTAGCTGCTTCAAGGCGTGCTTAATACCCTCGGAGACCCCAAGCCCGGCAGGTAAGCTCTTGCAGGCAATGATGGCTTCCCTTTCGTTGTAGCCCAGCGCAAGCAGCGCGCGCATCACATCACCCTGGTTGTCTTCAAGCCGGGCCGTGCCTGCAGAAAGCTCCGGTGCAAATTTGCCCTTGAGTTCAAGCAACAAGCGCTCGGCAGTTTTGGTGCCAATACCCGGCACACGGGTCAGGCGTGCGCTTTCCTGCAATGTGATGGCCTGGGCCAACTCACTCACCGACATACCCGACAACACCCCAAGCGCGGTGCGTGGCCCCACTCCCGAGATCTTGATGAGCTGACGAAACGCTGCGCGCTCGCTCTCGGACAAAAACCCGTAGAGCAGTTGGGCATCTTCACGCACTACCAGATGGGTCAACAGCACCACCGGCTCACCGATGGAAGGAAGGTCATAGAGCGTGCTCATTGGCACATCAATCTCATAGCCCACGCCATGAGCGTCCACCAGCACCTGGGGAGGATCCTTGGCAATCAATCGACCAGCAATACGACCTATCATCGCGACAGTCTACCGCGCCGCACGCGTTGTCCCGGCGCCGAGCGTCCATGGGCATGGCAAATCGCGCACGCCAGCGCATCGGCAGCATCTGCACCCGGCACGCCCGGAAGCGCCAGTAAACGCTGCACCATGGCCTGCACCTGGGATTTATCGGCGTGGCCCACACCTACAACGGACTTCTTGATCTGCAATGCGGTGTATTCCGAGACGGGTAAATCGGCCTGCGCCAAGGCGACCAAGGCAGCACCCCGCGCTTGCCCGAGCAACAGGGTCGAAGAGGGATTCACATTCACGAATACTTTTTCAATCGCAGCTTGCTGCGGACCAAACTGGGCAATCAAATCACACAGCTCGCGAAAGATCACGACCAGCCGTGGCGCAAGCGAGCCTTCGGTTTTTTCACCACTGGGTACTTTCACAACGCCACTGGTCACGTAACGCAGACGGGCCCCATCCACATCGATGATGCCAAAGCCAGTGAGCCGCAGGCCCGGATCGATGCCGAGGATACGCACTTGGGGTCAGTGCCGGAAGTGCCGGACTCCGGTAAGCACCATCGCTACGCCATGCTCATTGGCGGCTGCAATCACTTCAGGATCGCGCATGGATCCGCCGGGCTGAATAACAGCCACCGCGCCGGCCTGCACCACCACATCCAGCCCATCGCGAAACGGAAAGAAAGCATCCGAGGCGACCACGCTGCCTTGCAGTGAGAGGCCAGCATGCTCGGCTTTGATCGAAGCAATGCGTGCCGAGTCAATGCGGCTCATCTGCCCGGCCCCTACGCCTACTGTCATGCCATCCTTGCAAAACACGATGGCGTTGGACTTCACATACTTTGCAACCCGCCAGGCAAACAGCAGATCGCGCATCTGATCATCCGTTGGCTGGGTGATGGTGACGCAGCGCAAATCATCCTGGCGGACTTCAAGATTATCCGCACTCTGAATCAGCAGCCCCGAGCCCACGCGCTTGATGTCGTGCATGTTGCGCCCGCGACCAGCCTGAGCCGGGTCGTAAGCAATCTGCAGCACCCGGGTATTGGCCTTGGCCGCAACCACTGCCAGCGCTGCTTCGCTAAACGATGGAGCAATCAGCACTTCAACAAATTGCTTGGATACCGCCTGCGCCGCAGCTTCATCAACTGTGCGGTTAAACGCGATGATGCCGCCAAACGCCGAGGTGGGGTCAGTCTTGAATGCTCGCTGGTAGGCATCGTTCGCATCTTTGCCTAGCGCAACACCACATGGATTGGCATGTTTGATGATCACGCAAGCGGCTTCATCAAACGACTTGACGCATTCCCACGCAGCATCGGCATCAGCGATGTTGTTAAACGAAAGCTCTTTGCCCTGCAGTTGCTTCGCAGTGACCAGCGAGCCTGCCACCGGATAAAGATCGCGATAAAACGCCGCCTGCTGATGCGGGTTTTCGCCATAGCGCAAGTCTTGCAGCTTCACAAAGCGGCCATTGCTCTGCGCAGGGAACACATGGCGTGAACCATCGGGCTGCAACGAAGACAAATAATCGCTGATTGCTGCGTCATAGTTGCTGATACGGTTAAACGCTGCCACGGCCAACGTGAAGCGAGTGGCCTCATCAACTTCTCCGCCAGCACGCAATTGTTCGATCACCGACCGATACTGCGAAGGGTCGGTAAGCACAGCTACCCCGCGCCAATTCTTTGCAGCCGAGCGCACCATCGCCGGCCCGCCGATATCAATATTCTCAATCGCATCTTCAAGTGAGCAATCAGTACGTGCAACGGTTTGCTCAAACGGATAGAGATTGACTACCAAGAGATCGATAGCGGGAATGTTGTGCTGGGCAAGCGCGGCCATATGCTCAGGCAACTCGCGCCGGGCCAAGAGGCCCCCATGAATCTTGGGGTGCAATGTCTTGACTCGGCCATCGAGCATTTCGGCAAAGCCCGTGTGGCTTGCAACTTCGGTAACCGGCAGGCCAGCATCCTGAAGCAGCTTGGCTGTACCGCCTGTGGATAGCAGTCCAAAGCCGAGTTGATGGAGAGCCTGGGCCAGATCAAGAACGCCCGTCTTGTCTGATACTGAGAGTAAGGCGAGCTTTTGCGCAGCAGCGGTCATGATCAGAGCAATCCGTGTTGGTGGAGCTTCTTGCGCAAGGTGTTGCGATTAATGCCGAGCATCGCACTGGCGCGCAACTGATTGCCGTCCGCATGGCGCATGATGGTTTCCAGGAGCGGCTTCTCAACCGCATGAATCACCATGTCATACACCGAGGTGGGCTGCGTACCATCAAGATCATGGAAATACTTTTCCAGGCTGCGGATCACCGCATCATCAATTACGGAATGCTGAGTCATGCTTGTTGTGTTTCTAGATAACTGGCGTCATTGGCTGCGCCTGGCTTGCGATCAATCGATTGCATCTGCTCGAACCACTGATTCAGCGATGCATGCTGGGCTTCAGGAGATTCAAGCTGATAAAAGCTTTGCAAAAAGTCTTCGGGGCTCGGTAAGTGATGGCTCGCCTGCATACCTCGCAAATACCACGCGACATGCTTGCGAGCCGTGCGCACCCCGGAATGGATACCATGGAATGTATGGTGTTCATGCAGATGCTCAAGCAGCAGCGGTTGCAGCTGCGCAAGAAGCGGTGCAGCGCTCTCGACCCCATGTTCAAGATAATGGACGATTTGCTGGAAAATCCAGGGGCGACCCTGAGCTGCTCGGCCAATCATTACTGCATCGGCACCCGTGGTGCGCAATACCCAGGCCGCTTTTGCCCCGCTCGTGATATCTCCGTTCGCAACAACCGGAATTCTCACTTCGGATTTGATGTTGGCGATTGCCTGGTAGTCCACTGCACCAATATAGGCGCAGGCTCGGCTTCGTCCATGGATAGTCAACATCTTGATGCCAATCTGCTCGGCAGCCCGCGCTATTTGCGGAGCGTTAAACCGGGAAGTGTCGGGGCCGGTACGCATCTTCAGGGTCACCGGCACTTGATGGTCTTCCTGAATTGCTGCTTCCACCACCGCTTCAACAATGCGCATCGCGAGTGAGGGATCACTCATCAAGGCCGAGCCTGCCTGCACATTGCACACCTTCTTGGCAGGACAGCCCATATTGATATCAATGACCTGGGCCCCGCGCGAGATGTTGAAGCGGGTAGCTTCCGCCATCATGGATGGATCGCCGCCTGCAATCTGCACAGCGCGCGGCTCGATCTCGCCATGATGGTCGAGCCGGCGCGAGGTTTTTACACTGGCCCACAAGGCGGGATTCGAGGCGGCCATTTCCGAAACCGCATAGCCCGCGCCCAAGCGTTTGCACAATTGCCGAAAGGGGCGATCTGTAACTCCGGCCATCGGGGCAACAAACACATTGTTGCGAAGCGTGTGAGGGCCGAGTTGCATAAATTTGGGGGTAGGCTGAAGAATCGCAAAAAACCGGATGAGGGCTCGATGAGCCGCAGGTAGCCCATCGCATCGGGGGAACGATTGTAGCTGAAGCTAGGTTCCGATCCGGCGTCCAAACATCAAATGACGCGCAATAAATGATTTGACAGGCGGCAAAAGAGTTAATCCATGCAAAGCGGCACTTTGCACCGGGCGCAACGGGCTCAAGGTGAAGATGGTAGCCAGGCTGTCGGTGATCCCGACCAGCTCGCGTTGATCAATGCTGCGCTGCTTGGCATAACGTTTTAGGCATTGGGCAACTTCATCATGGCTTGCTGAGGCGCAGGTGCCGAGTGTCTGAGCAAGCTCGAAGGCATCGCGAAGGCCAAGGTTCAAGCCTTGGCCCGCCACCGGGTGAAGTTGTTGCGCTGCGTTGCCAATCCAGAGTTCCCACAAATGCTGTGCACTGTGCTCGAGATGAGGCCCCCGGATTTTGCGTACCAAGGGGCTGACAGAAGGGACATTGGCAAGCCGCAAGCGGCCGAACCGCGGGCCTAGTTTTTCCCTCAATTCATCAAGCCACACCTGCGGACCGCTAGACATTCGTGCTTCGGTAGTGGCCCGCGATGCGCACCACACCAAAGTCCAAAGATTGGCGCCCTTGACAGGCAGCATGGCCAGTGGACCCTCAGCAGTGAAGCGCTCGAACGCCTGACCATGGTGAATCGCGGCGCCTTCGCACTGGATATCAGCAAGCAGTGCGCTTTGATCGAAGTCCCGGATTGCCGCAGGTGCCTCGATTTTGCCTTCGGCATGAACAATGATTTTGACAGGGCCTGGTTGCAAACCAGGGTCTGCCGATGCGGGGGTTTTCCATACCACGCTGCTCAGTGCTTCCTGAAGGCTGTGCATCAGGGCCGAGTACCGCACCACTGCGCCCACTTTGTCGGTACTGTGATCTGCGCGATCAATGACTGTGCGGCCTGAAGACCCCAGCATGGAGATCTCAACAGACTCGATGGGAGCTTGCTCGATAGGCCGGCAAACTCTCGATAAAAGCTGCAATGAGCCCAGGCCAAGTGCCAGGGCCCGATCGCCCAGCCACTGCGGCACCGACTCAGCTTCGGAGGTCATTGCCCGGGGTGAGCCTTGGGCATCGTGCAGGCTGATCTGCGCGGCGCTTACCCCTTCGCGCAGCAGCAAAAGCGCAAGTGCACTGGCTACAGGGCCAGTGCCGTGGATCGCGATTTGAAGAGTCATGCCAAGGCTCGGTTGATGGATGCAGCGCTTCAGCGCTGCATCAGGGCCTCGATCTCCCGCACGCTCACCGGCACATCGCGGGTTATCAGCTCGCAGCCCTGGGAAGTGACGACCGCATCGTCTTCAATTCGAATGCCAATATCGTGAAACTTCGGATCAATATCAGCGGCCGCCTGGATATAGATGCCAGGCTCAATGGTGAGCACCATGCCAGGCTCGAGTGCTCGCCAGGGTTTTTCAGTATCGCTCGAGGTTTGCACCCGGTAGTCACCGCAATCGTGCACATCCATCCCCAGCCAATGCCCGGTGCGGTGCATATAAAAGCGCTTGTAGCGTTCAGTGGAAATGGCCTCATCAAGCGGCCCCTGAATCAGGCCGTGATCAATCATGCCTTGCGTCAGCACCCGCACTGCGGCTTCATGCGGCTGCATGAAGTGGGCACCGGGTTTAGTGGCCTTGACAGCCGCATCCTGGGCCGCAAGCACCAACTCATACATGGCTTGCTGAGCCGCGCTGAATTTCCCACTGACCGGGAAGGTGCGGGTAATGTCCGAGGCATACCCTTCGAGCTCGCATCCAGCATCTATCAGCAACAAACTGCCATCGACCAATCGATCTGAGTTTTCACGATAGTGCAGCACGCAGGCGTTGCGTCCGCCTGCCACAATCGACCCATAGGCCGGGAAGGGTGAGCCATGCCGCTTGAATTCATAAAGCAGCTCGGCCTCGACCTCATATTCATGCATACCCGCACGGGTCGTCTGCATGGCACGGCAATGCGCCTGGGCCGAGATCTTTGCGGCACGGCGCATCACCCCAAGTTCATGAGCATCCTTGCGCAAGCGCATTTCATCGATCAAGGCCAGAACATCAATCGTATTGCGTGGCGCGCTGATTCCTGAGCGCGCTTGGGCGCGCACCTCGCCGAGCCATAGCTGGAGTTGCATGTCGGTGGTCGGGTTGCTGGCCATTGCCACAAACACGTTGCTCTGATTGGCAAGCAGCTTGGGCATTTCGGCATTCAGCTGGTCGACAGGTAAAGCCCGATCCATGCCAAAACTAAGTTGTGCCTGTTGGGGGCCATAGCGATAGCCATCCCAAATCTCGCGTTCCTGATTTTTTTCACGGCAAAACAGGATGGTTTCCACCCCCTGGCTGTCCGCGCGAATAACCAGGGTGGCTTGCGGCTCGGTGAAGCCAGTCAGGTAATAGAAATAGCTGTCCCAGCGAAAGGGATACTCGGTGTCGCGGTTGCGCAATGCTTCCGGGGCGGTGCTGATGATTGCTATGCCGCCACCATGCTCGATCATTTGCGCGGCCAATGCCTTTCGACGGGCCGAAGTGCGTTCAATGAGTTGGGCGTTGGGGGTCATGTCAGGAATCCTTATGTAAGAGATGCAGGTTGAGCTCGGCCAAACGCTCCGGGGTGCCTACATCAAGCCAATAGCCGTCATGGTACTGCCCTCCCAGCGCCTGACGGTCAATGGCTGCGAACAGCAAAGGGGCGAGTTTGGCAGGTTGGCCAGCAGCTAAATGTAAGAAAAAATCTCGGTGATACACGCCAATTCCCGAAAAGGTCAGCATCTCAGGTCCGCTGCGCGTCAGCCGGCCATGGTGCAGACCAAAATCACCAGCCTGATGATGGGGCGGGTTGTCGACAACAACACACCAGGCTGCCAATGCTTGACACATCATCTGCCGTGAGATGGAGTGAAGTCGGGTCATGGAGAAATCGCAGAACACATCGCCATTGATCACTGCAAAATAATCATTGCCCAATAGATTCAGCGTCTGACGAATTCCGCCAGCAGTCTCCAGGGCTACAGGCTCAGCGCTGTAATGAATCTGCATGCCATAAGCGCTGTCGCCAATAGCGGCCTCAATCATATGGCCTAGGTGCGCATGATTGATCACAACCTGCTCGATCCCGGCGGCGGCCAGCGATTGTAAATGCCACTCGATCAATGAGCGACCACCGGCCTGCAAAAGCGGCTTGGGGCAGTGATCGGTGAGCGGGCGCATCCGCTCGCCTCGGCCTGCGGCCAAAATCATGGCATGACGCAGCATCGTTAAAAGGTGTAGCGCACTTCCGGGGTGTGCTGTTCAATGGCTTCAAATACTTGCTGCAGGGGCCCAAGCTCGCGATAGCGCTGCAAGACTTTCATGGTGTAGTTCATCACCACTGGAAGGTCGGCCAGATATCTTGCTTTGCCATCGCGATAATTCAGGCGTGCAAAGATACCCAGCACTTTGATATGCCGCTGCAATCCCATCCATTCGAAATCGCGGTAAAACTGCCCGAAGTCTTCCTCGATTGGCAGCTTCGCACGCCGCGCCATTTCCCAATATCGAATCAACCAATCAATCTGCTGGGCTTCTTCCCACACGATATAGGCGTCGCGTAGCAGCGAGGCAAGATCGTAGGTGATCGGGCCGTAGACCGCATCCTGGAAGTCGATAATTCCGGGGTTACGTCCTGCTTCCAGCACCATCAAATTGCGGGAGTGGTAATCGCGATGTACAAACACGCTTGGCTGGGCCACGCACAGATCGATGATCCTTTCGAAAGCACGGTCCATGGTCTGAATATGCTCTGCGCTAAGGCTAACCTTGCGATGCTCCTGGATGTACCAGCGCGGAAAAAGATCCAGTTCCCGGCGCAGCATCGCGCGGTCGTATTGCGCAAACACCCCGGGACGGGAGGCCAGCTGCATTTGAATGAGCGCTTGCAGGGCATCCTTGTACAACACCCCCGAGCTGTCTTCAGGCAGTCGCTGTAAATATTGAGTATCGCCAAAATCTTCGAGCGCCAAATAGCCCTGGGCTAAGTCTTGAGCAAAAATCCGGGGCACACTCACGCCGCTTGCAGAAAACACCTCTGAGGCGTGAACAAACGGGCGGCTGTCTTCTTTATCTGGAGGCGCGTCCATCAAAATGATGCTACCGCCAGCAGCGGTTCGGCCGCGAAAATAGCGGCGAAAACTCGCATCGCTTGAGGCGGGTGTAAGGCTCTCGGGATCGATTCCGAGCTCGGGACGCTGCCCAATCCAGGAGATCAATTGCTGCAGGCGAAGGTCTTGATTCATCGTCTCCCTATAATAGAGCAATGCGATTGATCTTCGTTGGCTGGTGGTGCCGGTGTCTTGCCATGGGTATGGCCTGGCTTGGGGTTGCCACATTCGCGTGCGCGCAACCCGGACCAGGCGGTGTGTCTTTGCGGCTGGATCGTAAGCTTTCCGAGACGGCACTTCCCGGTGATGCGGCCCTGCCCACCTATGGTCGCGGCGATCAGATGACGGGCCGCCCGGATCGCGAAGTCACCATGGAGGGTAATGCCGAGGTGCGGCGTGCCGGAACAGCGATTCGAGCGGACCGCCTGACTTATTATCAAGCCGATGATGAAGTGGTTGCGGTAGGCAATGTTCGGATCACGAAGGACGGCAGCACCTTTACCGGCCCGCAAATGCGCCTGCGAATCGATGCAAATACTGGCAGTTTTGACAATCCGCAGTTCACTTTGCCCCTTTATGGTGGGCGGGGCCGCGCCGATCGGGTGGATTTTCTGGGGCCGGAGAAGGTCTCTTTCAGTAATGGCATTTACACCACCTGCCAGGCCGCAGACCCGGAGTGGTATCTCAAGACCCGCACGCTCTCCATAGATGATGCCCAGCAGGAGGGCAAGGGCCGCAGCGCAGATCTTTACTTCATGGGGCAACGAATATTTGCCGCACCAGCCTTTTCTTTTGCTTTGGGAGAGGGCCGGCGCACCGGATTCCTGGCGCCTTCATTCATCCTGAACAGCCGAACCGGTGTGGAGGTGCTCTCACCGTTTTATTGGAACATTGCGCCGAACCGTGATTTCACGCTATACAACCGATTATCTGCGCGCCGTGGATTGCAGGTCGGCGGGAGCTTTCGCTACCTTGAGCCTAGTTTTTTTGGTGAATCCCGTTTTGAATTTAATCCGAAGGACCCGGTAGCAGACAGTAGCCGCTACTTCTGGTCTTCGGTTAACACCTTCACCAACTTTTATGGATGGGCGGGTCAAACCAATCTTCGTGGCGTTTCAGACGACAATTACTTTATCGATTATTCGCGCTCGATTCTCGCCAGTTCGGAGCGAAGTCTGCCTCGCGATATCTTCGCATCCCGAGGGTTTGGTAATTGGGCTGTGACCCTGCGCACCACCCAATACCAGAACATTCTTGACGCCCGTACCTCGCCTCCTTATGAGCGCTTGCCTCAGGTCGCGGCTACCTATACACAACGTGATTTTCGCGGCTTCGATTTTGTGATGCCGCTGGATGCGACCTATTTTGCACGGCCCCTGGTGGTGTCGCCCGAAGGCTTGCGTCTGGTTGCCAACCCGCAATTGAGCTACCCGGTGATTCGTCCGGGCTGGTTTGTCACCCCTAAGGTCGGGTTGCATTTTTCCTCCTACCAGCTCCAGCGTAATGCTGCGGGAGTGAGTGAAACGATCGGGCGCTACGTCCCAACGTTTTCCCTGGATGCGGGAATGATCTTCGAGCGGCCAGCCAGCTATTTCAATCGAGACTTTGTCCAGACGATTGAGCCAAGGATCTTTTATAGCCGGACCCCTTACCGGGATCAGAGTTCGATCCCGGTATTTGATACTGGCGTGGCGGATTTCAATTTCGCCCAATTGTTTTCTGAAAACACCTTTATCGGCAATGACCGGATTGCAGATGTGAATCAGTTGACCACAGCAGCCGTATCCCGCCTGATCGTTCCTGATACTGGCGCAGAAGCGTTTCGGTTTGCATTTGGGCAGCGCGCTTACTTCTCTGATCAAAAGGTGACTATTCCCAACCAGGTCGCCCGGACAGACCGTCAATCGGACTTGCTTTTTGCGGTTGGGGGCAATCTGGGTAACGGGATGAGCTTTGACGCCGGAATGCAATATAGCCTGGGCAATAGCCAGCTACCGCGCTTTAATGCGTTGTGGCGGTATCTGCCAGCCGACGGCCGCATCTTTAACGTTGGCCTGCGTTATTTGCGCAATGAACTCGGACAGTTTGATACCTCGTGGCGCGCTCCTATTGCACCTCGCTGGCAAACGCTGGGCCGCATCAACTATTCGTTTCTGGATAATCGGATTGATGCTGCGACCGGTCTGCTGGTGCCCGCGCAACGTGGTCTGATCGAAGGGCTGCTCGGCGTTGAATACATCGAGGATTGCTGGAAAGCGCGGGTGGTTGTCCAGCGATTCGTGACCTCCACGGGAACTACCACAAGCCAATTCTTTTTTCAGCTCGAGCTGAATGGCCTTGCTCGGCTCGGCTCGAATCCATTTGATATATTGCGCCGTAACATTCCGGGCTATCAATTGCCCAATGATCGGCCTGCAGCGCCCTCGCGTTATTTTGGTTATGACTAATGAATAAGTGTTTTTTGGGTCTTGTGCTGATGATCGGTGTGGTCAGTGGCAGCGTCGCGCAAACGAGTTCTACCGATATTGATCGGGTGGTGGCCATAGTCAACACCGAGGTGGTTACCCTGGGGGAGCTCAACAGTCGCCTGGATGTGGTCAGTCGTCAAATGCGTCGCCAGCGTGTCGAGCCCCCGCCCGCCGATATCCTGCGCCAGCAAGTCCTTGAAAGGATTGTGCTGGATAAAGCGCAACTCCAGGCCGCCCGAGATGTCGGTATCCGGATAGATGAGGCGATGCTTGATCGGGCCATTAATGGCATCGCCCAGCAAAATCGGCTTTCGCCGCAGGAGCTAAAGACGCAAGTTGAACGTGAAGGACGATCTTTTAATGCCTTTCGGGAAGA
>JAIYCW010000030.1 GCA_027487815.1 Burkholderiales bacterium
AATGGCCCGGAGTTCGTCAGCATCGCGATCTTGAACTGGGTGACGAAAGAACACATCCAAACCGTGCATATCGACCCGGGCAAGCCGTGGCAGAACGGCACCAATGAATCGTTCAATGGTAAGCGTCCGAGCTTGGCACATTGTGTTCTGGGAGGACTCGCTTCAGTGGTAAACGTGCGGTTTTCACGCCTTGACGGTTGATGCGATCAAGCGGCCTGCAGGGCCTGCTGCTTTTCTTGCGCCAGTATCGGAGCTACGTTCCAGGGCAGTAAGCTCTCGAGCTGCGTGATCTTGGTGTCGGCGATGCGCTCGAGCACATGGCGCAGGTAAGCCTCGGGGTTCAGGCCGTTCAGTTTCGCCGAGTTCAGCAGGCTGTACATCGCTGCGGCCCGTTCGCCGCCCGCGTCCGACCCTGCGAACATCCAGTTCTTTTTGCCCAGGGCGATGGGCCGGATCTCACGCTCCACGATGTTGTTGTCCATCTCGATACGCCCGTCTTCGGCATAGCGCGCCAGCGCTTCCCAGCGTACCAGGCTGTAATGGATCGCTTGGCCCAGCGCAGATTTCTTGCCGGTTTGCGCCAGCGTGCTGGTGAGCCATTCTTTGTGGGCTTTGAGGATCGGCATGGCGTGCGCCTGGCGCGCACGCCATCGCTGTTCTGCTGACGATCCGCGTACTTCGGCCTCGATCTGGTAGAGGCACTGGATGGTGGTGAGGGCGTGTAGAGCCTGCGGCGAGCCGGTGGCCTGATGCAGTTCGTAGAACTTTCTTCTCGCGTGCGCCCAGCAGGCGGCTTCGAGGGCTTTTGCGGGCATGCCGCTCTTGGCGGGCCTAAACAGCTCGGCGTAGCCCGCATAGCCATCGGCCTGCACGATCCCCACGAAGTCCTTCAGGTGTTGCTGCGGGTGGATGCCCTTGCGATCTGGCGTGTAGGTGAACCACACCGCGGGCGCTGTGGCATCCCCACTGGCGCGATCATCGCGCACATAGCCCCACAGCCGGCCTTGCTTGGTGCTCTTGCGCCCGGGCTGCAGCACCGGCACCGGTGTGTCATCGGCGTGCACTTTGGTGCCGCTAAGCACGTGGCGCTGCAATTGATCCACGAGAGGCTGCAGCAGCACACTGGCCCCACCCACCCAGTCGGCGAGCGTCGAGCGGGCCAGCTCCACGCCCTGGCGGCCATAGATTTCACTTTGCCGATACAGCGGCAAGTGATCGACATATTTGCTCACCAGCACATGGGCCAGCAACCCGGGGCCCACCGGTGATTTGGCGATCGGCCGGCTCGGCGCCGGGGCCTGCACCAACGTCTGGCACCCCAGGCAGCTGTACTTGGGCCGCACATGGCGGATCACCTTGAAGTGCTCCGGCACGAACTCCAGCTGCTCGCTCACGTCTTCGCCCACCAGGCGCAGCCGATCACTGCCACAGGCCGGACAGGTGCACGCCGCCGCGTGCACCGCAGGCTCGCGCGGCAAGTGCTTGGCCAGCAACTTGCGGCTGCGATCCACGGCTTCAGGAGCACCAGGCAAGTGGATTTCAGGGGCCACATTCTCGGCCTTGGCCTCATGCACCGCCTGCTCGGTGGAGAGCTCATCGACGACGAGCTCGAGCTGGGTAATCTCGGCATCGAGCTGCTCGCTCGATCGCCCGAAGCGCAGCCGCTTCAGCAGCGCGATCTGCAGCTTGAGCTTCTCCACCCAGGTGCTCAGGTGCAGCACTTCGCCTTCCCGTTGCTCCAAGCGCTCCTGCTGGGCCAGCACCAGAGCCTGCAAGGTAGCCACATCGCTGGGCAGGGGCTGATGTTTTTTAGTGATCACGCGAGCGGGCATGGAACATGACTGTACCGATCCCATGGCGCCACGTCACTCCTGCATGGCAGCACTGCAACGCAGCGCTGCCATCGTCCTGATTTCTACACCGCCAGGCTCGGCGTAAAGCTGCGCTGCGGTGCCCGCCAGTCGATCCCCTCCAGCAGCATCGACAGCTGCGCCGCACTCAAATGCACCGCACCGGCCACAGCCTGGGGCCACACGAAGCGGCCCCGCTCCAAGCGCTTGGCATACAGGTTCATCCCATCGCCGCTCCACCACAGCAGTTTGATGAGGTCACCGCGCTTGCCCCGGAACACGAACACGTGCCCGCTGTAGGGATCGGCCTGCAGCCCGAGCTGCGCAATGGCCTCTAGGCTATTGAAGCCCTTTCGCATGTCGGTAAAGCCCGCAGCCACCCACACCCGCGTGCCGGGCGGCACCGTAGCCAGCGCTTGATGCATGAACGCTAGCGGCTCAGGGCGTCAATCACTTGACGCAAGCCCTGCGCATCCACGCTCATGCGCAGCGTGCCGCGCGCCAACACCACTTCACATTGCATGGATCGCATCACCGATGCCGGCTTGGCTGCAGATTCGTGAACCACCACCGGCATCAGTTTGGGTTTAGCAGCAGCGCGTTTGGCGACCCGACTCCTCGAGCTGTCTTTTGCCCACTTGGCCAACATGTTGGCGTTGATACCATTGGCGCGGGCCAACACTGGCAGCGATGCCACTGCGCTGCGTACCATCTCGACCAGCGCTGCCTTGCCCGGCTTGGAGTAATTGGCCCGGCCATCGGCTTTACGAGACATCACCAACCCCGCCACCCGCAACCGCGTATCTTCGGGCGCTG
>JAIYCW010000039.1 GCA_027487815.1 Burkholderiales bacterium
AACTTCCGCGAGATTCGTTACTTCGACATCGAAGGCCAGGTCACCGGCGTGAAGTCCAAAGCCATGACCAGCCCGTGCGGCAAGATCCGCATTCCAATCAACGAAGAAGGCACCGAAGTCAAAGGCCAGATTCAGGAATATCTGGACCAGTATCACGGCGAAGGCATCCAACACATCGCGCTCGCCTCACGCGATATCTACGCCACGGTCGAAACGCTTCGCAAGGGCGGCGTGCAATTTCTCGACACGCCCGCCACCTACTATGAGTTGATCGATAAGCGCCTGCCTGGCCACGGCGAAGATGTGAAGCGTCTGCAGGCCAATCAGATCCTGGTCGATGGCGCCCCCGGAATCACAGCCTCTGAAGACGGTCGCAGTTTATTGCTGCAGATCTTCACCAAAACCGTGATCGGCCCGGTGTTCTTCGAGATCATTCAGCGCAAGGGCGACGACGGCTTTGGCGAAGGCAACTTCAAAGCCTTGTTTGAATCGATTGAGCTCGATCAGATGCGGCGGGGTGTGGTGGATAAAGCAGGTTAAACCAAGAGCAGTTAAAACTCAGCGCACGATACGCAGCTTCATCTTTGATCTATATCCCACTCATTACAGCATCCATGGCCGCGACAACTTCACTCGCATAGTTGCGAATCGACGCGGTCTTTCGCTTTAACATCCGCTTGTCCAGCGGAGCAGCTTCGAACGGAATCAAGGCATAGGATCGGCCATTAATCGCAATCATCGGAGATAGTCGGCCAGGCCCATCATCACTTTCCATCGTCGAGATAGCCAGCGGCATCACCAGCCGCGTCGCTAACCCGGCCAAAAGGTCGCTTTGGATATCGACAACAAACGGGTATCGGTCTCGACTTCCCAAACTGGGATTGGGGTACACATCAAACTGCATCGTCAGAGACCTTACCAAGTACGAAGGTCATCGGACCACACCCCATGCTCTTCAAACTGTGCGTTTTGATGCCGAATCCAGCCGGCATACTTTTTCTCGAACTGCTTACGGCGAGTCTCCAAAGCCCCACCGTTATCGGCATCGCGCAGAGCCTCGTAATGTTCGATAGAAACAATCACGGTTTGAATCCGCCCGTCTTTTTCAACAAAAACAGGCGCAATTTTTGCGTCAGTGCATATCGCACCAAACCTATTCTTTGCCTCGGTTGCCGTTACTCGCATTTGAATCAGTCGTTGAATTCAGGTTAGCCATTTTAGCTAATGAGAGGCGCTTTTTCAAGGCGCCTCAAAGAAACAACTACCCCTGGCGCTTTTGCCCACGCATCTGCTGCTGAAACACCTGCATCTCTTCAGCTGAAAGCTTGCCGTCGCGATTGGTGTCGGCCGCATCGAAGGCCTGCAATTGTTTTTGATGCGCAGCGATCAACTCATTGCGGCTGATCTGGCCATCACGATCCAGATCGATGCGCTGAATCATGCCGCGGTGATGATCGCCATGCCCACGGCTGGGTCGCATTCCTGGGGTTCCGGGTTGGCCTGGCTGGCCAGGAGTGGGCTGTCCGATGGGACCTTCGCCGACACTAAGGCCTGAGCCACTTGGCACCGGAGTGGTTGACATGGTTTGTGCCTGTGCGCTCAAACCAACGGCGGCCAACGCGATAACCAAAGCAGTGCGAGTGGTTTTGATAAAAGACATGAAGAACTCCTGTTGTGTATTGAGGAGCCTCCATCGTGCCGTCATCAAAAGGCGCAAGCGAGCCTTGTTACACCCGCTTGCAATTGAAACATCGGCTGCGCGATTGTGAAGCTCAATCGCCGCCCGATAGCAAGGTCGGGTAAGGTCGGCCTCTAAGCGCAGTTACAGCTTGACTGAGCGCAGTTAGGCTTGATTTACAGCCTGATCAAAGGCTGCCCCATCAGCGCTTGCACAAAAACGACGGCGCAAACGAGTACGTAGATCAGCGCTGCAATTTTCATGGGTGCGAACGATCGAGTACCCCTTCGATCCAACCAGAGCCCGAACAGCGGCAGGGCCTGCATCGCGTGCAGGGCAATGAAGTGTGCGGGGCGCAAATCCCCAACCTCGGCGGACCATCCCACGAAGGGAATGACTGGCGCTCCGATGGTCGGGACGCCAATGAAATGTCCGGGCTGACTGGATAGATAACCGGCGATGACGAACGTGGTGATCGCCGAGACAAGGAAGCCGTAGTGCACACCGGCCCGCAGTTGGGGCTTCATTCTCACCCCATCGTCGCGACCCACCTGCCATCCGACGATGGCGATACCGATCACCAGTGTCACTGCGCCGATGCCCATCAAGGTGTACATCGCGGCAGCCATCGGCGAGCCAACATTGAAGTGCGACGTCAATCCACGGCCAGCCTGGGCGCCGATGTATAGGAGTTCAAACCAGGTGGAAATCACCAACCCGACCATGGTGATTCGCAGCATCAGATTCTCGCGGATCGCTGGCGACAGGCGTTCGATCACAGGCGCGAGAGTCGCGAATAGAACGATGAATGACAGCGCAAACTTCGCTGGCTTGATCCAGATGCTCGCCTCTTCCAAGGTGCGCACATCGATTGCAGCAGCGGTCAGAAAGACCACTAGCATCATCGCGGAAAAGCCGGTCAGAGCCCAAGCTGTGCGCGCAACTAATACGGGCGCGCGAAGTTGCACAAATTCCACACTCATGGACGTACGGCCTTGTCGGGTTCACGCAACCGCACCGCAGCTTCGGCACCGAGGCCCAGCAGCCAGCCGACCGGGCCGAACAGGAAGGTCATGACCAGAACCGGCGCCTGTAGCCAGCGCGTGACACCAACACTGTCCATCCGCTGCGCGAGTAGCGTCCCGATGATCAGGTCAAACGCCAGATAATGTCCCCAACCAGCCACCAGCACCGGGTCGGATGCAAACAATGCGCGGACCTCATTGATCGACCCGAAGCCGCCCTGTGCGTTGGTGAATCCGGCCCCCATCAATGCCGCGTAGATAACCGCAATCACCCCGGGAATCAGATAGCGTGGCACCAGCCCCAACCGGCGCCAACCACGCGGCGCGAAAATTAGTATGAGCCAGCCAACCATGGCGGCTAGGTTCATCATCGAAAAAAGTTGGGCCAACGCCATCAGAGGTCTCCGGTCTGGTACAAAGCGATCACCACCATAAAGCCGGTAGCCACCGACAGTGTCAGTACGCCGGCAAATAAATTGAGAAATTCACACCATGCCATGAGTTGCTCCCAGTTACGCGCTCAATGAACCGGCGCTATGGTTTAACGATGAACTACTATAGTTGAACGTTAAACCATATGGCTCAAGCCTGTCAACTGGATACCGCGAACATTTTTCAGGGCACTGAGACAGATCAGCTTGCACCGTGCTCCGACAGCTGCCCAGGCGTGGCAAAACACGGTTGAGTTATGTCATCCGAAGCAAAACTAGAAGCGCAATGCCGAGCGCCTAGGGGTTTAGACCCTCACTCTAGCGCCCCAGAAAGTCGCTCTTGCCAATCTCGACACCGTTCTGGCACAGGATGTTGGAAATAGGCGCCCGTATCAAACCCTCAGCAAGAAGATACTGGCTTAAGCGCATGCGCACCCTTTAGCGGTCTAAGCTGAGCAGGGTCTCCCAGGGGAATTACACGCCCAGCCAAGGCGTGCCGAACGCAGACGTCACTTGGTGAGTAGTGCTGTCTTGCCACAGACTGCCTGGCGTCGGTACTTCAACGCCGCTCGGCCCTGCTGAAGTCCGAACCAGTTGACCTCAATGCGATTTAAGAAAGACCATCAAGCCGCAGGTAGCATCTAAACAGCGCCAGATTCGTGGAAACTCTGGCACCTAAAACTTGCTTCAAGTCATGGCAGGTTCAATGTGATCGAACACCTTGTACCAACACCTGCTGATCTTGCTTTTCAGGAGGAGGGCGTGATCAGGCGATCAATCGATCCCTACGTTGTTGCTGAAGAGGAGAAGTCCATAGCCGATCACCCAACCGGACGCCCGGTAACGCCTCATATCTCTAATCAAGGCGGCAAAGCGCTATGAAACTCCTCGCGTTTGCATTTACCACAATCGTAGGGCTAATGTTGTCCTACGCGTTCTTCATTATGTCGATGACGGGTGGGAAAGAGTTCGCTTACATGGTAGGTGGGCTATTGGTAGTCGCTTATATTGCGGTACTAGTCTTTCTCATCAGGCAGGATCAGGGCGGAAAGGGTTCCGTATCCTCGATCGCAATGGTATTCCCCCCGTTCCTTGTTTTTGGGTTGATGTTCGTAGTCACGGAAGTTATCCAAGTGGGTTCTGATCTGATGCCCGACTCAAGCAGCTTTGCCGCTGCTTGTAAGGTAATGGGGCCAAAGTACAAGAAACTTCCATCTTCGCCTGTGCGTTCTATTGCCTACGATTGGGTCGGCAAGCATCCCCCACCATACGGCATGTTTAACGTGCAATTCGGAACTCGACTTACTACGATGGGAGGGGCAGGCGAGGCTAGTCACGCGTCCATAGAGTTTTCTGAAAGAAAGCGCTCAGAATATCGCGAGGGTAGGCCAACAAAGGGTCCGGATGAACCCTACATCAGGATCCCAAAAGCAGGGCCGTATTACGGCATTCCCGCTTTTACTGCGGATGTACTTGTTCGCTACCGAATGACACCAGAAGAAGAGCTCGAGAAAGCAGAGATAATTCAGGGGCCAGTTTTATACGAAGTAACGGTTATCGACCGTAGAACAGAGGAAGAGCTTGCATCTCTAAGCTATACGATTGACAGAAAAAAGGGCCGTGCATGTGGCCTAACCGGCCCGAACGAATTGAGGCAACATGATTTCATTCTTAGAGCCCTTGGGTTAGGGCCGAAATAGAAGGTCCGCCACTCGAGTTCCCACGCACACTTGAAACTTCAAGTAACAACACCTGCTTTGCCAGCGCGCCAACCCCGACCTTGGTAGTTGAAGACAAGGCTTTCTCCACAAGAATCCCCCCTAAGCGGCAACCTTGTCGCTAGCATCAAATCGGCTTGCCCAGATATAAAGATCAAGCGGTCCACACGGGCTATCGTGCGCTGAGAAAACCGATCCGGAATGCCGAGCGCCTAGGGGTTTAGACCCTCGCTTTAGCGCCCCAGAAAATCGCTCTTGCCAATCTCCACACCGTTGTGGCGCAGGATGTTATAGGCAGTGGTGACATGAAAGTAAAAGTTGGGGAAGGCCCAGTGCAACATCATTGGCCCGGCTTTCATCTCCAGGGTTTTGTCGCGCAGCGGAATCGAGATATCCGCATTCTCCCGACCTTCCATGGCGCTCGCCGGAACGCTTTGGATGAACGCGAGGGTCTTGGCGATACGCGCCTGAAAATCCGCCATCGTCACTTCATTGTCTTCATGCTTGGGATTCTCGATGCCTGCTGCGCGAGCTACCGCTGCTTTGGCGCCATCACAAGCAATTTGAATCTGCCGACCGAGGTTAAACATGTCAGGGGCCAAACGCGAGTTGAGCAACACAGTGGGATCGATCTTTTTGGCTTCAGCGAAAGCTTCGCCTTTAGTGAGTACTTTGCTCAAGCCGGTGAGCATCTGAAGATAGACCGGGGTGGTCATTGCTGCGAGGGATACGCCTGTGGTCATGGAATGGTCCTGGTGAGAAAAAAGTTAAGAGTGAGCATGCCGCAAGGCCTGATCGAGGTCCCAGCGCAAATCATCAAGAGACTCCAGCCCTACCGATAAACGCACCAGATCAGGCGCCACGCCAGCGGCGCGCTGCTGCGCTTCATCAAGCTGGCGGTGGGTGGTGGAAGCGGGATGGATGATAAGGGTTTTTGCATCGCCTACATTGGCCAGATGGCTCATCACACTTGCACCATCAATAAATCGCTCGCCGGTGTGCTGAGCGCTCAGCCCGGGCGCGGGCTTCACGCCGAAACACACAATGCCGCCAGCGCCCTTGGGCATATAACGTTGCGCGAGCGCGTGATAGCGGCTCGAAGGCAGGCCGGGATAATTCACCCAGGCCACCTGCGGATGGGCCTGCAAATATTGTGCGAGCGCCAAGGCATTCTCCACATGCCGATCCATGCGCACCGGCAGGGTTTCCACACCTTGCAGCAGCATCCATGCGCTCATCGGCGCAAGGGTTGGCCCCAAAGTGCGCGCAGTCTCCATGCGTGCTTTCATGGTGAAGGCGAAGTTGCCGAAGGTTTCAAAAAACTTCACCCCGTGATACCCCGGGCTGGGCTCGGTCATGTGCGCAAACTTGCCGTTGTCCCACGGAAATTTGCCCGACTCCACCACCACACCGCCCATGGTGGTGCCATGGCCGCCAAGATACTTGGTGACCGAGTGCACCACGATATCTGCACCGTGTTCAATCGGGCGGCATAGATAAGGCGAGGCCAGCGTGTTGTCGATCACGAGCGGAATGCCATGCGCGTGCGCAACCTGCGCCACCGCTGCGATATCCAACACGTTCAACCCTGGGTTGGCCAGCGTTTCTGCAAAGATTGCCTTGGTGTTGGGTCTGAGCGCGGCGCGAAAATTCTCGGGCTCCTCCGGGTTCACAAACGTGCAGTCGATGCCAAACTGCTTGAAGGTCACTGCAAACTGCGAGTAAGTGCCACCATAAAGCGTGTTGGCCGCCACCATGTGATCGCCCTGGCGAAGCAGCGTGAGCATCGCCACCATTTCAGCCGCCATGCCACTGGCCGCAGCTATTGCCGCGCGCCCGCCTTCAAGCGAGGCCAAGCGCTCTTCGAGCACCGCAACCGTGGGGTTCGACAAGCGGGAATACACATTGCCGAAGGTCTGCAGATTAAACAGGCTGGCCGCATGCTCGGCCGATTCAAACACAAACGAAGTGGTTTGATGAATCGGCACAGCCCGCGCGCCAGTGGCGGCATCGGGAATCTGGCCGGCATGCAGGCAGCGGGTTTCAAACCCAAACTCGCGATCAGCCATGAGGCACGATCCGGAGCGCACGCTTCGCAGAAATCACGCCTGTATTCACACCTACCCAGTTCAGCCCACCAAAGAGCCGCGCATGCTCAATCTTCACGCAGCGATCCATGATCGAAATCATCCCGGCGGCTTGCACAAGATCGCTGGCCTCCTGATTCAGCACACCCAATTGTTGCCACAGCACTTGCGCGCCAATTGCGATTGCTTGCTGTGCAATTGGCAGGACATCCTCAGTGCGCCTGAACACATCCACAATCCCCACAGACTCGGGAATGTCGGCAAGCGATGCATAGCAGCGCTCACCAAGAATTTCGGGATAGCGCGGATTGACTGGAATGATGCGGTAGCCATGCTCCTGCATATATTTTGCTGCGAAGAAGCTCGGGCGATGCCAATCGGCGGACAAGCCCACCACCGCAATCGTGCGGTGTGTTGTCAATACCTGGCTCAAAACCTCAATCTCATTCATGGCGCACCATCCTTGCATGGTATTTTATGCCCATGAGCACTGTCGCCGAACCGCAAGCCTTTTCGTCCGCTCTTTTGCCTCTGCCCGAGCGCTTTCAAAACTATCAGCGTCTGGAGCTCAAACTCCTGGCCGATGGCATCCTCGATATCAAGTTTGGGCTGCGGCCCGGCCAGAGCTTGCCCACGGCTGATGCGCTGACTCACAGCGAAATGACCCGCATCTGGCGTGATGTGAATGATGAAGAAGCGGTGCGCGTGGCTTTGATCCGGGGCTCGGGCAAAGGCTTTTCAGCGGGCGGTGATGTGGGCTTGGTGGAAGACATGGCTCGCGATGTTGCAGCACGCACCCGGGTGTGGCGCGAAGCTCGCGATCTCGTTTACAACATCATTAATTGCGATAAGCCCATCGTGTCGGCCATGCATGGCCCGGCAGCGGGCGCAGGCCTGGTGTGCGGGCTTCTGGCGGATATCTCGATTGCCACCAAGAAATCCAAGCTGGTGGATGCGCATACCCGGTTGGGCGTAGCAGCAGGCGATCACGCAGCCATCATCTGGCCCTTGCTCTGCGGGATGGCGAAATCGAAGTATTACCTGATGTTGTGCGAGCCGGTAAGTGGCGAAGAAGCCGAGCGCATCGGGCTCGTGTCGCTCGCAGTTGAAGATGAAGAGCTGCTGCCCAAGGCGCATGAAGTGGCACTCAAGCTTTCGCGCGGCTCGCAAAGCGCAATTCGCTTTACCAAATATGCCTTGAATAACTGGCTGCGTATGGCAGGCCCCACCTTCGACACCTCTTTGGCACTCGAAATGATGGGCTTTGGCGGCGCAGATGTGCATGAAGGCGCAAAAGCCCTGCGCGAAAAACGCCCACCTTCCTTTGATCCGACCCCGCCGTTCTGAAACCCTTTGTTGGAGACGCCCTGATGGCCAAAAAATCTTCTGGTGGATTTCCCGGTATCCCCACTCTGGGCACCTTGAGCACCATGCTGGACTCGGTGGACTTCGTCAAAAAAGCCTGGTCGACCTTCAACCTGCCCACCAGCTTTGCGCCCACCATGGATGTGGAGGAGCTTGATAAGAGGATTGCAGATTTGAAGGCCGTGGAGCAATGGCTCAACGTCAACCTGAGCATGTTGCGCGGCACGATTCAAGGGCTTGAAATTCAGCGCGGCACACTGGCTGCAGTCAAGGCTTTCGGTAAAGCCGTGGTGCCCGAGACTGGCGGTAAAGCACAAGTCGCGCGCGAGGTGCCCAACTATTTTCCAACCCCGCCTGTCGCTGAGCCAGCCCCTGCGCCCGAGCCGCAATCACCAGCAATTGAGCCCGCGCCTCGCAAGAGTAAAGCGGGCAAGGCAGGCAAAGCCTCGTTATCTGGAGCGGCCTCTTTGCCAGGTGCGCTGGCTGGTGCGGCGAGTCAGGTTGTGAATCCGGGCGCGTGGTGGAATTTGTTGCAAAGCCAATTCAATCAAGTCGCGCAGGCAGCTATGTCGGGCAGTGGGCTGAGTGACAAGGCACTCAAAGCGGCCTCGGCCACCAAGGCGGCCGTAAAGGGCAAAGCGAAAGCTGCGGCTAGCCCTGACACCGCAAAAGGTACTACGAAGCGCGCGAGCAAGAGCGCGGCCAAGGCCACCCCGACAGCAGCCTCCAAGCGTCGCACCCGCGCGACCAGCGGGCGCTAACATGACCGAAGGATCAGCGAGCAAAGCACCCTCAGTCGCACCATTTGCCTGCGGGCATGCCACCCATAGCGACTGGCGCATGGCCTGCGAAATAGTCTGCGCACAAATTGGTGCCCCGCAATTGGCCGAGCCCGTTAGCCCAAAAGCTGGCTTGGGGCTGTTGTATGTCACGCCTGCTCTGGCCGATCATATGGCGCAGATTGAATCGATGCTGCGCGAGCGCACTGGCATTGAGGTGTGGGCAGGCGGTGTCGGGCAAGGGGTGTGTGCAGGCGTGGCTGAATATCGGGATGAGCCCGCGCTCGCCGTGTTGTTGCTAGATATTGAACCCGGGCAGTTCAGGTTGTTTTCCGGGCGCTCGCGCTTGCCTGACCCCGGCGTGTTGCTGTCGGCTCATCAAGGCCAGGCGCATACCGCATTGGTGCATGTTGACCCCAGCACTCAAGATCTGCCTGATGTGTTGCGCGAATTGGCGCAACGCGTGGCCACAGGCTTTCTATTTGGCGGTGTGGTGCACCATGAAGAGGGCATGCAATCCTCGCACTTCTCCAGCAGCCCCTTGGCGGGCGGCCTGTCGGGCATCGCATTTACCGATGAAGTGCGGCTCTTGAGCCGGGTCACGCAAGGCTGCCGGCCACTGGCTCGTGAGCATCGCATCACCAAATGCCGCTCGCACTTCATTGAAGCGCTGGATCATCGCCCCGCACTCGATGTGTTGCTGGAAGATCTTGGTGTGGAGCCCGAAGTGCGGCAATCGCGAGATGGCGAAGCACTGTTGCGCGCCTTGCCTCGCGAGAAATTGCGCGAGGGATTGCTGGTGGGGTTTGCCCCTCGCCATGTGGATCATGGCCTGGGATTTGGCGACTATCAGGTGCGCAACCTCATGGGCATTGATCCGCAAAATCGCGTGCTGGCTGTGGGCGCCTATCCCGAGGTGGATGAGCGCGCCGTGTTTTGCACACGCGATGGAAAAACTGCGCGCAGTGACCTCATTCGCATTTGCGCGGAGCTGCGCGAGGAAGTGGAGTCCGAAGGGCTCACGATTCGTGGCGCGGTGTATTTCTCATGCGTGGCGCGTGGCCAGCATTTGTTTGGCAGCCAGGGTGCAGAGCTAGAGATCATTCGCCACAATTTGGGCGAAGTGCCATTGGTGGGCCTGTTTGCCAATGGCGAAATCGCACGCGACAAACTCTATGGTTATACCGGGGTGTTGAGTTTGTTTGTGGGGGCGTAAGGCGCCCGGGGCGGAGAACCCCCATGACTGGCCCTATTAGAAAAGGTCTTGATTTGTGTCCATAAAGGTCTTAATATATGGTCATAATAGGCCAATGTTGGAGCAAATCATGGCGTGGAACATCGCACAGGCCAAGCAGCAGTTTTCCGAACTTGTGCGCATGAGTGTTGAGGAACCGCAGGCTATTTACAACCGTGATCGGGCCGTAGCCACCGTAGTGAGCGCGCAAGAATATGAAGAATTTGTGCAGTGGCGGCAAACGATGCGCCGTGTTTCATTGCTCGACCAATTTGAGCGCGGCCGGCTAGTCTTTGCTGAAGCATTCGGTCAGCTTGATGACCCGCTACCGCTCATGGATCGCTCGTCTTTACAGCGTGTAGATCCATTCAGCCAGTGATGCAAACTCAGCAACCTTGCTGGCCATGCAGCTAGTCGACACCAATATCATCAGCGAGCTCGTCAAGCCGCAACCGAACCGGGGGGTGCTTGAGTGGCTGAGTCAGCGCCAGCGACTATCTTCTCGGCTTACCTTGTCCGCAATATCCGCTGATGAAATAGCTTTCGGCGTTCAGCGAAGGCCAACCGCGAGTCTTCTTGCTTGGTTCGATGAGTTCATGCAAACCCATGAAGTGCTTCCGATCACTGGTGAGATCGGTCGACGTGCCGGTGAATTGCGGGCGCAATTGCAAGCGAAAGGGCAAGCGCGATCCCAGGCGGACATGCTGATCGCAGCGACGGCTCAAGTCCATCAACTTTGCATTGTGACCCGAAATGTTCGCGACTTTGAAAACTGTGGGGTGGCTTTGCTTAACCCATTCTCTTAAGAGTCTTGGAAGCTACAACATTAACTTGGATGGTTTTGCAGCCATCGCATGGTCAACTCAATAGAGCGGTCAGCTTGCCGTCACGCAGGTTCGAGGATACGATGTCATTGTTCCTACATATCGCGTGAACATTATGCAAACCGTCAATGTACGCCAACTGAAAAATAATCCGTCGGAAGCCTTGCGCGAGGCTAAAGAAGATATGGTCATGGTCATGAATCGTGATCAACCCACCGCTGTTTTGGTGGGGCTCGAGTTGCTCGCGGGCAAAGCCGATCTTCCACGGATCCGCTACGCCATGGCTTTAAGCATGTTCAAGGACAAAACGCTGTCCATTACGGCGGCCGCGAAATTTGCGGGCAAACCGCTCGGCGAGATGCTAAGTCTCGTTTCACAAGCAGGCATCCCTGTGGTGGACTATTCCCCCTCAGAGCTTGATCAGGAGCTTGCCAACTCCATTGCTTTTGAGCGTTGAACACCCCAAAAGTGGTGCGCCTGCCCACCCAGGCAGTGATTGCAGACGCAGGGCCATTAATTGCCTTTGCGCGCCTGGATCGGCTGGAGATCCTGCATCGCTTGTATGGCAGCGTGATCGTACCCTCTGCAGTCTGGGCTGAGGTCACCTCGCCAAGAGCTTTTGACGATGTTCAAGCTCTGCAGACTGCTCAAACCAAAGCCTGGCTGGACCTTGCAGCTGACGAGCCCATTGAAGACCTCGGCCCATCAAGCGCACTGTGGATGATCGATCCCGGAGAGCGTGCCGCCATCATGCTCGCTTTGAAGGCTCAACAACAAGGCATCGAAGCGCTCCTGATCCTGGACGATGCCGCAGCCAGACAAAGTGCCAGCATATTTGGCCTGCAGCTCATCGGAACACTGGGCATCCTGATGCGAGCCAAAGCAAAGGGGCTGATCGAGGAAGTTGTGCCGCTTGCGCTCCAGCTGAGACGATCGGGCTACTACTTTTCCGATGCACTTTTGTCCGCCGTGGCTGCGCGCATGAGCGAGACTTTGCGATAGTCGCTCTTTGCCCCCGTTGCCAAACCCAAAGGTGCCGTTGCTTGGTCACGCATCAAGCATTTGCAAGGAAAAATCGCCCAGTGCAATGGGTGGCGATTTAACTCCTCCGCACAACGGGCACTCAGCTTGCATTTTCGCAGCGCTTGACGAAGCCTTCAGCGCGCTGAAAGTGACCCAGCATCCCGATAAAACCTGTATTGGTCCGATCGCGCGCGGATTTGATTTCCTGGGGTACGCGTTCTCGCGCGGGCCAACCGGGCTTACGCACCTCAGACTCGCACACCAAACGCTGCACAATCACGTGTTACGACTCTGCTTGTTGAGCAAGAGAAAACGGCACCCTTAGGTGCCGCTTGTCTGGAAGCCTATGTAACCCGCTGGCAGCGATGGTGACAAGCCGGGTTACGTGGCGTTACGCTGTTGCTGGTTGATGTGAACTACGCTTGCGCCTTGCCACCAACGCCGCTGCGCCTAGACCTAGCCCAATAAGGGGCAAGGTCGCGGGAAGGGGGACGGGAGCGGATGCGGCAGGCGACCACAAGGCCCAAACAGACGAACCATCGTCAACCGAATCAAGTGACGTGAACTGTAAAACTCCAATGCCAGAGTCATCCACGACCCCGTTAAACGCCACAGAAGCAAAAACCCCATCCGACCGCACGACAAACGGCGAGAGGGCGAGACAAACGGCGCCACCCTCGGAGCACCCCATGGTTGACCCCGGCACCGTATCGAAAGAGCCCGATGACCCATTCACGAGCACCTGATCAAGCAACGCCTGAGACGCAAGCCGAGCAGACGATAAAGTCGTAAAGAAAAAGTCAGACGTGGAATCACAACCAAAAAACAACGCGACGCATGTGCCGTCAACGAACCGCACATCATACGAGGTCCCGTCAACGTTAACGTTATTCGCACCGGTAAGCTTGCCATCAACCACCAACAACTCCACGGCGGCCGAGGCCGGGCTGACCATTACGCCGAATGACAAACCAAGGGCGGCGCCCAGCAAGGCGGCGCGGCGTGCAAAGACTTGCCGGATGTTGCGTGAAAAGAAACCTGTGAACATGACGTTTCAAAAGTCATCTTGCACAAACGAGCTCACACAGCTTCTAGCTCTGGCTTACTTTTAGCAGGAGCCTTGGCCATGTTGATGCGGATAGAAATACTCAGCCAAACATCAAGAAGGTCTATTTCGGCTTGAGGGGATTTGAGAAGCTTACGCATCCAACCTCGCGCGTTTACGGGCTTTTAGGATGATTTCCTTCATATCGAGGGGGGTTGAGGGGCCGCTATTTTCCCCTGCGATGATGGCTTGCCGTAATGCCTCAACGCGGCGCTCATGTTCTTCCAGGAGCCGCAGCCCCTGGCGGATCACCTCGCTGGCCGACCCATAGCGGCCTTCGCTCATTTGTGCAGCAATAAACTTCTCGAAGTGATCCCCGATCACAATGCTGGTGCTTTTTGACATACGGTATTTTCCTTTCCGGCCTTACCAAAAAATACCATTTAATAGTATCTCAAAGCAAGGATCTGACCGCCTCCAAGACTGATCAATTCATACAACCCTCCAAACACCATAACGACGCAAGTCATTCAGGACTTACCGACGCATTCGTAGGGTTACCCGGACGCGCACTAGTGATCCAAGGCAGAGCCATCGCCAACGAAAGCTACCCTACCCTCACTAGATCGCAGGTTGCAAATTTATGCTCACAAACGATCGTGGCTTTGCCTCGATCGAATCGCTGGAAGTGATCTATTTGGGCGATCTCGAAAGCTGGAAATACATGCTTACGCTGGGCTAAGAACTTACTCAACCAACACGGTGTTCAGACCCAGCCGCTTAGCCGCATCGGATTGGCGTTTGGCACCAGTCACGAAATAATCCACTGAAAGCGTTGCAGCGCATGCCACATGAATGGCATCCATGCCGCGCAAAGCCGAAGTCTCCAAGCACTGGATCGCCTTGTGAATGACGTTGGCGTCCAAATCACAAATCGCCACATCCACCACATCGTTGATCAAATCGCTCTTAACACTTTGATACTGCGATGCATTCAAACGGCCTTCACGCACCAATCGATTCATTGCAGAGACGATTTCCGGAAGCGCTATCGAGGACAGCAAGAGCTCATCGGCTTTATCGCACCACTGCAGCACTTCATCTGTGCCGTGCTCTGCCAAATAGCGTTTGGCAAATGCTGAAGAGTCGAAAAAAATCCGCACTATCGAGGAGCCTTGGTCTTTTTTGTTTTGCGGATGTTAGGTTCATCGCGCTCTTCAATAATCAGGCGACTTAAGCTAGCACCGCTGACCACAAGCGGCGTGGCCTTTCGGCGCTTCCAGGAAGGCAGGATTGGCGCGATAGGGACGATGTCAGCGATGGGCTTGCCATTGCGCAAGATCCGAACGGTTTCCCCCGCTTCAACGTGGTCGAAGAACTGCTTTGCGTTGTTGCGAAGTTCCGTAAATGCCACCTCTCTCATCTTTACCTCCCGGCGAATTGATAGGACTGTTCCGCATTGTACAGATCTATGTGCATTAGCATGTGCATTTCCAAGCCAACCTGCCCCGACCTGCGGAGCGGCGCGCGCACTTAACTCGGCCCAAGCAGGTCTTACGTCAGCTTTGGCTTGATTTGCTATTTCAATATTCAATCTTGAAACAGCAAACCTCATGTGTTTCGATCAAGCCGCCCAGGGATGGAGCTCTCACATGCGGCAGTCGGGCCTAACGGCGCTTACGCCAATAGCCTGGCTTTCGGCTAAAACTTGCAACGGCCATAACCACAAGCTCTGAATTCGTTTCAAAATGCGTCAAGGAAAACTTGAAGCCTTTTGGGAACACTCTTCAAATTTTTCTCTGCCTCGGCCTCAGGATGATACCTATGGGACTTCACTTAAGCAGTTTTCTGGCCTTAGCATAAACATCTTCAGAAGGAATCAGGGCAACTGAACCACTTTCAACCTCTGCAACCCTTCTGGACAGCTCCGCCTCCGAGGAATTCGCTTATGCTAATCCAGTCGGGAATATCAACGTGCGATGACCACGTTAGTGCTTTGCGGATGCTTTTTCGTAAGCCTTCACCCGCCTAACCCACCAAGCCGCAATCAAGGTGAGCACCACAGCGATATAGCCCAACACATCATAGTGTTGCAGCTGACCGGCTGCGTTGCGGGTAATGATTAGGCCACCCACAAAAGCCGCGAGCGAAGTGGTGAGGGATTGAATCGATCCATGCAGACTCATGAAAGTGCCGCGCAGTGCGGGCTGGGCCGCTTGGGTCATGATGGCCATGGTGGGAATGGTGCGCGCCGGGATCACCACAAAAAAGAGCGTCATGCAGATCAGCACAAGCCAAAGCGGCATGGCTGGCAGGTTCGTTGTGAGAATAAACACTGGGATGGCAATCAACGCGATCCATTGATAGGCGCGGCGTGCGCCCACTCGATCTGTGAGCTTGCCGACCAGCCTGGAGCTAAACAAGGTGGCGATACCACCCACAAAATAAATCAGCGGCAACTCCTTTTCGGTGATCCCCACATTAACCACGTTATAGATGCTCACAAAGGGGATCACTACAAAAGACGACGACCACACCAAAAGCGCAAACAAATAGGCGCGCCGATGATTGACTTCGCGCAACACGGCAGCGATTGCAGCAAAAGGATGAATCGAGCCTGCTGCAACCTCGGGATCAATCCGTGCGGCTTGTGCCTGCAAATGCTCCGTCAATGAAGGCACCACACGCCAAATGCAGATATAGATCACACCACTCAGCGCCAACAAAAAATAGAAGGGCGCATGCCAACCAAAATGGCTCGCAAAAAACAATCCTATCGGCAATCCCATCACACTGGATACCGAGAACGCGGTGGCGATCACGGCAGCCGCCGCACCTCGCCTCTCAGCCGGAATCACATCGCCCAAGATTGTGTAGACCATCGCACCCAGCACGCCGCCACTTGCGCCCGAGATGAGCCGCGCGATGATCAAGGTGCGATAGCTCGGGGCCAGGGCGCAAGCCAGCAGCGCCAGCATGAATACCCCGAAAGCCACCAGTAGCACTCGACGCCGGTCAAACCGATCAATGAACAGCGCGGCTAATAGCCCGGCTGCTGCTGCCGAAAGGCTATAGGCCGAAACCAGGTAACCCAGCTCGGAAGGCCCCACCAAAAAGGTGCGCATCAACACCGGCCCCAGCGGCGAGAGCACCATGAAGTCGGCAATCATGGTGAACTGAATCGCTGCAAGTGTCCAAAGCAGTTGGCGCTCGTGAGGGCGGGAAAGATTCAAAGAGTGTCCAGGTTGTCGAGGAGCTGCGCCGCATGCTCGCGAACGGCTTGGCGCTGCGCATCATCCATCTTTTCAAGATTACGCACCATCAGGACGGTGCGGGGGTTACCCGCAAATTCAGCCGCATGTTTATCGAGGAAATTCCAATAAAGCGTGGTGACCGGGCAGGCCTGTGGGCCCACTCGCTCCTCAGGCCGATACTTGCAGCCGGTGCAGTAATTGCTCATGCGCTTGATGTAAGCGCCACTGGCCACATACGGCTTGGAGGTGAAGCGCCCGCCATTGGCAAAGAGCGCCATGCCTGCAGTGTTGGGCAACTCAACCCACTCCACTGCATCCACATAGACTGCGAGATACCAATCCTCCACTTGCTGCGGCAGCACCTCAGCCAGCAATGCAAAGTTGCCGGTGACCATCAAGCGTTGAATATGATGCGCATAGCCATAGCGCATGGTTTGCCCAATAGTCTCGCGCATGCACGCCATCTGGGTTTCACCGCTCCAATACCACTGGGGCAATGCGCGCTTGTGCTGATAAAAGTTATCTTCGCGCAGCTTGGGCATATCGAGCCAATACACGCCGCGAATAAACTCGCGCCAGCCCAGCACCTGCCGGATGAAGCCCTCGACGCTGGCCAGTGGCAGCGTCTGATCGCGCCAGCCTTTGAGCGCTATATCAATCACTTCGCGAGGATGCAAAAGCTTCAGGTTAAGGGAAGTGGAAAGCAGCGCATGCCAGCCGAAAGCTTCACCGCGCCACATCGCATCCTGATAATCACCAAAGTGTGCAAGCCGGGTATCGACAAACTGATGCAGCGCTTCAAGCGCCTGCTCGCGCGTAACGGCCCAGGCAAAATCTTCCAGGCGGCCAGGATGCCCGCCATATTTTTGAGCGACTTCAGCAAGCACCTCAAGAGTGATGGCATCAGGCGCAAACTGCGCGGGCGGAGCAATCTTGCCAGGCCCACTTTTCGGAAAACCCTTGCGATTTTCAGCATCAAAATTCCAGCGCCCGCCTTCAGGCTCACCATCGGCCTGCATCAGCACCTTGTGCTGCTTGCGCATCTGGCGATAGAAAAACTCCATGCGCAAGGATTTGCTGGTGCCGGCCCATTTCGCGAAGGCTTCGCGGGTGCAGAGAAAATGCGTGTCCGTCAACACAGTGAGCGCTACACCTTGGGCATGCGCAACCGACTGAAGATCCTGCAAAACTCGCCACTCTCCGGGCTCCACCACCAGCAGCTCGATTTCGGGAACAACTCCGCTGCGTGCTGTTTGCTTTTTCAGCTCGCTCAAAAACTCGCCCAGCGCATCGGCCAAGGCCCCTGGCGCTGAAAGGTAATCAAGCCGCCAGCCGGCTGTTCGCAGGCTTGCGGCATGGTGTCGCATTGCTGAAAGAAAAAGCGCAATGCGGGCTTGATGGCTCCAGACATGTGTGGCCTCACCCCCAGCCTCGATCATCACCAATTGATCTGTATCGGGCGAGAGGGCTTGGAGTACGGGACTCTGATGATCAAGCTGATCGCCAAGGATCAGCCCGATGCGCACATTAGGTGGCGCGTTTTTTTCGGCAGGCATCCGAACAGTATTTCACATCGGCCCAGTTTTTGGCCCAGGCTTTACGCCAAGTCATGGGCCGCCCGCAAGCTTGACAAGGCTTGGAATCCAGAAATCCCTTATTGCCCTTGAAGCTTGCCTTTGCGCCAGATTTATCCATCGCACATCCGGGGGCGCGCATGCCCCCGCAGGTTTAGCCTTGAGTCTGGCTTTCGCGCCAGCTACGCAAAGCCGGATGAATATCTTCGAGATCGGGCAACACCACCACGTCTTTGGGTGGCTTACGCTGCAGGATCGGGCAATTACCGCCCGCCCAAATCTGGGTGGTAGCCGGCAATTTGCTGCGCAGGTCAAACAATCCTTCGATCACCTGATTCGGGTTGGTGCTTGCCGAGAACGACAAAGCCACGATATCCACCTCTTGGGTGGTACAGGCCAGCACGATGTCCCAGATCGGGGTTTGCACACCCAGCGAGATGCATCGCGCGCCCGCCAGAGCCAGGATGGCTTCAGCCATCAATAAGCCCAACCCATGCGCTTCATTCGGAAACGTGGTGAGCAAGACCTTCGGCGCTTTGCCGAACTGGGGAATATTAATGATCGAGTTGCGCAGCACAACCTGCATCGACTCGGTATAAAGATGCTCTTCGAAGATTTCGAAATAGCCACGCGCCCAGGCATCACCAACCATGCGGTTGAGCGGAGCAGCCACTTCCATCACGAACCGGTCCACGCCCAAACGCATGGCGGATTGCGAAAGTGCCTGTCGCAACTCTTGCACCTTGTGCGCTTTGACCAGCTCGATGAAGCGCGGCAGATCCTCATGCTCGGCGCGAGCCTGATTCATGGTGACGGGCGGGCTCGCGGATTCGCTCGCAAGCTGCTGCAGCACTTCAATATCCAGATTGATGATCTTGCCGGGGCGGTGGCCCATATCCATCAAGCGACGCATCACCCGCAGCTTGTCGACCTGGTCGACCGGGTATATACGTTCGCCAAAGTTGTCACGTGCGGGCTGAGGAAAGCCATAGCGGCGCTCCCAAACCCGGAGGGTGTCTTTGGATAAACCAGTGTCGCGCTCTACGGCCGAGATACTTAGCGACAAACTCGGCTGAGATGACCGATCATTCATGTTGTACTACCACTGCTACAGCTTTTGATCGACCGTCGCTGTGCTGGACATTCTTGTTTATGGTTTGTCCAAGACACATTTGACGGCCCATGACCGATTAGCCTAGTATAAGTGCTGCTCACCGTCCTGACTAGGACAACCGTGGTTTTAATAGGCCATTGGGCACGAACCGGGCTCCACCGGGCGCTCTTCTGTTAATAGAGAGGGGTTGACCAAGCCGGTTTGTCAGGATTTGCGTCCGGAGTAGACTTAGCAGTCGTTCAATGACCCGTCGGTCATTTTGAGTTGTACGCTTGAGTTTTAAGCAATAAGGAAAGCATAAGTGCTGCGAGTAGCGGTTATTGGTGGAGGTATTTCCGGTCTGGGCGCGGCTTGGCGCTTGCGCGAGGCCGGGCTGAATCCCATTGTGTTTGAAGCCGAAGCCCAATTGGGCGGCCACGCAAACACGGTCGAGGTGAATCTCGAGGGCATGAGCTTTCCGGTCGATACCGGCTTTCTGGTCTACAACGAACGCACCTACCCGCACCTAATCTCGATGTTTGAGCAGCTTCAGGTGAAGGTCGCCAAATCGGATATGTCGTTTGCTGTATCGGTCGGGCCGCACGAGTTTGAGTGGTGCGGCTCAAACATGGCCACCGTGTTTGCCCAGCCCACGAATTTGCTGCGCCCCCGCTTCCTCGGGATGCTGCGAGATATCTTGCGATTCAATCGAGAAGCCACTGCGCTGGCCCAACACCTGGATCAGCACAACGCCGCGCTGGATGAGCCACTGGATGCTTACTTAATAAGGCAGCGCTACTCGGCAGGCTTTCGCGAAGATTATTTGCTGCCGATGGCGGCCGCCATCTGGTCGTGCCCGATGAGCACGATGATGCAGTTCCCCATCGGCGCTTTTGTGCGCTTCTTCAACAACCACGGCTTGCTTCAGGTAAGCAATCGCCCTCAGTGGTTCACTGTGGCTGGCGGCTCACGCGAGTATGTGAAGAAGCTCGCGCCGGTGGTGGGCCAAGTGCGCACCGCAAGCCCGGTGCAGAGCGTGCGGCGCCTCGAAGGCCGTGGCGTTGAAATCACCAGCCGCCACGGCATTGAGCGCTTCGATGCGGTGATCATGGCTTGCCACAGCGACCAATCGCTCAGCCTGCTCGCCGACGCCACGGCTCAAGAGCGCGAGGTGCTCGGAGCGGTGCGCTATCAACCCAACGTGACTTATCTACATACCGACATTCAGTTGATGCCCAAGCGCCGCAGTGCCTGGGCGGCATGGAACTATCTCAGCGCCACCCCCAAGCGTGGCAGCGGCGATTCGCGTTTGAGCGAGCCTGCGGTTTCTGTGACCTATTGGCTCAATCGGTTGCAACCGTTGCCATGCCAAACACCCGTGCTCGTAAGCTTGAATCCATTGCAGCCACCAGCGCCCGAAACCATCTTGCGTGAGCTGCATTATTCGCATCCTGTATTTGATATCGCAGCGATGCAATTGCAGAAGCAAGTGCCCGGGCTGCAGGGGCAAGGGCAGACCTGGTTTGCAGGCGCCTGGTGCGGCTATGGCTTTCATGAAGATGGCTTGCGCAGTGGCCTGCAAGCGGCCGATAGTGTGCTTGCCCAACACGCGCAATTACTAAAAGTGGCTGCCTGAATCATGGCCGTGGCGCGCTTTGATGACTGGCAGCTTGCTTTTGGGCAAGTGCGCCATACTCGCCTGCGCCCCAAACGCAATGCCTTTCACTATCCCGCCTTTTACCTGCGGGTGCCGATTCACCGCTTTGCATCACAAGCCGCCCCCCAGGCTCCCGGGGGCACTCGCTGGTTTGGCGTGAATCGCTCCGGCTTGCTGAGTTTTTTCGAAGCGGATCATGGCAACGGGCAGGGCTGCCGCGCATGGGTAGAAGGCTTGCTTCGGGCCCAGGGGCTGCCCACTGATGGATCGATCTGGCTGCTTACCTTCCCCAGGGTGCTGGGCTACGTGTTCAAGCCGGTGAGCTTCTGGCTTTGCCACGCTGCTGATGGAGCGCTGATGGCGGTAGTGGCCGAGGTGAACAACACCTTTGGTGAGCGCCACACCTATTTGGTATGCGATCACAAGCACGAGCCCATCCGCTTCGGCCAAGCGCTGCATAGCCACAAGAACTTTCATGTCTCGCCTTTTTGCGAAGTCACGGGCCGGTATCAGTTCCGCTTTTTTGATAGCACAGATCGCAGCCTGGCGCGGGTCGATCATGAAGACCATGATGGCCCCTTGCTGCTGACTTCGATGAGCGGCACGCATGAGCCCCTGAGCTTTGCCACAGTGCGCCGCGCATTGCTGCGCTACCCGTTATTTACTTTTGGCGTGATGGCCCGAATTCACTGGCAAGCCCTGCGCCTGTGGACCAAGGGCGTACGCTTCGTTTCAAAACCCACCCCTCCCGCTCACCCAGTCACCACGGCCTTGCAATGAAACCGTCCTCAAGCTTTGTTGTCAGCACTTCCGACCCCCTCCAATCCGGTATGAGCGGGCCATTGCCTACTGCCATGGGCGGGTTGATGTCCGCCGAGCCGTCTGGCCAAGTGCCACGCAAGGCGCGCATGTTGATCGGCCTGCTCAAGCATATTCATTACGGCAGCATCCAGATGAGCTTGCCCAATGGCGAGCATCTGCATTTCGGCTCAAGCAACAATGCCGGCCCCCAGGCCCACATGCGCCTGGCCAACTTCAATCTCTTTGATGAATCGCTGGCGAGTGGTGATATCGGCTTTGCGCAAACCTACATCAACGGCGATTGGAGCTGTGATGATCTCGCCCGCGTGCTGCACATCATGGTGGGCAATCGTCAGCTGATCGAAAAGGCGGTGTATGGCAGCTGGTGGGGCCAGTTGATTTATCGCATTCAGCACTTGCTCAATCGCAATACCCGCACGGGTTCGCGTCGCAATATCCATGCGCACTACGACCTGGGCAATCGCTTTTATGATCTTTGGCTCGATCCGAGCATGACCTACTCAAGCGCGCTCTTTGGGCTGGTGAGCGATGAGGTGGGCTTTGATCAGCTGCAGGCCGCACAAACCGCGAAGTACCAGCGCATTGTTGATGAGCTGGGTTTCGGAGCTCAATCGCAGGATAAAAGTATTCTGGAGATTGGTTGTGGCTGGGGCGGGTTTGCCGAGCTCGCCGCAAGCCAGGGCGCACAAGTTACTGGCCTTACGCTTTCCACCGAACAACTCGACTATGCGCGCCAGCGCATGACTGCACAAGGCTTGCAAGCCCGAGCGCAGTTTGCACTGCAAGACTATCGCGATGAAAAGCGCCAATACGATGCAATTGTGTCGATCGAGATGTTTGAAGCCGTGGGCGAGCCTTATTGGGCGGATTACTTTCAAACCCTCAAGCGCTGCTTGAAGCCCGACGGCACTGCAGTGATTCAAACCATCACCATCGACGATGCCTTGTTTGATCGCTATCGCCGCAGCACGGATTTCATCCAGCAATTCATTTTCCCGGGCGGCATGCTGCCCTCGCCCAGCCGCTTCACCGCGCTGGCCCGCGAGCACGGCCTGCAAGTCACCAACACTTTTGCGTTTGGCCAGCACTATGCGCAGACCTTGCGTTTGTGGCGCGAAGCGTTTCTGGCGCAAGCCGCGCGCGTTCGCACACTCGGGTTTGATGAAGCCTTCATGCGCACCTGGGAGTTTTACCTCGCGTATTGCGAGGCCGCATTCAAGCATGCCAACACCGATGTGATTCAAGTCAGCTTGAAACACGCTTAACTTTTCATCGATTCACCGAGTTTTTCATGCAGCAGTTTGTTTCCGGCTTGGGCCGTCGTTTGTTTCTGGGTAAAACCACGCGCCTGACGCTGGGTGCATTCGCAGGCGTTGTCGCGGCTCAGTCCCTCGGTTTGAATCTGGTGAGTCCAGCCCGGGCTGCTGTGTCGACCAAGCCAGCCAACGAGCTTGCCGGTGTGCTCGCCCAGTGGCTGCCCAATGCCAAGCCCGGCGCTTCCGCCTCACTGACCTGGCTGGGCCTGAAGGTGTATGACGCCCATGTGTGGACCGGGCCTTCGGGTATGGACACGGCGCAGTGGAAGGCGCAGCCCTTTGCGCTGGAGCTTCACTATCTGCGTGCGCTCAAAGGCAAACTGATCGCAGAACGCAGCCTGGCAGAAATTGAAAAGCTTGGCATCGGCAATGCCGCGCAACGCAGCGAATGGCTCGAAGCGATGATGCGTATCTTCCCGGACGTGAATAAGCATGATCGCTTGGTGGGCGTGCATCGGCCGGGCAAGGGCATTGTGTTTTTGTACAATGAAAAGCTCATCGGAGCGGTGGACGACGCACTGTTCGGAGATGCGTTTTTTGCGATCTGGTTTGATGCCAAAACATCCGCCCCCGCAGTGCGCCAGACCCTGTTTGCCGGGTTGAAATCTTCCAAATCGGCGGCGCAATAAACCCCATGCGTGGACTGCTGCCCTACGGCACCTTGCGCATGCCGCTGGCGCTCCTTGAGCTGCCTTTGTTTGTACTGCTGCCGAGCTTTTATAGCCAAAGCCTGGGGATGGAGCTTGCGCTGATCGGCGTGATTCTGTTTGCTACCCGATTGGTGGATGCGGTGGCCGATCCGGCGATCGGCGTGATGCAGGATCGCTGGCGCAGTCGCATCAATTTTCGCACCTGGATCTGGTGGGGCTTGCCTGTGCTTGCGCTGGGCTTTGCGGCGCTCTTTTTGCCGCCTGTGCGTGGTGCGCTGCTGCCATGGTGGTTAGGCACCGCGTCGATCGTGACCTACATTGCATTTTCAATTGTGTCGATTGCTTACCAAGCCTGGGGCGCTGGCATAGGCACCACCACTGCCGAGCGCGCACGGGTCACCACCACACGTGAAGGCTTTGGCCTGATCGGTGTGTTGGCCGCAGCAGCGCTGCTCACTCCGGAAAGCGTGCGCTGGCTGGTCATGCTGTTTTTCGGACTCGCTTTAGTGAGTGGCCTGATGTTGCGCCGCGCCACCACAGATGGCTTGGGTGGGCCAACTTTTGGCGCGCCAATCACTGCGCTGCCCGCACCCGAAGGCATGTTCAGTGCCTGGCGGCAGGTGAAAGACAATCGCGCGTTCCTGTGGCTGCTGTTTGTGTTTGTGATCAACGGTGTGGCCACCGCCATTCCGGCCACACTCGTGCTCTTTTTTATGGCCGACGTGCTCGGTATCAAGGGCCAGGCGGCCGCGCTGTATTTGGTGGTGTATTTCCTGGCGGGCGCGATTGGCATGCCGCTTTGGCTCGCTCTCGCGCGCAGATGGGGACTGCGTAACGCGTGGTTGCTGGGCATCGCTATGGCTGTCACGGGATTTGTCTGGACGCTTGGGCTGGATGCCAATGATGCGGTGTGGTTCTACGCCGTGTGTATCGCTACGGGCCTCGCGCTCGGCAGCGATCTTGCGATGCCCCCCGCGCTGCTGGCCAGTGTGATTGCCGAGCACGGCCATGGCGGTAAACGCGAGGGGGCTTACTTCGGCCTGTGGAATCTCGCTACCAAAGTTAATCTCGCGCTCGCCGCAGGCGTGGCCCTGCCATTACTCAGCCTGCAGGGCTATACCCCCGGCAGTGGCTCAGACCCACTACCCTTGGCCCTCACCTACGCCGCCTTGCCCAGCTTGCTCAAGCTGATCGCGGGCATGGCGCTGTTTGTTGCCCCGCTTCCCGAACCCACACGAGGATAACCCGATGTTTTCCCTAACCCTGCCCACGCTTTGGTCGCGTCGCCTCGCCCTCAGCGGCGCGTTATTGCTCAGTTTGCTGCTCAATGCCTGCGCTGCAGTCGATCCTGCGGTGTATGCCAAAGAAACGCCCAAGCTTGATCTGCGCACCTACTTCAACGGCACGATTGACGCCTGGGGTGTATTTCAGGATCGCTCCGGCAAAGTCGTGAGGCGTTTCACCGTGACGATGAAATGCACCTGGCAAGGCGATGTGGGTGTGCTTGATGAGGACTTTGTCTACTCGGACGGCACCAAGGAAAAGCGGGTGTGGACGATTCGCAAGTTACCTGATGGCCGCTATGTGGGCACCGCAGGAGATGTGGTGGGAGAGGCACAAGGCATCGCTTCTGGCAACGCACTAAACTGGAAATACACGCTGGCACTTCCGGTGGATGGCAAGGTCTACAACGTACAGTTTGATGACTGGATGTATTTGATGGACGACAAGGTGATGCTCAATCGCGCAGTGATGAGCAAATTTGGCATCTACCTTGGTGAAGTGCTTCTTTCCTTTACCAAGCGCTGATCGGTGAGCACTTCGTCGCTCCAAGCTAAGGGCTCAAGTTCAGGCTCGTGGTCAGGTCAGAGGGTCTGGATCGTCGGGGCCTCCAGCGGCATTGGTGCGGCTTTGGCCAAAGAGTTATTGCGCGAGGGCGCCGAGCTTGCGCTTTCCTCACGCCGTGAAGCGCCGCTGCGCAGCTTGCTGGAGGGCAATGCCTCCACCCGCCATTTGGTCTTGCCACTCGATATCACCGAGCTTGATCAGGTGCGTCAGGCGCATCAAACGATCATGACCCAATGGGGTGGCCTGGATCGCCTGATTTGGGTGGCGGGCAACTACATCCCGATGCGTGCGGATGCGATTGACCCGGCGCAGGTGCGCTCACTGATCGAAACCAACCTCACCAGCGTGTATGGCGCGCTATCCGTGGTGCTGCCCGATATGCTGGCCAAGAAAAAAGGTGCAATCGCACTGGTGTCGAGCGTGGCGGGCTACAGCGGTTTGCCCAAGGCGCTGGTGTACGGCCCCACTAAAGCTGCTTTGATCAACCTGGCCGAAACCCTGTATCTCGACCTGAACCAGCGCGGCATCAAGGTGCAGGTGATCAACCCAGGATTTGTGAGCACCCCACTGACTGCACAAAACGACTTCCACATGCCCGCGCTGATCAGCCCGGAGCAGGCCGCGCACGAGATCCGCGTGGGGCTGGAAGGCTCGGGCTTTGAAATTCACTTCCCCAAGCGCTTCAGCCGATTTTTGAAGCTTCTGCGCATCCTGCCCTATTGGCTATATTTGCCGCTCGCTGCACTCACCGGCAAGCAATCGAGATAGTCGCCATGCCCACAGAGCGCGAACAATTCGACGCCATCGCCCGGTTCTTTGAAACGCTTGGCCCCGCAGATGTGGCGCGGTTGTCACACTTTTACAGCCCCGAGGCATTCTTCAAAGACCCCTTCAACGAGGCGCGCGGCATCCCGGCGATCACAGGGATTTTTGACCATATGTTCGTCAAACTTGACCAACCACGCTTCAAAATCACCCGCCAGGTGGTCGATGGCCGTCATGCTTTCTTAACCTGGGACTTTTACTTTGCATTTAAGGGGCAAACCGCCACCCAGTGCATTCGCGGGGGCAGCCATCTGATTCTGGATGATCAGCTGCGCATCGAATGGCATCGGGATTACTGGGATGCCGCCGAGGAACTGTATGAAAAACTGCCGATTCTGGGTAGCCTGATGCGCTGGCTTAAGCGCCGCGCCGCACAGTGAGCGGTTACAATCGCCCCACTAAAGGATCGTCATGATGATTTATCCCGAACTCTTCAAAGCCCTGGAATCGGCGCGCTGGAACATGGAAAGCGATATTCCGTGGGACCAGTTTGATGCCACCCAGCTATCTGATGAGCAGGCCCAAACCATCAAGATGAATGCCATCACCGAGTGGGCTGCCTTGCCCGCTACCGAAATGTTTCTGCGCGATAACCGGCACGACAGCGATTTTTCCGCCTTCATGTCGGTGTGGTTTTACGAAGAGCAGAAGCACTCATTGGTGCTGATGGAATATCTGCGGCGCTTTCGCCCAGACCTTCTGCCCACCGAAGCCGAGCTGCATGCGGTTCGCTTCGAGTTTGATGAAGCCCCTGCGCTTGAAACCCTGATGCTGCATTTTTGTGGCGAGATTCGCCTGAACCACTGGTATCGCCGTGCCGCGCAGTGGCACACCGAGCCAGTCATCAAAGCCATCTACGAAACCATTGCCCGCGATGAAGCGCGCCATGGGGGGGCTTATTTGCAGTACATGAAGCGTGCGATTGGCCAGACTGGTGATGCAGCACGCTCGGCGTTTGCGAAGATTGGTGTGCTCATGGCCTCAGCCCGGCGCACCGCGCAGGCCTTGCATCCCACCAATCTGCATGTCAATAAAGACCTGTTTCCCAACGACACGGTGCAAAGCCGCTTGCCGCATCCTGGATGGCTTGAGCGTTGGCTCGATGAGCAGATCAATTTTGATGGCATCTGGGAAAACAAGGTGGTGGATCGCATTCTCCACAACCTCTCAATCCTGTTTGGCAAGCAATTTGCGAGCGTGCAGGAGCTGAATCGCTATCGCAAGGAGCTGGTCAAGCGCCTGGAACAATCCTCCGAGGTCGCGGGTGATAGCGTACGAAACCAAGTGTATCCCGCCTGAGGCACTCGCCGCGCGCATTGCGCTCTTGCCCCGGCCATTGGTGTTCACCAATGGCGTGTTTGATCTGCTGCACCGGGGCCACACCACCTATCTAGCCCAAGCGCGCGCTCTAGGCGCCTCCATGGTGTTGGCGCTCAATAGCGATGCTTCGGTGCGCCGCCTGGGCAAAGGCGATGATCGCCCGATCAATCGATGCGAAGACCGCATGGCTGTTGTCGCCGCGCTGGAAAGCACATCGCTCGTGACATGGTTTGAAGAAGACACCCCTCTCGAGCTGATCTTGAAGATACGCCCGGACGTGTTGGTCAAAGGCGGCGATTGGGCACCCGACAAGATTGTCGGCGCGCAAGAGGTGCGGGGTTGGGGTGGCTCGGTGCATTCGATTGCTTTTGAGCACGTTACCTCGACTACTGCGATGCTTGGCCGGATTCGAAACAGCGGCTAGTTCCTCGATGAGCGCAAGCGTAGAAATCGTTGAAGCCAAAGTGCCCGAAGACATGGGCACGGTGCGCGAACTGTTTCGCGAATATGCCGCCGAGCTTCAGGTGGATTTGTGTTTCCAGGGTTTTGAGGAAGAGCTCGCCGCTTTGCCTGATAGCTATGCCCGCCCGCGCGGCGCGATTTGGCTCGCGCAAGTAGCCGGTAAGGCGGTGGGGTGTATCGCGTTGCGGCCTTTTGATGAAAAGCGCTGCGAAGTCAAGCGGCTTTATGTTCAAGCGCAGTATCGAGCGACCGGTGCGGGCCGGCTCCTGGCAACCACCTTGATCGACGAAGCCCAAGCTCTGGGCTACCAAGAGGCCTTGCTCGACACGCTCACCACCATGGGTGCTGCGCGAGCCTTGTATGCTTCACTGGGCTTTGAGCCCACCACTCCGTACTACCATAACCCCTTGCCGGGGGTGATTTACATGGTGCGCCGCTTCACGTAGCTTGCGATGAACTCGTGGATGCCCGTGTCCGCAAACCACTGCACATCCCAGGGCTGATCCAGCACCCGCGAAGGCTCGCGAAACACATAGATCCAGGCGGCTATCCTCTCCCCAGCTGACCACGAAGCCAAAGGTTCAAGGAGTTCCACCTCCACCTGCACCCGCTCGTAATCCACATCCTCGAAATGATCGAGCGCAGCCAAATCTTCCGCCTGCGCTATTGGGTCCAAGGCGAGCGAAGTGCTCGGCCAATACACCCGCCCCTCAATCATCGAACAGGCGCTGGGAATGGCTGCCGGGTAGGTCACATCACGAATCTTTCGACGTGTAAATCCACTCACCCGGGCACAGGCGCTCGTATAGCAACCGGCAACCACCCGGCTCCACACCGGCTCAAACATCAACGAACCATAAGTGAAGATCGCGGGCTTCGCAGCGAAGATCGCGGGGGGAGCATTAAAACTCAAGGACGCTCCCGCAAATCCACCACGCCGCCCCCAGCCGAGGGCTTGGAAAGCGCGGGCCGATCATTTCTGGGCACGCCCGGCACACCCGGGGCACCCACCTGCGGCACCACCACAATGCTCGGACTAATAGCTCCCGATCCGCCAAGCAGCACTGCGCCTGAATTCACCGTCGGATTGGGATTCACATCGCGGGTGCTCCATACCTGGGCGGGCGGCTTTTTCACCGTGCCTTCAGCTTGAGCCTGTGCCTGTGCCAGCCCAGGGATTGCCCAGGCGCAAGACCCCAACGCGACACCAGCCAAAAAACCACGGACTGTAAAACCAAACATAAGCGGACCTTTCAAGCAGCCAAAAGGCTCGTTACACTGTAAGCGCCAACATTCAGGAGGTTGAGATGGCAGGTAAATTTCTGGTCTCTAAAGGCGCTAGCGGCAAGTTTCATTTTGTCCTCAAAGCCGGCAATGGGGAAGTGATTCTGGCCAGCCAGATGTATGAAAGTGCCGCTGCGGCGCTAAACGGCGTGGCCTCAGTCAAAGAAAATGGTCCGAAGGCCGAGCGCTATGAGCGTCTCACCTCCAAATCCAATGATCCCTACTTCAATCTCAAGGCCGGCAACGGTCAGGTGATTGGCAAAAGTGAGATGTATAGCTCGGAGCGGGCGCGCGATAACGGCATCGAATCGGTGATGAAAAACTCCGCAGATGCCAAAATCGACGATCAAACCGCAGCGTAAGTTTTGCGGCTGATCTAGCAGCGATCAACCGGGGCAAGGCGAGCTGGAAATCCCCAGCTCGATCTTGATCGCCGTGATTCGGCTTTGCACCGGGTTGGGGGCGCCATCCTCTGTAAGTGCGTAGCGCAATTGATACGTTGCGCGCGGCGCTTGCTTGCTTAGCTCCGTCACGCGCACCTCCAGGCCGGATTTGTTGGCGGCCTGCTGAGCCGCTTGTTTCGCACTCTCCACGCTGGCATACACCCCCAGCGAAATGCTGCCGCGAAGGTTGCCTTGCAACACGGCCTGGGCATCCAGAAATCCAGCGCGCTTGAGCTCAGCAAACCGCCGATCCATCGCTCTCGAATCGCCATTCCAGGGCACAAACGCCACCCACCCGGTTTGCGCATCCACATCCTTGCTGCTCACTTTGACCTGATCGCCCATCTCATCGGCCATCACTAGCAGCCTCTCACCCACCAGCTGTTCAAGAGGACCCATTTCCACACAGGTCATGACGGTTTGTTTGGGCTTGAGGCGATCCAGCGGCACCAGGGCCAGTTTATCGGCCGCAAGCTGCGTCGTGCTGCGATCCGGCTCGCCAAAGCCCGCCAACCACTGGGCGGGCAACAGATTGCTCCACCATAAAAACGCCACCGCATTGGCCAACACCGTGGCTATCAACAATAGTCGGATCAAACCAGCAACCTCACGAATCGATTCACCTGCGCTCCCCAGAATGAAGCCTGAGCATTCTAAGCCAGAGCCCGCACCGAAACCTCACCGGCATAGACGCTTTCCATACCTTGTGGCCCTTCGAGCAACAGTGCGCCATCTGGCGCGGCGCCGCAGGCGCGCCCTTTCTGAATCACCGATAGCGGATTCAAGGGATCGCTGAGCACCTGCACCTGTTTACCCAACAGGGCGTCCACTTCCGACCACTGCGCCTGAAAACCGGCAAATCCAAACCGGCAAAATCTCGCCCACGCGCGGTACTGCTCGCGGGCCAAGCCCACAATAATTGCATTGCGCATCCCCGCATCCGGCGCGTGGCTTAACACGCTGGCCATCGGCTGGTTCACCCCGGTATCCCCCTCGGCTGCAATCCACAGGTTTAGCCCCAGGCCCACCACTACTCGCTCGATAGCGCCTGAGCGTCGTGTTTCGATCAGGATGCCCGCGCATTTGCGCCCATCGAGTTGCACATCATTGGGCCACTTCACTTTGAAGGCTCCTGGCGAGACTTGCGCTCCCAGATCCGCAACCAGCGCCTGCACCATGGCCCATCCCACCACCAGTGAGTAGCCCGCCAAACTGGCTTGGGGCTGCGCCAGCCGCTCGAACACAAGGCTCATGGTGATGCTGTGCAACACCTGATCGGCGGGCTGCTCGCTCACCCAGCCCCGCCCCCGCCTGCCACGCCCGGCCGTTTGATGATTGGCGCCGATCAGCACCGGCGCCGCAGCTTCATTTCCGAAGCCTAGTTGCAACCCAAGATCATTGGTGGACCCTACCGACTCATGCCACTGCACCTCGAACGGTGTGGCCGCCTGCAACAGCGCATCACCCAGTTGCTGCGAAATTGTTGTATTCATGCGGGGATGATAGCCAGAGAACTGGTCCCATCGAAGTAGACTCACACCATGCAAAGTTTTGTGTCTCCTGGCGGGCGGTGGTCGCGACCGGCCACCAGCCTGGGCCCAAGTCTGCTGGTGCTGGTGCTGGCTTATCTGGCGGCGCTTGCCTATGGCACGCTTTATCCCCTGACCGGATGGCGCTATCCAGGTGCTGGCGCTACTGCTGCCTTGTTTAGCGGCTGGCCCCGCTATTGGACCTGGCTGGATGTGCTGGCCAATATCGCGCTTTATATGCCCCTGGGCATGCTCGTGACCTTTTGGCTGCGAGCGCGTTGGCGCATGTGGCCAACCGTGCTGGGTATCACCTTGCTCGCCGCTGCGCTCTCGGCTGGCCTGGAGCTGGCCCAAAGCTTTTTGCCCAACCGCGTCACTTCCTCACTCGATTGGTTTACCAACACGCTCGGCGCAGGTCTGGGCGCGCTGATCATTCGACTCACTCAGCCCAGCCAAACGCTTGTGCGCACCGGATGGCATCGCCCCGAGGTGCGTGCTGATCTGGATTTCGGGCTGCTGATATTGTTGGGCACCTGGTTGGTCAGCCAATGCGCTCCGCAAACCGTGATGTTTGAGATGGGGGTCTTGCCCGCCGCCTGGTGGACCAAACCGACCGGCCTGCCTGATGACCTGCTGGTGATCATCGAAGCCGGCATCGTCGCCTGTGGTGTGTGCAGTGCCGGGCTGCTGCTGCGTGCCATCGTGCGACCCAGCGATCATCTGCCCTTCATGATCTGCTTGCTCGTTGCGGTTGCGGCATGCCTGAACATCGGCGCAGCAGTGATTCTGCATGGTGCTCCGATCTGGTTGCCTGCGGGTGCTCAGGCCGGCTTGGTGATCGGCGCGTTGGCTTTGGGCTTGGTCGTTCCAGCGCGGGCGGCCAACCGGCGACTCGCGCTATTGATCTTCTTGGTCGCAGGCATGGTGCTTTCCAACATCTATCCCCTCAATAGCTACCGCGCCGATCTGTTCACCACCTTGCGCCAGCCGGGCCTGCGTAACCTGATCGGCTTGCTCAGCGCCTTGCTGGTGGTCTGGCCCGTAGCAGCATGGGTCATGATTCTTCGTTATCGAGGTACCGATACCTCACGTCTTCATTCGCACACACCATGACCCTGAACCGATCAATCGCAGGCCCAGTGGGCGACATCAGCGTTGCCATCGAAACCAGTACGGAGCCCGCGCGCGGCCTGGCTTTGGTAGCGCACCCGCATCCCTTGTTTGGCGGCACCCGCGACAATAAAGTCGTGCAGTCCATCGCCCGCGCCTTGCTTGCGATGGGCTACGACACCTGGCGACCCAACTTTCGCGGCGTGGGCGACACCGCAGGCAGCTTCGACGAGGGCCAGGGCGAAACCGATGATATGGCGAAGGTGCTGCAAGCAGCCACCGAGGACTACATCGCCCGGCATGGGCACGCACCTGCCGAACTCGTGCTCGCCGGCTTTTCCTTTGGCAGCGCAGTGCAGGCGCGCCTGTTCCAGCGCCTCAAGCAAGCAAGCGCGCAATCGCAAGACACCCCACCGATGCGCCTGGTGCTTGTGGGCACAGCGGTGTCGCGCTTCGACGTGCCCGAAGTGCCAGAAAACACCTTGCTGATTCATGGCGATCTCGACGACACCGTGCCCCTTGCCGATGTGCTCGCCTGGGCCCGGCCCCAGCAGCTCGCGGTGGTAGTGGTAAGCGGTGCCGACCACTTTTTCCATCGCCGCCTCACCCAGATCAAGCGCATCATCTGGCGAGCCTGGTCGCGCGAAGACCTGGCCAACCAAAGCCTTGCGCTTGAAGAGCATTAATGAACGCCCTGCCGGCCAACGCACCACCGTCCACCATCCCGCCTGCGCCCGCCCCCGGCGAAGCGGACAGCGCATTCATCAAAACCGAAAAAGCCTTGCTCGAATTGCGCACACGCGAATTTGGGCTCACCCCGCGCGCGCGCCAATTGCTGATCCTGATTGATGGCCGACGCGATGATCGCGCACTGGCCCAATTCATGAACCCCCAGGAGCTGCTTGCATATCTCAGCCTGCTCGAAAAAGAAGGCTTTATTCGCCGCGCCCACGCCCAGGAGATCCCCGGCTTATCCGCACGCAAACAGCAGATTTGCGAACACCTGACCCAATCTGTGGGCATACTGGCGCAACCCATGAACCAACGCATCCTCCAAGCCCAGGACCATGCCGAGCTCGCTGAGCTTGTGCCCGCCGTGCTGTCCATCGTTGAAATAACGCATGGCGCCAATGCGGCCATGGACTTCGAGCGCACCCTCGGAGCTGCCGCGCATGGCTGATTCGATCGGCACGACCCTTGAGCCCGGCTCAAGCCGGATCATGTCACGCCCCTCGAATATCGCGGCCAGTGATAGCCGCCTGGTCTACCGCAAAACCGAAGCGGGTGATGCAGAAGTGATGGATCGCGCCCTGGGCCTCTCGGTCGGCGCCCGCCGGCTGATCATCCTGATCGATGGGCAAAGGCCCTTGTCGGAGTTGCCCTCCTTCGCGCGCCAGGGTGATCTTCCAGCCCTGCTTGAAGAGCTTGAATCACGCGGCCTGATAGCGCTTGCCGGAATCGCGGATGCTCCCACCCCGGAGGAGCTTGCCGCGCGCATGCAAGCCGAGCAGGTCAAACTGCAAAGCGTCAAACAAGCGCTCGATCAGCGCTTCGAGCAGATTCTGGGCGTCGATGGCATCGTGCTGGATGCCCGCGTGGCGGATTGCGTGAGTCTGGACGTGTTCAAGCGCATCTTGCGCGAGGCCATCAATGTGCTGCAGCAACGCGGCTTGGCAGACCACGCCCAGTCCGTCATCGGTATCGCTCGCGCCTCACTCTAGGGCCGGCGCTTTATAATGCCGGGCTGAGCTTCAAGGCTGCAGCCTTCATCCGCTCGCCGCTCATTTGCTGTTTCTTCTCCTGCCACCCTCATTTGCGACCGCCCTTCCACTGATGCTCCCCTTTATTTTTCGCGTACTCCTCGCGGCCGGGCTCGGCCTAAGCTCCATCGCCCAGGCGCAAAGCCCGATGCCGCAGATCGCCGCGCGCTCATGGCTCCTGCTCGACATCACCACCAATCAGATCGTGGCCTCCAGCGAAGCCGATCTGCGCATCGATCCAGCCTCGCTCACCAAGCTCATGACCGCGTATCTAGTGTTTGCCGCAATCAAGGAAAAGCGCCTGGCGATGGATTTGCGCCCCCCTGTTTCGCAAGCCGCTTATAAGGCGATTGGTTCGCGCATGTTTCTGGACCCCGCAAAACCCGCCACCGTCGACGAGCTCTTGCGCGGCATGATCGTGCAATCGGGTAACGATGCTTCGATTGTGTTGGCTGAGGCGGTGGCTGGCAGTGAGCCAGCGTTTGTTGCGCTGATGAATAAGGAAGCGCAGCGCATGGGTCTGAAAAACACCCAATACGCCAACTCCACCGGCCTGCCTGCGCCCCTGCACGGCACCACCGCGCGCGATCTCTCGATGCTCAGCACTTACCTGATTCGCGATTTTCCCGAGTTTTATCCGCTCTACTCGCAAAAAGAATTCGCTTACAACAACATCAAGCAGCCCAATCGCAACCGCTTGCTGTTTATCGACCCGAGCGTGGATGGCCTGAAAACCGGCCACACCGATGCGGCAGGCTGGTGCCTGATTGCCTCGGCGCAGCGCGATCAACCGGGCTCGGAAATCAAGCGCCGCTTGCTCAGCGTGGTCACTGGTGCCGGGTCGGATGCCGCGCGCACCATCGAATCCCAAAAGCTGCTGAACTGGGGCTATCAAAACACCGAAGCCGTGCGCCTCTTCGTCAGCGGTAAAGCCGTGGGCAAGTACGAAGTCTGGAAAGGCAAAACCCCCGATATCGAAGCGGGCTTCGAGCGCGATGTGCTGGTCAGTGTGGGCAAAACCCAGATCAGCCAACTCAAGGCCGATATCGAGCGCACCACCCCACTGCTGGCCCCCATCGCCAAGGGGCAAAAAATCGGTGTGCTCAAGGTGAAACTGGGCGATCAGATCGTCGCGCAGCAGCCGATCCTGGCCCTTGCAGCAGTTGAGGAAGCAGGGTTTGTCGGGCGGCTGTGGGATACCATGCGCCTGTGGATTGGCAAGTAAATTCAGCAACCGGGAGAAAGTATTCATGAGCGAACAAATCGTCTATCTCAATGGACAGTGGATGCCACTTTCCGAGGCCAAAGTGCCAGTGCTGGATCGCGGTTTTATCTTTGGCGATGGCATTTATGAAGTGGTGCCAGCCTATGATCGCGTGCCGTTTCGCTGGAGCCAGCATCTCGCGCGCCTAAAACGCAGTCTGAGCAAAATCGGCATCACCAATCCGCACACCGATGAGCAATGGACAGCTCTGGTCAGTGAGCTGATTGCCAAGCATGAATGGCAAGATCAGTTTGTGTACATGCATATCACCCGGGGCGTGGCCAAGCGCGATCATGCTTTCCCCAAGGGAATTACTCCCACCGTGTTTGCGATGGCCAATCCTTTTGTGCCAGTGGCTGAGGCCACACGTGCGCAGGGCATTGCCGCAGTCACCTTGCCCGATGAGCGCTGGTTCAAGTGCGATATCAAATCCATCTCGCTTTTGGGCAATGTATTGGCACGCCAAGCGGCTGCGGATGCTGACGCCACCGAGTGCGTGATGTTTCGCGATGGGTATATGACCGAGGGCTCAGCCAGCAACGTCTGGGTAGTGCGCAACGGAGTAGTGCTCGGTGCACCCCGCGATCATCTCGTGCTCGAAGGCATTCGGGTGAGTTTGTTGGAAGAGTTGTGCCAACGTGCGGGCGTGCCGCTTGAGCTGCGCCGCATCACCCGCGAAGAAGTGCACGCCGCTGATGAATTGATGGTGAGCTCGGCCACCAAGGAAGTGCTGGCTGTCACCACGCTTGATGGCCAGCCGGTAGGCCATGGCGAGCAAGCAGGCAAACCCGGGCCCGTATACGCACGGATTTATGCTGCTTATCGTGCGGCCATCGCAGCAAATATCGCCCAAACCCGCACTGCCGAAGCGGCTTGATAATCGTCAGATCACCCGCATCTAACCGCCATGGCCGTCGACTACACAACCGCCTTTGACCGCATTGAGCAGATGCTCGAATTTCCTGCGCATTTCCCAATCAAGATCATGGGTGCGCGGGTGGATGAGTTTGCGCAAACCATCGCGGAAGTGATCGCAGCCCATGTGCCGGAGTTTGATCCGGCATCGCTCGATATCAAGGTGTCTTCCAAGGGCACTTACCTTAGCCTCACCGCCGATCTGCAAGTGCAATCCCGGGTGCAGCTCGAAACGCTCTATCGGGCGCTTGGCGAGCATCCTTTGGTCAAGGTAGTGCTCTAGTGGCTGATACCCCTGGGGGTATAGTCGAAACTGGCGTTGCCGACACTCGCACTGCCGATCCTGTCATTCGGCCCTGGTCTGGCGAGCTCAGCCCTTATCAACCCTGCCTTGAATCCATGCGGAATTTCACCGCGCAACGCACCCCGACCACCCCCGATGAAATCTGGCTGATCCAGCACCCCGCGGTCTTCACCATGGGCCTTGCTGCCAAAGCCGAGCATTTACTGAACCCTGGCGATATCCCTGTGGTGCCCACCGAGCGCGGTGGCCAGGTCACCTATCATGGCCCTGGCCAAGTGCTGATGTATGTGATGCTCGATTTGCGCCGCTGGGGCATCACTGTGCGTGATCTGGTGTGCCGTCTTGAGCGCGCTGCGATCCACACGCTCGCCCACTACAGCATTTCCGCCATGGGCAGGCGCGATGCGCCCGGTGTCTATCTCAATAACGCAGCCGCTGGCGATCCACCCACCCCAGGCGCAAAAATCGCCGCACTCGGCCTCAAAGTCAGCCGGGGCTGCTCGTTTCATGGGCTTGCGCTTAATGTGGCCATGGATCGGGAGCCCTTTGAGCGTATCAATCCCTGCGGTTATCCGGGGCTGCGTGTCACGGATATGCAGACCTGTCTATCATGGACCCCAACGATCTCTGATGTAGCGCAACATCTGGCCGATCATTTGATTGCAGAATTGCGCCATCCCACCTGTTGAAAGCCAGCATGTCTGATTCCAGCGCCCCAGATATTCAAAGCCCAGCCGTGTATAACCCGAGCGAGAAGCAGAAATCGTCGGCTAAAACCGCGCGCATCCCGATCAAGATCGTGCCGGTCACCGAAGTGCTCAAAAAGCCCGAATGGATTCGCGTTAGGGCGGGCTCCAGCAGCACACGCTTTAACGAAGTGAAGCAAATCCTGCGCGAGCACAAGCTCCACACGGTGTGCGAAGAAGCAAGCTGCCCCAACATTGGTGAGTGTTTTGGCAAAGGCACCGCCACCTTCATGATCATGGGCGATAAATGCACCCGGCGCTGCCCGTTTTGTGATGTGGGCCATGGTCGGCCTGATCCGCTCGATGTGAATGAGCCGGTCAATCTCGCCAAAACCATTGCTGCGCTGCGCCTGAACTATGTGGTGATCACCAGCGTGGATCGTGATGATTTACGCGATGGTGGCGCACAGCATTTTGTGGATTGCATTCGCAGCGTGCGCGAACACTCCCCGCAAACCACCATCGAAGTGCTGGTGCCGGATTTCCGGGGCCGCATGGATCGTGCTCTGGCGATCCTTGAAGCCGCGCCGCCCGATGTGATGAACCACAACCTCGAAACCGTGCCGCGCCTATACAAGCAAGCCCGCCCCGGCAGCGATTACCACCACTCACTCAAGCTGCTGCAGGAATTCAAAAAGCGCGTGCCCGGTGTGCCCACCAAGAGCGGCCTGATGGTGGGGCTTGGCGAAACCGATGACGAGATCTTGCAGGTAATGCGCGAGATGCGCGAGCACGAAATCGACATGCTTACGCTAGGTCAATACCTCGCACCTTCGAGCTCACACCTTCCGGTGCTGCGCTATGTGCATCCGGATCAGTTCAAACGCTTCGAAGAAGCGGCTTATGAGATGGGATTTACACACGCGGCTGTGGGCGCGATGGTGCGATCTTCGTATCATGCCGATCAACAGGCGCATGCGGCGGGAGTAGCTTAAGCGCTGCGGATGAGCTGTCACATCGGGCAATGTGCACGTCGCGGAGCAGCACTGACAATTATCAAGAACAGCGCTATGATGACCATCTTGATGGTCATTTGGGGAATGTCATGGCGGCGTATAGCGTGGCTCAAGCCAAAGCGCAGTTGAGTGGGTTACTCTCTGCGGTCGAATCGGGCGAAGAGGTCATCATTACCCGCCGAGGCGTTGCGATCGCCACTCTTTCACCGATTACCAAACCCAAGGCAGCGATTGATTGGGCACGCATCAAGAGTTTTCAGAGAAAAAGTGCCAAGACTCTCGGCAATTCAAAAATTGAACTCGCCGGCCTGGTGCGCAAGATGCGCGATGAATAGCTCGCTTGAACAAGCAGACTTATGAATTTGTACTTGGACACAGCGCTTCTCTTGTCACTTCATCTTTTCGATTCAAAAACAGATTCGGTTACAAAAGCTGTCAATAAGAAGAACTATGAGTTTGCGGTTAGCTCGTGGGGCATAGCGGAGGCGGCGAGTGCTTTAGGGATTTTGGTTCGCCGAAAAGAAATCGAATCAACCCTCGCCACTGAAGTGCTCGAAAACATTGAGTTGTTCGTTACCGAAAGTCAGTTGCTCACGATTGACTCCAGCACCTATCGCTTGGCAACTCAATGGTTAAGCAACTTCAACTCTGGTTTACGCGCGGGAGATGCGCTGCACGCCGCCGTGTGCAAACTCAATGACCTTACTTTGGCGACTACGGATCGCCAGTTCATTCGCGTGACCAAAAAACTCCAAGTTAAGTGCCTCGCGATTTAACTTGCGCACAGATTTGCTCATCCTTCGACTGACTGCTGTATAACGAGCAACCCTTGCCCGAAGTGAATCCATACACGATTCACGGCAAGCCAACCCAAGCTATAAGGGCCGACCTCAGTTGATCATGCACACCACCGACACCCGGGTTCCAGCGAAACGCGCCATCGTGGTCGCCGTTCAACTTCAAAACGTTACCGATCTGGAGTTCGACGCGTCACTTAACGAGCTGCGCGAATTGGCGAAGACTCTGGGCTTCGAGGTCGTGGCCACCTTGATTCAAAAGCGCGATGCCTTCGACGCTTCCGCCTATCTGGGCACGGGCAAGCGCGAAGAGTTGAAGGAGCTGGTGCAAAGTGTCCTTGCGGACATAGGCGCGCAAGACTCGGATGACGCAGTTGTGGTGCTGGTGGATCACGAGATCTCCGCTTCCCAGGCGCGCAATCTTGAAAACGAGATCAGCTGCTCGGTGCTGGATCGCACCATGGTGATTCTCGAAATTTTTCATCGCCATGCCCGCTCCAATGCCGCCCGCGCACAGGTGGAGATTGCTCGCCTGCGCTATCTCGCACCGCGCCTTCGGGAGGCCGCCAAGCTCGCGGGACCACAAGGTCGCCAGCGCAGTGGTGTGGGTGGTCGCGGTGCGGGTGAGTCTGCTGGCGAAGCCGATCGCGCCAAAATTCGAGACCGTATCGCCGAATTGAAGCGCGAGATCGCAGCACTCGATCTTGAGCGCCAGACGCAAAAGGCGCGGCGTCAGGCAGGCCAAGGGGTCGCGCGCTTGGCACTTGTAGGCTACACCAATGCGGGCAAATCCACGCTCATGAAAGCGCTCACTGGCAACGAGGTGTTAATCGCCAACAAGCTCTTTGCAACGCTCGATACCACCGTGCGCGCCATGGTCCCCGAGGGGGTTCCGAGAGTATTGGTGAGTGACACGGTGGGCTTCATCAAAAACCTGCCCCACGACCTGGTGGCCTCATTCAAATCAACCTTGGAAGAGGCCGCCGAAGCCTCGCTGCTGCTTCATGTCATTGATGCCAGCGACCCCGGGTTCGAGAGACACATTGAAGTCACTGACACCGTGCTCGAAGAGATCGAAGCGGGCAAAGTCGCCCGGTTGCGTGTGTTCAACAAAATTGATCAGGTAGGCGATAAAAAAGCACAAGCCGCACTCACAAAATCATTGCGGGCGAAGTATCCGAAATGTGTGGTGTTAAGTGCGGTCAATCCCACCGATGTCGCCAAGCTGCAGAAATCGATCCAAGTGTTTTTTCGCAAGCAGCTTGTCAAGGCCGAGCTTTTCTTGCCCTGGTCAGCTCAGCAACTTCGCGGTGAACTCTTCTCCCAGTGCGAGGTATTGGAAGAGCGCGCCGAAGAAAAGGGCGCCTTCTTTAGCGTGCGTGCAGAGCCTGCAGCAATTCGCTCCTTGCAAGCCAAGATTGATCAGTTGTAGGGCTCTAGTGGCACCGGCCATTGATCGGTAACGGTACGCATCTGGCCATCACCTGCATTCTCGTCTAGTACCCGCCACCTTCATGCTTGATCACCCCGGAAGTTCCGCCGCCACTGGCCGGTGAAAGAAGAATCGTAGTGATCTGGTTGCCTTGCGAGTTGGTCACTTCAATGGTTCGCATTGGCCCTTCTTTGAGATCGACGGGCTTGCCCCGTGCCTGCAAACGCTGCATGTAGTACCGGGCCACTTGAGCCTCGCTATCGGTCGTAGTAAACCCCACCTGTACGACTCCGGGCCCGTCCTTTCCTGAGTCCATACCCAGCAAGGCTCCAGGGTAAAACGGAGCCCAGGCAGGCAGCGCCAACACCGCTGCGGTGAGGCTGCGCAGCGTCTTGTCACTTCCCGGCGTATTCGCCAGTCGATAGCGCACCAGAGCAGCTTGTGCGAGCGCAGTGGCGTCAGCTTCGGCTTTCTTGGCTGCAGGGGACGGCGTTTGGGCCAGCGCCAAACTGACCGCAAAACTTCCAAGGAGCATGATCGAAAGGATGTTTTTCATGGCTAGCGTGGGCTGAGTTCAACGCGGCGGTTTTTGCTTCGTCCCGCCTCGTCAATGTTGGGAGCACGAGGCCCCGTCATGCCCGCGCCAAAAGCAGTCAGTCGCGCAGCAGGGATTTTGTAAGTCGTCACCAAAGCGGCCACCACGCTTTCCGCACGTTGCTTACTCAAGAGCAGATTGCTCTCAAAGCTGCCCACATTGTCGGTGTAGCCGGTGATGATCACCGCCAACTTGGGCTCTGCATTCAAGAGCGCCGCGATATTGTCCAGGGTGGGTTTTGAATCGGCTTTCACTTCCGCGCGGCCAGTATCAAAATAAACACCATACAAGGCGATCTTTCCTTCAGCGCCAAATGCTTTGCTCATATCGGCGGGGCTCGGAACAACAATTTGATCGGCAACCATCGTCGCGGCTTCAAGAACACTGACCAGCACCCGCGGGGCAACGTTGGCGCCAAAGCAGTCACTCACATAGAGTGCAACCGTCAGTTCGCTGCCTTTGCGAAACAAGGCATAGCGCGAGTTTTTGAAGCATTGCCCGCCCTCAACAAGCGCGCCACCAAGCGGCATCACGCGATAAGCAATCTGTTTGGGCTCCGGGCAGCGCTTGGGTTGGCCTTCATTGTTCTCGCAGATGTAGGCCTCGGTGAATCCTTTGGCTTTCAGCGAAGCCTGAAAGTTGCGAAACACCTCAAGCGCACTCAGACCTGGCTTGGTATCGTAGGCGAGCAGGGTCGACTTTCCCTCGATAGTCTGCACATCAGCGGGGACCAGCGATCGATCCGGCGTGCCTCCAGTAACAAACGCGCGCACTTCAAAAGGCTTCTGCAAATATCCGATAAGGCGCGATCCCTCGTAGCGCCCGACCATCGGATGATCATTCCCAGGGACCATCGGTATCTGTTGGGCAAAAGCCTGATTCCATGCTGCGGTCAACATTGCCATGGCAATCATCACACGGAGCTTTTTCATCAAACGCACCCCTTTTCATTCGACCAGAAAACCGTAGCCCCATTGATTGACGGTTTGATGACAATTCTCGGCACGACGAGTCACTCATTACCTACGCGCTTACGAGCGTTGTAAACATACTCGGCTATGCCATTTGGCAGATTGCGCAAGTTTCAGAAGTCTGGGATAACCTAAGCTTAGTACCTTATTTCGTTGATGACACATATCGTCCATCAACGCGGACTGGATGGAATCGCACCCAGTAAATACTCTTCAGAATTTGTGTCTTCACGCGGCTCTGAGGGCAATCATTTTCTAGAAGCATGAAGAAATCTTTTAGGTGATTAAATGAGAAAGCTGAGAATTTCCGGGTCTAATTCAACGGCCGTGATACTCACCCTGGCTTTAGCTGGCTGTGCAGTCCAGGCGCCGCAGATAACGCCCAAAGAACCGAGTACCGCCGCAAAAGTCGAAGAGGCCGCTCAGAAAGCAGTTTTAGCAACTGCTCCCACGCCGACTTTGAAGAGAAAAATTGCGCTCGGGCGCATTAGCAACGAAACCAACTACGGCATATCGCTGTTACGTGATCGATCCGGAGATCCCCTGGGCAAACAAGTTACAGACATGTTCAGCAAAGCACTCACAGAGTCTGGCGCTTACTTGGTTTTCGAGCGGCCAGATATTGGTCGTCTTCAGGCGGAAAGTAACCTCACTGGAGAGAAACTCAACCTAGTTGGAGTTGACGCATTGATCATAGGCTCGCTCACTGAATTCGGTCGAAAAACCATCGGCGAATCTGGCTTTCTTTCAAATACAAAGCGACAAGTGGCTTTTGCCAAAATAGACATTCGGGTGGTGGACTCAAAAACTGGGCTGGCCTTTTTTGCGACTTCCGGCGCTGGCGAGGCTTCTATCGAGAGCTCGTCTACCTTTGGGTTTGGGTCCCAAGCGGGCTATGACGGCACCTTAAATGATGCAGCAATTCGCCAAGCTGTTTCTGAAGCAATTAGTAGACTGACTCAGCAGATGAGCCAAAGGCCCTGGCAAACTGGAATTCTTTCGGTGCAGGGTAGTGATGTTTTCGTGGCCGGCGGTAAGTCTCAAGGGATAACCCCCGGGATGACATTTTCTGTACAGACCGTAGGTAGAAAAGTTAAATCTCCCCAAACAGGGTTGGATATAACGCTGCCGGGTTCGGAGGTTGCCCAACTCCGGATAGTAAGCAACTTTGGGACCACTGAAATAGACGAAGGATCAGTCGCTTTAATTTCAAGTGGTTCTTTGACTGGACAAGATTTCACTCAATTAGTTGTGAGGGCTAGATAATGAAAACTACAAGACTTGTCGCTCACCTTAGGAACTTGTCAATCGCTATGCTTTTGTCGGCGACTGCGTCTTGCGTTCAGTTACCTACCGAAAAACAAGGTGTGGTGGATCTGAGGCCGCAAATCTCGTTTAAAGTCGATGGTGCAAATGCTCTTCTTACCAGCAGCCGCGTCCTAATAGATGGTATTGATGTTGGGGCCGCCTCCGAATTTTTGGATGGAGTTAACTCCTTAAGGATTTTGCCTGGCACCCATCAAATTAAGGTTGTTACTGATGGAAGAACAATCCTTGAAGAGCGCTTCTATGTAGGCGATGCCGTTCGTAAAAGCTTTACTCTCAAATGAGATTAGTCATGAAGAAGCTTATAACTACGATAGCGATAGCTCTTCTCGTATCGGGATGTGCAACCAACCGTATTCACTCATGGGGTGGATATGACGATCTCCTCTATGCTGGTTACAAATCGCCTAGTCAGATGGAGGTATCCCGCACCAAATTAGAAGCTCACGTGTTAACCCTTCGGGCTGCAGGAGAACGAGTGCCGCCGGGGATCTATGCAGAACTCGGGACTCTTTTTCTACAGGCAGGTAATACGCCCAAAGCACTTAGCTATTACCAACTTGAGCACGATACTTGGCCAGAAAGTCGTTTCTTCATGTCGGCGATGATTGCCAACTTATCTAAAAACCCGAAAGAAAAAAGTGGCGATTTGAAATGAAATCTCTATCAACTGCATTAGTTGCATTTTTAACTATTTCTCTTAGCGGGTGTGCTAACCAAATTGATAACAAGAGGGATCTTTCCAGCTTCAGTGCTGCGTCTCCTCGTTCAATTTTAGTTGTACCGTCAATAAATAAATCGCTTGATGTAGATGCGCCCTCCTATCTTTTAACGACATTAACCATTCCGTTGGCCGAGAAAGGCTATTACGTCTTTCCTGTACACACGGTAAAGACTGTTCTTGAACAAGAGGGGTTTTACGAGGGCGAGCGTATCCACGCTCAACCGCCAGAAACACTGGCGAAAATGTTCGGGGCAGACGCAGTGCTATACGTCACAATCAATCGATGGGATGCTCGCTACGTAATTCTCTCAACCGTAGTGACCGTCGATTTCGACTACCGGATGGTAAGCAAAACCGGCGTAACGATTTGGGAGGCAAAAAAAACGATGCAATACTCCCCGAACAACAACGCACAGCAGGGAGCTTCTCCACTAGCCATACTCATCTCGGCCGCAATTACTGCTGCGGCTACTAGAGCTGCACCAAACTACTTGCCACTGACGAAACAAGCAAACAATGAAGTGTTCCTTTCAGGACCGACTGCCATTCCTGATGGACCCTACGCAAAAGAGGCCGGCAAAAAGTAACCGTTTTTTGCTTGTCTTGCCTTAGGCTAACTCTTCAGCGTTTAAGTTTCTGTTTTGGTGTCCCGTAAGTTGGTCTTAGAAATAGGTGGCAGAGTAACTTTAAGCTTCCAGCGAAAAGGTCAACCGCGTGCTTTGGGTGATGATCCCACCGCGGTTACCCGGCTCAATCGAGCCGTAACGCAAGCCAAACACTGGCGGCAACTCCCGCGCTTGCGCGGGAGCCAACCATAAGCGCAATAAATGCCGCTGCCGCTCAGGCTCGGGCCAGTTCTCAAAATCAGTGCGGCTGTGCAAAATCTGATGGTTGTGCACAAACTGCATATCGCCTGGTCTGAATTCCATGGTCAATGAAAACTCATCATCGTCCGCCCAGGCATCCAGAGTGTCGATAGCTTCAGTTTCAAGCGCAGTCAGGCGGCGTGCTTCAGGAAACAATTCTTGCGCAGAGCGAATGTACTGCCCCGCATAAATTGTGCTGAGCTCACCGGCATGCCAATTGAACACGGGAATATCAAACCACGGCAGCATGCCAACTGGCACCTCGCCACGCCGATCCGTAGGAAACGCATTAAACAAAGCGCGCCACAGGTCGGGGCGTCGATCATGCAAGGCATCATGCAACGCCACCGAGCTCACCAGCTTGCTGGCCCCACCCGACTTGGAGGTCTTCAGGCAAATCAGCCCGACGATATCGCATGAATCAGTGTGATAGTTCAAAGCGCGATTGGTCTGGTAATAGCGCACGCTCGGGTTATTGATGTCGAGCCCAAGATCGCGCACATGACCCAGCAAATGGCCCTTGGCATTTTGCGAACGAAAGCTGCCGAAATGTGCGCCTATCCCGAGATAGGCAATCGCGGTTTGTTGCATGGAATGGCTAGCTACATCAAAGCCACGCACCAACACAAACCCGCGCCCATGCATCACATCATGTTTGATGCGGGCCAATCGAGGCCCCAGGGTCGGCAAGGCAAAGGTCTGCGCAGAGATATCTGCCATGTCGCGGCCAGTACCGATGTGCTCGGCTACTGCGCGGTCTAACTCTTCAAGCTCGGCGGGCTGGAGCTGCTCAATCCAATCGCTGCGCTGTGCAAGCTGCGGCCCTTTCCATGAGGCGGGCCCGCCAATAGCGCCAGGAGGTAGGGCAGGAGAAAAAGGAGTTTGAATCACGGCATTCATGCGCTATCTCCGCTTACTCGGCACGATCAATAATCTTGAGCGATTCGCCCAAGGCACGATAGGTCTGAAACTGAGCCCGCGCAAAACCGCGAGTGTCCTCGGGCCCACGCACGAAGGGAATCGATCCCACCCGTTCGGTAGCACTCACCCAGGCAGGATCTGCAGCCACCGCACGCAAAGCCTCGCTAAGCTTGGTCAGCACTTCAGCAGGCAAGCCTGCAGGGCCAAAAATTCCGCTCCACCCGATGATGCGCTCAAGATCATTGATCCCGAGCTCTCTTGCGGTCGGTGTGTTGGGCAACACGGTAACTCGCGATGGTGTGGTCACAAACAGGGCGCGCAAATCACCGTTGTTGATCATGGGCACGAAGGTCCCGATGCTCGCGCAAGCAAAATCAATATCGCCCGCCATCAATGCCACCATGGCCTCATTGGAGCCCTTGTAGGAAATCTGGGTTGGCGTGTTGGAGTCGTTGAGATCAAGCAGGCGAAACCACTGGCGCGGCCCCATGTCGTTGGTGGTCAGGATGCCAGCCGTGCCAAAATTCATCTTCTTGCCCTGGCTACGCAGCTTGCCCACAAAATCTTCATAGTTGCGATAGGTGGCGGCCTTCACCATGCAGCCGTAGGGATTCAACTCAAGCATGCCCACCATTGAGTAGTCATCCCACTTGTACTTGGTGCGTGTGGGCATGATCGCGGGCAAAATCGACTGCGAGCCGGGCCTTGCGAGCAACAAGGTATAGCCATCGGGTGCAGCAGCAACGACCTGCGCAGACCCGATCACACCACTTGCGCCCGGCCGATTGACCACGATGATGTTTTGCCCAAGAGCCTTTTGAGCTGCCGCTGCAAAATTACGCGCAGCAATATCAGAATCACCACCCGCAGCATACGGAGCCACCAGCGTGATGGGTCGATTGGGATAGGCCTGGGCCTGCGCTTCGGCGCTCTGCCCCGCCACAAGCGCAGCCAATCCTAATGCCGCGCAAAAGCGGGCCGCCACTGTCCCGTTCGTTTTCAAGCGCTCGAATCTCATGCCTGTCTCCCTCATTGTTTGAGGGAAGAATAGCGCATAAGTGGCTTTAAGGTGAGCTGCTATCCCAGCCGTTCAGGAATCGCTCGATGATGCTGATTTGCTCAGGCACGTTTAATGCTGGCGCATGCCCGCAGCCAGGAATAGTCACTACGAGGGCGCGCGGCCCGCGAGTGCGCATTTCTTCAGTGGTTGCTTCAAGCAACAAATCAGAATGCTCGCCACGCAAGCACAGCACCGGGCACTCGATCTGATCATAGGCAGCCCAAAGCTCATAGTCATCAGGATGATCGATGAACTGACGCACCATCGCGGGATCATAGTGCGGGGTCACACGCCCATCGGGTAAGCGCCGGGTTGATGTTTGGGCGAGCCTGCGCCATTGCGCGTCGCTCAACCAACCAAACGGCTCATACACCTTGCGATAAAACGCTTCAAGTTCGCTGGCCGTGGCGAAGCTCGGCGGCTGCCCGGCATAAGCGCGAATTCGCTCTACCGCAGGCTTGGCCAGCGACGGGCCATTATCGTTAAGCACCAGCCTCTCGATTCGCCCTTTGAGCGCCTGCGATGCCGCAAGCGTGCCAATCGCGCCGCCCATGCTGGTGCCCACCCAGTGGCATCGCTTAATGCCCAGCTGATCCAGCAAGGCCACCGCGAGTTGCACATAAAACGCGAGGCAATACTCCTGCTCAGGCGCGGGACTCCATTGAGATAAGCCTCGACCCATCGTATCAGGGCAAATCACTCGATAGCGATGCTGCAGCGCTTGCGCCAGATCATCCATATCGCGGCCGGTGCGTGCCAAGCCATGCCATGCGATCACCACCTCATCATGATCATGGCCCCATTGGGTGAAATGAATCTCACGCCCGAGGCAAGCGAGATAATGCGAAGTCATTTGAGGTGCGGCCATGTCAGACGCTGCGATCTCAGGAGCGGCCATGGAGGGCCCGCAATCGCAACTTGCCCACAATGCCGGTTGGGAAGTAATACACACACACCACAAACAACACGCCGAGCCAAAGCAGCCAACGCTCAGGAGTCAGCAACTGGCTCACCACAGGCAAGCCTTCCACCACGGAGCCCGCAAGCTTGAGCAGATCTTGCAAATAGTTTTGCGCCAACACAAAAGCTGCACCCGCCACCACCGCCCCCCACATGGTGCCCATCCCGCCAATGACCACGATCAAAAGAATATCGAGCATGATCTCGAACGATAGCGAGGTATCGGGCCCGTTGTAGCGCAGCCAAATCGCAAGCATCGCTCCAGCCAATGTTGCGAATAGCGCGGCAAACACATTTGAAGCGGTGCGAAACACCACCGTCCGGTAGCCAATCGCTTCAGCACGAAAATCGTTGTCTCGCAGGGCCTTGAGCACCGAGCCGAAGGGAGAGTTCACGATCCTCACCATGAGCAGCACCAGCACGAGCGCCACCACAAACAGCATGTAGTAGGTGATCAGCCGCCCACTGAACTCCACACCCAGGATCGGCTGATCAAACAACAGATAACCCGGGCTTAACACTTCGGGCATTTTGAAATTCAAGCCGTCTTCACCCCCTGTGATATCCGAGAGCTGCGAAGCAAGCGTTTGAAATGCAGCAGCCACCGCAAGCGTGATCATCGCAAAGAAGATCGCCTTTACTCGCAAACTGAATAAGCCTATCACCAGCGAAATCGCAAGCGAGATCGCCAACGCAGCCAGGCTGCCCAGGCCAATCGCTTCCCAGCTCGGGCCAATCCTCGAGCTTGCAATGGCCACACCATAGGCCCCGATCCCGAAGAACATGGTGTGGGCAAAGCTCACAATGCCGGTATAGCCCAGCAGCAAATCGAAGCTCGCCGCCAGCACGATAAACACCAAAATCTTGGCCGCCACATTCAAGGACTTTGAGCCCGGAAACACAAAAGGTGCGAACAATAGCCCAAGCACCACAATCACCAGGAGCAAAGCCAGCCAGCGGCTGCGCGGCAGATCGTTGGAGATAAGTCGGGTCAGTAGCATGCTTACCCTTTAGCGACTGGTGATCGGATAAAGGCCCTGAGGCCGCCAAAGCAACACCGCCACCATCAGTGCGATGTTGGAAAAGAGCGCCACCTTTGGCGCAAGAAAGCCGGTGTAGTTGGCCATCAGCCCCACCAGCAAAGCACCAATCAGGCAGCCTCCGGTCGACCCCAACCCCCCTATGATGATCACAATGAAGATCAACACATTGACCTGCGCACCGATCTGCGGAGTAACGGTTTGTTGATACAAGCCCCACATCACACCGCCCAGGCCTGCGAGCGCCGAGCCCGCAACGAACACACCCACAAATAGCCTGCGAATCCGATACCCCAGGCTCTCCACCATCTCACGATTCTCAACGCCCGCGCGAATCAACAAGCCAAGCTTGGTGCGGTTCAACACCCACATCAATATCGCCAGCACCAGCACGCCGATCACCACCGCGATCAATCGATACTTCTCCACTGCGGCATCACCAATCAGCAGTGAGCCGCGAAACGTAGTCGGCAGCGTGAGTGGGGTCTGCTGGGCACCCCAAATCACCTTGATGAGCTCTTCACCCACAATCATGCCGCCCATCGTGACCAGAATCTGCTTCAAATGCAGGTCATAGGCCGGGCGTACCAGCACCCGCTCAAACACCATACCGACAGCCCCTGCGATCAGCATCGCCAGCACCATCGCTGCAAAAAGCGCGGTGAGGTTCAGCATCAAGCTCGCGGCCTCAACATAGCTGCCCATCGCGGCAAACACTGTGGTGGCCATAAAAGCGCCCAAGGCGATGAATACCCCATGCCCAAAGTTCAGCACATCCATCAAGCCAAATACCAGCGTCAGGCCTGAAGCAATGATGAAGATGATCATGCCCATGGCCAGGCCTGCCACAGTGAGCGTAAGCCAGGTGCTTGATGAGCCCATCAGTGGCCACATTGTCAGCGCCAGGAGTGGCACCAGCGCCAGAGGCTTCCAATCAAATGCCGCTTTCAATGCCCGCCTCCTGCCAGACTCAAGCCAAGCAAGCGGGCTTGCATTGCAGAGTCTTCAGCCAGCGCCTGCATCATGCCGGCGTGCACTACCTTGCCGTTGTCCATCACGGCCACGGTATCGCCGAGCGCCTTGGCCATCATGAAGTTTTGCTCCACCAACAAGATGGTGGTTTGCGTGGCTTTGAGTTCGCGCAAGGCTGCAATCAGGTTACCCACAATGGCAGGGGCGAGACCTTTGCTCGGCTCGTCAATCAGCAAGAGCTGACGCGGCTCAATAATCGCGCGTGCTACCGCCAGCATTTGCTTTTGCCCACCCGAAAGCTTGCCCGCCGGATAGAGCCAGAATTTCTTGAGTGCGGGGAATAGCCCAAAGATCCATTCCAGGCGAGCGGTGTCGATCTGCGCTGCCGAGCGCGCCGAACGCGCGGCAATCACCATGTTGTCTTTCACGCTAAGATCGCCAAACACTGCCATCGACTCAGGCACATAGGCCACACCCGCTTGAGCAATTGCTGGCGTGTCAGCCACCACATCCGCGCCCCCAATCGCACGGCCCGCCAGTTCGATACGGCCGCTCGAAGCAGCCCATAGACCCATAATCGTTCGCAAGGTGCTGGTCTTGCCCGCGCCATTGCGCCCCAGCAAAACCGTGACCCCTCCAGTGGGCACAACCAGATCAACGCCATGCAGGATGTGATACGCCCCCACATGGGTGTGCACCGCCTCGAGCTTGAGCAAGGGGCCCGCACTCATGCCACCGCCACCCCAAGATAAGCTTCCTGAACAATCGGCGAGGCCATTACTGTGGCAGGCTCACCGTCAGCCACCAGTTGGCCGTTATGCAGCACCACGATCCGGTCGGCCAACTCACTGACCACATCCATTTTGTGCTCGACCAACAAGATGATCCTGTCGGCCCGCTGCTTGAGCTTGCGGATCAAATCGAGAATCACCGGCACATCATCCACACTCATGCCAGCGGTGGGCTCATCAAACATATACACCTTGGGATCGAGCGCCATCAGGATGCCCACCTCAAGCTTGCGCTGATCGCCATGTGGCAAGCTCGCCGCAATCGCCTGCGCACGGCTCGCCAATCCCACTTGCTCCACAATCGCTGCTGCCTGATCAGTGAGTGCGCGATGATCCGAGGCAATCGACCAGATATTCAAGCCGCGCCGGTGCGCTCCATCGCGCTGCGCCTGCACTGCAAGACGCACATTCTCAAGCACGGTGAGACTGGGGAAAAGCTGGGTCAGCTGGAACGCCCGCCCCAAGCCATGCCTGGTTCGGATTGGAGCGGGCAATCCCGAAAGCTCAACATCATTGAGCCACACACGGCCTGCGCTGGCCTTAAGCTGGCCCGAGATGAGATTGAAATAAGTGGTCTTGCCTGCGCCGTTAGGCCCAACAATCGCAGTGAGCGTGCCGGGAGCAAACTGGCAACTCACCGCATCGACAGCCACATGGCCACCGAAGCGGATCGTCAGATTCTCAGTACGAAGCATTACCGCTTATTGCGAATCGGCACATTCATTTCTTCAGGCTTGATCTCGCGCACCAGCTCGGGCACACCCCAGGCAAACGCAGGATCCACCTTGATCTTGAAGTGATACATCGATTGCATCGCCTGATGATCTTCCTTGCGGAAAGTCATTTTGCCTTTGGGCGTATCAAAGCTCATGCCTTCCATCGTGGTGATCAGCTTCTCGGTGTTGGTGTCGCCACCAGTTTTCTTCAACGCTGTCACGACTGCCATCGCTGCTGCCATACCACCTGCGGTAAAGAAATCCGGAGGCGTTTTGAACTCTTTATAGTGCCGCGCAACCAAGGCTTCATTCAGCGGGTTTTTGGGAATGCCGAAGTAGTAATAAGCTGCGCCTTCCATACCGGGGAAGTTCTTGTAAGCCGCCATCGCAGGCAGGATGTTGCCGCCGGTGGCGATCTCGATGTTGTAGCGCTTGAGATCCAGATCAGCAATCTTGAAAGGATTGCCCGCACCTGCCCAAATGATGAAGATAATCTTGCGGCCTGGTTGATCCTTCAGGCGATCAATGATGCGTTGTGCGCCAGCAGTGAAGTCTGCAGTTGCGGGAGGCAGATACTCTTCATGGACGATCTTTGCAGTCTTGATTGCTTCGCGAAACGCCTTGATACCATCTTTGCCAAACGCGCTGTCTTGAGCCAGCGTGGCAATCGTGGTGCCAGCCTTATCCAGCGCTACGCCGTTGCTGATTGCATCTTGCGAACTATTGCGCCCGGTGCGAAAAATGTAGCGATTCCAGCGCTCGCCGGTAATCGAGTCGGCCACCGCCGGCTCAACAATCAATATCTTTTTGTTTTCCTCAGCCACGGGCAACATCGCCAACGCCACACCTGAAGAGGTGGGGCCAACAGCCAAATCAGCCTTGTCATCCGCATAGGCTGCAGCGAGCTGCGCCTTGCCCACATCCGGCTTGCCTTGCGTATCGCGCTCGATGACCCGCAACTTGCGGCCATTGACCATCATGGTGCCATCAGTGGCGATATCCAGGCCGATCATGAAGCCGGTTTGAGTTTGTTTGGCATAGGCCTCAAGCGGTCCGGTCTTGTCGTACACATGCGCAATGCGGATTTCGCCAGTCGGTTTGCCCTGAGCCATCACGCTTGCAGAGCCCAACCCCGCGATGCCCACACCTGTCACTAAAGCTGCACTTAACAAGCGCCGAGTTTCATCATTCATCAGGATTCCTCCAAAGGGTTTATCTTTTTACGTACCAAAGCCTTATCAATCTATACTACCCCGAGGATGCTCCGCAAATCAGCTCACATGAACCGTCATCAAACAGTAGTGGTGCGGCCAGCGGCGACAACCGATGCGCTGGCAATAGCGCAAACCCATACCGCGGCGTGGCAAGCGGCATATCAAGGCATCTTTGATGCCCAATGGCTGGCCGCACTTTCTATCGACAAGCGACGCCTGATGTGGATCGAAGCCATCATGGCCCGGCAGCCTCATGTTCTGGTGGCCACCACAGGCCCCGATGACCCGCCTCAGCTGCTTGGGCATGCCTCATGGGGAAACAGTCGCGATCCGGGCGACTCTACCGGGGTAGCTGAGCTCTGGTCGATCTATCTCGATCCAGGCGCGTGGCGTCAGGGATTGGGGGAACGCCTGTGGCTTGCGTGCCGCGCCATGATGGAGCAAGCTGAAATGCAGCAATGCCGCGTATGGGTGCTGGAAGGAAACGCCAACGCCAGGGCGTTTTATGCTGCACAAGGCTTCTTGCCGGATAACCACCCAAGCAAGACAGTAACGATGGGCGGAGCAAGCGTGCTCGAGATTCGTTATACCCTCGTCATTTAAAGCGCCATATCTACTCGCGGACCCTGGGTGGCTAGCACCCCCGAACGGCCGGCGACCTCAACCTGAACAATCCGATGCTTTGGCAATCGTTCAGAAATCAGGTTATTCGCCATAGTCTCCAGACTGACCAGACTGTGGCCCTGCTTTTGCCAGCCTGCCAACAAACGCTCAAACACCGGACGCAGCTTCATACCTTCAAGCTCAGCATGCAGTGTGTACACATGATCGCCTGACGCCCCTGCGGTCAATGCGAGCAGATGCTCATGGACATTGTTGATCGTGATGTCACCCACTCCAATCAGCTCATCCAGGGTAGGCAAGGTCGTGGGGAGCTGCATTGGCCCGATCGGCTCACCAGCTTCATTCACCGGCATAAAGGGATGTGTGCCGCGGGTATCGGAGGCCAGACTAAACCCGAGCTGGTTTTGCGCCTGCGCTGCGTGCGCGTTGAACTGCCAACCCGCCGCGCCATGCGTGCGAGGTGCAAAGCCAAACACCTGCTCAAAACGTTGATGAGCCAGCTTCATTTGCCCAAACGCAAATTTTGCATCGCGCTGCAAAACATGATCCTGCCAGGTGACGTGATCCCAGCAATGCACTCCAACCTCAAAGCCCTCGGCCTGAACCCGGCGCATCAACCCGGCCTCGCGCAGACCGATGTCGGGCCCTGGCAGCAAGGTGCCGTAAAGCAGGGTCCGCACGCCATAGTGTTCCACCACCGAGGTGCGAGACACCTTGCTCAAAAACCCAGGCCGAAACACTCGAAAAATCGCACGCCCGGTGTGATCGGGCCCAAGGCTGAACAAGAAACTCGCACCGGCCCGAACCTGCTTCAAGACATCGATCAGCGCAGGCAAGCCTTCCCGCGTTCCGCGCCAGGTATCAACATCAACCTTCAGCGCAATACTGGCCATCCCGCTTAGGCAACCAATTCGGTGGCACCGGCCTGATCGCGGTAGTAATCCAGCAGTTTGGCCAGCGCGGTTTGCATCGTAACCTCCGGCTTCCAGTCCAGGTCAAGCATGGTCTGGCGGATATCTGGCACACGATGCTGCACATCCTGATAGCCACCGCCATAGTAGGCCTCAGACGTCACCTCAATAAGCTTCACTTTGGCTGCGTTATCGCGGTATTCGGGAATTGTCGCAGCCAGGGCAAGCATCATTTCGGCCAACTCCTTCACCGAATAATTGTTGCCAGGATTGCCGATGTTGTAGATCTTGGCGTTGGTGAGCCCCTTATGATTCCCAACGATCCGGGCCAGTGCTGTAATACCATCATCCACATAAGTGAAGGTACGGCGTTGAGCGCCGCCGTCCACCAAGCGAATCGGCTCGCCGCGCACGATATGGCCCAGGAACTGCGTGATCACCCGGCTCGAACCTTCTTTTGGTGTGTGCACGCTATCCAGTCCAGGGCCGATCCAGTTAAACGGGCGAAACAGCGAATACTGCAGCCCCTCTTGCATGCCATAAGCATGGATCACACGATCCATCAGTTGCTTGGAGCAAGCATAAATCCAGCGCGGTTTATTGATCGGCCCGTACACAAAATTTGAGGTTTCGGGATCGAAGGCCTCATCGGTGTTCATGCCATAGACTTCGCTGGTCGAGGGAAACACGACGCGCTTGCCATACTTCACGCAATGCCGAACGATAGGCAGATTAGCCTCGAAATCAAGCTCGAATACCCGCAACGGCTCACGCACATAGGTGGCTGGAGTGGCAATCGCCACGAGCGGCAAGACCACATCACACTTGCGTACGTGATACTCGATCCACTCCTTATTGATCGTGATATCGCCCTCAAAGAAGTGAAACCGGGGATGGTCCATCCACTTCTCCACCCGATCCGATTGCATATCCATCCCGTAGATATCCCACGGTGTGTTCTCGATGATGTGTTGCGTCAGGTGATGGCCGATAAAGCCGTTAACGCCGAGAATCAGAACTTTAAGCATGAAACTGTGACCTTATATATAGATACCCGGCAACAACGTGCCGCCGGAGTGCTCTTCAGAAATCGAGTGCTTGCCAGGATTCACCAAACTGTTGCTTGAACCGCGCCACATCCAAAGCCAGCGAGCTCACTGGATAGTGCGCTTGAAGCACCTGCAACGCCCCGTCTCGCACAACCATCACCACCTTGTCATCAGCGACCCCGATGCGTGGAGTATCAAACTGAGCGCCCGCCCAACCAGCGATGATCCGGGTTCGCGCAATGATAAGTTTTTCGCCGCCCAGGTAAACGAATGCACCTGGGTAAGGAGGCGCCACAGCGCGCACCAGATCATGCACCTGCTTAGCACCTGCATTGAGCGCGATCCTTCCATCCTCGGGTTTGCGCGCACCAAAGTAGGTGCCCAGGGACAAATCCTGCGGGCGCAGGCGGGCGCGGTCTTCAACCAGCGCGGGCAGCGCGCGCGCCATCACGATCTCAGCCGCCACCACCACCTTGTTGAACACCTCGCGAGCGTCATCTTCCAGGAGAATTGGCACCGCACATTGATCAACGATCGCGCCATTATCCGGCTTCTCATTCATCACATGCAGGGTAGCGCCAGTCTCACGCTCCCCATGAACCACAGCCCAATTCACCGGGGCCCGGCCGCGATACTTCGGCAGCAAGGAGCCATGCATATTAAACGCACCGCGCTTGGGTAAAGCCAGCCAGGGTGCCTTGAGCATGTGGCGATAGTAAAAAGAAAAAAGAAAGTCCGGCTTTCCAATCAAGGCGCTGGCCTGATCGATAAACGCCTGGGCGTTGGCATCATCCGGCGTCATGAATGGCACACCATATTCGGCAGCCACTTCAGCGACGCTTTCGAACCATCGGTTTTCACGGGGATCATCCTGATGGGTAATCACCAAAGGCACATGCACGCCCGCATCAAGCAACACCTTCAGGCAACGCACGCCGACCTGGGAATATGCGAACACAACCGCACTGGTAACTGGATGAGTGAGGCTCAAAGCTTGCGCTCCAGAATAGCGTTGATCACATAGCGCGGCCGAGCCCGCACCTCTTGGTAGATCCGACCGACATACTCCCCAATCAGTCCAATCCCCATCAGGGCCAAGCCGATCAACAGGAACTGCAAGGCAAACAAGGTAAACAAGCCACCTTCCTCAGGACCGAGAAAAAGTCGACGCCCGGCAAGCAGCAAAAACAGAAGGCCGGAAAAAAACGCGACCACCATACCCATCATCGAAAACGCCTGCAGGGGCATCACCGAGAAGCCCGTCACCAGGTCGAAGTTCAACCGAATGAGGCTATATAGCGAATACTTTGATTCGCCCGCATGGCGCTCTTCATGCCCCACGATAACCTCCGTGGGATTTCGGGAAAACTGATAAGCCAACGCCGGGATAAACGTGTTCATCTCATTGCATTGGTTAATCAGGTGGATGACGTTACGGCTATAGGCCCGCATCATGCAGCCCTGGTCAGTCATCTGAATGCCGGTCAGCCGATGGCGCATACGATTCATCGCGCGCGAAGCCCAACGGCGCCATGCTGAATCCTGTCGATCGCGCCGGATGGACCCGACATAATCATGACCACGATCCATCGCTTCAAGCAGCAGCTTGATGTCTTCGGGTGGGTTTTGCAGATCGGCATCGAGAGTTACGATGCGCTCGCCCCGTGCATACTCAAAGCCTGCAAGGATGGCGCGGTGCTGGCCAAAATTGCCGTTAAACAAAATCACTCGCGTGGTGTTTGGCGTGCGCTCGAATTGCTCGGCAAGCATCTGAGCCGATCGATCCACGCTGCCATCGTTGATAAATACCACCTCATAGCGAATTCCCAACGAGTCGAGGGCGGGATAAAGCCGATCAAACAAGGCCACTAGCCCAGCCTCTTCGTTGTACACCGGAATCACCACACTCAAGATTGGCGCATCCGGCGGCCGACTCGCAGCAGCCAGCCCAATCTCGGGGAGCACAGGCGCAATAGCAGTTAGGGTCATGCTCTGGCCTCGCCTGAATCCAACGAATGCATCACCGCACTCACAGCGCGGCACACCCGCCCAACATCATCCGCGCCCATGCCGGCAAACAAAGGCAAAGTCACAGTGCGCGCGCCCACATCCTCAGCCACCGGAAAATCTCCCTCGTTGAAGCCCTTCGCACGGAAGGCAGAAAACAAATGCATAGCCGGATAATGCACCCCAACGCCAAAGCCCTGCGCCTTCATCGCTTCGATAAACGCACCTCGCCGCCCGATCATTCGCCTCGGCAAAAGTGGCTGAAACATATGCCAGTTCCCATGCTCGGCCTCATCGCGCTCAGGCAAATCGAAATCAAGCGATCTGTCCCATTGGTCGAAATAAGCCGCCGCCAAGCTACGACGATGTTGATTGAACGCTTCGATCTTGCGCAACTGGCCCAGACCAATTGCTGCGGCTACATCGGTCATATTGGCTTTGCTGCCCCAAGCCTCCACATCCATGCCACCGTCAGGATGACGCACGACGCCTTGTAAACGCAACCGCTCAAAGGCCCGCGCTTCATCGGCGTTGTTGAGAACCAGGCAGCCACCCTCGCTTGTGGTGAGGTTCTTGTTGGCGTGAAAGCTGAACGACACCAGATCGCCGATCGCGCCGATCGCATCACCACGCCAATTTGAGCCAAATGATTGCGCAGCATCTTCGACGACCCGCAACTGATGCTTGCGTGCAATCGCATAAAGACGATCACGATCCACTGGCAACCCCGCCAGATCCACGGGAATCAAGGCACGGGTGCGAGGAGTGATTGCCGCTTCGAGCGCATCAAGATCAATGTTTCGCGTGACCGGGTCAATATCAACAAAGACCGGCGTGGCACCAACGGCAATAACGACGTTGGCTGTGGCGACCCAACTCAGCGGCGTGGTAATCACCTCATCTCCGGGCCCGATATCGCAAAGGCGAAGGCCGAGCTCAAGTGATGCCGTACCAGAATTCACCAATCGCACGGGGCGCCCCCCCCATCGCTCGGAAAGCGCGGCCTCCAGTGCGAGGCACTTCGGGCCGGTAGTGATCCACCCCGAGCGTAAAACCTGCGCGACCTCATCGATGGTCTGCTCATCAATCATCGGTCGGGTAAAAGGAAGAAACGCAGGGTGAGTCACTTGGAGGTATCCAGAAAGTTAGGGCTTCACAATCACAACCTGTCGCCCATCATCGAAGGCAATACGCATGGCAACACCAAGATCGCGTAGCACCGGCAGTGTCCCGTGGGTGAGGTAAGCCGCCGCTGGCCCCGATTGACTCCAACGAGAAACAAACTCGTCGAGCGTAGCGATGGATTTTGAGGGTTCGCGTTTTTGGCCAAACTCGAACTCGTCGACATACTCCACCAGAATCACCGATCGCCGCAAATAAAACGGCAGCGTCTGATCATAATTCCGTACCGCGTAGACCGGCATGTCTGGGGGAAACCCAACGAGAGCATCAGCGATTTTGTCGGCACTCTTGAGCTGCCCGTAGTGATCATGCGATTGCATCACCACAGTAGACCCGAGAAAGTGCCCCATTGCCATCAGCAAAATCGCCGCCGAGACCCACTTTTTTGCCAGCGACCACCACGATAGCGCCGTAAACCCAAAAAAGAGTGCCGCTCCCACAAATAGAGCATCAGCAAACTTGCCGCCCACTTCCTGTGACACATCCTCCAGTCCGCCGGAATGCAACTTAAAGGATGCCGCCAAAGCGAGGGCCCACAACACCATCGGCACAACGGCATGCCAGCGTAAAGCCTTAGCCTTCACCTGGCGAAGCTGTTGAGCGAAGAGCAATGCCAGAGCTGGAAAAACAGGCAAGACATAGGACGGCAACTTGGAGCCTGAGATACTAAAAAAAACAATGATGAATCCACACCAAACAAGCAAGGTACGCCGAACAGTTAAGTCTGCTGGCGTCCGCAAATTCGCAGCACGAGTCAAAAGTACTGCGCCAAGGCTAAACGTCCAGGGCAACAATCCTGCCAACAACACCGGAATGTAGTACCACCACGCACCCTCCCGCCTGTGTACATTGCTGAGATATCTTGCGAAGTGTTCATGAATGAAAAAGAACTCCGCATAGCCGGGATTTCGCATGGACACCATCACGAACCAAGGCGCGGCAATCGCAAGAAAAATAAGGGCCCCCGAAATCGGCCGAACCCGCAGCAGCAGTTTGGGGTCGCGCTGCCAAAGCGCCAAAAGCACAATCACCGCTCCCGGTATCACCAATCCAACCAGCCCCTTGCTCAGTACGGCACCAGCAATCGCTGCCCACGCCAGCCAGAACCAGCGCTTTTGCACTAAAGGATCGTCGGTGTTTACTTCGGCGAGCAAGAAGCTGCACAGCGCCAATGTCAGGAATAGTGTCAGGCCTGCATCCAGGGTCAGGAAGTGACTGTTGGCAATGATCCAGGTCGTTGAGCCAGCCAAGGCAAACGCCTGCACACCCGCGTCTCGCCCCCAAAGCCGCCATGCGGTCGAGCCCACTGCCACCACGGTAAGCCACCCGGCCAGACCAGGCCAAAAGCGCGCAGCGAACTCGGAGATACCAAAAACGTGGAAGGCCAGCGCACCGATCCAATACTGCAGCGCCGGTTTCTCAAAATAGAGGATTCCATTGAGGCGCGGCGTGACCCAATCGCCAGAGCGCATCATTTCGAGTGCAATCGTCGCGTATCGCCCCTCATCCGGGCTCACCAATGACCGGGTCCCGAGGCTCAAAAACCAGACAAAGCTAAACAGCAAAGCGAGTGCCGCCAACCCAACCCGCTGCCAGGTCAGCAGGGGTTCATACAAAGTAATTGGCGTGCCTGCGCGGCTTGAGTTCAATGCTTCACTACGGTGGTCAATTGGCGTCGCGCAGTATACAAGGCCAAGCTGTCATGCCTGGCCACGAAAAATCCGAGGGCTTTGCCCCAGCCCGGCGACCTTAAGCTAGAGTGACAGCTGCTTTTTTACCAAGAAATCGGCTATGAAACTGCACTTAAAAGTTAGTGGTCTGCTTGCATTCATTGGCTTGCTGGCGCTCAATCTCAGCCCGGCTCAAGCCCAAAACACAAACACCTGTGTTCTAGCCGGGCGAGTGAATGAAGCGGGAAATTGGGCGCCCCAGCTCGCGGGAGTGCAATTGCTCGATGCTCAAGGCAAGGTACTTCGCGGTACACCAGAAACCGTGCTGCCCCGACTCAAACAGATAGCAGTGAGCAAACCTCTGCCCTTATCCGCCTGCCATGCCAGCGCAACACCACTGCCCGAACTCAAAGAAGCCACCGCATCCAAACGCGAGAAAAGCCAGCATCTGATGGCAAGCGCCCAGCCTATCGAGGTGGGTGCGGTGTATCGGCCCAGCCTGCGAAGCGGCGGCTCGCTTATCGAGCTTCAGGTGCTCGCACCGCAAGCCCGGATTGCAATACGCTAATGAGCGCTTAAGCCAAACCGGGCTTTGAGATCAGCCTCTCGTTGCGGCAGAAAGTTGATGCGCCTGACATCGCGCCCCAACACCTTCAGCAGCAAAGGGTCCATAACCCGGAACCAGAGTGCGGGGATGTAGGCCAGCACAAACATCCCGAAATAGCCCGAAGGCAGCCTAGGCACATCCGCGTAATCGCGCAGCACCTGATAGGGCCTGGCCGCATAGGTGTGATGATCCGAATGTCGTTGCAGGTGAAACAGCATCAGGTTCGAAACCAGATGGTTGCTGTTCCATGAATGGTGCGGCTTGCAGGATTCAAAGCGGCCTTGGGCATCCATCAAACGCTTCAAGCCATAGTGCTCGACATAGTTGGCTGAAGTGAGCTGAAAGGCTCCCCAAAAAGCAATTAACGCAAGCGCGGGAATCATCGCCCAACCAAAGGCCACAATAATCCCGGCATAAAGCGTAGCGGTGAATGCCAAGCCTTGAAGAATCTCGTTGCGCCAAGTCCAGCGCGAAAGCCCGGCCGCAGCCAATCGCTCGCCCTCGCACTGCCAGGCCCGAGTCCACCCGCCCGATAACTCACGCAATGCAAAGCGATAAATGCTCTCGCCCATTTTTGCTGAGGCGCTATCCAAAGGCGTGGCCACATTGCGGTGATGCCCGTGATTGTGCTCAATCGAAAAGTGACCATAGCCACCAAGCGCAGCATTAAAGAGCGCCAGCTTGCGCTTGATCCAAAAGTGCTTGTGCCCTAGCTCATGGCTTACGGTGAGTCCGAAGCCAAGGACGGTGCCGGTGGAGATCACCAGCGCAAACCACTGCAAGCCTGTCAGATCCACAGTGCCAATAAAAATCACATTGACGAAGAAGGCCAACCACACCATCGCGGTGCCCACATAAAGCACCGCATCGTAGAAAGGCGCCGTGGCCACCCTGCGAAAATCCTCATCTGCAACGAAGGGCCCGCCCTCACCAAACAAGGCATCCAACACGGGGATGAGCAAGTAAAACACCACGATAGGCACCCAGAACCAAGCCGGATTTTGCCAACCCAACCAATAGGCCACCGGGCCGACCATGGAGATAAATGGTGCGCCTGCCGAAACCAGCCAACGCAACGGACTTTCTTGCGTGCGCCGTGGTTCGGTGATGCGGGGGTCTAAGGTTTGAGACATAGCGAGCCAGTCTAGTCGCTCAAGCAAGCGCTTGGCAAGCCAGCACCTGCACCCACAAACTGTGCCGACGGACTGCATTGAAAAGCAACCTTGACGTCATTCTTGGAACTCATTGCCGGATCGTTAGCCATTAACCTATATGGCCTAGAGTCATACAAAAGCGCTTAGGGATTGACGACTGCCTTATTGAGAGACCCATTGCGCCCACTTGTATGCCACGGCGCGTCCATCACCGCCAAACCAAACCGTTAACTTTAAGTCTTGACCGAACGCGCGCTCCCAAATTGCCTTAGGTATCAAATACAGCTCAGCCAAACCAAGCGTCATAAAACTATCGAATCCTGCTTGTCCAGCACGCGCGTCCTTATCTAACCTGCCCCTAACCCTGAATACTGACTCAGATGCAGTGACCGCGGTTCGCTCAAGCAATGAAACCTCATGGTCTCGTTCCCAGAGTTCAAGGGCAGAGCGGTTGGGTGTGAGCAGCGCTTTACTAATGGGTTGACCCAGACGCTCAGTCAACTGAGCCTCGGTCACGCCAGGATAAACAACTCTGGGCTCATCTACTCCGGCCTTGATTATTTGAGAGGCACATCCACTGAGCAAGTGCAACGCAAAAATAACCAGCAGTTTGCAATAGAAAGATTGCACGCGTTTCTCCCGTTTAACCTGAAGGCAAAAATGAATTGCAGTTGGCCAACGGTTTCGGCGCTGGGGCAGCCCCTTTACTCAGCGGCCCAAGACCACGTATTGGCAAAAACAACCTCCTTGCACAAATGAAAAGAAACAAAGTCTAGATCTGGCTGTTCTACTGGTAGCGGATAGGCGACTGCAAGGCCACTGCACAAGTTAGCTTGCGTTTGAATTCACCCATCGCGAAATACGGTCCGATGCAATCAAAGGTTTGAAGTCAGGCTGGTCACTTCGCGCGCATTCGGTTGTTTTTGGCATTGTGTTCCAGCTCACAAAGCCCAAGTTCCTCCATGAGAGGTGGAACATAAACACCGAAACGGCCGCGCAGTCCCTTCTTCAGACCATACCAGCCACCAATGGGGTTTTTATCTGAGCGAGCCCACGCTTCGACCGTTCCTTCCTTGACTGGCTTCTGCTCGTCGGTGCCGCCGAGTTCCACCCAGTCGCCAGCCTTCCTGAGCATTGCATGCAGGTCGGCGATACATCGTGCGTCGTAGTGGAGGACCGTGCTTCCCACTGTGCACACGAGAATTCTCTTGCCGTCCTTCTCGTCGGTATGCATGGTGTACGCAGATGTTCCCGGTGGGGTTTTGAGCTTCCACGGATTGTCCTTATCGCGAGCTGGCAATGTGGGCATGGCATACCTTTCCGGTGGTGCAAGGCTGGTTCGCGGATGACGCCTATCGTTCGATCCAAACGGACAATAACGCATAGTCGCGCTGGGTGAAAAGGCCTTGCTTCACAGCCTGCCTGCGCGCAGCGCCCGCCTGATTATGTATTTGACGCCCCACCTATGAAACGGAACGATGAAGAATAGGTATGCCTTTCCGAACCAGTTGTGGACGACACAGACGGTTGACACAACGACTGAAGAGCTTTGGGTTCCAGGTTCCCGAAGTATTGAGAGCCTGAAGTCAAGGTGTCCGTTGTCTCGTCCGGCAATAAGTTCGTGGTCGTTGACGTCGAAAATTGGCCAGGGCCCGATGATGTCACCAACCCTGTAGATATCTCTTCTTGACGGCGCCATGACTTCTGCGTCAGTTGGCACGGAAAGTCCGCACCACCCTGCGATTCTATTTCGCAGTACCAGGGCAAGTTTGAACCATATCGGATGGTGATCAAAAATCGCGAAGAAGATCTCGATGACTTCCGGGGGTGGTGTCTTCAGCGGTGCACGGTATGAATCGCAGAAGTAGGCAGCGGCGACAAGTTGTGGCTGCAACGCACTCGCCAGCGGCACATCGCATTCAACAGGGGCAGCGTACAGCATGGCGTTGATTCTGACGCCTAACGATTTAGGTGAAAGGCCGGTACAGGTGCAGCACTGTAATCGGAATGTGGACAATGTATTGACCACTGTCCGATCACAATACCGCTATTCCAGCCGGTCCTTTCCAACGCCTTGTTGGGCCTCAAGCCGCCAACCTACGCAGAATTGTCGGGTGCTTCTCCGCCACTCTTAACAACGTTTTCGCTGCCCCGGTTGGCTCTCGACGCCCCTGTTCCCAATCCTGCAAAGTTCGCGCTGATACACCCAGCAAAAGTGCAAACTCTAGTTGCGACATACCAACCTTCTGACGCGCCTCGGCAGCAGCTGTAAGCTTGACTTTGGTAACACGGGCGGCTTGGCCTTTGCGCATCTGACGCACAGACTCCAATAGATCAGCTTGAAACTTTTCCATTTCAGTGGGCATTTCGATCAACCTCAGATTTCAGTTTGGCTAGAAAGGTAGCGGGCAAATCATCGAATTTGGCTTTCGTATAAACAATGAGAAGCCAAATCGTTGTATCGAGCATATTGAAATAGATGACTCGAGCCCCTCCTCGCTTGCCCATTCCAGAGCGCGACCAACGCACCTTCCGACAGTCACCGCTCCCGGGAACGACATCACCCGCTTCGGGGTTCGAAGCCAGCCAAGAAATAAACTCCAAACGCTCGGCCTCATCCCAAACATCCTCCGCGTAGTTCTGGAACATCGGAGTTTTAGAGACTGTTCGCATAGATTAATAATACGGCATTGCCGTATTTCTTGCAAGGGCCAACCTTACCTCAGCCTTTGATGCCCAACGCTAACGCTCAGTTGCGCTTGAGGCCGGCGACGGCTTGCATTTGCAAGCTGGCGGCGGGGTCAAGCGTCGACTGCAGCACCGGGTTAAATGCCACTACCTCCGCCAACACAAGTCGGCGATAGGTCGACTCCTCTAACCGATATTGACAACGATTCATTTTAGAGATTTTATGAAGCGCGCTGCAGCCTCTGCGCTTACCTGTGTGTAGCCCCACGCGTAAGGTGCTTTAAGAAAGAGCTTGCCACCCTCCTTGTGGGAGTACTTCGCCCTGACCAAGAACTTTGTTCCGAGCTTGAAATCGTCGCGCATCTCGCGCAGGCACTCTACAAACAGCGCGGGATCGACTCCTTGGCCCGGCACAGGGCGCATATGCACGCCCGATCGGTCAGACCCTGGCTCCGAGGCTACAGACTCAATTAGAAGCTCGAAGAAGGGCTCAGTCGGTAGCGCCATGGCATTTAACGACTATGCTCAACTGCGCTTGATGCGGCTGATTGCGACAGCAAGCAGCTACCTGAATCAATCGTCGGTTGCAGCATCTTGTTATGCTGCGACTCGCACCGTCTGGACAGTCGAGGATGATCGTGGGATCGGCAGGCCTTCTTCACGAAGACTCTCCAAATGAAATTCGATGGCCTCCCGAATTAAACTCAGCACCTCTGATTCTGAGTCAGCTGCAGCCACGCAACCAGGCAGATCCGGAACATAAGCTCCAAATGAACTCTCGCCCTTCTCAATGATCACAACGTAATCCATTGGTTCCCTCACTTCTTTAGCCCCGCTTGGCGCAAAACACTAGCTAGCGTTCCGGGAGGCACCTCAACACTCGGTTTTCCAGCAACCGTAACGGTACCTCGCTTCTCGGCATGATGATACTGCCGATGGCTCCCTTTGGTTCGACTTAGAACCCATCCATCGGCTTCCAGCATTGCTATGAGTTCCTTAACCTTCGTAGGCATTACACCGCTTTCGAACTCGCTGCATAACGCCCGAGCCAAGCCGCGCTGTAGCGGAGCATAGGATTACCAGAAGCAACGCTTCTGGTCGTCGGCTTCGGCGCTAGGTTAGGCATCGATCCATTGAGCTTGTGACAGTCCAACGGAATCGCCGACTCGAAACTCCAAAAACAGAGCAAAGCGATAGCCGAGGCGTTTGTCTGCCTTGTATCCCTTGAGCTTAGCAATATCCGTAGCACTGCCCTTCCCATTGGAAGTCTTCTTTACTTCGATGATTAGATAGTTATCACGCAAACCACGTTTGTGCACGATGATGTCAGGAAACACTGTCTGGCCTTCGTCATCCTCTTCATGAGGCTGAAGGTCCAGATGGCGAATTCTTTTCGGATCTATATCGTCGCGGTTGTATTCACAATCGACGTTGTATTCCTTGAAGCGATCAATCAAATGGACTGCCAATCTATGGGTGATGGATCTTTCGTTTGCGTCTACCGTAAGCAAGTAGCCATCGGTAGCCAGCAGTGCATCGACGGCTCCTAGCACTGCCGCGCCAGGCTCTCGGCCAAGAAGATTGAGCCGAAGCTGCTGCGCTACTGTCATTCGATGCCTAACACTTGGCGTGAAGGACGAAAGGGTTAGGCATCGGCAACACCACTCGTCTGGCCAGGAAGTTTGTGATGGGCAATCCAAGCCGCCCCGCTGTTCACTACATTCTGAACGAAATACACAATCTCAGTGCCGATCGTATGCAGCGCGGCTACTCGATCCGAAGCCAATTCAATCAGGAGTTCCGGGTAGAGCTTAGGAGGGCTACCGTCTCGAGGGTAGAGCTCCGGCGCGTATCCGTTTTCAGACAAGGTGGCAATTAGATTCAAATCGTCCTCTTTTTCCGACCTTGGAATAGTGTGGCCGTGCAGAAAGACGTTTCTGATCAGATAGTGCTCGCTGAGCTGTTGGTCAAACAGCTTGCGGGTTTCATAACGCTCCTTCTTTTCCATGACGTTTAGCAACTCCATCTCGGATAAGAAGCGAGGAAGAGCATCTCTAATTCGCAGGAGTTCGTAGAAAAAGAGCTTTGTGAGAAGTATGTATCTGCGCTCACCGTCGCTGGGATCGGAGGGAGGCTAGGTTACCAACAGTCCCAGGTCATACAAAACGACGTTGAGGTTGGCTGTCACATCGTTGATGTCAGCAATCAAGCCTATGAATGCCGAAGCTACCCGAAATCCGAAAGAGCCAGGCTCCTTCAACGTAACGCCTCTGGTTATAGGGTCGAATTCGACCTTATCGGGGAGCATCGCGTTGAACTCAGCGGCATACAGCTTGAGGTGCTCTGGCAGATCGACAGACAACAGGGCTAACGGCATTCGATGCCTAACTAAATATAGTGCCCAAGTTTATGGGCGCTCAAGATCAATAAACTGGATTGCATCTCAGCACTCTAGCTGACTCTTCCCTTTGAAATCAATCTCCCATTCGGCATAGCTCATCCAATATCGAGCCAGTATATTGGTCACGGGCTTGCATAAACTTTTTGAATAACGGGAAAAGCAAGAAATCTGCCAGTGTCAGCCAGTCTGTGACCAAACCGTGATCTTTTTGATCCCCACTCGATCCCCAATGTGACGCTCCAGTAATTTGAGGCCTTCAGAATTCGTTCCATCGACTCACGCAACACACCCCTGAAGTGAAACGTGAGCTGAAGCAAGAAGTTCTTAGCCCTTAATCATTTATCGCACTGGAATCAATCATGAACACATTCTCTAAAGCCCTTGTCGCAGCCACTATCACCCTCGGCGCAGTTTCTGCTCAAGCCGCTCAAGGCGAGCAATATCAGTTCAACGATGGCCCTTCGGTCACCATCACTGCAAGCAACCCGAATGTAACTTTCAAGTTTGACGAGCGCGGCCTGTATGACACTCCAGTGGCAAGCACAACTACTCGTGCCACTGTGAAAGCGATGATCAACGACAAAGGCGGCTTGCTGAGCATCCCACGCGCCTAATCATTGATCGTGCCACCTTGGCCCGAGAATTGCATCGCGCAGAACATCCGCGGTGCGACTCTCGGGTTCAAACTTAAGGTGCATCCCTCACGGTGTTCATCAAACCGGTGGCCTGACTGATCGCAATCTGCCAGCCCTGCGAAGTGCGGACATAGGTTTGGGTCCAGCGCACATCAAACCATTTACCATCCGCCCCGCGCTTGATCGGGCTGAGCGCCCGTGCGATACATACCGAATCACCGAAGCACGATAGGTTGAACTCAGGCACTGGTGCCATCTCAACGGTTGGTTCACCAGCAATCACACTAACTATCCGCGCATTCTTGTCATCGACTTTCCCGGAAGTGTGGGTGTGGGTGAAGTCTTCGGTGTAGAAGCGCCTAAGAGCCACGGCATCGCGCGCGGCTGCCGCCTGCTGAAAGTCTTTGCGAAAACTTGCGATCTCGTTTTGCAGCTTGAGCTCGGCTTTGGGCACAGGGTTGATGGGGTGCGCCGCAGCTGGCGCACTTAGCATGCAGACGAGCAACAGACCAGGGATGAATTGCCATACCGAATGCGCTACGTTGCGCCTCATCAATCGTGTCACCAACTACTCCGCTTCTTGCAAATGGCCCATGCGCCCTGCTTGATAATCCTGAATGGCTCGCGCAATATCAGCCGGATTGGTCATCGCAAATGGGCCATGCCGCACCACTGGTTCGTTTAGTGGCTTGCCGTACAACATCACTACATGGGCGCTTTCAGATGCAACCACGTGAAGCATCCCGCCTTCACGCGAGAAGTGCACTGCCTGACCCGCAGACAAAGCCTCGCCTTGCACCTTAACCGAGCCTGAAACCACGTAGAGCATCGCATTGAGATCACGCGCTACGGGATATTGAAACCGGGCCTGGGCTGCTAGTGTGATGTCGAGCAAGGAAGCATCGGTAGGTAAATTCACTACCGGATCATGGCGAACCACGCCGTCATCATAGTGACCAAAGCCGAGCTTGACGCGCGCACCGCCCGCTTGGGCGATCACCGGCATCTGCTCACGCTTGACGTGAATTGCGGCAGGCTCACGATGCTTGTCTTTCGCTGCAAGATTCACAAACAGCTGCAGGCCATGCGCAACCTGCCCGCGAACGCTGGGCACTTCATCATGCACCACGCCTTTGCCGGCCACCGTCCAATGCACATCGCCCGGAGCGATATGAGACTGATCGCCAAGCGAATCGCGATTATCAAAGCCGGTTTGTGCATCATCGAACATATAAGTCACAGCCGAGAATCCCGCATGCGGATGCGGCCCGAAGGTGGGCTGACTCATGCGGTAGTGATCCGCCATCAGAAAAGGATCCATCTGCTCATCGGTGCCGCGCAGACCCTGCGCATGAAAGCCTTCCCCGTGGCTCATGGCTTGAATACAGATGCGGGAATCAATTTTCAGATCGTCCATGGCGCGGCCCTTTTTGAAGAGGCATCCACTTTAGCCTACTCGTGGAGGCCCTTGGGTGCTTAGGGATTGAAGAGGTAGCCGCGCAAGGCTCGCAACACTCGTGTGCGCAATCGCGTGAGATTGGGTTGAGCACTCATGGACTCTGCCTCTATCAACGCTTTGGCAATCGTGAGGCAGTCTGGCGCAGCATAGGCAGGCAATCTGACCCTCCCAAGCGCCGGATGGCTTCGCAGGGCGCCATCAACGGCTCTGACTAGTCTTTGCTGCGCGGCCAGCAGCAGATCGTCAAGCGGCAATCGCTGCTCTTCATGATCCAGTGCAGCAGCAAACACCGGGTTTCGAAATTGATGATCGATTGCAATCGCAATCAGGCCAGACAACAGCCCATCCAAAGACTTCGCAGCGCTCTTTTCAATACAAGCTTCAATCGCCTGAGCTAACTCCGCTTGGGCGCGGGTGATTAGCGCGGTAACAAGTGCAGCCTTATTGGGGAAGTATTGATAGACCGACCCAACACTGACTCCGGCGACCTCGGCCACCCGGTTGGTATTAAAGCCATCGAGGGAGCGCTCGCCCAAAACGCGAGCAGCGGCTTCAAGAATGACCGCGACGGTGGCCTCCGAGCGCTCTTGGCGAGGCAGTTTACGAGGAGAAAGCGATGGGTTCGGCATAGGGGAGCAGCAAACAGGAACGCGAGTTGATAATGTGAGCTAAGGCTCGCATAGTGTGAATACCCCGTCAACACTATCTGAGGCTTTTTATGACTTCCAAACCCTCCGGCTTTCGAGCGTTTTACCGCCAGGTTTTTCTCGCTGAGCATCAGCATGCCGTGAATGTGGCCCTGCATGTTTTTGGCACTATCTTTGGCCTGATCTACCTAATCGCTGTGGTGGCCAAGGGCCAGCCTTGGCTCGCTCTGGCTTTTCCGGTGGTGCATGCTCTTCCAGGATTGATTGGGCATCGCTTTTTCGAGCGAAGCTCAGAGGTGGGCGACGTTCGCGTAACCCGAAAAGACTACTCACCGCTTTGGTTCATCGCAGCCAATCATGTGATGACGTTCGAGCTGATCTTCAAGGGCTTTTATTGGCGCAAAGCCCTAGCGCAAACCAATCACTGAGTGCTTGTGGTGGCACAAGCCCTGCATATGCATGACATGCCCGCATCGCCCAGCGGCAACTTGGCTAGCACTTGCTCGGTGAACTCCACATTCATGCACCAGCAGGGCTGATCAAATGATCCGGTTTGCGCTGCGGCGCATTGATTGGGTTGGCTGCAGATTGGGCAGGCGGTTTCAGGGGAAACGGTCACAAGAAGCTTAAATTCTTAATCCAACAAAGGAAACGGAAAGAGGGCTCTAGGGCTCGAGTCTGCTCAACTTGCATGGCTTCACCTCAAGCAGTGCTTTCATGATTAAGGGAACCAAAGGAACGAGATGTTCAATTCGATTGCTTTGAGCGGAAATCACCAATACAGCTATGGGCAGAGTTGCAAGATTCTGCTGATACTCAAGATGGCTATCCATTGTCAGAAAGACATCAAACGAATCTGCAGCCAAAGCTAGCAACTTGCCATTCTTAACGCCTGCCCAGCCGCAACGAGGCACTGTGCTTACAGAGTGGTCTGTTAGCAGCCCCGCGAGTCGACGTGGCAAATCTTCATCAAGCAGAACCCGCATTAGGAAATCGCTGTCCGCGCTTCTTTTAGGACAGCAATAGCAAGCTCACGGGAGACCGTTGGGAAATCATCGAGGAATACCTCGAGCGAATCTCCTGCTTCCAAGTGATCAAACAACACTTTGACAGGAACACGAGTGCCTACAAATACAGGCATGCCGCTATGGATATCAGGGTCGACAGTAATCAGTGCGCTGGTCATACAAGTTCCCCTATCTACGATCATGAATTATAGGCTCCAGGCCAGGATTCTGGACTCATTCCGGCCGATGGCAAACAGCCTCGATATTGTTGCCCTCGAGATCAATCACGAAGGCACCGTAGTAATGCGGGTGATAGTCGGGCCGCAGACCAGGAGGGCCATTATCTTTTCCACCGGCCGCGATAGCTGCATGATAGAAGGCGTCGACTTGCGCGCGGTTTGTGGCGCGCCACGCCAAATGGCAGCCTGTGGTTGCAGACGGCCCGCCATAAGGTGATGGGCCATCGATGAACCAGACATCCGCTTTTTTACCGTCGGGTTCGGAAGCTTCCGGATAACTGAAGCCAAGTATGTTGGCCCCATAGTTGCCCTCAAATTCAACGGTATATCCCAATGGAGCCAAGGCCGCGCTATAGAAAGCTTTCGCGCGGGCGATGTCTTTCACGCGAAAGGTCATGTGGTCCAGCATGGTGCAGCGCTCCTTTTTAAAGCGTCAAAAACCAAGTATAAAGGCGTGACTTTCCTTTGAGGATTCCATGTTTAGATCCCTTCGCCCCGTATCTCGCCTATTTGCTTTTGTCGCTTTGCTGAGCTCGCTTTTGAGTCCCGCCCTGGCCCAAACCGGAGCCCCCGAGCCCGCGAAGATCAAGGCCGAAGTGGCCGCTGAGTTTCCGAAGTTCATGGCCTCGCTGCAAGCGATCTGCAATATCGAATCGGGCAGTGCTGACCTTGAAGGGCTTGCGCAAATGGAGCGCTGGGTGACTGAACGATTGCGCGCGGCCGGTATGGAGGTTCAATCGATTCCGATGAAAGCGCCCGCCGACCATATCTTGCTGAAGGGTGCAACTCTGGGCAATGCGGTGTATGGCCGCTTGAAGGGCACAGGTTCGAAGAAGGTGCTCCTCATCGCGCATATGGACACCGTGTATCCGCGCGGCACGCTCGCCAAACAACCGTTTCGTATTGATGGCAATCGGGCTTATGGTTTGGCGATTGCTGATGACAAGAATGGCGTGGCGCTGATTGTGCACACCGTCGAGATGCTGCAGCGCTGGGGGCATAAGGACTATGCCGAGTTGGCGGTGTTGATCAACGGCGATGAAGAGGTTGGCTCACCAGGCTCGGGCGCCTTGCTCACCAAGCTTGGCGGCGAGTATGACGCGGTGTTTTCCTACGAAGGCGGCGGCACTCAGAATGATTGGGTGCGCCTGGCCACAAGCAGCATCGCGATTGCAACTTTGAAAGTCACTGGAAAAGCTTCGCATGCCGGCGCCAATCCTGATGCGGGTCGCAATGCCTTATATGAACTCGCTCATCAGTTGATGAAGACGCGCGCGTTTGGCGATCCTGCCAAGGGCCTGCGCTTGAACTGGACCGTGGCCCGCGCGGGCCAAGTTCGCAATGTGATTCCGGATGAAGCCAGTGCCACCGCCGACATTCGCGCGAATGCCAACCAGGACATGGACCAGATGGAGCGCGAGCTGCGCGAAGCCATCAAGGAAACCCTGATCCCCGACACTAAAGTCGAGCTTGAGTTTTTACGCAGCCGCCCTGCCTTTGTGGCCAATGATGCTGCTCGCGCTTTGGCGAAACATGCTGTGGGCGTGTTCACCGAAATCGACAAGAGCCTTGAGATCCGCGAACGCCCCACAGGTGGAGGCACGGATGCTGCATTTGCGGGCCTGCGCCCCAAAGGCGGCGTGCTTGAAAGCTTCGGGCTGCGCGGCTATGGCGCTCACACGAGCGATAACGAATACATCTTTATTGACTCAGTCGAACCGAGGCTTTATCTATCGGTGCGGATGGTGATTGATGTGGGCCGGGGATTGGTGCGGTGGTAAAGCGCTTTGCTGCTTATTGCAGTTGAGCAAGCTTAGCGCGCAATGCAGTGATTCATGCGCTGGAGATTGAGTCGCTTCCTTTGGCCTGAACAGCATCTAATACACTGACATTCAGGAGCGATTTCAAGATACGAGGCTCTAAATGCCTTCTTCATCGCGCAGCTGATTCACCAATACGTTGGTAACAACGACGCCTCGTTTGGGAAAGGGCTTGAAGCCACAAGTTGTAACTGGCTCCCGAACTTCCAACACGCTGTTGTTTAAGCCTTTGGCCGCAGAAACGATCTCCCCGGTCAGCGCCCTTCTCGCGAGATCGGATAAGACCTTGCCTGCGGTCGACCGTTGGCGTGCCGCGAGCTCTTTGCTGGCAAGAAGCACGTCTGCATCAATATCAAGAGTTGTACGCATCATCTGACGACACTGCATCTGACGCTCTCCATCAGGCCAGGATTGACGCTGCGTCTTCACCTACGAAGGGGATGTTGATTAATGTGGGGCGGGCTTGATGCGATGTTAACTTTTTCGAGACAGCGCTCAAGGGCCAAGAGGTGCGTCAAGTGCAGTAAGATCGGGGCCTGGCACAAGCAGCTCGGTATAGACGGATGAATCACGTCAAAAGCTTTTTTGCTGATACCCCGCAATGGGCGTTAGAGCGACAGCTCTTTATGACCCCCTTGCCAAATTGTGGGGTCGCGTGCACCTGCAAACACAGCCAGAACAATAACTTCACCCTGGCCGATCTTGTAATAAATTGAATACGGGAATCTCGGTGCCACAGCGCGTCGGACTGATCCTTGTACCCTTTGATATAGATATGGATTGGCGCTTATCCTGGCGACCAGCGCCTCGATTTCTGCGATGAACTCCTCGCCTAGACCTACTCGTTCTCCATCGCATCAATCAGCCCCTTCATAGAACTCGTACTGAACTGCTCCTCGAAAGGTTATCTCCACTGACGGTTCGCCAACCTGGCTCGTGCAGTTGCAAAAACTTCATCAGCAGAAACTACATCGCCTGGATTTACCTCATCGTCGGCGACCCGACGGCCCAATTCAACAATTTGTGCGTTGGTCATCTTAAAAGCCTCGGGTTCCAAAGCGATACTCGCCCAAATCTCTTGGACCAAAGCGACTCGGTCAGCGATTGGAAGCGTATCAATTCCTAGTGCTTTTGCAGAAACTGCCATAGCAAACTCCCTGACAGCACTGATCTACCGTTAGCAATGCAGGTGCTCGCATCAGGGCAAGACGGGGCGTTAGTTTGCCCGCAGAAGGACAGCTATTACGCTATTGAGAATGAGGCAGTAATCGGGGTTAGCGCGCATCTTCGGCTACGTAGCTGTAAATTTCTTTAATAGTGCCTGGCCCAGGACCGTGTCGTTTCTTGAAATACTTAACAAGATACTCAAAACGGCCCCACGAGGTGAGATCGTACTGAACAGAGCATGTATCGCGCGGCTCAACTGGGGCCAAGCACTTCTCGATGTAATTAAACATGGTGTTTCCGTCGATGCACCATGGTTGATTATTACGCCTGTTCTCGGTCTCGGGCACAAAAATGATTGCCCTTATCTGGGCTGTTGTACTCACAAGCACGGTCGCTGGTTGCTCAGTAGACCGAGCTTTAAGGTGGATGGACAGTTCCGCTGCAATTCCTGGAACAGCTGGTGCTGGCGCAATGCCAGCCCACCGAAGCGCAGATTCTAATACGGTAATGTCGCGTGTGAGTGGTTCATTAAAACGAACGTTCTGACCGTGACTCTTTACTTCGCAGAGAAGTAGATCAATTCTTGAATCACTTGTCTGAAGTTTTGGGTCGCTAACCACGGTCCGGTCAGGCTCACAGCTGAAAGGAAGCCGAATAGCAATTGCATCTATCTCAGCCCGATTCTTCCCATGGACCGCCGAGTGCAAGATTAGCCCCGACACAAAATAGCCGTTTAACCTCAGATAGAGAGCCACAAGGTCTTCTTGTATGCGGGACTGTTCGCGGCTGGTCATTTATGCACCTTAACAACACTATCAAATAACCTAATTTGCGGACTGCTTCGACTGTATTGGGTAGCTATCGTGACTACAGTTTTCATGATGTTTTGCGTTAGTTCAAGTCTTCATGCTCGTCATTGGGGCTTGGTTTTTTGCTACCTCGCCGCACCCTTGGTATTTGCAATTTTGTGCCTCAGTCAATAGAGTCCGCACTGCGTTCTTACGACTCAGGACAAATCGGTCCTATCGCTTGCCGTACCGATATCCTCTGTAGGCAGAGTCGACACCACACCTCAATAACTCGGTTCTGATTGGGGAAACGAGCAATGAGACGAACCCTTGAACGCTAGGCCTTGTAAGCACTCATTTATACGTGCTCGGGGCCAGCGGTCTTTTTTGGGTTGGGTCTGAACATTTAGCATATCCAACTGCTTTCATGGTTAGGTGCCTAGGGGGCGAACAAGACACGGATCACTGGACTGATACAGAGCAACCCCAACGCATCGACCACCACAATCCATAGCTTTCTGCAACAGACTGGAAATTGCGCGGTTTAACCACAGATTTAGCCCCTATCCATCACGATGCGCCACAAAGACGGTTGCAGAAAGTCAAACATACAAATGCAGAATTTCAGATCGAACTCTGGTAGGTCAGGCACTTTACCCGCCGAGTAACTCGACCAGAACCTCAGAATTCCGAGCCGTAACTATTTGGTCAACCGACAGCGTGAGTGTTTGTGTCGTCACTCAGCACGTATACATAGTAAGGCAGCCTAACCGACAGTCATCGCCATACTAAAAACTCAATATGAAACAGCCGAAAACACCTTTAAGTTTTCATCAGTACAGAGAGTGGACTAAATCACACTGAACGACAAAGCCTAGACTAAACTAAATTAGAACCAAATCGTAAGAGGTAGCTGTCCGTACTCGTTGAGCATGAGACGAATCAATTCTTTGCAAACCCTGACCACCGTATGCTGTGTTTACGAGCAGCGCGGTAGGCCTCTAGTGACATTGCTTGACTCCCACGCCACACTAGGGCGTACGGCTCTCCCTTGTCATTGACTACGCGGGTGCCACCGCCACCATTGATCTTTAGTTCAATTGCATCGCTAATACGGAATTCATCTTCATCGTAAAAGTCAACGAATATGATTGGTTGCCTCGCAAAATCTAACCCTGCCGCATTGAATTCCTTTTCAAGACGGCCCTGAAACGGCTCAAGATCAATTTGATACTGCATTTTTCCGTCGCGGTATTTGGTCTTAACACTAAGCTTTAGGTCGCCAATCGGACTTATCGTCAACAGGGGCCAACTTTTTACCTGCTTCAGCACCTCATCCTCAGCGTTATCTCCCCGAACTTGAACCTTGACGAGCAATTGACCTTCAATCAATTGCGTGTCGCCAGTTGCTTTGTTCAATACAAAAGTCTGATTTCCCGCTCGGACAATCTCAAACTTTCCGCCCATCTGATCGCAGCCTGTCAAGCCAAACACCATGCCAATGACTAGAGCGCTGGAAAAAACACGATGTTTCATTTGCAACATTCCTCCCACTCAATTGAAGAGATAGCTTCGCAGGTCTCCCATCTGCAACGCTCGAATCTATCGGCTTTCAAGACTATCGCACTAGCGTACCCTTCCACACTCTAGCCGACACTTCCCTTTCAAATCAATCTCCCATTCGGCATAGCTCATCCAATATCGAGCCAGAATATCCATCACGGGCTTGCATAAACTTTTTGAATAACAGGAAAAGCAAGA
>JAIYCW010000043.1 GCA_027487815.1 Burkholderiales bacterium
ATGAATGGCACGCAGCAAATAGGGCTTGGTGGACGATCCGCTCATCGTGAACTGAATATCGCCAACCTCTAGCGGCGCATCACCTTTTCAGACGGCGTGAGCGCTTCGATATAGGCCGGACGCGAGAAGATTCGCTCGGCATAGCGCAGCAAGGGCGCAGCGGTTTTGGGCATCTCGATACCGTAGTGATCCAGGCGCCACAAAAGCGGAGCGATCGCCACATCCAGCATCGAAAAATCATCACCGAGCATGAACTTGTTTTTCATGAAGATCGGGGTGAGCTGGGTCAGGCGATCACGCACTTGCAATCGGGCCTTCTCCATCGCCTTGCCCGCATCTTTTTGCGCATCCCTGCGCTCGAGCTGCTGCACATGAATAAAAAGCTCGCGCTCGAAATTGAACAGAAACAGCCGGGCGCGCGCACGCATCACCGGATCAGCAGGCATGAGCTGCGGATGCGGGAAGCGCTCATCAATATATTCATTGATGATATTGGACTCGTACAGGATCAGATCACGCTCGACCAGGATGGGCACCTGGCCATAGGGATTCATGATCGAAATATCTTCCGGTTTGTTATAGAGATCGACATCGCGGATTTCGAAATCCATGCCTTTTTCAAACAGCACAAAGCGGCAGCGTTGGCTAAACGGGCAAGTCGTCCCCGAGTACAACACCATCATGATTCGTTCTCCGAATTCTAAAAATCATTAAAAACTTAGGGTGAGACCGCTTATCGCAGCTCACCCTGGGGGACTCAGGAGCAGTGTGTGGAACCGCTCCGGAATTACTTGATGTCTTTCCAATATACCCGGTTCAAGTTCCAGGCGAAGATGGTGAAGATACCCAAGAAGATCAGTACCCACACACCAACATTGGTTCGGGTTTTGGCCGATGGGTCTGACATGTAGGTGATATACGCCACCAGATCGGCGATCTGCTTATCGTAATCGGCCTGGGAAACCGTACCGCCAACCGCTTTGGTGAGGGTGATCGATTTGCTCTCATGCGGATGTGCGTCGGTGACCTTTTCGGTTTTTTCTGTGCGCACGCCATTGGTGTCAAACGCGATGGTGGTGCGGTTAAAGCCGGTGACTGCGCCCTTGGAATCCTTGGCCGCTTTCACTTCCTCAATGGTCGCACCGCGGCTGCCTTGCATTTCCCAGAAGATATGCGGCATACCGACGTTTTCGAACACTGCGTTATTCCAGCCTGTAGCGCGAGTGGAATCGCGATAGTAGGCGCGCAGGTAGGTATAAAGCCAATCAGATCCCGAACCTGCATGTGACGAGCGCGCACGTGCAATCACTGACAAATCAGGCGGCAAGGCACCAAACCATTCCTTGGCATCCTTGGGGTTCATCGCTATACCCATGGTCTCGCCGACCTTGTCGGCTGAAAACAGCAGATTCTTTTTGATCTGGTCTTCAGTGAGACCCAAATCCTGAAGCCGGTTGTAGCGCATCAGGTTGGCGGAGTGGCAATTCAGGCAGTAGTTTACAAACAGCTTGGCGCCGTTTTGCAAGGCTGCCTGATCGGAGAGCTTTTCCTTGGGGAAATGATCCAGGGGATAGTTGCCGCCGGCGGCTTGGGCACTTACCGCTCCCAAAGCCAAACCGAGAGCGGCTACCCAGCGGGCCAATGCTTTTTTCATCGAAACACTCTTCATTAGTGGGCCTCGAAAGTCACACGATCGGGCACCGGCTTGAATTCGCCCATGGCGCTCCACCAGGGCATCAGCAGGAAAAAGCCAAAGTAAACAATAGTCAGGGTCTGCGAAATACGCTCCCCTGCCACACTCACTGGCTGCACGCCGAAATAGCCAAGCACGATGAAGGCCACTACAAACAGGCCATACACCCACTTATGCCAGCTTGGGCGATACCGAATCGAACGCACCGGGCTGTTGTCGATCCAGGGCATGGCGAAAAACACCATCACCGAAGCACCCATGCCGACCACACCCCAGAATTTCGCATCAAAGAGGTAAAACCCAACGCACAAGGCGCCGACCGCTGCAGTAGCGATCATCTTGCTGAGCCCGCTTTTCACAGTGGTCCAGACCAGGATCAGGTAAAGGATCGCACACACAGCCAGCACCACAAGGAACTCGCTGGTGACTGCACGCAGGATCGAGTAAAACGGCGTGAAGTACCACACTGGCGCGATATGCGACGGCGTTTTGAGTGGATCGGCAGGAATGAAGTTATTAAACTCCAGGAAGTAGCCGCCCATCTCTGGAGCAAAAAACACCACAGCTGAGAACGCGATCAGGAACACGCTCACACCGAGGATGTCGTGCACTGTGTAATAGGGGTGGAAGGGAATACCATCAAGCGGCTTGCCCGACGCATCCTTCTTGGCCTTGATATCCACGCCATCGGGATTATTCGAGCCCACTTCATGCAACGCAATGATGTGCGCAGCCACCAGGCCCAACAACACCAAGGGGATCGCAATCACGTGAAACGAGAAGAAGCGGTTGAGAGTGGCATCGCCTACTACATAGTCGCCGCGAATCAGAATCGCGAGATCCGGCCCAATGAATGGCACAGCGGCAAACAGGTTAACGATCACCTGGGCGCCCCAAAACGACATCTGACCCCATGGAAGCAAGTAGCCAAAGAAGGCTTCAGCCATCAGGCACAAAAAGATCAAACAGCCGAAGATCCAAATCAGTTCGCGTGGTTTGCGATAGGAGCCGTAGATCAGGCCACGGAACATGTGCATGTAGACCACAACAAAAAACGCGGATGCGCCGGTGGAGTGCATGTAGCGGATGATCCAGCCGCCCGGAACCTCACGCATGATGTATTCGACCGATTCGAATGCCTTCGCTGCGTCAGGCTTGTAATGCATGACCAGGAAGATGCCAGTCACGATCTGGATCACCAGCACTAACATGGCGAGTGAACCAAAAAAGTACCAAAAATTAAAATTCTTGGGCGCGTAATACTCGGACAAATGCTCTTTATAGAGCTTGGTCAGCGGAAAACGCTGATCCACCCAGCCCAACAAACCACCCTGCACCGGGGTATGCGACGAATTCGATGCCATTAAATTAATGCTCCTGGACTACGCTTGTTTGTCTTCGCCAATAATCAGACGGGTATCGGACAAATACATGTGAGGGGGAACTTCGAGGTTATCCGGGGCAGGCTTGTTCTTGAACACACGACCGGCCAGATCAAACGTGGAGCCGTGACAAGGACACAGAAAACCGCCGCCCCAATCATCGGGCAACGAGGGCTGAGCGCCCGGAGTGAACTTGTCTGAAGGTGAACATCCAAGATGCGAGCAAATACCCACCACCACAAGATACTCTGGCTTGATGGAACGGACCTGGTTTTTGGCATACGCCGGTGTCGGGTATTCCTTGCGATCCGACTTGGGATCGGCCACCTGCTCATCGGTTTTCTTGAGTGATTCGATCATTTCAGGAGTGCGACGCAACACCCATACTGGCTTGCCACGCCACTCGACGCGCTTGAGCTCGCCGGGCAACATCCCGCCGACATCAACTTCGACGGGGGCACCCGCAGCCTTGGCCTTTTCAGAGGGCTGGAAGCTGGCAACAAAGGGAACTGCGACGGCTAGGCCACCCGCTCCGCCGACGGCGGCGGTGAGTGCGATGGCGGAACGACGGCTGGAATCTGCTGGAACGCTGCTCATGTTTCGTTTGGCTGTTTACGACAACCCTTAATTGTAACGGAATCGGGTGCTGCAGTGCGACAGAACCACAGATGCACCCTATTGCAACAGTGTTTCACAATGGCTGGTGGTATAACCCGATCACCCAGCTTGATAGCGTATTTATATAAGGAGGATCAAATGGGAATGATGCAAGAATTTCGCGATTTTGCGGTCAAGGGCAATGTAATCGACCTGGCAGTCGGGGTGATTATTGGCGCGGCGTTTGGCAAGATTGTTGATTCGATGGTCAAGGATCTGATCATGCCGGTGATTGGGGCCATTTTTGGCAACATCGACTTTTCCAACATGTTCATCACATTGGGCAAGGTTCCTGCTGACTTCAAGGGCGCCATGACTTACGCCGACCTGACCAAGGCTGGCGTGCCACTGTTTGCCTACGGCAACTTCATCACCATCCTGATCAACTTCATCATTCTGGCGTTTGTGATTTTCCAGATGGTCAAGATTTTCAATCGCGCCAAGGGCAACCTCAATATGGAAGCCGCTGCTGCGCCCGCCGCACCGAATCCAAGCGAGGAATACCTCAAGGAAATCCGCGACGCTCTGGTCAAGAAGTGATCTAAACCGGATTAGGATCAGGGATATAGACCCAAGGCACGGCCAGTTCGCTGGCTGCTGCCTCGGTTAAAGCCTGAACCCCATATTGCTCAGTGGCGTAATGCCCGGCAGAAAAATAAGCCACCCCCGCTTCTCTCGCGAGATGGGTGGTGCGCTCTGAAATCTCGCCACTCACAAATGCATCGCAACCCAGCGCGATCGCCTGCGCGAGGCTGTCTTGAGCAGCGCCTGTGCACCAGGCCAATTGGCGGATCGGCCGCTGCGTTTCGCCCACAACCAAGGGCTTGTGCCCCAAACGACGAGCGAGCGAGACGGATAGTTGCCGGCTGCTTTGCTCTTGCGGCAACGTAACTGACGCTACCAACCCATACTCCCCGCTAGTGGTGGGCCGTTGGCCCGGCTTGAGCCAGCCCATCTTTTCGCCGAGCTGCTGATTGTTGCCCCAGATCGGGTGAACATCCAAAGGCAGATGGTAGGCCCACAGATTCAAGTCCGAGGCGATGAGGCGACGCACCCGCGCACCATGCGGCCCGACCAGGCAAGGGTTATCGCCGCGCCAGAAAATACCGTGATGCACGACCAGGGCATCCGCATCCGCCGCAATCGCCGCTTCAATGCTGGCCAGGCTCGCAGTGACAGCGCATGCAATTTTGCTCACACGTGGCGTGCCAGCGACCTGCAACCCGTTGGGGCAATAATCCTTGAACTTCGCTGCTTCGAGCTTATCTTCGAACCAGCGGTTAAGATCAATGGCAGCGATTGAATGTTTGGACGCTTTTTTTGAATGGGATGGCATCGTGCAAAGGCTCTGGTTATTGTTTGCTCAGGTAGTTACCGTGGTGCTGGGCGCGGTGTTTGTGGTTTCGACCCTCAAGCCGGAATGGCTGCCGCAAAAACTGCAGGAAGATCGCTCGCCCGGTACTGCAGTTTCAGCCGCCCCAGGCACTGGCTCCGCTCCCGCACGCGATGCTGCCATTCTTTCATACAGCGATGCCGCGCGGCGCGCGATTCCTTCGGTGGTCAATATTTACACTACCAAAGCGGTGCGGGCGGTGCCCAACCATCCGTTTATGAACGATCCGATGTTCAAGCGGTTTTTTGGTGAACGATTTGCGCAGCGCGAGCCTTCCTCGAGCCTGGGCTCAGGCGTGATTCTGGGCGCCGATGGGCTGGTGCTGACCAACCATCATGTGATTGAAGGCGCGGAAGAAATCGAGGTGCTGACCTCCGATGGCCGACGCATGAAGGCCAAGGTGGTTGGCAGCGACCCCGAGACCGATATTGCGGTGTTGCGCTCGGAGATCAAGGAGCTGCCGGGCATCACTCTGGCTGATGTTGAGCAGGTGAAGGTTGGTGACGTGGTGCTGGCGATTGGCAATCCGTTTGGTGTGGGGCAAACCGTCACCATGGGCATTGTGAGTGCGCTCGGCCGCAACCAGCTCGGCATCAACACCTTCGAGAACTTCATCCAAACCGATGCAGCCATCAACCCCGGCAACTCGGGGGGCGCGCTGGTGGATTCGCAAGGCCGCCTGATTGGCATCAACACGGCGATCTACTCGCGCAGCGGTGGATCGCTCGGCATCGGGTTTGCGATTCCAGTTTCCACCGTCAAGCAGGTGATGGATCAGATTGTGAGCAATGGCGCAGTGACTCGCGGCTTCATCGGTGTGGAGCCCCAGGATGTGACGCCCGAGCTTGCGCAAGCCTTCAAACTGGCTCGCAATGATGGCGCGATTATCGCGGGCGTGATGCGCGCCGGGCCTGCGGATAAGGCCGGAGTCAAGGTCGGCGATATCCTGGTTGCGGTGGGCGACAAGCCTGTCACCAACACCGCCACCATGCTTGCGTTAATCGCCCAGCTCCCGCCAGGCAGTAATCACAAGCTTTCGTTTTTGCGGGACGGCAAGCCGCTGGATCTCACCATTGAGATCGGCAAGCGGCCCAAGCCTCAAGCAGCTCGCGAATAGCCTGCTGAATTGGCAGCCCTGCGCCGTGACCACAGCAGCGGCAGGCCAGCCAGCAATAGCAGCGATAAGGTGGCGGGCGTTGGCACAGCGATGGCAAGGTCGACCAATCGGCCCTGGAAGTCGCGGGGATTATCCACGCCATATTGCAACGCACTGATCACTCCACCCAGCCCACCGTCGCGCACTGGTGACTCGATGAACAGACGCAGCGCTTCCTGGTAGGTAATCGAATTGGTGGGGTTCACAAACTGCAGGCCCAGATTGGAGAACGGATAGCCGTCACCGCCACGAGCCAAAAAGTCGATAGTGGACATGGTGATGTTGCGCGCACCGGCGATCACCTGGCCATCATTCACCAGCACCGTGCCGTCGTTTAATGTGATCGACAAGATACGGCTTCCAATCGCGCGGGTGGTGTCATAAATCACCCGCATCCCCGAGATCTGCGGAAAGCGTCCATCCGCATTGCCTGTGGGCGATGCCGCACCCAATCCATGCTCCAGAATCGATTTCAATTGCTGAGGCGTTACCGAATTGAACAGCGCCAACAGGTTGGTAAACGGCGCCACATTGAAGGTATCGCCCACAGTGACTTGCCCGGCAGCAATCGAGGCACGAATGCCTCCACCGTTTTGAAACGCCACATCGGTTTTGCCTGCAAATCGCAGGGCATCAGCCATGAGGTTGCCCAGGTTGGTTTCGCTGTTACGCACACCGAAGGTGATCGGCGCCGTCGTGCTGGAGGCCGCACCGCGGGCGCCGTTCAAGGCGGTTGAGCTGTTGCCAATGGTGACTGCATTTAATGCGGCGATGTAGTTCTGCACCGGAGTCACCACATTGTTGGTGATGAAGGTATCGCCAGTCACGCGGTCTGCATCAGCTGCAGCGCCTGAAACACGAACCATGCGTGAGCCGGTATCCACCACTGGCGCACCACCCGCATCGCGAATCGGTCGACCATTGCTATCGAGCGAAAGATTCAGCACACCCACATAGCGGTTGCCAAAATTGGAAGTCACGATCAAGGCCTTGTTGCCATCGGCGGTGGTGACTGTTGTGGGGTACTGGTTATAGCTTGGCGCAGGCGTGCCGGGGATACGGGCATCGCTAGTATTGGCCATCAGCTCATGGCCGCCGCCGGAGAGCACTACATCCACGCCACGCAACTGCGGCACTACGGTGTTGATTTCGTTGGCTGCATTTTGCAGATGGCTCATCAACACAATCGTGGTGGCGCCTTGGGTGCGCAGAGCGTCTACCTGGGCCTGCACGATAGGCACGAGGGCCTGCAGGTTTTGCTGCTCCGTGTTGCTGGCGCTATACCCCAGCAGGTTCACTGCGCCAGGCGAAGAGATCGTTGGCAACAAAGGCGTGGTCGCACCCACCAACCCAATCTTGTTGCCGCCATCGGTGGTGACAATCATGCCAGGCGCCACCCGATTCGCCGCAGCGAGTGCTTGAAACTGGGGAGTCGCGGAGAAATTCAGATTCGATGACAGGAAAGTCGTGCCGGAAACTTCGGCAAAGCGCGCAGCGGTGCCAGGGCCCAAATCAAATTCATGGTTACCAAACACCGAGGCAGTAAAGCCGATTCGACGCATTGCGATCGCATCGTAGAAATCCTGGCCACCGTTAAACCCAGTGCCCAGGTTCTGCAAGCTGGCAGTAAAGCGGGGCCCTGGCAAAAACGAATCGCCTGCGTTCAGGGTCAACACACTGCGCGAAGCCGAGGCTGCTGTTTGCCGCTCCTGGGCTACGACAGTAGCTAGCCGATCAATGCCGCCGTAAAAAGACAGGGGATCAGTCGAGCTGTTGCGAAGATTGCCCTGGGCGCTCAGCAGCCAGGACTCCTGGTCCCCAACATGCAAAATCGTGACGCCTTCAATCGCTGCCGCGAAACTCACGGGCAAATAAGCGGCCAGCACCAATCCGGCGGCCAGACGTTTTCCGAATCCCTTGGAATAGTTCGATGTCATGATGTACTCACTCAAATATTGACGCCACGTTCGCTATTGCGATCCCGAGGACGACACTATTGAGACGATGTGTTACAGAATGATGAACTAGATTGTAAATCCTTGATTTGTCGGAAAATTTTACGCTTTTTGGCTCAATTTTGGCTGGCTGGCGTGCTCAAACTGCGCGGGTTATAGGCCCATTTCTTCCACGCCGCCAACACCAGGTTTGGATACTCCGCACGCCCCAGGCTGCCGTTGTAACGTCCAAGTGCGCGAAACAAATCGCCGCGCTCGCGATCCAGGTAATGCCGCAAAATCAGGCAGCCATAACGCAGATTGGTGCGCATATCAAAAAGCGTGGTGGCATCACCCTGCGCAAGCACCTTGGTCCAAAACGGCATCACCTGCATATAACCGCGCGCCCCGGCATGCGATACCGCGTACTTGCGAAAGTAGCTCTCCACCTCGATCAAACCGAGCACCAATTGCGGATCAAGGCCGGCGCGCTGGGCTTCATAGCGCATCGCCAGCAAAAACTCGATGCGCTGGTGATAGTCAGGCTTCCAGCGGCGAGGCAAGCGAGCCGCCATCTCAGCAAGCCAATCGACTTTATGGGCCACCGAGTCAAACCTGGGCTGCGGCGGCGAAGTATCTTCCAGTGCGGCCTGCATGGCAGTGCGCACCGCCGCGCTCATTTCTTCATACTGCTGAGCACCCGCCCATACCACCGAGGGGCTGGCCATCCACGCAGCCAAGGCCCCGCATACAGCACGCCGCTTCATCAGCTTCGTGCCAAAACCTCATGCACCCGCGCGAGCGCATCCGCCAAAGGCACCGTATTCGTAGCCAGGCCTCGCCGCTCAGTAAGCTCAATGCTGCCCTCCTTCAGACCGCGATCTCCCACCGTGAGGCGCACCGGCACACCAACCAGCTCCCAATCCGCAAACATCACACCGGGGCGCTCGTCGCGATCATCCAGCATCACATCCACACCCGCTTGCTTAAGCGCGTCATACAAACCATGCGCAGCCTCGCGAACCGCCTCGCTGCGCCCGTAACTCATTGGGCAAATCACCACTTCGAATGGCGCAATTGCACGCGGCCAAATGATGCCTTTGGGATCGTGATTCTGCTCGATGGCTGCGCCCAGCAAGCGTGTGACGCCGATGCCGTAACAACCCATCTCGATGACCTTGCTCTTGCCATCATCATCAATGAACTGCGCCTTCATCGCCTCGGAATACTTGGTGCCCAGATAAAACACATGACCCACCTCAATGCCGCGCTCAATGGCCAACACCCCAGGCCCATCGGGCGCGGGATCACCAGCCTTGACGTTACGAATATCCGCCACGATCGGCTCAGGCACATCGCGCCCCCAATTCACCCCAGTGAAATGGTGATCGGCCTGATTGGCGCCACACACAAAATCGCTCATGTTGGCCACGGTGCGATCCACCACGATATTCAGCGGCTTGAGCAGATTGATCGGCCCAAGGTAGCCGGGCGGTGTGCCAAAGTATTCGAGGATTTCTCCTTCGCTCGCAAACCTGAATCCTTTGAGCCCTGGCACCTTGCTGGCCTTGATCTCGTTTAGATCATGATCGCCGCGCACCAGCAGCAGCCATACTTGCACCGACTTCGCATCGCCTGGCTTCGGCTCAGCAGGAGGATCAACTGCAAGCACGAGGGACTTCACGGTTTGCTCAAGCGGCAAGCCGAGCAATTGCGCGACATCCTCACAGCGGGCTTTGCCGGGCGTGGGCGTGAGCGTAAGGGCTTGCGCTGGCGCCGCACGCGCAGCGATCAAAGGCAAGGCCTCCGCCAGCTCCACATTAGCCGCGTAGCTCGACTCGGGGTTATACGCAATCGCGTCCTCGCCTGTATCGGCCATCACCTGAAACTCATGGCTGGCCGAGCCGCCAATCGACCCGGTATCCGCCGCCACTGCACGAAATTTCAAACCCATGCGGCTAAAGGTGCGGGTGTAAGCATCAAACATGAGCTGATAGCTTTTAAGCGCACTCTCGCGATCACGATCAAAGGAATACGCATCCTTCATCGTGAATTCACGGCCCCGCATCACCCCAAAACGCGGGCGACGCTCATCGCGAAACTTGGTCTGAATATGATAAAAATTCTTGGGCATCTGCCGATAGCTGCGAATCTCCTGGCGCACGATATCGGTGATGACTTCCTCGGAGGTCGGCTGGATGATGAAGTCGCGCCCATGCCGGTCTTTTACCCGCAGCAGCTCAGGGCCATATTGCTCCCAGCGCCCCGACTCCATCCACAACTCGGCCGGCTGCACCACCGGCATGAGCAATTCCACCGCACCCGCGCCATCCATCTCCTCGCGAATGATGCGCTCGATCTTGCGGATCACGCGCAAGCCCATCGGCATGTAGTTATAGATTCCACCGGCCAGTTTCTTGATCAACCCGGCGCGTGTCATCAATTGATGGCTGATGATTTCCGCGTCGGCAGGAGCTTCTTTTAATGTACTGATATGGAAGGCACTGGCTTTCATCTTGAGATTCGTAGCTATAATCGTCCGCAGTGTAAAGCATCAAGGGGTCCGGCCATGCTGGATAAAGACGGCTATCGCCCCAACGTTGGCATCATTCTTTTGAACCATCGAGACGAGGTGTTCTGGGGTAAGCGGGTTCGCGAGCAGTCATGGCAGTTTCCACAAGGTGGCATCAAGCGGGGAGAGTCTCCCGAGCAGGCGATGTACCGGGAGCTGGAAGAAGAAACCGGGTTGAAGCCCGGCCATGTTCGCATCGTGGGCCGCACCCGGGAATGGCTGCGGTATGAGGTTCCTGAGCAGTGGGTCAGGCGCGATTGGCGAGGTAACTACAAGGGCCAGAAACAGATCTGGTATCTGCTCAGACTCACCGGAAGGGATTCCGATGTGGATCTGCGCGCAAGTGGGCATCCTGAATTCGATGCCTGGCGTTGGCACGAGTATTGGATACCCCTGGAAGCAGTAATCGAGTTCAAGCGTGGGGTGTATCGTGATGCGCTCGAAGAGCTGTCCCGATTTCTGAGCCCGAAGGCAAATCCGGTTGAGGGTGAACCTGTGCGCACGCAAAAACTCCGTGCTCCGCAGTATGGTCAGCTCGCCGAAAGCGATCCCACAAGACACGACCCCTCATGACATCAACCACCAAAAGGCCCAGTCTTACCCCGAGGGCGTGGGTTCGCAGTGGGTTTTCGCTTTGGGGAGCCGTGTTGGCTTTGGTGATTTGCGCCGGCTGGGGCTGGAGCCTTTCGGCCCGCGCGCAAAGTGCCTGGGATAAAAAGCCGGAGGCCGAAATCGAGCTGCCGGCCAACCTGCCCGCGTTCGCGGCCAATGCCAAGCTTCAGCCGTTTTATGTCAGCGCCACCTCGCCCTATGATTTTGCGATCGACACCGCGAGTGTGCGCCGAATCAATGAGCATGCGATTCATGCCACGCTGGTCGTGACCAGCTCGCAGGGTGTACGCAACCTGTCGATCATTGGCTTTCGCTGCAATATGAGCCAGCGCCGGCTGCTGGCGATTGGTCGGCCCGATGGCTCATGGAACCTCACGCCTGCAAGCGAATGGAAAGAGATATCGAGCGCGGGGCCGTTGAATCAGGCCGAACGGGTTTTGGTCTCGACCTTGTGCCTGGGGAGCACCACGAACTCAGACCCGCGCGATGTAGTGCGGCGCCTGGCAGCCACCTTTACAGAACCCAAACACTAAGCCTCGGGGAAAACTCCGGGCTTAGCGCACAACCTTGCCGGAGCCTTCGCTGGCGACCGGCATCATCTGATTACCCACATTGGGCGCATTGAGCTTTTGGGCAAATTGCGGCAATAAATCGCCAGCCCCTTCACCTTTCCGCAGCCGCTCAACCAAGCGCCGAGCATCAGCCTGAGCTTCCAGAACCTCTGGCGAACTCATGCTTCGAGCCAGGTTATCCCGCAAAGGCATCGACTCGATGCTGCCATTGGCAGCCGCGAGGTTGTACCAGACGTAGGCTTTTTTGTTGTCGGGGGGCGTGCCCATGCCGCGGCGAAACGCGTTGCCCAGCATGAATTGAGCACCCGGATGATTGGTTTCAGCCAGCTTGGAGGCATAGCGAAACATCTGCTGATAATCCTGAATGACACCACGCCCATCGCTGTAATGCATGGAGAGCAGGAAGCTGGCTTCCTTGTGGCCCTTTTCGGCCGCCTGAGTCAGATACTCCACCGCAAGCTTGTCGGTATCGGCTCGCGCACGCTGGCGATATACCGCTCCCAATCGAAACATGGCCTGAGCATCACCATCCGCAGCGCGTTGGCGCAACCTGGCAATCGATTCACCCACTGTGATGCGCTCTTCACCCTTAAGCCGGGCCGAGATATCCACATATCCCATGCGATCGAGCACCAAAGCACCCGCCACGACCGGAAACAGGGCCCCCACAACAGCGGCAATCCAGGCGGTTTTACGTGCCTTGCCAAATCGCTCGCGGCAATCTTCGCAGCGGTAACGCGCGGTAAAGAACCCCGAGGCAACTCCATCGGCGACACCCGAGGCTCGCACATTGGTGCCGGCACAACGCGGACATTTGATAGTCATCATGACAAGAGATTACCGCAACTTTCAAAGCTCATTCCGGCATTTGGGCACATTTTCAAGAACTCCCCTGACGCGAGCCTCCTGATGGTGGGAATCGAGGGCTAGATGGCAACCCCAAGTTTGTCCAGCCAGGGAACTAGCGCGGGCATCACTGAGGAGTGAAGACTGACACCGCGCTCCAGCTGCTCCCGCTTGAGTGCCAACCCGCGATGGCCCGGCAAGCGCGGCGGATGCGCCGAATCACGCGCCCGGCTCGCCCGCACCCCATCAGCCAACCAGTCCATCTGGCCGGTGTAGGCGCCCAAACCTGCAAACGCTTCGGGGTCATAAAGCTGCAGCCACACTGTGGCGCCCCAGCCCTCGACCTGATCGGCCCGGCCAAAACCAGTCAATCCAGCAGTCAGCGCTTCCACCAGCAGCGCCAGCCCCATCCCTTTATGCCCGGCCTCCTGCCCACCCAAGGGCAACAAGGTGCCCGGCGGATTGGCAAACAGCACCGCCGGATCGTTGGTCGCCTGGCCGAGCGCATCTTGCCACCACGCATGCGGCCCGGTCTGCCCGGCTTTGTAGAGGCGATTGCTCATGCCGTTGGTGGTGATCGAGGCTGAAATGTCGATAAGAATCGGCTCGCCACCGGTAGGAATGCCCACAGCGATAGGGTTGGGGGTGAACACTGCCTGCGTGCCACCGGCTGGCGCAACACTGGCTACCGCCGGATCGCTGCTCGCCAACACCACCATCAGCCCGCTACGAGCGACGTCTTCGAGATAGGCGGCGAGGCAGGCGATGTGATGGGCCCGACGAATCGTAATGGTCGCGCTGCCATACATTTGCGCGCGCGGCCGCGCCCAGGCCAAAGCCTGCTGCACCAGCCATGGCCCAGGCAAACGCCCGCCATCCCAGGTCGCCACACATGCTCGCTCGGCCAGGGCCACCACCTCGCCGCTACGCGCCATGCCGCCTTTTTCAAGCTCGGCCAAATAGCCCGGCAACAAGGCCAGACCATGAGTGGAATGGCCCAAAAGATCACCCTCCACCAGCACCTGGGCCACACAAGCGGCCATGTCGCGATCCAGCCCCACCGCCTCCAGGCAACGCTGGGCCGCTGCAATCAATCGATGCGCTTCGATGGGCGAATGAAACGAATTGCTCATGATCAATACACCGCCCGGCCGCCGGATAAGTCAAACACCGCACCGGTAGTGAAAGAGCACTCTTCGGTCGCCATCCAGCTCACCATCGCTGCAATCTCCTCGACTTCGCCGAAGCGGTTCATCGGAATCTTCGACAGCATGAAATCAATGTGCGCTTGCGTCATCTGCGCAAACATCGGGGTCGAGACCGCCGCCGGTGTCACACAATTCACCCGAATGCCCGACTTCGCGGTTTCCTTGCCAAGCGACTTGGTCAGCCCGATCACCGCCGCTTTGGAAGCACTATAAGCAGGCGCATTTGGGTTACCGTCTTTACCCGCGATCGAAGCGATGTTGATGATCCGCCCATAGTTGCGCTCCAGCATATGGGGCACCACGGCGCGATTGGAAAGAAACACCCCGGTGAGGTTGATATCAATCACCTGGCGCCAATCCTGCGCAGAGTATTGCCAGGTGGTGGTGTTCGGGCCAGTGATCCCCGCGCTGCATACCATCACATCAATCTTGCCAAGCGCCGCGATGGTTTGCTCGCAAGCCTGCGCGAGTGATGCTTCATCGGTCACATCCACCTGGCATTGCAGCGCCACCTCCGGCCCAGGGTTGGCCATCGGCTGCCGATCCCACACCACAAACTTTGCCCCGCTCGCGGCCATGCGCTGGCCAATCGCCAAGCCCAGCCCTGAGGCCCCGCCGGTGATTACCGCCACTCGCCCCTGCAAATCCAGTTGGTTCATTGTTGTCTCCTCAAAACCCCGATTCTCGAATCCCCGATAATCGCACGACCCAAGAAAAATCAGGAGCCCCTAATGAAAGTGCTATTCACCGATTACGACATGCTCGATGTGAGCCTGGAGCGGCAACTTTTCGCGCAAGCGGGCATTGAGCTTGTGGAAGCGCAATGCAAAACCGAAGCCGACGTGATTGAAGCCAGCGCCGGATGCTCGGGCCTGCTCGTGCAATACGCTCCGGTGAATGCCAAGGTATTTGCAGCGCGCCCGGAGATTCGCATGGTCGCTCGAATCGGCGCGGGCTACGACACGGTGAATGCACTGGATGCGCAAGCTGCAGGCGTATGGGTTGCAAACTCGCCAGACTATGGCGTGGGCGAAGTGGCCACCCATGCGCTGGCGATGATGCTTGATTGCATTCGAGGGATCAGCCGCTATAACCAGCATGTGCGCGCGGGCCATTGGCACTACACCAGCGTAGGAAAAATTCCCCGCGCCAGCGACATGACTGTGGGCGTCGTGGGCCTGGGGCGCATCGGCAAACGCTTTGCCCATATCGCGCGCAACACCTTCAAGCAAGTGGTGGCCTACGACCCGCATCTGATCGATGGCGACTTCCCGGTGTATGTCGAGCGAATCCGCAACCTGCCCGAACTCTTTGCGCGCGCCGATGCAGTATCCATCCATTGCCTGCTCACCGAACACACCCGAAGCATGATCAATGCCCAGTGCTTCGAGCAGGTGCGCGCGGGCAGCTATCTGGTCAACACCGCGCGAGGTGCCGTGATTGATATCGATGCATTAACAACCGCTGTGCAAGCCGGACGATACGCAGGCGTAGGGCTGGATGTGTTGCCGATTGAGCCGATGCCAGTTGATCACCCGCTCTTGCAGCATGAGCAGGTTTTGATCAGCCCGCATTCCGCCTTTTACTCGGCAACTTCTGAAGTTGAGTTGCGCCGTAAAGCCGCCACCAACCTCATCACTTGGCGCAATACCGGGCGGCCTGACTATCCGGTGAATGCACCGCGTATTGATTAGCATGCTAATGAAAAAAGCCCTGCACTGCAGGGCCCTTCAAGATGTTGAACAGCTTGTGGCTGATTACATCTGAATCGAGCACCAGTCGGGCACGTTAGTGTCTGGTGTGGCCATGTTGTAAGCGGCCAAATTACGACAACGAATCGAGCCTGTGGTTGAGAGACCATCGTCGAACGATGTATCCATGGCACTAGCCGATTTGTGGGTTAGCGTTTGTGGCGACAGCCCCAGAGCGGGTGAAGCGCCAGCATTTGGCATTAACTGCCCAGAAGACATGACCGAAGCCGTGCCCCCAAAAGGTGCCGGCACACCTTCAGGCCCAGTGCCCGAAATGAACCCCGATGCGCGAAGATGTGACAAGCTCGTGCAGTTCTCGCCGCCCTGTTGGCCTACTTGGCAGGAGCCCCCCCAGGCGATCCAGCCGTCACCATTACCGTTGGTCACTGCAGGCGTGTAGTTAGGAAAGCGAGTCAGAGCATTGGGATCATCACCAGGCATCTGCTTATAACGATCCTGATATCCGTTCACTGCCGCTGAAAGCTCTTTGCTCATGTTGTAGGTCGACTTGACCTTACTGTTAAAAATCAACTCCTGCCCTTTGAGCACGCCGCCCAAGAGCAAACCCACGATGACCAGCACGATGGCAATTTCCACCAGCGTGAAGCCTTTCTCAAATCGCTTTTTCATACCGTGCTTTCCAGATTAAGTGGAGGAAACCGCTCCTCCCATCTCGTTGATTATCGGCGCAGCGGCTGGCTTTTCCGAGGCCGCAGATCGGACCGCTTCACCTCTCATCGGGAGGTCGATGAAAACTGTGAAGATGTGACTTCCATCAATGACAAAGGCCCTGCGGGGCAGGGCCTTTGGGATGCTACCCATCTTGCGGCTGATTACATCTGGATCGAACACCAGTCAGGCACGTTAGTGTCTGGTGTGGCCATGTTGTAGGCGGCAAGGCTACGGCAACGAATCGAGCCAGTGGTTGAGAGGCCATCGTCGAACGATGTGTCCATAGCACTGGCCGATTTGTGGGTCAGAGACTGTGGGGACAAACCGAGCACTGGTGATCCGCCTGCGTTAGGCATAAAAATCAGAGCTGAAGCAACTGAAGCTGTACCGCCAAAGGGTGCTGGTGCGCCTTCAGGACCTGTGCCAGAAATGAAACCACTTGCCCGTAGATGCGACATTGCCATGCAGTTTTCACCACCCTGTTGACCTGTCTGGCATGTACCGCCCCACCAGATCAATCCGTCGCCGTTGCCGTTCACCACAGCTGGCACATAATTCGGAAAACGAACTAATGCATTGGGATCATCACCGGGCAGCTGTTTGTAGCGATCCTGATACCCATTAGTGGCCGCCGAGAGCTCTTTGCTCATGTTGTAGGTCGACTTGACCTTGCTGTTGAAAATCAATTCCTGCCCTTTGAGCACGCCGCCCAAGAGCAAACCCACGATGACTAGCACGATGGCAATTTCTACCAGCGTGAAGCCCTTTTGCACACGTTTCATCATGCTAGAACCCCTAAAAAAGTTTGGAAACATAAACTGACAATTTTTCCCTGGCAGTTATTCAGGTTATCGACCAAGAGTGGACAAAGATTCATGCCGCTGGTCGGTGCTAAGGCGCGAATCATCGGTAAGTTGCTGCATGCGTTGCATCAGAAAATCAAGCTCGGCCTGATCCTTGATCTGGCCACTTTCGATCAGCCCACCCAGCAAGCGCCGGGCAGCCTCGGTTTCACTATTGGCTTCGAGCAAAAACACTTCGAGCTGACGCGCCCACGAGGGCACGGATGGCTGGGTCGCATGCTGGGCAATAGCGCGGGCATAGGTTTTTGCGAGCTCCATATCGTGAAGCTCATGGCGCGCCACGTGCACGGCATGTGCAATCCAGGGCCAGCGCCGCTCGGGATCCTTGAGAAATTCATCATGAACCAGATTGAGCATCTTGCGCCCCTCCGAGGGCGAGGCAGCCGAGGCATATACCCGCGAGGCGAGAAGCAGGCTATACGACGAGCGTGGCTCAGTCGCGCTGATTCGCGCCACCCAATCGCGCAATGCCGCTTGATCCAGCGACCCGATGCGCAAACTGCGACCGGACTGCGAATCGAAGGTCTGCAGATACAGGCTCATGGCGTACGATGCAAGCGTTGTTTCCCCGAGGCTTTGAATAGTGACCTGGCGTTCGGTGGGTGCGATGCCTGGCGAGGTGTCTTCGGTCCATTCGCGAGGCACCGTCCAGGAAAACGCTGCTTGAAGCAACAGCATGGTCGCCAACGCAGGCACACTCCAGACCGGCGCAGGCGCTGTGTTTGGCGCGCCCCGCAGGCGCTGCCAGCCCTGCATCCAGCGCGATCCCATGACCAAGCCGCTCATCTAAGCAACATCCTTGCGGGTCAGGTCAATGCACCCCACAACCAACACGATCGCGCAGTAAAGCGCGGCCTGGCCCGCGACCAAGCCAAGACTATTGGGCTGCCAGCTCTGAGGCTCAAGCAACCATTGCGTTGATGTAAAAAGATCCAGCCGGGGCAACAGCATGCCGAGCACTTCAAGCCAGCCATTGGTTAAGCCCTGCGCCGCCTGATTCTCTAGAGGAGCACGCTCGTTGAGCATTTGAACCAGGCCAATCACCCGCGCAGCCAGGTAAAACACACCTGAGGCAAACAAGGTAGCGGGCAGTTGCTTGAATGCGAGGGCCGCTGCCATCACCAGGCTCGAGACCAGAAGTGCTTCAAGCATCAGCGAGGCCGCCCATCCCAAGGTGCTTGCGCCCGGCTGCAATATCATCAGCGGAATAGCAAACAACACAGCACTCACGCAGGCCACGGCGCCCAGCCCCAGCCATTTGCCCAGTATCCAAACCGACCGCGACATGGGTGCGGCCAGTCCGAGCAGCCAGGTTCGCTCCTGAATTTCCCTGACCAAAAGGCTTGCGCTCAGAAGCATCACGATGGCGATGCACACCAGTCTGGCAAGCGCAGCCACAGCACTGAGCATCACCTCATGGCGCTCGGTGATCGCGAGTGCACCAGCAAATAAAGCAACTGCGCTCACGCCAACCACACCCGCGAGGCATAACCACAGCCATCGGCTGCGCATCATATCGATCACGCTGAAGCGGGCCAGGGTCCACAGCATCCGGGTCATTGCACAGCCCCACTGGCGAGCAGGCGATCCATCACCAGGGAAGCAGGCACCCAGGTCACGAGATCGTCATACATCCCTCCGGTTGCGCCACGCGGAGCAAAGCCCCGGCTGATCACCACCCGAGCAACGCCAAGGTTGGCATTTTGTTGTTCATCCGTAGAAAAACTGGCTGCATCACCGCCATTAGCGCCCAGTGTCCAGATCACAGCGCCAGCGTTGTTCGCAAGCAGGTTGGCTGGTGTGCCGCAGCGGTTCACCCCCGCCCCAATGCCTGTTGAACTCGCACACACAAAAAACCCATTGCCGTTATTGATGGAAGTTTGCACATCAGTGCGGCGAGTAGCGCTCGTTGGCGCACCCAGGCCCGGTGATGTCAGCGCACTCGCCACCGGTGCGGCCAATGCGCTTACGCCGTAGCGCAGTGCCCAGGGCAAAGTTGCGCCACCCATATTCCCATCGCCCCAGGCGTTGCCCAGCAACCCTTGAGCACTCACCCCAGGCAAGCCCAAGGTCACGGCTGGCAAAAAGCCGGCTTCCAGCGAGCAGGTGATAACCCCACCGACGTTGCTGGCGATCGCTTCCTGCCCATTGCTGACATTTGAAGCGGGGCACGGCAAACGACCCTGCGTGGTGACAAAAGCCATCACCGCATCACGCGCCAGGCTGAGTTGGGACTTCGCCTCGGCAATACGGCGCTGTTCGTTTTGCTGGCCGATGCTTGCGATCATGCCGGCGGCCACCAACCCGATAATCATCAGGCCAATGGCAATTTCAATCAGGGAAAATCCACGCTGTTTCAATTGAGCGTCTCCAGGCGATCATTATTTGGGGCAGGTTGCGCGGCAGTCGCTTCAAATACATCGACAGCGCCGGCTGCGTTTTCCACAGCATCCAGATAGTCAGCAGCATTGGCTGACAGCACCAGGCCATTAAGCGGGACTTGCGCAGCTCCACGAGAAAGCGCAAACGGCAAATTCGTAATGGGCTGGCCCGGGCTGAGCAGCAGCGCATTCACCGCATTGTTGGTGCCCACCGTTAGCCCCGGTGCATTGCAAGCCGTGTTTCCCGGCACACAGCGCGAGGAAGCGGAGTACACAAAATAGCGATGCCATCCTGCATCAGTCAGCCAGGTAGGCAAGGTCAGAAAATCAGTCGCGTTGCACGAGCCCTGCTGGGTAGGCACCCGGCCCAAGCGAACCCCGGTGACGCATGCTCCGGTGGCGGAGCTCAAATCAGCAGCAAACGGGTAATACCCCCGCGCTGCACGAAAGGCTTCAAGCGAACGCCTTATTTCGCGCCGGGCACGGGCCTCAAGTGCGCTCATCAACTCATCGACGGTGATGTACGCCACCCGATCGTTGTATTGATAAGGCATCGCAAAGAATCCCTTGCGCTCCTGCGCGCGTGCATCACTGCTGGCTTGAATCAGTACCGTCGGCTGATTGTTGGCATGCGCATAGTTGGCATTGTTATAGGTGCCAGCCTGACAAGGGGCCGGGCATCCGCCATTCACGGTGATGCTGTCCAGATAAGCCGCGGGGCCTGCGCCAGGGCCACGCACCTGACCTTGAAGCGGCACGCCAGGAAGAATCACCGCAACTGCCACCCGATCAGATATCACCGTGCCGCGTTCGTCCACCACCGTGATCCATGGATAGGGCATGGCACCCAAACAGCCAAATCCTGCAAACGCCTGACCCAGCGCGCTCGGATGAAGATTGGGCAAACAAGCGGCGGCGGTTGCAAGATTGGGCGAGACCACTACCCAGGGGACGTACATATCCGGGTCGTCACCTGCATCGGGAATCGCCAGCCCAAGCGAGCGCCAGGGCAAGCGCCCAAAGCAGCGTGCATCAGCACCGCTAGTCGCCACCGGAGTAAGTGCCGCGCCCACAGTCCAGGTGCGGGTGGCGCACCCACCCAACTCGGTAGTTCCATCGTAATTGGGCTCGCTCGCATCAACCCCTGGGCCCGCTGCGATGGGCAGATCGGCAAACAAGCGCCACTCACCCAATCGCCGACCGGCCACATCCAGATCAGCCCCCACCAGATGAGCGATGATCAGGCGTCGTGCGTCCTGCAGTATCCGTTGCTCCTGATCGCTTCTCGCATTGCTGGATGAAAAAACCCCGGTGAGAGCCAAAGTCATGGTGGCCATGGCCGCGGCCATTCCAGTGATCATCAGATAAAACACAATGCCGCGCTGTTTGTTGCGCGGTGCTGGCCGAGCAAAAGCAACGCGTTTCATCGCGGCGCCCTGATTGCGTTGTTTGCGCCTGCCTCAAACTGCGGCACGCCATCCACCCAAATCACGGTGCGACCATCGCTGCGGCGCAACACACCATCCAGCTTTGATGCGCCCGAACTGCCCGCCTGCCCGCGCCCGCTCCCAGGCGAGTCGATCTGTCGGCGCTGCTCAGGCGTCAGGAAAAGCCGCCCAAGCGAAGCCGGGTCCTGCACCTGGAATACCTTGGCTGGGCCCGTATCGGACGCAGCCTGCGCCACCATGCCAAGTGCGAGTTGCCCCACCAGGATCATTGCCTTGATGCGGATCATCGTGCACCTGCCTTCATGGGCTGCAGGGGGGCCTGCAGGGCTGCCGATACCGAGCCGCCAAGCGGCCCGGAAGGCGAAGCCCCGGGATTGGGGTCAGACTTGGGTTCAAAACGGTACCAGGTCAGAAAGCAACGTGCATTCAAGGTGGGCAAGGCCACGACATCATCTTTCTTCTCGGGGCGCGAAGCACTGATCTCACAAGCCTCCACCGTATTGAGGCCCGCCAAATCACGCGTCTGCAAACCATCAATCATTGCGACCAGTCGCAATTCGTGCGGTGCTACCACTTCGAAGGTCAGAGCATGCTTCACTACTTGATGTTGGGTCAGGCCGGAGAACTCCGGGCCCTCTGCCGGCGCCTGGGCAGCCAACGCGTATGACTTGGGCTCCACTCCTCCGGCCCGCACCACAGCTTCGAATTGATCCAGGGCACGCTGCTTCTGAAAAGCACCCACGACCGCCTGATCACTGAGCAGCTCAAAGCTGGTGAGAAACTTTTGTGCATTGCCAAGGTCTTCACGCAATGAGCGCACCGTGCTGGACAGTCCTTGCAATTCGCTATTGGCGGCCTTGTGGGCTGCGGCAAGTTTTTGATATTGCAACAGGGAAGAGTAAGCAAGCCCGGAAGAGCCAGCGATCGCCACCGACCACACCACCAGCGGAACCCTCAACTCCTTGAGCATTAATCGCAGGGAATTTTTCAAACTCATGATCTGCCTTTACCCCTTGCGATCCGCGGTGGCTTTAGACCCTGGCGTTTGCACCACGGTTGATGGGCTTGAAGGCTCCTTCAACAGCCAGCGCACCGTGAACTCCGGACCCTTTTTTTCCTTGTCCTCAGCTTTGGTAAAGGTTTTGTTGAATCCGCTGCCTGGCTCGGGATCGAACGGTAATTTGCTGATGTGAACTTCGCACTCGCACATCTGCTGCAATCGCGCAGTCAAGCCTTTAACTTGCTCGTTGGCCCGCTGCATGGCTGGCTCGCCGCTAATTGCGCCAATCAGCTCTACCAGCACCGGCGACGGCCCAGCGCCCGACCCACCCTGGCCAGGCGTGGAACCCAAGGCTCCACCAACCGGAGTCGACCCTAACGGGACTTGCCCAAAGCTTCCTCCAGGGGTACTGCCTGGGCTTCCACCAGGACTTCCACCCAATGGCCCACTGCCGAGGCCCAAGCCGCCAGGGGGAGTGGTCTTGCCGCCCTGACCGCCACCCTCGCTCTTGCCCATGACATCCAGGGTCTTCCAATCGCTCACCTGGGCGGTCTCGATCCTGCGCCAGCGCATGGATTGCATCTGCAGCGTGGGGTCGGCCTCCAGCGCATCGGCACTGATCTGCATCAGGGGCAAGGGATCAACATGCCGCTCACGCAACGCATCGGCGATCTCCACTACCCTGCGCATTGCCGGCCCAGCTACCGCGTATCGACCGAGATCTGCTTGCAAGGCGCCCTGATCATTCAGAACCCGCTGCTTATTCATTCGGCTGGTCGCGCTTTCAGCAGGCCAGAAAAACTGCAATGCGATACTTGCGGCGAGGCACACGGAAGCGCCTGATAGCGCGGCAACTCCCGACTTCATCAACCAGCTTTTGGTAGCCCGAACCGAGAAATCATGTCGCAGGCCGGCATCCGCATAGCCGCGCTGATGCGCGCCTGGCACCGGGCGCAGCATTTCAATGGCACACCAGGTTGGCAATGCGCCTAAACTCGGCGCGTGTTCAGTTGCCAAAACACTCGCAGCCACCACCTGCAACGGCATCTCCACTGTGCTGTCTACCGCCAACTGCGCAGGCAGCTGCTCCAAGTGAGCAATTGCCCCTTCAAGCACCCACACGGGCAAACTTCCGCCGCGCAGGGCGTCGCGACTGATCTGCTGCGACATCAGCAAATACTGCACAGTGCGCAAGCACTCCATCTGCAGACCGCTGGCATCAATCGCTTTTAGATTGCCTGCTAGCCGCGAGAAGCGCACCTCACCATCAATCACAAGCGTCTGGCGTAATCCGCCCGGCGACCATGACACCACCAGGCCGCTCGCCGCTTTCAGTTCCTGGCGCATCATGCGCAAGGTCAGCAATGCCGGACTCACTACACTTCGCACCGCCACTTTCGCCTGCTCAAGTGTGTTGAACCACGGAGCCAATGCCTGATCGCGCGCGATCGCACTCATGAGCACCCGAATCTGCTCATTCTTGGCTTTAGTGATCCGAAAGCCCTTGCCCGAACTGCCGACCGCACTCCACTGGTTGAGGCGCGCATCGCGAAATTTCTGCTTGATGCGGCGCTTGATCATCGCCGATTGATCCATCCGACCGAGCTTGGGCATTTGCTCGATGGAAAACTCTTCTTCCACCACATCAACAATGACCGAAAAGATATCGCGCTGATGCTGCGTGAGCCATTGGCCCAACGCAACATGGCTGCCATTGCCGTTGGAATCACTTTCGAACTCCGGGGCAAACGCCGTGCTGACCTGCAAGCCCTGGCGAGAGTAGCGCAGCGCAGTGACGCCACTGGCGCAAACATAAAGATAGTGAATATCCTGAGCCATCAGATCTTCATCTTTCCGAGGATGTCATAAATTGGCCCGAGCACCGACATCATGAGCCAGCCCATCATCAAGCCAAGCGTCACGGTGAGCATCGGCTCGATCATCGATTGGATTTTTCCAATCCGCTCCTGAATCTCGCGGTTATAGAAATAACTCACGTTATCCAGTGACTTATCAATCTCGCCAGTGGATTCGCCAATCTTGACCATGCGCAATACCAGATTCGGAAACAGCCCCGAAACCTCAAAAGCTTGAGACAGGCCTTTGCCGCCAACAATCAGCTCATGCACGTTGTTGATCGCCAGCGCGAGATGTCGGTTGCCAGCGGCCGCTTTACATACTTCCAGGGAGCGCAAGATCGGCACGCCCGAGGCATACAACATGCTGAACAGTGAAGTGAACCGAGCCAGGGCCACTTTCTCGATCACCGAGCCCACAATCGGCAGACGAAACTTCATACGATCCAGCTTGGTGCGGGCTTCTTCGCTGCTATAGCGGTGCGCGGCCCAGAGTCCCGCCGCGATAATCACCGGGGTCAACAGGATCTTTCCCCAATGGCTCACCACAAAATCGGAAAGCGCCAGCAGTACCTTGGTTTGCATTGGCAACTCACCGACCGCGGATTTGATAAAGCCGGCCAGCTGAGGCACCAGATAAAGCAGCATGAAAAACGCCACACCGAACAACACTGCAATAGTGAAACTTGGATACAGCATCATCTTGGATACTTGCGAGGCGAGCTCATCGGACCATCGCAAGCCTGTGCCCAGCTTGCCAAAAGCCTGGGGTAAGGTACCCGCCTCTTCGCCCGCCTGGATCAATCCGATAAACACCTCATCAAACAGATCCGGAAATTCATTGAGTGCTTTTGAAAGCGGCGAGCCTTCGCGCACCAACTCAAGAATTACACTCAGGGCATCGCGCATCTTCTGATGCTCAATACCCTCAATCAAATCGCTGAGTGCCTCGGTTAAAAGCACACCACCGCGCAGGGTCTGCTCCATGTGAAAGCAAAAGTTGATCAGCTCCTTGCGCGGCACCTTGCTGCTGCCCCGGCGGGAGGCTTGCTGACTCTTGGCGCGAATCAGCTCAAGCCCCGAGTTGCGCAAGCGCGCCTCAAGCTCACGCTCATTGTTCGCAGGCATGGTGCCGGTCAGGGTCTTGCCTGTCGGATCGATCGCCTTGTAAGCAAACACTGCCATTTAGCAGCCCGCCTTAGTTCTGGAATTCACGCGAGAGCGCTCCCAAACTCGTCAGGTCCACCACGCGTGCGGCTTCCTCAAGCGAGGTTTGTCCTGCCACCACTCGGCGAATCGCATCATCAGCAAGCGTAGTGAAGCCCTTTTGCCGGGCGGCTCGAAGCATGTCTCGCAAAGGAGCCTTACGAGCCATCAGGTCATCAAGCTCTTCATCAAAGCGCAAGATTTCAAGCAGGGCCAGGCGCCCCTTATAGCCTTGATAATCGCAATGCACACATCCTTCAGCCTGATAAAGGGTCGCCGGCTCATCATCGGGAATATTCAATGCGCGCGCGGTATCGCGATCTATCTCGTGAGGTTTCTTGCAATGCGTGCATAACTTGCGAACCAATCGCTGCCCGACCACTCCAATCAGGCTGCCCGCCATCAACTCGGCGGTGAGGCCAAGATCCTGCAGGCGCGGAATTGAACCCATGGCTGAGTTGGTATGCAAGGTCGAGAACACCAGGTGGCCAGTCATCGCAGCACGCAAGGCCTGTGATGCGGTCTCGGCATCGCGGATCTCACCCACCAAAATGATGTCCGGATCCTGCCGCATGAGCGAGCGAATGCCGCTGGCGAAATCCATCTTGTTGCTGGCTGCAAGATTGCTCTGGCGGATCATCGGCAAGGGGTATTCCACCGGATCTTCCAGCGTCATGATGTTGACGCCTTCCTTGTTCAAACGTGCCAGGATGGAGTAAAGCGTTGTGGTCTTGCCGCTTCCGGTGGGGCCCGTCACAAGCACGATTCCCTCCGGGCGGGCGATCATCATTTCGATGTCCTCGATCTGGCGATCAAGCAGGTTCATCTTTTCCAGCGCCACCATTCCGGCATTGCGATCCAGGATCCGCAGTACAAAGTTTTCACCATGCACGGTGGGCTGCGCGGCCGCACGAAAATCAATCTGGCGACCGTTCAGGATCAGGGCAATCCGGCCATCCTGTGGCGCGCGTGTTTCGGCAATGTTCATGCCAGCGATGATCTTGAGACGCACAGCCATCGGAGGCCAGAACTTGGCATGCAGGGCCCGAATTTGGCGCAGCACACCATCAATCCGGTAACGAATCCGCACGAATCCGGCTTCCGGCTCGAAGTGAATATCACTGGTGCGCCGTTGAATCGCATCGGCCAGAATCGCATCAATCAAGCGCACGACCGGACCGCTGTATTCACGTCCGGCATTTTCAAGACTGGTAGCGTCAATCTCACCGGTTTCAATTTCGTTGAGAATGCCGTCAATCGAGAGCTCATGGCCGTAGTGCAGATCAATGGCACCGGCCACTTCGCCTTCGGCCGCGATGCAAACCACGAGCCGATAGCGTCCTTGCAAGTCAGCTGAAATCTTGTCCAGCGTAACAACATCGTTTGGATTGGGAAGCGCAAGCGTAAGGGTGCGCTCCTCCTCATCCACCGTAACCGGAAACACCAGATGACGCTTGGCGAAATCTCGGGGTATCAGACGCATCGCCGCAGCGTTGGGCACCACACGCGACAAATCCATCTGCTTGTGGCCGAGGTTTTCTGCCAGCGTTTCCCGCAGCGTCGCCTCAGTCAGAAATCCAAGTGCCACCAACACCTTACCCAGTGGAATACCCTGGGCTTTTTGCTCCATAAGCGCAATGCGAAGCTGATCCTCGGTGAGCAGGCCACGCTCAATCAGCGTCTGCCCAAGAGGGCGCCGCTTAGTGGCACTGCCTGCTGAAACTGCAGACACCGGGGTTGCGCTGGGGGCTTCGGCTACGCTTGTCATATCAATCCTTGGGCGGAGCTTCGCCAGGGGCAATGACAGCAGCGGCTTGCGGTTGCAACCCTTTGTCTATCACCGCCAAACGTGAGCGCGCCTGATCGGCATTGAAACGCGCCGGACGCTTTTGAGCCAATTCGAGCGCCTTGCGATAGTAGGTTGCGGCCAATGACGGCTGACGCACCCGCTCCAGCGCTATTGCCAGGTTAAAGGCGTAGTCCGGGTTCTGCGTATCACCGCTAAAGGCCTGGAAATACGCCTGTTGCGCATCGGTCCAGCGGCCCTGCATGGAGAGGCTGTTGCCCAAAGCAAACTGCAATGCCGGCTGAGCAGGATCGCTCGCCAGCAAGTGGCGCAACTGAGACTCCTGGCCGGCTGGATCGGCCGAAAGGCGCAAACTGCTGAGCCCTGCGCGCGCTGCTGCATCGTTGGGGTCAAGCTCAAGCACCCGGGAGTAGAGTCGTTCAGCGGTTGCTGCATCACCGTCGCGCGCTGAGATCGATGCCAGACCAACAATCGCATCAACACTCAGGCGATCCAGCTCAAGCGCCTGCTCATAAAGCTGACGCGCCGTGCGACGATCCTGCTTGCTCAGGCTGGCAAAGGCCTGATCGAGCAAGCGAGACACCTTTTCAGCATTGTCCTGACGAATCAGGCGGGGGCCTGAGCCGGTTGCACCCGGACTTGCTGTGGTTGGCGCAGAAGTCGGTGCAGAACGTGGCTGGCCGCTCAATTCAACTTTAGGCTCCAAGGCTGATCCTGCGGCACTACCCAAACGCGGCAATCCGGACCCTGAAGATTCCGATGGAGAGAGCATTGCCAGGCTTGGCCCAACCTTTGCACTTGTATCGCCCGAAGCCAGCTCACGGGCACTGGTGCCGCGAATTGCAGACCCGGTACTCGAGCGCAAACTTGAACGAGCACCAGACTCGCCCTCGGCAGCCTGCAAGCGGCTTGCGCGGGGCGAACCCTTGAGCGCCCCCGACCGACCGTCGGATTTTTCAGCGGTTTTTGGTGGTGTAGCCTCGCCCAACGGCGGCATCGTCATGGGTGGCGTCAAGGCTTGCTGCGTTGTGCTGCCTGAACCCGGCGCCATCATTTGCCAGGCCAACCAACCACCTGCAGCCGCAACAGCAATCGAAGCGACTGCGCCAATCCTGACCCAACGTGACTGCATCCAACCCGGTACAGCCATACCACTGAGCTGGGCGCCTTTAATGGTTTTACTCCCAGCAGCTTTTGAGGGAGCAGGGGCTTGAGCCTTTGCAGCAGCTGCAACTTCGATAGGCTGGCTGATTGGCACCGACGCTGGCGCCACTTGTGGCGCTGGGGGGCTCACCGGTGCGGCGGCCTGCACTATTGGTGCCATATCGACAGGGGCTTGAAGAGGCATTGCTGAACTTGGCGCAACAGCCACTGCATCAGCGGTGTCCCCGGGTGAAAGCGAAAGGGACATTGCTGCAAAGCTTCCCTCGGTAATCACCGGCGACTCGCTGACGGAGGGTTTGGTCGGCGCTGCATCAATACGCCATGCATCGGGCGCCGCAAGTTCCGGAATAGCTGAGGCACCTGCGTTGGCCGCCTTCGCAATCGGCGCAGTCATGTCATGCTGCATCGATGGCTTGACCTTTTGCGACGCCGCATCGGCTGCCGCATTCATCGTGGGGTCAGCTGAAACCTGCTCAATCGCATGCGCCGTGGCTTCCTGATGACGCTTCTCGGCCTTCTTCAAGGCTTTGATCAACAAACTCATTTGGAGGCCTCGCTTCGCATCCAGGCCCGTGGAATCGAAGGTGCATCGGGCTTATTGAAAAAGTCCGGACCTGGCAACGCATCGCGCATGCCACGGTAGTCCCCTTCGATACTCGCATCGCGCACAACGATGGGCCGCAGGAAAATCACCAGCTCGCTCTTGGCTGCAGTCTCGTTGCGGTATTTGAAAAGGTTGCCAAAGAACGGTACGCCCGAAGCACCCGGTACGCTGTCTTGCCGATCATCCACCGATTCCTGCATCAGGCCACCCATCACCGCGATATCGCCATTGGCCACTTTAAGAATCGATTCAAGTTCGCGCGTCTGAATCTCGGGAATCCGGCTCGTAACATTACTTTGAGTAAGCGCCGGGTTTGGATCGGTGACATAGCCGATGATTCTTGAAATCGTCGGACGAACACTCATGGTTACGTTGCCTGAGTCTTCAATCTGCGCGGTGACCGACATCACGAAACCCACAGGCACCGTGTTGGGTGTTGATGTGTAAGTTACCAAAGGTGCAGTGGTTGCCGTGCCGGGGGTAATCTGCACGCCAATCGTGAAGTACACCCGGTTATCCACCACCTTCAGTACTGCAGTTTGGTTATTCAGCACGCTGATCTTGGGGCTGGACAACACCTTCACCTTGCCGAACGATTGCAGCAACGACACCGCAGCGCCGATGTTGCCCAAGGTCGATGTGCTGCTGAGATAACGCAGCACGCCCATGCTCGCGCTCTGCCCGCTGCCTGCGTTGGCTCCGCCAGGAAGATTCGTTGCGCCGGGAACCGCGGGAAAGGTAATACCGCCAGGCCCTGTGCCTGGCAGTGCGCCTGTGCTCAATGGCCCGGTGCCCTGGGGCTGCATTTGAAAACTGAATCCAGAGCCATCGGTGCGCATGCGCGACCAGTTGATGCCCTGCTGAAACTGATCTGAAAGCTGAACCTCGGCAATCGTGGCTTCAATAAGCACCTGTCTGCGGGCCGAATTCATTACCTTGTCCAGATAGTCACGTACGCGCTCATGCTGACGATGCGTGGCGCGCACGGTGAGCAATCCGGTTTCCGGGCTGGCTGAAACATTGCTGGGCTGGCTGCTAGAACCTGAGCCTCCCTGACCTGAACCTCCTTGACCCAGGCCCCCGCTTCCGGAGCCCAAGGCCCCCGAACCGCCGCCTGAACCGCTACCAGAACCGCTGCCGCCCGAACCCGAACCCAGCGATCCCGATCCACTACCAGTACTGCCACCAGAGCTGCCACCGCCGGTGCTGCCACCGCCGGTGCTGCCACCGCCTGAACTTGAGCCAAGCGCGCCTGTGCTGCCAGAGCCACCCTGGCCACTACCGCCCTGTTGCTGCGAGCCTGCACTTTGGCCGGTGCCGTCATTCAGAAGCGACGTCACATTCCTGAGCAAGGTGTCCCAGAAGCGGTTGTTTGAGGTGTTCGAAATCTGTGTTGTTGAGTTGTTGTTCATCTGGGTGGCGCCGCCACCGCCACCGCCCGAACTCAATGGATCGCGGCCAGCCGATGCAATCTGTGTGGCAATGCTGGTGTTGGCACGCGATTCGCGGCTCATGTTCACATAGTCCACGGTGTAGTGCCGCACAAAAGCTGTGTCTGGCATCACCACAAGATTCTTGCCGTCAAACTCATAATGCAGGTCGACCTGCCGAGACAATCGCGTCAAGATTTGTGGCAGGGTCTGGTTGATCGCGTTAAGTGTGACCTTGCCCTTGATAGAGGGGTGCACATCCACGTTCACCTTCGCATCGCGCGCCATGGCGAACAGCAACTCGGAAATCTCTACCTGACTCACTACCACCGAATAGGTTTCAAGCTTCGGGCCATTGCGTGGGCGAGGCGGCTCCAGCGCGCCTGACACTGGCGCAGGAATGTCGTCTTGAACCTTGGCTGGTAGTTCCTTGATCGCAGCCCGTGGCTCGCCGGCAAGGGTTCGCCCAAGATGCTGTTCGGAAGGCGCAAGGGGCTTGCCCGCGCACCCCGCCAACATCATGGCTAGGTAGAGGGGAACAAACCGCATGGCCTGGCCGGCCGGATTTCTTTTGTGTTGTAACACTGCTCGACACTCCCAACGGATCGGGTTTGCGCCTACCTCGAACCATTCGGGGCTTTGGCGATTTGAGCCTATTGTCGGGACTGCGCAAGCCTGCAGAAGCGAAGAAAAGCGGGGGATTTGCACCGTTAATTCGATGCGCAAGGAGCGGAGGTCTGCCCTATCCTAAGCGCATCATGAATGGACAACCATCCACTACTATCGACGTGCCTGCAATTCGCTTTAGCAATGTGGGCAAGTCAATCAATCAACGGTCGATCCTGAGCGATGTACGGTTTGAAGTCGCACAGGGCAGGACTGTTGCGATCGTTGGCGTCAATGGTGCAGGTAAAACAACACTGCTGCGCTGCCTGCTCGATTACATCAAGCCCACCAGCGGCAGTATTGAAGTGTTTGGCTTGCCAAGCACCTTGCCGGCAGCCCGCGAACGCCTGGCTTTCCTGCCTGAGCGGTTTGTACCTCCTGGTCATTTAACCGGGCATGAAACTTTGGTGTGGCTGGCGGGCTTACGCGGCCAAGCCTGGAGCATCGAGCAAAGCCGTCAAGGCCTGGAGCAGTTCGCCATTGATCCTCTGGCTTTACAGCGTCCGCTGCGACTGTTCTCCAAAGGCATGACGCAAAAAATCGGGCTGATGGCCACCCTGCTCGCCAACACTCCATTGATTGTGCTTGATGAGCCCATGAGCGGGCTGGACCCGCAGGCCCGCAGATATGTTAGTAATGCTTTGAGCACGGCCAGACAATCCGGGCGCACCCTGCTCTTTACTTCTCACTCCATGGCCGATGTTGAACATCTGGCCAACGACATGGCCTTGATCCATCAAGGCGAGTTACGCTTTTTCGGTAGCCCCGCAGCACTGCGCGAACGCTTTGACGGAGCCAGTCTCGATGAGTCCTTTTTGCAATGTATCGAGGCCAAGGAGTTGCAATGCCAGCCATAGCCCAACATAACCCGGCGGTTGCCCGCGCGATCTATCTGGATCACTTCAATCTGCGCGAAGCTCCATTTACCCTCACGCCCAACACCGGATTTTTCTTTGGTGGCGGCGAGCGAGGCGCGGTGCTTGATGCCCTGGAGTATGCGAGCCTGAATACCGAGGGCGTCATCACCATGACTGGCGAGGTCGGCACCGGCAAGACCATGCTTTCGCGCATGCTGATTGAGCGCAAGCCACGCAATCTTGAGGTGGTGTATATCGCAAACCCGGCGCTCACCCGCGACGAAATCATTCATATCATCGCAAGCGAGTTGCGCATGCGTAATCTGGATACCCTGCGGCCAGTCCAGATCCTCAAGAATCTGCAAAAGCGCTTGATCGATCTGCATGGCAAGGGCAAGCGCGTGCTGCTCCTGATCGATGAAGCCCATGTGATGTCACCCGAAACACTGGAAGAGATCCGGCTGCTTTCCAACCTGGAGACCAACCATCACAAACTGCTGCGCATCATGCTGGTGGGCCAGGACGAACTGAATCGCACGCTTGCGTCCAGCCAAATGCGTCCATTGCGCGAGCGCATCACCGAGCGATTTCCTCTCGGCGCGTTGTCTGTGAGTGAAGTGGCACACTACCTGGCATTCAGAATGCGGCGCGCAGGCGGCAATCCCGACCTGTTTGATGGCAAGGCTGCAGTGCTAATCGCGAATGCCTCTGGCGGCATCACCCGGCGCATCAATATTCTGGCTGAAAAAGCCCTGCTCGCCGCCTACAGCGCAGAGGCCGAAAGCGTTCAGCTCCATCACGTGGAAGCTGCCGCGAGGGAAACAAAATTTACCCGCCTGCGGGGTGAACGCACCCTCTGGTGGAACCCGCGCACCTGGTCGCTCAGTGTGCTGAACCTGTGGCGTGATCGCCGCCAAAACGATACCCGCTCACCGCTTCAAAACGGCAGAACCACTTCAAACATGGCTCCGGCGCCTTCTCTGGGCAAGCACCGCGCCTCCCCCGCGTGAAGCCTGGCGATTCGGCGTACCAGTGCAAGGCCCAGGCCGGAGCCGGAAGGAGACGACTGCAGGCCAGGCGAGGGCTGAGTTGCCAGCCTGGGAGCACGAACAAAAGGCATGAAAATTTGCTCTGCATAACCAGGATCGACACCCGGGCCCCGGTCCATCACACGAAGCATTACACGCCCCTGCAACACAAGAAGTTCAATATCCAATTCAAGCACACCACGCGCGGTGCAACCGTACTTGGCAGCGTTATCCAGAAGATTGCGTAACAGTCGGCGCAACAAATCCGCATCACCCTTAATCATCACTGCCTGAATTGGCCAGCGCGCCTGAACCCTGAACAATTCAGGCGAAGTTACCGTTGAAGCCTCCCAGCGACCCAACTCCTCTTGCCAGAGCGCCACCAGGTCAAAAGCTAGTGAAATACCTGCGGCGATCAATCCCTGAGTATCCAGTCTTGAGTGAAGCAGCAGCGCCTCGATCAGCTGATCAAGCTCAACAATGTTTCGGGCAATCTCGATGCTTCGCTCAGGTTTTGGCGCGGTTTGCTGAAGCTCAAGCGCCAATTTCAAACGCGCCAGGGGGGAACGCAACTCGTGCGACGTGTGAGCCAGCAAGTCTCGATGCGCCTGCACCAGGGTCTCAATATGCTGAGCTGATTCATTAAAGCTGATTGCCAGGTGTGCCACTTCATCATCGCCACGAACCTCAACGCGTTGCTTCAAGTCGCCCTGCCCCATCGCCTGTACCGCTTGCTGAAGGGATTCCAATTGCGCGGTAAGGCGACGGACTACTGGATAGGCACCGGCGGCTATGGCTAATGTCAACGCTGCAAGCGCCGCCAGCCATGCTGGCCAGGCACGCGGCCCCCAGCCACCGTGTGGAGGTGCGCGATGCAACACCAGGTGCTCACCCGAAGGCAGCAAAGCCACGAACCGGGGAGGTCCACCTTCACGCCACAGCCAGCCGACCTGGCCCACCTCAGGAGCCGGAAGCTCGCGCCCCGCACTGGCAATCAAGCGTTGATTGGAGTCAAACAGCGCAAGATCAACCCGCGCCCGCACATGCCAATGTTGCAGCACCTCTTCAGTTTGAGCTCGGCTTGTCAGCTTACCGGCGAGTACTTCGGCCGCTAACTCACCTGCAAGCGCAGAAAACTCTTCTTGCTTGGGCACAGAGCGCTCAACGATAAAACGGAAACTGAGTCCGACAAGCACCGCAAGGCAAAAAAGCGCCACAACAATGGCAAGAAAAATTCGTAGGTAGAGACGACCCAACAATCGCCGAAACATCAAGGGGCTGCCCTGTCAGCTGCAAACATATAGCCAACCGCACGCAAAGTGAGAATCCAACGCGGATGCTGTGGGTCGGGTTCGATAGCTTGCCGGATGCGGCCGATATGCACATCAATGGATCGATCAAAAGCCTCCAGCGATTCACCCCTCACACGCTGCATCAATTGCTCTCGGCTCATGGCCCGACCGGCATGCTGGGCAAGCACACAGAGCAAATCAAACTGATATGCCGTCAGGCTGCACGCCACCCCTGAGCGTGAGACCAGCCTTGCTGCAGGATCTATCACAAGATCATCAAATTTCAAGGGTTTGGCAGCACTAGACAACTCCTCACCGCCAGTCTGCGCCCGGCGCAGCAGGGCTCGCAATCGAGCCAGCAGCTCGCGCGCCTCAAAGGGTTTGCTGATGTAATCATCCGCCCCCAGCTCCAAGCCGACAACCCGATCACTTAAATCGCCCCGCGCGGTAAGCATCAAAATGGGGATCGAGGTTTGGCCGCGAATCTTGCGGCAAACATCGAGCCCATCGGCATCTGGAAGCATCAGGTCAAGCAATACGGCATCAAAGCGCCCGGTGGCCAGAGCCTGCAAACCCGAGGTGGCATCGATCGCATGAGTAATAGCAAAGCCATGCGGCGATAGGTATTCCCGCACCATGGCCGCCAGGCGCACATCATCTTCGATTTGCAGGATTGGGCGCATTGCCAGAAATCAGCTCGCCCCGCGACCAGCACGCGAGGCCAGCCACTGTGCAGCCTTGCTTCGCTGCTCTGGGGTCAGCACTTCAGCAATATCCGCCATCGCCTGGGCGGCGCGTTTTGAAGCGCTTTCGGCCAAAGCCATTTTCTCTACCCGCATCTTTTCGATGGCTGCACGATCTATGGTTTCAGCTTTCAAAAGATCAGTGGCTTGACTGCGCGCCAAGCGGGTTTGCTCGCGCAAGGGCATGAGATCTTTTGCGGCCTCCTTGGCTATTTGTGCGACTTTTGCGCGCTGCTCAGGCGTGCCATCCAGCCAGCGCATCATGCGCTCGGCAGTTTTGTCAATGCGCTCATCAACCCGAGCCGGATCCATGGGGCCATGGTGCCCGCGCATGCCCATTGACGGGCCGCCCCAGCCAGAGCGATTCGCCTCGCCGCCAGGGCCCATCGGCGCGCACGCAGAGACCAACAGCACACCGGCCAGCGAACCGCCAAGCGCGGCCGAACGCCAAAACGCGCGACGGGCTTTCATAAGCCGAAAACCTTGTAAGAGATTCATCATCAGTTCCTTAATAAGGGTTGAACGTGATGAGAAGCTTGAACCGCCCGCGTCAAGGAGTGATGAGCGGGCGGTAAAGTTTTGTAAAGCTCAGAGCTTGAACTTCACCACCTTCTGGGTTTGCTGACCCAGGCCCTGGATACCCAGGGTCATGACATCGCCGGCCTTCAGGAAACGCGGGGTGGGCTTGATCCCCAATCCAACTCCAGGCGGTGTGCCTGTGGTGATGATGTCGCCTGGCTCCAGCGTGATGAACTGGCTCACATAGCTCACCAGCGTGGCGCAATTGAAGATCATGGTCTTGGTATTGCCGCGCTGCATCTTCTCGCCATTCACATCCAGCCACATATCGAGCTTTTGCGGATCACCCACCTCATCCTTGGTGACCAGCCATGGACCCACCGGCCCGAAGGTGTCGCAGCTCTTGCCCTTATCCCACAGGCCGCCACGCTCAAGCTGATACTCACGCTCGCTCACATCATTAACCAGCACAAAGCCGGCCACATGATCGAGCGCCGCTTTCTTGGTGACATAGCGCGCACGTGTGCCGATCACGATGCCCAGCTCCACTTCCCAGTCGGTCTTCACCGAGCCTTTGGGCAGCATCACGTCATCATTGGGGCCTTGCATGCATCCAAGGGTTTTATGGAAAACGATTGGCTCTTTCGGCACAGGCGATCCGGTTTCGGCCGCATGATCGGAATAATTCAGACCAATCGCAACAAACTTGGTGGCCCCGGTGAATGGCACACCCATACGCGGCGTGCCACGCACGAGCGGCAGTTTGTCCGCTTTGATTTTTGCCAATTTGGCCAAACCTTTGGGGCTGAGCTGTGCGGGGCCAATGGTATCTACTACTCCAGATAGATCACGCAATTTTCCGTTGCTGTCTACCAGAGCGGGTTTTTCTTTGCCGGGTTTGCCATATCGAGCGAGTTTCATACTTCAGTCTCCTAATAAATCTGGGATGGGGGATTAAATTGTGATGCCGCCGTCAACATTGAATATCTGTCCGGTGGCGAATTTGGATTCGTCGCTCGCCAGATAAATGATGATGGGAATGATTTCCTGGGCGGTTGCAAGTCGCCCCATGGGTTGGCGAGCCACAAACATCTTGCGCGCCTCTTCGATATCGCCAAGTTGCTGCATCCGGTCATGCAAGCTTGGCGTTTCCACCGTGCCGGGCCCAATGGCATTGCAACGAATGCCTTTGGTCACATAATCTGCAGCAATCGATTTGGTCAGCCCAATCACAGCCGCTTTGGTGGTGCCGTAAGCAAAGCGGTTTGGAAAGCCCTTGACCGAGGAACACACCGAGGCCATGTTGATGATCGAGCCGCCACCATTGTCGAGCATGCTCGGCAACAGCAAACGAATCGTGTGATACATCGAATCCACGTTGATCGCAAAACTGCGACGCCAGCTTTCCGCATCGGTGGCCAGCACCGAGCCTTGATGCACATACCCCGCGCAATTAAACAGCACATCCGGAGCCTTCATCGGGCCCAGCAAATTCTCGATTGCCTGAACATCGGTCACATCCAGCACGGCGGTTTGAATCGCCGCCCCACCTTGGGATTCAGCCTCCGAGGACAGGTCGCCCAACAGGTCGCCGCGAACGTCAGTTGCAAACACTTGCGCACCTTCGCAGGCCATCGCTATCGCTGCTGCGCGCCCCATGCCTTGAGCTGCTGCGGTCATGAATACCCGCTTGCCCTGTAGTCGTTGCCCCATGACGCCTCCGGTTTTTGTCATGTAATTTTCCGAAGGGTAGCGCACAATCAGCAATTGCCTAAACTTCAGGAGCGATCTGATGAAAAGCACTGCTGTAAAAACCACGTTGGGCGGCCTGTTGACAGGCGCAATCCTGTTGTTTGGGCAGGCCTCGTTTGCCGCACCGATGTCCGATCCTGTGCCCACCCCAAGCGATCCCTTGGCCACAGCGCGCGGGCTGCTTAAGGACAAAAACTGGAGCGCGGCTTCACGCGAACTTACAAGCGTGGTGCGCAAGGAGCCACGAAACGCCGAAGCGCATAACCTGCTTGGGTATTCCCTGCGCAATTCAGGCGATTTTGTTCGGGCCAAAGCGTCTTATGACGAAGCCTTGCGGCTGGACCCCAAGCACATCGGCGCACATGAATATCTTGGGCAGCTGTATCTGCGCACCAACCAGCCCGAGCTGGCCAAGCAGCATCTTGCTCAGCTTGAAGCGCTATGTGGCAAAGCGTGCGACGAGTATCGCAGCCTTGAGAAAGCGATCAGCGGGCAATAGCCTGCAGGAGATCTCAAGCAAACTGCAATCGGGCGAGGCGGGCATAGAGCCCGTTGGCCCCAATCAAGGCCTCATGCTTGCCTGATTCCACAATTGCCCCCTGATCCATCACCACGATCAAATCGGCATCCACAACGGTAGCCAGCCGATGCGCAATCACCAGGGTCGTGCGGCCCTGCATCGCGGTTTGCAGCGCTTGTTGCACCAAGTGTTCGCTTTCAGCATCCAACGCACTGGTCGCTTCGTCCAGCAACAAGAGTGGTGGATTTTTCAACAAGGCGCGCGCAATCGCAATACGCTGACGCTGGCCTCCTGAGAGCCGCACACCGCGCTCGCCCAGATATGTCTCATAGCCCTGGGGCAGGCGCTCAAGAAACTCATGTGCGTTGGCAGCCCTGGCGGCTTCATGCACTTCTTCATCTGTAGCGCTCAGGCGGCCGTAGCGAATGTTTTCGAGCGCGTTGGCGGAAAACACGATGTTGTCCTGCGCAACCAAGCCGATTTGCCCGCGCAGCTTATCCAGAGGCAGCGAGCGCACATCACTGCCATTCAGCAGAACTCTGCCCTGCGCAGGATCGTAGTAGCGCAAGAGGAGCTGAAAGAGCGTGGTTTTCCCCGCTCCCGATGGCCCAACCAAAGCAATCGTCTGCCCCGAGAGCACCTGCAGATTCACGCCCTGCAAGGCCAGCTCCTTGGGCCTGGACGGGTAGCTGAAACTCACCGCCTCCAGGCTCACTACGGGGACGGAAGCAGACTCGGCAGCCGTTTTAGAAGCGGCGGCTGATGCCACTATCGGCATCAACTGCAAGCTGCTTTGCGAGGAGAGTAATTCGAGCAGTCGCTCGGTTGCTCCCGCCGCCCTCTGTACGTCACCCATGACCTCGGACAATGCGCCTACCGACCCTGCAACCATCGCCGCATAGAGAATGAACTGGGTGAGCGTGCCCGGGCTCATCGTGCCCGCCATCACCGCCCGCGCGCCCAGCCATAACACGAACACAATTGCGCCAAACACCAGCACGATAGCGCCCGCTGTAAGCCAGGCCCGCGCGCGAGTGCGGCGCACCGCCGATTCAAACGAGGCTTCAGAGGCCTGGGCATAGTTCTGCCCCTCGAACACCTCCCGCGCATAAGCCTGCACCAGCGCGATGGCATTCAAGCGCTCACCTGCCAGTGCATTGGCGTCAGCCAATCGGTCTTGCGAGGCCCGCGACAGGCCGCGCACCCGGCGTCCGAAAATCAGCAGGGGCAGCATGATGAGCGCGATCAGCCCGACGATAATTGCGGCCAGCTTCCATGCGGTGAAGAGCATCATGATCACCGCGCCAATGAAGAGCAGCCCATTGCGCAGTCCCATCGAAATGCTGGTGCCGACCAATGTATGGATCAGGGTGGCGTCAGCGGTGAGGCGCGACAGCACTTCGCCGGGCTTGAGGGTTTCAAAAAAGAGCGCGTCCTGTTTAAGCACATGTCCATAGACCGCTGTGCGCAAGTCTGTGGTAACTCGCTCACCCAGCCACGACACCGAATAAAACCGGATCGCTGTACCAAAGGCCAGCACAATAGCCACCAGCAACAAGCCAATGAAATAGCTATTCACCGACCCGGAAGCCAGGGCACGCGAAGCGGTATCGGCCTGGTTGAATTGGGAAAACCCATGATCGATCAGTTCGCGAAACGACCACGGCAAAGCCAGGGTGGCCCCGGCGGCAATCAGCAGCGCCAAACCTGCAATGGCCACTCGCCCACGATAGGGCTTGATAAAGGGGCCGAGCGCGGAGAGCACCTGCAAAGCAGAGCGTTCGGGCACGGGCGGATTGATAGCAGCGGCAGTCGATGTCATGATCCTTGTCATTCTATGGGACAAAACCTTTCATGAACCCTCAAGCTTCCTCTGGACAACGCGTGAATCTGGTGCGCCAGGCCACCTTGCGTCTCGCCCCGCATGACGATGTGGTGATTGCAGCCCGCCCCTTGAGCGTGGGCACCGCCATTGAAGGCGGCACGATTACATGCCGTCAAGCGATACCGCCGGGCCACAAAGTCGCTACCCAATCGATCGCACAAGGTGCACCAGTCAAGCGCTATGGACAGATCATTGGCTTTGCCACCCAGCCGATTGCGCCGGGTGATCATGTGCATACCCATAACCTGGTGTTCAACACCTTCGAGCGGGACTATGCGGTGGGCAGCGACGTCAAGCCGCAAGCTCTGGCAGAGCACCCCGCAAGCTTCATGGGCTATGTGCGTGCGGATGGCCGGGTAGCCACACGCAACTATATTGGCGTTATCGCCACCGTAAATTGCTCAGCCTCGGTTTCAAAATATGTCTCGCAGCATTTCACCGCTGAGCGGCTCGCGGCCTATCCAAATGTGGATGGCATTGTGCCGATCACTCACTCCACTGGCTGCGGCATGGACAGCAATGGCGAGGGTATTGATGTCTTGCGCCGCACTATTGCGGGCTACGCGCGCCATCCCAACTTTGCCGGCGTTGTGATCATCGGGCTGGGCTGTGAGGCCAATCAGATGGACGCCTTGTTCGCCGCTGAGCAGCTTACCGATAGCACCTTGCTCAAACCGCTGGTCGTTCAATCTGAAGGCGGCACCCGCAAAACCATGGAAGCGGGGATCGCTGCAGTGCAGGCCATGCTGCCAATTGCCAATGAGATTCAGCGCAGGCCCGTGCCGGTGTCTCACATCACCATAGGCCTGCAATGCGGCGGATCAGACGGCTACTCGGGGATCACCGCCAACCCGGCTTTAGGCGCGGCCTGTGATCTCCTGGTATCCCACGGTGGCACCGTGATTCTTTCCGAAACGCCAGAGATCTATGGCGCCGAACACTTGCTGACCCGGCGCGCGGTATCACCTGCAGTAGCCGATAAGCTCATCGAACGGATTCATTGGTGGGAGGCCTACACCGAGCGCAATCGCGGCAGCATGGACAACAATCCCTCGCCAGGCAACAAAGCCGGCGGGCTCACCACGATTCTTGAAAAATCCTTGGGTGCGGTCGCCAAGGCAGGCACCACAAACCTGATGGATGTGGTGGACTATGCGATGCCTGTAAACACCAAAGGATTTGTGTTCATGGACACCCCGGGCTATGACCCGGTTTCGGCCACGGGGCAAGTGGCAGGCGGTGCAAACATGATTTGCTTCACTACCGGACGCGGCTCGGTGTATGGCTGCAAGCCAGCGCCTTCGATCAAGCTCGCCACCAACTCGCTGCTGTTTTCACGCATGCCGGAAGACATGGATATCAATTGCGGCGATATCGTGGAGGAAGGTGTCAGCGTGGCGCAAAAGGGTCAGGAAATTTTTGAGCTCATCCTTCGGGTAGCCAGTGGCGAGGCCACCAAGAGCGAGGCGCTGGGCATTGGCAATGATGAGTTTGTGCCCTGGCAGCTCGGCGCGGTGATGTAAGATTTTTGGGCGAGGAGATCAACCATGAAAACAGGACTTGAACAGCTCACCACTTATGCAGCCTATCATCGGGATCGGCGCAATATCGCTACTCACGTGGTCGGCGTGCCGATGATTGTGTTTGCAGTAACCGTGTTGCTATCGCGCCCCCTGATTGAAATTGCAGGCCTGCCGGTTTCGGTCGCCTGGATTGCGATTGCTCTGAGCAGCCTCTACTACATCAAGCTTGATTCACGCCTTGGGCTTGTGCTTTCTCTGGTGCTTGTGCTGTTTGGCTGGGCGGCGGCGCATGTTGCCTCAATGCCCACCAGCATGTGGCTTCAAGTGGGTTTGGGCTGCTTCATTGTGGGCTGGATCATTCAGTTCATCGGCCACTACTTCGAAGGCAAGAAACCTGCCTTTGTTGATGATGTGGTTGGGCTTCTGATTGGTCCGCTTTTTGTGCTCACCGAGATGGCTTTTGCCCTGGGCCTGCGCAATGAATTGCGCGCGGGCATTGAAGCTCGGGTCGGCCCAACCCTGATCCGGCAGCTGACCTGAGCCGGGATGGCACAAAGCCTCAAATCCAGCTATGGCATCGAAGTCGCCGAGCGCATTGGCGCGCAAATCAAACACGCCTGGGGCGCCTTTGATATCGCTGGTTTTATCGAGCTTGTCGGTCCGGGGTATGACGAACTTGAGTTCATGGGGCGGGCGCGTCATATCGCCACCGCAATGCGCAGCAGCCTGCCCGATGACTTCGAACATGCTGCAGATATTGTTGAAGCCTCGCTCGGACCGGTAAATTCAACCACCGAAGGTTGGGGACTAGGCATTTTTGACTACGCTCCCCATGGCTATTGGGTTATCGGCCACGCGCTAACGACCTCTGACCCGAATCAATCGCATGCCAGGCCTTCAGCACGGGTGTTTGATCGGGCGATGCGCTTTCAGCATGCGTTGACGCAAAGGTTCACCGCAGAGTTCTCTGTACGCGCGTTTATTCAAGCTGATACCAAGCGCGCATTGGATCACTTAAAAAGTTGGGTCCACGATCCCAGCCCACACGTGCGTCGACTCGTGAGCGAAGGATTACGGCCTCGATTACCTTGGGCCGGGCAGCTCAAAGTGTTTATGGACAACCACGATCCCGTGCTCAAGTTACTCAATGAGCTGCGTGATGACCCCAGCGACTATGTCAGGCGCTCGGTTGCAAATCACCTGAATGACATTGGCAAGGACAAGCCTGAGGTCCTGTTGGCCACTGCACGGGCCTGGGCTGGCGCAGGAGTCTCGGCAAACCGCCAAGCCTTGATCAAGCACGCGCTGCGCAGCCTGATCAAACAGGGGCATTCGGAAGCGCTTGAAATTGTGGGGTACCAGGCCACGCCAGGAGTGCGCGTTAGCCGCGCTAGCTTTACCCCCAATACACTGAGAATTGGTGAAGCGGTTGCCATCGAGGTTGAGTTGAATGCACCCGCTGGCTCAAACTGTCTGATCGACCTGCGGGTTTCCTATTTGAAGGCCAATGGCTCGTTCAGTCCCAAAGTCTTCAAGTGGAAAGAGTGCGTAACGCCGGACAACGGGTTAATCACATTGAAGCGCAAGTTGTCCTTTGAGCAGCGCAGTACCCGCACCCATTACGCTGGCCCGCATCACTTCGAACTGCTGGTCAATGGTACGGCACTAGGCTTGGGGTCGATTATCCTCGAACCAGAGTCAGTCGACCCCAAGCATAAGCCTTAGATTCGCGTACCGATGGTCAAAAACACACGCGGTGTGAAGCGCCGCGCCGACTGATCTGCAAACACGATACCGTTGCTGTCCGTGATCACACGGCTCGTGTTGCGGGTGGCATCGGTTACGTTGTAAACATTCAGGCGCCAAAAGCCTATCTTCGGAATGACCGAGCCAATGTACACATCAAGCTCGGCATGCGAGCCTGTGCGCCCGGTGATCACTGCGCCTGAAGTGCTGGGTGAATCCAGGTCAGCCGATCCCACCATCGATAGCGTGGTTCCACCATACCACCCACCTGAAAGTCGCATCGGCTTGGCCACTGTCACATTGGCGAGATAGCGGGCTTGCCCAGGGATTCGGGTGCCGACTCGATCACCGGATTGCAGGCGTGAAAACAACATGCTGGCGTTGGTTGAAAGTGTCCAGGCTTCGCTCAATCCGGCCCACTTGAGGTTGCCACGCAAGTCAGCTTCCAGACCCCAAACCAGCGCGTCGCCTACGTTGTCGCTCGATTCAGTCCAGCGGCCCGATTGCAAGGACAAGCGCCTGGCGATCACATCCGATTGACTGCGCACAAAAGCATTCAGCCCGCCCTGACCAAGATGGGTAAACCGCTGATCCACACCCACATCCATGGTGATGGTGGATTCCGGCCGCAAATTTGGATTGCCCTGAAAGTCCGGGCTATTGGGCGAGTTGGTGCCAAGGGTGGGCACACTTCGGTTCAGCAACTCCCAGATCCGTGGCACCCGGGTGACGCGCGCCAGATTGGTTCGCAGTTGAGTATCGGGCCCCAGGCGGGTTCGCGCATTGATCGAGGGCTGCCAGAAAAGCTGATCGTTGTTGAGCGTGGTGCCCACATACTCGCTGGTGAGTTTGTAGGATTGCGCACGCAAGCCGGTAGTGAAGGTCGACTTGATTGAAGCCACCGGCATTTCAGCTTCGGCCCAAAGCGCGGTGCGGTTTATCTGTGCGGCCAAATCAAGCGCAGTTGCACCACCTGAATTGGTGGAGGTGGAATCCACTTGCAAGCGGCGCTGCTCAATCTCGGTGCCGGTGCTGAACAACACATCACCCAAGGGAGCCATCCACTTACTTCGCAGCAACCACGCACGCTCGGAACGATCATCGAAGAAACTGCTGCTACCGCTGAACGGCACACCGCCCACCAGACTGCTTGAAGAGCGATCAAAGCCATAATCGCTTTTGGAGCGCTCAAAAGACAAGGTAGATTCCACCCGCGAAGCCTTGAACCGATGAGTCCAATCCCCCGCAATCTGTGCGAAGTGGCGATTGAATTGCCACGGTGATTGCGATACAAAACTGGTGGCCTGACCACCACTCACACCCGTGCCACTCGAATCGCTGCGGCCATCCTGATTGGTGTAGGAAAACTGTCCGCGAATCGCGACTTGATCTGTTGCACTCAATCGCCCATTCAAGCGCGGCGTGAGCACCCAGTTTTCACTGCGAATCCGGGTCACATCCGTTGCATTGGAGCTACCGATCGAGGGACCGCCGCTGATCTGCGAACTGCGTTCGGTATCCGCGCCAAGATTGCGAGTGCCGCCATTTAAGGCCACAAAATAAGTCCAGCGAGTTTCCTGAGCGCGCTGCTTGAGATCCTTCGGATCGACTTTCTGCGCACTACCCAAGGGGCCAGCTTGCGACACGAACATTCCTGGTCCGATTTCACCCCATACATGCTGCGTGGTCACATACGCCACTGTTTCGCGCTTGGTCTGGGCCTGGCGCAACACAATATTGACGCTGCCCCCCGCCGCACCTTCATACTGAGCCGAGGGCGAGCGCACCACTTCAATACGCTCGATAATGTCTGCGGGCAACTCTTCAAGCGGCAGCTGTACGCCGCGCCGGGTAGTGCTGGCGGGCGAGCCATCAATCATGATGCGGGTCGACTCCGCGCCCATGCCACGCATCCGGATCTCCACCCCACCATTGGCATTGATCGATACCTGTACCCCGGGCAATTGCCGCAGGATGTCAGCCACCGAGGTTGCGCCCATGGCTTCGATTTCTTGCCGGCTCACAGTAACCGTGGCCGCGGTGGATTCAAAGCGATCCTCAAAACTGCGTCGGGCGCGCACATTGACAGACTCAAGCTGCCCCGGCTGCGCGCCACTCGGTTCATCACCACCGGTTTGCGCCGAGGCTGGAATAGTTGCAAGCACCGCTGCAGCCATTACGCTGAGTCGGGCGGCAAGGCGGACATCAAGAATAGTTCGACTCAAAAGCGCTCTCACCAATAGTTCATCGGACAAATAGTGGGTATGACACGCCGCGCTAGGCCTGCGGCAACCCGATACTGTATCTTGACAGCCCAATGTGCAAGGGCCATGCCTGAGGAGACAAATCATGACACCCCCACCACCAGGCGATGCGGGCGCACCCAGTTGGCATGACGTGGCTGCGTTCGATGATCTCGATAGCGACTTCCCTCTGGGAGTTGAGATCGAGGGTCAACATGTTGGCGTGTTTCGTCAAGGCGATGAAGTTTACGCGCTGGAAAATGTTTGCCCCCATGCCTACGCCTTGCTTTCCCAAGGGTTTTTGGAAGGAGGCGTGATCGAGTGCCCATTGCATGCTGCCCAGTTTGAAGTGGCCACCGGGCGGTGTCTGAATGAAATCGGTCAGCGTGATCTTGCCTGCCATAGCACAAAAATTGAGGCGGGGCGGGTATTGGTGATGCTCAAACTGGTCTCATGAACCAGACTCAACCACCAAGCAAGCACCCTTTGCGGGTGGCCTTGATTGGCTTTGGAGCAATTGGGCAAGCGCTCCTCAAACGCAGCGAAGGCATCGGGGGATGGGCGATCAAGCAGGTGATTGTGCGCCCTTCGACAGTTGCAAAAACACAAGCCCTGATCACCCCATCGGTCGAGGTCCGGTCCGAGCTTTCAGGCGAAGTTGATCTGGTGATTGAGTGCGCGGGGCATGAAGCCCTCAGCACCCATATTGTATCCGCCTTGCGAGCCGGTGTGCCCTGCGCGGTGTTATCGATTGGTGCGCTCACCGACAGCGCTCTGCTTGAACAACTTGGTGACGCCGCTCGCCATGGCAATACGCAGCTGCATTTACTCTCCGGGGCCATTGGGGCAATTGATGCGCTGGCCAGTGCACGCTTGGGCGGGCTTGATCATGTGCGCTACATCGGGCGCAAACCCCCAAGCGCATGGGCCGGCATTCCCGGTGCGCGGCCGTTTGACCCCGCGAGCTTGAGTGAACCGTTGATTATTTTCGAGGGCAATGCACGCGAAGCGGCTAGGCTCTTTCCCAAAAACGCAAATGTTGCGGCCACGGTAGCTCTGGCTGGCCTTGGCCTCGACAATACCCAAGCCAGATTGATCGCCGACCCGCAAGTGCAGGGCAACATTCATGAAATCCAAGCCCGGGGCGCTTTTGGAGAGATGCATCTGCGCCTTGCCGGGCAGCCACTTGCGGAGAACCCTCGCACCTCTGCGCTTACCGTGCTCAGTGCATTGCGCTTCCTGCAGAATCAGGTGCAGGCGATTACCCTTTAGGCGCCGCCATTTAGTCGTCTGTTAAGCAAAAGTCCGATAAAGTAGGCCCGTCAATTTCAGGAGCCCGAAATGCCCACCATCCATATCGATCTATATGCAGGCCGCACCCAGGAACAAAAACAGCGCGCTGCCACTGCAATCACCCAAGTCGTTTGCGAAACACTCAGCACCACGCCTGAGCATGTGCAGGTGATCTTTAATGACATCAGCCGCCAGGATTGGTTCACTGCTGGAAAAGATGGCGGCGCGCCCAAGCCAGCCTAGGCCATCCGGAGCCAAGGCTTTAGATGATCACCAGATTGCTGCGGTGAATCAGCTCGGGCGATTCAATGTAGCCCAGAATCGCCTCGATTTCGCTCGAAGGTTTGCGCGTAATTTTTCGTGCATCGGCGCTTGAATAATTCACCAGTCCGCGCGCAATTTCACGCCCGGTAGCGTCAATGCACCCAATCACCTCGCCGCGCTCGAACTCGCCCACCACTTCGCTCACGCCAATCGGCAACAGGCTTTTGCCATCCTCGACCAACGCCCGCACTGCGCCGCTATCCAGGACCACCCGACCCCGTAACTGCAAGTGATCCGCGAGCCATTGCTTGCGCGCAGCAATTCGCGCAGTGGCCGCTACAAATGTTGTGCCGATCGACTCTCCCTGGGCCAGGCGAGGCAATACCTGCGGCTCACGACCCCAAGCCACAATTGTGTGCGCTCCCGAGCTGGCCGCCCGCTTGGCCGCAAGCACCTTGGTGATCATGCCGCCTTTACCTAGCGAGGAGCCTGCACCACCTGCCATGGTTTCTAGTGAAACATCACCCGCCTGCACTTGCGCCAGGAACTTCGCCTGCGCATCCTTGCGGGGATCAGCGGTGTACAAGCCTTTTTGATCGGTGAGGATCACCAGGCAATCCGCATCAATGAGGTTGGCTACCAAAGCGCCCAAAGTATCGTTGTCCCCGAACTTGATTTCATCAGTGACCACGGTGTCGTTTTCATTGATGATCGGCACCACCTGCAACTCGAGGAGCGCAAGCAAGGTCGAGCGGGCATTCAAATAGCGCTTTCGATCCGCCAGATCTTCATGAGTGAGCAAGATCTGCGCGGTTTGCAATCCGTGGGCCGCAAAGCAGCTTTCATAGACTTGCGCCAAACCCATCTGGCCCACCGCAGCAGCCGCCTGCAATTCATGCATGTCGCTGGGCCGCTTGGCCCAACCGAGGCGCTTCATCCCTTCAGCAATTGCACCTGACGACACCATCACCACCTGCTTGCCCATCGCGCGCAGGCCAGCAATTTGTGCGCCCCACTGATCAATTGCCTCGCGATCCAAACCACGGCCCTCATTGGTGACCAGGCTTGAGCCCACCTTCACCACCACCCGCTGGGCCTGCGTCAATGCGGTAACGAGGGTTTCATTCATCGCGCTTCATTCATTACCAATCACTCACTGCACATCAGCGCTCGGAGCGATAGCCGCTGCCGGAGCCGCTTCATCGAAACGCACATCGGCATCCGGATGCTCAGCATCCTTAACCGTTTGCATATGGTCCCAGATCGCCAGACACAACTTTTCGCAGCCTTCGCGCGTGAGCCCCGAAATCTCAAACACCCGATCCACTGGCAACGCCGCGCGCCCGCGGCCCCGATACTTTTTGATGAAGGTTGCGACCCGCTCGGCCCGCTCACCACCCGGCACCATGTCGAGTTTGTTCAGCACCAGCCAACGAGGCTTGGCCATCAGTGCCTCATCGTATTTCTCAAGCTCTTTCACAATAGCGCGCGCATCGGCAGCCGGATCTGCCCCTGGATCAAAAGGAGCCAAATCAACCAGATGAAGCAGCAGATGCGTGCGCTGCAAATGACGCAAGAATTGGTGGCCCAAGCCTGCGCCTTCAGCCGCACCTTCGATCAACCCGGGAATATCAGCAATCACAAAGCTCTTCTCAGGCGCCACGCGCACAACACCAAGGTTGGGATAAAGCGTTGTGAAGGGATAGTCCGCGATCTTGGGCCGCGCATTGCTCACCGCGGCAATGAAGGTCGATTTGCCGGCATTGGGCAGACCCAACAAACCAACATCAGCCAACACCTTGAGCTCAAGGCGCAAGCTGCGATGCTCGCCCGGATGCCCGGCAGTACTTTGCTTGGGTGCGCGATTGGTGCTGGATTTGAAATGCAGATTGCCCAGGCCACCATCGCCGCCTTTGGCCAACACCACACGTTGCTCGTGCTCGGTGAGGTCCACCACCAGCTCGCCACTTTCGGCATCAAAGATCTGCGTGCCCACTGGCATACGCAAGATAATGTCTTCAGCAGCCGCGCCATACTGATCCGAGCCCCGACCCCGCTCACCATTTTTTGCAATGAACTTGCGGGTGTAGCGATAATCGACCAGGGTATTGATATTGCGATCTGCAATAACAATCACACTACCGCCGCGCCCGCCATCGCCACCATCAGGGCCGCCGCGGGGAATATATTTTTCCCGACGAAACGACGCCACGCCGACCCCGCCATCGCCGGCGCCGACTTCGATCATCGCTTCATCAAAAAATTTCATAGTGCGCTCTTAGAAAAGACAAGCCCCGCAAAAGCGGGGCCTGACGCAGGGCTTGAAGGCAAGCGCCCGCTTAGTGCTGGGTCGGCTCAGCCTCAACCAGTGGCTCCACCGAAACCGTTTTACGGTTCAGCGCACCCTTGGTACCAAACTTGACATGACCATCCACCAACGCAAACAAGGTGAAGTCCTTGCCTACACCGACATTGCTGCCAGGATGCACTTGCGTGCCGCGCTGACGCACGATGATCGAACCTGCCGAGATCAACTCACCACCGTAGGCTTTCACGCCCAGCATCTTGGGCTGTGAATCGCGCCCGTTTCGCGTAGAGCCGCCGCCTTTTTTCTGTGCCATGAGATTAACTCCTTACTTGCGCTTACCGCCGACCAGTTCATCGGTCAGCTGCTTGAATTCATCCCACTTGCCATCGGCGGCCAGCCTCGATTGCTCGGGCCAGGTCGTTGGATCGTGGCTTGCAAAACGCGAACCTGCTGCAGTCAGCAATTCCTTCAAGCGCTCCACCGAGGTATCGGCCAGTTGCGCGAAGGTCACGATGCCTGCGGCTTTGAGGATCTCGTTGATCTTCGGGCCAATGCCCTCGATGATCTCGATATCGTCAGGCTTGGCGGCGGCTACCGGAGCGGTTGCTTCGGTGGTGCCCAGGCTCGAAGCAATTTTGCTAACGAACAACTCGGTGTAGTTCTGGCGGTGGCCTTGCTCTTTCTTGTAGTGCTTACGACGACGCATCTTGAAAATGCGGACTTTGTCGTGCCGACCGTGAGACAGCACCGTCGCTGATACCACTGCATCCGATACCAGCGGGGCACCTACGGCGATTGACTCGCCCGCGCCCACTGCCAGCACTTGATCCAGGGTTACTTCAGCTCCGATGTCCGCCAGTATCTGTTCTACTTTAATTTTGTCGCCGGCAGCTACTTTGTATTGTTTGCCACCGGTTTTTATCACTGCGTACATGGATGAAAACCTTTATCGGAAAAAGAACCTTCGCCTTCGAAACTTCGTAGGAAAGCCCTCTATTATAGCGGGACTCGATCTGATGAGCAATACCGGGCACCTCGATGTCAGTGGGCGCACACATCACAGACAAAGCCCTAGAACCTTGAGGTACATCGCCAAGCCGACTGCATCGAGCGCTTCTCTATAATGCGTGAATGTTTTTGAAATCCTTCAATTGACCCCACACCAGCTCTTCCCGGCGATCGCCTCTGACCTTCAGGCTCTGGATGCCACGATCCGTGAGCATCTGAGTTCGGAAGTCGCGCTGATCAACAGCATCTCGGAATACATCATTGCCGCAGGCGGCAAGCGGATGCGGCCGGTGCTGCTGATCTTGTTCGCCCGAGCGCTGGGATACACGGGCAAGGATCATCAACTGCTTGCCGCAGTGGTTGAGTTGATTCACACAGCAACCTTGCTGCATGACGATGTGGTGGATGAATCCGACTTGCGGCGTGGCCAAGCCACTGCAAACGCCAGTTTTGGCAATGCGGCGTCAGTGCTCTCTGGAGATTTCCTCTACTCGCGCGCCTTTCAAATGATGGTGCGGGTCAACAATATGGATGTGATGGCGATCGTGTCGGACGCCACCAATGTGATTGCTGAAGGCGAAGTCTTGCAGCTACTCAACATCCATGATGCGGGTGTTGACGAAACCCGCTATCTGCAAGTGATTCGCTACAAGACAGCCAAGCTCTTTGAAGCAGCAGCCCAACTGGGAGCCGTGCTGGGCGCAGGCAACGAAGCGATGATTGCCGCTGCCGGGCACTACGGACGCAGCGTGGGCACAGCATTCCAACTCGTGGACGATGTGCTCGATTACTCCGGCCAAACGCCGGAAATCGGCAAAAACGTTGGCGATGATTTGCGTGAAGGCAAGCCCACTTTGCCGCTGATTCATGTCATGCAACACGGCACCGAGCAAGAGCAAGAGCTGGTGCGCAAGGCAATCGAAGCGGGAGACATCACTCACTTCCCGCAAATCCTGCAAGCCGTGCAGCGCTGTGGCTCACTTGACTACACCCTGGCCATGGCGCGCAATGAAGCCGCCAGCGCCCGAGCCAGCTTGGAGGGACTTGCCGAAAGCCCCTACAAAGCTGCGCTAATCGAACTCACCGAACTAGCGGTGAACCGCCAAGCCTAAAAGCCGCTAAGGCTTAAAGGCTGCCACGGCCTTGATGCGCATGAAACTGCTGCGCGGTATCCCAAGCAATGGATTGTAAAAACGCGGCAACATCAGCCGGCAAACCTGCCGTGTATTTATTGCCTACCGGATTCACCTTGTATACCGACGCCAGCACGGTTGCCGCACCAAGATAAGTGCCCGCCAGAGTCGGATGGCGTTTGTCTGCAATGATCAGCGAGATATCCGGACGCTTGGCCACCGCATTGGCAAATGCGATTCCCGCCGGCACCACCAAAGCATTGTTTGCTTTACCCGCCTTGATGTATTCAGCACCAAGCGTTTGCGTCATGGACGGCACATCGGAATAAGCCCACGACATGAAGAAGATGGGCTCAGCGCCATACTTCCGTGCAGTCATGCTGTGACGCTTGGCATAGTCATGAAAGATCGGGCCCAGTTGCGGATGGATCGGGCACTGACTGCAATCCATGATGAGCACCGCGTCAAAGGGCTTATCAAAGGTGTTAAAGCGCACCTCGTTGTCACCCACAAATGAATAACTTGCTACACCACCCGGCTTGAAGTGCGCCTCGAGATCGTGCCAGTTGATCCCCGAGCCGCTGATCGTGGCCGAGGTCGCGCGATGCCCACGCACACCTTGCGCATTAAGCATCTGACCCACATGCCCGTGCATGGAATTGTTGTAATAGAAAAAACTGTTGCCAACCCAAAGCAGAGTCTTGACATCGGTGGTTTTCGGCAAGACCTTGGGCGCTGCGGTTTGCGAACCCGGGGCGGCGCAAGCCACAAGACTTAGCATGCTAACGGCAAGCAACAGACGACGAATAAATGACATGAAAAAGCTCCTCCAAAAAACAGTTTGAATTGTAGTGCGGGTAGTGTGGCCGAGATGGTTCACGACTGCAAATGTGTTTGCTACAATCTCGCCTCTTCAAAAGCGGGGTGTAGCTTAGCCTGGTAGAGCGCTACGTTCGGGACGTAGAGGCCGGAGGTTCGAATCCTCTCACCCCGACCACAAACATGGCTCGCTTTGCGGGCCATTTTGATTTGGGCGGGGGCCAAGGTGTCCCTGCGGACAGCTTGGGGGATTCGAAGGGATTTGCTTGCAAGCAA
>JAIYCW010000061.1 GCA_027487815.1 Burkholderiales bacterium
AAATCAGAGGCAGACAATATGCCCGACCCTTTGGAGACCCGGTGAGCACCATGCCGCCCACCCCTGTGCATCAACCTGACAGCGCCGCTGAATGCCGCGTGCTCGATGAGCGTGCGCGCGAGCTCTTTATTGCTGGCCAGGGGCTGCAACGATTGGGCACCGGCACAACCTGGTGCGAAGGGCCGGTGTGGATGCCCAAGGATCAATGCCTGCTCTATAGCGATATTCCTGCCAACCGGATGATGATCTGGTCGGCGGCCGAAGGCCTGCGCGTGTGGCGCGAAGAAGTCGAGTTCACCAATGGTCACGCATTGGAAGCCGATGGCAGCCTGCTGCATTGCTCGCATGGCCTGCGCGCGATCACCCGAACGCGCTTCGGACCACGCGGTGTTGCGGGTGCTGGCGGGCCAGTGGCTCAGCGTGATTGCGTGGATGAAATTGTTGTTGATCGCTACGCAGGTGGCCGGCTCAATAGCCCGAATGATGTGATCATAAAATCCGATGCAAGCATCTGGTTTACCGATCCGCCTTACGGCATCCTGTCTGATCGCGAAGGCCACAAGGCACCAAGCGAACAAGCGCATCACCATGTGTTTCGCTTTGATCCTGCATCCAGGCATTTACAAGCCATGACCCACTGGGTTGATGAGCCCAATGGGCTGGCTTTTTCGCCTGATGAATCTGTGCTTTATGTGTCAGACACTTCGGCGGCGCTGCGCACCGACGGATCAGGCCATCACCATATCGTTAGCTTCCAGGTGGGCAAGGATGACGAACTGAGTTCACCCGAAGTGGTGCGAGTGATCCAACCCGGCCTGGCCGACGGCTTTCGAGTGGATCAACGCGGCTGGATCTATACCAGCAGTGAAGACAGTGTTCAGGTGCTCGCGCCCGATGGAGCCCTGCTTGCGCAGATCATGGTGCCCGAGAAAGTGGGCAACCTTTGCTTCGGTGGCGTACAGGGCGATGAGCTATTCATTTGCGCAAGCACTTCGCTTTATTGCATTCGCCTCAATGCGCGAAGTAGCGTTCAACTTCATGCGCGAAGCGCGATTCAAGCCTGATGGATAGCGCGGTGCTCTGGGCCTGGATGATGACTCCGCTAAGCGGCGCATCCACCCATAGCATTGAGCCGATGGTGGCCTGGCATGCGCGTCTGATGACTTTAGCCTGGGGCGTGCTGGTGCCTATTGGGGTGTTGGTTGCGCGGTATTGGAAACTCTGGCCCGGCCAGGCCTGGCCACAACAACTCGATCACAAAGGCTGGTGGATCGTGCATCGCCTGGTGCAGTGGAGCGCCGCCATCCTTGGCACGCTTGGGGTTTATCTGGTGGTGCACGAGGGGTTGGGCCTACGGGGATTTTCCACCCATGCGGCCGACGGCACACCTCGCAGCAGCCTTGCAGTATTTCACTTCACTCTCGGCCTCACGCTGGTGATCCTGGTGTGGCTACAAATCCTTGCGGCCTACCGGCGCGGCAGCAAAGGCGGCCCCACCGACATCCGCATGCGTGGCGATCACTACGACATGACGCCCAAGAGACGGCGCTTCGAGCGCCTGCATAAAACGCTGGGCTGGAGCGCTTTGATCTTGGCCTGGGCGATCATCCTCTCGGGCCTATGGATGGCTGATGCACCACGCTGGATGTTGGTGGCTTTGCTGCTTTGGTGGACTTCACTTTTCGCACTCGCCTTGCATTGGCAGCGCCAGGGCCGCTGCATCGACACTTACCAAGCCATCTGGGGCCACGACCCCCAACTCCCAGGCCTGTCCATCAAACCCATCGGCTGGGGCATTCGCCGCATCCATGATCCATCCCAACCTTTCATACCACCACCCAGGAGACCTTCATGACCCGTCGTCAATTTGTCAAAGGCGCATCAATCAGCGTGTTTGGCGCAGGCCTGCCGCTAAGCGGCGCACGTGCTCAAAACCGCTTTGCCAAATATGCGGGCCAAACGGTCACGATGAATGTGCCCGCGCATCCGCACTACGATGCGATGGCCAAGATCATCCCCGAATTCACCAAACAAACCGGGATCAAGGTTGAGCTCGACAAAATTGCGATTGGGCGGATGAAGGAAAAGCAGCTGCTCGAAATGGCCAAACCCCAGGGCGATTACGACCTCGCTTGCTACATCGTGATGTGGAAAAGTGAGTATGTGGCCAAGGATCTGGTGCGCCCGCTGGAGCCCTTCTTCAATAATGCTGCGCTGGCCGATCCGGCTTACGACATGAAGGACATCATTCCGATCTATCTGGAAAACCTCGGGCTGGTCGGTGGACCTAAAGGCTATCTGGCCGGACCAGGGGCCAAGCTTTACGGCCTGCCCTATGGTGCCGAGACATCAGTGCTGGCCTATCGCCGCGACATCTTTGAAAAACATGGTTTGCAGCCTCCCACCAACTATGATGAATTCGCCAAGCTTTTGCGTACCATCAAGGATAAGGAAGGCATCGGCGCGCTCACCTCGCGCGGTCAAGCCGGCCATCAATGCGTGCATGCTTGGCTGCTGCACTTGAATCCGCTGGGTGGCAGCGTGTTTGATGCGAACTGGAAGCCCGTGTTCAACAACGCCGCTGGTGTGAAGGCTCTGGAGTTTCTGCAAGAAGTGGTGGCTACTGGGCCTGCAGGGATTCCCGGCTATGGCCAAGGCGAAGCCAATACGGCCTTCCTGCAAGGTCAGGCGGCGATGTATCTGGATTCCACTTCACTTGCGGGCATCGTGAATGATCCCGCGCGCTCGCGAATTGCGGGCAAAGTGAGCTGGGCTATTCATCCGGCTGGCGTGCGGCGCGCCTCCCAATCGGGCGGCCTGGGGCTGACGATTCCCAAGAACTGCAAGAATGCCGATGCCGCGTTTCTGTTGATGCAATGGCTCACCTCCAAAGAGCAAGACAAGGCCTGCACACGCGTGGGTGGCACACCAATGCGCAACTCCACGCTCGGTGATGTGAATATGGTGCGCCAGTATCCGGAATTCATTACCTTCAAAGAAGCATTGAAGTATTCGAATCCCGATTGGCGGCCGATCATTGCGGTGTGGGACAAGATCAATGTGCAGGCGCTTGGCGTGGGCATCTCCGAGGCACTCACCGGCAAGAAAACCGCTCAGGCCGCATTGAATGATCTGGTCGGCCCGGTCACGCAAATCATGCGTGAAGCTGGCTACAAGATCTGATGCAACGCTCGCCGCTGCTCGCCTGGTTGTTCATCGGCCCCGCCATGGCGGTGATGGTGGCGGCTTGTTTGTATCCGGTGGTGTCCGCGCTGCAGCTCAGCTTGTTTGACTGGAGCATGGGCACCCCGTGGTCGAGTGCGCGGTGGGTGGGTCTGGATAACTTCGTCTCCGCCTTTCAGAACCCCCGGGTGTGGGGTTCGCTCTGGACCACCTTGTGGTTTGCCGGCTTGAGCGTGGGCCTGGAAATGATTCTGGGCATCGCGCTTGCGCTGGCCCTCGAAAAGCCGATCCGTGGCATCGCTTTTTTTCGCACGCTTTTTATTCTGCCGATGATGATCGCGCCAGTAGCGGTGGGCCTGGCCTGGCGTTACATGTTTGACGCGCAATTCGGCCTGATCAACGCCTTTCTCGGAGTGTTGGGCATTGGAGCCAAAGCCTGGCTCGCCGAGCCCGGGCTTGCATTTGCAGCCATCGTGATCGCAGATATCTGGCAGTGGACGCCATTCGTATTCATCATGATTGCGGCGGCTCTTGCCAACGTGGATGGTGCGGTGATCGAGGCCTCACGAATCGATGGAGCCAACTGGTGGCAGATGACGATGCGGGTGAAGCTTCCGATGATCCTGCATGTGATTGCGATCACTTTGATGATGCGGCTGATTGATGCATTCCGGGTGCTGGAGGTGATCTATGTATTGACCTTTGGCGGCCCGGGAGACTCGACAGAAATCCTATCGCTGCATATCTACAAAACCGCCTTCATCGGCCAGCAATTGGGCAGCGCAGCCGCCATCTCAGTGCTGTTGCTGGTAGTGGTGATGGGCCTATCCTGGTTTGCCTTGCGGCTTTCGAACCCCTTGAAAGATAACGGCGGGCGTGACTGATGCAGATGAGCCTTCAACAGCGTGTGCTGTACTACTCGACCCTGGTGGTGTTGGCGCTATTTTGTGTGCTGCCCATTGTGGTGATCTTCGCCACCAGCATGCGTCAGCAAGTGCAGATCTTTGCTGAGCCTTTGAATTTTCTCTTCTTCCCTACCCTCGAAAACTATCGGGCCGTGCTCACCGAAGACAAGTTTGATCGCTATCTCGTCAACAGCTTGATTGTGGGCCTGGTCTCCACAGCCCTCACCCTGATTCTGGGCAGCATGTGCGCTTATGGGTTGGCGCGGTTTCGCTTCAAGGGTCGCGAGGTGGTGGCCTACACCACACTCATGCTGCGTACTGTGCCGCTGGCGGTGCTTGCGATTCCGGTGTTCATGATCTGGAATGAATGGAAGCTCGTGAATAGCCTCTCGGGCTTGATCCTGCTTTATGTCGCAGTGAATTTGCCCTTCACCATCTGGCTGCTTTATGGCTTTGTGTTGCAGATCCCAATTGAGCTCGAAGAGTCTGCCGTGATCGATGGCTGCTCGCCGGTGCAGCTTTTCATTCGAGTGTTGTTGCCCTTGCTTGCGCCTGGCCTGGCTGCAGCGGCGATCTTCACCTTTCGCATCGCCTGGAACGAATTCATTCTGGCTTTGGTGCTCACCGATCGGCATACCCGAACTCTGCCGGTAGCGGCCTCGCTCTTCATTACCGACATGGGGGTGGACTGGGGCAAAGTGATGGCGATGGCAAGCCTGATTGCCATTCCTCCGCTCATCTTTACCTTTATTGCTGCCCGTCAAATTATCACCGGGCTCACCGCAGGCGCAGTGAAGGGATAAGGCTGGGCCTTATCGTCCGGAAATCAGCCCCGGGCCAGTCGCTTGCGGTTGGCCATAACTTTTGCATGCACTGGAGCAAGCATGCTGCTAGCCTGAGCCCAGGGATTGGTACCCCACATGCCACTCATCATGGCCACACTGGCTTGTTGGGTGGCGGCGAACTTCTCCATCCACATACGCTGCATTTCAAGTGAGTTTTCCACCGCGTTGCCAGGATGCGTCATGGCCATTTGCTGCATACGCATCATCACCACCAAAGGCGCTTGGGTAAGGATATCCATCGATTGCTTGGCGACACGTTGCTTCGAGCTGCTGCGAGCCATTCAAAGCCTGCCTTTCGGTTTACTTGATCACCGTGAGCTTGGGGCGTCCGCCGGGAGTCGGGGGAGGCGCAGGCGGCTCAGGTTCCGGGACCACATCTTGAGCCGAGCCTGAGGCCTGGAAGGGGGTTTGGTCAAGTGGCAATTCACTCGGTGCAGGGGTTTGTGCACTGGGCACAGCGCTGAGGACCGGAGCCTTGGCAGGTGCGAGGGTCGAAGGGCTGGATTTCTCCTCAGCAGTGTCCTCGCTAGAATCTTGTCCACTTTCCGACGCAGGCGCGGCGATTGCCATCGCCTTGGGCACATCAAACGCCATGCCATGCCCGGTTTCGCGTGCATATATCGCAGTGACGTTTTCAATTGGCACGCTGATGCTACGGGCTACGCCACCAAAGCGGGCTTGAAACTCGATCCGCTCATTGCCCAGCGCGAGCCGGTTGGTCGCCGACACCGAAATATTCAGAACGATTTCGCCCTCGCGAACATGCTCGCGGGGCACCTCGGTGTGTTCATCCACCGCGACCGCAAGATAGGGCGTGAAGCCATTGTCTGCGCACCATTCATGAATGGCACGCAGCAAATAGGGCTTGGTGGACGATCCGCTCATCGTGAACTGAATATCGCCAACCTCTAGCGGCGCATCACCTTTTCA
>JAIYCW010000035.1 GCA_027487815.1 Burkholderiales bacterium
TCTCGTTTCAGCCCATGCAAGCCATCGAGGCATTGAAGGCTGAGTGTGCGGCGGGGCGCAACCCGCGCGATGCGAAAGTGGCGCTGGCTCAGGAAATAGTGACCCGATTTCACTCCAGAAGGGATGCCGAGCAGGCGCTTGCCCAGTTTGAGGCGCGCTTCAAGCAAGGGGCTATGCCTGAATCCATGCCTGAAGTCACACTACAAGGCGGTGCCCTGGGTATCGCTCAGGTATTGAAGCAAGCCCAGTTAGTGGACTCCACCTCCGAGGCCAACCGCAACATCGAGCAAGGCGGCGTGCGCATCAATGGCGAGAAAGTCACCGACAAGGGCTTGAAGCTCGACGCCGGTCAGTATGTGTTGCAGGTCGGCAAGCGCAAATTTGCCCGGGTTACCCTGGAGGTTTAGCCGCTATTTTTTACGCGACCCGACGACATAGGTCCAAAGCAGGTCAATTTCTTCAGGCTTGAGCTGCGAGGACCAGGCCGGCATGGCTCGTATGCCATTGGCTACCGAACCCACGAAGCGTTTTTTGTCGTCGGCCGGAAACTGGCGTAAATCAAAAAACCCCGCGCCGCTTGAAACCATATTGAGCCCGTGGCAACGCGCGCAGTAACTGGTATAGAGCCGCTTGCCCCGATCAACATCGGCCGGATCAAATTTCACATCCTGAGCCATTAAAAAAGCGGGGCCGCCAAGCAGCCCCGCGATCAATGGCTGGATCAACCATTTTTTCAGCATCAAATCACTTCAGTGCAAAAGTCCAAACCGAGCTGCCAGCAGGCATCTGTGGCAAGTTGGGGTCCGCGCCAAGAGCGGCATACACGGTAGCAGCACCGCTGGTTACGGTCACGTATTGCTTGCCCTTGTGCTCCCAGGTGATGGGTAGGCCAGTAATGCCCGAGCCAGTCTGGAACTGCCAGAGCTTCTTGCCGTTGGTCGCGTCATAGGCCAGGAATTCGCCTGTCTGGGCACCGGTAAACACCACGTTGCCAGCTGTCGACATCACACCTGACCAAAACGGAACCTTGGTAGCCACTTCCCATTTTGTTTTTCCGGTAACGGGGTCAATCGCACTCAGATAGCCTCGGTTACCGTCTTTGGGCTCAACCCAGCCGCCAATATCCACACCGAGATACCAGGCACCCTGCTTGTATTCAGGTTTGACGGTCTTGTACTTCCAGCCAAAGTTCATGGTGTTGGCATAGGCCAACCCAGTACCGGGGTGGAAACTCATCGGCTGCCAGTTCTTCGCGCCGAACACCGAGGGGAACACATCTACGTGGTCTTTCATTTCCACGGTAGAGCGAGCCATCTTGGTGATCTCAGTATCGATCGGGCGACCGGTTTTCATGTCGATCCCTGAAGCCCAATTCACTTGCTTTACGAATTGATTGGCTTTCAGGAGTTTGCCATTGGTGCGATCGAGGACGTAGAAAAAGCCATTCCGGTTTGCCTGAATCAGAGCCTTGGTCGGTTTACCGTCCACCTTGATATCAGCAAGAACCAACTCGTTCACGCTATCGTAGTCGTAAGGGTCGCCCGGGGAAAACTGGAAGAACCAGGCAATCTCGCCGGTCTTGGGTCGAATCGCCAACACTGAGCAGACGTACAAAGAGTCGCCACCGCGAAATGCTGCATTCCATGGGCCGCCGTTGCCAGTGCCCCAATACACCAAATCGAGATCTGGATCGTAGCTTCCGGTGATCCAGGTCGGTGCTCCACCCTTCAGGTGAAGATCCTTTTCACGCCACGAGTCGCCGCCTGCTTCGGTAGGGCCCGCCGTGGTAAATCGTGTCCAAAGCTCCTTGCCAGTCTTGAGATCCCAGCCCTTGATAAAGCCGCGTGTTCCATACTCACCACCCGAGATGCCAGTAATCAGTACGCCACTGGCGACCAAAGGCGCGTGCGTCATCGAGTAGCCAAGCTTGTAATCGGCAGCCTTGCTCTTCCAGATGGTCTTGCCATCGGCTGGATTGATCGCCATGACATGAGCATCAATCGTCGTGCGGTAAAGAACGCCATCCACCATGGCGGGGCCTCGGGAATGAATACCGCAGCATAGAAAACCGTTGATATCGGCCGGCAGTTCAATCGGCACTTTCCATTTGGTCCTGCCGCTTAGCGCATCGATTGCAAGTGTTGCATTGTGCGAAGTGATGTACATCACCCCCTCGTGCACCAAGGGTTGCGTCGACGCATTGGCCGAGCTATCCAGGCTCAGGTTCCAAACCGGAACCAGATTTTTGATGGAGCCGGTATTGATCTGCTTCAGGGGCGAGAATCGCTGATGGTTGTAGCCCATGCCATAGGTGAGCACATCACCGGGAGTCTTGGCGTCGTCGCGCAGTTGCGCAGCGGTTTGGGCCTGGATCGGCGCAACCAGGGTCAGCCCCAGCCACGCACTTGCCAATAAGCTTGCCCGGCGCAAGCCGGAACGGAATAGAGCCATAGGTGTCTCCTCAGACAGGCGAATATAGAAATTAAGTGCCGCCTTCTCTAGTTAACTGCAGCTTGGGTGCACTGGCAAGGGGCATTCACTCGGATGCGCAGATTCGCGTTTTTGCGCTGCAGCAGGCTGGGATACCCCAGCCGACGATATGTTCCAGTTCGCAACAGCGCGGGCATTCGCAAGACGAAGCGGGTTGAAATCAGGTAAATTGTGCAAAGCAGTATGGGGACACTAAAAAATGCGGCACAGCTTTGATATCAGCTTGATCGAGCGCCACCATAAGGCGCGTGAAGCGGTGATTAACGATACTGGTTTGATGCCAGTGGGCGTGGACCCGGCGGTGGTTCGTGGATGGCAGCGGTGTTTGTCGTTGGGGCTCGAGCCTGATCGGTCGGTCGTGTTTCAGCCGGTGGGCCGGTCACTTTCCCGATCCGTGCAAGAAGCTAACGCACATCTCAAATCACTAGCCCATCAGGAAGTGAACCTCTTGGCTCGTGCGCTGGCCAGCCGTGGTGCGATCGTGGTGCTGGCAGACGCCAGTTTGAGCGTGTTGCACGCAGATGGATTGCAAAGTAGCTCTGCGCCAGAACTGCATTTAATCAGCCGAATTGGGGTGGACACCAGCGAGCGGGCGATTGGCAGCAATGCGCTTTCGATTGCAGCTGCGGAGTTGAGTCCGGTAACCGTTTTGCAAAATGCGCATTTCTGTACTGCCAATGCGATCTTTTCCTGCGCCGGTGCGCCTATTCGCACACCCTCGGGGCAGTTGTCGGGCATTCTTGATGTGACCACCGCCTATCGCCCCCTGCCAGGCGAAGCCTTGTTCCTTACCGCAGCGGCCGCCAAGGCCATTGAAAACGCGATGTTTCAGCCCGCACGCGGGGAAATTCTGATTCGTTGCCATCCCCGGGCCGAATTTATCAACACGCCGATGGCTGCTTTGGTGATCGTGAATGATGCCGGCGAGGTCAGCGCGGCCAATGAAGCCGCCTTGCAGCTTTTCAGCTTGCGCTGGCCACTGCGCCAGATCACTATCGGCCACATTGTTCAAACCTCGCTTGATGATGTCTTGCGCGCGGTTGGTCACGGCAGCGCCGGCCAAATGCAGCTGATCAGTGTCACCGGGGTTCCGCTCGCGGCGCAGATTTCCGTGCCCCGGGGTTCTGGCGTGCCAGCGATACATCCTGCGGTGCCCAATACTGCTCCAGCAATCACTTCGGAGCCCGTGCTTGTGAGTCCCCTTGCGTCGGGCGAATCCGATGAAGTGGATACAGGCTCATTGCGCGATGTTGAACGCCACGCCATCGAACAGGCTTTGTCAAAGTATCAAGGCAATATTGCCGCCGCAGCCCGCAGCCTTGGGGTGAGCCGCGGCACCCTGTATCGACGCTTGCGCGAAACCAAGTAAAATCCGAGTCCGGGCGGAGCAACTGGCGAATCGGGTAGAGCACTACCGGGGAGCGCCGCCACACACGAATTTCTAAAGGCCTGCCGAGCGCCTGGGCAGCCACTCTTGGCTAACTCGCGGCCCGTGATCGCCGGCCGCACTTGGAGAACCAGATGTTTGATCGTAATTTCACCCTGGATCAGGTCGATCCGGAATTGGCACGGGTTGTAGCCCAGGAAAATCACCGGCAAGAGGCGCATATCGAAATGATTGCCTCGGAAAACTATGCCAGTCCGGCGGTGATGGCCGCGCAGGGCACGCAGCTCACTAATAAGTATGCCGAAGGCTATCCCGGCAAGCGCTACTACGGTGGTTGCGAATTCGTGGATATTGCTGAGCAGTTGGCGATCGATCGTCTCAAGCAGCTTTATGGCGCGCAAGCTGCCAATGTGCAGCCCAACTCCGGCTCCCAGGCGAATCAGGCGGTGTTTATGGCAGTCGCGAAGCCCGGAGATACGATTCTTGGCATGTCACTAGCCATGGGCGGACACCTCACCCATGGTTCGCCAGTCAATATGTCCGGCAAGTGGTTCAAGGTGGCTTCCTATGGCCTGAATGAAGCTGAAGAAATTGATTATGACGAGATGGAGCGCCTGGCTCATGAGCACAAGCCGCGCATCATCATCGCGGGGGCCTCGGCCTACAGCTTGCATATTGATTGGGCGCGTTTCGCCAAAGTGGCGAAAGCTACTGGGGCCACTTTCATGGTGGATATGGCTCACTACTCTGGCCTGATCGCAGGCGGCGTTTACCCGAATCCAGTGCCGCATGCCGATGTGGTGACCTCAACGACTCACAAGAGTTTGCGCGGCCCGCGCGGTGGCATTATTTTAATGCCCACCGAGCTCGAAAAGCCCATCAACTCGGCGATTTTTCCCGGCCTGCAAGGCGGCCCGTTGATGCATGTGATTGCGGCGAAAGCGGTGGCCTTCAAGGAAGCGCTCGAGCCGTCATTCAAGCAGTATCAGCAGCAAGTGGTGCTGAATGCGCAAACCCTCGCGACCACCCTGATCGAGCGCGGCCTGCGTATTGTTTCCGGGCGCACTGAAAGCCACGTCATGCTGGTGGATCTGCGCGCCAAAAAGATTACTGGCAAGCAGGCCGAGGAAGTCTTGGGGCAGGCGCACATCACCTGCAACAAGAACTCGATCCCGAACGATCCCGAAAAGCCTTTTGTGACCAGCGGCATCCGCTTGGGCTCGCCTGCGATGACAACTCGGGGCTTCAAACAGGAGCAGGCGCAGATGGTGGGGCATTTGATTGCCGATGTGCTGGATCGTCCCGATGATGCGGCTCATGTTGCGAGGGTGCGTGAAAAGGTGGGGCAGCTCACCGCGCAGTTTCCGGTTTACGGTTAAGGCCCAGGGTTAAGGATAAGGGCCCGGCGTATGCGTTGTCCGTTTTGTGATCACGATGACACCCAGGTCATGGAGACCCGGGTGTCGGACGAGGGCGATACGATCCGCCGCCGCCGGCGTTGCCCGAATTGCGAGAAGCGATTCACCACCTACGAGCGGGTTGAGTTGCAAATGCCTGCGGTAGTCAAAACCAACGGCTCGCGGGTGGATTTCGACCGGCGCAAACTGCGTGGATCGATGCAGCTTGCCCTGCGCAAGCGGCCGGTGAGCCCTGAGGCGATTGATTCAGCCTTGCATCGAATCGAAGATAAGTTACTGGCTCTTGCCTTGCGCGAAATTGGCTCAGACAAAATCGGTGAACTGGTGATGCGTGAACTGCGCAAAATCGACAAGGTGGCCTATGTGCGCTTCGCTTCGGTCTATAAAAACTTTGAAGACGTGGACGAGTTCGCCGATGCAGTGCGCGAAGTGCAGCCTGCAGCCAAGCGAGCTGCAGCTATGCCTGCGGCCAAACGCGCCGCAGTTCAACCCCTTGGTCGCCAGACCAAACGCACAGTTAAATAGGCTAGCGGAGCCAGGGTGCAGGCAAAGATCACCAGCCCCAGAATCAATGGCGCGCCGGCAGATTGGACATTGGCAAAGATGTTGGCAAACCAGCCGCTGGAGGCGGCTGCCTGGTCGGCTGCCTGATGAGCCATCTCGTGATCAACTTCGCCCTCAAGAATCCATGATCCGAACTCATAAGCCAGCCAGTAGATTGGCGCAAAAGTAAACGGATTGGTAATCAGGGTGCTGGCTGCGGCGATTCCCACATTCGCACGCAGGGGGATCGCGGCAATTGCTGCAAATAGAATCTGTAGCACTGGAATAAGCAATCCGAAAAAGATTCCGACCCCTACTCCACGCGCAACGCCTTCGCGAGTCATGTGCCACAAATCATCATGCACAAGATGGTGTGCAAACGGCTTGAGCCAGCGCGATTGCAGAAGTGTTTCTTTTTCCGGCACATAGCGACGCCATTTCATCATGTCACGGTTCAGTGTTGGCTGCGTTGCGCGTTGCTGCGAATTTGGTCCAGCGAGGCTCCGGGAGTAATGATTTGCGGATCGATTTGCAACTCAATCAAGGCGGGGCGTTTCGCTTCTTCGGCAAATGCTAATGCGGCCACAATGGCCTCATCAAATTCGGCATTGCTGCTGACCACCCGGCCCCAGCCACCAAACGCCTCGGCCAGTTTGGCGAAATCCGGATTGAGCAGGCGCGTGCCCGATACCCGCGCGGGGTACTCGCGCTCTTGATGCATGCGGATCGTGCCGTACATGCCGTTATTGAACACAATCACGACAAACCCTGCGCCGTATTGGCTCGCTGTCGCCAGCTCCTGGCCCGTCATCAGAAAGTCACCATCGCCTGCAAAACACACCACAGTGCGCTGCGGGAAGGTGAGTTTGGCGGCCACCGCCCCGGGCAATCCTGCGCCCATCGCGCCTGAGGTTGGAGCGACTTGTGTGCCTTTGCCTGCATAAGGCCAAAACCGGTTGGCCCAGGTTGCAAAATTGCCCGCGCCATTGGTAATGATCGTGTCCGCTGGGCATACCCGCTTCAGGGTTTGCACCACCTGCCAGGGATTCAGCGCAGGCTTCAGCTCACGCAACATCGCAGGCTCCGCGGTCCAGCCAAGCCATTCGTCGCGGGCTTGTTCAGTGCGCTTGCTCCACGCGCTGGAATTCACCGTAACCTCGTTAAGCGCTTGCATCATGGGGCCTGCGCCCGCGTTGATGAATTGCGCGGCCTGATAGACCCGTCCCAGCTCACCGATATCGGCATGCACATGAATCAGATGTTGCTCCGGGCAAGGCACTTTGAATAATGTGTATCCCGAGGTGGTCATTTCCCCAAGGCGCGGCCCCAAGGCAAGCACCCAATCCGATTCGCGAATTCTTTGCGCCAGTTTGGGATTGATTCCGATGCCCACATCACCCACATAGTGCGGATCATGATGGTCCATCAATTCCTGGAAGCGAAACGCCGCTCCAACCGGCAATGCATTGCGCTTGGCAAA
>JAIYCW010000053.1 GCA_027487815.1 Burkholderiales bacterium
ATCACCAGCCACATCAACCACGCCGCAGCATTGCGCGAAGCCAGCACCCAAGGCAGCGCCAAGCCCGCCCAGGTAAGGAACAACGTGAACGTATCCGCACCCGTCTGATAGGTCTGCCCAAAGAGCGCAAGCAATGGCCCGATCAACACAATCGCAGCTATAAGCGCAATGCGCCCCAGGATTGTGTCGAGCCCGCGAAACCACGCGAAGCCAAACGCCGCGAAGATGAGCAACTGCATCGCAGCAAACTTGCCCCAACTGCCGAGTATCGCGGTGATCCACTCCCAGTTGTAAGCCACGGCAAATACGATGCCCAAAAGCATGAGCGCCACACCAAAAATCAACAGCCCTCGATCCGCGATCTTCCATGCTTGCGATGCAGTCGGCGCGAGGCCTGCGAGTTGGAGCGCGCGTTGCAGGCCTGCGGCGTTGAGGTGACCGCCTTCGGCGAGCGTGTAGATGGAGTGGAGGCGGACGGTGTAGCGCGAGCCCAAAGGGTTTGGCATCAAGCGGGTGTGAGCCTCAAATGCCCCACGCCTGATTTGGCAGGTCGCACACTAATCTCGATGTCATAGCCCAGGCGGGTCAGGCAATCCATCAATTTGCGTTCAGACAGGTTAGTGAAGTCGCCACGCATCATGTCTGAGACCTTGGGCTGAGTAATGCCCATCCTTTTGGCGGCTTCTTGTTGAGTCAGGCCACGGCTTTGCATCGCCTTTCGGATTTGAATAACCAACCCGGTTTTTATCTTGAGCTTGTCCGCATCGGCTAAGCCGAGGTCGGCAAAGACGTTCTCGGTGCCTTCATGAACTTCAATACCTTCTACCAAGCGAGATTTCATTTCCTTAAATCCTTAACAAACTCTTCAGCGATTTTCAGTCTCGCCTTGATGATCTCGATGACCCCGGCGCCGCTGAATGACATCCAGCGCAGGCATTAGCTCCAAGGATTCATTTGATCGATGGTCACCCGCTTGCCTCTTGGAGCCTTGAGCATGCCTGCCATATCGAGAATCGATTTTGCTTTTACACGCACGATGATGGTCCCATCCGGCATCGCGGACCATACTAATCGAGTTCCAGGCTCGGCTTGCACCTGGGCTCGAATCTCGGCCGGCATGGTGGTCTGGCCTTTGGAGGTGAGGGTGGATTCACTCATCTAGGCTCCTTTCTGTATAGGCGAGCGTAAGGCGCACCGGGCCGGGTGGCAAGCGTGCGCACAACCCTTAGCTAGTGAGGCCTGCAGCTCACCACTTGCAATCGAATTGGGTAATCGTGCTTTTATTGGGGCAATGACGTCACTGGTTGCCCCAATTCCAGCTAGGATTACCTTTTTTACAGATTCTGCGTGCAACCATGCCCTCGCCCCTACCCGACCACCTCGCGAAGCTGCACCTCGATGCCCGCAACGTGGCAGCAGATTAAGATCAGCGCGAGAAAGAATCACGCATGACGCCCGAGATTAAGGCTCGCCAGCAGATTGATCAGAAGCTGGAGCAGGCTGGCTGGCTGATCCAGGATATGAAGCAGCTCAATCTGGGCGCCGCTTCCGGCGTAGCAGTGCGCGAATACCCCACCGATACCGGCCCCGCAGATTATGTGCTGTTTGTTAATCGCCAAGCCGTAGGGGTGATTGAAGCTAAGAGGGATGCCGCAGGCGAAAACCTCACTGCAACTGAGGCGCAGACAGAGCGCTATGCCACCGCCAACCTTAAGTGGCGCAAGGATGATTCGCCTTTGCGTTTTTTGTTCGAGGCCACGGGCCAGATCATTCGGTTCACTGAAAATGCTGATCCCGCGCCGCGCTCGCGCGAAGTGTTCCACTTCTTCAAGCCAGAGGCCTTAGCCTCTTGGATGGCGCAGCCTGAAACACTGCGTAGCCGTCTTGCAGCGCACATGCCCGCGCTTCCTGAAAAGAACCTGCGCGATTGCCAAATCAGTGCCGTCACTGGGCTCGAAAAATCGCTTGCGCTTAACAAACCCCGCGCCCTGGTGCACATGGCGACTGGCGCTGGTAAAACCTTTACCGCTATCACCTCGGTGTATCGCTTGCTTAAGTTTGGTGGTGCTAAGCGCATTTTGTTTTTGGTCGATACCCGCAACCTCGGCAAACAGGCCCATCAGGAGTTCATGGCCTACACGCCACCTGATGATGGCCGCAAGTTCACCGAGCTCTATAACGTGCAGCGGCTGGCCTCCCCCAATATCGATCCACATGCCCAGGTGTGCATCAGCACCATCCAGCGTATGTACTCCATCTTGAGCGGTGAGCCGATTGACGAATCAGCCGAAGATGTCTCGCTCAACGAAGTGCAGCAAACACTCAAGCAAGAAAAGCTTGTTCGCTACAACCCAGCCGTGCCGGTAGAAACCTTCGACTTCATCATCATTGATGAGTGCCATCGCAGCATTTACAACCTTTGGAAGCAGGTGCTCGATTATTTCGATGCGAGCTTGATTGGTCTCACCGCCACACCCGATAAGCGCACTTTTGGATTCTTCAATGAGAACATCGTTGCTGAATATACTTACGAGCAGTCTGTGGCCGATGGCGTGAACGTTGGGTACGACGTCTACGAGATTGAAACCGAGATCACACAAAAAGGCGCTGAGCTGAAGGCACGTGAATGGGTGGACCACCGGGATCGCCAGACCCGCAAGAAGCGCTGGAGCGAGACCGAAGAAGACACCGCTTACACCGGTAAAGAGTTGGACAGATCGGTGGTCAACCCCAGCCAGATTCGCCAAGTCATTCAGGCCATGAAAGTTGCCGTGGAAACGAAGATTTTCCCAGCGCGCAAAGAAACCCCTAAGACCCTGATCTTCGCCAAAACCGATAGCCACGCCGACGACATCATCAACATTTTGCGCGAGGTGTATGGGCAGGGAAATGCCTTTTGCAAGAAGGTCACTTACCGATCCGAGGAAGACGCCGATAGCGTCTTGTCCAGCTTTCGAAATGACTACAACCCGCGCATCGCCGTTACCGTCGACATGATCGCTACTGGTACCGATGTGAAGCCGCTGGAGGTGTTGCTCTTCATGCGCGATGTGCGCAGCAAGGGCTACTACGAGCAAATGAAAGGTCGGGGAGTGCGCAGCCTGGATGGCGATAGCCTCAAGCGCGTAAGCAATAGCGCCGAGGGCGCCAAGACGCGCTTTGTGCTGATCGATGCTGTGGGCGTGGAAAAGTCGTTGAAAACCGAAAGCCGCCCGCTAGAGAAAAAGCCTGGCGTAGCGCTGAAGGATCTGCTGCAAAGCGTGGCGATGGGCAGCCGCGATGACGATACTGTGCTTTCGCTTGCCAATCGCCTGGTGCGCCTGGCCAAGCAACTGGACGAGAAGGCGCAGGCGCGCATTGAAAAAACGAGCGGGGGTATTCCAATAGCCGAACTTGGCAAAGGCCTGATTGCTGCGCTAGACATGGATGCCATCGTGCAAGCTGCGCTGGCCACCGCCAAGGCCAAGGGCATCACACGCTCGGAAGAAACATTGTTGCCGCAGGAGATCGAAGCCGCACGCGCCGAACGCGTGGCTGCTGCCTGCGCGCCTTTCGATAAACCTGAGCTGCGCGACGAAATCGAAAGCGCCCGCCGCGAGCGCGAGCAACTGATTGATCACATCAATCTGGATCAGGTGATCTTTACTGGCTTCAGTGAGCAGGCCGAAGCGCAAGCCCACGCGGTTATTCAGGCTTTCGCGGATTATCTCAAGAAGCACAAAGATGAAATCGTTGCACTCAGCTTTTTCTATCAGCAGCCGTATCAGCGCCGCGCATTAACTTTCGACATGATCGAAGACCTGCATGAAAGATTGAGTAAGCCTCCGCTGATGCTCACCACCGAGCGCTTATGGAGTGCCTATGCCCGCGTACAGACCAATCAAGTGAAAGGCTTGAGCAGCAAACGCAGGCTCACCGATCTGGTATCGCTAGTGCGTTTTGCACTCGGCCTGGAGAGCGAACTGAAACCCTTTGCCGACGAAGTCGATAAGCGCTTTCAAGCCTGGATTTTTCGCCACAACGCCCAACGCGGCACAGCATTCACGCCCGAACAAACCGAATGGCTGCGATTGATGAAAGACCACATCGCCGGCAGCTGCAGCATCAGCCGCGGGGATTTTGACTACGCAGAGTTGGCAGACAATGGCGGGTTGCAAAAAGCATGGAGGTTGTTTGGCCAAGAACTGGATGGGTTGATGGGTGAGATGAATTCGGAGTTGGTGGCGTGAGTGAATTACCGAATGGATGGGCCGCAGTGTCACTCGATGAAGTCTGTCAAATCGTTCGTGGCATCACCTTTCCAACTACTGAAAAGCGATTCGAGCCTGGGAACGGTTTAATCGCCTGCCTTCGCACAGCAAACGTTCAAACAACGGTGCATTGGGACGATCTTTGGTTTGTGCCTAAGCAGTACGTAAAGAGTGACGAGCAGTTAGTGTCGTTGAACGATATCCTCATTTCGACCGCGAACAGTTACGAACTTGTTGGAAAAGTTTCTCGTGTAACGCATACAAAGTACCCCTCAACACTGGGCGCTTTCATTTCTTTGCTGCGTTCACACAGAGGCGTTGATGCCGGTTTCCTTTATCACCAGATGTCCTCCGAAAGTGTGCAGCGATGTATTCGCGAGATGTCTTCGACAACGACAAACATATCTAACGTGTCTGGCGCGAAGTTAAAGACTCTTGGTATGTGCCTGGCGCCTGCAGCCGAACAAAATCGCATCGTCGCCAAATTAGAAGAACTGCTCTCCGACCTCGACGCCGGCGTAGCCGAACTCAAGACCGCGCAGAAGAAGCTCGCGCAGTATCGTCAATCACTATTGAAGGCCGCCGTCGAGGGTGCGCTCACGGCTGAGTGGCGCACACA
>JAIYCW010000080.1 GCA_027487815.1 Burkholderiales bacterium
ACGCGACCATTGGCAAACGTTATTGCACACCTTGCAGCAAGCGCCTTCGGGCACCATGCGCCATCGTATGCGCCAGGTGCAGCGCGAGGTATTGGAAAACGGAGTGACCTACAACGTCTATGCCGATCCTCAGGGCAGTGATCGCCCATGGAAGCTTGATGTGTTGCCCCTGATTTTACCGGCCAGGGAATGGGCTCATATTGAGAGTGCAGTGATTCAGCGGGCCCAGCTCATGAATCGCATCCTGCTCGATGTCTATGGGGAACAAAACCTGCTAAGCAGCGGGGATCTTCCTGCCTCCCTGATTCATGGTCATGCCGGGTTTTTGCGACCATGCCACGGTGTGGCCGCACAAGATGGCGTGGCCCTGCATCACTACGCGGTGGATATGGCGCGCTCGCCCGATGGCACCTGGTGGGCCGTGGGGGATCGCACCCAGGCCCCCTCGGGCAGTGGCTACGCGCTGGAAAATCGCCTTGTGATTTCGCGCGCGTTCCCTGAGTTGTTTCGGGATCTGAAAATTCAACGCCTGGCGGGATTTTTCGCGCAAATGCGCGATGCCCTCAGCCATTGGGGCGACCAGGTGATGCGGCGTTGCCCCTATCCGGGTGAGCGCAGCGAACGCCCTTTCACAGTATTGCTCACCCCTGGCCCTTATAACGAGACCTACTACGAGCAGTCTTATCTCGCGCGCTACCTCGGCTATCCGCTTGTGCAGGGCAATGATCTGGTGGTGCGCGAGGGGTTTGTGTGGCTCAAAACCCTGTCGGGCCTGCAGCGTGTGCATGTGATTGTGCGCCGGGTGGATGATGATTATTGCGATCCTTTGGAACTGCGCAGTGAATCCGCGCTCGGCGTGACTGGCCTCACTGAAGCAGCGCGGCGCGGCACCGTATTGATCACCAACAATTTAGGCTCGAACCTGCCCGAGTCCGGCGCATTGCTTGGTTTTCTGCCGCGTTTGTGCGAGCTGCTGTTGGGGCAGCCGTTGAAGATGCCTTCGGTCGCCACTTGGTGGTGCGGCGAGCCCGCCGCTCTGGATTACGTAATTCAGGCCATGGACCGACTGGTATTCAAGCCCAGCGTGCCGCAATTGCGCATCACCCCGGTGTTTGGCGAAGACCTGCAGGGCGAGGCTCGCGAGGAGTTTGTGTCACGCTTGCGCGCTCGCCCTGGCGACTTTGTGGCCCAAGAGCTGGTGCGCTTATCCCAGGCGCCTATCTGGCAATCGCATGAGCGCGATGCGAGCGGCAGCTATCCCGAAACTGGTAGCCTCAAGGCCAGTGCGATGGGGCTGCGCGTGTTTGCTTGTGCGACCCCTCAAGGCTATGTGGTGATGCCTGGCGGGCTGACCCGTGTCGCCGCTGGCCCGGACGCTCGCGTCGTGTCCATGCAAAGAGGTGGCGCAAGCAAAGACACCTGGGTGATTGCACAAGGCGATGTACCCGAACTTACTTTATTGCGCACGGCCGCCAGCAGCGCCGATCTGGTGCGCGGTGAAACCCGCCTGGCCAGCCGTACCGTTGAAAACCTTTTCTGGTTTGGACGCTATGCCGAGCGCTGTGACAACACTGCGCGCCTGTTGCGAGTAACCTTTCAAGGCATGTTGGAAGCCCCCCCGCACGAGCGAGGTGCCGATTGGGCGACCCGCATGGCGCTTTGCGAAATGCATGGGTTGCTTGAGCCCGGTGAGCAGCCTTTGAGCGAATCAACCATGGAGGCTGGCCTGCTGCGGGCCATGCATGACACCAGCGTGCCTGGGTTGGCGTTTAATGTTGATCAGCTGTTTCGCGTAGCGTTTAATCTTCGCGAGCGGGTCTCCAGCGATAACTGGCGCTCCCTGAACCGGATGCATGAGGACATCACATCTGAGGCGATCCTGCTGGCCTCGCAGGCCCCGCATACGGATGCCATCGGAGATGCGATTGGTATTCTGGATAGCGCAGCAGTTTCGCTAATGACGCTTTCCGGATTTGCGCTCGACGGCATGACCCGCGACATGGGTTGGCGATTCATGTCGGTGGGCCGACGTATCGAACGTCTGCAATTTGTGGGCTCAGCGATTCAGCATGCCCTTAGCATGCCCGCGCAAAGTCCGCTCGAATGGTTACTTGAACTGGGCGACAGCATCATCACTTATCGCTCCCGATATATGGCCCGACCGCAGTGGATGCCAGTGCTTGACCTCATGTTGCTCGATGAGGGTAATCCCCGCTCCGTGGTGTTTCAGATGGATGGCTTGTTGAAGAATCTGCAGCGCATCAGCGCAGCGCATGGCTCATGCGGTCACGAGCCCATGGAGCGCTTGCTCGCCACCCTGCGGGGCCTTGATCCGGGGCGTGATCTCGGGCCGGGAAGCGAATCCTTGTTGGCCTTGATGCGTAACGTGCATTCGCTGACCTACCGACTTTCCGAAAACCTCAATGCCCGCTTTTTTAGCTATTCATCCAGCGGGGCCGACCACGAGGGCCAGGCGCATTCATGACTGCTCAGGCGCGCTTTCAGGTCCTGCATGAGACCTTTTATGAATATGCATTTGGGGTCAGCCTCTCACAGCAACTCTTACGCCTGAAACCCAGGGGTTTTCAATTTCAGCACTGCGATGCCCATCAGGTCTGGCTCTCGCCCACCCCCAGCGAAAGTCATGAAGCCACCGATTATTTTGGTAATCATGTGCGCTATGTGGTGATCACCCGGCCGCATGAGAAGTTGGTAATCAGCGCACAGTCTGAAGTCACGGTGCTCCAGCGTGCGGGAAAGGAGAGCTTATCGGGTTCGCAAGCTTGGGAAGAGGTGTGCGCGGGTTTCAAGAGCATAGGGAATCCATCACGACTCGAACCTTTGAAATACCTGTTTGCTTCTCCCAACGTGGAGTTGAGCGATGCCCTGGCAGACTACGCCCGATCGAGCTTTGGCCCTGGCGTTTCGGTACTTGCAGGCAGTGTTCATTTGATGGAACGAATTCACGAGGAGTTTCGTTTTGATCCTCAGGCCACAGATGTGTCCACACCGCTTAGTGAACTCTTTAAGATCAAACGGGGGGTGTGCCAGGACTTCGCCCACTTCATGATTGGCTGCCTGCGCGCCATCGGCCTGTCTGCGCGCTATGTCAGCGGGTATATCCAGACCCATCCGGCTCCAGGCAAGCCGCGCATGATCGGCGCAGATGCTTCCCATGCGTGGGTCTCGGTGTATTGCCCCAGCATTGGCTGGGTAGACCTTGATCCCACGAATCGATGCATGGTGAACCTTGAACACATCACTCTGGGCTGGGGCCGGGACTTCAGCGATGTCACCCTGTTGCAAGGCGTGATGCTGGGAGGCGGCGCGCAACAGCTCGATGTGCAGGTTACGGTCACAGCCCTCCCCCAACCTGCGGGTTCCTACACAGACCCTACGGGTAAAGGCGTCTCGCTTTAAACGCTGCGGACTATAGTGGTGGCTTTCCATGAGCTCATCCTATGGTCCGCATCCTCCTTGTTTTCGCATTGGCCCTTATGCCCCTGACTAGCCGCGCAATCGAAGAACCAGGCTATGAAGTCATCAAAACCTTCGACAACGTTGAGATACGCAAATATGCGCCTTATGTGGTCGCCGAGGTGATTGTGCAGACCAGCGCCTCCGAGGCCGGTAGCGCCGCTTTCCCGATCCTGGCGGGCTACATCTTCGGGAAAAACAAGGGCGAAAAGAAGTTTGCGATGACAGCCCCTGTCACCCAGAGCGCCGAACCAATGAAGATGGAAATGACAGCGCCCGTGACACAAAGCGCAGCGGCCAACGGCTATCGGGTGCAGTTTGTGCTGCCCAAAACAGTCACCTTGGCAATGGCACCTGAGCCGCTCGACTCCCGTGTGCAGCTTCGCGAAGTTCCAAGCGCGACCTGGGCAGTAATCCGCTATTCTGGCCTATGGACCGAGGCGAACTACAAAGAGCATCTGGATAAGCTCAGAGCCATCACTGTGGCGGCTGGTATCGCCACACAAGGTGAACCGGTACTTTCACGCTACAACGGACCCATGACGCCTTGGTTTATGCGGCGCAACGAGGTGTGGCTGGCGGTTCAATAAGCCGCATTAGCGGGCTTTCACCAGGTACGAGAGGGGGATCCGCCCAAAACAAAGCCCGCATTCGCGGGCTTTCATTGGCGGAGAGACGGGGATTCGAACCCCGGTCAGGTGTGAACCTGAACACGCTTTCCAGGCGTGCGACTTAAACCACTCATCCATCTCTCCGAGGGGCTAAATTGTACCTGACGCGCGGCTCGAACCCTAACGACCAGCCGGGGAGCTATTCGGCCTGGAACTCGGTTGAGGTGTACATCTGCTTACCATTGGCATCTGCCTTGAAGGTCACACGCACTGCTGCGTCTTTGCTATTGCCGTTTTCCTGATCAAAGGTGCGCTTGGCATAGACGAGGATGGTAGTTTGCGGTGTTGGCTTTTCAACGGCATCAGCCTGACCCACATCGGCAAGCACCTGCTCAAGTGTCTTGTCCAAAAACTTGGTGTTAAACGCTGAACGGGAGTAACCATACTCTCGCGTGCAACCCACCACCGCCAACGCAACTACCACGCCTGCGCAAAGCCCTCTTAATACCTTCAATGCTGTCATTTGATTTCCCCCAAAGACAGCAAGGTTATTGCGGCTCACTGACACGAGCCTTACTTGAAATAAAAAAGCCCGGTACGAATACCGGGCTTTGAGGTGCGGTCTGCGCGTCACGCGTGACCGTCTACTTATTCAACTGGCTGCTTAGTTTATGCAGCTTTCAAGTTCGGATAACGTACGTCTTCAACCATATCCTGGGTCTCTTTGGACGGCGCTGGTGTGACCAGGCTGACCAGGATGATGATGGCAAAGCCCAGGGGCACACCAAACAGTCCGGCCGAGATCGGCTGAATGTCCCACCAGATGTTGTCCTTGATGGGGGTGCTTACCGCAAACGTTTTGTGCAGCCAGGGCTGAGTCAACACCATGTAGTAGAAGGTGATGCCCACACCGGCGATCATGCCCAGAGTTGCAGCGATGCCTGTGGTTCGCTTCCAGAAGATTCCCATCACGAGTGCTGGGAAGAATCCGGCGGCGGCCAACGAGAAGGCTGCAGACACAAGGAACAGGATGTCAGCTGGTTTCTGAGCTGCAACCAACGCTGCCAACACCGCAACGATCAGCAACAGGATCTTCGAGATCAACACGCGACGCGAGGTCGGCGCATTGGGATCGATCATCTTGTAGTACAG
>JAIYCW010000013.1 GCA_027487815.1 Burkholderiales bacterium
AAGATTGGTCTGTTCGGTGGTGCTGGTGTAGGCAAAACCGTGAACATGATGGAACTCATCAACAACATCGCCAAGAGCTACGGCGGCTACTCGGTATTTGCCGGTGTGGGCGAGCGTACTCGTGAAGGCAACGACTTCTATCACGAGATGGAAGAGTCCAAGGTGTTGGACAAAGTGGCGATGGTGTTCGGTCAGATGAATGAGCCCCCCGGCAACCGTCTGCGCGTGGCGTTGACTGGCTTGACCATGGCTGAAAAGTTCCGTGATGAAGGCCGCGACATTCTGCTCTTCGTGGATAACATTTATCGTTACACCCTGGCTGGTACTGAAGTGTCTGCGTTGCTGGGCCGTATGCCTTCTGCGGTGGGTTATCAGCCCACACTGGCCGAAGAAATGGGCCGCCTGCAAGAGCGCATCACCTCCACCAAAGTGGGCTCGATCACTTCGATCCAGGCCGTGTATGTGCCTGCGGACGACTTGACCGATCCTTCGCCTGCCACCACCTTTGCGCACTTGGACGCCACCGTGGTGTTGTCGCGTGATATCGCCTCGCTCGGTATTTATCCTGCTGTGGACCCGCTCGATTCCACCTCGCGCCAGATGGATCCGCAGATCGTGGGTGAAGAGCATTACGCCACCACCCGCAAAGTGCAGTCCACCTTGCAGCGCTATAAAGAGCTGCGCGACATCATCGCGATTCTCGGCATGGATGAGCTTTCGCCTGAAGACAAGCTCGCGGTATCGCGCGCTCGTAAGATCCAGCGCTTCCTCTCGCAGCCGTTTAACGTGGCTGAAGTGTTCACCGGCTCGCCAGGCAAGATCGTTCCTTTGAAAGACACCATCCGTGGCTTCCAGATGATCGTCAATGGCGAGTGCGATGCACTGCCCGAGCAGGCCTTCTACATGGTGGGCGCGATTGAAGAAGCGTTCGAAAAAGCCAAAACGCTGAACTAAGGCAAAACTAATGAGCACCATGAAAGTGGATGTGGTGAGCGCCGAAGCCTCGATCTTCGAGGGTGAAGCCGAATTTGTTGCGCTGCCAGGTGAAGCGGGCGAGCTGGGGATCTATCCCTCGCACACCCCGCTGATTACTCGTATCCGCCCAGGCGCCGTGCGCATCAAGCTCGCAGGCAAAGACGAAGAAGAATTCGTGTTTGTCGCGGGCGGCATCCTCGAGATTCAGCCCAAGCACGTCACCGTGTTGGCCGATACCGCAATCCGCGGCAAAGACCTCGACGAAGCCAAAGCCGGCGAAGCGCAGAAGCGCGCCCAAGAAGCCATGGCCAACGCCAAGAGCGAAATCGACTTCGCCAAAGCGCAAAGCGAGTTCGCCATCATGGCTGCGCAGATCGCTGCGATTCAGAAGCTTCGCAAGGGGCGCTAGGTCACTTGTTTGTGCTGGGCCATTGGTAAGAAAGCCACCTTCGGGTGGCTTTTTTATTGCCTCTGCCAAATGGCATAGATCACACCAAAGTCATAGTTCCTCTGCTAAGGTAATTCCATCGGCCGCATATAGCTTGAAAACAAAGTTAACGGCCAACAGGGAGGGGAAATGAACGCATTTAATAATGCCCGAGGGGGCATTGGAAACTGGGTTGTTCGGCTAGTGACAGTGGTTATGGCCCTGGTCGCAATGGTTTCTTGTGGTGGCGGTGGCGGGGGCGGCGGCGGTTCAAGCAATGCTTCTTCAAGTGCCCCTCTATTGGATGTCCCGGTTGAGGGGGTGATTAGTGGATATGTGGCCAAAGGTCCAGTCCGAGGTGCCCTAATTGAGGTGTTTGCCCGTGATCCGGGTAGCCCACGTCTCCTTATCGCCACTGCTCGTACCGACGAAAATGGCTATTACCGAATCGGTGAACTGCCTCCTCAACATCGTCATGTTGAGATCATCGCCACTGGCGGAGACTATGTAGATGAAGCGACAGATCAGCGTGTACCTCTTGAGCAGCCCCTGCGGACGTTTGTGTACCGTTACGCTGACCACGTTCCAGCTACGCTGACTATCTTCTCTGAAATAGCGGCCCGTCGGGTCGAACGAGCGCTAGCCAGCCAACCAATGTCGCGAAGCCTATTGGTCGGAACCGAAGAGCAGGTTGCTGAAGAGATTCTCGGAATTCAAGCCCTTACGGATATCCTGCCGGTGAACCTTAAGGTTCAACAGGATTGGAACCGCTATTACTCGTCAGACTTAACCGCATCTATCATGCTTGGTGCGGTTTCCAAGTATGTAGTCGACGCTGTCACTACTACGCGCGCCCCAAACAGAAAAATGGCCCTTGAGGGGTTAATCGATTCTCTTGATCGAGCTCCATCTGGTGAGGCATGGCAAAAGGCCTGGTTAGAGGCAGTTTTCGATTTTTCGACCTTAACCGCTTTACCCTCTTCAGCCGTAACCGCCATTCAGCAAAACATCGGTGCAGCACCAGCCGCAGAGCGAATTGAGTCAGGTGGGCCGTTGCAACCACGGCCAGCTGACGGTGCCTATCGACTGGTCCTAGGTATTGATGACATCTCGCCCTATCTGCCGCAGCTCAGAAATCAGCCGTCCCATCAAGTGAAGTTCGATAATCGTGGCGCAATTGCTGAATACACCACCCTTGGCCCCGAAGCAAACCGCATGATCTTGCTCACAGCTAGGGTTCGCGATCTTTACGGCGATCAAGATCTTTCAGTTGGCATCATGGCGGGCGGCTCAACGCTCTATCAACCACAGATACAAGCCAATGGCCCAAATAGGCCACGAAACATCCAGGGCAGTGAAGGGCGGGTTCCTTACGCGGTCTTCAAGCCGACCCAGGTCTTACCTTCAACCTGTCATAGTCGAACCTATCGGCTCAAGCACGTTACCCTGCCGATGATCCCGGGCGCACAAAGTAGCTTTGATGCGCTTAGCCCAAATCCTTACTTTGCCAATGATCCCCGCACCTCGGTCACTGTAGCCTTTTTTCCGGACGGCTCGTACGCCTTCAATTCTCAAGCGCACATTAACCAATTTACCAACACAACGTTTAGAGCGTCGCCTTTTCCTTCCACTGAGTCTTCGCCACTCATCGGCATGAGCAATAATGGGTATGTTTACGCCAACCCTTTTAGCTCCCCTGAGTTGAGGGATATAGGGTCTTTTCTCCTTACCTATGCCTATTCAGAAGGCACAAGCATTTCCAATCCGTTCCAGGTTGTCGCCAAATTTGTTGGGCCGACAGCTCGCAAGATTTTGTTGATAAGCAAGAACTCCTGGGCACGAGTGCAATTCGTTATTCTCGAATCAGACCCTGCTGAAGACAACCCCAATGTGTGCAACCCGCAGACCACTAACCTCCCGCTGAATGTCGTTCCGCCTGCAGGGAGATACTTGATGTATCGCGAAGGCCCTGCCACAGAATGGGACATGGCCGATGCTACTTTCTTTGTAAACGGTCATCTTTCGACATGGACCATTACATATCCGGCGGGCCCAGTCACATTGACAACGCTGGTAGCGCCCACAAGCCCTCACTACTCTGATGCTGAAGTTAGCATGGGGTGGAGCTTAGAACCAACTCAGAGCGTTGCGACGGGGCTTGGTTCAGGGGAATTGGGGGCTTATTTCGTTCTTTCGAATCCGGTTACCTTCACCAGCCAAACTACACGCAAGTACCGCATGCGCCACGCAATTGCGGGGCCACCTCGATTTGGCCTTCCCGGTTACTCTGTGGATTTTGCACTTAGTGACCTCGAGCTTGAGGTGCGGGTTACATCATTGATGTATCCAGCCCTGGGCGAAGTTATCGCCAAGCCAACTTATGTTTCAGGAGGCCAACGACTAGCGTCGCCATCCATTAGTTCGATCTTTTCATTGGCAAATTACCTCGAACGTCGCCAAAGTAGTCTTCCCGGATACACATTTAATTCCCCTCTTGGGGGGAGCTTTTCATTCTTCGGCACCAATGGCCGGCGGGCTGTGGCTCACATCTGGTTGCCCATTAATGGGCCCGCTAATCGGGAGTACATGGTGGTACTCGACGAAGTGGTTACGCCATAGGGCAGGGTGTTTGGCCGGGCTTGATCGGTCAGCCTAAAGGTTCGGTGGGAGGCACTTATCACTTCGGAAGTCGTAAGCGTATTGGCCCTCTCACCAGCCCTTGTAAAACGCGCTCAGGATCGAGCTGTGTGTCGCTTTGAGTGATCCGTAGTTTCCCTTTGAGCGCCATTCGCGCAGCCACAGCACGGACTTCGTTCATACTTGTTCGCCACTGCTCAGGGTGTAACGCACGCGCCACTTCTGAGGGGCAGACGGATGCCCCTATGCTTCGGGCTTTGAGCAGCTCAAGTATCAGCGTTTCGATACTCTGACTTAAATCAGTTGTCGAAAAATTCGCAGACACCGTCCGCGCTTTTGCGTGGAGTTTAGCCGCTGAGGCTTTTGCTTCAACCACCAAACAGCTGACAACCAATCGATAGCCTTTTGCACAAACCAGCCAGCCGCTTATCAAAAGTCAAAAGAGTGGCCGCCTCCCGACGAGCCAGCACCGCATACACAGTGTCGTATACCGGATGTTGTTGTTCAACAGCCATGGCTAGCGCTTCTGGAAAGAGCGACCCTTCATCAACCAAGCTGTCGATTAACATCAGGGCCTCAGCATGGCGGCTAAGTGCCTCAGCGGGCGGCAAAACCTCTGCTTTGACATATCGCCAAATCGCGTTGGCAACTTCCAATCGGATAAAGCTTGGAGCCATGATTTGGGTGCTTGCCTCAATGGCCTCAAACAGAGCCTCGCAATGCGCAGCATCCATGGCCATCCGAACACAAGCGGATGCATCCACGATAACTTTGAACACTAACGGGTGTCCCGATCTTCTCGAATCAGCGCCTCTGGGGTCATAGCGCCCACGGGGAGGCGTCGGTTGCTGACTCTAAGGGCTGCCAAGGCTTGACGCGACCTATCCCGTTCGGGCGCGTTTAAAGCTTTCCGTAACTCCACAGTAGCCTGCTGAGACACGCTTCGATGCTCCGCTCGGGCGCAAGCGACGAGCCGCAAATAGATATCTTCTGGGAGGTCACGAATTTGAAGAGTGGCCATGATGCAAAATGCATGCAATTAACATCCAGTGAGTTTGTGCTATTTTGCCTCTAAGGTCAACCCCACCTGTCCCCCACAAGGTCGCGCCCCTCGCTTGCATTGACGCGGAGGGTACAAGGCTGCAACAAATGATCTTGAAATGCACCGCAAACACTCTGTCGAAGCTGGCGCCTAGTCCGAGTAGCGCCCCAGCCGAACCACAGTCACGCCCGGTGCCGCATGGCGAATCGAAGGCATGATCAACACGCATCCATCAAACGGAGCGCGAATCAACTTTGCGCTTGGTCCAGCTCCGTCTGTTGCAATCATGTCGCCCTGCTTGAGTATCTCCATGCCGCGAAAGGGCTGCACGAATCGGAAGAAGGCTGTTTCGGCCACGATGGTTTGCTCAACGCGCACGATGCGTTGCAAGGGAGGATCGGGCTGTTGCCAGGTTGGGTCCAGATCGGTCGGGTCACACACACCGGTGCGTAGCAAAAAGCGAGCGGTTACATCAAAGGCCACGCGAGGTGCCGCGGCTTCCCAGTGCTGGCCACATTCGATTAATGCTGCGTGTTTGCCGCTTTGTGCCTGCCCGAAAAGGCCATAGTCCCTCATCCTTGCGCCTTGGCTATGACCTTGGTCGATCAATAGCGTGGCAGGCGCGCCCAGGGTCTTGCCGAATTCAGCCGCTTCATGACGTTTGCCGCACACGAGGATGGGTGGTGCTGCCTCATGCATCGAATGCAGATCCAACAAATAATCTGCTTGATCCACGAAGGGGCGCAAGGCCCGCGCCCTGCGCAACTCCACCGAATCCCGTGGGCCATCGAGCGTTGCAAGATCCCACACCCGATTGAGATCCTCATCAACAAAGCGCGATGCGTCAGGCGCGCCTGGGTCAAATCGTGCATAAGCCTCGAAGTTGTTAAAGGACAAAATCAATCGGCCCCGACGTGGCCGAAAGCCTTCGGATAACAGCCGATTCAGGACGACTGCACCGGCCGCTTCATTGCCATGGGTCAGTGCGCAGATCATGACGGTTGGGCCGGGTGCTCCACTATCAAACTGAAACACATAGGGTGTTCCGGTGTTGCCGTTGGCATGGGAAGTAATGTCCGGAAATGCATACTCCCTGGGGTATAAAGGACTCATTGTTCAGTGATCTTCGAAGCCTTCACCACCCGCAAATACGTGGCTGCCTGCGCTTCGATGTATTTGGTGGCAGCCTCTGGTTCCAGTGCGCGCATCGTGAAGCCCGCATCGGTCATTCGAGTCTGAAACTCGGGCGCTTTGAGAATCGAGGCGAGTTCACTTGCAACGCGATCGCGAATTGGCGCGGGTGTTTTAGCGGGCGCAAACACGCCAAAAAACACAGCAAGATCGATGGCTCCCAGGCCTTTGGTTTCGGAAAGTGAGGGTACGTTGGGAAGCTGCGGCGCGCGGCGCGGCTCACTGACCCCATAGGCTTTGAGCTTTCCGGCTTTCACCTGGGGAAGTGCTGATGATAGGAGCAGCATGCCCAAATCAATTTGGTTGCCGAGCAGATCGGCGATCATCGGCACGGCCCCGCGATAAGGAATATGCACGACGAAGGTTTGTGTTTCTTGCTTAAGAAGCTCACCGGCCAGATGGGGGAGCGAGCCATTACCCGCCGATCCGTAGCTCAGTTTTCCTGGCTTGGACTTCAGGCCTGCAATCAGCTCGGCCGTGGTGTTGTAAGGCACCTGCGCATTGCCAACCAACACGATGGGCTGTGTGCCAATGAGTCCCAGGCAGGCCAGATCGCGAAGGGCGTCGTACTTCACTGCAGCAGACACATGGCGCGCTACAGCCACTTCCGCACTGGTGCCCAAGAGCAGCGTATAGCCATCAGGATTGGCATTGATGACCTTTTGAGTGCCCAGCTGCCCACCGGCTCCAGCAACATTTTCCACAGTCACCGGTTGACCTAAACGACGCGAAAGCTCCGGCGCGATAGAGCGAGCGGCCAGATCAACACTGCCGCCTGGCGTGTAGCCCACCACAAGCGTGATGGGGCGAGTCGGAAACCCTTGCGAATACACCGCAAGTGGCATCAATGAGGCCACCGATAGAGCGACCAGTGGCACGAGGATATTGCGCAGCATAAAGAACCTTTTCCAAAGCGTGAAGTGCAATGGATGCTAGAGCAGCTTGCTCGCGTTCAGTGTGCTTCGTTGGCACTCGCGCGTGCTAAAGGGGCACATCACGGCGGCGTTAACGCAGCAAGTCGTGTTGTGCACTCCAGATCTGCTGGGCCAGAGCGGTTCTGCTTTCGCGAGGCGCGTAGAGCCTGATCTCGCAGACCAAGTCTTCGGATGCAGCGCTCAGGCGGACTAGCCGGCCGGCGCTGAGGTCGTCGTGCACCAAAGCCAATGGCAACCACACGATACCTTTGCCCTCGCGGGCGAGGGCTTGCAGGGGCTCGGCGAAATCCGCGCGCGATACCGTTTCGATGTGGATAGCAGGATCCTGGGCCTTGATCCAGGCATCCACGAGTCTTGCAATCGCCAGCGACGGCGCCAGCTCAAGAACCGGCAAGGGTGCTTTTGCGCTGCCTGGCAGGGGGAATCGCGGTGCGCCCTTGATCCCCGGCGCACACACTCCAACAATGCGCTCGTGACCCACCACTTGGAATTCGAAACGCTCGCTATCCAGGGCGATGCCCAGGCTGGGATGGCCATAGCAAAACACCAGATCAGTGAGGCCCTGATCCAGCCTCAGCATCGCGTCGTGCAGCGAACCGGTCCAGAGGTCAACATGCAAGGCCTGTCGCAGCTTGTCTTGCATCTGCATGAACCAACGCGGAAAGAGGGTTCGGCCCAAAGTGCGGCCGGTAGCAATCTTGATACTGCCGGGCCTATGTGTTGCAGCACTTACTGTGGCTTGCCTTGCCTCGCGTAGTTGGGCCACGACCTCCTGGGCTGTTTGAAGAAACTCCTTGCCAGCATCAGTCAATCGCGTGGGATACGCACTGCGATCAACCAGAGCTGCGCCAGCCCAATCTTCCAGTGCCTTGATACGGCGCCCAAAAGCTGGGTGGGTGACATGGCGCAGCTCTGCAGCCTTGGTAAAACTCAGGGTTTCGCTCAGGACCACAAAATCTTCGAGCCACTTGATCTGCATCGGCAAAGCATAGCCGAACCGCTGCCCCGCTTTAGAAAATCCTGCTTTCCCGCATTCGGAGTGATCGTACTTAACGCGGTATCAGTCCGTACTTGGCTGCTGTTGCCTCGACCTCAGCAACATTAAACCGAAACTCGAAGTGCTCCAGATAGCGCTGGCCGTTCTCCTTGAGCATCACTTGCGGTGGTTTGGTGGGGCGACTGAGGGATCGCGCCAAAATCAACTCGGGTGCGTCGATCAGTGCGCGCACGGGCAGGCCGCTTTCGCGACTCACCCATAGTTGAATCAAAGCATCGCTACGCCAACCGGGCCCGTGGTAGTCGAACCGACGCACAAGTGGATCGGGGTCGGCGATCTCCGCGCAGTCCCCTAGAGGTGCCAAGGCTTCGGTGCCCGTTGCTCGGCTTAGTTCACCGTTAGTCCGGTCGATTCGTCCCGGCCCATAACGTGTGCCATCAAGCACGCGAACCTGGAACGACCGATCCAGCACCACGGATTCCATCGTGGAGTAGCGCTCGGGGTGATGACCGCGCAAAATGCGGCTGCTGACATGCACACGTGCTGAAGCCTCCAGCTTGGCTACCGCGCGGAGCACATCGGTACAGCTGGGCCCTGCCGTTTGCGCGATTGCAATTTGGCTCAGCAGCGCAGTGCATATCACCGCGATATTGCCAAAGATACGAGTGCGCGATGTCCACTTTCGATCAATCATCTCGCTGAGCAAGCAGGTGCAACTCCATCGATAAGATAATTTACACGAGCACAGCGCCTTGCTCATGGCCGGGGCGCCCCACCTTAAACCAGGCAGCATACAGGGCAGGTACAAACGCCAGAGTTAATACAGTGCCCACGATCAGCCCACCCATGATCGCAATGGCCATCGGCCCCCAAAACACACTGCCAGCCAGTGGCACCATGGCCAACACCGCAGCGGCTGCGGTCAGTACCACTGGCCGCGAGCGTCGAACAGTGGCTTCGACCACCGCATCCATGGCCGTTGCCCCGTTGGCGATATCACTGTCAATCTGATCGACCAGGATGATGGAGTTGCGCATGATCATGCCGCTTAGCGCTATTACCCCGAGCAATGCCACAAAACCAAATGGCGCGTTAAAAATCAACAGCGCTGGTACCACGCCGATCAATGCCAGTGGTGCAGTGAGAAATACCATCCACATGCGTGAGAAGCTTTGTAGCTGCATCATGAGGAAAAACAGCATTACTACAAACATCACGGGAAAAACCGCGAACAGGGCCTTGTCAGATTTTGCGGTCTCCTCAAGTGCGCCACCAACTTCAATCCGGTAGCCTGCAGGCAGCGAGTCGATAATCGGCTTGAGGCTTGGCCAAATTTTCGAAGTGGCTGCCGGCCCCTGCACACCATCAGCAACATCCGCGCGAACGGTCAGCGCCATATCTCGATTGCGCCGCCATAACACCGGCTCTTCGAAGCGCGGCGTCAGTGTGGCAATCTGCGATAGGGGCACGACCGCACCGCTGCGCGTGAACAGGCTGATATCGCCCATTCCCTCCAGGGCCAATCGTTCGTCGGCACTTGCGCGCAAGGTGACATCAATCAAGTCCTCGCCACGACGGATCTGCGTGACCGGGGCGCCCGATAAGACCATCTGGGTCATCGCCCCGACATCAGCGCTGGTGATGCCCAGCAGGCGAGCCTTGTTTTGATCCAGCTCCACCTGCATGCTGCGGACCTGCTCATTCCAGTCAAGTTGGGTATCACGCACCAGTGGGCTCTTGCGCACTTCATCACGCACCCGATAGGCAATGCTGCGTACCTGCGTGGTGTCCGGACCGATGACCCGGAACTGCACCGGGAATCCCACTGGCGGCCCAAACTCGAAACGGGTGACTCGCACGCGCAGATCCGGAAACTGTTCGTCCTTGGCAAACATCTCGAGAAGCCGCGCTCGCACCGCCTCGCGATCGCCAATACTCGCAGTATTCACAATGATCTGGGCAAAGCCCGGGTTAGGTAAATCGGCGGAAATCGAAAGGAAGAAACGTGGTGCACCTGCGCCCGTGTAAGCGGTAAAGTGTTTGATCTGCTTATCCTGTTTCAGCACTTCTTCAAGACGCTTGACCTGAGTTTCGGTGGCGGTGAATGAGGCGCCTTCACGCATGCGCATGTCGAGAATCAGTTCGAGGCGCGAGGCGGTGGGAAAAAACTGTTGCTGCACCAGGCTCATACCGGCGGCACTCGCCACAAAGACCACGACTGTGACAGCCAGCACCGTCCAGCGGTGATTCACACACCATCTGACCATGCTGCGTAACCGGGCATAAGTGGGCCGCCTGTAGGGATCTGGATCATGGGTTTTGAACTGCTTGGGTAGCAGCACTACACCTAGGTATGGAGTGAACACCACGGCGACAAACCAGGAGGCGATCAGAGCGACCCCAACCACCCAGAATATTCCACCTGCGTACTCACCACTGATGGACTTTGCGAACCCCACAGGCATAAAACCAGCCACGGTGACCAGGGTACCGGTCAGCATTGGAAACGCGGTCGAGGTGTAGGCGAAGGTAGCGGCTTTGATGCGATCCATGCCTTGCTCGATTTTTACAACCATCATTTCCACAGCGATGATGGCGTCGTCCACCAACAGGCCCAGGGCAATGATCAAGGCACCAAGCGAGATCCGATCCAGGTTCCAGCCCATGATCGCCATGACAGTGGCCACAATCGCCAGCACTAACGGAACGGATGCTGCCACCACAATTCCGGTGCGCCAGCCAAGAAAAAGAAAACACACCGCCAGCACGATGGCGAGTGCTTCGAGAAAGGCCTTTTCAAACTCCCACACCGACTCCTCAACGATGCGTGGCTGATCTGCAACCTTGTCGACCTGGATACCGATCGGCAAACTGGTTTGCAGTGCAGACATGCGCTGGTCGAGCGCTTCTCCCAGAGCGAGGATATTGCCACGCCGATCAAAGCTGATGGCGAGCATGAGCACGGGTTGTCCATTGTGGCGCACGGTAAATTGTGGGGGGTCTTCCAGCCCGGTCTTTACTTGAGCGACGTCCCCAATTTGTACTACCCGACCACCCACCTCGATGGGCACCTGCGCGACATCGGAGGCGTTGCGCAGACCGCCACCGTTTTCCGACAGCCTTATAAATACCCGGTCGTGTTTGCCTTCAATGCTGCCCTGTGGATTCAGGGTATTTTGGCGATTCAGCGCATCGATGATGGTTTGTGGACTGATGCCGAAGGCGGCCAGCCTAGCGCTGTTGAACTCGACAAACACCTTTTCGTTTTGCCGACCAAACACATCCACCTTGCTTACACCGGGTACTGCCTGCAAAGAGCGCTTGATATCTTCCACCAGCACTTGCAGCTCTGGCCAAGTGAGCTCGGGCGCAGCGATCGCATACAGAACGCTGTACACATCAGTGAATTCATCATTAAAAAACGGCCCACGGACGCCCTCGGGAAACTCATGGCGTACATCGGCAATCTTTTTGCGTGCGAGATACCACGCACGCTCCAATTCATGCTTGGGTGTGCCCCCCTTCATCCAGAAGTTCAGCCCTCCATAGCCCTGGCGGGCAAAGCTGCGTACATGGTCGATACCTTCGATTTTTTGCAGTTCACGTTCCATTCGATTCAGGACCTGGTCCTGAACCTGTTGAGCGGTAGCACCGGGCCAAGCGACCACTGCATTCATCGTCGGAACGTTGAAATTGGGGTCTTCCAGACGACCCAGGCGCGTGAAGGAAACGATCCCCACCAGCAGGGTGCCGATAATCAGGAACAGCACGAAGGCCCGATGGGTGACCGCCCATTGGGACAAGTTAAAGGATTTCATCTGGCATCTGCTCCGTTACCTGACATGGCCAAAGGCCGTTGTACGGGTTGCACCTTGAGGTTGGCATCCAGCTTTTGTGCGCCCACGCTCACCACCAATGCTCCGGAGGGTAGACCCGCAACTCGAACCTGGTCAGTCGATTGGGAGAGGATCTGCACCGGGGTTTGCTTGAGCGTGCCCGTGGGGTCGACCACCCACACAGCCGATGCTTCTTTGGCCTTAAGTAGCGCGCTGATCGGCAGCGCGGTTCCGGCCACTGTCCCGGCCTGGCGCAATACCAATTGTGCGGTCATGCCCATACGAGGCTCCGCGCCCGAGGCTGTTTTGGATATCGAATAACGGGCCCGATAGGTACGCGAGTTTGTCGAGGCAACGGGTGCCACTTCGCGTAAGCGTGCGCCGAGCTCCTGCCTTTCATTCGGGACAGAGTCCTGCGCTCCCAGGCGCACACTGGCTTGCCAATTTTTGAGACCAGGCATCAGCGCTTCCGGGATGTCCGCCACCACCTCCAATTCTCCGGGCTTGGCTAAGCTGATCACCGGTGTGCGATCGTCCACCAGTTGACCCGTTTCAAAACGCACTGCGGTAACAACTCCGGCAAACGGGGCCGTCAAGGTGGTGTAGGCCAGCCGGTTCTGTGCAAGATCCACCTGCCGTTGCGCCTGCGTGAGGCGTGCCGCAGCAGCGTCAGCGCGCGCCTGCTGGCGTTCGGCATCGGCGGCTCCAACCGATCCGTCAGTCAGCAATCGTTTGAAGCGTGCAGCATCACTTTTGGCTTGTACCGCATCCACTTCCGCAGCACGCTGCTGTTCGATGGCGGCCTGTACGCCAAGCTGATAGTCGGCTGCATCAAGGCGGGCTAGAACCTGCCCCGTTTTCACGGCTTGTCCAAGCTCAATGTTTCGTGTGATCACTTTCCCGCCAACCCGAAAGCTCAGATCAGCTTCCACCCTCGGACGCAGACTGCCAAACAGCACGCGCTCGCTGGCGTCGCTGGCGCTGCTCGCCGTGGTGACGTAGACCGAGGCAATCACCGGGGGCGGTGGTTGTTTTGGCGAGCAACCCGCTATCAGGAAAATTGTGCCTACGAAGCTCCATTTGAGTTGACTGGGAAGACGAAGCTGGATGGGGAAATGAATGGTTCTCATGGCAGGCAGTCTCATCGGCGTTGAGTTGTTGTAAGGGGGGTCGAAGGGGGGGAAGGGGAGTTGGTGGCCGCTGGTGGGTTGGCATACCAGCCACCCCCCAGAGCTTTGACGAGTTGCACTGCGCCCAGAGCCTGCTGGGTCTGACTTTCGGTGTGGGCGAGTTGGGAGGCAATCAAACTGCGCTGCAGATCCAGCACCTGCAACAAATCGATCTGGCCTTCGCGATAAAGGGACTGCGCATGTTGTAGTGCGGTAGTCCTTGAAGCAACTGCCGCGGTCAGGGCTTGGCCGCGCAATTTCTCTTGGGCCAGCGCAACGAGGCTGCTTTCGACGTCTTGCAAAGCCGACAGGACAGCGCGCTCGTATTGCAAGGTTGCAATGCGTTCACGCGCGGATTGCCGTTCGATCGCGGCGCGCAGTCGACCCGCATTGAAGATGGGCGCGGAAAAAGCCAATGCCACGTTGCTATAACGCACCGGGGAAAGATCGCGCAAATTGATGCGCAAGTCCTGTTGACCAAGTAAGGCAGCGATAAAGAACTTCGGCCACAAATCCGCTTGGCTTTCGCGCAGGCGCGCTCCTTCGGCAAGGAGTTGTTGCTGCGCGACCCGCAGATCCGGGCGGCGGTTCAGCAATTCAACCGGCTGCCCGGGGGTCAGGGTAGGTACCGTGGGCAGGTAGGTGAGCGGCGTGTCGCGCCATGCCTGCTCCGCCCAGCCCGGCCCTGCTTTGCCTGGCCCGTTCCCAAGCAATACATCAATCTGATATCCGCTGACTTCGACCAGCGTTGCCAGGGCGGGCAGCTGAGCCGCGAGGCTTTCAACCTCAGCGTCTGCACGACTCACATCGAATCGGCTAGACATGCCTTCAGCGAGGCGTGATCGTGTGAGGCGGGCGGTGGCCTGCTGAGCATCGAGGAGCGACTGGAGTTGTTGCAGTCGCATCCGTGCCCCCTGGCGAATAAGATAAAGACGCGCCACTTCGGTCGTGGCCAACCATTGCGCCACTTCGAAGCCTTCGGAAGCGGCCACTGCGTCAAACGCTGCTGCATCCCGAGCCGCCCGGGCGGCACCAAACACATCGATCTCCCACCCGAGGTCCAGAGCCCCGCGTAAAGCGCGTACATCCGGTTGGCCACGCTTGACATCTTCAGGAAGCCCCGAGCGCTGATCTGACACGGAACCCGTCGCCGAGACCGTCGGCATCAGGCGTGAAGATACGGCACTTAAGCCGGCACGCGCCTGGCTGACACGTTGAGCCGCAATGCGAACATCATGGTTGGCAGCGCGTGCGCGTGCAATCAGGGAGTCCAACACCGGGTCCCCAAAGCCTGCCCAGGTGGCGGCGTCGATGGCTGGTGATGCGGTGGGTCCTGCCTGCAAGAAATTGCCTGCGATAGCGTTCACCTCCGGGGCATTTGGCGCCCTGGGTGTTGAGCAAGCCACGAGGCACAGACCCACCACAGCAAGGGCCAAGTGCTGGTGGGCCTTAACTCGCCTTTCGGTCAGTGATTTGGATTTCATGTCTACTCCCAATAGCTGCGGCGGCCCTGAGGGTCGGCAAGCATTTGCAGGACAGAGTCCCAGTCTTTCGGCAAATCCCTGCGCGGCAGCGTCAAGCGCTTGAACTCTGCCGCAACGATGGCCTGACGACTCCGCAAGATCGCTTCCCCGTGGACACCTGAGCGCATGAATGCCGCACGCGATGCCTCATCGGCCCAAATGGTGATCGTCCAGCCTTGGGGGCCAAACAACTCCCGGCGTGCGCCAAAACCCAACAAACCGGGTTGCTGGTTCATGCTGGCGATAACGCGGCTGTTTTGCCGATCAAATTCGGCGCGACGGTCCTGATCAACTACTACTTTGGTCAGCACTAGGACCACGGGCTGTTCGGCGGCTTCGCCAGTTGATACGGCAAGTTTTGGAAAAGGCGTTCCAATGGCACATGCCCCCAATAGGGATGCCAGGGAAGAAAGCACCAAAGTGCGAATTGCGCGATACAAGGTCATGTGCGGTGGGCCTTTTGCAGTCAGGTGAACAATTTCGAGGCACTGCCCATCGGCATTACCCAAACCAGTTGGTTGACACTGTCTACAATTATCACTAATATAGTAGACAGTGTCAACTGTTTGGTGTTCGACAAGAGCGCAGTTCTTTGCAAAGGATGCGAGATTCAACTTTTGTGGTGTAGTCCCATGTGCGTAAAAGCTGACGTCTTTTTTCGTCCGGCAATTTCTGCGCAGGTTGTTTGGGCCTGTGCATCCAGCGGGCAGTCGGGGGTGTTAAACGATGCGAGCCCCGGCTGTTGTGTTAGCCTGCAGGTCGATTATTCAAAACATCAACAGCAGTATGGCCCGCCCCCAACCCACTAAAAAACCGGCCATGGAGTTGCGTGACGCATGCATCGTCGCTGCTCATGAAGTGATCGAGGAACGTGGACTTGAGAATCTCAGTTTGCGCGAAATTGCACGCAAACTCGGTGTTTCTCACCAGGCTCCTTACAAACACTATCCCAGCCGCGAGCATCTTCTGGCCGAAGTATTGCGGCGCTGTTTCGAGCGATTCGCTACCTTCCTTGATGCACGCAAGCGATTTGAAGATCCGGCCCAGGATCTGGAGTCACTCGGGTTACAGTATCTGCGATACGCGAAAGACCACCCCTTGGAATATCGCTTGATGTTCAGTACGACTTGGCCTCAAGCCGCAGGCGACGCGGTTTCGAGTGCTGATGCAACGCGTGGCTATGACATCTTGCGCGAGGTCCTGACGCGAATGCATGGTGGGGCAGAAGCTAAACGTGAGCTGGTGGAACTGGATGCACTTTACATCTGGTCGATGGTGCATGGTCTGGCTGGTGTGATGAACAGCCAGTGTATGGATCTGCTTGGGCTCAAGGCCAAAGTTATCAAGCGAGCTGTCGAACATGCGATGTCCCGCGCGAGTCTCGGACTCAGTCAGCCACTGTAATTCTGGCTGTCCGCGATTGCCAGAAATGGTTGACGGTGGTGTGATGTAATCCTTCAGTGGTTTGTTCGACCATATCCTTTTTGGAGTTCCACCATGAGTTCATTTGACCACCCAGCGCTTCTGAATAGTCTCAACCAGCAACTTGGTGCGCTGCGCAAGGAATCACCCGATGTTATGGCAGGCTTTGCAGCGCTTGGCAAAGCTGCGATGGCAGCTGGGCAGATCGATGCGAAGCACAAGGAGCTCATAGCCCTGGCGATTGGCATCACGCAGCGCTGCTCGGGCTGCATTGGTTTTCATGTAAAGAAACTGCATGCCCTGGGCTGTACACGCGCTGAGCTCGAAGAGATGCTGGGCGTTTGCGTTTATATGGGTGGCGGGCCGGCCTTGATGTATGCGGCTGAGGCGCTTGCCGCTTATGAATCCTTGGCGCCTGCGGCCTGATTCACTCTAGGCCTTCAGCCACTGCACCAGATCATCCAGACCATGACCGATCTGGTGCGGGTCAGCCAAGACTTCGGTGGCGGCGCGCCCGCGGTTGACCCAGAACGTGCGATACCCAAACCAGGTGGCGCAGGCCGCATCCCAGCCATTCGATGACACGAACACCAGTTCTTGGGCAGGTCGACCAGCCCATTGCGTGCCCAATGAATACGCTTCATCGGTGGTTTTAAAACTGCGCACAGTGTCAGCGCTCAATAGCGCATCGAAGTAATGCCCAAAGCCCGCGGCATCGACCACATCGCGCAGCATTTTTGGCGTGCCGTTTGAAAGGATCGCAAGTGCAAAGCCCTGGGCCTTGAGCGCAGCGAGCGCTGGCGCAGCATCAGCGAAAGGTTTGAGCTTGGCATACGCGCTCAATAGTGCATCAAGCTCATCGCTGCCAAGCCCTAGCTTGAGTTGCGCATTCACAAACTGCAGCGCGTCACGAGTGCATTGCCAGAAATCAACATATCGGTGGCTCATGGTTCGCAGGCGCGTGTAATCGATCTGCTTCTCGCGCAGCAGTGCGGCGATGGCGGCTCCTTTGCCGGGGCGCAATTGCTCGGCGAGCTCAGCGACTGAATACACATCGAACAAGGTGCCGTAGGCATCAAACAGAACTGCGGGCATCGTGGCTCCCTCTATAAGTGAGCTGAGTTTAGCGGACTATGGTTCACGCCTCAGATGCGTTAGCATACCAACACAATATCAACGAGGAGACCCGCATGACCCAACCATTTTCATCTGAATTCGCGCGCCGAAGCTTTATGCAAGCGGGCGCCCTGGCCGGCACCGCCGCCCTTGCAGGCTGCGCAAGTGCTGGTGGCACGATGCCCGGAGCCACGGCCAAGACACCCTTCACTGTTCCTCAAGTCACGATCCCGATTGTCGGCAGCGACGAAGTGTTTCCCGTGCGTCGGATTTACTGCATCGGGCGCAACTATGCGGCGCACGCCCGTGAGATGGGCTCAGACCCCACGCGCGAGCCGCCCTTCTTCTTCCAAAAGCCTACCGATGCGATCCAGTTTGTGCCAAGCGGTGCGGTGGCCGCGCATCCCTATCCGCCGCTCACCAAAAACTATCACTACGAGGCCGAGCTGGTGGCCGCACTCCATAAGGGCGGGCGCGACATACCGGTGAGCCAGGCTCTGGAGCATGTGTATGGATACACCCTGGGCCTGGACATGACGCGGCGGGATTTGCAGCGCGCGATGGGCGATGAGAAAAAGCCCTGGGAAATTGGCAAGAGCTTTGATCGCTCGGCACCAATTGGCGCGCTTCACAAGCTTGCGCAAACCGGCCACTTCACCAAGGGCAACATTTGGCTCAAGGTGAATGGTCAAACCAAACAAAACGCCGATCTCAACCAAATGATCTGGTCGGTGGCCGAGCAAATCTCGCGCTTGTCGCAAGCCTTTGAGCTTTTCCCTGGCGACATCATTTATTCCGGCACGCCTGAAAATGTTGGGCCCGTGGTGCGTGGGGATGTGATCGAAATGCATATCGATGGCCTGCCGAATTTGAGTGTGCGTATCGTTTGATCTCGGGCTGGGATTGAAAAGGTGTGCGGCGCGGGGTAAGCTTCAAACAGCGTACTGTAAGAAAGTAATACTGTGCTACCAACCTCCAAGCTCACAAGCAAATACCAGGCAACCGTTCCTACCCAGGTTCGAAAGGCGCTTAAGTTAAGTTCCGGGGATCTGGTGGGATTTGAGGTGACGGGTAATGTAGTCAAGCTGGTGCGTGTGAGCCCGCTTGATGTGGCGTTTGCCCAAGCCCTGGAAGGAACGCTGGAGGAGTGGTCCAGCGCCAAGGATGAGCAGGCGTTTAAGGATCTTTGATGGGTCGATTGGTGCTTGAGCCTTTTGATGTCGTGGTGCTGCCCTTTCCGTTTACGGATTCGGGGTCTTCAAAACGTAGGCCAGCCTTGGTGGTGTCGAGTAGTGCATTCAATAGCGCACAGAAGCACAGCGTGCTCGCCATGATTACCAGCGCCGACCACACCGACTGGGCAGCCGACTGCCCGATCACTGATCTGGAATCTGCGGGGCTTCCAAGGCCGTGCCTTGTGCGGTTTAAGCTATTTACTTTGGATCACCGCTTGGTCATTCGAGTTGCGGGGACGCTTGGCGCTCCAGATCGCAAGAGCATCAAGAGGCAATGGAAAGGTTTGTTGGCTTTCAGCTGAGCTGTTGCGCCGCGTTGTGAAGATAAGCGGCTCGTTCCTGGATAACCGGATTGATAGTTCGAGTAAATATCGGCTTAGATTACGAAAAATCGATCAAACATAAACGCTCGAACAAGTCATGAGCGAGGTCGATTACGTTGTCTCGCCGGTCAGACGGCCAATTCTGTAATCTATCCGCTATGGATCATCATGTTTTTGCAGCGGCCCTGGGGCCAAGTCCAGGGTCGCGCACCAACGAACTGAACCGCGGCCCCTTGCATCATCTAAAGATCGCGGGTGCGGTGGGGCGCTTGGGCGAGGCCTTTATCAATGCTGCATTGAGTCGCACCGATATCCGGCAAGTGGATGTGCTGGTCCAGCAGCCCTTCACTCAAGCGCCGCCAAAGCTTCGAGGCATCGAAAGCTCCCAGTGGTTGCGCGAGCCCGCCGCGGATGCGCTTATTCTTTTGCCTGCGATGGATCATGATGGGCTAGCCCGATTGGGTAATGCTCGGGATGCGGTCTATGCCAGTTTGGAGCCGGAGTTCATGCGGCAATTGCTAACCAGGCAAACGCTTGACCAGACCCGCATCCTATTGATTCATCCGCTGGCGGCTTGGCAGCAATTGGGTGCTTTTCAGCAGGGGCTTGCGGGCCCGCTTGAAGATCAAGTCGCTGGGTGCGGGGCGCAGTCGGTGACGATTGTGCGACCGGTGTTATCCGCGAGTACCCCAGGGGGTAGTTGGTTGCAGCGCGTGGTCAATGTGTATTTGAGCTTGCAGCTATTGATGATGCCGCGCTCGTTGCCCAGCCTCACATCGGCGCAGATTGCTTCACTGGCTTTGAATCACCTCGCCCAAGCGGGGCCTGGGGTGCAGGTCATTGGCGCGGCTGATCTCGCCTGATACGTACCCGGGCCTAATCAACTCAAGTCATGGTGTAGGCTTTAGGCTTCGGCCCGGTGTGACGGCCTCAACGCGCGCAACTGCTCTCAGATCATCATGCACTTTCCCGGCCTCAAAAACGACACCTTCATGCGCGCCCTCATGCGCTTGCCTACCGATTACACGCCTTCGTGGTTGATGCGTCAGGCGGGCCGCTATTTGCCGGAATACAACGCCACACGGGCCCGGGCGGGTAACTTTCTAAATCTATGCAAAACCCCTGAGCTGGCCTGTGAAGTCACGCTGCAGCCGCTCGATCGCTTTCCCTTGGATGCCGCGATTTTGTTTTCCGACATCCTGACCGTGCCGGATGCGATGGGGCTGGGCCTTTATTTTGCCGAGGGCGAGGGCCCGAAGTTTGAGCGCCCGGTGCGCGATGAGGCGGCCGTCGCCAAGTTGGCTGCACCCGACCCGGAGGTGGAAACCCGTTACGTGATGGATGCGGTGCGCACGATTCGCGGGGCTTTGGGAGGCCGGGTGCCCCTGATTGGTTTCTCGGGAAGCCCCTGGACTTTGGCTTGCTACATGGTGGAAGGCGGCGGGAGCGATGACTTTCGGCGGGTGAAAACCATGCTCTATCAGCGTCCGGACTTGCTGCACTCGATCCTGGAAGTCAACGCAACAGCTGTTGCCTCCTATTTAAATGCACAGATTGATGCGGGCGCCCAGGCGGTGATGATTTTTGATTCCTGGGGCGGGGCCCTGGCCGATGGCGCGTTTCAGCGGTTTTCCCTGCGTTACACCCAAAAAGTGCTGAAAAAGCTCAAACTGGATCGGGAAGAGCCCGACGGCCAGGGCGGCACGGTGCGCGTAAGGGTGCCCTCCATTGTGTTTACCAAAGGCGGCGGCTTGTGGCTGGAGCAGATTGCCGCAAGTGGTTGTGATGCGGTGGGCGTGGACTGGACCATGAACCTCGGCACCGCACGTGCCCTGGTCGGTGACCGGGTGGCGGTGCAAGGCAATATGGATCCAATGGCTTTATTTGCCACGCCAGGCCAAGTGCAGGGTGAGGCACTGAAAGTGCTGGAAAGCTGGGGCATTCCCAGCCCCGGGGTGGGGCATATTTTCAATTTGGGGCATGGGATCAACCAATTTACCCCGCCCGATAATGTGTTGGCACTTCTGGAGGCAGTACACACTTACAGTAAACAGCAGCGCCAGAGCAGTGTCTAGGACATTCGCGCGGGTTGTCGAAAAAGCAAGCATTTATTTTTTGAAAATCCGCCTTTTCCCGATTTGCCAAGGGTGTTTTTTTCTGATCTAAATTCCGTTTGTAAATCAAGTTATACACATCTTCCCGCTTGGATGCATAAGCATGGCACGATGATGACAGTACATCGTTGTTTGATTCTAAAGTATTGATTTATAAGCTTTTTATTCTGCATAAATTTTTAGCAGACCACCTTTGGAGCGAGTTTTCCGAGCGGGGCCGAGGCGGCCGAGTGAGTTATCCACTGATTTATCCACAGCTTTTGTCAACAACTCCAAAAACCCCTTTTAAGTCGACCTGTTGCGCATCACACTTAAAGTGAATTCTTAGAAGCGTGCTGTGATTCTCGAAATTCTTCTGGATTTACCGATGGCGCCCGCGTTTGATTATCGCTGGGGTGTCGAACGTGGAGCCCCGCCCGCGTTGGGTTCTGTCGTACTGGTGCCTTGGGGGACGGGACGCCGAATTGGCCTGGTGGGCGGGCACAAAGAACGCTCGGAGTTGCCCGATGAGCGGGTGCGCGATGCGCTTGAGGTGCTGGCCGATCTGCCGACTCTGGATGGGTCGTGGTGGCGGCTGTTGCGGTTTGCCGCCCAGTACTATCACCGGCATCTGGGCGAACTGGCACTTCCAGCGCTGCCCAAAACCCTGCGCCAGCCGCCTAAACCCCAGTCTAAGCGCCGATCGCGTAAAGCGGCTGAGCCTAAATCGGCTGACTCGCCGCCCAGCACGAGGCCGGCTGACCTGCCGGTTTTGCCGAGCTTGAGTGCGCAGCAAGCCTTGGCGCTGGAGCGTTTGATGGCCGGGCAGGGGTATGGTTGCCATTTGCTGCACGGCATCACCGGATCGGGCAAAACCGAGGTGTATTTGCGGTGGATCGCCCACCATCTGCAGCAACCTGGCGCTCAGGTGCTTTTGCTGGTGCCTGAAATCGCCCTGACTCCGCAACTCTTGAGCCGCCTGCAGGCCCGGTTTTCCGACACTTCGATGGTGGTGCTGCATAGTTTGTTGTCTGACCAGCAGCGGGCTGAGGGTTGGCTTGCTGCGGCGCGGGGTCAGGCGCAACTGGTGGTGGGCACGCGCCTGGCGGTGCTCACTCCGCTGCCTGGCCTGGCCGCCATTGTGGTGGACGAGGAGCATGATCCTTCCTTCAAGCAGCCGGATGCGGCGCGTTACTCAGCGCGTGACCTGGCGGTGGCGCGCGCGTCTCAAAGTGGTATTCCTATTGTTTTGGGTTCGGCCACGCCCTCACTTGAAACCTGGCATGCGGCGCAAACCGGCCGCTATCAGCGCCTGGATTTGCTTGAGCGCGCCGCCGGTGGGCAATTGCCGCCGATCCATTTGGTGAACCTGGGGCAGACCCGGCCGGAGCATGGGCTTGCGCCCTCCTCGATTGCCACACTGCAAACCACCCTGGCACAAGGCTTTCAATCCCTGGTGTTTATTAATAGGCGCGGCTTTGCGCCGGTGTTGCATTGCTCGGCCTGCGCCTGGGTGAGCCGTTGTGATGCCTGCAGCGCCAATCGGGTTTTGCATAGGATGCCGCGGGGCAGGTATCGACTGATTTGCCACCATTGCAGCGCCACGCAGGCGGTGCCTCAGCGTTGCCCAAATTGCGGCAACCAAGATCTGAGCCCCTTGGGGGCCGGCACTCAGCAGATGGAAGATATTCTTGCGCAGCAGGTGCCGGGCGCGCGGGTGCTGCGGCTTGATCGTGATGTGGCCCGAAAGAAAGGGGCGACCCAGGCGGTGCTGGATGCCGCGCATGCTGGTGAGGCGGATATCCTGGTGGGCACCCAGATGCTGGCCAAGGGTCATGATTTTCAGCGCTTGGCGCTGGTGCTCGTGCTGGATGCAGACAATGGCCTGTATAGCTCCGATTTTCGTGCGCCCGAACGGCTGTTTGCCACACTGATGCAGGTGGCCGGGCGGGCTGGTCGATCCGCAGAGGTGGCTGCTCATGCGCGGGTGCTGATCCAAACCCGGTTTGTGGACCACCCACTTTTTGCAGCCTTGCAGGCACATGACTATCCGCGTTTCGCGCAAGAGCAGCTGAATGAGCGCGAAGCCGCCGGGTTACCTCCCTTTCGCTATCAAGCCATGCTGCGAGTGGAGGCACGCAGCTTTGCGCAGGCCCATGCCTGGTTAAGTGCAGCACGCGATCAGGCTCAGCCCTGGCTCACGCAGGCAGGTGGTGCCAAACGGCCCAACGCTGTGGTGCTTTATGACCCCGTCCCCATGCTGATGGCGCGGGTGGCCAATGTGGAGCGGGCGCAGCTCTTGATAGAATCCGCCTCCCGAAAGTATTTGCACGAGTTCCTGACCCCATGGCAAGCGCAGTTGCGCACGCAAAAGTTGTCCGATGGCGTGTTGCGCTGGGTTCTGGAGATCGATCCGCTCGAGCTTTAGGACGAGCCGCAAGAGTTCGTTCACGCCTGCAGTTGGTGCTGCGATGATGAATGAGCGTCAGCGTGAGGCTGTGCGTTATCTGAATGGCCCTTGCCTGGTGATTGCCGGGGCGGGCAGCGGCAAGACCCGCGTGATCACTCACAAGATCGAGCACCTGATCCGCAGCGGTCAAAGCGCAGGCAGCATTGCCGCGATTACCTTTACCAACAAGGCCGCTCAAGAGATGAGTGAGCGCCTAAAGCCCATGCTCAAGTCGCTGAGCGCCGAGGCCCGGCCGATGGTGAGTACCTTTCACTCGCTGGGCGTGCAGATGTTGCGCCAGGATGGAGCGAGCATTGGCTTGAAGCCGCGCTTTTCGATCATTGATTCGAACGATGCTGGTGCCTTGGTGCAAGAAGCCCTGGCCACCACCGATCGCAAACTGATCCGGATCGCACAATCGCAAATCTCGCTGTGGAAAAACGCATTGATCGAGCCCGATGAGGCGCTCGCAACTGCCGCCAATGAGCGGCTGCATCAACTGGCGCGGGTCTATCGCGAGTACAACGCGACCCTCACCGCGTATCAATCCGTGGACTTTGATGATCTTATCCTCGTGCCCACCCGGATGCTGCGCAGCCAGGCCGAGGTGTTGCAGCGGTGGCGCGAAAAGCTGCGCTACTTTCTGGTCGACGAAGTGCAAGACACCAACGCATGCCAATATGCCTTACTCCATTTGCTCGTGGGGCCTCGCGGTGCGCTCACTGCAGTTGGCGATGATGATCAGTCGATCTATGGATGGCGCGGGGCCACGCTTGAGAACCTGCGTAATCTTGAGCGTGATTATCCCAATCTGCATGTGATCAAGCTTGAGCAGAACTATCGCTCCAGCGGGCATATCCTCACGGCGGCCAATCAACTGATCACCCATAACCCCAAGCTGCATGAAAAGAAACTGTGGTCCGAGTTTGGGCCTGGTGATCCGGTGGCGCTCTTTGCTTACGACAATGAAGAGGCCGAGGCTGAGTCCGTGATTCAGCGCTTGCAGGCCTTGAAGTTTGAGCGACGCGGCAAGTTTGAGGATTACGCGATTCTGTATCGCGGCAATCATCAGGCGCGGGTGTTTGAGCAGATGCTGCGCAAGCAGAAGATTCCTTATGTGCTTTCGGGCGGGCAATCGTTTTTTGAGCGTAGCGAAATTCGCGACCTTATCGCTTATCTGCGTTTGCTTGTGAATGATGATGATGATCCTGCATTCATTCGCGCGGCCACCACGCCCAAACGTGGCATTGGGAACGCGACCCTGCAAGTGCTGGGCGAATACTGCGGGCAGCGCAAGTGCTCGATGTTTCAGGGCTTGTTTGAAGCGGGCTTCGAAGCGAGGTTACCAGCCCGCCAGATCGCGCCGCTTCGCGAGTTTGGCGACTACATCAATCGCTTGCTGTGGCGAGCAACACGCGAGCCTGCCGATCAATTGGTCGATGACTGGATCGCGGCCATTGAGTATCGCGCCTACTTGTTTGCCAACAATGAAGACAAGATTGCTGCGATGAAATGGCAAAACGTGTGCGACTTTATTGAGTGGGTAAAAAAGCGGGCCGGCGAGCAAGATGAACCGACCGCAGGCGTAGGCTTTGGTGCAGGCGCCAAGCAATCTGCTGGCAAGGGCAGCACACTCATTGATGTGGCACAAACGATTTCGCTGATCACTCAGCTCGATCGTAATGCCCAGGATGCGGATGCGGTACGCCTGAGCACGATCCATGCGAGCAAGGGGCTGGAGTTTCCCCATGTGTTTGTGGTGGGTTGCGAAGAAGGGCTTTTGCCGCATTTGGGCGGGCTGGAAGAAGACGAAGAAGCCTCTGAAGGTGGTGAGGCCAAGACGAGCGCTTCGAGCCCCGGCGCACTGACCACAACACGCATCGAAGAAGAGCGCCGTCTAATGTATGTGGCCATTACTCGTGCGCAGAAATCATTGACGCTGAGTTGGTGCAAGGAGCGTGGTGGGCGGCCTCCAGCCGATGCTCAGACGGGTAAGGGGCCGCGCCGTGCTGTGCCTATTGCCCGCGAGCCTTCACGGTTTTTGGCTGAGATCGGCATGAGCGCGCGCAACCCGATAGCTGAGCCGGTGACTCGTGAACAAGCCCAGCAGAAACTGGGTGCCTTGCGCAACCTGCTCAAGCCGAAATAGTGCTAATTTATTCAATAACAAACTCGAGGAATGCCTGATGATACGTGTCGTGTTTAACCAAAAGGGTGGCGTTGGCAAATCCACCATCGCGGCCAATCTCGCAGCCATTGCTGCTTCGCGAGGCCGCCGGACCTTGCTGGTCGATCTGGATTCGCAAACCAATTCCACTCAGTATCTTCTGGGCTTTGAGATCACCAAGGCCAAGCCGACGGTGGCGGAATTTTTCGATCAGTCTCTGAGCTTTCGGGTCTCGAACATGCCGATTCAGCAGTTCATTCATCCCACGCCTTTTGAGAATCTCAGCCTGATGCCTGCTTCGCCCGATCTGGCGGATTTACACAGCAAGCTGGAGTCGCGTTCCAAGATCCTGAAATTGAGCAAGGCGCTGGAAGATCTCGATCAGTTTGACGAGATCATCATCGATACCCCGCCCGCCTTGAATTTCTACACTCGCTCGGCGCTTATCGCGGCGGACGTTTGCCTCATTCCGTTTGATTGCGACGATTTCTCGCGCCAGGCGCTTTACGGCCTGATCGAGGCTGTTGAAGAGATTGCCGAGGATCACAACGATCGCCTGAAGGTGGAAGGCATTGTGGTGAATCAATTCATGGCGCGTGCTTCCCAGCCGCAGCGTATCGTGCAAGAGTTGATCGATGAGGGCATGCCTGTGCTGGAGTCGCGCTTGTCGTCTTCGGTGAAGGTGCGCGAGTCGCATGATGCAAGCAAACCGCTGATCTATTTTGCTCCAAGCCATAAGGTCACCCTGGAATTTGTGGCGCTTTATGATGAGCTTGAAGCGCGCCGCGCATCACCCAAGTCGGGCAAGCGGGTCGTGCGCAAATAGCGGATGGGCTGAGCGGTCGATCGCGCATCGTCTGCGGTCGACCCGACCCTACTCCCCTGGGTTTCCGGGGATGTTCGTTGGCTATGCCATTTGGCAGAAGCGCTAGATTCAAACTTCACGGGGCACCACCTTTGTTTGCGGGGATGGGGTCCGCGCAGCTATGGCGTTTTGAAGGGTTGAATGATGAAGTGGACGTTTGCCAAAAAGATTGTGGCCACATTGGCCGTGCTGGGGATCGCTTATGCGCTCAGCGCCGGAGCGACCTGGTGGGCTTTGGAAAAGATGGCCGCAAAAACAAAATCCACCATCACACAGGACATGGCACAGCTCGAGCATGTTGGGCAGTTGCGTTATTTGGTGCTGCAAATCAGGCGTGCGGAAAAGGATATTTCGATCGACCTGGCAGTGCGCCCGGAAGGGATCAAGAAGCGGGTGGATCGCTGGAATGAGCTTGCCAGGGAATTGACGACTGAGTCTGATCTCGTTATTGCGTCGGCCAATGAGGAGCAATACGAGCTTTTGGAAAAGGCGCGAATCAGCATCATGGAGTATGTTGAGGGCAGCAAAACCGCGGTTGGCCGCGTGGCATCAGGCGAGCTGGCAAATCAGGCAGACTTTGAGAAAGCGATTGATGAGCCAAAAAAAGTGATTCGCGTGGCCGAAGATGTGTCGGGCAAAGTGATCGCGGCACTCTCGGCAAAGTCTGCGGCCGAGTATAAGAACATCGAAGAAGCCCTCCTTCAGGTGCGCTGGGTGCTCGGAGTAGGGGCTGGCGTGATTGTCGTGCTTTCGCTGGTTCTGGGAGGCTTGTTGGTGCGAAGCTTGCGACGCCCGATCCAAGCGCTGGCGCAGGTGATGAATGCGGTGGGTCAGGGCGATTTGGGGATTCGGGCTGATGCAAGTGGGCGCGACGAGCTTAGCGTGATGGCAGGCAGCTTCAATGACATGGTGGAACGGCTGCGTCAGACCTTGAGCAAAGTGCAGCTCGCCACCCAAAGCATTGCGAACTCCAGCGATGCGGTCGCCAGCGGGAATCGTGATCTGAGTGAGCGTACTGAACAAGGCGCTTCGAGTCTTCAGGAAACTGCTTCGGCGATGGAGCAATTGAGCGGCACGGTGGCTCAATCTGCAGACACTGCGAACTCCGCAAGCGGTATGGCGGCGCGGGCGGCAAGCTCGGCCCAGCAAGGTGGCGTGGTGGTGGATGAAGCCATCAAGGGCATGCAGCGGATCCGTGAGGCGAGCCAGCGTATCGCCGATATCACTGGATTGATTGACGCGATTGCATTTCAAACCAACATCCTCGCCCTGAATGCCGCAGTTGAAGCGGCGCGCGCCGGAGAGCAAGGCCGCGGCTTTGCAGTGGTGGCAAGCGAAGTGCGTGCGCTAGCCGGGCGCTCGGGTACGGCCGCGCGAGAAATTAAAGGCTTGATCGAACAAAGCATGACCCAAGTCGAGGGCGGCACACGCAGCGTGAACGAGGCTGGCAAGGTGATGTTGGAGTTGGTGGGTCAGGTGCAGCAAGTGCATCAGTTGATGGATGAGATCAGCAATGCATCGATCCAGCAACGCGATGGCATTGGGCAGGTGAATCATGCAGTGGGCTTGCTGGACCAAATGATGCAGAGCAATGCCGCTTTGGTCGAGGAATCTACAGCGGCTGCGGAGACCATGCGCTCCGAGGGACGTGAACTGGCGCATGCGGTTCAGTATTTCAAACTCACAGCGCCCGCCTGAAAACTTGGGCTGGGCAAAAACAAAACCCGGCTAAAAAGAAACCCGGCAAAAAAGAAACCCGACCTCAGGCCGGGTTTTTTGCTTTGCGGCTTGCGCCGTTGATTACTTCGCAGCAGCGATCATGTATTCGACAGCGGCCTTGATATCGGCTTCAGTGGCGTCAGCTTTGCCGCCTTTGGCAGGCATGGCGCCTTTGCCCTTGATGACGGTGGCCACCAGGTGGGGCACGCCATCCTTGATGCGTGGAGCCCAGGCGGCCTTATCAGCAAACTTGGGTGCACCAGCTACTGCGTTGTTGTGGCAAGCCGCGCAAGCGACTTCATATAACGCCTTGCCTTTGTCTGCTGCAGGGGCTGCGGCAGCCACGGCTACCGGTGCGGCCGCGGCAACCGGCGCTGCGGCGACCGGTGCTGCAACTGCAGGAGTTGCGGTTGTTGGGGCTGGGGTAGCTGCTGCAGGAGCCGCTGCTGGAGCGGCAGGCTCGGCGAACTTGGCACCCGCAGCATTGGTCATGTGCACCACCGCGCGGCCGATTTCGACATCGCTGTACTCACCGCCGCCTTGGGCAGACATCGCGCCTTTCCCTTTGAGCGCTGAGTTCAGAAGGGCTTCATAGCCAGTTTTGATGCGAGCTGCCCAGGCACCTGCATCGCCAAACTTGGGAGCGTTCGCCGCGCCCACGTCGTGACAGGCCGAGCACTGCGCTTTATAAACCTCGCTGCCGGCTCGCAAGACGGCCGGGCCGCTGGCGTCCTTCAGCTGAAACCCTGCTACCGGTTTGATCCGGTTTTCGATGGATTCCTTGGTGGTGGCTTCGCTGCCCGCGCCAGTGCGCTTGGTCGAATTCACATAGTTCACCAGCAGAGCGATCACGATGATCGGCACGATAAACGACAGGGTGACGACGGTGATCAGTTGCTTGGGGGTTTTGATAAACGCTTCGCTGCTCATGCGCAAGACTCAGTGATGTTCAAAGCCTTCGATTGTACCGGGAAACCCTTGTTTGGCGGCGCACCAAGCCACATCAGGCCCATTTCCGGGTCAGCTTTGGGGTAAGGTTTCAATTTTCGGAGAGCCCTCACCATGCGCAGCCCCCCCTGGAATGTCGATCAGACCCGCCTGCTCCAAGCGCTCTCCGATGAGTTGCACAACGCCGCGCTAACCAGTCTGCCGATTGCTCCTATCCGCGAAAGCTTGGCCGGGCTGGGTGAAGCTGGGGCCTATGCAGTGCAAACCCTGAACACCGAGCGGGCACTGGCCGCGGGCCGGCGAATCGTCGGGCGCAAGATCGGTTTGACCTCGCTGGTGGTGCAGCAGCAGCTTGGGGTGGATCAGCCCGATTTTGGGGCTCTGCTTGACGACATGGCGCTTTACGATGGTGAGCAGATCGCCGCCGGGCGTCTGATTCAGCCCAAGGTGGAAGGCGAAGTGGCGTTTGTGATGGGGCGTAACCTGGATATGCCCCACGCCAGCCCCGCCGAGGTGATCCGCGCGGTGGAGTTTGTTTTGCCTGCGATCGAAATCGTCGATAGCCGGATTGCGAACTGGGGGATCAAGTTTCTCGACACTGTGGCGGATAACGCGTCCTCGGGCCTTTTTGTGGTGGGCAACCAGCCGACCAGCCTGAAGGGTCTCGATCTGCGCGCTTGCTCGATGGTGATGCTTCGCGGGGAGCAGGAAGTATCGCGCGGAGAAGGTGCGGCTTGCTTGGGGCATCCGGTGAATGCCTTGGTGTGGCTCGCGCGAAAAATGGTAAGCATGGGAAGCCCTCTGCGAGCCGGTGATCTGGTGATGTCGGGGGCTTTGGGCCCGATGGTGGCTGCAAGCCCGGGGGATCAGTTTGAGGTTCGCATCAGCGGACTGGGCTCGGTGCGGATCGGGTTTGCTTGACCTCGCTTGCGCTTGAGGCTCTGCGTGAGCAATGGCCTGCGCAAGCTCTTGACCTGCCTTCAGGCCGGGCGCATCTGACGCATATTCGTGAGCCAGGCCTTTCGGCACATGCCGCGCCACCGGTGCTGTTTCTGCCCGGTGCCCATGGCACCGCCGAAGTCTTTTGCCACCAGTTGCTGGCTTGGTCGGGCAAGCGAGAGCTGGCCGCCTTCACTTATCCCGCGCTGATTGGGGCCACGGCTCTTGCGCAAAGCGTGCTCGAGGCGATGGACTACCTCGGCTGGGCGCAGGCCGATATTGTTTCGACTTCGCTAGGTGGGTTTATTGCGCAGCATGTGATGCTTAAGGCTCCGCAACGCGTGCATCGAGTCGTGCTGGGCAATACCTTTATCAATCCTGCTCCAGTGCAATCGCCCGAGCGGCTCGAGTTTTTGCAAACTCTAGGCGCGCAGGCCGCCAAGGATGAGCTGATGGCCCGTATCAACGCGGCCCGCCCAAGCGAGATGCAGGCCTTGCAGCAGGCCTTGATGGGGCAAGCGCAAAGTGCCGAAACCTTGCTCACGCGATTGCTCACAATTCAGCTTGCTGCACCCGTCTCGCCTGGTCCCCTTAAGCCAGGCCGAATGCTCATTATTGAGTGTGACAACGACCCGATGGTCAGTGAAGCCATGCGGCTTGAAATGCGTGCGGCCTATCCTCGGGCCCAGCAGGCAAGGATTGAAGGCGGTGGGCACAACCCGTTTGTGACTCGTGCCCTGCAATACAACACAATGGTGAGCGGGTTTCTCGGCATCGAAGCTTCCTAGGGCTGCAGCGCTGAGTCTCGCGCACTAAACCTACCTCATCAACCAACGCCGACTCGCAAAGCTCACCCCATCCACAATCGCGACCAGCACAAACATGGCGATCAACACGGTGCTGGTTTCGCTCATCTGAAACAGCCCCATATGAAACGCGAGCATCTGGCCCAGGCCGCCCGCACCCACCACGCCAAGAACTGCTGCAGCGCGGATATTGTTTTCCCAGCGATAAAGCGTGTAGCTCATCAACTGCGGCAAGACCTGCGGCAATAAGGCATACCAGAACACTTTGGCCTCGCTCACGCCGCGAATCCGAAGGGCTGCGCCAGGCTCAGGCGGTGTGTTTTCAAGCGCTTCGGCAAACAATCGCCCAAGCACACCGGCGGTGTGCAGCCCCAAAGCCAGCGTGCCCGCCATCGGCCCCAGGCCCGCTGCAATCAGCAGCATCGCGGCCCACACCAGCTCGGGGATACTGCGCAACGCATTGAGGATCAAGCGGGTGGGCGCTCGCCAATAAGCGGGGTCGCCGGGATGAGTGCGGCTCGCAGGCAGCGCCAGCGCCAGGCCCAACACTGCTGCGATCAAGGTGCCGAGCGCCGACATCGCGAGTGTTTCCAGTGCAGCGGGCCACACCTTGGCGAAAAACTTGCCTTCGAAGTTGGGCACCAGGAGCTCACCAATGAACTTGCCCATCTTGCGCATGGCATCGGCAGAAAAAAACTTGGCCCACTGCAGATCGAGGGTCCAGAAACTTGCAATCGTGAGCGCCACCAAGCCCGCAACAAACCAGCAGGCCTTGCAGCGCGCATCAAACAACGGCGCAGGCAAGCGATGGGTTGCGGGTGGTTTTGCCATCGCGCTTAACCCAGACTCTTGCGCAGCCACGCGCTCGCCGCATCGGCGGCCCACACCAGCAGCATGAACATCAGCAGCATGGTGGCCACTTCGGAGCCGTTAAACATCTTCATCGAGGCATCCATCTGCTGGCCTAGACCCCCCGCGCCCACAAAGCCGAGTACGGCCGAGGAGCGGATCGCGCACTCCCAGCGATACACCGTGTAGCTGGTGAGCTCGGCAGCGTTTTGCGGCAGCAGCCCATAGAAAAATGCCTGCAAGCGCCCCGAGCCATTACGCAGTAAGGCGGTGGTGACGTGCGGCTCGCCACTTTCAAGAATCTCGCCATACACCTTGCCGAGCATGCCGCCATAGGTCAGGGCAATCGCGAGCACGCCAGCGGTGGGCCCAAGCCCCACCACCCGCACAAACACAAGCGCCCAAATCAACTCAGGCACGCTGCGCAAAACAATCAGGATCCAGCGCACAATCTGGCGCACGCTGCCAGGCAGCCATCCCATGCGCCCGGTGAGCCCGGAGATAGAGAGCACGCGCACCGAGATCAAAGCCAGTGGAATTGCGATCACAAGCGCGAGGGCAATGCCAGTGGTCGCAATCGCTACTGTGCGCCAGGTTTCGCGCAGCACTAGCGCCATAAATTCAGCTTCAAACTTGGGCGGAAAAAAGTCGCCCAGAAACTTCATCATGGGTTTGAAGTTGCTCTTCTCGAACAACACCCAGGGCTGGAACTCGGTGAGCACCAGCATTGGCCACAGCAAAGCCAGGCCCGCCAGGCTCCAAAAGACCCGACCGCTCCAGGCGGGGTCTCGCAGCTGAGGGGGGCGAGGGGCAGGCAGGGCAGACATTAACGTTGGGATATCAGGAGGGAATCAAAAGCAGCATCGCGCAACACACCAGCTCAGCGGCAGTGCATCACGGCGGGCACGCCCGCTGGCGCCACCTGAAGATCGTCGGCCAGCCCGGCTGGCAGGACGGCGGGCTGGGTCAGTTCATCAAGCTTGTTGGCATACAAACTCTCAAGCAAAGCTTGTGACACTTCGGAGGCGGGCAGATCAAAAGCCAGCACTCCCTCGCGCAAACCGATGATGCGCGGAAAGTGCTCAAGCGCGGTTTGTACTTGATGCAAGGTGCATACCAAAGTGGCATTGGATTGCTGCGCCGAGGAAGTCAGTGAGGCCATCGCTTGTTTGGCGCGCGTGGGGTCCAGCGCCGAAAGTGGCTCATCGATCAACAGCAAACGCGCTTCAGCCGCCAGAGCACGCGCCAGCCCGACGCGTTGACGCTCGCCGCCCGACAAGCGATCCACCCGATCAAACAGCTTTTCGCTCAGATCAAACTGCGCCAGCGCGGTGTCTGCTAGGGCGATGCCTTGCGGATAAAACAAGCTGCGCAAGCTCGCCAACAGACCCATCTGCGGCAAGCGCCCCGCAAGCACTGCAGTCACCACCCGCTGGCGAGGAGGCAGGGGCGGCACTTGGGGTGCGAGCACCAGCTGGCCACGCAAGCGTTGCAAGGCACTCACGGCCAAGGCCCAGGGATTACGCTCATCAATCAGGAGCTGGCCCGCGCTGGGTTTCAGCGCACAAGCCAGGCATTGCAACAATGTGGTTTTGCCCGAGCCCGAAGGCCCGATCACGGCCACCTGCTCACCGGATTGAATCGTCAGGTTGATATTGCTGATGGCAGCACGCGCGCCCGGCCTCGCGGCCGGGTGCTGTGCGCTCAGAGCGTTGAGCGCGAGTTTCATCGTGAAGGAAGGCTTACTTCAATAGCCCGGCACTGCGAGCTGCAGTCTCAATGCCGCGATAGTTCTCGGCACGCGTCGGGATGTAGCGAGTCGCGCGGTTCAGGTCCAGAATCTCCTTACCCTGGGGGGTAGCCGGATCGATGTCTGTGAGTGCTTTAGCCACACGCTCGCGCATCGCGGCTGGCATGTCGGCATGCACCGCCCAGTTGTAGTTGAAATACCCGGGCGTGGTGAAGAACACATTCACATCCTTGGTATCGACCTTGCCTTCTTTCACGAACTTGTTCCACACCGTGATGTCGAGCGCAGCTGCATCCACCTTGCCGCTCACTACCGATGCGATGGTGGCATCATGCGCGCCGGAGTAGGCCACACGCTTGAAATCTTTATCGGGATCGATGTTGGCTTGCAGCAGATAGCTGCGCGGCATCAAATGCCCGGAGGTGCTCGATTGCGAGCCAAAGCTCACTTGCTTGCCCTTCAGGTCGTTGAGCGACTTAATACCCGAATCAGCCTTGGTGATGAACACCGACTGAAACTTAGTGTCTTCTTCACGTTGCGCAATCGGGATCACTTTACCGCCGGAGCGCACGCTCGCCTGCACAAAGGTAAAGCCGCCGAACCACACCATATCCACGTTCTTGTTGACCATCGCTTCGACGGCTGCGGGATAGTCGCTCACTGGAATGAATTCCACCTTCATGCCAAGCTTGGATTCGAGATACTTTACGATCGGGCCAAATTTGCGCACCTGCTCAGTGGCTGCTTCTTCGGGAATCGTGGTGACCTTGAAGACTTGCTGGGCCTGCGCCAAAGGCTGAAGGAGCAAGCCAAAGCTCAACGCCGCGGCGCTTAGAAATCCTGCGCGGCGAATGCGGCTGACGGGTGGAGCGGCGTTGGGATAGTGGATGACTGGATTCATGAATATGTCCTAAGTAGAAAGGGTTGGGTCAAACAAAGCGATAAAGCAATTAAATACGAGTGCAGGGGGTGCAGTGGATGTGAAATGTAATGGATCGGCTCACATTCTGCTGATCGAGGGGCATTCACCCACGAAAAGCTATAATGCAAGGCTGTAGTTAGAAGGTTCACCGCGGCTGTAGCTCAGTGGATAGAGTATTGGCCTCCGAAGCCAAGGGTCGTGGGTTCGATCCCCGCCAGCCGCGCCACGCAATGAAGCGAGTCTTCACGCCTGCACCTTCTTGAGTGTGCACACCGTGTCGTACCACCCCTGCATGCCCACCAGTGGCGCCGGCTGAATCGGCAAAATGCCATTCACGTTGTAGCCCGCTCCGGTGCCGCCCTGGCGCTCATCCCACCAGATGTCTTCGGAGAGATCCTGATCTTCGGTGTCGAGCGAATCATTCCAGCCCGCAGCAGGGCGCAGGCGCCCCTTGCGAGCAGTGGCGGCTCGGCCATGGAAAAGATTGCCCAAGGTGTTAGACACTGCCAGCACGCGCGGATGAATCCCTTCGGTAACCCAGGCCGTGATCTGCGCCTTGCCCACCACTTCCCCGCCGTCTTTCATCTGATGCCCATAAGGCCGGTAGGTGGTGATCTCGACCAGATCGCCAGTTTTGATGCCGAATTTCTGCGCGGTTTCCGAGTTGATCCACATCGGGTTGTGGTGCACGATTTCGCTCAGATACTTCTGGCTCTGGGTGCGCCCCTGGGTATGCACATTCCACTTGAAGGTGACCAGATGCAGCATCTCGGGCGTCATGCGCTCGATGGTGGGCACCGGGAAGTAAGTGGGCATGCCTTTGCCGCCGTCTTCAGTGAAGCCGGTTTGCCGCGCCGCATCCTCAATATCCTTGTGATAGATCGAGAACTTGCGTGATGGGGTAGCAAAGCCGCGTCGAGGTTTGCCATCCACCATCAGGCCGACCAATTGCTCGCGGCCATCGGCAGCGGTGCGAAAGATTTGCCCGGCTGCGTCGGTGCGCGTGTTTTGCATTTGCGCTGCAGTGAGCTCCCAGGCATAGAGCTTGTAGTACTTGGGCTTGCTCATGTCTTGCCAGACACCGGTCTCCTTCATGTACTCAAAGCCGTCTTTGCCAACCCGCTTGCCGAGATCCTGGCAGCGCTGGGCAATCCAGTCTTCATGATTCTTGAACTGAAAGTACTTCGCAGTTTCCGGGCTGATACGTTTGCCGAGCTCAATCATCGTGTCGACAAAGCTTTGGCATTGCCCAGGCGGCTGCACGATGGGCTGGCGGAGGGTCACGTAGTCGCGCAGCTCCATGTTGTTGCGGGTATCGAAGCCCCAGCGTTCGAGATAGGTGGCATCGGGCAGGATCAGATCGGCGTAATGCGCTTGCTCGGAATACACAATATCGGAGCACACATGCAAGGGGATCAGCTTTTCATCCTTGAGCACTTCCACCGTGAGGCTGCGCCCCTCAGGCCAGGTTTGTGGCGCGGCCACGGTGTAGCTGAAATACACCTGAATCTTGCCGCGACCTTCCTTGATGCCCTGATACACAATCTGCCCGACTTTCATGCGCTGCCACTTATTGGCGAGCGGCCATTCGGGCGGATCCTCAATTAGGCTTTTGGCCTTGGGCGCGGGTGGCCGTGGCATGGGTTGGGGAAATACCCGGGGGGGTACACGAGTGGGCTCTTCGCCATAGCAATAGCCGCCTTCTACTCCAATCGAGCCGACAATCGCGTTGAGCATCACCACCGCGCGATCGGCGTTAAAGCCGTTGTAATGCGCGCCTGAACCCCGGTTGGTGAACGCCACCGCGCGCGGCGCAGCTGCCGCAAACTCCAAAGCGATCCGCTGAATATCTGCAGCCGGAACACCCGTAACTTGCTCACCCCATTGCGGCGTGTAAGGCGCAATCCATGCCGCAAGATCGGTCGCATTCACGTTGCTCCAGGTGTCGAGCCAGGCTTTGTCATGCTTGCCCGCAGCAATAATCGCGTGGCCCATCGCAAGCGCCAGCGCACCGTCGGAGCCAGGATTCAGGCACAGCCATTCATCCGAGCGCCCGGCTGTATTGGAAAGCCGCACATCCATCGTGACAAGTTTTGCGCCGTTGTCATAGCGCCCGCGAATGATCCGTTTGGCCGCGTGAATCGCGCCTTGATGGGCTTCGTAGAAGTTCGCGCCAAAGTTGAGGATGTACTTGGTGCGCTCGAAATCGCCGCTTTCCCAATCGGTATCCCCCAGGCTCACATAGTTCGCCGCGCGCTTATTGGAAGAGCACAGCGCGCGGTGATTGAAGAGCGAAGGTGAGCCAATCGCATTTAAAAACCGGCCCATCTCTTCAGGAATTCTGGAGCGCCCGATCTGAATTGCCACCTCTTCCGGCTTGCCCTCATCCATCGCCTTGCGAATCGCCGGCGCAATGGTGGAGTAGGCTTCCTCCCAGGTGATGCGCTGCCATAGGCCCTCGCCGCGCTGGCCCACCCGCTTCATCGGAAAGAGCAGGCGCTCGGGATAGTTATTAATAGTAGGGCCGGATTGACCCTTGGCGCACAGGCTCTTGCCGTTGTTTGGATCGTTGGGGTTGCCGCCCACTTTCACCAGCTTGCCATCGATCACATAGCCCTGAATGCCGCACACCGTGGAGCAATTCAGGCACACACTCTTGACGATCTTGGCGCGGCTGTAGTCATTGACGATGCGGCCCTTGCCATTGGCCCGGCGCACGGCTTTGCGTTGGCCATAAAGCTTGGGCGTGCGGCGAAACAGGTTGCTCAGGCTTGCCGCTTCCGCTTCGGGCCCCAGAAAAATCGTTTCACCGACCGCCAGGCTAGCGAGCGCGGCCGATCCGGTTTTGATAAAGCTGCGGCGTGTCATGCGGGCCTCCCGGGTTTGGCAGGTTTGGAGCGATCGGTAGTGACTTCAGCGGTTTGCACAACCTTGGCCCACATCACCTTGTCGCGCTTGGCATAGGTGGGTTTGAGCTGGGTCCAGGTTTCGATTTCGTAGGAATAGGGGTCATGCACTTTGCCCTTGGGAATCTTGGCTTCCATCGCCACCTCATGGCCCTTGTAGACCACCGAGGGCAATGTTTTTTCCTCAGGCTTGAGCACCTTGGTTTGATCGCCGTTCTTGGCCATGAAGCGGCTGTAGGGCGAATCGGGATGGTTGGCATCCCCAAAATGAAAGACTTCGGCCGGGCAAGTCTCCACGCAGGCGGGCTCCATGCCAGCGCTCAAGCGGTGCGAGCAAAAGTCGCATTTGTCGGCGATGTCGTTTTCGTCGCAGCCGATGGCGGCATAGGGGCAGGCGGTTTCGCAGCTGCCGAGGTGATCGCACTTATCGGCAATCACCCGTACGATGCCGTCGGCTCCGCGCTCGATGGCTTTGTTATCGCAGGCTTTCAGGCAGGGCGTGTCTTCGCACTGCATGCACAGCGTGGGGAGAAAATTGCGTTTTACAGCCGGGAATTTGCCGTGTTCCCAGTAATAGACTTTGGTGCGAAAGCGGCCGAGCGGCACATTGTTTTCGACCTTACAGGCGACTGAGCATGCGTGGCAGCCGATGCAGCGAGAGACATCCAGCGCCATCTTCCAGCGCGGGTTGGCAGTGGTGGGGCCGGTGCTCATCGGGCACCACACTGGGTTGGGGATAACTCAGGAGCGGGGCTGGCCCCGGCACCACTGGTCAACGGGCCGAGAATACTTCGGCGACTTCTGCAAGCGCGCGGTTCGAACATGGCGATCTCCCTTTTGTAATATCCACAGATAGTGTGGGGGCTTATCGTAACCCTTGTTCGGGGGTTTGGGTGGGTTGGATTTTTTGGTGCAGGTTAAGTGCTTGAGTCAGTGTGTCTCGCGGCGATGACTCACCAAAGCGATCAACCCTAAGGTCGCAACGCCCGCGAGTAATCCGGCCAAGCCCCAGCGCTCGTCGAACTGCATGGCCCAACCGCCTGCGACCGGGGCGATGATGCCGCCTGCGGTGTAGGCCATGATCAGCACGCCGGTGGTGTTAATGAGTGCAATGCCGCTCAAGCGATGACCGATGTCGATCATGGCCAGGGTGTAAAGCGCACCTCCCGCGCCGCCCCAAATGAAGGCGATGGCCCAAGCCAGGCCGGGGGTTTGTGCGGCCCAGGGCAAAAGCAGGCTGCCTAAAAGCGTCACTGCGGCGCAAGCAATCGATACCGGACGCAGCCCGAGTCGGTCCGCGGCTTCGCCCACCGGCACCATCGCCACCGCACTGCCCAGACCGCTAGAGGCGACCAGAGCGGTCGCCAGCGCAGCGCTCCATCCAAGCGCCAGGCCCAGCAATGGCAGCAGTCCGGTCAGGCCAGACTCAAAAAAGCCGCCAACAAACCCGGCGATCATCACTGCAGGCGCGGCTGCCATGGCCCGCCAGGTGCCCTTCAGGCCGGTATGTGTGTTGTGCTCCGAGGCCATCGGAGGAAGGGTCGGGAGCATGAGTGTGAGTGCTAACCCCAAAGCTGCAAGCCCCGCAGCGACCACAAAGCCAGCTTGACCCTCGGTCCCTGTCACCTGAAGCAGCAAAGGCCCCACAACGAAAGTGAGCCCTACCATCGTCTCAAAAAGCCCGACAATTCGCCCTCGTTTGTCTGGCGGTGCGAGCTCGGCAATCGTGGCTTCGCCCAACACCCAGCGCACGCCGGAGGCCATACCATCGAGCAAGAAGAAGAGCGCCCAAAACGCCAGGATATCGGTCGTCAGGAAGCCCAATGCCGCCACAAAAGGCAGCGCAGAGGACAAGATAAAGGCTTGCCTCCGACCCAGACGGGCAACGATACCGCCTGCCCAAGGGGTGATGAGGAAGATGCCAAGCCACATTAGCGCAGTGTAGGCGCCCACTAACCAAGGCTCAAGCCCACGCTCGCTCAGGCGCAGGACCAGCAATGGCAGCAGCATAAAAAAGCCGCACAGGCTGGCAAAGGTCGAAACGAAGATGGCCCACAGGGCCCGGCGAGAATCCGGCAAGGAAAAGTCTCAAAGGCGGGAAGCCGGAGACTCTACAACAGCCGAACCTCCACCCGCCGGTTCTTGGCCCACACCGCAGGGCCTTTGCCGGTTTGCGCTGGCTCAGCCTCACCTTTGCCGCTGAACTTGATCTGTCCGCTGGCGATGCCCGCGCGCTCAAGCTGCCGTGCCACTGACTTCGCGCGCATCTCCGACAGCCGCAGATTGCTCGCGTCATCCCCGCGCTCATCCGTGTGGCCGATCAATTCAATCTGTTTGCCCGGGTTGCACTTGGCCAGTTGCTTGAGTTGAGCCAAGGCCTTGGGAGTCACGCGCGCGCTCTTGGTCCCGAAGTACACCGGCGCGAGTGGCGCTGGGTCGGCGCTGCATAAATCAGCGCTCGGTTTCTGCGCCGATGGAGGAGGCGGTGCGGGCGTTGGAGCGGGCGCTGGAGCGGGAGCCGCTATTGGAGGGGGCGCAGGTTCCGGTGCTGGAGCCGGAGCCGGAGCGGGTGCAGGAGCTGCAGGCGCGGGGGGCGAGACTACCACTGGAGCGGTTGGCGCGGGCACCGCCGGAGTTTCCGCAGTCTGCATCACCGGGGCTACGGGCGCAGTGGGAGTGCTCACTTTCAAGGCGTTCGCGTCCACAACCAATCGATTGTCGAGCTTAATCGGGGTGCCAAACAGCGTTTGTGCCCATTGGCCCCGACGCTGCTTTTCAGCTTCGTCGGCCACTATGCCCGTGAGTATTACGGTGCCATCGCCCACCGAAATGCCTGCCGGAGCGGCCTCAGCCCAGGCGCCTGCCTGCCTGATGATGTCGCTGACTTTGGGCGCGACGAAGGGGGTCCCATCAATCGTCTTGGTCACAATCTGGTCGACAATGCTGCGGCCTGCGAATGCGGTTGCGGCGGCGCTCAGCCAGGCCGCTTTGGTCGACGCATCAGGCGCGTGGCCCGAAACGATCACCTGTTTGGCATCGGCCTGAAGTGCAAGCACCGTGCTGCCTGCGGTTAAGCCAATCGACGACGCACTTGCCGTTGTTGAAACGCGAGGTGGAGACGCCGGCTTGGTGCCAAACCCCAACCAGCTAATAAGTAACAGCAAAAGCAGCAAGGCTGCCACCAGCCACTTGAAATTGGTGAAGCGGCGCACTTCGGCTTCAGGTTTGCAACACACGGTACTCATGATCGGGATCCGATAAAAATGGTCAGAGCCACAGGCCGATCAGGACGCTGCGCCGTCGTCGGACTTGCGCACGCCACCCACCAACTCGTCTTTCAGCTTTTCAAACGCTACAAAATCACCGCGCGCCAGCAGGTTGGCCTGTTCGGGCCAGGTTTCAGGCTTGGCCAGCGCAAATCGCGGCCCGGCGGTTTCCAGCACTTGGCGCAGTTGTTGAACCGGTGCCCCGGCCAATTGGGCAAAGGTATGAATTCCGGCGGCATGAAGAAGCTCGGCGATCTTGGGGCCAATGCCCTCCACCACCTCGAGATCATCATCTCCAGTTTTGGTGAGGTACTGGCTCTGCACCAGCGCAGCCATCGAGGCGGTGTTGGCTTCCTTGCTGCTGACCATCCGATCACGCTCATCCAACCGCTTTTCCCAGGCTTCGAGCACCGTAGCGCGTTGCTCGACATTCGCCATTTTGCTGGTGACATCAGTTTCGCCTGAGCTTACCCGCGCCATGCGAGCAGCCAGCGAGCGCTCGGTTTCGTTAAACATGGCTTGTTGCTTCTCAAGGTCGGTGCGCCGCGCGGCAAGGCTGGCTTCAACGCGCCTTAGCTCAGCGTCTTGTGTCTCAAAGCTCTTGAGACGGTGCTCAACCTCGGCTTCCCGCGCCTTGAGTCGAACATCCAAATCAGCCTGCCCGCGATCCCGGTTGTCCAATGCAGCTTCACGAATATTGAGCGAGCGCTCGCGCTCTGCACAGGCTTTGCGCCAGAACATGAAGTCGGTGAGAAATTCAATCAACCAGCCGACTAAAGCACCAAATATGAACCAACCAAAGGCTGACATGACTCCACTCCGTTTACCATCGTTAACACCTGCAGCAGCGCAGTATGCCCAAAAACATAAGCCCGCTACATGTGAATTCTTTCCAACATGTAAATACTGTCGACAGCTTAATGATGCAATTGCATCGAGTTTGTTAAATCCCAGACCACTTCACGCAGTTCAAGCTCAAACCAGGTCACAAAATGACTACGCAAAAGCCGTTTGGGCCAGTGTCGACGATCTGGTACCCAATCAAGCAATTGCTGTTCCAGGAAGAAGCGCCAGCGCTTCTCAACCCAATCCTGTGCCACAGCGCGGTCATCAAAGCAGGGCAGCAAGTAGGCTTCCCCATCGGTGCGGATATGCGCTTCATCACCAGTAAAGATGGGCATGCGTTCAATCACCCACTGGGCGAACTCTTCCGTGGGTCTCAAGACGAGCAGGCAGTAAGGCGCGCGATTCATGGCAATGCATCCAACCTATAATCCATTGATGACCCAACACTCTACCCAAGGCGATCACGCGGCGAGCCCGGCCACCCAGCTTGTTGAACTGGCGCGCCGTTTTGACACCCCCATTCGAACCGCCAACCTGCCGATGTCACGAGCTTCCACTGTAGTGATGGATTCGATTGCTGAGGCTCTGCGTGTTGGCCCTGCAGCCATGGCCGGCGAGTTGCATGCCAGCACCTACGCCACAGCAGGCACCCCCACCACCTTCGCCTTGATGGATGCGATTGCAGCGATGGAAGGCGGGCCAGGCTATCGGGCCGCGCTGATGCCCTCGGGGTTGGCCGCGATCACCACGGCGTTGCTGGCTTGGCTCAAGCCTGGCGACCATATGCTGGTCACCGATTCGGTCTATGGCCCCACGAGAGTGTTTTGCGATGGCATGCTCAAAGACCTCGGCATTGCGATCACGTATTTTGATCCGCTGATCGGCCTGCCTGGCGCCCTTGATCCCGCGCAACGTATCGAGCACCTGATTCAGCCGAACACGAAAATGCTGTATCTCGAAAGCCCGGGCAGTTACACCTTCGAGCTGCAGGATGTGCGCAGCTTATGTGCGGCGGCTCGCAAGGCCGGCGTGCTGACGATGATCGACACCGCCTGGAGCTCACCGCTGCTTGCGCGTCCGTTTGATTGGGGCGTGGATATTGTCACCATGCCGCTGACTAAATACTGGAGTGGTCATTCGGATGTGTTGATGGGCGCGGCGGTTGTGCGCGAGGAGTTGTGGCCCAAGCTCTGGGGGGCGGTGCGCCAGTTGGGCATGTGTGTAGGCGGTGATGACGCGTTTCTGATTCTGCGGGGCATGCGCACGCTGGATGTACGCTTGGAGCGGCATCAGCGTAATGCCTTGCAAGTTGCGCAATGGTTACAAACACGTGACGAGGTGGCTGCAGTGCTCTACCCCGCACTTCCCGATGCACCACAGCACGCCCTGTGGAAGCAGGAGTTTCAAGGTGCCTGCGGATTATTCGGGATCGAGCTCAAAGCCGCTTCGCCTGCGCAACTTGCAGCGCTGTGCGATGGACGCAGGCATTTCGGGATCGGCTATTCATGGGGTGGGTATGAAAGCCTGATCATGCCGGCCAGGCTCGATAGCTTGCGCAAGGTGCGGCCTTGGCGCGGTGGGCCTCTGGTTCGATTGCATATTGGCCTGGAAGATCCGCAAGATCTCATCGCCGATCTGCAAGCTGGCTTCGCTGCCATGCGGGCGGTCGCCTAGCAAGGCGCAGTGAATGCATATGGAAGAGCACACCTTGGCCTCGGGCACCAGATTGGAAGGCTGGTGGCTGGGCGAAGGAGATTCGCGTGCATTTATCAGTGGATTCGGTGGGCAGCTCCTCAGCTTGCGGTTGCGCGGGAAAGAAGTGCTCTGGTGCACCCCCGAGCCCAAAGCCCTACCCGCTGCCTTGCGCGGTGGTGTGCCAATTTGTTGGCCATGGTTTGGTCCAGCGCAAGAGAAGGGTCAGCCGCAGCATGGCCTGGTGCGCACCCAAATCTGGCGGGCTGTCGATGGCCACTCGGAGCCTTCACCGCGCATGAGCCTGACGATTGAGCCGAGCGCGCCGGTCGATGGCTGGGCCATGAATCTCACGATGAGTCTTGATGCGAGCCAAGCCACTTGCACGATGGTGATGCAAACCCGGCGGTTGCAACCCGCAACGGTTGAGTCCCCAAGCTCTGATGGCAGGGCATTGCTTTCCCAAGCCTTCCACACCTACTTTGCAATTTCCCCGGATCAGAGCGCGCAGCTTCAAGGATTGCAAGGGCCCTGTCAGGACAATCTTCTGCCGGGTCGGCCACGCGGAGTCGGCCCCGGGAGCCTCAGTCTCGTCGGGCCACAGGGCCATGCCACCGAGCAGATGTTTGATGGCTTTGAGCAAGCCCCTTGTCTGCAATTGCACGCTGGTTCGCACCGAGTGGTGATCGAATCGCCCGATGCACGCTCGGTGATGATCTGGAATCCCGGGCCGCAGGCAGGCATGGCCGATGTGCCTGGCGAGCAGTGGCGCGAGTTCGTGTGCGTGGAGATTGGCCATCTCGGGCAAGACGCGCGAGCCCTTGCGCCCGGCCAAAGTCTCACCCTCACTCAACGGATACATCTGCCCCAGTAATCGGTGGTAAGGTTTCAGGTCTTCAGGAGATGACCATGAACCTTGCCGAATTGCGCCCGCTGCTTCAGCCGATGATCGCGCAACGCTGGCGTGATGACCTGCTGCCGCAACTGATCGAGTATGTGAAGGTGCCTGCCAAGTCGCCGGCATTTGATGCGAGCTGGTCGGCGCATGGCTATTTGCAATCGGTGGTGCAATCCGCAGCGCTCTGGGCAAAATCGCAAGAAGGTCTGGGTGGTGCGCAGGTGTTACAAGGCATGCAGCTAGAAGTCATCGCCTTGCCGGGCCCCAAAGGTGAGCTCACGCCTTGCATCTTTTTTGATATTCCCGCTACCGGTGGCCTGGGTGCGCAAGACACGATCATGTTTTACGGGCATCTTGATAAGCAGCCCGAGATGGTGGGCTGGCGTGAAGAGCTTGGCCCCTGGAAGCCGGTGGTGCAAGACGGCAAGCTTTATGGGCGCGGCAGCGCCGATGACGGCTACGCTATTTACAGCGCACTCACTTCATTGGCTGCACTCGATGCGCAAGGGATTCGCAGGCCGCGTTGTGTGGGCCTGATCGAAACCTGCGAAGAAAGTGGCAGCCCCGATCTGCCCGCCTATCTTGCTGCCCTGGCCCCGCGTCTGGGCAATGTGAAGCTGGTGGTGGGCCTCGATTCGGGCTGCGCCAACTATGATCAACTTTGGGTCACTACCTCCTTGCGCGGATTGATCGGCGGCACCTTGTCGGTCGAGATTCTTAATGAGGGCGTGCACTCGGGCATGGCCAGCGGCTTGGTGCCGAGCTCGTTTCGGATCGTGCGCCAATTGCTCAATCGTATTGATGATGTGACCAATGGCGAGGTGCTGCCCGCCGCATTTCGCGCTGAGATTCCGCAAGAGCGCATCGAGCAGGCACATCAGGCTGGTGCGATTCTTGGCGATGCGGTCTGGAAGCATTTCCCCTGGGTAGGTTGTGATCACACTCCTGCGGGTCATGCGCATGCACCCAAGCATTCCATGCCCACCACCACCGATCCGGTGGAAGGGATTTTGCAGCGCACTTGGCGTGCAGCACTTTCAGTCACAGGCGCGGCTGGTTTTCCGCAGCCCGATGAAGCCGGCAATGTGCTGCGGCCACGCAGTTGTTTCAAGCTGAGTCTGCGCCTTCCGCCGAGCGTCGATGGCCCCTGGGCCAGCAAAGAGCTTAAGCGCATCCTCGAAGCCGATCCGCCTTACAACGCCCGCGTGCAATTCAAAAGCGATCACGGTGCCTCGGGCTGGAATGCGCCGCCCACAGCGCCATGGCTCACGCAGTTGCTCGAAGCAAGCTCGCAATCGGTGTTTAATAAGCCGAGTGCCGCGATTGGCGAGGGCGGCACAATCCCCTTTATGAACATGCTCGGTAAACAATTTCCAGAAGCGCAGTTCTTGATCACTGGCGTGTTGGGCCCGCAGTCCAATGCGCACGGCCCCAACGAGTTCTTGCACCTGTCCTATGCCGAAAAACTCACCGAAGTAGTGGCGCAAGTGGTGGCAGGCCTGGGCGCACAAACCACGCACATCGATTAAAGGATCATTAGTTAAAAAGAGCAATACCGGAGACGAATCATGACCACTTCAAGCCCCCAATCCAAAGCCCGACGCATGTCGCTTGGCACCCTCGCAGCTTCAGTCGCAACTTCAATCGCGGTAAGCGCTTCTTTCGTAACGCTTGGTGCGATGCCCGCCGCAGCGCAGGCCCAAGGCTTTCCAAATAAAGGCTTTCGGTTCGTAGTGCCCTTTCCTGCTGGGAGTGCCACGGATAATGCGGCGCGCATCGTTGCGCAGGCGCTTAGCGAAGAACTCAAGCAGCCGATCGCGGTCGAGAACAAACCCGGTGCCAATGGCATTCTCGGTGCCGAAGCAGTGAAGGCCGCTGCAGGCGATCCCTACACGATCCTGGTCACTACCAACACCACGCAAGCGGCCAATCTGAGCCTCTATAAAAAGCTCAGCTACGATCCGGTGAAGGACTTCACTCCGATTGCCAAGATCGGCATCACCGGCTTCATCTTGATGGTGCAACCCAACTTCCCCGCCAACAATCTGCGTGAGTTCATTGCGTATGGCAAAGCGAATCCTGACAAGATGAGTTTTGGTCATGGCTCATCGGGTTCGCTGGTATCGGCCGCGCTGATGAATCAGATGGCCGGAATTCAAGCACAAGGCGTGGCTTATAAAGGTATTCCGCCCGCACTCACAGATCTGCTGGGTGGAAGTTTGCAATATGCCTTCGCTGATGTGGGCAATGCTGTGGCGCAAATCAACGGCGGCAAGCTCAAGGGCCTCGCTGTCACCACCTCCAAGCGTGCAGGTCGTGCGCCCACTGTGCCCACCCTGGCAGAAGCAGGCGTGCCCGGCTATGAAGTCGCCGCCTGGTTTGGGCTCATGGCCCCGGCCAATATTCCTGCAGATGCACGCCAGCGGCTCTCGAATGCCGCGGTGAAAGTGATTTCAACCAAGGACGTGGCTGATCGCTTGGCCGCAGTCGGTATCGACACCGATGTGCAGGATGGCGAGCAGCTTGCGCGCACCATCGATGCCGAGATCAAGCGTTGGGCAGGTTGGGTGAAGGCTGCGAATATTCAGCCGGAGTAGCTAGCGTTTCCAGCGTTACAGCAAATCGGCAAAGTCGCGAAGATGAGCAGCGCTTTGCGGCAAGCCTCGCTTCTCAAATAGCGCGACCAAGGCAGGGCCGTCAAGGCTAGGGCGGGATAATCGCAAACGCATGGCATGCAACGCCTTTAGGGCAGTGACCTGATCGAGCTGAAGCTGATTCAGGACAAATTCGTCTGGGGTTTGAATTTCTATACCCAGTGCTCCCACAATGTGTGGTGGAAAGTCGCGCTGGTTTAAGGTCACGATAGAGTCTGCGCGTCCGGCAATCGCCGCCGCCAGGACATGCCGGTCATCAGGGTCCGGAAGATCCAACCCCCCAATCAGGTGTTCATAGCCGCTTACAAGACAGTCGGGGATCGCGTCCTCCATAGCTTGAGCTGCCTTCGCTACTTGAGCTGTCATCATTGGCTTGTCCCGTAGCAGGCTTCGAGTCCATTCTTGCCGAATATGCATCGACCACTTCGCGCTAAACAAATCGGCATGGGCCAAGCTGAGCAGTACGTTTCTAAGGAGCGCGGGGTAAAGTACATTGGCATCAAGCACAGCTGTATAGCGTGCGCTTCCCGCCATTTAGAGCGCCTCGCCCAGCTCAAGCGATAGCGCATCAAGCGTTTTTAGGGCCGTTGTTGAGCGAAGCTTTTGATCAGCCTGGTATCGGGTGAGTTCCTCAAATGCAATTCGCCGATGCCGATTAACTTGTCGGCATACAAGACGCCCAGCTTCGATTTCCTTGATCACAAAAGGCCGTGACACATTAAGGAATGCAGCAGCCTGCTGGGTGGTTAGTTCAAGCTTTTGTGGCACCAGGAGCATCGGTTCGCGCTTAGCCATCTGGCGCAGTACATCGGCGAAAAAGCGCAATGCCCGGGGAGGCACTACTAGTACGGGTGCCTCAGACTGCGCAGATTGGTCTACTTGAATGGTGATCCGAATGGTGGCCGCATTGGAGTGGTCCAAAGCGGCTACTAAACAAGCTGTTGCGGCACCTGCCATTTCGGCTTCAATTTCACTCGCTGGCTCAAGAATAGTTGTCATGACCGTGTGTGTTTAGTGCGTAGGTATTGAGAATAATGAATTCGCATTATTCGCAACTAACGCAATAAACGCAATATAATCTTTTAACGCACCCGGCTTCGCGCCTCATGCAGAGCACTTAATGTGATCTTGCGCACCTCGGTTTTGCTTTGCTCGATATGGCTGCGTAGCAGCAGCTGCGCCTGATCAGCTTTGCGCTGAATCACCGCGCGCAAAATCTTGCCATGCTCCTGATAGGTGGCTTCAATGCGATCGCTGCGGGTGAAATCGAGGCGGCGCACGATGCGGATGCGTTCAGTCACTTCCTGATGCACCCGGGCCACCTCGTCATTGCCTGTGGCTAACACCAGGGTGGCGTGAAAGCGCTCATCGAGCTCGCCCACTGCGCGCATGTCGTCCAGCCGCTCCTCAACTGGCACCAGCCACGCGAGCTTGAGCTCTTCGAGCCCCGGGGGATCTTCGCGTCGGGCCACGAGCTTTTGCACGCTTGCCATCTCCAGCATGATGCGCAGGTCGTAAAGCTGATCGAGCTTGGCGAAGTCAATCGGCTTCACATACCAGCCGCTCTTGAACTCCACTTCCAGAAAGCCTTCATTGCGCAAGCGAAACAAGGCCTCGCGAACAGGGGTGCGGCTCACCCCCAATCGCGACCCTATCTCGGCTTCACTAAAGCGATCTCCCGCCACCAGAACAAAATCATGGATCTGGGCCTTGAGCGTGGCATAGACCTGCTCGGCCAGGTTGTTGCGCCCACCCTTTAAGGCATGGGCACCGGCCAACGAGCTTGGGTCGGCAACATCGGGGGAGAGGCGCGGTGGCATGGTCTGATTATCTCGCATGCATTGCTAGCCCGCACACCTAGCTACCCAGCGAAGTGGCAGGCCACCTGGCTGGTTTGACCATCAGCATGCGCAATGGTTTGCAGCGCGGGTGCCTCACGATGACATTTATCCTGAACCTTGGGGCAACGGCTGGCAAAGCGGCAAGCATGTGGCGAGGGATTGATCGGGCTGGAGATTTCGCCTTGCAGTTTGATGCGTGGCCCCTGCCCAGGAATCGATGACACCAGCGCCTGGGTATAGGGATGCTGCGGGGCGCGAAACAATGCCTCCGAAGGGCCGAGTTCGACCAGCTTGCCCAGATACATCACCGCCACCCGATCAGTGAGTAAGCGCACCACATTCAGATCATGCGAAACAAACAGGTAGCTTAGCCCGAGCTGCGAGCGAAGTTGATGCAGCAACTGCAGCACTACCGCCTGGACAGATACATCAAGTGCAGCGGTGGGTTCATCGAGAATCAGCAAGCGAGGCTTCACAGCAAGCGCCCGCGCAATACCCACCCGCGCTTTTTGTCCGCCCGAAAGCTGGTGTGGAAACCGATCCATAAGCTCGATCGGCAAGCCCACCTGGCTTGCGACCTCATCAACCCGCTGTTGGATGGCGGCGCCCTTTAAATCGCTCAAGAGTTTGAGCGGCTCGGCAATCGTTTCGCGTGCGGTGAAGCGGGGATTCAGGCTATCGGTGGGGTCTTGAAACACCATCTGAATCGTTGCGCGCTGCGCATGCCGCGCAAACTTGTCTGCGGGCAAGCTCGCCAGGTCCATCCCGTCAAACTCAATGCGCCCATCACTCACATCAAGCAGTCGCGCCAGCAGGCGCACCAGCGTGGATTTGCCGCAGCCCGATTCACCCACCAGGCCCACGCTTTCGCCAGAGGCCAGATCGAGGTTGAAATCATCGACTGCATGCAGCAGTGCGCCCTTTCGGCCAGTGACCGGGAAGCGCTTGCTCAAGCGTTCAATGCGCATCAATGGCGCGGCAGTGGAGGCAGGCATGGTCATGAATTCGGATACCAACAAGCGACTGCGTGATCCACCTGCGCATCAAGCGTTGGCGCTTCAGTGTGGCATTTGGCTTGAGCACGATCACAGCGCTCGGAAAATCGGCAAGCTGGCAGGTCGGTGCGCCGCAAATCGGGTAGCCAACCAGGCACAGGGGCCAGTTCTTCAAGGCGCATGGTATCGGTGGGTGTTGAGGTGATAAGGCGCGCGGTATAGGGATGGCGCGGATGCTTGAATAAGGCACGGGTGCTGGCTGACTCCACGGCATGTCCGGCATGCATCACGATGATTCGGTCGCAATAGTCCGCCGCGAGTCCGAGGTCGTGCGTAATGAAAAGTGTGGCCATGTTTCGTTCGCGTGCCAGGCCAGTGAGCAAGTCCATGACCGCAGCCTGTGTGGTCACGTCCAGCCCGGTGGTGGGTTCATCGGCCACCAGCAAGCTGGGTCGGCACGCGAGTGCGAGGGCAATCATCACACGCTGACACATCCCGCCTGAAAGCTCAAAAGGGTAGGCATTCACGCGCCGCTCGGGATCGGCAATCGCCACTTCGCGCAAAGCCGATATCGCGCGCTGCTTGAGGCTTTCGCTGAGATTGGGGCCACGCGCGGCGGCATGCCGGCGCAACACGTCTTCAATCTGATGGCCCACCGCACGAATTGGATTAAGCGCGGTGCGCGGGCTTTGAAAGATCATCGAGATCTCTCGGCCGCGTAAATCCGCGAGGGTCGATTCATCAGCTCGCAGCAGATCCATGCCACCAAAGTGCACCGAGCCTTGGGTGACTTTGGCGGCGCGATCCGAGATGCCAAGCATGGCATAGCTCAGCACGGATTTGCCCGAGCCGCTTTCGCCTACCAACCCAACGATCTCGCCCTTGTGCAAATCAAGATTGATGTTTTGCAGTGCACGCACGGTGCCACTGCGGGTGCGGAACTCCAGCGCAAAGTCGCGCACACTCAGCAGGGGCGGCTGCGCGCCAGCGCTCTCGGCAGCCAATGAGGTTGGGCTAGTATTCATGTGCGCCTGCGTGGATCAAAGAGGTCACGCAAGGCGTCCCCCAGCAAATTGAATGTGAACACCGCCAGCATCAGCACGGCCCCGGGAAAAAGACTCACCCACCACTCACCAGACACAATGTATTGCGCACCCTCGGCCACGAGAATGCCCCACTCGGCATCGGGTGGGCGCACGCCCAAGCCGATGAAGCTCAATCCGGCGGCATTCAAGATGGCCCAGCCCAGATTCAAACTCACCTGCACCATCGCCGGAGGCAGGGAGTTCGGAAACAAATGCATTGCGAGAATGCGCACATCACTGTTGCCAGAAAGGCGAGCCGCTTCTACCCAGCCTGCACCACGCCGAATGTTTGCCTCAGCGCGCGCCACGCGGATATAAAACGGCAGATTGATGATTGCGGTGGCCAGGATGATGTTGCCAATGGTGTTGCCCAAGGCCGCCACAATTCCCATCGCCAATACAAACAAGGGAAAGGCCATGATCGTGTCTGCCATGCGGGTGATGATGCGATCCCACCAGCCGCCAAAGAATCCAGCCGCCAAGCCAAGCGGCATGCCTATCAGAAATGAAGCAGCGACTGCGCTGAAGGCGATGCCCAGATCAAGCCTAGTGGCCACCACCACTCGCGAGAAGATGTCGCGCCCGAGCGAATCCGTGCCGAACCAATGCTGTGCCGATGGGGCTTGGAGTGCGCGTGAGGAGTTGCTGGCCAGCGGATCGTAGGGCACCAGCATAGGCCCGAACAAAGCCATCACCACAAATAGCACAAACAACACGGCCGCAATCAGCGTGACCGGATTCTCCGAGATCACATGGCGCAGATGCTTGGTATTCATTGCGCTCTCAACCTTCGATCGTGACGCGCGGATCAACCACGCAATAAATCAAATCCACCAGCAAGTTGAGCAGCACAAAGAGAATGCCCATGGCGAGCACAAAGCCCTGTACCGGCGCATAGTCGCTCGCAGTCAGTGCATCAATCGCATAGCTCCCCAGACCAGGCCAGCCAAATACTTTCTCCACAATCACGCTGGAGCCCAGCATGAAGCCAAATACCATGCCAAGTGTGGTCACTACCGGCAAGAGCGCATTGCGAAGCCCGTAGCGCACCAGCACTGTGGTGTTGGATAGCCCGCTGGCGCGAGCCGTGCGGATGAAATCGGCCGAGAGAATCGAGAGCATGGAAGCGCGTGTCATGCGGGCAATCGGCGCGAGCACAAAGATCGTCATCGTGACTACGGGCAGGATCATTTGCTTGAAGCTGGCCCACCACACGGCCATGTCGCGCGCGATCAGTGCATCGATGAGATAGAGGCCAGTTACCGTGGGCGGGGGCGAAAACATCGGGTCGAGTCGACCGAGCGGTGAAGGCGCCCAGCCCAGCAAAAAGTAAAACACATAGGCCAGCAAAAGGCCGGTAAAGAAGGTGGGCAAAGAAACGCCCGCGGTAGTAACCAGGCGGCAAAGCTGATCGATCCACGAGCCTTGCCGTACCGCCGCCAATACCCCCAGGGGTAGGGCAATCGCGCAGGCCAGAACCAGGGCAAGCAACACCAGCTCCAGTGATGCGGGCAGGCGACTGATCAGCTCTTTGGTTACTGGCTGCCCAGTAGTGAGCGAGAGGCCAAGATCCCCTTTAAAGAGCGCAGCAACATATTTAAAGAACTGCTCGGGCAGGGGCCGATCCAACCCCAATTGGGTGCGCACCTGCGCTACGGCTTCCGGTGTGGCCGCACCGCCCGCGAAGTAAGCGGCTGGGTCACCGGGCAGGGCGCGGGTGAGCAGAAAGGTGATCACCACCACACCGATTAAATTGGGCAGGGCAGCCAGCAGCCGTTTGGTGATCGTGCGCAGCATATGGGACTAAACCTGAAGCAATGACACATGAGCCGCGACAACACGCCATCCCTGAGGCGTACGCACCCAAGTCTGGCTCTGGCGTCCGGTGCGATTGCCACCTTCGCGCAAAAACTCTGTCATCGCGGTGGCATAGTCAGTGCCAAAGGTGGTGATGATGGTGCGCATCAGCTTGCGCTGCAGGCCCGCACCGGGGCGTGAATTGCGAAATGCACGAATCTCCTCGATGCCGTAGAGATTCTCGCCCACCCCATAGCGAGTGGTGCGGGCATCGTCCCAAAACAATTCATCCAGCACCGCCACATCATTGCTGACCAGTGCCGCTTCATAGCGAGCAAACACGGCGCTCACTTCGGCATGAACTTCGGGTTGATTGATGATCATGTTGTCTCCAGGCTTGGGGGTTTGAGGTGGCACAGGCCGCTGGCCTCCAGCACCTTGGCAGCGCGCAGGCAAAGCTCCTCACGCCATGGGGCGGCAATCAGTTGCACACCAATGGGCAAGTGAGGCGCTTGGGGGTCCATGCCCCATACCGGCACGGTCACCACGGGCAAGCCAATCGCAGACACCGGTTGGGTAAGCAGGCCCATGCTTGCACGCGCGGGCATTTTTTGTCCGTTGATCTCCATCCAGTCGGTGCCAATCGCTGGGGCCACACACGGCGTGGCGGGGGCGATCAAAAGATCCACATCTTCAAAGCTTGCAGCCACCTGGCGAGCGAACCAGTGCCGCACGCGCTGCGATTGCACGATCCATGCGGCCGGCAACAGAGCACCTGCGATAAACCGATCGCGCGAAAGCGGCTCGAAATCAGCCGCTCTGCGCTTTAAATCGGGCAGATGCAGCGCGGAGCTTTCTGCATTGGTGATCAGGAAGGCTGCGCCACGTGCGCGATCCACATTGGGCCATTCCACTTTGAGGTTCGCCCGCAACTGCTGAGCCACCGCCTGCACTGCGGCTTGCGCAGCCGGCAAGGCCATCTGCTCGAACCATCCGCCCAGCACGCCAATGCGCAAGGTATCCACCCCGCGTCCGAGGTGATCCATCACCGGGTCGGAATCGCGCTGGGTTTGCGCCGGATCATGCGGATCGAGCCCCTGCATTACCTCATAGGATTGAGCGAGCAGCTGCACATTGTTGGCAAACGGCCCCAGGTGATCCAGGCTAGCCACAAACGGGTAAGACCCAGTGCGCGGCAAGCGGCCATAGGTGGGCTTCAGGCCAAACACGCCGCAAAGTGATGCGGGAACACGGATCGAGCCGTTGGTGTCTGAGCCGAGGGTCAATGGCACCTGACCAGCCGCTACTGCGGCTGCCGAGCCACCGGAGGAGCCACCGCTAATGCGGCTTAGATCATGAGGATTGCGGGTCGGGCCGTAATGCGTGTTCTCAGTAGAAAACCCATAGGCATATTCATCCATGTTGAGCGCGCCCACCAGCACAGCGCCGGCCGCTTCGAGCCTTTCGATCAACACCGCATCGCGACTGGCCGCAGGCTTATCCGCTTCGATCTTCGAGCCTGCCAGCGTGGTCAGGCCAGCGACATCAAACAGATTCTTCACCGCGAACGGCACGCCGGCCAAAGGAGCTTCCACGCCTCGCTCATCAAGCAAGGTAGCACGCTGCCTGGCGCGATCCGCAAGCACTGCGGTAAACGCATTCACCTTTCCATCAGCGGCTGCGATTTGTGCAAGGCTCTGATTGACTTGTTTCAGGGCACTGCTCATAGCTGCGGCTCCACCGGGATGAACACATTGGCAGGCTCATCTACCGGCTCCAAAGGATGGGCCATCACGCCCATCGCAATGCGGCTGGCCAACTCCAGATAGGTGATGACTCCGGGCTGATGTTCCGGGGCAATCGTCAGGCCCAGCCAGTGCGACTGAGCTTCCATCAGGGCGCGGGTATCGGCAGGCAGGCTCATCGATCAGACCTTGCTGAGGTTGCGATAGTCGGGTTGCAGGTGGAACCAGTATTGATAGCCCTGTACATTTTTTTGCATCGCCACATCCATCGAGGGTTGGAACAGAGGAATGCGTGGCACCTCTTCATAGGCTAGCTGCACCATATCCTTCACCATGCTCTCGTAGATCGATTTGCTCTCCGAGAACCGCGCGTTGGTAATGATGCGATCCATCGTGGGGTTGCGATAGCTCATCGTGTTGAAGACTGCGTTTTGGCCGTGATAGCACCAATAGAAGAAGTACTCCGGATAGTCCAACCACCCACCAAAACGGTTGATGATCAAGGGCATATCCTTCTTCAACAGAGCTGCGCGCCAGGTAGCCCCTGGGATCTTGTTGATCGTGGTCTTGATGCCGATCTGACCCAATGCTTCTTGAATAAGAATTGCGGCCGGCTCGCCTACAGTGGCTCCACCAAGGTCGAAGCTCAGCGTGGTTTCAAATCCATTGGGTACGCCCGCTTCAGCCATTAAGGCCTTGGCTTTGGCGATATCGGATTTGTACCAGGTGGGCTGGGGAAACACGGCCGCCTTGACCGGTGAGGTGCCGCCATACATTTTTGAGCCGCGGCCATAGAGTGCGTTCTCATGAATCTTGTCATAGGGAATCGCCCAGGCCACCGCTTGACGCACCTTGGGGTTATCGAAGGGTGGTTTGGTTACGTTCATACCCACATAGAGAATCGCGTTCTCAATCGGGGTGGAAGTGACCTTCACAGCTGCGCCCTCTTTGCTCAGCTCCGCGAAGTCCTTGGGTGGCAAATCGTAAGTGATGTCGATATCACCCTTGATGAGCAGTGCGCGTCGATTGCCGGCATTGGGCACATCGCGTTGCACGATGCGGCGCAGCGCAGGCATGGGACCACTCTTCCAATCATCATTGCGCACATACACAATTTCCTGACCGGGCCGCCAGGTCTCCACCTTGTACGCGCCACCACCAGCAGTGTTGTTACGGGTCCAGTTCAGGCCCCACGGATCTTCGGGCGTAGCATTCTTCTTCACCAACTCACTGTTGTACACGCAAGGCACAACCACAGCGAGGTTGTTCATCGTGAGCTTGTCGCGACGAATGAAGTTGATGCGGAAGGTGTGGTCATCCAGCACCACAAACTGATCCGCCTTTTCAAGCGAGCCTGCGCCCATCTGAAAGGTGGGAAAGCCCCCGACAGTGACCGCGCGATCAAAGCTCCACTTCACATCTTTGGCGGTCACGGGTGTGCCGTCATGAAACTTGGCGTTTTTGCGCAGCTTGAATACCACGCCCGCATCATTGGGCAGCATGGTCCAACTCTCCGCGAGCTCAGGCATGAGTTTGTTGCGGTCATACACGACCCGACCATCAGGCAATGTGCGCTTGCCATTGGTGATCAGGCGGTCATAGACCAGCCAGCTCACGCCATAAGCGGGCCGATTCGCTCCCACGGTGTGAATATCCAGCGAGTTGGGGCCAAACTCATTGGCCACCACCAACACATCCTTGGGCCGGGCTTGCGCTGCGGCAGGTAGGGGTAAGGCACCGAGCGCAATGGGGGCGCTGCCAGCGGCGATAAAGTGACGACGATCCATGTAAAACTCCTTGGAGATGAGGTCTGGGTGTGTGGGGTTAGGGATAAGACTGAGCAGAAATTGAGCGCAGGTAGTTGCGCCAGCCACCGGTGTGGCTGATGTCTGTGGCATGAGTCAGGGCGTGGGCCTCGCATAAAAAGCCGTGTGCGGATTGGCCGTCTTCAAGCTCGATAGTGCCCAGGCCCAGTGGCGCAGGAATCAATGCGAGAAATGAGCCGACATGCTTCAGCGGCATCGCCCAGACCTCCACTGCAATGGATTCACCGCCTTGATCCACCCGCTGTAAACCGGGCTTGGGGGGCGTGGTGCCAGGCAAGGCGTAGAAGCGATAGCTCGCTGCGGTGCGAGTGCTGCGCAGCTTATATGCGCCGCGCTCGGTGAGCTGCCAATTCAGTGGGAGGCCTTCAAGATGTGCCCCCACCACAACGATGGGTAGACTCGCTTCGCAGGCCGGGTCGAGTTGCAAGGTATTGATCAAAGCCTCAGCGCCTAGATCAGTGATGCCTGGCGATTGCGCGAACAAAGCCTGCCAGCCGATCGCCAGATGGCCCAAGGCAACATCCGCATGGGCCGGGCCAATCAGCGTAAGCCCAAACGCTTGCTTATCTTGTCGGCTGGCTGGAATGGCCAGAGCACTCCAACTCAATAGATTGACGAAGTTGGTGAATTGCCCGAGCTGAGCATTCACCGCAATCGGCTCGGCGGCGACTTGCGCATGAGTCGGATGGCGCGGCGCGGTAGGCACCACCAGGCAATCGCAACGCTGCCAAATCTTTTCGGCTTCAATACGCAGCTCGCGCAAGCGATACTGCGCGCGGAAGGTGGCGGCTGAGTCAAAAGAAGTAGCACGCTCAATCACTTGGCGCACCACAGGATCAATGGCTTGTGGATTTTCGCGCAGCAAAGCCTCGATCACGACATAGCGCTCAGCCACCCACGGGCCGTTGTAAAGCAGATCGGCGATGCAGTAGAGCGGGCTGAAGTCCAGCTCAATAATGGCGTGACCTTGCGATTTCAGTTGCTCGATGCTGGCGCGATAGGCTTGGGCCACCCAGGGGCTGACTGATTCGGGCAGGCTTGCCGGAATGCCCAAGCGCGGCAAGCTTGAAGCCCCTGAAGTGGCGAGCGCTTTGCTGACGGCGAAGCGTGCCGGGCCGGGCATGAACTGCGAAAACGGATCGCCGGCTTGCGCGCCCTCGATCACGGCAAGCACATTCATCGCATCTTCAACGCTCAGCGCAAACACCGAAACGCAATCAAGCGAGGCACATGCGGGCACTACCCCTTGAGTGCTAACGCGGCCCGGAGTGGGCTTTAGCCCGACCACATGATTGAACATGGCTGGGATGCGGCCTGACCCGGCTGTATCTGTGCCCAAAGCAAAAGGAACCAGGCCCGAGCCCACCGCGACGGCCGATCCCGCGCTTGAGCCTCCGCTGATGAGCTCGGCGTCAAACACGCTTGATGGTGCGCCATAAGGTGAGCGGGTGCCAACCAGCCCGGTCGCGAATTGATCGAGATTGGTTTTTGCGAAGCATAGTGCCCCGGCCGCTTCGAGGCGCGCTACTGCGGCTGCACTTTGCTCGGGCTGATAGGAGAACGCAGGGCAAGCGGCGGTGGTGGGCATGCCAGCCACATCAATATTGTCCTTGACCACAAAGGGCACACCATAAAGCGGCATGCTTTTGATGAGGCTCGCGCGATCCATGGGGTTCGCGTGGCCCTCTTGCCGCGCCCGGGCTTGCAAAGCCTGAAGCCTGCGTTTGAGTGCTTCAGCTGAGCCAACATGAAGAAAAACCGGCGTGCCTTGCGACTCGAGCTTGTCGCGAAGCGCCAGGATCTCGTCAGCCCAGGATGCACCATCAAGCGCAAGTTCGCGCCAAGCGGTGATCGTTTGTGGGGCGGAGGTAGGCGCTGATAGCGAGGTTTGCATTTACTTGGTGCACGTTCTGGTATACCAGATGCATATGCACTAAGCGTGCCAGGCCACCCCTGATCCTTAGACTGCGCAGACGATTCCCCTGCCTGGGTCGAGCCCGCTCTACTGCCGATATCGGCTAGCGGGTTAGTCTGCTTCGAAAGGCTGGGCGCCGCGCTTGACCTCGGCCATGTCCAGGGCCTGCACCTGCTCAAGGATGTTGACTAATGCGCCCTTGGGCATGGCACCAGGCTGCTGAAACACAATGACCTGATCGCGAAAGATCATCAGCGTGGGAATAGACCGGATTCCAAAATGCCCGGCCAGCGAAGGCTCAGCGTCGGTGTCGACCTTGACGAAGGTGATCCCGGGATGCTCTTCAGAAACTTTTTCAAAGACTGGTGCGAAGGTGCGGCAAGGCCCGCACCAGGTGGCCCAGAAATCGATGACGACGATGTCGTTGTTGGTGATGGTGTCGTTGAATTGTTCAGTGGTAAGGGCGCTGACAGCCATGAAACTTCCTTGCTAGTGGACCGCAATCCTAGCCGCAAATCCAAAGCCCTAGACACTTTGTGAGAAAGCATGACAACCCCTGCACTAGCGTTGAATACTCCGCTCGACCCGGCTGACATCGAACCCAAGTTCTCGGGCCCGACCCAAAAGTGCCTCATAGCGCTGAGGTGGCAAGTTGGCTGAGCGCGCGAGGATCCAGAGATATTCGCGGCTTGGCTCACCGACCAGTACGCTGTCATACGCGGGATCCAGGTCAATAATCCAGTAGCGCCCCCATACCATCGGCAACCAGCTCAGCCAGGCAGGCGCAAATCGCACTTCAAGCTTGCCGCGAACCTGATCCACATAACGCGCTTCGCCGATTGCCTGGGTGGTTTTTCCTTCTGCGGTGTCGCACCGATTCGTTACCCGTATTGCATTTTCGTTAAGGACCTCATAAGTGGCGCGGGTATTGGCAACACATTGCTTCTGAAAGCGATTCGGAAGCTTGGCGATTTCATACCAGGTGCCCAGATACCTTGTGGGCTGAAAGCTTTCAATTGTGGGCAAGGGCGCTTCGCTTGGGGCTTGTGCCAGTGCTGGCATTAAACAAGCCGAAACCAACAACAAAGCGAACCAATGAGCCGGGGAGAAGAAAGATTTAATCAATGAAGGCCTTTGAAAAGCTCAATTGGTCGGGGTTGAATGAATTGGGTAGGATCATGCCATCAACCTTTTATAAAGACGACGATCATGGACATGAATACCGGATTGAGTACCAAGCAACGGCAAGCAGTGGTCAAAGCCCTGGAGCCCTTGTTGGCGGATGAGATCGCTTTGTATTTTGCAACCCGGGGTGCGCACTGGAACGTGGTGGGCATGGGCTTTGGGGCCTTGCATAAATTCTTCGAGGCTCAGTATGAAGCGCTCGATGAAATCATGGATGACGTGGCGGAGCGGATTCGCGCCTTGGGTGCCAAAGCTCCCGCAACAGTCGCGGGGTTTGGTAAAGCCACTCGTCTGAAAGAAGGCGCGGGCGAGGCCAAAAATGCAGAGGCCATGATCAAGGGGTTGCTCGCGATGCATGAGCAAGTGATTCGCCAGCTGCGTAAAGATATTGAAGTGGCAAGTGAGGCCACCGATGAAGGAACGGCTGACTTTCTGACCGGGCTCGTGGAAGAGCATGAAAAGATGGCCTGGATGCTGCGCGCTCATCTGGAGTGAGCATGCATTTCGGGGGCCCGGCTAATCGAGCAGGCGCTCGTCCAGCGCAGTAGAAATACGCGCCTGAAGCCGGGATTGATCCAGGCTCAACAGGCAGACGCCCGATGCGCCAAGGCTAAAGCCCGCGCTCGGGGTGTCGCCCCAATCGATCAGGGTGGGATGGGGATTGCTCGCCTGATCTTGCGGCCAACTCGCCAGGGCGATTTGCCAATGGCGCTCACCGCGGCTCATGGCTTGAGGTGGGCTAACTGCGTAAGGGGCCGCGCGAACCGCATCGGCTAAATGGCCCGGCGAAACACGGTGAACACAATGTATCAGGCGCGGGCGCAAGGCGACATGCGCCTGCACCGCAGGATTCATGAGGCCAAAAGGGGCTTGCCGGGGTGGGTCTGGCAGGGATTGGCCGGGATCGAGTGCAATCAGCTCCAAATACACCCCCGGGGAAATCCGGGGCGCTCAGGCTGAGCAGGCGATTGTGAGTGCCCCAACCGAGATGCTGGCCGCCCCCTGAAGGCGCGATGCCCAGGTGGTGCTCCAGCCAGGCACTTCCGCTTTCAAGATCGCGGCAGGCCAGGACAATATGATCAAGCTCGTTAGAATGCATGCCCTGACTATATTCGATCGCCAACATGCTTGCCCAAACCCGCCAAGCCCTCGCTGAAGTTTTCACCGAGGCTGCCAGCCGTCTTCCCGGGATGGAGGCTTTGCCACGCCCGGTGGTGAGTCTGGAGCGCCCGAAGCAGGCTGAGCATGGTGATTTGGCCTGCACCTTGGCCTTGCAATTGGCCAAACCGCTGAAGATGGCGCCCGCTGCTGTTGCCAAAGCATTGGTCGAGCAGGTCAAGGCTCTGGATACCTCTGGGTTGATTGAGGCTCTGGAGATTGCCGGGCCTGGCTTTATCAATATCCGGGTGGCTCCCGGCGCCAAGCAGGCGGTGGTGAGCGCAGTGCTCCAGGCCGGGGCAAGCTTCGGGCGCAATCATCAAGGCGCGGATCGCACGGTGTTGGTGGAGTTTGTGTCCGCCAACCCCACCGGGCCACTGCATGTGGGCCACGGCCGCCAGGCGGCGTTGGGCGATGCCATGGCGCAGCTGCTGCAAGCCAACGGATGGAAGGTTCACCGTGAGTTTTATTACAACGACGCCGGTGCGCAGATCAACAACCTGGCGCTTTCCACCCAGGCGCGCGCTCGCGGCATGAGCCCCGAGTCTCCCGAATTTCCGGCCGATGGTTACCGGGGTGATTACATCGCGGATATTGCGCAGGACTACCTCGCGCGTGCCGAGGTACGAGCCGATAAGGTGCCAGCCATCACCGGCGCCGGCGATCCAGATAATCTGGAGGAAATCCGCAAGTTTGCGGTCGCTTACTTGCGCCGAGAGCAAGATCTGGACTTGCAAGCCTTCGGTGTGAGTTTTGATCACTACTATCTTGAATCCTCGCTCTACACCTCCGGTAAGGTTGATCAGGCGGTGCAGGGCCTGATCGGCGCAGGTAAAACCTATGAGGAGGGCGGCGCGCTATGGCTTCGTTCTACTGAATATGGGGATGACAAAGATCGGGTGATGCGTAAATCCGATGGCGGCTACACCTATTTTGTGCCGGATGTGGCGTATCACGTGACCAAGTGGCAGCGCGGCTTTACCAAGGTGATCAATGTGCAAGGCTCCGATCACCACGGCACGATAGCGAGAGTGAGGGCTGGCTTACAAGCCTTGGGTCAAGGGATTCCGAGCGGCTATCCGGACTATGTGCTGCACAAGATGGTGACGGTGATGAAGGGCGGCGAGGAGGTCAAAATCTCCAAACGCTCAGGCGCCTATGTCACCTTGCGCGACTTGATTGAGTGGTCGGGTGGTGGGGTCAAGGGCCGCGACGCGGTGCGTTTTTTCCTGATTTCGCGCAAAGCCGATACTGAATTCGTTTTTGATGTCGATCTGGCCTTGGCGCAGTCTGATGAAAACCCGGTGTACTACGTGCAGTATGCCCACGCCCGGATTTGCTCAGTGCTCGAGCGTGCCGTGGACGATAGGGGCTGGTTGGAACTTATGATCAGGTTCGCGGCTTCGGGTTACGCCCAAGTCCCCATCCGCGAGCTAGCAAGTCCGCGTGATTTTGCTTTGATGGCCCGGTTGGCTGAGTTTCCTGCGGTGGTGGCAAGCGCTTGCGAAGAGCTCGCGCCGCATCAAATCGCTTTTTACGTCAGAGAGTTAGCGGCTGAACTTCACTCTTACTATAATGCTGAAAAGGTGCTGGTCGAGGATGCCATGGTGCGTCGCGCTCGCCTGACCTTGTTGTTGGCCGTGCGGCAGGTGCTGCAAAACGGTTTGGCTTTGCTGGGTGTGTCCGCACCCGAGAGGATGTAATGCGCAGGAATGAACATGGCGGCACGGTATTGGGGTTTCTGGCCGGCCTGATCCTCGGTTTGGTTGTGGCAGTGGCTGTGGCGATTTTCGTAACTCGTGCGCCTGTGCCGTTTGTTAACAAAGTCGGCAAGAGCGATCGGGTCAGCGAGGCTAAAACTCCGGCCGAAGCCCCTGATCCCAATAAGCCGCTCTATGGCAAAACCAAGCCTTCTCCGGCCGCCGCACCCCCTGAAGCTGCGACTACGCCTCCCATCACCGCGCCTCCAGCAACCCCACCGGCCGCAACCCCGCCCGCCGCGCCGGTTGGTCAAGCGCCCGGAGCCGCCCCTATTGTGAGCTCAGCGCCCAGCGCCCCGACGCCAACTGCAACAGCGCCCACCACCGAAGAGAAAATCGCCTATCTGCTGCAAGCCGGGGCGTTTCGCTCGGAAGACGATGCCATCAATATGAAAGCAAAGTTGGGCATGATTGGCTATGAAGCTCGTATCTTGAGTGCAGAAGTCAAAGGTGAAACGCTCTACCGAGTGCGGGTCGGCCCTTATCCCCAGGAAGGCGATGCCACCAAGGCGCGCGCCAAGCTGGCCGAAAATGGGATCGATTCCACGATTGTCCGGCAGCGCTAGGTTTTGCGGCTCGGTGCCAACCCGCTGTCAGGCTGGGGCGTTGAACCTGACACTGCATTCAAGCAGGCCCTTTTCAATTCATCTTCAGAGACTCTACTCATGACCAGTCGTCGCGCTTTTGCTCTTTCCACCAGTGCTGCTGCCGTCTCTTGTTTGGCAATCCCCGGAATGGCGCAGGCTCAGGGCACCCCCAAAGAAGGCCAGAACTACCGCCTCGTCAATCCGATCCAGCCGGTTGAAGTGCCCGGCAAGATCGAAGTGATTGATTTCTTCTGGTATGCCTGCCCGCATTGCAATGCCTTGGCCCCCGCGATGAAAGAGTGGTCCAAGAAGCTGCCGGCCGATGTGGCTTACCGCAAGATCCATGTGCCGTTTAACGAAGAAAAGCATCAGCAGTTGTTCTACACCCTGGAGTCGCTGGGCAAGGTTGCTGAGTTCAACGACAAGGTGTTCGCTGCAATTCACATCGAGCGCAATCGGATGGACACGCCGGAGAAGATGGCTGAAGTGCTCGCTAAAGCAGGGCTCGATGCCAAGCTTTTTCGCGACACCTACGACTCCTTCTCGGTCAAAACCAAGATGCGCAAGGCCACGGCCACCACTGCAGCATTCAAGCTTGATGGCGTGCCGCAAATCGCTGTCAATGGTCGCTACATCACCGCGCCTTCAATGGCAGGTGGCAATGGGCAGGCCATCGCGGTCGCAGACTACTTGATCGATCTCGAACGCAAGCGAAAGTAAGCATGCGTCTGGTCAGCCTGGTGCCGAGCCTCACCGAACTGGTTTGCGAGCTGGGCCTGACCGAGCATCTTGTGGGGCGCACCGGGTATTGCATTCATCCGGCCGATCAGGTGAAAGACATCGCCAAGGTGGGCGGCACCAAAACTGTGAACCTCAAAAAGGTGCGCGCGCTGCAGCCCACTCACCTGATCGTGAATGTGGATGAGAACGAAAAGCCCACTATCGATGCCTTGCGTGATGATGTGGGTGAAGTGGTCGTCACCCATCCGCAGAGCGTGGACGATAACCGCGCGCTGATTCTCGAGTTTGGTCAAAAATTCGCGTGTGAAGAGCAAGCCGCAGCATGGGTAAAGCGCTTTGATGACGAGCGTGCGCAGTTGCATGACTGGGTCGTGATGCGCGGTGCGGGCCCCAAGCGAGTGCTCTATTTAATTTGGCAAGACCCCTGGATGACGGTCGGCCCGCAAACCTTTATCAGTGCCATGCTGCGTGAAGCTGGTATGCACACCTGGTCGCCAGCCGATGCCACTGCGCGCTATCCAGAGATCGATATGGATCAGGTGCCATGGGCGCAAATCGATGCGGTGCTGCTATCTACAGAGCCCTTTAACTTCTTGCCTCAGCATGTCGCGGAAATGCAAGTGCGCAGCCGCTGCCCGAGCCTGCTGATTGATGGCGAAATGACCTCCTGGTACGGCACGCGTGTGGTTCAGGGCTTCAGTTACCTGCGCAACTTCAGGGAGCAGATGCGATGATCAACCGATTCTCAGCCATCACGCTGATTCTCGTGGCCGCACTTCAGATTGTCGGCTGTGCTAGCTCCGGTCCGAGGGGTTCGGGGTCCCGTCCTGCAGGTGGCGAAGCGCCTGGGGCATCGGGCCCATCGGGTTCAGGGCCCACAATGCCTGGCCCTACTTCAAGGCGCGGCGGCTTTTACATGGATGATGGCCCAGGTGAGAACCCGCCTACTGATCTGGCCTCCACACCCGATGCTGTGCCTAAGCGTGAAGCCCTCAATCCGCGTAATGCCCGCCCCTATGTAGTGTTTGGTCGTCAATACACGCCGATGAGCGAGCTTGCTCCATACACCGAGCGTGGCATGGCCTCATGGTATGGCCGGAAGTTTCACGGACAGCGCACTGCCAATGGCGAGGTCTACGATATGTATGCCATGACCGCCGCGCATCCCACAGCGCCCATCCCGAGTTATGCGCGAGTGACTAACCTGAACACTGGCCGCAGTGTGGTGGTGCGCATCAATGATCGCGGCCCGTTTCTGAATAACCGAGTCATTGATCTGTCCTACACCGCCGCGTTTCGCCTGGGCTATGTTGAAGCGGGCAGCGCGCCGGTGCAGGTCGAGCTGATTCACAATCCGGGTGAGCCTTCGATGCAGGTGGCTGCCGCGCCGCCGGTGGTCGCACCGCCTGCACCCGCGATCGTTACAGTCGCTGAGCCTCGTGAGCCTCGCTTGGTGTTGGAGACTCAAGTGGATATCGCGACCGGCGGGCATGTGTTGCAGCTTGGGGCATTTGCCTCGCGAGACAACGCACAAACTGCATTAGGTCGCTTGAGCCGCCAGCTCGAGCACTTGAGCTTGCCACTAAGCATTCGCGCGCAAGAGGGCTTGTTCAGAGTGGTCGCTGGGCCCTATGCAAAACGCGAGGAGGCTGCTGCTGCCAATGAGCGTATCCGCACCTCCACTGAATTGCGCCCGGTATTGCGCTCGCAGTAATCGAGACTATTGCCCGTCCGAGTCCGGGCCGGATTTTGAGTTGTTGAGTTCGCGATAAATGAGATCGCGCGGCAGCCCGGTGAGTTGATGCGCGAGTTTCGCCGCGCGCGAAGCGGGCAGGTGAGCCAGCAACGCATCCAGCAATTCGCCAACCGGTATCGCCTTCATCGCCGCGCGGTCCACTCGCTCCACATCAACAGCAGCTTCAGGCGCGGCAGGCCCCCACGCCACCACAAACTCGCCACGCAAATGGTTGGGGTCTGACGCAATCCAGGTGGCCACTTGCCCGGCCTGCAGGTCGACAATCTGCTCGAATCGTTTGGTCAGTTCGCGCCCTATCACCACGCGTTGGTCACCTGCGAGGCGGGCGTCCAACACTGCGGCGAGTTCGGCAATCCGATGAGGTGCCTCATACACCACCACATTGCAGTTCAAGGTCTGCTGGGCTGCAAGCAAATGGCGCAATCGCTCTTCGCGCGCCGATGTCTTCACTGGCAAAAAACCATCAAACAAAAATCCGTTGGCCGGTAAGCCCGAAGCACTGAGCAATGTGGTGATGGCATTCGGCCCGGGCAGCGGCACCACCCGAAATCCCGCCTCGCGCACCGCTTCAACAACCAGAGCTCCCGGATCGCTGATCGCCGGGGTGCCTGCATCGCTGACTAGCGCCACGGAGTCGCCGGCCCGCAGTTTGTCGACAATGGATTGGGCCGCTTCGCGCTCATTGTGCTGATGCACGGTCAAGGTCCGTGCCGATGCGCCGATCGATTGCAGTAACACCTTTGTCACACGAGTGTCTTCAGCAGCCACCCACTTAACTTGTAAAAGGAGGTGTCGCGCCCGCTCACTCAGATCCGAAAGATGTCCAATCGGGGTGGCCACTACATATAATGCGTGTCCGGTATCTTGCGGCCCTTCGGGCTCAGAAATTTCCAACATATGCAATCGCGTCGCCAGTGGCTCAAGGTTGTTGCATGGCCTGCTGGCCTTGCATGCAGTGCGCCATTGTGGGCGCAGGGCGTGCCTGCGGCAAATCCAGAAGGTCTTCGAATAGTGATGCTGCTCGAATCGAGCGCAAGCTATCAACGCGCATCGGCAGCGGTACAAGCCGGTGCTCGCACCGCCCATCGACGTGACGGAGCCGGGGTGATCCTTGAGCATGTGGGTTTTAGCGGCACCGATCCCGGCGCACAAGTGCGCGAACTCGCCACCCGCGGCGTCAATGTAATCATTGGCCCGCTCACTCGCGATGCGGTGAATGCGCTAGCTGATGGTGGAGCCTTGCCCACCACCGTGTTGAGCTTGAACCAGCCCGATGCAGATCGCAAACCCCAATCCAATCTGGTGTTGTTTGGTCTGCCCATTGAGTCAGAGGCGCGTCAGTTGGCCAAACACGCGTTCGAAGAGGTCCGCGCCCGCACCGCTTCGCTTGAAGCCAAGGCGCTGGTATTGCATTCGGGTGCGCCGTTATCGCGTCGTGCGGCAGTGGCCTTCACTGAAACCTGGCAAGCCGCTGGCGGTGAAGTCGTCACCACTGTGGAATCGGATGCCCGCTCGGGAGCTGAGTGGCGGGCTCAAGCCTTGCAGGCATTGAATGGTGCTGCGGTTCAAGTCGTATTTGCGGCCGTGCCTCCGGAAATGGCGCGTGGCCTGCGCAATGGCTTGCCACGTGAATGGCTGCTGATCTCAACCTCGCAGCTCAACTCCATGGCCACCAATGTTGCCGGGCGCGCAGGCGATCTCGAAGGCTGGCGCATCACCGAAATGCCCTGGCAGGTGAGCCCGGATCATCCCGCAGTGATGGGCTATTCGCGCAGCACGCAATTCAGTCATCTGGATTATCAGCGCCTCTATGCGCTGGGCATTGATGCCTATCGCATCGCGCGCGAGCTTGCAGCGCGGCGCACGCGATTTGAAATCGATGGTGTCACTGGTCGCTTGAAGATCAATCTCGAAAGTGATGTGCGGGTTGAGCGCACCTCCATGCTGGCTGAGGTCAAGAACAACACCCTGGTGCCCTTCGAGGCACCTGCCCGTTAGGCTAAACGTTAAGCGCGATGCCCTCGCCCCGTCAGGATCAGGGCCTGGAAGCCCAGCATCTGGCCCAAGCGCATCTTGAGGCGGCCGGGCTGCATTTGGCGCAGGCTAATGCGAATTTCAAAGTGGGTGAAATCGATCTGGTGATGTGGGAGGCCAACACACTTGTATTCGTTGAAGTGCGCGCGCGAGCGTCCTCCGCTTTTGGTGGTGCACTCGCCAGCATCACCCCTGCCAAACAGGCCAAACTTCGCCGCGCTGCGCAGACTTATCTGCTCAAGGTTTACGGGTCGCGCGCATGGCCCTCGTGCCGCTTTGACGTGGTGGCCTTGCAAGGTGGCGGACCCCAGCCCGAACTCCAGTGGATCAAGGGGGCCTTCTAGAGCAGTTGCTCTCGGGCAGGCGCATATAATGCGGCCATGGCTATCAGTACCACCCTGCAATCGCGCATCAGCGCTCATTTTGATGAAAGCATCGCGCTCAAGCAGCAAGCGCAAATTGTGATGCAAGCGCCGATTGAAGCGGCTGTGCATCTGCTGCATGATCGATTAAAAGCGGGCGGCAAAATCATGCTGGCCGGTAATGGTGGATCTGCGGCCGATGCGCAGCATTTCGCAGCCGAGCTGGTGGGGCGCTTTGAAAAAGAGCGTCGTGAGTTAGCCGCGATGTCTTTGGCCACCGATACCTCGATCATGAGCGCGGTTGCCAACGACTATGCTTACGATGAAGTATTTGCCAAACAGGTGCGGGGCCTCGGGCGTGCGGGTGATGTGCTGGTAGCGATTTCCACCAGCGGCAATTCTTCAAGCATTCTCAAAGCTGCGGCCGCCGCTCAAGCCCTGGGTATGCCTGTTCTCGCCATGACCGGGCGGGGTGGTGGCAAGCTCGGCGCGATGCTGCAGCCCGGCGATATTCACCTGTGCGTGCCCCACGAGCGCACCGCAAGAATTCAGGAAGTGCATGGCTTGATCGTGCATTGCCTGTGTGATGGCATAGATGCCATGCTCGATGACGTCTGATCCGACACTCCAGGGGAATCCCATGTCAAACCAATTGTCCCTTCCCTCAACTTCATCCGCAGCCTTGCGTCGCACTCTTCTGTTGGGCGGCGTGCTTGGCGCGACTACTGCCTTGAGTGGCTGCGTAGGCTTGATGCTCACAGGCGCAGCCGTGGGTGCCCTCGCGCTCACCGATCGTCGCACTGTGGGCGCCCAAACCGAAGATCAATCCATCGAGCTAAAGGCGCTCGCCCGCCTGCAAGAAGCGGTACGTCAGTCCGGTGGTATCACGGTAATCAGTTTTAATCGCCGCGTGTTGCTCACTGGCTTTGTGCCTGATGAAGCCGCCAAGCGCCAGGCCGAAGAAGCGATTCGCCGTATCGAAAACATCACCCAGGTGCATAACGAATTGCAGATCGGCAGCCGCCCCTCGCTTGGCACGGCGGCAGGCGACACTACCTTGATTGCCAAAGTGAAGGCGGCGCATTTCGAGGCCAAGGATATCTTGGCCAATGCTTATAAAGTCACCGCTGAATCTGGCGTGGTGTATCTGATGGGTATTGTCACCCGTCGCGAAGGCGAGCGTGGTGCGCAGGTGGCGAGTCGCGTTTCAGGCGTCACCCGCGTGGTCACCGTGTTTGAATACGTGACCGAAGAAGAGCTTGCCAAGCTCGAGTCCCGTCCCAAGCAGCAGTAGATAAGCTAGATCACGCAAGGCCAACCAAACCGGGCACACACCTCGGCAAGCTGTGCATGCAGGGCTGATTCATCCGGCCCGTGCATATCCATCACGGCATAGCGAAAGCTGCCCAGCCACTTCATATCGCGCTCGATATTGTTGTGTGCCTTTTGAAACTGCAGCACTCGCGCATCTGCAAAAGTGCTCTGCATCCATTGCACGGCATCTGCATCCGCGCGTGGCGGCACCGCCTCGCCAAAGCTGCGAAACACAAAGCTGGCCGCGGCGCCTGCCCGCGATGGCGCACGAGGCAAATCGGCGGGGTCGTCTCCGCAAAACAGCGCCAGTGCCATCGCGTGTACATCCAGGCCATCCACCCAATAGTAAAGATCGGCGAGTTGAGAGGCGAGGCGTGGATTGATCTCGATGATGCTTAACCGATCTGTGGCCTCATCATAGAAAAACTCAAGATTAAAAAAGCCGTGGGTAAAGCCCGCAGCAGCCAACACATCTTGCACAATGCCTGCCGCCCGGGTCTGAATATCGGCAGGCAGTTTTGAAGGGTAAGCAAAGCGCAAAAAAGCTTGAGTGCCGGGGTACATCACTTCATCAATCACCCCGAGCACCCGCATCTGCCCGTGATGCATGTAGCCATCAAGATTAAATTGCGCCGCGCGAATCGGCTCCTCAATAATCATATGATCGGCGTCCACCGGCATATCCACCAGACGGCGTGCCACATCATTAAAGGGCCGGGTGAGGCGGCGAATAATCCACTGCTCAAAGAATCCAAAGCGGGTGTGCGCCACCAGCTCTTCATAAGATTCGATCCGGCGCGCGAGCACTGAAAACGCAGCCTTCATCGGCTTGATAAAGAGCGGATAGTCGAGCCCCTGCGGCGGCAGATCGCCATACTCGCATTCAAGCGGCGCAAACTTCACATTGGCTTGCGGGGCCACGCGCTCGATGATTTGGCGCAGCAATAGCTTGTGCTGAATCTGAACGATCGCTTTTGGTGGGCTATGCGCAAGGCCCAGGCGCTCGCCCAGCATCGCTGCAGCCAGCGCACCAAACTGCTCATTGTGCGAAACCACCGCCTGCAGCTCACCGGCCGCTACTGCCCCGCGATACTTGCGCTCCAGGCGCTCGATCCAGCGCTCCACATCGAACCACAACAGTTGCGCGCTGGATGGAAAGCTGAAGATATCGAAGCCCGCATGCTCGAATTGATACTGGGCGGCCAGCCTGCTTTGGGCAGACTGGTCCCAGTCATAGCTGAATAAGGACAACACTCGACGCATATTATTTTTTGATTCGTGGCAGACTCTGCAGCTATGCAAGCCTACGCTATTTCGCCCTCAGGGGCCGTACCCCAGGCCAACCTGGTGGACCAGGCGGTGAGTCATTTGGCCGCCGCTGGCCTGACAATCAAGCTCGACCGCACCGCGCTCAAACGGGTGCAACGCTTCGCGGGCACCGACCTGGACCGCATCGCCTGCTTTGCGCGAGCCGCCAAGCAAAAAGCCCCGATCATCATGATCACGCGTGGTGGCTATGGCATCACCCGCCTGCTACCGGAGCTTGATTACCAGGCACTGGCCGCCAGTGACAAGGCCTGGGTCGGGTTCTCGGATTTCACTGCCTTTCAGTTGGCAATGCTCGCTCGGGCCAAGGCCGTCACCTGGAGCGGCCCGGCTTTGATTGAAGATTTTGGCAAGGTGCAAGCTTCCGAGATCGATGAAAACACCCGCGACGTATTTTTTGAAGCCATGCGCGGTGAGCTTGAAGTCGTGGGGTTCGAATGGAAAGGCCCTTCAGCTTATCGAGGCCTCGAGGCCACCGGCACCTTGTGGGGCGGCAACCTTTCAGTGCTGTGCTCGCTGATGGGCTCGCCCTATTTTCCGAAAGTAAAGGGCGGGATCCTGATGCTTGAAGAAGTGGGGGATCATCCCTATCGGCTTGAGCGCTGGCTCACCCAGCTGCTGCATGCCGGGGTGCTCGATCAGCAAAAAGCCGTGTTGCTCGGTGGCTTTAATCAATACAAGCTCGTCGACCATGATGCCGGGTTCGATATGCCTGCAGTGGTGAAGTGGCTGCGCTCGCGCACCAAAACCCCAATCATTCAAGGCCTGCCCTTTGGCCACGGCATGACCAAACTCACCTTACCGCATGGCGCCAAAGTGAGCATGGTGCTGCAAGGCAAAACCGCTTTTATCGTGTTGCCGCACTCGCACTAAATGAGCGGCTCGGTGCCTCGGCCTGTTCCCTGGCATATCCTGCCGGTGATCGTGCTGGCCCAATTGATGGGCACCTCCCTATGGTTCGCGGGTAATGCGGTGCTGCCCGATCTCGAGCGCGCCTGGGGCTTGCGTGAGCAGTTCGGTGAAACGCTCGGCCCGCTCACCATCAGTGTGCAAATAGGCTTCATTCTCGGCACGCTCGTGTTTGCAATTCGTGGGGTTGCCGATCGGCACTCGCCGCGAAAAGTGTTTGTGGTGTGCGTGCTCGTAGGTGCTGCGCTTAACGCAGCCGCCTGGCTGATCGATCATGTGAGCACCGAGGCCAGCGTGCGCTACGGAGTGCTGCTTGCCAGCCGATTTGGCGTGGGCTTCGCACTCGCAGGGATCTATCCGGTGGGCATGCGCATAGCCTCAGGCTGGTATCAGCAAGGGCTCGGCACCGCGCTCGGTTGGATGGTCGGCGCATTGATTGTGGGCACCGGCTTGCCGCATGGCTTGCGGGCCCTGGGTGCACAATGGCCCTGGCAGGAAGTAATCATCGCGGTGAGTGGCATCGCGTTGGCAGGCGGGCTCTTGATGGGCCTTCTCGTGCCCGATGGTCCTTATTGGGTGCGGGCGCAAAGCGCCCGCAAGCTGCAAGGAAACCCACTGGCGGTGATATTCAAAACCCCGCGCTTGCGCGCTTCGGTGCTGGGTTATTGGGGCCACATGTGGGAGCTCTATAGCCTCTTTGCGCTCTCGCCTGTGATCCTCGCCACGTATCTTCATACCGGGATCACCCCTGGCGTCTCGGCCCTGGTGTTTTTTGTGATTGCAGGTGGAGGCATAGTGGCCGCCATCGGGGGTTATGTGGCCAAGCGGATCGGCAGTGCGAAGGTGGCCACCGCCTTGTTGGCCAGCAGCGGATTGTGTTGCCTGCTCATGCCCTGGATGATGCATGCGCCCTGGTGGCTGTTTGGGCTCTGGATCGTGATTTGGGGGGGCACAGTATCCAGCGACTCACCCCAATTCAGCGCGCTCACTGCGAGTAATGCGCCACCCGATCAAGTGGGCACCGTGTTGTTAAGCGCCAATAGCGTGGGGTTCAGCATTTGCGTGCTCAGCATCTTGCTCAGCTCATCGTTATGGCCAGTGATCGGATTGGACTATATTGGCTGGCTCTGGCTGCCCGGGCCCTTGCTCGGCGTATGGGCGATGCGGCATCTGGTGCGCAAACCAGCCTGACTTCTACGAAAGCAAAGCAATGATTCACGAATTCCGCGTTTATGATTTTGCGCCAGGCGGCGCGCCCAACTATCTGCAATTTTTCAGCGCCAATGGCTTGCCCATCATCACTCAATACTTGCCGCTCGTGGGCTATTGGATGACCGAGACCGGATCGCTTAATCGACTCGTGCATTTGTGGGCTTATCAAAGCATGGCCGATCGGGCTCAACGCCGCGCTGCATTGCAAGCCGATGCACTCTGGACTCAAGGCATCTTGCCCAAAGGCCTGCCCATGATTCGCAGCCAAATGAGCATCATCACCGAAGTGATTCGCTTGCCCGAAGCTGTTGCCTCACGCAGCCAGGCGAGCCTCATGCAACGCAGCGCCCTGAGCGAAACCGAACCCAAGCTTGTTGATCGCTATGGCTGGTGGAGCCAGCTGCCAGCCGGCGGCCATTCGCCTGCATTAAGCGAGGCGCCTTGCCGATGGCGGGTGATTGCGGGCGAAGCCACCGGATCGAGCCTCACCTTAAGCGCCCCGATGACGGCAGCCACCCTGACTGATGAAGGGCATCACGGCACCTTGCTAAGAGCGGCCACCATCTCCGTGCTTTAGCAAGATAACGGGTTCAACATCTAGAGCAGATAATCGAACTGCCGTGCAAATCGCTCGCGAAGCTTGGCGCCGATGCCACGATTGCGCCATTCTTCAAGGGTTACCAAGTGAGCCTGAGCAATATCTTGCTCAAATACAGCACTCATTTGCTGGCCAAAATCACGTCCCAGAAACAGGGCATTCACTTCATCGTTATGACAAAAACTGCGCCAATCAAAATTACTTGATCCAATGGTCGACCACACCCCATCAATCACCAGCGTTTTTGCATGCAGCAGCACATCGCGTTGCTCATAGATTTTTACCCCCGCTTCCAGTAGCTCTTCGTAATGTGAACGCCCCGCATGAAAGGCGAGAAACGAATCAGTAAAACCGGGCAGCAGTAAGCGTACGTCTATCCCGCGTTTTGCCGCTGCTTTCAGGGCAATAATCGTGCTTGGGTCCGGGCTGAAATAAGCGGTGGTCAGCCAAATACTTTGACGAGAATAGGCCATCGCCGCCGATATTGCGAGATACATTCGGCTGAGCATCCCATCCGGGCTCGAGCCAACAATAGCCACCTCATGCGGGCCATCCATCGGGGCCGGTGGAAAGTGATCGCGGGATGGCTGATCTGCGCATGCCTGCTTACTCCAGGTGTCGAGAAAAAGTTGCTGCAACTCATGCACCGATGAACCTCGTAGCTCCACGTGAGTATCACGCCAGCCTTCGTCGATCGTGGGCATGCGCGATCTGAGATGCATCGCAGACCCAGTGCGATACACCGAGTGAAAATTGATGCCACCAGTAAACGCCTGCTTGCCGTCCACAATCACAATCTTGCGATGGCTTCGATGGTTTACCTTAAGTAGTTTCCCCGCCGAAATTCGGGTCGGATTAAATTCGCAAAGGGCAATGCCGTTATCGCGCAGGCGTTTGAAAAAATCTCCGGGCGTTGTCTTGGATCCAATGCTGTCGTAAGTGACCCGCACCGCAACCCCGGCCTTTCGCTTGGCAATGAGCAAGTCTGACAGGCGTTGTCCGAAATCGAGGTCTTCAAAGATGAAGCTTTCGATATGAATATGATCCGTGGCCGATTCCAGCGCTGCGAATATTGCCTGCCAGGTCTGAGGCCCATCCATCAGGATGCGGGCCTGATTTCCTGGCTGCGCGGGTGAGCCGTTGATCACCTCAAGAATCCGCGCATGGCGAGGCAGTGAGTCATCAAGCTCCATGCCTCGGAGTGCCCTGTCTATCGGCTTTCTATGGTGATCGAGCATGGAGCCATTGGCATCAACCACAGGGGTTCCACTGAAGCGCTTCACCTGCTCTGCTTCCACCACATCGGGTAGTCGGGGCAGGGCACTGCACGCAGCCAGCGCTAAAATCCCAATGGCGATGCTGAAGATTCGAGTGCAAGTCATATGGCTTGGTCGTTTCGCAGGCCCGGTGGATTACTTTGCTTAAGAAACTCGCGACTTAACCGATAATCAAGCGATGCAGTCCAATCGACGCAACCACTACCGCATCTTGCATGTGCAGCCCGAAGCGCCTTTCGAGGTGATCCGGGCCAGCTATCGAACCCTGATGGGCACCTTGAAAATGCATCCCGATCTCGGCGGCGATCATGCCACTGCGGCGTTGATCAATCAGGCTTGGGAGGTGCTTAGTGATCCCGCCAAACGCGCCGCCTATGATCGAAGCTTACGCGCAGCGCCTCGTGGCTCTGCAGCAAAAGCAGCGCCCACGGGTGCGCAAGCGGCTTCCCGCGCAATCAATCCGCTGCACTGCCCGTTTTGCGATACGCCCAAGCCGGCAAGCATCACCAAAGACACTCGCTGCAAAGGTTGCAGCGCTCCCTTGGCCTCGCCACCCAAGCAAGACGCATCAGGCAAAGAAATCTTTGGTCGACGCAACACCTCGCGCGTGATCAAGGATCTGCCGATGACGGTGTATGCGAATGCGCATGCAGGCCCACTGCCCGGAAAGCTGCAAGACCTGTCAATAAGCGGCGCAAGCTTTTTGTTCAGCAGCAGCGTTCAAACTGGGCAAGTGTTGCGGCTCTTTAGCCAAGACTTCGAAGCGCTCGCTTGCGTCGTCTCGGCACGCAGAAAGGGCACCGTCTGGACAGTCGGTGCCACATTTCTCACAGTGATGTTCGCACGCCAAAAAGGCACGGTGCTTTCAGCAGTCGCTTAGGCGCGTGGGATGCTCAGAAGACCATCAGCGTCTTTGATCATCGCCTTCACTGTTTCGCGGGTCACAGTGCTTGCCACGGGTGTGTCATACAGGCCGCGCTCATCAAACTTGAATGTCAGGTTGGGATTGCTTGCGGTGATAGTCACTGCGGGGCCGTCATTGAATTGATACTGCTCGCCTTGAGCGGCTTGAGCGGAGACTGCGCCGAGGGTGATAGTGGCAGCGATAAGGGCTTTAGAGAATGTTTTCATGATTGATTCCAGTGCGATAAATGATTAAGGGTTAAGAACTTCTTGCGTCAGCTCACGTTTCACTTCAGAGGTGTGTTGCGTGAATCGATGGAATGAATTCTGAAGGCCTCAAATCACTGGAGCGTCACATTGGGGATCGAGTGGGAATCAAAAAGATCACGGTTTGATCACAGACGGGCTTGCTCTGGCAGGCTTCTTGCTTTTCCTGTTATTCAAAAAGTTTATGCAAGCCCGTGATGGATATTCTGGCTCGATATTGGATGAGCTATGCCGAATGGGAGATTGATTTGAAAGGGAAGTGTCGGCTAGAGT
>JAIYCW010000021.1 GCA_027487815.1 Burkholderiales bacterium
AACCTATCGGTCCAAAGCGACAGACCTCCAGGCCGCTCCACTGCCTCGATAATACTTTGGGGCCCCGCGCCCCGAAGGCTCAACGCCGATAGCCCCTTCGGACTATTCCAGCCTCAAAGCGTGACATTAATTCGCAAAACCAGCACTCCAAACTTCTAAGGTCTAGAGCGTATTCCCGCTCGGCTTCAAACTCCTTGGAGATTTTTGCATGACCGTTCCAAAGCATCCCGATAATGATGTCACTCTGAACCCCACTGGCAATGCCACGATTTTTGATGTGCTTGACGCTGGTGAACCATCACGGCGCAAGTTCCTGCGTGGCTCGGCTGGCGCCGCATCGATGGCCGTCATCACTGGCGTTGGCCTAGATGCGCTGACCAACGAAGCCCAAGCCTACACTTCGGCATCGCCTTCAGTGTCGATTGGTTTCACTTCGGTGCCAGCGGTTAATGCAGCCTTGACCACCGTGCCGATTCCTCCCGGTACTACATACGACGCAGTCCTCGTCCCGCCTGGGTATAAGGCTGAGGTGCTGATTGCTTGGGGCGATGGCTTTGTTGGCGCTACAGCTCCGAACATGGACCCCACTCAACCACAGACAGAAGCCAACCAGTTGCGCCAGTTTGGCAACCACGTTGACGGGTCACATTTCTTTCCATTCCCAGCCACTGGTACCACTGGCGAATCCAGTGACCGCGGCTTGTTCGTGGTTAATCACGAATACACTGACGAGGGCTTGCATCGCAACACCCTGACAGTTAGCGCAACCCCATCACTTGCTGAAGTTCGCGCTTCCCAAGCGGCTCACGGCGTGTCGATCGTTGAAGTCCGCAAGACCGGCAACAAGTGGGGCATCGTCAAGAGCTCGCCCTTCAATCGTCGCATCTCCACTTTGACCCCAATGCGTATCAGCGGCCCAGCGGCTGGCAGCCCATTGATGCGCACTGCTGCAGATCCCACTGGCACTCAAGTAATCGGCACCGCAAACAACTGCGCTGCAGGCTACACCCCATGGGGCACATACCTGACCTGTGAAGAGAATTTCAACGGGTACTTTGGCCGTAAAACTGCCGGCACCAATACTCCACTGCAAAACCGCTATGGTTTGAGCAGTGCTGGTTTTGGATATGGCTGGCATGTGCAGGATCCCCGATTCGATTTGAACGACACTCCCAACGAAGCTAACCGCTTTGGATGGGTTGTAGAGATTGATCCGTTCAATCCGCGCAGCGTGCCCGTCAAGCGCACCGCTTTGGGCCGGTTCAAGCATGAAAGCGTTTACACCGTCATCGGTGATGACGACTCGGTGGCCTGCTACTCGGGTGACGATGAGCGCAACGACTATATCTACAAGTTCGTTTCCTCGAAGAAATTCATCAAGGGCAACACTGCCCATAACCGCACCCTCTTGGACGAAGGCACCTTGTACGTTGCCAAGTTCAATGCAGACGGTAGCGGCACATGGCTGCCTCTGGTGTTTGGTCAAGGTGGTCTGACTACTGCCAATGGTTGGGTCGATCAGGCTGATGTCTTGGTGCGTACCCGCCAAGCAGCGGATCGCGAAGGCGCCACAATGATGGATCGCCCCGAGTGGATCGCGGTGCACCCCACGACCCGTGAGGTGTATGTCACGCTGACCAACAACAATCGTCGCGGCAGTTCGACTCCTTCGAGCATCAACCCTAACGGAACCTCAACCGCAGCCGCTGCGCGTCCACCAGTAGATGCTGCCAACCCGCGTATTGACAACATCTACGGCCACATCATTCGCTGGACTGAAACTGGCAATGATCCTAAGGCTACGACGTTTACTTGGGAAAACTTCATCTTGGCTGGTGATCCAGGCAAAGTGGGGCGTCCAGCATTCGTACCGTCATCGGTCGATAACAGCACAGTGCCCCCAACGGTCATACCAGCAGTTGGCTCGACAACTTGGCCTGCAGGCGTTCCAGCTTCTCAATATGCTGGCAACATCAACGGCGACATCTTCGGCGCACCAGACGGCCTCTGGTTTGATAGCAATGGCCGCCTGTGGGTGCAGACTGATCAGCAGGGCGACGCCTTGGGTGATTGGGAGCGTATCGGCGTGAATACCATGTCTTGCGTTGATCCAGTCACCAAGCAGGTCAAGCGCTTCCTGACCAGCCCGCCGAACTGCGAAGTCACTGGCGTCACTCAGACTCCGGACGGCAAAACCTTCTTCGTGGGTATCCAGCATCCGGGCGAGGACTGGGGTGGCGGCACTACTCCGAGCTTCACCCGTAATAGCTCATGGCCAGACAATGGCCGCAACGGTCCGACCACTTTGTCTGCCAATGCTCCCGTGAAGCCTCGCTCTGCCATCCTGGCGATCACTCGCGAAGATGGCGGCGTGATCGGCGCTTAGTCCTCCAAAATCTAGGAATAACCAACATGAAACTTAAGCAATTTACCTTGGCCAGCATGCTGGCCATGGGGATGGTCGGCAGCGCACAAGCGGTGTTGTTGACCGACTCCTCAATCTATACCAACTGGACTGTGGAGAATTTCAACAGCTACGACCCTTCAGTCATCGTTCCCCCTGGCCTTACTCTTGCAGGCGGGGCGGTTCGCTTGACATCCACCGCGTCCTCCGAGGTGGGTGCAATCCCTATTTATAACCTTGGTGACAATGGCTATTGGGGTGCATACATTGATCCGATAGTGCCCACAAACGGGTTTATTGGTTCCAACTTCCAGGATGAAGACGGCCCCACCGCCGGAACATTGAGCTTCCGCTTCCTGAATGGCCCAGTTCGCACAGTAGGCGCTCTTTTTAATGTGTTTCAGGTTCCTGGCGCTACGAGCGCTCCGAGCTTCACCATTACCGCGTTGGACTCGAACAGCAACATTCTCGAGTCCTACATCGTATCCGCTGATACCTCTGATCTATCAGTGAATGAAGGCGTCTTCTATGGCATCGCACGTACCACTGCCGACATTTCCCGCTTTACGGTGACAGATGGCTCGCTGGTAGTGGATGACCTGCGTTTCGCCGTCGCCCCAATCCCAGAGCCTGGCGAGTACGCCATGATGCTCGCAGGCTTGGGCATGCTCGGCTTGATGATGCGTCGCCGCCGTCAGTAATAGTTTCCTCTTCGCTTTAGGCGGGCTGCAAGGCCTGCTTAAACCAAAGGGCGCCTCGGCGCCCTTTGTCACTTCCAGAAGTCAATAGACGCTCATGCGAGCCGCTTGCTGCGAACAGACAATCCACCAACAGCGCCTAGTCCCAGCAGCAAACTGATCAGACTTGTTGGTTCAGGAATGGGTGCCAGCGAAGTGGTTAAAGCGATGTACTGGGTAAAGTCTCCTGTGCCAGTACCGCCGTTCGATAAATGATTAGTGGTTGCAAAGTTATTGTCCGATGCAAGAATCAGGGTGTTCTGACCATTAAAGCGCGGCCCCCAGGTCAGACTCTCGATATTGCCTCGGCGCAAAACTGAATTATCGGTATTTGTCAGGCTATTCAGATTGAGCAATAAAGTCTTTTGCAATGCACTGTAGGTTGCGGTGCCAAGGCTATTCACACCGGTGATGTCAGTAGTGGCCCCTGAGATCTCCGCAAGCCAAAGCTCCACCGCATAGCCTGCGCCACTATTCGCAGAGCCTCCACGCTCAAGCGCAATAAAGCGATTGCTATCGATGGCAAGCAGCTCAACAAGCCCACGACCAGCCTCGGATCGATAGACATATTGATTCAACGGATTTCCTGAGGCCACATCGTAGGAAGTGAGGCGATGAATGCCTGCGCTGGCACTACCGTCTTGAATCAACGTGACCTCGTTAGCTACAAAAGCTTTGGAGCCATCAGGTGTGAGCGCCATCGGCTCAAACCCGCCGTTATCCCGAACACCAGCATCGCCAGTAGTTGTCCCTGCAACCGAACCAGTGGGGCTGTAGAGGGAAGGCACATTGAAGGTCCGGATGCGGGTCCCATCAGGCCGCACTTCTTCGATCGTTGGATTGCTCACATTACCCGTTTGCCGAAATCCTTCGGTGCTGACCAACAGAGAATTGGAAGCAACAAGATAACGAATGGATTCCGGATCCCGCTGAGACTGGGTATAGCCTGGATCAGACAATGCTCCGCCGTTGCGAAGCGTAATGGCACTTGAGTAACTCACCCCGGCCGAGCCAGGCGCATTCGAACGCTGAAACTGCGCGAGATCAAGCGTCATGTTGTAGAAGCGAGCCGAACCGATCGCTGTGTTGTTGCGGCCATCGATCACACCGAAGTAGGTATTGCCGGACCCCGACCACTCCAACCCCGAAATACCGCCTACGGTCGAGGTTCCAAGCGCACTGTTAAACGTAGTAGGTGACGCGAGTGTTGCGCCGTTAGGAGTGATCGTTTGCCCAATGTAGCCAAACGTTGGGGCTTGCGCGATTGCGGTATGACCCGCCAACGCAAGGCTTGCCGCAATAATGGATCTGTTAAGTGCAGGCACTGAAACCAAATGATTGATCATGTTTTGGGCTCCTTGAATTAGAGCTCAGACGATTCCACACCTGGGTCACGCTACCGTGACTGGCTCGAACCGAACATTGGCCCTTGAAGCTCAATAGAAAAGCGCTGTTCAGACCATGATGAGACGAAGTGCTTACTCCGATTAGGCTTACCAGACTAAGGCGGGCAAGACCTTTGTCATAAGCGACCTACATAAAGCCCCGAGACTCAAGCAATCACTATTGGAGTTCTTATGAAAAAAACATTTGCCGCGATAAGCCTGAGTGTCGCATCCACAGCATCTTTCGCGTACACGGCAGGAGACCTTGCCATCATTTCCTACAACGGCGATCGGGATGGGATCTCTCTGGTCGCGCTGACAGATATCGCACCCAACAGCACGTTTTTTATCAGGGATGATGAATGGAACGGCACTGCATTCGCAGACGCATTGGAATCCACATTTCGATGGACCACAGGACCATCAACGTTAGCTGCAGGCACCGTAGTTTCATTTGGATTGTCCGGTACAACTGCCGCTACTGCAGCCGTAGCATTTGACAGCCCGCCGGGCGCGATGGG
>JAIYCW010000025.1 GCA_027487815.1 Burkholderiales bacterium
ATCATCGTGTCGTTGGAGAGATCTTTGAGGCGTGAAGTCAGGTAGTTGTATCCAAAGAGCGCAGGGATCGCTACGGCAAGCCCTGCAACCGTCGCCAGCAAAGCAGCCGCAATACCTGGGGCGATGGCATTCACGTTCACGTCACCAACTGCTGCAATGGCAGCAAAGGTAATCATCACACCGACAACTGTGCCGAGCAGCCCAAGGAACGGGCCACCAGAGATTGCAATCGTGAGCAACACCATGAACTTGTTGAGCCGCACGTTTTGTCGCAACACGGAGGCATCAACCGCGGAGCGAATTGCCACCAGGCTACGGCTCTCAAGTTTGTAGTTGACATCGCCTTTCATGCGCTCGGCCAGGGCTTCGCGCGCCGCGTTATACACGGAGTAGAGGGTTGAGTCGTGATAGCCGCCTTTGCCTTTACCAGTAGGCATCGAGTTATCGATAAACGCTTTCTCGCCTAGTGAGCGGAAACGCTTCATAAACTCCTCATTGGCCTTGCTAGCCTTGGCAATCAGCATGGATTTATCAAACATAACCCAGGCTGCAATCACGGCCATCACGCCAAGAATTGCGATAACGATAATCGCGTCGAGAGGCAAGTTATCGAAAAGAATCTTAAGGTATCCAGCTTCTCCGCCCGATTCTTCTTCGAGCTGTGCACGGACCATTCGATCATCCGTGGCCTGTGAGGCAAACGTTGCACGAATCCAATCGGGTGTGCGTGCCGTAGCATGCACTTGAAGTTCGTCGATATCGCCGGTGAACTTGTCAGCCAGCGCAAGTTGCATCGGGCCTGCCGGAAGCTTGGTAGCAAGCGTAGCCACCTCTTGGCCATCAATCACCAGCGCAACGCGCTCACCAATCAGGACGGTGAAGTGCTGCCATGCATTTGCCTTCAAGGGGGCCGTGGCTTTGGCTGTGCCGGTGCCCAATGCACCAGTGGTGCGTAGGGTAGGTACACCTGCATCAAGCGCCACTTCAAGGACGCCGTTGGCTGCAGTCGCGCGCAGAAGCACGGAAGCTTGGGTAGCATTTCCAGTGCGTGCCCAGAACGAAAATGTAAGACCTTCAGCAGGGAGCTGGGCTCCCGCGCCGCTCAGGCTAATCGCGCCAGCTCCATTGAACTTCAACGCTGTACCAGTCACACCTTGAGCTTCGAGGCCGGCACCAGTCGCGGCCGCTGTAAGTGCGGCACCTGCTGAGTTGGCGAGCGCCGCTGGGTCTGTGCCCACGTGAAACACGCCGAGGGCCTTGGGATCGTAAACCGGTGCAGCACTGGGCGCATCAGCTTTGGGGTTGCCGTAGTAAAGAGTGATCTTTTGATCGGCTTGGTTAGGCAAAAGACTGCCCAGGGCAACCCAAAGTACAGCGAGCTCGTTCTTTACATCAAAGACTTCGACCTGATGAGGCAGTACAGTCTTGTCATCTGCAGCCACAAACCGGATATCGCTACCGTCGGGCTTGGCTTTGGTGAAGTCGAAGTTACCTGTGTGCAGACGTACTGGTACAACTACCGAGCCCACTGCAGACTTGGTGGCTCCACCTTGTGCGGTCGTGTCCAGAACTACGGGAGTTTTTTCTGACCAGTCACTGGACCATTTCGCAATGGCCTGCGTGCTCACCAGGCAAAGAAGGGTTACGAGACTTAAGGCGAGACGCTTCATGTCACTTTTTCGATATGGAGGATTGAAGGGGCAAAGGATAGGCAGTGTTCATTGCAATCCGATGAAGGAAATGGGGTGGTTGGAGTCTCATCGTGGAGCAGGTCCTTGTTGACGCCGACGACGGTTCTGCTCTTCTTCGTCTGCAGCGCTTGTGCCGAAGCCCTCGAACTCCACAACCAAAATACGATTACGACGATTGGCTCGATCCGATGCCGAGGCTGCGGCTTGTGAGGCTGCTTGTTGTGCCGCACCGCTCGCTGCCGAACTTGCACTTGAGCTCACACTTCCAAGGTTGACCGATCCGCCCAGATCACCCAAGGCGACTGCCTTGGTGATGCCATCACCCACACGGATGTTTTCGGCGTTGATCACCTGGTTGGCTGCGATGAACACTGCGCCGCCCTGAATACCAGCATCACCCGCATCAATGAAGCCTTGGGGCGCATACAAACTGACTTCGCCGGCGAGCTGCGAGCCTACGGTCACGGCTCGAATGCCCGAGCCTTGTACCGCACCGCCAAGCTCGACGATCACGTTACCAGCCGAATCCACGGTGATCGTAGGCGCAGGTGCTGAAACCGCAGCGCGTGAGCCCCGGCCTGCGTCGATGTTGCCGTAGCTGCTCCAGCCCATCAGGTTGCCGCTACCCACGGTGACAATACGATTGCCGAACACGCTGACGTTACTACCCGCAATGATGTCGATCGATGCATTGTTCAGGCCAAACAAACCGAGTTGCGAAGGGCCCTTCAGTGGATCGTTCACGATACTTGCTGGAGGGTTTGGCACGCCTGTAAAGACGTTACCCACTGCTGGGTTAGCACTTGCCCCAAAGCTGGAATCGGCGCATGCCCCACTGGCTTCACGGCATACCGAGCCCGGCGCCATCACTTGCACCGAGCCGCCCTGCGTAGCGCGAATCTTGCTGAACTGCACCTCGACGTTACCTTGACCATCTTGTGGATACATGGTCGCCAAAGCCCTGAATGCGCGAGGGTAATCGCGGAACATCGGGTCATCGCGGCGCAATTGATTGTCTGCCAATGTTGCGGGGATCAAAACCTGGCCAACAAACTCTGCACGCTTTACCGTGGGCAGGGCAAGAAATGCGGCCCATGCCGCATCCGCATCTGCAACTGGAGCTGTGCCTGCGCCCTGGGAGGCATTAACAAAATCGATCAGCTGCGTGCCATATGAACCGCCTGCACCGCGTCCGCTGGTGGGGGCGATAAAGCGATCAATCAACCCGTCGGTGTCTGGTCCGCCGCCTATGCGCACCTCTCGCAAAAACACAGTTCTTGCATAGGCGTCACGCTGTGATTGAGGCAGGGTCTGGAAGCGGGAGTAGGCAGCCGCTGCCGTTGTGATCGACGTATCTCCGGTGATATCACGAACATAGGCAATGAGCGCTTCGGATTGGCGCGGAGAGGTGCGAGCACCTGCTGGATCGATATAGGTTGCGATCACTGCCGCGTAATCGGGGTCGCTGGTCAGACCCGCGATGACGACGATGCCCGCTCCACCGGCAGGCAGATCACCGTTGCGAGTATTGCCAATGGTTTCGACACCGTAGGACAAACCGAGGTCGACATTTCTACCCGCACGGACGACAACATGACCCGGGCCTGCGACACGGAAACCACTGTCCCGACCCACAATATCAAAGGCTCCAGAAGGAAGGCGATTAATGGTGTAACGCACATCGCGCCCGGCCTCAATACGGGTTTCATCTGCGGCAAGAAGATTCTGTGTGTCGACACTGAAGTTGATCACGTCACGGCCAGCGTTCACCAGGACCGGCCTGCTCATGTTCACGCTGAACTGCCTCACCGACCCCAAGCCAATATCTCGCCCGGCATAAATACGGGCAGGATCGCGTATCGAATCATAGGCGGGGTCTGGCCGGAAGTTGAGTCTCTGTAACGAGGTCGCTGTGATGCGATCGGTGGTTAGCGGTTGGTCCGGGCCAATGATGGTCTCGAATTCGGTTCCCGGCTGGCCGATACGGCTTCCGCCTGCACCTCCCACAATATCCGTGCCAGCTAAAAGAGTCAGGGATCCCCGGCTGGTTGGTGTCAATGTGGCTGGTAGCGGTACAGAGATGGTTCCGGTTGCGGCGGTGGCGCGCAGTGTCGGTGCTTGAAGCGAATCCAGGGCCAGGTTACGAAATCCGAGCGAGACCTGGGTGGCTGTAAGTCTGAAGGTTTCATTACGCCAATTCAAATTGCCCGCGCTCGAAAGTGTGAGGCTGGTATCCGGAGTAAAGGTTGAGAACAGGGTTTGCAGATCACGCTGCGTTGGGTTGGACGAAGAGTTGGCAATGGCTCGCGGCAAATGAGTCGGGTTGTAACTGCGGCTGAAGTCTAGATTGCGTCGTGCCGAAATTGTGGCTTGGCTTTCGCCCAAGCCAAGAGGCATTGCGAGGGTAGCCGTGGTGGCACCTGGATCCACGCCAGCTAACATGCTGTCGTTTGCCTGGATTTGCACGTTGCCGCGCATATTCACCACCTGGCCGCCTGTCAGGGTGCGGCCTGATTCAAGCACTAGATCGCCTCGGCCTTCACGAACCGTATCGGCATATGAGCCACCTGCATGGAGGCGGCCGATGCTGCTTTGGCCAACGGTAAAGGCCGTGACATCCCGGCCTGAGCGCACAACAACGTCACCACCTGCGAGCGCACCTACGTTCATTCGAAATGCTGCTGGAGCTGTCCACCAACCGGTATCTTGGCTTAGGCTTCCACCAACCGAGGCGCCTTGGCGATAGATCCAGAAGTTGCCGTACTGACCGGCATTGGAGCCGAGCACATCGCGCCCTGCATTCAGCGAAACATTCCCGCCATTGACGCCATAGGTTGACCCAGTGGCCGGGGTAAAGCCAGCAAGAGGCGCAGCTTCTTGCCCGAATGTGAAGATTGAGGCTACCTGGTTAGCTGCAGTAGTGCTGGTGGTTGTGCCAAGCCGGATATCTCGGCCAGCAGCAAAATCAATATCGCCGTTGCCGGTGAAGACTTGTTTGTGATTGGGCACAACAACATCACCAGCAGTGGTGATCCCGGCCGCGGCAAGTTCGCCTTCGGTACGTACCGAAAGTGGATTGCCACTGCTCAGATTGGCGCCACCCGCAATTCGATATGACCAGTGGCCACCCGGCGTAAAGGTAAATGCGGTTGCTGTGGTCCGGCCGTCCGCGAGCACAGCAGTTGGTGCGGCTGCAGTCGCGGTTGTTCCGGTAAGGTTGACGTTGCCCTCCGCGCGTAGGGTGAAATAGCCGCCAGTGGCTGCAGCACCGGTGCCGGTGTTGATGGTGGCGAAGTTCAGATTGTCCGAAACGGTGATTGACCCACGGCTTGCGCTGCGAACCTCGATACCTGGTTTGACGACGGCATTCAAAGCCTGCGCATTGGCTCTTACAACGGGCAGCGCCGCCGCCGCCGCGGCCGCCTGGTTAGCGGCGAAGTTCTCAGCATCTGCTTGCAAGCTGGTTGGGGTTCCAGAAAAGACAAAGCGAGTCGCGGAAGCTGATCCGCCAACTCCGATAGTGCCGACACTTCCTGCAGCTCCGCCGAACTGATAAACCCGATAGGCATCAACCTGGACTGCCGTGTTATCGAGAACTGTGAGGTTCCCGGCACTTACGCCTGCCACATCAATTGCACCGGTCGAGTCGTCTCGGCGGCTTCGGATCAGGAGTTCGCCGGCAGTGCCGTTGGCCGCGCGCGTAGAGACCGAACTGCCGTTGGCAAACCGCATCGAGTCGGCTTGCAGCTTGATCTGCCCGACTTTGGTAACGCCGCCTGAAGCATCAAGCCTCGAATTTGCGCCGAGTGTAAGCGCTTGTCCAGAACCAGCCTGAGACAGGGTGATGCTTCCGTTGGAAGCGTTGATCGCACCGTCAATATTCAGCGCGCCATTGTCAGTGGAGATATCGACTTCGCGTGAGCTGACAGTATTGCCCGAAGTCAGGCCCACGGCCCCATTACGTTGCCGCACATTAAAGCGCTCGGTAAAGCCCGCATTACGGGCTTGTTGGGATATAGCATCGAGACTAAGACCTTGGGCAGCATCGATCACAAGCTCGCCACCGCGCCCCTGCGAGGATTGGGCGCTTATGCTTGCATTGGCAAGATTGGTGGTGCCACTTGCCGCACTTGCGGTGAGTCGGCCCGCGCTGGTGTTGGATGAAGCAGCGTTCAGATTGATGGATGACCCGGCAAGAGTAGTGACGCTACCTGCAGCTTGGAGAGTGACACGCCCAGCATCCAGGGCGAGTCTTTCATCCTTGATGGGCTGGTCGAAGCTGCGCACATCAAGTGCCGCTCCCTGCCGCAATTCCACATCGCCGGTTGTGGCCACCGCAAGGATCTCACCAGAGTGGGCCTGAATTCGGTTGCCAATAGCCACTGATGTGCCTCGCAGCTCCACGCGTGAGCCCGCCGCGGTTAATGCAGGATCAGTGCCATTTCCAACGGTTTGGGTTACCAGCGCGCCACCCGCGACAATGCTGTGCTGCGCAAGGGACTGACCAGCCACGCGATCCGCCCGGAGGGTCAGATCACCAGAATTGACGAGATACTCCTGCCCATTTGATGCACCAGAGGTGAGGACAACATCGCGCCGAGGGCCACTTGCCGTGCCTGCGGTTATTGCAGTGCTTGCAAATCCATCAATCGTCTTGGTACCTGTCCCGATTGTGATGGGCGCCTGATCAGTGGTTCCTGAAGCTGTGATCCGCAGCTGAGTGCTGGCGATCGCAGCGCTTGGCACCGGTCTGGCCGCAGTAAGGCTAGTCACTGCGGGCGAAGTCCACTCAAAGGTCGTAGCGCCAATATCCAGCGATGCTCCCGGGCCGGTGGCAGTAATGCGAGGCGTAAACAGGCGCATGGCGCCAGCAGTGTTTAGCGTGCTCGAACCAAATACGGCAATGTCCTGATAGCCACGCAATTCAAGCGCTGCATTAGCGGCAGCCGCCTGCAGGGCAGGAGTTACTACCAAGCCACCAAGTGTACCCCCAGGGGTACCCAGGAAGACCCGGTCGCTACCGACACTCAGGGTCTGGCTTGCAGCCAGTGTGCTTTGGGCATCAATGCTGGCGAGTCGCGAAGCATCGGCCAAGACCTGAGCCCCGCGAATCGTCGCTCCGGCAGCGATGGTGAGATCACCAGAGGTATTGGAAAAGGCCGACCGTTCAAGTGAGGTTTGCCGGTTACTCGCGAGAACAACTGCGGCAGTGCCAGTAACGCTGAGCGCTTGGGGCGCCTGCCCAGCCGAACCTCCCGTTGAGCGTACCGTTGAACCGCTGCCCAGGGATACAGAGTCGCGGCCGAGAAGCGTGATTTGCTCTGCGCTAATCTCAACGCCGCTGGCCACGCGAACCTGTGACGCATTCACCTGCCCCACCAAGGTGTTAGGGCTCGCCCCTTCGCTGACTGCGCCACCAATCGTGAGTCGACGCGCCTGGGCGTTGTTGAGTGCTGCCACATTAATTGCCACTGCGCTGGGGCTACTGCTGTTTTGGCCAGGTCCGACGACTTCGATCTCGTTAGCCGAGAGGTTCAAATCACCGCGCTGGGCTTGGCTTTGCAGCTGCGCATCCAGGCGTCGATCCGTGTTGGCCGTGCCGGGGTGTAGCGTTCCGGAACCCAGTCGGATAGCTCCGTCGAGCAAGAGTTGTGTTTGCGCATTAACCGTGACCACGCCACCATCAATCGGTAGCTGAGGGCGTCGTGAATCGGTGCGGTTGGCTTCGGCGCTAAAAAGCCGTGTGCCAGTGGTTTCAACATACTCGGAACGTAACCGCAGCTGCGTCGGATCATAGAGTTCGGCCGTAAGCGTGCGGCTTTCTGCGGTGCCAGCCAGAGAGTTGACCTGCCGCGCCGCAACGATGCTCACGCCATCTGGACGAATGAGATTGTTGGTCGCAGTGGCATCGCGGGGTGTAGTGATACGAACTGCCACCGCGCCAGGAAGCAGCGCGTATTGCGCTGGTAACAAGGTGTAGCGTCCCTCCGGCAACACACTGTTTGAGGTGAGCTCAATCTGTTGTCCGGGTCGCAAGGCGGTGTTAGTTTCAGCACCTAGGTCGAAGGGTCGGGTGCTTGACGTGTATCCGGGAAGGATCGCAAATACCTCGGATGTTATGCGTCCGCTGGCGTCGCGGGTTGGTGCCAGGAAATCAGCCGAGCCCAGTGGGCCGCGAACGAACTCAGCGGCAAAAGTGTCACCACTGCCTGAAGCATCGACTACCGCCTGGCCGGAAGCATTGGCTTGCATCCGGATTGAAGTGCCGTTCAGCGAAATGCGGCTGCTTGGTGCCGTGAGAACCAAGGACTCGAAAGAATTGAGGGAATACAAAACTTCCCGGCTATTGGAAAGACTGCCGACCGGTACCAAAGCGCCAGCGCCATTGACGGATGTGTAGCTGCTCGGGCGCAGATCAAGGTTCTGGGTGGCATTCAAACTCAGCGTGCCAAAAGGCACCCGCAGATCACCGTCCTGAGTAATGTTAGTGGCGTTAAAGACCAGGCTGCCATAGGCCGAAAGTGGTGTGATCGCAGCGCGCGAGCCATACCGCCCAAAGCTGAGATTGCCCGGAGTCGTGAAGTTCACATTGGCCAGGGTAGTGGCGTAAGTAATTGGTGCGTTAAGTTGGACATTACCTTCGGCCACAATCGTGGAATTGGGGCGTTGGATAACAGTGTTCACACTTGGCCGCACCACTGAACTGAAGCGAATCGATTCTTCCGCATTAAACACAGTGTCTTGAATGCCCCGACTCTGCAGGTCGCCCTGAAGCTGAATTGTGTTTGTTGCGGTGAAGGTGAGGGATTGCCCGCTTGTAGAGGGTGTTGCAGCCGCAAGTGCCAATGGACGATCAACACTGCGACCCACCTGGATAAATGGTGCCGTCACAGTCGAACTTCCTGCCTGCATCCTGAGCGCAGGGGTGTCGAGGTTTATGCTTGTTGAAGCCGCAAGGGAAACGCCAGCATTGATGTCGGTAACGTTAGCACCTTCGAGCTTGATATCTGCATGGCCGTTCAGGCTTTCCTGGCTGGCAAAAAAGGTAATCGGCCGAGTGGCCCAAGCGGGGTCAGTGAATCCAGCTGGACGGGTCCCGTTAAAGGTGCGATCAAGATCGGCACGAGCGCCTCCCTGCAGCACTGGCGCAGCGCCTTGAGGTGCAATCCAGAAGCGGCGTTCACCGTAAGGGAAGTAGCTGTAAATGAAGCTGCCGATTGGAGCGTCGGTGATATTTGAAGCATCAACTACGGCCTTCAGCAGTCCTCCATCGAACACCATCAAGGGGAGGTCTGCACTGCCGAAGCCAAGATCAACCCGCCCAGCCGATGCCCCTGCACCTCCAGCCCGGGTGTTGAGGCTGCCAGCGATATAAGCACCCAGGCGACCATTGAATCGGATCGTGCCACCATTGGAGTTCACTACCTGCGGAACGCGCCGCCCCTGGCCATTGGTGAGGTCAAGTGTCGCGCTTGAACCGGCCGCGCTAAGGCTCGCGCCCTGGTTCAGTACCACTGTGCCTGGATCAGCCGATACGCTAATCGTGCCCCCGGCAAGCACATCGCCTGCGCGGCGTCCTGCGGAGTCAAGGCTGATGCGCGAAGTGCCGTCTACATTAATCGTGGCGTTGCCGCCGATCTGTACGCCGAGATCGGGGCGAAAGCCCCGCTCTATGGAGCCTGCGCCCGCGGTGAGATTCACCGTTCCGGCAGGAGCGTTGATCTGGCCCTCGACTTCAACCCGATAACCTGCGGAAAGTGAAATGCGCGAACCGATGTCACCTTGAATCCTGCTGCCCGCGGCGACTCGGGTAATGCCGTCGTCTACGCCATTGGCTTCGAGACTGAGATTAGTCGCTGTACGCAGTGCATCAGGCAGTGTTTCAATCCGAGCGCGGGTGCGAAGCGCATCACCGGTTTCCTGATAAGCGGGCAGAGCCAAGGTGAGATTCTGTTGACGCAAGGTGATGTTTTCATTGGCACCAAGGGCCACACCATTCAAGCCAATCAGGCGATAGCTTGAAAAACCTCCGTTGCTGAAAAACCCAGTATCCAGGCGATTACCGTAAGTGGCCAGAGGGGCTGAATTACCGATGCCAAATTGCCCCGAGCCCAGCGTCAGATCCGCGCCAGTTCGGAAACCAAACCCTGAAATTGTAGTGGGCAAAACGAGTCTGGTTTGGGCTACTGGAAAACGTTGGCTTTGAACCAAGGTGCCGGTAGCAGCATTGGGATCGCGGTCATCACGGACCTGTACGACCAAGCTGATGGCTGCCTTGTCTTCTCCGCTGTTGGTGCGCAAGCTGTCGCCAGAGGTGAGCCGCCCTGCGCTGTTAATCCACGCGCCTGCGCTAGCGTCTATTGAGGTGTTCGCCCCAAACTCGATCCCGGTGTTGCTCACAATCTCAACCCGTCCACCTTTGATGCCGTTAACGGCGTCAGTAGGATTGACCGTACCCGCGCGGGCCAGAGGGCGTTCATTGATCCACTCGCCAGACACATTGAGGGCCACCCCGGGGCCAACAACAACCGGGTGATCCAATTGCGGGGTCTGTAGATTGCCTGGGTCAGAGTCGTAAAAGGTGTTGGTACCCGTCAGGATCAAGCGCGAGGCTGGAGCGCGCACTGAGGTGTTCCACAGAATCTGCGAACCGAGCAAATTGAATGTGGTTTCAGGCGCAAGGCGCAGTGTGGTTGCGGCATCAGTTGCCAAGCCGCCGTTGGTACGCAGCCTGAACTCGCTGAGCTGAGATTGCGCTAATCCTTGCAGGCTGATTGCTTGATCTATCGGAGCATTGACCGCACCAAAAATTTGCGCACTTGAGGTGGCCAGGTCAACCGAGTCATCAATGGTCACTGGACCCGATGCCCCGTTTACAAACCTAAAGCCGTGGCGTAGACCAAAATCGCGACGCGTGGAGACCAATCCGTTGAATTCGGTAATCAATACCCTGCCGCGCGATGGAGGTGTAGGGCGCTGATTCGGGCCAATCACCGCTCCACCTTGAGCTTGACCCAGGTAGGCCAGGTTTCTGGCATTGATTGCCAATGTCCCGCCGTTGGCGCCTTCGGCGTACCCTTGCTCACGCGCACCCTGAACGGTATCGACAGCCAAGTATCGACGTTGCGCTGTGGCCGTTTCAATGCCGTAATAACGCCGACCGTCAAACAAACGGGAGGTATCGACCTGGCCCGCGCCATAGGTGATGTTTCCCCCACTGATTCCCATGACTGAACCAGGCTGCAGAATCACATCACCCGTCGAGATCAGGTTGATAGTGCCGCCCGGAGTGAGGCGCTCCTCAACCCCGCGTTGAATCGAGGCATCAAAGGTGTCGCGCAAACTCGATGCACCAATGAACCCTGCGGCAGCCGTTCCACGGCGGGCGTCGAGAAATACGGCTTGCCCGCGAATTGCAGAATCACGCAGCAATGGGGCTTCGGAAAGCTGCTCGTTGCGCAGTTCAACACGCACCGAGTTGCGCTCAAGTGCAACTGCGACATCCCGCAGGCCCGAAACATCAATTTTTGCCCCTTGCTCAACCAAGATACGGGCTGGCAATCCGTCCAGGGGCGTGGTAGCTACGTTGGTGCCCGAAGGCTGTGCGGTGAGATTAATAGTTCCCGATGGCGCGCTAACAATCGCACCTGGCCCCTGAGCGGCGGACCCTCTCAGGCGAATCGATTGAGCATCGACATTGATCGTTGATTGGGGCCTGGACAGGCTTCCATCGGTTTGACGAAACTGTGCATCCACTGAGCCCGTAGCACGGGTGTCAGTGTCTGCAGTAACTGAAGTGCGTGAGCCACTGCCAAATTCAATGCTCGGAGTTTCAGCGCTTGCGCCTGGACGCGGCCCAGTATTGGGACGAGCCAAAAGCCACACGGAACCACCGCGGTCAACCGATGTGGTTGCACTGGCACGGCCTTGCTGGTTGACGAACAGCCCGGCCAAAGTGATGTTGCCGCGTTTTGCTTCAAGCAGCCCAAGCAATCCATTGGCCACTTGTCCGCCGTCGTCGGCCTGCACGACCAGGCCAAAAAGATTGGCCTCGCGCGCTATATTTCTGCCATCTGCCGCCCGAAGAAAAATCCGGTCACCTGACGCAAGAATGATTTGCCCATCAGGAGCGCGCAGCGTCCCGTTGTTCTCCAGAGTTGGACGCCCTGGAAGCACATTGCCAGCCGCATCATAGATGGTGCCGCTGGCAAAGAAAAAGATCTGGCCGCCGGAGCGGGCTTGAATGATCGCGTCTGGTTCGATACGAATTGTGCCTGTGGGTCGCGAGGCCGCATCCGCCGCGTTCATCACTGGCGCAGTACCAGCCACCGACAAAATGCCGTCACGAAAAATCTTGTCAGTAATGTTCATCGTGGAGCCCAGGAAGCTCCCAACATCAATTACCGCACCTTGCCCGATCACGATTCCATTGCGGTTAATCAAATAAACCGTACCGTCGGCCTGAAGCCGGCCCTGAACCACGGAGGGCTCGTTACCTACAACACGATTCAGAACTGCCCAACTGCTATTGCCTCCCTGATCAAACCGGACACTCGCGTTGGCGCCAACACTGAACGCGTCCCAATTAATGATCGCGCGCGGTTGTGTCTGCTGGATGGTCATTGCGTTGCCCACCGTTGTGGGCAGGTTGGCACCTTGCACAACGTTAGGATTTCGCGGCAATACCTGGGCCAGCACAGCAGGTGATTGGGTTGCCCATGCGCCGATCATCAGAACCGGGGCCACCAACTGGAAATTGTTTCCCTTGCGGCGTTTCATGGGGTGTTTGGCAAGCTTGCGCAGACGGCGTGACATGGTTCAGTTCCTCTGGCTAGAATTCAAATGCGGTGCGCGCTGTGGCACGGAAATCACCACTGCGGGTGAAAGGCCCATCGACCATCGCGCGAGCCAGGTCAAGATTGAGAAGTAGTTGGCGGCTCAGGCGGCTGCGCATGCCAAACCCCATTGAAACCAGCTTTTGAGAGGATCGCTGGGTAGCCAAGGGGTCAATCGTGCGAACGATTCCACCTTCAAGAAAAACTACGCCTGACAATTGAGCGCCTCGGGCTTTCAACGCGTCGGTGGCGAAGTTTGGAGATGCGATTTCAAACATGCCTCGAAGGCCGCGATCACCCAGGGCTTCGGACTCGAAATAAGCGCGCGAAGAATCGTTGCCACCGAGCGCCATTTGTTCGAGATTGATTACCGGCTGATTCGTATACTGCCCAGCCAATCGGCTGCGCATCCGCCATCCGGACTTGTCGAGCGGACGATCATGGCCGAGGTCCAGTCGCAAAGTGGCAAACTCAGGGGTGATGCCAATCGAAGGGTTCGAGCCCAACACACGGCGCGATGTCCAAACGGCCTGATCTGAGCCGACGATCCCTGGATTCAGATTGATGCTGGCGTCCAGGCGCCAGGTGTTGCCGCCTTCGCTGCGCGAACTATTCAGCCCGAGTGTTAATGGAAGGTAGTAGAGAGGCTCTCCGCTGCCGCCCAGGTTGGTCGCAATGACATTGCGCTTGTAGTCGAAGCCTGCGGAAAGCGTGGTTCGCCACTTGGCGATTTCAGGTGCTGGCACGAGATAGCGGCCACCGAACACGGTGAATTTGCCGTTGACGAGAAGGGTGCCCGCGGCGGCCACGGTGTTACTGTCCGAGTCCACGAAGTAAAACAGCCCAGTGCTTCGATCAATAAAGGGCATGATGTAGGTGAGGGTCAGGATGCGCAGCTCGTCCAGGTTTTGGGGAGACACCATGGCCGAAATGCCTAGACTGTGGCGTGAGCGCATGAAATTGTCGTAGCGCACTTCGCCAGACAAACGAGCGTTGGTCGTGTTAAGCGTGTTGTAGTTTGAAAGGCTTACCGAGCCATGCACCGGTAACTTGTCGTCAATGTTTAGCTCAACATCCACTGTGCCTGGCGTCTTGCCAGGTTTGAGCATGGGCTGAACAGAAACATCAGCTCCGCGATTAACCAGCCCTAGCTGCGCTTGCAGGGTTTTGGCGTTCAGCACGGTGCCTTCATTGGCTTCCGTGACTACGCGACGAATATCGCTGGATGCGAAGTAGCGCCCGCCCTTGGTTGTGCTGCGGCCGACGCGCCCCTCCATCACTTGAAGGATGACCAGCCCACCATCAACCTTCTGCTCGGGAATATCGACACTGACAGTGATAAACCCGCGATCCTGATAAACCTTCTCCAGCGCAGAGCGCGCCTGCTCCACCACCTCTATTGATTTGCCTGGGCCTAAAAACGGATAGAGCACAGACTCAATCACCGCTGCTGGCAAAACACTGTTGCCCTGCACATCAAATTCCATCAGATCAAATCGTGGCGGGCCAGAATCGCTCGCGCTCGGAGTCTGAGCGCAGGCAAGACCCACATGAATCACCAGGAGTGCACGGCAAATGAAGGAAACGAGGGGGTTCATGGGGAGGAGAATTTCACATTGCCTAGAAAGGGAAAAGGCAGCCCCCTCTCGGAGGCCGCCTTGCTATCGACTAAATCCGGGAAAGGATTTAGAACAGCTGCTGAGGAGCGCAGTTGTTACCTGAGCGGAAGCCCTTCATGATGAAGTTGGCGTTTGTTGTTGCATCCGCAGTAGGATTGCCAGTATCAATCGGTGTCGCAATCGGCAGCGCAGCGAAGGCCGCTGCAGTAGACAAGCCGTTTAGGGTTGCGACCGAGCCTGCACCAGCCGCGTAAAGATCAAGGATCGTTACTTGGTTTGGTGTTGCAGCTGCGGTGTTGTACTGGAAGGTTTCTTCGCCAAAGAACTCGTAGCTGCCGTTGATTACGTTAGCGCGCGAGGCTTTGACACCGTTAACCTTAAGGTAACCTTGGTTTGCAGCCTCAGTAGTTTCAAGAGACAAGATTCCCATGCTGTAAGTAGAGGTGTTGTTACGGATGGCGTCGCGAACGTTACCCGAGCCCGAACCAGCGTTGTAGGTCACGCTGTTTACTACCTGACCACCTGCGATTGGGGCAACGCCAGAGCCTGCTCCGAGTGCGCAAGGATAGTTCAGGAAGAACACGTTCGACATCGCTTGAGTGCCGGAACCGTTAACGCGGCGCTCGTAGCTCATGGCACCTGCAGGTACGCCCAATGCGGCGGCACCAGCGGAACCCGAAATGATCGAACGAACTTGAGCTACGGTTACGTTTGGACGATTCGCGTCGGTGAGGTCAGTCGAGACAGCGGGCTTACCTGTGCCGGTGCAAGCGATCGGCGTGATGCCTTGAGCGGTTTGCAAAGCTGCGATCAGGCGGCAGTTTGCGGCCACGCCAAAGATCACGGCACGGTTTGCAGACACTGTCAGAGCGTTAATGTCGGTCGATGTTACAGCGGTGGCTTGGCTCGGTGTGTTGAGGCCAAAAAACAAAGCGGGTTCAACATCCGATGCACCAGCTACTGGAATGGCTGTAGTGAGTGCCGCGCCAGATGGGCAAGTACGGGTTGTGATGGTGCCGTTGGCCCCAGCAGTTGTTCCGGTTACTGTGCAGGCGGTGTCATTCAAGGTGATAAACGAACGATTTCCACCGCGAGCCACGAACTGCACGCCACTGGCTGAACCATCAATCGCGCTGTAGTTAAATGTCACTTGAACATTGTTAACTGCAGTGTTGTCTTGGCTCAGATCGGTCTTGGTGGTGCAACGCACAGCTTTGATATTGCTGTTACCGGTTTGAATATATTCAGTCGTTGTATTTGCTGCGCAGATCAGGCGCTCGAAAATCTGGGTAACTTGACCGATTTGAGCTGAAGCGCCAGCGGCGTTGATGGTGACTTGTGCAAACGCACCTGAGCTACCAACCAGCATTAGGCTTGCGGCTAAGTATTTGAGTTTCATTCTGAAATTTCCTTAAAAGAGATTTAAATGGCTTGACGACGGCGACGGGCAATCGCACCAACCATGGCCAAACCAACGGCCAACATTGCGTACTCACCGGGTTCAGGAATAGCCGACACGTTCCAGGTCAATACACCAGCGTTGGAAAGATTGAAGTAGGAATCAGCACCCAGGTAGCTGTATTTGGAGATAGTTGCAGCACCAATGCCGGACGAGCTATTGGCAACAGCTTGGTAAAAGAACTGATTATTACCAACGAGTGTCGAAGGGTTACGGCCGAGACCAGACGAGCCGGACAAGCCAGTGATTTG
>JAIYCW010000002.1 GCA_027487815.1 Burkholderiales bacterium
CCAGGTATTGCGGCTGCTTTGCTGGCGACGGTTGCAGGGCTTGCCGTAGCGATCCCTGCGCTCTTTGGATACAACTACCTGACTTCACGCCTCAAAGATCTCTCCAACGACACGATGATGTTTGGCGATGAAGTGGTGAGTCGACTTAACGAAACCCACGGAGTCTAAGAGCTCACCATGAATGTTCAATCCGAAGCCAAACCCTTTGACGATATCAACGTCACACCGATGCTTGATCTCGCCTACGTGTTGCTGGTCATTTTCATCATCATGACTACGGCCTCGGTGCAAGGTATCAAGGTCAACTTGCCCAAGGCCAGTAACACACCTAGCCTTGCCAAGCCGCAAACCAAAGCGATCACCATCACCGAAACCGGGCAGATTTTTCTGGACGCTTACCCGGTGACGATTCAGGAACTTGAAAGCCGCCTCGGTCAATTACGCGCAGCCAATCCTGAGTTGCCAGTGGTCGTGAAGGGCGATGCGCGAGTGCAATACGACAAGGTCATCGAGGTTCTGGACCTCATCGGCCGTCTCGACATTACCCAGCTCGGCCTGGTCACTCAGCGCCTGACCAAGTAGAACCGTACAAATGTTCAAGCGTGTTTCCATTGGGGTTGTTGTACTTGCTCTACTCGCTCTTCTGGTGTGGGGAGCAGGCAAGCTATTCACGGGCCCCAAGCACTCGAAGCCCAATGCGCAACAGATCACGCTTGTCAAGCCCAACCTGCCGCCACCACCTCCTCCCAAGCCCCCAGAAAAACTGCCTGAACCTCCCAAGATAAAAGAGGAGGTAAAGATTGATCAGCCCAAGCCGGATCCGACCCCTGCCAAAGCTGACGCGCCGCCCCCCGCAGGCAAGCTAGGCGTAGATGCTGAAGGCACCGGGACAGGTGATGGCTTTGGCCTCAATGCCAATCGTGGTGGCCGCGATCTCGTTGTTGGCGGTCAAGGCACTGGAACCGGAACAGGCACTGGAACCAGCGATGGCTTTAATCGCACGCAGTATGTTTTTTATCGCGACGTCGTTACCAGACATTTGAATGAAGTTCTGAACCGGGTGCCCGATCTCAAAGAGGAAGAAGGATTTGTGAATCTGCTTCTTTGGGTAGATAAATCCGGCCGGCTTGACCGAATCGAGTTCAAGGACGGCGCTCCATCTAGCCAACGCGCCAATCTCATTCGCAGCGCTTTGATGGCTGCCCCAACGCTTCGGCAAGCGCCTCCTGAAGGCATGCCTCAACCAATGCGCGTCCGGGTTCGGATCCAGGACGCCGGCTGATTTCCTCACCGAGACATTTCATGTTCGTTCAACCCATACTCCGCCTTACGCTCTGCCTGCTGCTACTGCAACCTTTAGCCTCGATCGCTCAAAGCGTGGAGCGCGCCCAGATTGAAGAGCTTAGAGCGACCACCATGGCTCTGATTCAGGCCTTGGTCGAAGCCAATCTTCTGCCCAAGGAAAAAGCTGAAGCTTTGATCAAGGATGCCACCGCCAAGGGAATACAGGCGGCGATCGATTCGGCAGATCGCGATGCCAAGGCTGGTGCCATGCCCGGGCAACGCGCACCAGGAGCCAGCGCTGGTATCCGCGTACCTTTTGTTCCCGAGCCTGTGAAAGCTGAGCTGCGCGAGCAACTCAAGGCAGATGTTATTGAAGCCTCAAAGCGTGAACGCTGGGCGCGTGCGCCAGCGCCGCCAGATTGGCTTGATCGGATTCAGTTCGAGGGAGATCTCCGCGTGCGCTATCAAACCGATAGCTTCAACAAGGGCAATGGAGTACCAGCGGATTACTTTCAGGACGGCGATATCGTTACCAACTACGCGGACCTTACTAATTCCCAATCTGACCTCACCAGGCTCAGATTGCGCGCGCGTCTCGCAGCTAACATTCGGGTTGCCGATTGGGTGACAGGCGGCTTTCGCATCAGCACTGGAAACACCACAAGCCCGGTCTCGACCTCATCAACCTCCGGAACAGTTAACAACCGATTTGGCTTGCGACTTGATCGCGCCTTCGCGCGCCTGGTGCCGCTCGACGGATTGCAGATCGACGCTGGCCGCATAGCCAATCCGTTTTTCAGCACTGAGATCCAGCATGCGGCCGATCTCGGGTTTGATGGGGTAGCGATGACCTACAGGCATGGCTTGGCTGAAGAAAACTTCCGGCCCTTTGTTACTGGTGGCCTCTTTCCACTGCGTGACAATGTCTATGGTGCAGATCGCAGACTCGCGGCTTTGCAGCTCGGGGCTGATTGGCAACCCAGTCGGGATTGGGGCATTCGTGCAGCGTTTGCGCGATACGATTTTAAGAATGCACAAGGCAGCGCACAAACCAACGTTGCAGATCCCGCTTATCTGTCTTCAGAGTATGAGTCAGGATTTAGGCAGCGTGGCAATACGCTCTTCAAAATCAATCAAGACCCGTCAGATCCGCGCTTTAATACACCCACCTATGGCCTTGCATCAAAGTTTCAGGTGAACGCTCTGACCCTCGGTGCTGACTACAAACAGTTTGATCCTTTCCGCATCAGTTTCACCGGCGAATGGATTGAAAACGTCGGCTTCAACGAGAATGAAATTCTGACTCGTACCGGATCAAGCTTTACCTCCCTTGGCAAGCGCAACCGGGGCAATCTGTATCGCCTTACGGTGGGCAACGCCCAAGTGCTGGCTCGCGGTGATTGGCAAATCGGCCTGACCTATCGTTATCTCGAGCGTGATGCCACACCCGATGCATTTACCGATGCAGACTTCCTGCTGGGCGGCACGAATAACAAAGGCTACGTGCTTGGCGCCTTATACGGCATTGAACGCAACACTTCACTAGGTCTGCGCTTCTTGAGCGCGCAATCCATCGACGGCCCAACCTTCAATCCCTCGCTGGCTCCTTTGCGGGTAAACACCCTGCAAATGGACCTGAACATGCGCTTCTGAACCGGATTTCCCCATGCATTGCGCTCGTATTCTTCTTATCGCTCTAGCCGCTTCAAGCCTGCTTCTCACTCCTGGGCTATCGACAGCCCAGGCACAAAAAAATGCCGATCAACGGCGAGCTGAACAAGTTCGTCGTTTGCAAGAGCAAACTCGGGGGCTGGAAAGCGAAAAGAGTCAGCTCCAGCAGGAAAAGACCGCGCTAGAAGAAAAATTGAATGAGGCTGAAAAGCAGAAAGCTAAAACTGCAGCGGCCGAAAAACAGCTGGGTGGAGTCAAGGCACAGCTGAAAGCTGAGCAAGCTCGTGTTACCGAGCTCACAGCGCGTATTGAAAAGCTGGAAAGCAGTTCTAAAGCCGAGCTGGCAGATCGCGATGCCCGCAATGCCCAGCTGAGCACAGAGAATTCCACTTTGCAGCAGGCTATCGCTCGTTTGCAGCTAGACCTTGGTCAAGTACGTACCAGCCTTACCAGCACCGAAACACAGCGCCGAAGCTTCCAAACGAGTGCTTTGGAGTGCGCAAAGAATAATCGCGAGTTGGTTGTACTAATAGACGAGCTAGCCGCCAAGTACCGAGCCATTAACAGCACCGATGTCAGCCTTCGCCGTGAGCCCTTCCTCGGGCTGAGGCAAGCTGAGCTAGACCGAATTTCAGAAACCTATCGGTCCAAAGCGACAGACCTCCAGGCCGCTCCACTGCCTCGATAATACTTTGGGGCCCCGCGCCCCGAAGGCTCAACGCCGATAGCCCCTTCGGACTATTCCAGCCTCAAAG
>JAIYCW010000012.1 GCA_027487815.1 Burkholderiales bacterium
ATGGCGCTTACCTCAAACCACACAAAGTCGAATATCCGTTTTCGAGAAATCCTCCCCTTTGAACAGCAAAGGGATATCGCGAGTTTTCGCGAGAGCATAGCTAAACACGTCTCCATAATTCAGCTGCGCAGGATGGCTCGTTCCTTTCCCAAAATTCACATAGGCCCGGGTGGCGGCGTCGGCCATTGCTTTATCAACAGCAACAATCTCAAAAATGGGCATCGACAAAAAATCATCGATGAAGTTAATCGCCTGTTCGTTACTTCTGGACCGTACGACGATACGAATCTCAACAAGCGAAGGCGCACTTAACAGTGCCCGTTTCGAAGCCAATATGTAATCAACAAACGAATTGCGTTCAGGCTCATTAAACGCAATCGCGATCACGGCAGAGGTATCAACCGCGATCATGTCGGCAAGCCATTGTCGTCCCACACTATGTCGGAACTCCCATGCGCCAAGGGGAGAGCAGCACGATCGAATTGCCTGAGTAATCCCATCATCGTTGCGCGCTGGTCATCGCGTTGCTCCGACGCTCCTAAGGTCGAGTTGGTACGAAGCATTTCATCGACTGCTTTTTCAACTGCAGCAGTTTTTGTTAGGCCAGTAATTCTTGCCAGCTCAGTCACCTTGTGAATAACCACCGGATTTGCAATTTGAAGTGCCATGGCTTTTAAACCCTTACCTTTATGTCCATATGTACATCATCAATATACATAAGTATTAGCCCCTTTTCAAGGACCTTTGCAGACCTGACCTGACTGACCTTTCTGAACCAATGATTCCTCTAAAAACAGCATCTCATTACCTCCGACCAGTCGAAGCCGCCTTCAAGAGCCCTGCGCGCAAGTATCCGCCGATCACAGCTCGTGAATACTTGCGGCAACGGGTAGCGGCGAACTTTGTTAAGGCGAGTTGATTCAGGTTTGAATGGCCAAACGATTAGGCTTGGCGCTGCTTCAGAACCACGGGGTCGATGGGCAGCGCAGGCCACACCAAGAGCTCGTATTTATCTTCACCTGATAAGCCGTCCTCGGCAATCTGCGCCAAGCCCGAGAAGCAGACCCTCACGCGGTACGTGCCAGGCTCAACCGGTATCCGAGCAGCATCTGGAAAATAATCAGTACAGCCTGCTATTACCAGATGGCTACTTTTAACAAGCAGACTGCACTCAACAACGTGATCCCAACTTTCCAATTTGGTGTCCGGTGCGCGCTCGAGCAATTCAACATTGACCGGCACATTCATGTTTCTGACTGTCCCGACACCTATCGTCCCTGGAGCGACTGCCACTAATCGCTCAACCGCCGTTTCAGTCCACGCACCAGATAAATTTCCGGTGGCTGCCTCATCTTGCAGGTAGAACTGAAAGTAGTCAGCAAAAAGGGTGAATTGAGGCATATCGGAGATTAGGTTTTGCGGTTCAGGCATTTACTAAAATTGCAATTCTGGAATCTGAATACACCGCTCCCTCTAAGTAAGCTGCCGTTCGTAGCTAATGCATAAGGCCTGGCAAGCCATCAACCTTCTGCGACTAACTCCACTTCAGTTCGAGCTTCCGATTAGTCGCGGCGCACTCGCGAAGATAGATGTTGATAAGACTTTGATATGGAATGCCGACCTCTTTAGAAACGCTCTTGAAATAGTCGATGCTTCCCTCGTCCAGTCTAATGGTGATTTGCTTCTTTAACTGGCTAGCGTAAGGGTTCTTACGAGCCTTTGAAAAGTCATATTCTTTTCGCACGATGATTACCTTCCATAGAATTTGGCTTCGCCTTTAGACGCTTTTCGTGCCGAGATAATGCGCAAAACTTTGCCGCTTTCCCGATAGCAGTGACATACCAGCAATATCCTTAACGAGGCACTCATCCCCAGCAAGATATACCGCTCCTCGCCAAGAGAATGATCTGGATCATCAATTAACTGCGCTCGTTCGTCCGAAAAAACGGTTTTTGCTTCCTCAAAAGAGACCTTGTGGTCTTTCAGATTCTTCGCCGCCTTGGCAGGGTCCCATTTGATACTTATCTCGGCCATAACTTCATTTTAACTACAACGTAGTTTTTAAGCAATGCGCCTACTATCAGGGCCTGTCAATAGGTCATCGACTTGCGTACTAGCCGGCTCTCGAGTGGCCATAGCGCATATCGAACGGGTCGTAGCATCCACGTCAAAGAGGTGAGTATTGCTAAGATAAGCAGCGCTACAGGGAAGCGAAGAATGGCCAAATTCAGCGTATTTGGCTATCGGTTTAGGCGCCAGGCTAGGTTTAACTTTCATCGAATGGTACAAGAAGCTTAGCGAGAAATAGCTCGTCGACGTACTGCTCTTCGTTCGCGCGTTTGTAGGCCGCACGCATCGTCCCTTCGTGTATAAAACCAAGCTTCTTATAAAACGCTAGAGCTCGCGGATTATCTGCCTCCAACATGAGCTCAACCCGCAAAACACCAACGCTTTTCAGCCTCGAAATCACGTCAGATACCATGGCGAACGCAAAACCGGAACCTTTCTCCTTTGGGGAAATGGCTAGCGTTCCAAGATACGCAACATGGCTTGCTCTACCTTCATGGCGAGTGACACGATAAAACCCCAACACCGTTCCGTCTTTCTCAACAACATAGAAGCCTTTAGATGCGACAAGGTCCCCAAAAACCTTTTTGAAGTCAGCCTTATCCATGGGGTCAAAGCCGAGAAACGGAATGACCTCTTCATGCATATAGATTTCGTAGACGGCGTCAAAATCAGAGGGGGCGGCAAGTCGACGCATTTTGGACGCCTAACCTGTTGTTGGGCCAAGTATCAACGCGTTATGGTGAGATACAACTGGATCTCTCATTTCTTCCCGATACCTGCCAAATGATAAGCAACGATGGCGTTCGCATGACCATGGCCCATTCCGTGTTCGGCCTTTAGCCAATTCACTATTTCCATGTGCTTCAGGGTAGGTTTCTCAGCGAGCAGCGATAACCAAAATGTGACGGGTTTTTCATATTTCTTTTCAATGGCCGGAAAATATGATGCTGGGCCTTTGAGTTTTGCATCACTTGCCATTGCTATGTCCCTTCAATCATTCGTTCAATGTGAAGCTATCGATTGCCCAATGAGGCTGTGCAATAACCCGTTTCGCCAGCGGGCCGAGCTCTAATGGACGAGTACTGGAGTTATTTGCTTTCAAGACTCCAGTGTTCACTATGTTGAATATCAGTTCAAGGCTTGATACGCGCGTTTGAAGCTGAGCTCCAATCTTCTCGATCCGCTGTCCGTACAGAGACCGGCCTTGGCGCAAGCAAATCGCTCGCCGCATCAAATCCGTTGAGCACTTCATTGATGCCCGACATTTCTCCTCCTGGTTCGGCATTACCCCAAAGGAACGCTCCTCGGGCAGCACCCGGCATCTGGGCCGGGGGGCTAGAGATTCAAAGCCGCTCCAATCACAACAAGGCTGTAAGTGCGTTAGCCAATAAACTGGCCCGTATTTGCTAAGGGGTACTGAGGGACCAAACACCCTTCGGTCAACCCGTCGAGCGGCTTTCCATATAGATGACTCGCCAGAGCTTTGAGCTGGCGCAGTGAAAACCTTGATCAACCACCTTGCTTTGCGCTGAGATCCACCGCTCATCATGGCTAAACCGGTCGCACCACACCACTTCGATGCCGATAACTCTTCCGGCTCATCTGCAGCCGCTTGCAGCGACTGGCACTGGGGTGGCAGATTCCATGACGGCATGAGCCATCAGAACAGGCTCACTTCAGATCCCGGATATACGACTGCAAGCGTTTCCGTACGGCCAAACATATCGGTCAGGTCTTGCGTGTTTGGGGGGAGTCCATATACGAGGGGTTAGGCGTCAATGCTCGCAAGCAACTTTGCCTTAATCTCTGCGCGCTTTGCGTTGGCCGCCTCGACGGCCGTCCAGACCTTCCGCTGCCTTGCCTTCTCTGGTGGTTGAATTGAAGTATTCGACCACTCATCGCGGCCCTCGTTATATTCGGCTAAACGCGCCGAGGCCTTGTGGAGCAGCTCGACATAGTCCGCCAGCTTCCTTTGCAGCGAATCGTCCAAATACAGGGAGTTCCTTATGAACAATTCGTTCAACGACTTGACATTCTCGGAGACATCGACAGGACGAGCGTCTTTGCCAAATCGACGCATTGCAAGATTTATCTCCTCGGCTTTCGTCCAAAGAGCTTCTATTGCCTTCCTGCGTGCTTCGGCTGTTGGTACACGATTTGGATTGGAGTGCTGCCGACGCCATTGATAGAACCCTAGCAAGGCAACGACAAGCGTGCCCAGGAGGGCTAGCAGTGGTGCTGCAAGGGGCTGCAGATCAATCATGATGCAGTTGACTTGACGCCTAACGCCTACGCTCAGTTGCCTTTGAGGCCGACGACAGCTTGCATTTGCAAGCGGGCGGCGGGGTCAAGCGTCGACTGCAGCAACTGGTTAGGGCTCACCTCGTTCCCCGATACAAAAGATCATCTGTATGTATGCCCACGTCTTTCCGAATCTCCGTGAGAAGCCGGAGCGCACGCAGCCGGAACTCTGCAAAGCTGAGCGGATGTTTTCCTTCAAGGGCATCAAACATATAGTCAATGAGGTCATTGTAGGCGTTGAATACAGCGCCGGATGCGAACATGCCCAGCATGGCGGTGGTATTCAAGCGTCTCCTTTCAAACTCTTGCAGGACCTCTGGCCTGCACTCCCCTGCATTGTCGAGCTCAACTACAAGATCAACGATTGGCTGTGCCACTAGCCAGTAAAGCTCCAGCTTTTGTGTATACGCCTGTGAGGCTTTATGCAGATTCGCTTGGAGCTGCGAGCGAAGAGCCTCAAGCTCTTGTGCATGCTTGGCGGTTTCACGGGTCATCAAACGATCCGCCCAAACACGCCCGAGCCATGCCGAAAGACCAAAGATTATCGCCCCGGCGCCACCGACTGAAACAATCGTAGTTCCGACTATGGTCAACGCATCGGCGAAGGTCATGGTGAGCCTTAACGACTATTTCACCGGCAGCCATAGAAGGCCATGGGACAACACTCGATGCATCTTGGCTGTTCGGTGCAAATATGAGTTAGAAATTAAGCCAGCGCTCTCAGCACGGCCTTGGGCTCCTTGGCAACTACATTGAGCAAAGCAAGAGCCGGTCCGTTCGGTGTGCGATCGCCCCTTTCCCAATGACGCAAGGTTCCTAGGCTGATTCCAAACTTCGATGCAAACTCAGTTTGGGTCAGACCTAATGATTGACGAACCTGTGCTACGTCAACTTGCTTTGGCTTATGCACAACTACACCGCTTACCTTGCCTTGCGCATGAGCAATAGACTCCTTTAAGCCACTAGAGATCTTTTCAAATGCCTTACTCATACAATCCCCTTTTTTCTCTAAAGCCAACCAAGAATCTTCGCCAGCTTTGCAAGTTCATTACGTTCGATCTGGGAGAGATTCGATTTCTCATTTTTGCCGAACACAGCAAGGATATAGACAGGCAATCGCTCACTATGAAAGTAGTAAACAATCCTGGCACCACCGCTTTTTCCCTTACCTTCGATAGCCCAGCGAAGCTTTCTGACACCGCCTGTTCCTACCATCACATCCCCGCTTTTGGGGAACCAGCTGAGGTAATCGACTATCGCGCTACGTTCGGAATCTTTGAATATCGAGACCGCATCACCCAAGTAGCTTGAGGTTTCACAAACAGTAACTCTCATCCCCGAATACTAATCCATTGGATTACCAGCGTCAATCAAATTTTTGCGTACCTCTACGGCACTGCAGATATTTCTAACTAAATATAGTGCCCAAATTTATGGGCGCTCAAGATCAATAAACTGGTCCGCATCTCCGCACTCTAGCCGACACTTCCCTTTCAAATCAATCTCCCATTCGGCATAGCTCATCCAATATCGAGCCAGGTTATTGATCACGAGCTCGCATAAACACTTTGAATAACGGGAAAAGCAAGAAACCTGCCAGTGTCAGCCAGTCTGTGACCAAACCGTGATCTTTTTGATCCCCGCTCGATCCCCAGCGTGATGCCCCAGTGATTTGAGGCCTTCAGAATTCATTCCATTGACTCACGCAACACACCATTGAAGTGAAACGTGAGCTGAAGCAAGAAGTCTTTAACCCTTAATCATTTATCGCACTGGAATCCATCATGAACACATTTACTAAAGCCCTCATCGCAGCCACTATCACCCTCGGCGCAGTCTCCGCTCAAGCCGCTCAAGGCGAGTTGTATCAATTCAACGATGGTCCTTCGGTCACCATCACTGCAAGCAACCCGAATGTAACTTTCAAGTTCGATGAGCGCGGTCTGTATGACACACCTGTGGCAACCACTGTAACTCGCGCTACTGTGAAAGCGGCGATCAACGACAAAGGGGGCTTGCTGAGCATCCCACGCGCCTAAGGCTTAATCGCCATACCTTCTCTCCGCCCACTGCTTATGCAGTTTGGCGGAGCTGGCCATTAACTCCGTGACCCGGCGAGACCAACGCAAGCGCAGCGGCGTCGAGCGCTTCACCGGTGCCGCGCACCAAGCCCTTCAACACGATTACACGACAGCTGCAAATTTTGGCGGCGAAGGCGATACTGGGTGCGCAATAACAAATCAGGGAAAGCTGGACATAGGGTGAAGGCCTCTTGCCCATGGGCCTCGGTATTGATATCGAGCCTAAACATACTGGAAAGGCACTCCGCCCAAAGAAGCGCTTTGACGGGCCCGCTAAGGTCAAGGGCAATTTCACCTTCATCAAGATACCCTCAGATACAGGTCAACCAGAAGCACTGTGATCAGACCTTTCGCGGGACTTCCAGGCCATCAATAAATACAAGGTACCAATAAAAGCCGCACCAAGAATCAAGCTCCACGAAAGCGTCGAGCTGAATGTGTTTTGTGGATCGTTACGCAAATGAATATGCAGCCCAGCATGGACAATACAAAACGCAGCGATACCTGCCCGAGCCCATTGCCTTAGCGCGACCGAACGATGCTGGCCTAGTGCTATCAGCCCCCAAAAAAGTGGGACATGTATTGCCACAAACCAAAGACGGGCAGTGTCATCAGGCAGGCTGCGCAAAACATAAAGCAAGCGCCATTCCGACTGGGTCATCGCATCGAGTTCGTGGGTGAACAATGTTGCGAGCATCAAAGCAAAGAGTTGATTCTGAAGTTTCATGTACTGCAGTTTGCACAACCACTCCGAAACAACGCAATAACCTCTAAGGTAATCGGTGGCGACTAGCCCACACCGCGCTTTGCACTTGGGGCCCGCTTAGGCCCTGCGTCTTTTCGAACTCGCGTTTCATAAGCTTTGCTGATCAGGGACTTGACCACCTCAGGCCGCGCGCTGGCCAAGTTCACGCGCAGGCCAAGAACCTTCGCTCCCCAAAACAGCTTTTCGATGAACTCCGGGAACATGGCTAGTGCCGGATCGCGGTCTTCTTCCCCAACAAAGACATGAATGACATCTTTCTCGGGCGGTATTGTGACGAAGATCTTGCCCCGCACTCGAAACGACGAGTAGTTGTGATGCGGCTCTTCAGTGACCGCATCGAACGACATCGCGAACTTTCGTACAGTGTCGAATTTCAAGGCCTGAACCTCCTGGCAGCAACTGGTTTGCTTACCAAGCATACCCCACGCTATCGGCCGCTCATTTCCGGGTTAAAGAGTGTCCCCATGCGGAGCTAGCGGAATCAGCGCTTCAACAGCAAGCATCTGGTAATACTCCGCAATGGTGGCGCCGCAAGTCACTGCCGTCGAACCAACGGTCGATGCACGTTCGCTATCGTCGGCTTTCACCAGCAGCCATGTTGTGCCTTCTTTTGCAAGCGCAAGGTAGCGCCTGAGAAATGTGATCTCGTAGCCAGCGCCAGACAGAACTCCGGCGTTATCCACCATCGCTTGAAGTTGAGCAACCACTTCCCGAGGCGCGAACTGCCGTACGTCCGAATCCGGCCAGCCTGCATCGTGCAAGGCAATCACCAGGGTTTCCAGCTGCGTTTGTGTCGGCACGCCGATCATCACATGACCAACTGGCTTGAACACACCAAACGATGTGGGCAGGGTGGCGGCTTCAGCGGCTTTGATGACCTCCGTTTGGCCAGTCGCGCCTTGGGTAGGGGGTGTAGTGCCGATGGCTGATGCGGTGTCTTCGGGTAGTGGAGAAGTTGGACTTGTCATGAATTGTGCGCAGTGAAACGCAGAGTGTCTGGTGCACACCAGCGCGCTGTCTGTGCGTCAAGGCACTTGAATGCCCAGGGGCTGAGTGGCTCAACCCACAGACCACCGAATCACGACCACCTAGAGTAGCCATCTCCTTTGCAATTCACTCAATAACGAGGTTCACCAATGAAGATCGCAACTCAGAGCAGTGCCGCACTAACCCACCTTGCCAAGTTAATCGAAGACATCCCAATCGCTATGCTGACGACACTTGAGGCCGATGGCACGCTGGTGAGTCGACCGATGAGCACGCTGGAGATGGACGCTGACGGCGCCCTTTGGTTCTTCACCGACACGCAATCCTCCAAAGTCAATCGCCTGGGCACGCTCAACCTCACCTTCACCGATCAAGACAGCGCAGCGTACGTCTCTCTATCTGGTCGCGGCGAGCTGGACACCGACAGAATTCGTATCCGCAATCTATGGAACATCGCAGCCAAGCCGTGGTTTCCCGAGGGCCCAGAGTCGAAGAACCTCGCACTGCTGAAGTTCATTCCTGACTCAGCCGATTATTGGGACGGTCCGAGCAGCAAGATGGTGCGTGCGTTTGGCCTCGTGGCCTCGCTGATTGCAGGTAAACCGGTGGGGGTGGGCGATCACGGGTCGCATGCCGGGCTTTCCGCGCCACTACCGAGCAGGTAATGAGGGAGAGCATAAAGCGAGCCACGCTCACGTGAAGCGGCAACTCGCTGCCTACGCAGGCACCATGGTTGTGATGGTAGGTCTCGACCTGCTGTGGCTCGGCATCATTGCCAAGCCAATCTACCTTCAAGGGATCGGCCATTTGATGGCCGAAAAACCCAATCTTGTGGCCGCAATAGCGTTTTACCTGCTGTTCGGACTGGGCATCGTGGTGTTTGCAGTACTGCCCCAAGGGCCACCCCCCGGATGGGGCCAAACCATCATCATGGCGGCGCTGTTTGGCTTTTTTGCTTATGCCACCTACGACCTCACCAACTTGGCTACCCTTAAGCAATGGCCTATCGGTTTGTCACTTCTCGATATTTGCTGGGGAGCCTTTGTCAGTGCGGCGGCCGCCATCGGCGGTAAGGCCTTGATGGATTGGATAGCGCCGCTTTAGCTCGCGAGCAAAGTAAGATTCATGCGCCTGCGCAAACAAGTTAAAGGAGAGGCTTTCGGCCTCGAAGAAATACTCCATGCCACCATCGATTGCCATTGTTCTGGGAGCCTCCGGCTCAGTGGGCGAGGAGTTGGTTCGCCAACTCAATGCTTCTTCCACGTTTCAACATGTATTGATCTTGGTGCGTCGGCTGCCCGAACCTGTCCAGCCGACCAAGATCGAAGCGCATCTGGTCGACCCGATGACTCCCGAACATCTTGCAAAAGTGGTGATGCAAGCTTCGGCGAAGTACAACCAGCCAGCCGTAGGATTCAGCGTCCTGGGGGTGGGAGCGGGAACAGCCAAAATGACCATCGAAGAGCATCGCGCAATTGATGTTGACCTCAATGCTGCGTTCGCACGCGGTCTCAAGGCATCGGGCAATGTAAATCACCTTGTTTTTATGTCTGCCGTAGGCGCAAACATCAACGCTTCAGCCACCGGGTCAGGCGCCGCAGGCATGCCGCGTTATGCAAGGGTCAAAGGTGAGGCGGAGGCTGCGGTGTGCAAACAGGGGCCGCAAGTAGTCAGTATCTTGCGCCCCTCCGTCATCATCGGCTCGAAACACACTCCGGCGCTGCTTGCCTCAGTGATGTCGCTGGCTTCGCCCATCATCCCGAAGCGGTATCGTCCGCTGCGAACAAGTGAGATAGCGCGCGCCATGGTGACGCTAGCCCAGACCTCGCCGACCACCACAGCCACTTACGAGTTCGAAGAAATCAAGGCAAATGCCAACCATAAAGTTGACTAGCTAAGCAACCCGCACCAGATACCCCAGGGGGTATGTTATGGGCCGCCTCCGGTTATCGGCCCGGACCGCCCTTTTCACTTTGCTCGCGCTGATAAACCGCTTGTAGATCACGCAGCCGGGCATCGACCTGCGAGGCTGAGAAAAAATCAAGGTCGGTTGCGCGGCGCGCCAACTGCAACTGTTCAATCGCGCCCAGCCATCCCCCTTGAAGGGCAAGCGCCTCAGCTGTGGCCTGGTGCGCAGCGCCATTCTTCCCGAGGGCGCTGTAGGTGTTTGCAAGCAATTCCCAGATGCGCATCTCAGAGCGGCTAGTCTGCTGGCGGCTTTCAAGAAACTGGCGCGCGAGCTCAGGCTGCTTGTCTTCGAGGAGCGCCTCGGCATATCGATATGCGAGAGCCGCGGAGTTAGGCCAGCGTTGAGCTGCACTCTCGGCTGCAACACGCGCAGCAGTTGGCCCAGAAGTGAGCAGCCTGAGATCGATAACCAGGCGGTCAACGAATGGATGAGTAACACCCGTCGCCCCCGAGCTCACACTGCCCGCGCCAGGTTTCATCTGCGCCAGGCGCTTGTTCACTTCATTTAATGCCCGCTGCGATCCCGCTGCATCGCGCTGGGTAAGCGCGATCACCGCAACTGAGTACCAGGCGGCAAGCTCATCACCGACCGAGCCTTCACGCAATCGGCGCTCGATCTGCTGACGCGCGGTACGCAAACCATCCACCGAGCCATCAAGCAGCGCGCGCACTTTGGCCTGCGCAAGCCTGAACTCCAGGCTATCAGCATGTTGGCGATATCGCTCTTCGCGCACCCGGTTTTGCATATCTGCAATGCGCTCGGTAGTAAGCGGATGGGTGCGCATATAGGCGGGGGCTTGGCTCTCATAGAGCCGGCCTGCTTGCTGGAGCCGCACGAAGAATGCAACCATCCCCGTTACATCAAAGCCAGCATCGCGCAAAATCTGCATGCCTACTCGATCAGCCTCACGCTCAGCATCTCGCGAAAATCCCAGCAATGCATCCTGTTGCGCCCCCATCCCCAAAGAAATCGCACCTATTGCCGCTTGAGGATTTGAGCGGGCGGCCAGAGCAGCCAGAACCAAGGAAGCTATTTGCCATGCTGAAGACTGTCGCTGCGCCGTCAGCATTCGCGCGATATGGCGTTGGGTGACATGACCGATTTCATGAGCCAGCACCGAGGCGAGTTCAGATTCAGATTGCGCAGAAGCCATCAACCCCGTATGCACGCCGATGTATCCCCCGGGCAATGCAAAGGCATTCATCGAGCTATCGGGCACGAAGAAAAACTCGAAGCTGTACCCGGTGGCTGCAGAGGTGCTGGTCAAGCGGGCGGCAAATTGATTGAGATACTGATTCAGTTCGGGATCGTCGAGTAGACCACGCTCACGACGAATCTCGCGCATGATTGAATCCCCAACCCGACGCTCCATCGCGGGCGAAAAATCATCACCGCCAGCATCACCAAGACGGGGCAGGTTGAGATTCACGCCTTGTGCAGCCAAGGGCGCAGGTGCCAGGCCCTGCGCCACGAGTGCGAGGGCCAACATCCCTGCAATCACAGACTTCCGCTTCATGTTGCTATCATAGGTCATGAATTCCAACGGCGGTTTAAGTCACTTTGATAGCGCGGGCCAAGCTCACATGGTCGATGTGGGTGATAAGCAGATCACCCAGCGCTTGGCACGAGCAGCGGGATTGATCCGCATGCTGCCCGCAACTTTAGAGTTGGTGGCGCAGGGCAATAGCAAGAAGGGCGATGTGCTGGGCATTGCCCGCATCGCTGGCATCCAGGCTGCCAAACGCACTGGAGAGCTGATCCCCTTATGTCATCCGATTGCCCTCACCCGAGTCGCTGTGGACTTCACACTCGATGCATCACAAAGCCTCATCACCTGTGAAGCGCTGGTGCAATGTGATGGCAAAACCGGGGTTGAGATGGAAGCGCTCACCGCAGTGCAAATCGCCCTTCTGACGATCTATGACATGTGCAAGGCGGTGGACCGCGGCATGGTGATTGATCAGGTGCGATTGATAGAAAAACAAGGTGGTAAGTCCGGTCATTTTTTGGCTGAGTCCTGAGATGAAGAGGCTCGGCGGCCTGCTTCTGATCATTGCTCTCGCCGGCCCAGCGGCAATGGTGTCGCGGACGGCCCATGGCCAATTAACCACCCCGGTTGAAACCGAATCGCAAATCACCAGATTGTTGGCGCAGGCTCGCGCCGAGATGGCACAGTTTCGCTATGGTGAGGCGCAAACACTCCTGCGAGGTGAAGTGCTGCGAGATCAGCCCGCTGCGCTGGCACTACTGGGGTGGCTTCACCTGGATGGACGTATTTTGCCGCGCGACCCCGCCCTTGCATTTGCCAGCTTCAAGAGAGCTGCCGAGGCTGGTGAGCCCAGCGCCATGACAGGCCTCGCGCTGACCTATCGGGGCGGCTTTGGCACATCAGTGGATGCCACGCTTGCCAAGCAATGGATGCAGCGTGCACAAGAGGCACAACACCCCGATGCCTTCGCGCACTTCGGGGATTTCTATTTCGAGGGCTTTGGGTTTCCGAAAGATGCCGCGCTTGCATTGCCGCTTTACGAGCGTGCTGCAAGCCTCGGCTCGGCCTACGGGCGTCTGCGCCTGAGCGAGCAGATTCGCGCCACGGATGCACCACGCGCCCTCGCACTTTTGCAGCAAGCCGCTGACCAAGGCGATCGCATGGCACAGTTTCGCCTTGCTCAAACCATCATTGGTGAGCAGCTCGGACTGAAGCGGGACCTGCCTGTGGCGGGGCAATGGATTCAGCGCGCCGCGCAAAGCGGTTTGGGCCCGGCCATGATGTTGTATGCCCGCTTGCTCGAAACAGGAGAGGCCTATGGCCCTCCGAATCCCGGCCAGGCGCTCAGGTGGTATCAGGGCGCAACGCTGGCGGGGGTAGTCAATGGTTGGCTTGCGCAGAGCCTCTTGATCGCGAGCGGCAAAGCGGGCACACAGGATATCGAGCAAGCCGCGCGCTTGGCTCAGCGCGGAGCGGAGGCAGGTGATCCGGCAGCGCAATGGCAGATGGCTCAGTGGTATGACCAGGGGCGAGGTGTGATTCGCTCAACCAGTCTGGCCTATGCTTGGGCCAGCGTGGCAATCACGAGCTTTGGCAGCCTTAACGCCGGCAGTACACCACCCGCGCAGGCTGCCAGTGCTTTTCGTGACCGCCTCGGAGCGAGCTTTGATTCTGCACAACTGGCTCAAGCTCAGGGCCTGGCGCGAGACTGGCGCTCTGGCGCTTTGGCCTTACAACTGCAAAGCACGAGCGACCCCTTGGCCCGCGCGTTTCGGCAACAGCAACCACCGCTGGGGCAATCCCTGCCTAACCTCACGCCGCCCGCGCCCGTGGGCCCATCGTCTGGTCTGAGCGATGGCTCATTGCGGCGCACCGGCTCGGGCAGTGGATTTTTCGTCAGCACCGAAGGGCACCTCATCACCAATCAGCATGTCATCAACCAATGCACGCAAATGCGCTTGGCAGGCCAATCCACGCCGCTCACAGTGATCGCAAGTGATGCCGCGATAGACCTCGCGATACTTCGCACCCCCACGCCCACTGGCGTCAAGCCGGTAGCGGTTCGCAAGGGCCCTGCGCGTCAGGGTGAAGAAATCGCCACCTACGGTTATCCCTTGCAAGGCCTCTTATCCAGTGGCGGCCAAATCAACACGGGCATCGTGGCTGCGCTATCCGGATTGCGCAACGATGCCAACCAGCTTCAGATCAATGCGCCAGTGCAGGCAGGATCGAGTGGTGGCCCTTTACTGGATCGGCGCGGCGAAGTTGTGGGCGTTGTGGTCTCCAAGCTTAATGCGCTGCGCGTAGCTCAGAACACTGGCGATATTCCACAGAACGTGAACTTCGCAATCAAGCCTGAAGTGCTGGTGCGCTTCATGCGCGCCCAGGGCATTGAACCCGTGAATTATGGCGCAAGCTCCACATTAAGCACCGAGGGATTAGCCGAACGCGCGCGGGATTTCACCGTTGCTGTGGAATGTTGGCGAAATTGAACCCAAGTGTCAGCGGGTGCACTGGTTTGAGCACGGAATCGTTAGTTTGAAAGGGAATGTCTGATGCGACTTTTGCTTGGATGGCTGATTAATGCCTTATGCCTTTTGGCGCTGCCTTATCTGATCAATGCAGTGCAGATCAAAAGCTTCGGCACCGCGCTGATCGTTGCATTAGTGCTCGGGCTTCTTAACACCCTGATTCGCCCGATCTTGTTGATCCTGACTCTGCCCGTCACTGTGCTTTCGCTCGGTCTTTTTATTCTGGTGATCAACGGTCTGATGTTTTGGCTGGCTGCGTATTTTGTGCCTGGCTTTAACGTCACAGGCTTTGGCTGGGCCATCGTGGCGGCCTTGGTCTACAGCATTGTGAGCTGGGCAGTGAGCGCTCTGCTGCTCAATAAAAAGGCCTGATCCTTGCGGGTCAGGTCGGCGGAGCAAAGTGCCAACTTGTGCACATCACCCGGCCGACAAACGGTCGATAATCCAGTCATGAACGGTGACCGGAGCTTCAGCATGCAGACCTTTAACTTCGATGAGTGGACGGAACTTTACCGCCGCGATCCGCGTGCTTTTGAAGCCAAACGCCAGCTCACCTTGGCTGCTGAGCTCGCCAAAGCAGGCGCCCTCGGCAAACCAATAGCTCAGCGCTTGATCGACTTGGAGAATCGTAGCGAAGGCTTGTCCAACGAGCTAAGGGCACAGTTGGCATTTGATGCAATGAATGTCAGCTTGCGAGAGCTCAACCAGTCGCTCGACCGACTTAAGACCACTCTCGAACAGGTCAACTGAGGGCCGCTGCGGCGTACGCCCCCCCCCAATGCGCTAGTAGAGATTGCCCGCGCGCAAGGCCATCAGGGTGCGAGCGCTAATCCAGATGATCATCAGGGTCACTAGCACGGCCAATGCGCTGGCCGCCCCAACGCCGAACGCCCACCCCATCGCTTCAAAATTCAGCAGCAAGGCTCGACATGCCGCGACAGCAGGAAAGGTCAGGGACCAAAACCCGTATCCGAAAGGTACTGCTTTCAAGCGACCCAGCATGCTCAGAACCAGCAGGCCAATAAAGCCCGTTGCACTGATAAAGAAGAGGGCTATTGCATCTTGCGCGCCTGCGCTGAGAGCATGGTAAGAAAGATAAGCGATCGCGGGAGGCGCCACCATAATTGCCAAACTCGGGGTTGCCGGAGCGGGCAGCGGATCTCCAAATACGAGCCGATAAAACACCACTGGAAACAGCACCAGCCACCACAATAAACCAATCCAGTAGACCACCCAACTTACTGCTTCAAACCCAAGCGGCACTCCTCCCAGCGGCAGCACGATATTGCCAACCACCGGGATGAACCACGCTGGCGTGACCGCCTGGAGAGGCACACCGCCTTGTAACCACCGGCGCAAGGTAAGCAGCGCGAGGGCCACTTGAATCGCGGCCGCGATGCTCCACACAACACCTGCGGTAAGGGGCGCCTGCTCAGCCCAAAGCCCGGCAACCAGCGAAGTGCCAATTGGTGCAGTGGAGAAAAAACTGATCGACGTTGGATTGGCGAACTCGTCGCGCACTTTGTCAACGTGCTGCACGACTTTGAGCAAATAAGCGATCAAAAGTATTCCAAGGAGCACGCTCACCACGCTCGTTAGTGCCCAAGAAACATGAGGCCCCCAGCCCCAATGGTGCTCAAGAGCTCGCCAAAGGGAAGCCAAACCCGCCAAGCCCATCAAGGCACCAAACAAAGCCACCGGCAATCGCGCTATATTCATTGGACTAAGTGTACCGATTCAACACCATGAACCTTTACTCTGCCCGATTTTCCGCTTCTCACCCGCTAGCCCGTTTGGTGATCGCCGCCACAGCTCTGGGAGCGCTCTTGATGACCACTGCGACGCAAGCCCAAGGGCCCAGCACGCCAAAAGCGGCAGCTGGTATCGATTGGCAGCTCATTGAACCTGCCAACTCACCCGCATTCGAGATCGCCCGCACCGAAACCACCATTGGGCAGTTCAAGCGCTATGTGCAGGCGAACCCACTCATCACCCTGGCCGAGCAACGCGGCGGCGGCGAAGTTTTCGAAGGCGGATGGACCCGCATGCCCGGCTGGACCTGGCGCACACCGATGGGGCCCTCGACTCAGGTTAGCGATAACGAACCAGCTGTTCATATCACCTACACCGAGGCCCAGGGCTTTTGCAAGTGGGCCGGCGGAGCGCTGCCTACTGATCAGCAATGGGTGCAAGCGGCCTACACCGAAACACGAGCGCAACCGCCCACAGGCTGGACTCGCACAACGACCTACCCCTACCCCACAGGCAACAGCCCTGAAGGTGCGCAGTGCCTTGGCGACTGCGGCGCTGAGGTCAGCAAACGGGCTATTCGCCACGGCGCACGGCTTTCTCGCGGTGAGGGGCATGCATCGGCCGGAACTACCAAGCCTGGCGTGAACGGCTTGTTTGATATGGGCGCTAACGCATGGGAATGGGTTGATGAACCAGCGGGCAACACCACCGGCGAGAAACGGACCCGAGGCGGATCATGGTGGTATGGCGCGCCTCAAATGCGGGCGGACTATCTGCAAAGCAAGCCGCAGTCCACCACAGTGGTCTACATCGGATTCAGGTGCGTACGGGCAGTCAGCTCGCGGTGAAATCACTTGCCTGCAGATGATCGACCTAACATTCCATGTAGTACGACCCCCAAGCCTGCACCGACACACTGCGCCAAAATAAATCCAGGCGCACTGCCAGGTGAAATTCCCGCAAAGCTATCGCTCATCATTCGACCCACCACCGCTGCAGGATTGGCAAATGAGGTGGATGCAGTGAACCAATATGCAGCACCGATATAGCAAGCCACTATCGCTGCGACTCGCCCCGCAGGCGAACGCAAGATCACGAGGATCAGGCCAGCGCTGGCTACAACCTCTGCAAGCCACTGCCCAGCGCCGGTTCTGATTTTTGTGGAGAACTGCATGATCGAAACATCAAACATCGCGTGTGCCAACCATGCCCCCAACACCGCACCGCCTAGCTGAGCCAGGATATAGGCGCAACACATTTGCCAGACGAGCTCGCCGCGCCATGTCATCACCAGGGTCACCGCTGGGTTGAAATGCGCACCGCTCACCGGCCCGAGCACTTCAATCAACACATAGAGCCCAGCCATCGTCGCTATCGTATTGGCCAGCAACGCAATCGCATCATTCCCGCCGGAGAGCCGCTCGGCCATGATTCCCGAACCAATCACAATGGCCAGCAAAAGCGCCGTGCCGAGGGCCTCAGCTAGAAGCTTATGCGCGGTGGTGGTCATGCCTATGGCGCAGAGCCGATCGAGCTGACCTCTGATTTCAAGCGAATGCTGTCGAGGGTTTCGAGAGGCAAGGCAAGCATCAACTCAATGCGCCTTTTGAGAAGTTGCGCAGCCACATAAAACGCTTTGGCTTGCTCGGCTTCAGTGCCCTGCACTGCCGCTGGATCAGACACGCCCCAGTGCGCCGTCATGGGCTGCCCAGGCCAGATCGGGCACACCTCGCCAGCTGCGTTATCGCAAACTGTAAATACAAAATCCAGCGGGGGTGCTCCAGCAGCTGCAAACTCCTCCCAACTTTTGCTGCGAAAGCCTTGTGTTGGAATCTTCCAATCGGCAAGTGTCTTGAGCGCTAGGGGATGCACCTCCCCGCGCGGATGGCTGCCTGCCGAATATGCTCGGAAACGCCCTCCAGACAAGTGATTCATCAACCCTTCAGCCAGCACAGAGCGAGCGCTGTTGGCTGTGCAGACAAACAAAACGTTGTAAGTTTTTTGCGGCATCACGATCTCCTCTCTAACATCTGAAAGCTCGCCGAAACGGCAAACCATTCTAATGGATGGCCGCGCCGTCCTGGGCATCATCGAGCCGTCATCGACAGATGCTAGTCTTGGAAGAATAGTTAACTTTCCTGAGTTCAGCATGGGTCAAAAAGTTTTTGTAGCTGGAGAGCGCGGCATGGTCGGCTCGGCCATTGTGCGCGCCCTGCATACCAGCACCAACCTTGAAGTCGTCAGCGCACCGCGAGATGCGCTCGATCTTCGTGACGGTGCAAGCGTCGAGGCTTTCTTCCAGACCCATTCGCTTGACTGGGTCGTGCTTGCCGCAGCAAAGGTGGGAGGGATCCACGCAAATAACACTTACCGAGGCGACTTCATTCTTGAGAATCTGCAGATTCAGACCAATGTGATCGGCAGCGCATTTCGCGCCAAAGTGCCCAATCTGCTTTTCATGGGCTCAAGCTGCATCTACCCGCGGGATTGCCCTCAACCGATTCGGGAAGAGTATTTGCTCACCGGGCCTTTGGAGGCTACCAATGAACCCTATGCGATTGCAAAAATTGCTGGGCTCAAGCTCTGTGAAAGTCTTGCCTCGCAATACGGTGTCAACTACTTCAGTGTGATGCCCACGAACCTCTACGGGCGTAACGATAACTATCACCCCGAGAACAGCCATGTGCTGCCCGCGCTGATTCGCCGATTGCATGAGGCCAAGCTTGCTCAAGCTCCAAGCGTCAAGGTTTGGGGCTCGGGGCAACCACGCCGAGAGTTTCTGAATGTTGATGATCTCGCGCAAGCGGTATTGCTATTGATGCGCGAAAAACCAGTCCATACCCTGATCAACGTTGGCTGTGGAGAAGATGTGACCATTGCTGAGCTCGCGGCCATGATCGCCGAGCAAGTGGGCTACCGAGGCGTCTTCGAGTTCGATACCTCGAAGCCCGACGGCACACCTCGCAAATTGCTCTCCATTGATCGCATCCAGGCGATGGGTTGGTCGCCGAAGATCTCGATGAGCCAAGGAATTCGCGAGGCGTATCAGGATTTTCTGGCTCGCGCAGCCTGATCCGAGGCTGTAAAGCACGCGCAACCAAGTCGTCATCGAATTGTAGAACTCGGGCTGTAATCTCCGCCCTCCTTCCCGTTGAAATGAGATCGGTCATGCGAATCCTGATGGCGGTGCTGGCCAGCCTGATGGCTGGTAGCGTGCTGGCACAACAAGCCGATGGTAAATCCTGGGGGGTGAATCTTTCCCAGAACCTGATTCACGAAAGCAACTTACTGCGCCTGCCTTCGAGCATTCCAGCTTCGGCCATCGTTCAAGGCGCAAGCGGCAATTCGGATTTTTATTCCGTTACACGGGTCGGGGCGGATTTTGACCGTACTTACAGCAAGCAGCGACTTCAAGCCCAGGTTGGAACCGACATCACGCGCTTTAGTAACTTCAGTCGGTTCGACAGCGTAGGCTACAACCTGTTTGGCCGCTTCGATTGGCAGTATGACCGCAATTGGTACGGTCATGCCCAACTAGGTTTAAGCCGAAGCCGGTCAACCTTTGTCGATTTTCGCTCTTCCGAGCCCAATCTGGTGAATACGCAAAGTCTTGGCGCTGCTGTCGGTTTTCGATTCACGCCCGTATGGTCTTCCTATGTTGGGTTGGACACCATTGCTACCGACAACTCAGTATCTCCACTCAAGCCAAATAACCTTGAAAGCACTAATGTCGAGGCTGGTTTGAGATATCAGCCTGAAGATGGAACTGATCTGTTTGTCCTGGCCAGGCGCTCAAACGGCAAGTTCCCCAATCGCCAGATAAACGATGTAAACGGAAATCCTCTTCCGAATGCAATTGACAACTCGTTTAGGCAGAATGAATTACTGATTCGAGGCGTACTTTCTCCGTCCACAGTTGCTCGCTATCAAGGGCAAATCGGCCTTACGCAGCGCCGTCATGAAAACTTTCCTTCCCGAGACTTTTCCGGGCTAACTTTTCAGTTGGACTATAACTGGAACCCTCAAGGTCTGTGGTCTTTCCAAGCCTCCGCAGGCAATACGATTGGGGCAGTCGCGGATGTTTCGGCCAACTACATTGTTAGCCGATTTATTGTGTTGCGTCCTGCGCTTTCGATCACACCCAAAACCCTGCTCCGGGGCTCCCTCGAATGGCGAGATAGACAGTTCTCGGGTGATCCGGGTCTAGCCATAAGCAATACCCCGAAGCGAGAAGATCGCCTTACGACTTTTGGGGTCGGGATATCAAGCACTATCAACCGGAACTGGTCTTGGAGTGCTGACCTGCGCCAGGAATCACGCAACTCCAATGCAGTCAACCAGGATTTCAGTGCGCGGGTGTTTGCAGTTTCCGCGACCCTGCAGTTCTAGCGCCTGTCATCAGCGCTTCATCTGGGTTTTCTAATCTAGCGGGCTACCATGTCTAGTGCTATCCCTCCCGCAATCCAAAGCAAACCCGCTGGCAGCCTCCTTGATAGGCTTGCCAGTCAGGTGACTGCTTTGCGTACCTGGCCCCCGGCAGTCTGGGTATTGCTGTTTGGTCTGCTTGCTCTCTATGGCCCGACCTATTACGAGCTTGCCCACACGGTTTGGTCTTCTGAAGAGCAGGCTCATGGCCCGATCATTGTGGCCGTAAGCCTTTGGCTTTTCTATAAGTCAATTCCTCCGGTAAGCGCACTGGCACCTGCGAGTTCTGTCTTGCCTGGGTTTGCTTTGCTGGCGTTTGGTTTGTTCTGCTATGTCTTTGGCAAAGCGCTTACTGTGCCTTTGATCGAAGTGGGCTCGCAGGTTTTCGTGATTGCAGGTGTGTTAATCGCACTCAAGGGCACACCGGTATTACGCCTCACATGGTTCCCCCTGTTCTTTTTGATTTTTATGGTGCCTTTGCCTGATGCGTTTGTTTCGGCGCTCACCGCACCTTTGAAAAACGCCGTATCGGCCGTGGCTTCTGAACTGCTTTACCTGGCGGGTTACCCCATCGGGCGCGCTGGCACTATCTTGACGATTGGCCCATACCAGCTGTTGGTTGCCGATGCATGCGCCGGGCTGAATTCAATGTTCACGCTCGAAGCTTTGGGCTTGCTGTATCTCAACTTGATGAACTACACCTCGATAGGGCGCAACGTCACGCTTGCAATTCTGGTGATCCCCATCTCCTTTCTCGCCAACGTCATTCGGGTGAGCACCTTGGTGTTGGTGACTTACTACTTCGGCGATGAAGTTGGCCAGGGATTTGCGCACGGCTTTGCGGGTATGGTGCTGTTCATGGCCGCTTTAATTCTGATCCTTGCGACAGACACCTTATTGGGCAAGATCATTTTTCGTTCAAAGGCCAGGAAAACTCATGAGTGAACCAGTGAACGACGAACGTAGGGTCTTGCTTGCCCGATCCGCCATCGCCGCAGCAGCGATGGTTACAGCAAGCGTGGGCGCAGTGATCGCAACACCGAAACCAATGACGCCTGATCAGGCCGGACATACCGACCTGAAGAATGTCGTGCCCGAAAAGTTTGGCAACTGGGAATTGGATGCCAGAGGCTCTGTGGCTTTGGTCTCTCCGGAAGCAGCCCGGTCGCTAGAGCGTCTGTACAGCGATACCTTGAGCCGCACCTATATGAACGACCGCGGAGAGCGGGTCATGCTGTCGATTGCTTACGGCGCTGTACAAAGCCGAGAGTTGCAGATTCATAAACCCGAAGTGTGCTACGTGTCCCAAGGGTTTGAGTTGATCCACATGCAAAAGGGTGAGATTGGCTCACCCGTGGGTTCCATTCCCACCATGAGGCTAGTCGCTCGAATGGGCCCTCGAACTGAGCCGATCACCTATTGGATTCGATCGGGCGACGAAGTGGTACGCGGATGGTTTGAGCAAAATCGCGCCCGAATCTCCAGCGGCCTAAGAGGGCAAATCCCGGATGGTTTACTTTTTCGAGTGTCCACAATTGGCGTAGATCGCGAGCAAGCATTTCGTTTGCAAGAGGCATTCATCGCGCAATTTCTGGATGCGATTGAGCCCGCCAAACATCGCATGTTTGTAGGCAGCCGTGCTGAAGTTCGACGTCAATCCTGAAGCCATCCAGTCACGCAAGAGCTGCTGGCAGGATCTCTCCTCGTTTCGTACACCAGCGGGATTTCGCGGCAGGCCGGCGTGGTTTGTTCAGCTTTGGTGGTTAGTGCAAAGCACTTTGTTTGCAGCCTCGCCGCAATTCATGTTCGGCTGGCGCCGATGGCTTTTGCGATTATTTGGAGCAAAGGTAGGCGTTGGTGTGCTTGTGCGCCCGAGCGTACGCACCACCTATCCGTGGAAAGTACGGCTTGATGATTATTGCTGGATTGGCGACGAGGTTGAGCTTTACAGTCTTGGTGAAATTCATGTCGGTGAGCACGCAGTTGTTTCACAGCGCAGTTATCTTTGTACCGGTTCACATCGACATGACCTCCCCGGTTTTGATATCACCGCCGCACCAATCGTAATTGGTGCCCAAGCCTGGGTCGGTACTGATGTTTTTGTGGCGCCTGGCACAACTATTGGCGAAGGTGCCGTAGTGGGGGCACGCAGTTCCGTATTCCATGACCTCCCCGCGGAAATGATCTGCAAGGGGTCGCCTGCGAAGCCCTATCGTGCGCGTTCCAAGGCTGCAATGTGAAGATACTGATTTACGGGTTGAACTTTTCGCCCGAGCTTACTGGAGTTGGCAAGTATTCCGGAGAGATGGCGGTTTGGCTTGCGCAACGCAACTTGCGAGTAGACGTGGTCACAGCCCCACCCTACTACCCGTCATGGTCGTTGGGTGAAGGCTATAAGGCTGGACGCTATTCCCGCGAAAGTCTTCCGGGCTACAAAGAAATGGGCGTAGTGGTTCGATGTCCGCTATGGCTACCCAAGAAGCTTTCAGGCCTCAAGCGATTGATTCACTTGGCTAGCTTCACGCTTTCAAGCTTGCCTGTGTTTGTTTGGCTATTGATCACAAGACGACCGGATATGGTGTTTGTCGTGGCACCTTCGATGATGTACGCCGCCCCAGCCGCACTACTGGCCAAATTACTGCGGGTGCACTCATGGCTGCACATTCAGGACTTTGAGGTCGATGCGGCTTTCGGACTCAACATGCTTAAGTCTTCAAAACTGCGCAGCTTTGTGCTCGCTGTTGAACGCGCCACGCTTAACATGTTTTGCAAGGTTTCGACTATCTCAATGCGCATGCTTGATTTGCTCCAGGAAAAAGGTGTAGCACGTGCGCAATCGGTTCTCTTTCCAAATTGGGTTGACACCAGCCTCATTCAGCCTCACGAAGGTACGAACAAATATCGCGACCAGTTCGGGATCGCGCAGGACCAATGTTTGTGTCTTTATTCAGGGAATCTTGGCGAGAAGCAAGGTCTGGAAGTAATCATCGAAGCCGCCAGAATTCTTGCGAGCAATCCATCCATTAAATTCCTCATAAGCGGGGAAGGATCCGCAAAAGCTGGATTGCAATCACTAGCGCAGGGCCTGAACAACATTGATTGGCTTGAGTTGCAACCTTTGGAGCGACTGAGTGAGTTGCTTGGCAGCGCAGACATCCATCTATTGCCACAGCGCGATGGTGCCGCAGACCTGGTCATGCCCTCCAAGCTTTCGGGAATGCTTGCCAGCGGCAGACCCGTTATTGGTGCGGCCCGAGCAGAAACCGAGCTTGGCATGGTTCTAAAAGAGGTCGGCGTGCGGATCGAACCTGCAGACGCGGTGGCGATGGCCAGCGCTATTCAGGAGCTGGCGCAAGATCCAGCGCGGCGAACATTGCTGGGGCGACGTAGCCGTGATTATTCCGAGAAGTCGTTAGGGAAAAACAGCATTCTCTTGAAACTTCTTGGCGATATGAAATCGCTTGTCTATCCATCGGCGAACTAGGCAATGAATCATCGTGTCTTGCACTATGTAGACCCCGCCGCTGGAGGTCATCACGGTGACTTCTTGGTTTTTTTTATGCGTTTAGCTCTGCGAACCGAGATACGGCTCAAGGTCTGGGCTCCAGAAAAATCGTATCTACATGCCTGCAACCTTGCACCAGATACACAAGGGCACGCGTCCTTGCAACAGCACATAGATGAGCACCCGTCGCACCAGCAGCGTTTCGATCTAATCCGGATGGTGAGCTCATCGGTAGCGGCAGATGAGCGGGTTTTTTTCGCAATGCTAGATCCCATGCTTTCGAGCTTGGTTCATTACCAGTGGCGTCATGGGAGAATCCAGGCTCCGTGGTCTGGCCTTTTGTTTCGCACTAGCTTTAACTACCCCGAGAGCGAGCCCTTCATGTCGCGGGCATGGGTCAAGTCTTTGGCTAAGCTCAGTCTTCTTCGATGGCTCTATCGAAGATCTCATCCTTCGCTCCTTACTCTCGATCCCTTTTGGGACCCCTCACACCAGGTACCGGTCGTGCATATCCCTGATGCGATGACGGAACTAGACCGAATGGCACCTGCAAAGCTTTTGCAAGTTCAGCCCAGCCGATCCGATCGAAAAGAATTACTCTTCTTCGGAAGTATTGATCGGCGAAAAGGTCTCGCAGAGTTCTTAATGGCTCTCCACCTTGCGCCCGACACTACACTTAGGACCATTCACCTTTGCATACTTGGTAAGTGGCATCCTTCTGCAAACCACCCGGAGCAGGCCGAAGTGCTGCGAGCGCTTGAGCTACGCGGATTAAAAGTTACCCTGCGAAATGAGTTCATCAGCAATCAACAATTAGTGGCCGCGTTGGTTCAATGCGATCTTGTCCTAGCTCCATATATCGACCACATTGGCTCATCAGGAGTAGTGGGCCTTGCCGCGCAATTTGGCAAACCGGTTCTTACCCAAGCAAGTTATCAGATTGCGAGGGAAGTGAATCAATACGCTCTAGGAAAGACGGCAAACACGAAAGACCCCAAAGCCATACTTGCTGCTTTGATGGCGATGCTGACCGGGGAACCGTCCAATGACTCACGGCAGGCGCAGTATCGAGCCTGGCGTAACCAATCGCAGGCGATGGCCAGATGCGAACAATGGCTAGTGCAATGGTTTGCCGAGGGCAAAGAGACTCTGCACGCCACTGGCATACCCTTCGACCGGATGCTTGATGGACGCTCCACTTGATGACCGAAGCGACCCGCCTGTACTTGAACTCTCAGCAAAGGCTAGCCAAACTTGCCGCTCGCTTGCGCGGCGAGGGCATTGGGGCAAGATTGGCGCGAGGTGCGCTTTGGTCTATGGGATCTGCAATTATAAATCGCGGGCTTGGCTTGATCGGTGCAATGCTTGCGGCGAGAATCCTTGGGGTAGAGGCCTTCGGTGAAGTGGGCGTTGCCCAACAAGTGGTTGCGATGATGGGCACGCTCTGCGGACTAAGCGTGGCAGCAGCTTCGAGCCGCTTTATCGCTGAAAGTTTCCGCCTAAGTAAGGATACTGCAGGACGCTTTTTGACAGCCACCGCGTATTGGAGCTGGGGCTCTGCTGCCGTTGGCGCTGTGGCACTCCTTGTTTTATCGCCCTGGCTTGCTGCTCAACCGCTTGGTTCAGCAGCGCTCGCCCCGGTATTGGTGGCTTCGATTCCATTGTTGGTTTTAAGCCTGGTCGCCCAAGCTCAAACTGGTGCTCTCGCTGGACTTGAGTCATTTCGCGGCATCGCGGTAAGTAATGTATGGGGCGGTATTTTGGGTATCCCGATCCAAATCGCAGGCGCCTACTATTTTGGGGTTAACGGCTATCTCGTCGGGTTGGCTGCGGCAGAGGCCATACGCTGGCTGGTTGGTCGCCAAGAGTTATCCAAGCAAATGCGACTGACTGGAATCCAGTGGAAGAGACCCGCATCGATCGATTTCAGGAAACTATTCATGTTCGGATTCCCAACCATGCTGGGAAGCCTGGTCATTGGATTTGTGATGATCGCCAGTTTTGCGATCGTTGCTCACGCACAGGATGGTTATGAACAAGTCGGGCTCTTTCAGGCCACTCTGCAATTCAGAAACATACTAATCTTCGTTTCAGTTCAGCTCTCGTCAAGCGTGATACCCGTACTGGCAAGCGCTTATGCCAACGGGCAGTCCGATGAGTTCTCTGCAGGTTTGCGAAAAATCGTCCGGTGGTCGCTTCTCTCGTCCGTGGGTACATCTGTTGCTTTGGCTGTGGTTGCCCCGGTCGCAATGGGCGGGTTTGGCGAGGCATTCGGACAGCATTGGGTGTTACTCCTCATCCTTGCTGTTCTGACTCCGATTCAAGCGGGCAATGCTGTGGGCGGAGCCGTACTTAGCGCCATCAACAAACCATGGCTCCTGTTTTTTGGAACTTTGGGCTTCAGCGTGGTAGCGATTTTCTTGGTGGTTATCGCCCCCACCGCACAAGGGCTAATCATTTCGCAGGGCATCGGGTCCATCGTCCCCTTGGCGGTGATTGTGCGCACGCTATATCGCGACTATCGCCGGTGACACCGCCTTACTTCCATTCCTCGCTGACATTCTGGCCGCCCATTCCGATCACTCTTTAAGAGCTAGCTTATTGTGAAATTACGAAGCCAAATCACCGATCAAATTCAAGCTGCAGGCAGCGCCCTAGGCGTCCACATCACGCGGGCTGAAAACACCTTTCGCCGCAAACGTCAAAGCTTCCTGCAGTCGCTAGGTGTGGATCTTGTTATCGATGTTGGAGCCAACAACGGGGGATTTGCCACTGAGGTACGTAGCGAAGGCTACACGGGCGACATCGTTTCCTTTGAGCCAATTGAGGTTGTTTTTTCCCAGCTATCAAAAACGCTTTCTGCCGATAAGCGTTGGCGCGGTTTTCAGATGGCCTTGGGTGACCACGATGGCTCGGCTGAGATTCATGTTTCGGAAAACCTGGTGAGCAGCTCCCTACGAACAGTGACCCAGCACTCAACGGACGCTGCCAGCCCCACCCGCATTCAACGCGTAGAGTCCATTCGGGTAGCCCAGCTGGACACCCTTCGAAACGATCTTTTCAAGCCAAACAACAAGGTTTACCTGAAAGTCGATGTTCAAGGCTTTGAAAAAGAAGTGCTGAGCGGTGCCAAAACCGCACTATCGCAGGTTGTAGCTATCGAACTCGAATTGTCATTGGTTGAGCTGTATTCCGGGCAGTCGTTGATACACACCATGTTGAGCCATGTGGCTGATCTGGGCTTTCACCTGATTTGGATCGAGCGCGGATTTAAAGATCCGATATCCGGGCATTTACTTCAAGTCGATGGGATATTCACTCGTAGCATTTCTTAAAAACTGCCGACCCGGTACCAAACAAGCCCCCGCCTCTGTCATCGAGTCTTAAAGTGCGATAGGTATCGTGATCATTTTGGGCCAACCCAATAGTCCTTTGGTGTCGAAATGACCAAAGAAGAGTGCATCAATCAATCCAAGAGGTCTAAATGAACTTCCGGCAATTGTTATCCGTGCTAATTGCGCGCTGGAAGGTTGTGCTTTTCACCTTTGGCGTAGTCGTTGGTATTGCAGCAGCGTATAGCCTGCTCACCCCGAAACAGTACAGCGCCACCGCAGAAGTGTTAATCGACCTGAAGTCGGCTGACCCGATTCTTGGCACCTTGCCTGCGATGGCTTCATCCACCTACGTGACCACTCAGCTAGATGTAATTCGAAGCACCCGTATCGCCCTAAACGTAGTTCGGAAGCTCAAGCTTGATGAAAATCCCGACCTTCGGCAGTCATGGATGGAGGCTACAAATGGGCGCGGGGATCTTCAGAACTGGGTTGCGCAGCTTTTGCAGCGTAACTTGGTGGTTAAGCCATCCCGGGATTCCAATGTTATTGACGTTACCTACTACGGAAACAACCCAAAATTCGCCGCAGGCTTGGCTAATGCGTTCGTACAGGCCTATGTAGATACAACATTGCAATTAAAAGTAGACCCCGCGAGACTTTATTCGGGCTTCTTTGATGAGCGCTCAAAAAAGCTGCGAGATGAACTCGAGCAAACTCAACAACGGCTATCGACCTATCAGCGAGAAAAAGGCATCGTTGCAACAGACGAGCGCTTGGATGTTGAAGTATCTCGCCTCAATGAATTGTCATCGCAATTAGTGTCGCTTCAGGCCTTGGCTGCTGATTCATCGATTCGACTTGGGCAGGTCAAGCGCAATGGTGATCAGATGCAGGAGGTTTTGCAAAACCCCCTTATCTCCGGCCTTAAATCCGATCTCGCCCGGCAGGAAGCCCGTTTGCAGGAACTCAGCGCCAAATTGGGGCCGAATCACCCTCAAATCGTCGAGGCAGTTGCGAGCATTGAGAGCATCAAAGCGAAGCTTGCATCGGAAACCAGCCGCATCACAAACGGGCTTGGCGTTACCTCAACCATTAACAAAGCCCGCGAAATTGAATTGCGAGCGGCTCTCGATGCACAAAGAAATAAAGTGCTGAAAACCAAACAGCTTCGGGACGAACTGCAGATCTTGCAGCGCGAACTTGAAAATGCGCAGCGTGCTTATGACGGGGTTGTAAGTCGAGGCAATCTTACCGCCCTCGAAAGTCAGTCTCAACAAACCAATATTGCTGTACTGTCACAAGCCGCTGAACCTACTGAGCCTACCTCGCCCCGGATATTTTTCAATCTGGCGGTAGCTGTAGTTATTGGGGCCGTACTAGCTTTGTTTGCAGGACTGCTCCATGAGCTTCTTGATCGTCGAGTACGCTCACCGCGTGAGGCCTCATTGCTTTCGAAACTACCTGTGATCGGTGTGATTCCCGGACCCGACGGACGAGCCTGGAAAGGCAGACGGTTGCTACGGACTCAAACCAAGATTCTTTCAGCTCCTGCGGCCAGGTAACGCCACAGGATCAATGACCCACACAGACAAGGTTGAGTTGAAGTCCAACATGAATCATATCGACACACAGTTTTTGGCCCACTCACCAGCGGATGGCGATCTAGGTTTGTATCTAGGTCAAATACTCCAGCAAGCTGGTCAGATGACAGATGCCCAGGTTGAGCAAGTTCTGAAGCATCAAAGAGCCACTGGGCTTAGGTTTGGTGAGGCCGCAGTTGCACTGCGTCTAACAACGCCCGCTGCAGTTCTCCACGCGCTAGGCCGTCAGTTTCACTATCCCTACGCACCTACCGATAAACAAGCGTTCAGTCCGGAACTTGTGACGGCGGTCAGTCCTTTTTGCAAGCAAGCCGAGGCGTTTAGGGCTGTGCGCACTCAGGTGCTTAACAGTGCCTTCAAGACAGAAGGCGGTAACCATGCGCTCGCAGTTATTAGTCCCAACACTGGCGACGGGAAGACTTTTTTCGCTGCAAATCTCGCTGTCGTGCTTTCACAGCTCGGGGGAGATACTCTGCTAATTGACGCAGATATGCGTAATCCCAGGCAACACCGATTGTTTGGCATTCCCAACACTCATGGGTTATCAACCATTCTTGCCGGCAGAATTTCTGAGAAGCTGGTTACGACCATCGCTCACCTGCCTAATCTCCATGTACTCACAGCGGGACCAACACCTCCCAATCCAACCGAGCTTGTAGAAAGACCGGCCTTTTCAATACTGATTGACGAGTTCACTCGCAAGTTTGACTTTGTCATTTTGGACACTCCTGCTGCGGTTCATGGCGCTGACTGTGCCGCCATAGCTTATAAAACACGCTCGGCACTATGCATCGCACGAAGCGGAAAAAGTCATGCCCGTGCTCTTGAAGATTTGACGATGCTCTTTTCTTCAGGCGATGTTGCTTTGGCTGGCATGATCTATAACAACTACTAGCACCCTTGCTCTGAATCTGGCGTAGTGCTCTTGTGGTTTGAGCTTCCACCGACATAAAGGAGATCCTGGTAGTCGGCTCGCTCAAGGACCTGATGGGCGCTTTCCAAATTCACTAGGACAGTGTCATTTCGACGCAAGCTGAACCTAGGCTGTCCAAATGCCAAAGGCACTTTGGTACTGTGCAGCCCGGCGGGGATAGCTGTCGTGTAGGTTCGGCGACCTATTTCGATTTCCAGTTCTGCCGGTGACAGGGCGAAAGAAAGCACCTCAATTTCGTCGGACCTCTTTGATCCATATCGAGTTGAGAACAATCGCTCTTGCAGCAAGACGCTGGTTTGGCCCGCAGAAAACTGGCGCCGGTGAAAGTAAAGGAGAGTATCTGCAGTTAACCTCGGCGGATGACCCGACTTGTACCAATGTGCGAGATAGCCGCACAGATCAAAGAATGAATATCCAATTCCCGCGGAGGGTCTGATGTGTGAGTTTTCCGAGTAATCATTCCAAGTCAGTAAATTCACATACTCCGCGTTCAGGCTCCTGGAAAGTTCCCAGCCCTTCCTGAATAGCGCCGAGTTAAATGCTTCAACAAAGTAACCCGCTCGCGGCCTAAAATCCTGCGGCCATACTGACATCGCAAATGACTTGTTTCGAGTCCGTGCGCGCTTCGCAACTTCAGTCATGTATTGCATGCTTTCGAGGTGATTTCCGGACCACACGGCTATCGAGTCGGCTATCTCCAAATGACCAGGCGTCGCCGCAAGATCGTCTAGAAAGATAGGCATGAACTCAATCTCGAAAGAATCAGAGTTGAGGACCCGAAATATTTCGGAAAACACTTGTGGTCTCCAGTTTTCCGCCCAAAACGCACACAAAAGTAGCTTGCCACTCCTGCCTTTCTTCCATGCTGGATGGCGAGCCAAACTCAACAGGCGCTCAGATAACTGGGCAATCATTGGTTCATCCAACTGACTTGAACAGTCAATGCAAGGAACCACCCCAAAGCTACTTGAGTGGGGAATAACCGCTTCGAACATTTCCTCAAGCGCGATAGGCGCCAGTCCTAATTTGACCCTCGGATCAAAATTGAACTGAAAAGCATCAATTCCAATTTCGATGGCTTGCTTGACCTCGGATTCAAGATCCGAAATCTTCCACTTCGTAGCGGACAAAACAGCACGGGGCTCCGGCCTATCCCTGAGATAACCTCCCGCAGCAGCGTACTTTCCGCCCTCGCCTCCTGGGCGCAGGTATTGAAGCGTGTAATAGTCCTTGGCCGCACATCGGTTGTCTATTGACCTCGGGAAAAAGTGCCAGTGAGCGAGTACCATTCCCGGCACACGACCTTGTGAAGAAATAGGCCGTTCGTAGAAGGTGGGAGGGGCGGATAACTGCGCGAAATGGCGAACCGGCATGCAAGCTGACAAATTGATACCACTACATGCCAATAACGCAAGTATCTCTCTACGATCGACTATTGCGCTCACATCCTGGTGCGAAAGCTCGGGCGGTAAGTAGGTACTGCCCGATCACGTGGAATTGACCACCACCATATCGCCGCAGTAACTACAGCGACAAACGGAATTGAAATCACAGCTTGCAATGAACCGCGAAGTAAAATGATGAGGTAGGCGCTCAAAACAATCGCTAAAATCGGCATTAATGTGATGGACGTGGACTCTTTGCTCGATACGAAGCTGTCGTAGGCTTTATCCAACCGCCCTGCAACCGCTCCCAATAAAAGCATTCCCATCACCACACCCAAGTATCCAAAATCAGAAAACAATTCCCCGGGTAATGGCATGGAGATATTTGTAAAGTAATAACCAGCTTTAGCAGAAGCTATTTGCCCAACTGGCGCGGCCTTGTCCCACCACAGACCCCGGGGCACCCAGAACAAAATTGACGAAAATAAGTGATATCCCCATTGCAGTCCCTCAGTGTGCACATAGTGGATTGCATTCATAACCGATTGAAACCCATCGACGTCGCCGTGGGTCATGTAAGTAGCCAGTTCTGGCAACTCAAGATCCAATCTTGAACGGGTCGTTCTGGTTAACTGATCAATGAGAGGCGCGGCGATATACCCCAAAACAGGCCCAACAAAAGAAAATGTAACAATCGCCCTGAATACGCGACTATCTACAGCGAGTAACACTGCCAGCAAAAATCCCAACAACTGAAACCTGGCCAAGCTTAAGGGAAAGTTTACGAAAAATGCCACGCCAAGGGCGATAGCAACCATCCAAAGATAAGGACCACGGTTCTTATTCCAGTGAAACCGAAGGGCGACGAGGGCAACAGTCAAAAAGGTAATGGCCATCGCCCTGGCAACACTGAGAAAGTATCCCTCAAAGCCTACCTTGTTGGCTCGCATTTCAGCAGAAGCCTCCCCTCGCGATTCGAATAAAACGCCGGGACCAAAAGCGGCAAGACATATTGCCGCCGCTGCCACAGACAACACGGCGAGAACGGCCAACGAAGGTAAGGCATTGGTCTTGGGAGCGCTTGCTGCCTGCACTTTTTCAGAGTCTCTCGGCATGCCAATCCGGTAGCCGATAAGACCAGCTACGACTGAAGCAACAACAACACCACAAGCCTGGGCAATCAATAGCTCGTTGTAGACAACAAAGCTTGGCCATGGAAATTTGTTCATGGAAAGCTGATATATGGACGGTACCAGCAAGCCATAAAGAAAATAGAAACAGAAAAAATAAAGAACTGGCCGCAATTGATTGGACCAAATCTGAGCAACGACTATGCAGCTAAGTAAAACTATGACTGCAATAAGTGGGGCCACAAGAAACGTTGTGGTACCTGAAATCGGTGCCGCCAACAGCAAAAGAGCCGTTACGAATATGTACGCTGCACTCATCAAGAGACGAAAAATGCCAGTGCGCATCTCGCTTTGCAGCATCAACAGCGCTCCGCTAGGTGAACTCGAGATTGCAACCAAAAAAAGCCTCTACTGCGTTTGGAATGAAGAAGCCCGCCCGTGCAGCGGGGCCCGCTGAAGGATATAGGCGAGCATTTCTGCTACCGACAATCTGGCAGCCTCGAAGCGCTGTTCATAGCTCGAACGAGAAGCCCTTTTCATTCGCTCCAATGCCGATCGGTCGAGCGCCAACTCTGCAATCACCTTCGCGGCTTGAGTGGCGAACTGACTTGGGTCCTCGAAAACGTATCCAGCGTCATTTGGAATCTGAGCTTCTATGCATCCACGCTTAAGCGCAATGACCGGCAAGCGCTTGGCCTGGGCTTCGAAGATCGTAACGGGCTCGGCCTCGTTGACATACTCCGTCGGGAACAAGAGCACATCACTTGCCGAAAGAAACGCAGCCTTTTCATCGCCGTAAACTGGCCCAACATATCTGACCGACCTGCATCCTGAAAGCTGCGACTCAAACTCATCTCGGAACTCCAATGCGACTGGCCCGGCAATAACGCCCTCAACAGACACCCCCGCTTGCTCAAGAGCGCGAATACAATCAATGAATCTAATGGCTCCCTTTTCGCGAGTAACATAAGAAAGGTAAGCGATGCGAAGCGGCTTTGCCGCAATATCCGAGTCCGTCTCGGGATAAGGTAGTGAAAGGAAGGCAACGTTTGACACAACCTTGACCTGCGCAGCCGGAACTCCATAGCTACTGACAAGGAGCTGCCTCATATGCTCACATAGAGTGATGTGAACTCCACGAGGAACCGCAAGTATCAGCAACTTGGTCAACTTGGAAGGCTGATTCAAATAAGCGAAGCTGTGATGGTGAAAAACCACCGAGCGTCCAAAGGCTTGGCATAGAGCCGCCATAACAATGTCAATGATTTGTCTCTTTCCACCTGAAAGTGCCAAATACACATGGCCATACCTCCCAGCGGCAAGCACTCCGAGCAACCGCAAAATCTGGGAGACTATTGCAATCGCTTCAAGCCATATCCAACGCTTGCTCGGAGCCATATTCAGTACCCAGGGGTCGCTGTGTTGCCTGAGATCAGCAAGCATTAATCGGGTGATCTCCGAAAACCCGTGAACTGGCGGCGGCAGAGGGCCTATAAAGATCGGGGATTTAGGCGCAACCGTCATGCGCGTGTACTTTCAATACATCCCTCAAGAATAGAAAGCGCTGCATTGTCTGCCGTAAACTCACCGATGATTCTCAAGCAGTCAGTGGTGACGCGCTCTGTATCGCCAAACGCCGCAACCGCTGCGATCATCTTTTGAGACAGTGCATTCGTGTCATAGGGATCAAAGGCGAACCCGGTAACGGCTTCTTTAACGAGTTCCGGCACACACCCACATCGATCACTGACCACCACCGGGCAGCCATGCGCCAAGGCTTCATTAACCACCAAGCCCCAAGGTTCACTGAGGCTCGGCAAAACCAGGCAAGTCGAGTCGAGGTATTTCGAGAAGATAAACTCGATATCCCGACCTCCCAAAAACCGCAGTTTTGCGCCAGCAATCAAATCGCCGCTATCGCGCTCAAGCTCGGATCGCTGGGGTCCATCACCAACAATCTCAAGCCTTGCATCCGGTAACGCCTTGAGGACGGTACGAAAAGCAGCAATTAGCCTCGGCAAGTTCTTTTCAGTGGAGAGGCGTCCAACATACAAGAACACCGGAGCCTGTGTTTTTGGCACGCGCTTTAGGCGTTCTACACCGATGCTCTCGCGGGTGTAGCTCAAAGGTAAATAAGCGGCCTGACAGCGCTTCACGATCCGCTTTTCATCCACTCCGAGCCATGTGAGGTATTCAGCGCTACGCTGACCGTAACAAAAAATTACCTCGCAACTGCGGAAAAAAAACCTCTTTGCAAATGATTTAAGGGCCGTTTGCGGACGATCAAAGCGGGTTGAATCGCAAAACACAGCGACCTTCTTGCCACGCAACTTGGCAACCAAAAGCTGCGCCCAGTATTCGGGCAGGTGATAGCCGGCGATCACGATGACATCAGCCTTCGACCTCCAGGCTCCTGAAGCGCAGGCAAGCATTCGTCTCCAGACTGGCACGTCGGAATAAGCGCCTTTGAATAGCAGGTCAAATGGGTACCGGTGAATCGAGGAATCTGTTGTGCTGAGGCCCTTGCGATCACGTTCGGTCTCGGCAATTTGGATGAAACTCATGTTCACCCCTCTGGCGATCCCTTGCTTGTAAAGGCTTGAGAACACATGGGCTTTGTACTTCGACCACATGATGTTGTGCCAGACCTCGATGCTCGGGCTGATCGTCCCACTGGTCATAGTGTTACTCAGGCTGCGGGGTCACATCATGACCGGCATTGCGCAGCGTCATATACCGCTTCGCATCCTCAAAATCCGCCTGCACCATTTCTCGCACAAGTTCGCCCAAGGTGACTTTCGGCTCCCAGCCGAGCTTCACCCGCGCCTTGGTCGCATCACCAAGCAAGGTCTCAACTTCTGCTGGTCGGAAATAGCGAGGATCAACCGCAACCACGCACTGGCCAGCGTCGGTGTAGCCTTTCTCCTGGATGCCCTGACCTTCCCAATAGATCTTCATGTCGAGCTCAGCGGCAGCAAGATCCACAAACTCACGCACGCTGTTTTGTTGGCCGGTGGCGATCACATAATCTTCAGGCGTGTCTTGCTGCAACATCAACCATTGCATCTCGACATAGTCCTTGGCATGGCCCCAGTCGCGCTTTGCATTCAGGTTGCCCAAGAACAAAGTGTCTTGCATACCGAGCTTGATACGGGATAAGGCGCGGGTAATCTTGCGGGTAACAAAGGTCTCGCCGCGTCGTGGAGACTCATGGTTGAAGAGCAAGCCGTTGCACGCATACATGCCATAAGCTTCGCGATAGTTCACCATGATCCAGTATGCATAGAGCTTGGCTACCGCATACGGGCTGCGAGGATGAAACGGTGTGGTTTCTTTCTGGGGAATTTCCTGCACCAAGCCATAAAGCTCGGAGGTGGAGGCTTGATAAATCCGGCAGCTTGATTCGAGACCGCAAATGCGGACAGCTTCGAGAATACGCAAGGCGCCCAGCGCATCGCTGTTGGCGGTGTACTCAGGCTCTTCGAAGGAAACCGCAACATGGCTTTGCGCGGCCAGGTTATAAATTTCGTGGGGCTTGACCTGCTGAATGATACGAATCAAAGAGCTGCTGTCAGTCAGATCACCGTGATGCAAAAACAAACGAACATCTTTGTCGTGAGGATCTTGATAGAGGTGATCAATGCGCTGGGTATTAAACGATGAGCTGCGTCGCTTGATGCCATGAACAATGTAGCCTTTACTTAAAAGGCTTTCTGCCAGGTACGAACCATCCTGGCCCGTGATCCCTGTAATGAGTGCAATTTTATTCATGATGTTCGCTTGCTTTAAAAGAGGCTTTCGCGCACAAACACCAAGTCGTCTGGCTTGATGAGTTCGTCAAGCTTGGCCTCAAGGTTGACCAACGCATCGCCATTGCGCCGCTGCAGGCGTACGTTTTTATCTGTGCCGCGCAGCGTAATACCGCCCCCCTTGGCAATTGCCTGCGCCAGGGTCATGCCGCGCTCGATCGTGTAATTACCTGGGCGATTGACCTGGCCATAGATGTAATACTGGGGAGCGCGGTGCACATACACTGCATCGCCTGCGGCCATCACCATGTCCTGGCCCATCTGCCCTTCGAGGAACATTTTTGCGAGGTCGACCTCGTGCTTCTCTGGCTTGCCACTGCGATTCGTGGTGATGATCACCGAGTCAGCGCCATTCACCGAGATCCCGCCCGCCAGGGCCAGCACTTCAGACAAGCGCATGCCGGTTGTTTCCAAGGGATAGCGGCCCGGGCGGTTCACGTTACCCAACACCGAAACCTGCTGACTGCGAAACTGCATGACGTTCAAGGTCACAGACGGATTCTGAATAAAGTTACCGTCACGCAAGCGCTTTTGAATCAGGGCCTCAGCCTCGGTATTGGTAAACCCGGAGAGTTTGACTGACCCTATCAACGGATAAGAAATCACGCCGTTTTCAGACACGCGGGCTTCGACGGTGAGTTCAGGGTTTTGAAACACCGAAATCTTGATTACGTCACCCGCGCCCAGCACGTAGTCGCCCTTGTCGGCCTGAGCCGACACCCCGGTGGTGACAAGACTCAAAGCCACCCACACCCAAACTCTCAGCAATCCAATCGCCTTACTCACGCTCATATCCTCTTTGTGTTCAGTTCGCTTACTTCTTGATCCCAAGCACGCCCTTGGCCAGATCAACCTCTGGAGAAGCAGTGCCACTTGCTGCATCTGAGGGCTTCGCAGCCTCTTGCCCAGCAGGCGCAGCGGAAGGCTGTTTTCCAGTGTCCTTTGCGGCGTCTTTGGCAGGCGCGTTGAAATCCCCAAGCAACGCCACCTTTGCTGTTTCCCTGAGCCGCTTCACCTCACCTTGCAAATACTCACCGCGTTTGCGATTCATCAGAAACTGCTCGATCACAGGACCCGCCTGCTTCTCTTCCACAGGCGCCTCCTTGGCGCTGATGATTTCTGCAATCACCAGTTGAGGAGGCGAGGCATAAATTGCCACTTCGCCTGCTTTCAAGTTGGTGTACTTGGGCAACACGTCCAGCGGGATGCTTTCACTTGCGCGAGTAACGTTTGAAGCTACCGCGACATCAATCCCTTTGGAGCGCAACAACGACGCTGCCTCGTTGAGCGTCTTCACCGATTCAAGCTGCTTGGAAAACTCATTCCAATTGCTTGGGCGGCCGGGCAGCACAATTTCATTGGTCTTGAAAACCTTGCGCTGCTGGAAAAGCTCGGGCCGCTCTTTGAAGAAGGCCGCTATTTCAGCATCGGTCGGTTTTGGAATCTGACTGGCGATCTGTTCAACTGCAGCCCGCGCAAGAACCTCCCGACGCGCCGCGTCGAGACGCTGAAGCACCTGGGGATCACGATCAAGCTTGGAGCTCATGGCCTGCTGGACAAGGACCTCTTGCTCAACCAGCCGGTCGAGAATGGCTCGACGGGCCTGATCTGCCTGCTCGGGGCGTACTTGTGTGCGCTGAAGAACGTAGTTGATCTGATGTATCGAGATCTCCTTGTCGTTCACTTTGGCAGCCACTTGAGTTGCAGGAACCGAGCCCTCTTTGGACCCGCATGCTGCAAGCAAAGCCGCCATCAGGATCAGTCCGAAAGGCCTATAAGCAGCGTTCATCATTAGCTCCGATCAATCAGGGACTCAGATGCTATGCGCTGAAAAAGCAAGATCGATGACAGTAAAAGGACAGTTTGATGACAAGCCTGAATCCCAAACTGTCATGATTGCGCAACGCACAAAACCCACAATCGCCGGATGTGTGAATCCAATTCTGTTTGTGGTGCGTATGTCCGTCCTTAGCGTTAACCCTCCAATCGTGCAGCGTGGAGATCGGGGAGGGCTAGCCGCCTTGAAAGGTCTCATTGATCCGCTGAGTACCCTGGCAATGTTGGCTGCGGCCTGCGTCTTTTATGGCGAGCCCATCCGCGCAGCCGAAGTCATTCTCGGGCTCATCACTTTTTCGATTACCTATCCCGGTGACATTCCGTTTCGTCATCAAAAGCGCGGACTGATTCGGGAAGTCGCAGGGAATTGGGCTCTGACAGCTGGCCTGCTTTTGCTGTTTGGATTTGGCACGGGAACAATCACAATGTTCAATCCCAACGTGCTTTACCTGTGGGCATTACTCGTCCCGGCGGCGCAGGTTGGAATTCATTCGATTTCTCCTCGACTCCTTTTGCGCTATGCCGCAATCAAGGGATATCGCTCGGCGATTGTTGTGGGTGCCACTGAGCTCGGCTGGCGTATTGCTGAAAAAATTGCGGCTGATCCCTATGACCCGGTGAGAGTAGTTGGCGTTTACGACGATATTGATGATGTTGACCCGGATAGCGTAAGCACTGGCAAACGAGCACTCGCGGGAACGCTGTCGGATATAGCCAAGTACACCCGAGCCAATCAGGTCGATACAATTTATATAGCACTGCCACTCAACGAGCAGCCAAGCATGCTCAAGTTGTTGGATGACTTGCGCGACACCACGGCCTCGATTTACTACGTGCCCGACTTTTTCATGTTTGATTTAATCCAGGCGCGTGTCGAGTCGGTAGCAGGCGTGCCGGTGGTTGCGGTGTGCGAGTCACCTTTCCATGGCACCACGGCGCTGATCAAGCGGGTATCTGATCTGGTGATTGCCTGCTTGGCCATCATTGTTTTATCGCCTGTGTTTATTGCAACGGCAATAGCAGTTAAGGCTTCCTCTCCTGGCCCGATTCTGTTTCGCCAACGCCGCTATGGCTTGGATGGCAAAGAGATTGTGGTTTGGAAGTTTCGCTCAATGCGGGTGATGGAAGACGGTGAACGAGTGGTTCAAGCCACCCAGGACGATCCAAGGGTGACCAAAGTAGGAGCGTTTATTCGCAGGACGTCGATTGACGAGCTGCCTCAGTTTTTTAATGTCCTGCAAGGTCACATGAGTGTTGTGGGGCCTAGGCCTCATGCGGTAGCTCACAACGAGGCTTATCGCACTGTGATCAAGGGCTACATGGTGCGCCATAAGGTCAAGCCCGGCATTACAGGATGGGCGCAAGTCAACGGCGCCCGCGGCGAAACACGAACCCTGCAGGAGATGGAGGACCGCATCCGATACGATCTGGACTATCTTCGTAACTGGTCGCTTCGGCTGGATATGAAAATCGTGCTGAAAACAGTGCTTGTGTTTGCGGGCGACAAGAAAGCCTATTGATCCATATGGATCAATCCAAAAGGGCCGTTTGGTTTAGTTCAACGAGAAAGCCCGCAACTGAATTTACATGTTCGACCCGGAACATAGGGTTATAAGGAATTCATCATGTCTAAAGCTACTTTCTCACCAGTTGTTGCAAAAGCTGCAACAGCCCTCGTTCTTCTTGGAAGCGCTATTAGCGCTATGGCGGCAACCACGCCAACCTCGATTTTCACAATCTCCGGCGGGTCATCATTCTCGCCGGCAGGCAACGACTACCAACCTGGCGTAAGCGTTAACAGGGGTGGCCAAGTCAACCTGGTCAGCGATGCCCTGCTGACCTTCACATTCATATTTCGGGAAGCCGGGTTTACCAATCAGTTCCGGTACAACGGCTCTACGCTATTCGATTCGTCACAGCCTCTGGGCACCAGCGCAGGCGCACTGGCTGCTACATCAGGTTTGATCAATTTTGCGTTTCAAGTGCCTACTGGTGCAAGCACACCGAGCCTCGTGACCAACGCAACCAATCCTTCGATGGTTAATCAGGCTTCGTTTGCAACGCGCGTCCTGTCGCCAACTTCAGTTCTGCTTTACCTCGATGATATCGGGGCGGGCAGCACCTTGATGAATGACGACGATGATTATGACGACATGGTCGTGCGAATCGATGGCGTCGCAGTGGCACCGATCCCAGACCTCAGCGCCTGGCTGGCCATGAGCCTCGGGCTGGGAACACTTGGCTGGATCACTCGCAAAAACAAGGTTAAATCTGCATAAGTCAGAGTCCTGCAATCTTTCCGACACTTGCGCTTAACCGCGCATCTTTACAGTGTCTGAATGAATGCAGACAAACCGCTTCTCCTGGCTATCGACGACGATACATATATCCTCAAGCTGTTCGAGGTTGTGTTTGGATACGCCGGATTTGAAGTGAGCTCCGCCCGAACCTGTGATGACGCTGACCACCTGGTGAGTTCCAGGGTGCCCAACGTTATTCTCGTGGACTGGAATCTGCCCGGTATGTCCGGGGTGCAGTACATCAAGCGATTAAGAAGCAGCCACAAGACCTCGGCGCTTCCGATTGTGATGGTTAGCGCGCGTTCCTCTGAGCACGATATTGTTGAAGCCCTTGAATCCGGGGCAGACGATTACGTAAAGAAGCCATTTTCAAACCGGGAGTTGTTGGGTCGGCTCAATGCGGTCATGCGCGGGCGCAAGCCGCGGGCACCCAAGCCTGCGTCCACCCGCCTGCCCATCAGGCTGGGGCGACTCGAGATTTGTATTGATACACACCGCTGTACTTGTAACGGAGTCGAGCTGGAACTTGGGCCTGCAGAGTATCGACTGCTTCGCGTGCTGGCCGAAAACCCGGGAAGGGTTTTCTCCCGCGTGCAGCTATTGCAATGCTTATGGCCTGACCCCCAGGGGATCGAGCCTCGAACAGTCGATGTCCATATCAGCCGCTTGCGCCGACGGCTGGCCCAAGTGCATTGGGATCGCAATCTGGAAACCATTCGCGGCGAAGGCTATCGGGTTCAACTCAGGGCTGACCCTCGCCCCGATGTTAGCCCGGCTTAGTGATTGACGATAATCGAGCCGATGTGCTCGACCCCGGCATCGCGCAATCGTTGAATGATCTGCGCCTGATCACGGGCCTTTGATTTTCCGGAGCGAATCAAACTCACTGCACTGCTGGCTCGGGTCGCAAGACTATAGGCATCGGGTCGCTCAGCACAGGGTGGGCTATCCAGCAATACGGCGTCATATCGTGACTGCAAAACATCCAACATGCGGGTGAATCCGGCGCTTGCACTCCAGCCGATGGGCAGCTGCATTGGCCCTGGCAACACCAGCTTCAGATCAACTGAATCAAGCGGGGCTGGCAAACGATCATGATGGGTAGGGTTGTGCATCAGCTGATCAAAAGTGCAATCTGCACGATCAATCAACCCAAAGTGTCTACCGAGCTCGGATTCCTGAATTCCCGACCCGATGTTTGCATCAACCAGCACTACGCGAAGGCCCTGCTGAGCCATCAGCAAACCCAACATTGCAGTGGTCATGGTTCGGCCGTCTTTGGGGCGCGCACTCATGACAACTATTGATCGTCTTTCGGGGGTTTCGCCAAGCCACCTCACCTGCAATTGAGTGACCGCTTGAAGCATCGCGCTGCTGATTGGCTCGTAATCCATGAGTGATCGAAGCTCGTCAGACAGCTGTGCTCGATCATGCGGCAGCAATACGAACATGCCTTGCTGACGCGCCAATGCCACCTGCAAATCGGTTTCGGTAATGAACCCCAGCGCCTTGGCTGTTTCACCAAACTTCTGCCCTTGTTGCCGTTGAACCACCAAGACCTGTTCAGCCTGATCAAGGCTGATCCGTCCCATGTCCACTAAAACCGCGCCCACTGTTGGAATCGTGTAGGTAGTGATCTCACTGCCACCCACGAGCACAGGCGCCGGTTTGCCTCCCAAAGCCTTGACCAAAACATCACTGCCCATCGTCATCAGCCTTTCGAGAGTTGCAGAGGAGCCCGCATGTATGCCCCACCGAGCCGCTTCAACTTGGGCACTTCGGCCAAGGTAATCGAGGGCCCGAGGATTCGCTCAATATCTTCCGGCGTGCGTAATCTGCGATCAAGCGACTCCCACACCAAACAAGCCACTGCTGCAATAAGCGGAGCCCAGAACAATGCGATCAACAAAAACACGTAAGACTTCAGACTGGAAGATTGCGAAGGGGCACTGGCAGAATCAAGCAGCGAGACACTTGCATTGCTCGCCTGGCTTTCAAGCGTCGTTTGCACCAATCGCTGCCGCACCTGGTCGTAAGAACGTTGGGCGCTTTCGACCTCACGCTGCAGGGCGCTCATCTCATCGCGTTGGCGCTTGAGCTGCAACACCTTGGTCTTTTGCTGCGCCAATGAATTGCGCAGCTCCGTCTCGCGCTTCACATTCACATTGCTGGTTTGGGTGATTGAGCGAGCCGCAACTGCCGTTTCGGCCTGCAGTCTTTTCTGCAAGGCCTCAACCTCACTTTGGGAAGCCACCATCTGCGGATGACTCGGGCCCAAACGTTGTGCCAGCTCGGCCACCCTGGCCTGCGCGCGTACCAACTCTGTTCGCAATAGCTGAACTGAGGGACTATTCAGCACTTCGGGCAGGTTGCCACCTGTACCGTCTTTTAAGGCGCTCTCGGCACTGCTCGAGCGCGTGCTTGAATCGACACTCTGGCCCTGTACGTTCACGAGAGCTGTTGAAAGCTCCTGCAGCCTGGCATTTTCCACATCGAGCCGCTCATCGATTGAAACGATGCCGTTCTTCTTCTGATAGTCGGTCAGTCGTTGCTGTGCTTTGACGAGGTCTTCCCGGAAAGTCGCGATGCGGGCATCAAACCATTGGGACTGGTCTTTTGCAGGCTCAACACGAAGTTCAAGGGAGGTCTGAAGATATGAACGAGCAAAGGCATTTGCGACCTCTGCGGCAAAAGCTGCATTGGGCCCTGTGAACGAGATATCCAGAACCGTACTTTCCCGCACTGGCTTGACTTCCAGATAGCGCAGCAACAGCTCGCTCCAGTACAAATCAAAAGATCCCCGAGTATCTTCGGCTTTCTCAAAACGCTCACGAGCCGCCTGACTTTGCTCAAGACCCAATAGCTTGACCGCCTTTAAGGCTACGCGCGAACTACGCACCACATCAGCCTGTGTTGCCAGCTGTGTTTGGGCAAACACCGAAACATTGCTCACACCAGTAAGTTGGTCAACCTGCTTCAAGTCCACCAGCACGCGGGCGGTGGCTGTGTAGTTGTTTGGCCAAAGCCAAGCAATTAGTGCCGCACCCGCAAACAGACTGAACATCACGCAAAGAAACAAGACTCGTCTGGCCCACAGAATCTGTGCGATATGGAGGATATTCACGATCAAGTTCCCTAACGAATTTGGGTAAGGCCGCGTTCAAGGTCATTCGGCTTGGCAGCGGGCGGATCACTACGCGCAACACCTGCTGCAGGTGCCGACTTAGGCTCCTGCTTTACCGCAGCAAACTCACCCATCCACTCAACTTTGGCATTAGCTCGCAAGGCCTTCAGCTTGTCTGTCATTGCAGCCCGTTGCCGCTCATTCATCAGGTAACGCTCAACAGCTGCCTGAGCTGTTTGAAATGCCACCGGTTCGTTGCGCACCTTGAGAATCTTCACCGCTTGAATGCCTCCCGGAAGCTCCAATACGGTGATATCGCCTTCCTTGAGTTCGCCCAGCACTTTGGCCACCGCCATTGGCAAACCTTCGGCGGCCTGAGCCCCCCGATTCTGGCCAAACTTGATACCTGACTTGGTGAGCCAGGCTGCGAGTTCGGGTATTTGAGCTCCTTTGGCTATCTGGGCGCGTACTGCATCTGCGCCCACGGTCACGGGAATCGCCAGCTCATCGACTTGATAAATTCGCCTCTGCGAAAACAGCTCAGGATGCTTCTCAAAAAACGCTTTTTGCTCTGCTTCAGAAGGTTTCGCCACCTGGGCTGCGACCCGAGCAACGTAGGCTTGGCCTAGGATCTTGCTGCGGGCAGCCTCAATCGCAGACAACACCTCGGGATCGCGATCGATTTTGTCTTTGATCGCCTGCTGCACAACGACTTGCTGATCAACCAAAGCGTCAATAGCCACACGCTTGGCTTGGTCAAGATCCTGGTTCGACGCAATGTTTTGCATGCGCAAGACCGACTCAAGCTGGCGGAAGGTGAGCTCCTGGCCATTAACCTTGGCTACAACTTGCGTTGCCGTTTTTGGAGCGCCCTCTCGCGTATCGCCGCCCCTGGAGCACGCGCCAAGCGCTGCGATGCTGATCACTACGAGTGCGAGCTTGAGATTCATGAAAGTGTGGAGTGGATCACTGGCCCATTCGGACTAAGGTGATGCATTACTGAAAGGATCAATCGTAGTTCTGCTTTGTTACAGCGCCAAGTAATTGCGATGACGGCTATTTGAAACTGTGATGCCGCAGCTGCGATGACAACCCTCGTCACATTGATTGATCCATATGGACCAATATGAACATCCAAAGTTGAGCGTAACTCATCAATATCGATAGGTGAACCTGCACCATACCCCGAGAGGTCACGGTGCTGAAACATTTGTGCCTGAGATTACGCATCTTTCTTCAGTCCGGGCCATTGCACATGTTCCGACACATGTATCGAACTTCTCAGCCTTCTTGTTTCAAACGCACACGCAAAGTCGGCGGGTTTACCTTGCTCGAACTGCTGGTTGTGCTGGTTATTCTTGGGTTGTTGGCCGGGTTGGTCGCACCCCGAATGTTTGCCAACATATCCAAATCGGAAGTGAAGATCGCCAGGGCTCAGATCTCCGCTCTCGAATCTGCGCTTGAAAATTACCGGCTTGATGTCGGGCGCTTTCCCAGCAGCGAACAGGGCTTGAACTCGCTCGACAAGGCTCCAGGCAGCGAACCCCGCTGGGCTGGTCCGTATCTGAAAAAATCCGTACCGCTGGATCCGTGGGGCAACGCGTACCAATACCGTATGCCGGGCGAGCGCGGCGACTTTGATCTGTTCTCGTTTGGTCGTGACGGCAAGCCCGGTGGCACCGGCGACGACACTGACCTTTTTAATAATCGCTGAACTTCCATGCATTTTGAAGTCACGATTCTCGATGCCAAGGGCGCGATAGCAAAATCCACGGTGCTGGCCACGACAGAGGCCCAAGCACGCGAGCTTTCGCAAACCCAGGGCGCGCGAATCATCGCCATGAGACCAGTTTCGGGTCTGGGTATAGGCCGCGGCAAAGCGGGTCTGGGCGCCCGAACGGGGAGGATCAGCAACGCCCAGAAACTCCAGCTCTGCAGCGCGCTTGAGCAGGTTATTGCTTCTGGTCTGACCCTGACCGAGGCGCTGAATGCGATACGCAATGACGGGTCCGGCATTACATCGGAGCTCGCCGCTTCGCTGCTTGCTTCCTTGTCTTCTGGCCTTAAGCCTTCCGCTGCATTTGAGGCTAGCGCTGCAGGGTTTAGCCCACTGCTCGTAGCATTGCTGCGCAGCGGTGAGCAATCAGGAAGCCTGGCCCAATCACTCGCGAGTTTTGTGGCTTATCAGACCGCAATGAATGAGCTGCGCAATCGGTTGATCTCTGCTTCGGTGTACCCCATTGTTCTGCTAGTCGCATCGTTACTTGTGCTGGGCTTTCTCCTCGGCTTTGTGGTGCCAAAGTTTGCCCTGGCCCTCGAAGATGTACAGGCCGATTTACCCGAAGCCTCACGTCTGATTCTTTCTGCGGGGTTGTGGCTTAACGCGAATTGGCAGTGGCTGCTCGCGGCCTGCGCTGGCGCTGGTGTGATCTTGGCCTGGCTGATTAGCAGCGCGCAGATGCGCGCTCGGCTGGCAAGCGCATTGGATTGGATTGGTCCCATCCGACGCATCCGCTATGCCATGCAAATTTCGCAGTCGCTGCGCATTACCTCAGCCTTGCTGCAGGGTGGCGAGCCTTTTGTTAATGCCATGGCGGTGGCCCAGCGCAGCGCCCGCACGCTCGTTGCAGACCAGCTCAGCACCTGTATCGATCTGATCAGGCGAGGGGTTCGCCCATCTCAAGCCATGTTTGAAGCGGGGCTCACCAAAGCTCTGGGGCAGCAGCTTTTGATTGCGGCCGAGCGCAGCGGATCGATCGGGCCAACACTGCACCGGATGGCAGTACAACAAGAGCAGCAAACTGCCCAAACCATGGATCGGCTTGCATCCGTGTATGGGCCGATTCTGTTGCTGCTGATTGCTGTACTGGTCGCGGCTGTGGTGGTGGCACTGTACTGGCCCTTGCTGCAACTTTTCGATAGCGTGCGATGAGCCCCGCCGGCCTTTTTGACCCGATTGATGTCGATACCCTGTATCGCATTGAGCCGAATTTCGAGCGGTTAGCCTTCGTCAACGCACTATCGCGCAGCCTGCTGATCGGCACCCTGGATCATCGCCCCTGCGTGGTGATGAGCGACCAAGCTGACGACACAGTGTGGGACTGGCTCCAAGGTCGGCTGGATGGATCGGAGCGCTTTTTGTGGGTGGCTCACGATGACCTGCTCACGGTGCTGAATAAGCATGGTGAGAAGATCAAGGCACTGCAACCCGCGGAGACTCCACCCGATTCGAGTGGGGATGATGACTATGAGCGCCTGAGCCTGCAGGCACTGCAAAACGAAACCAATCTGGTGGTTCGCACACTCGGCTCGACCTTGTTTGATGCCTACCGCAGTCTTGCAAGCGATATCCATCTTGAAGCCACGGCTCACGGCCTGGAGATCAAGTATCGAATCGATGGCACGCTCACCATGGCTGGCAGCCTGCATGACAGACTGCTTGCACAGCAGCTGATTTCACGCCTGAAGGTCCTGGCTAGGCTCGACGTTGGCGAGCGACGCGTGCCGCAAGACGGGCGCTTCCGAATCGGACTCGATGCCCGCGTGATCGATCTGCGGGTATCAGTGATCCCCAGCATTCATGGCGAAGATGCCGTGTTGCGTTTGCTTGATCGAAGGGCGCTAGCCGAAGAAGGCCAGCAAATCAATCTTGACCAGTTGGGTCTTGATGCAGCGGCCCGAATTCATATCCGGCAGTTGGCTCGCAAACCACACGGCATGTTGCTGATGACTGGCCCCACGGGTAGCGGCAAAACCACCACGCTGTATGCCGCACTCACCGAAATCAACGATGGCCTTCAAAAGATCATCACCATCGAAGACCCGGTTGAGTATCAGTTGCAAGGCGTGCTTCAGGTGCCCGTGAATGACCGGACCGGTTTGACATTTGCCCGTGGCCTGCGCGCCATCCTGCGCCATGACCCCGATGTGATTCTGGTGGGTGAGATTCGTGATGAAGAAACCGCTCAGATCGCGGTCCAATCCGCGCTTACTGGCCACTTGGTGTTCTCATCGATTCACGCCAACGGTGCGGTGGATGTGATTGGGCGATTCGCTCATATGGGGATCGATCCCTACAACCTGACGAGTGCCCTGAATGGTGTGATTGCACAACGCCTGCTGCGCTTGAATTGCCCGAGGTGTATCGAGCGTCGGCCTATCGAAGCATTGCTGATGACGCGTCACGCTTCAGTGCTTGGAAACATCACGCATCACAGCCATGGCCGAGGCTGTGGTGAATGTCGGGGCACAGGCTTTCGCGGCCGCTGTGCAGTCGCAGAAGTGCTGGTGCTGGACGACGACATGCGCGAAGCCATTGTGCGCCGGGAGCCGCCTCGCGCATTGCGCTTGCTTGCTCAGGGCAAAGGCATGTCACGCATGGTGCATCAAGCCGCCCAGCTCGTGGCCCAGGAAAAAATTTCAATTGAGGAGTTCTGCCGTGTGGCCGAGATGGACTGAGCGTTCAATCATGTTGCTCTCGCCGCAACGCGTAGCCATAGCACCCGCGGGCTACTACAGCGAGGAGACCGCGCGTGGTTTGCGCCCCGACAGCCCCGATTTCGAAGTCGTGCTTCAACAAGCGGTTGACATGCTCAAAGGGCATCTGCAAGTCGATCAGCGGATTAGCGGATTTCTGCGGCGACGCCAGTGGGCGGTGTGGATTGATGAGCGCTGGTGCCGACTGTGGTGTCAAACCTGGCCCGACACATTGACAGATGCCAAAGAGCTGGAGGCCTATGTCCGCGCGGAGTTTGAGCGGCGCTTTGAAGTTGATGGTGATCAGTGGGACATCGTCACCCCCGGAGCATGGCCAGGGCGGATGTTCATGTGCGCAGCACTGCCCAAGGGCCATGTCGCAGCCCTTCGTGAAGTTGAGCGCGAGCTGAAGCTCACCTTCGGCGATATCGCCCCCTTCCCCATCGCCGAAATGAAGGCCTCCATGACCTTGTGGCCCAAGGCGCCCTTCATGTTTTTTGGCAGCTCAAATTCATTGCAAACCCCGGCGTTTCTTTGTTATCGCACCCGGGTGGTGGACTTCGCTTTGTTGCCTCACTCACCAAGCACCCATGCGCTGGCTCACACGCTATTTGGCAATCGTGGAAGCATCGCGCCGCGCTGGTCGGTGAGCGTAACCCATGATCGCAACACCTCGATTTCGACTTTACTTGGGCGCGGGCAAGTCATTCTGATTCGGGAACCAATTCAGATACTCGAACCCAATTCGGCTGTCCTGGCCCAATCAGGCCTGAGTTGAGAAATCTCATGAGCGCTTACCTGCCCAACTTTGCCTCCCGGCGTTGGCTGGCCCCATGGGTCAGCTACGCTGTTTTGGGGTTGGGCGCGTTGACTTGTGCGACGGCAGGACTTTACGGCGCGCAGCAAAAGCAGCGAGTGGATCTGGCTGAGGCTCAAACGAAAATTCAAAGCGCCATTATCGAAGCAAAAACCGCGCAGGAACGTAAAGCAGCTCCCACCCAAAAGCAGCAAGCAGCCAAACCCCTGGCCTCGATAGCGCCCCTTGACCGAGCTGCCCGCGAAGAGGCTCGCAACCTGCAACGCCTGCTCGGCGTGGACTGGATGCAGCGCTTGGCGCAAGCCGAGCGCGCATCACAAGGCAACCTGGTGTTGACAAGCATGCGGATGGACAGCCGAAGTGATGCGATCGAACTGCGCGGTCAGGTGGGTGGCTTTGCGGATATCGATGCGTTGCGCCAGGCCTGGCTGCGGGCAGGGGTGCCCTATGTCATGATCAATCGACAGGAAGCGATTGAGCGCGACGGTAAACGCGCCATTGAGTTCCAGGCCAACCTGAGTTGGGACGCCGCGCGATGAACGCAAACTCGATGCATCCGCGGCTTTGGCAAGAGGCGTTCGGTCGTGGGCTGCTGCGTACTCGTGCCGGCCTCTCGGTGATCGCCAAGGATTTGGGTGTGGCTGGCTGGGCGGGTGTGGCATTGATGATTCTGGCGGTGGGCTTATTGCCATGGGCGAATGGGCAAAAAGCAACAGCCGAGGAGCTTGAAGCGATGGGAGCGCTCTTGTCAGAGCGAAACCAGCCAAGGCCCCTCCCGCAAAGCGCAGGCATTCCGTCTCCGACCAAACCTACTGCCAATCCGCGCGTGGCCAATGAAGGGGATGCCCAGGCTGCTCAAAGCACTAACGCAGCATTCACTGCAGTAATTGAAAGCTTGCCGATCCGAGGGCCATCAACCAGCCCAAAAGCTGCGGACCTTGCAGCGCAGGCTCTACGCCGCTCAGTCACCCTGAGTGCGATCGAATCGAAGTGGCAACGCACCACGCTCAAGGGCTATCCGGTGGCCCGCCTCGATCTCAACATGAATGCTAGTGGCTCTTACCCCCAGCTGCGGCAGTGGATCAATGAATTACTCGTGCAATACCCCAATGCCCAGGTGATGGAAAGCACCTTTGAGCGCAACGCAACAAGCGGCAAGCTCGACCTGCAGATCGGACTCGCACTGCATTTCCAAACTCCGGGAGGGCGGATCTGATGGCGATCTCACGCCCGCTCATGATTGGACTGCTTGCGAGCATCATTGCCAGTGCCGTGGTGCTTACCATGCCATCGGACGACACCCAGGGCGACACGGACCTTGTAGCGCCTCGTAAGCCGATGGCCTCGCGCGGCAACGATCAATCGACTGACGTTGCGCCGCCCTTGAACCCTGCAGGCAAAGACTCGCGCATCCCGGAATCACGCACTAAGCCACCCCAGGCGATGTCACCATTGCTTGAAGATCTTGGGCCAGTCGGCGCCGATGCGGGGTCAATCACGAAGCGTCGCATGGTTGCAATGCAAGGCGATCTGTTTCGGGATCCTCCAAAGCCGCCGCCTCCAGTGGTTCAAGCCCCGCCACCGCCACCGCCTCCCGCACCACGTTTCGTGTTGATCGGGCGGGTGAATGATGGCGGCAAGTTACAGGTGATTGCCCAGGACGGTCAGGCTGTCAGCACGCTTGGGCTGGGGCAATCGCTTAACGGCTTCAAGCTGGAAACCATCGATGAAACCGGCGCAGTGTTCACCAGCGCAGCCGGGGTTAAACAACGCCTGGAGATTGGCCGTGTTGCAGGTGCAGCTCCCAACCCAACAGCGCAGGTCAATTGAAGATGCCATATTTTAAACGTTTCTCGGTGCAGCTCGCCGCCTCAAGTTTGGCAATTTTGCTATTGGCAGGCTGTGCCAATAGCATTGTTGATCAGAGCCAAAAGTTGGAGCGCAGCGGGAAGTATCGCGAATCACTTTCCAAAGCCAACGAAGGGTTGGCCGACAAGCCCAACGACAATCAGCTCAGAGCTCAGGCACTGCGCGCGCGCGAAATGCTGACCACTCAGCTTCATGGCAGGGCTGAAGAGCTGCTGGATGCCCGCGCATGGCAGCAAGCAAAAGTGGTGCTTGATGAACTCACTGCGCTGGATCCCAAACATCCACGTTTGCCAACATTGGTCAATCGCATCGAGCAGGTTCGCTTGGCGCAAGGGCAACTCGATCGGGCACTCAAGCAACTGGACGATGGTCAGTTTGAACCGGCGCTGGCCAGTGCCCGCACTATTTTGGAAACCGATCCGATGAACCGCACCGCGCGCGATGTTGTCAGGCGCGCGAGCATGCGGCTGAGTCAAGCAGCCGCGCAAGCAACACCGGCTGCAGTGCCCGCAGCGCTGAGCCGGCCGGTGACGATCGAGTTTCGTGAGGCACCTTTGCGCTCAGTGTTTGAAGCGCTAACCCGCATCGGGCAAATCAATTTTGTGTTTGATCGCGATGTGCGCGCGGATAGTCGGGTCACGGTGTTTTTGCGTGATACGCCTCTTGCTGAAGCGATTCGCATTGTTTTGCAAACGCAGCAGCTTGCATCGCAACAGCTCAACAACCAGACCTACATGATTTATCCCGCGACTCAGGCCAAGAATCGCGAGTATCTGGTGCTTGAGGCTCGCAGCTATTACCTCTCCAACATCGATGCCAAGCAAGCCCAGGCAATGGTGCGTGCAGTTGTGAAAACGCGAGACACGTTTATTGACGAGCGGCTCAATCTGCTGGTGGTCAAAGACACGCCCGAGGCCCTGGCCCTCACCTCGCGCCTGATTCAGTCGATTGATGTGGCCGAAGCTGAAGTGGTGCTGGATATCGAAGTGATTGAAGTGAGCCGCTCAAAGCTCCTTGAGCTGGGGATCAAGTTTCCGACGCAAATTAGCTATGGAGTGGCGGCTACCACACCCGGATCTGTGCCCTCGGGGGCCTACGATCCAAGCCAGATATTTAACCCGGGAACGATCACCCCGTCGACCTCAGCGGTGGGGCGGGTCAACATTCGCGACCAACTGGCTTACTTCGCCAACCCGTCATTGCTGGCCAATTTGCGAGCCACCGATGCGCGCAGCAATTTGCTTTCGAATCCCAGCATCCGGGTGCGCAATCGGGAAAAGGCCAAGATTCATATCGGCGAGAAGTTGCCAGTCTTCACCACCAACTTCACTGGCGCCACCACTGGAGGCACGGGCAGCGCATTCTCTTCTTCGGTGTCTTACCTGGATGTAGGCCTGAAGCTTGATGTCGAGCCGCAGATTCATCTGGAAAATGAAGTGGCTGTGAAGTTGAATCTTGAGGTTTCATCAGTACGTGAAACCGTGCAAGGGCCTGCGAACTCAATCGCTTATCGTATTGGCACCAGAAACACTGGCACAGTGCTTCGACTTCAGGATGGCGAAACACAAATTCTCGCTGGCTTGATCAGCGACTCGGAGCGCAACAGCGCATCCCGTGTTCCGGGGTTGGGTGAATTGCCCTTGCTTGGCCGATTATTTTCCAACACGCTCTCTGAAACCGAGCGCAGCGAAATTGTCCTGCTGATCACTCCCCGGATTGTCCGTTCAGTAGATCGCCCTGCAGAAAGCTTTGCTGCCATGGGGGCGGGTACTGAAGCTGCAGTGGGCATAGCTCCGATTCGCCTCACCGACGCCGCCCGAAGTGGCGTGGCTTTGGGTACCGGGGGGGGTACTGGCCCTGCGGGCCGTCCAGCACAAGCCATACGGCCTGTGGCGGGTGGCGAAACCAATCAGACGATCGCTGCGGATCAGGCTCAAGCTGCCCAACAGGCCGCCGCGGACAACTCAAGTGGCCAGCTCACACTCAATGGCCCACCGAGCGTCAAAGCGGGCAATGCAATTCCCTTGACTTTGCAACTTGAAGGCGCCGGCTTTACTCCGGGAACCGTGGTTGAGTTGAGCTATGACGAAGCGGTGTTCAGCGGTGGCAGTGGCGGACGATTATTGGTGGGGCTGAGTGGATCGGGCACCTCCCAATCCGCGCAGATCAGCCTGCGGGCAGGCATTCAGGCAGGCCGCTCTGGCAGCATTCGCGTGATTGCGGTTCGCAATAGTTCAAACGCCAACGCCAGCGAGATGAGCGTGGGCATTCCAGGGCCCTTGTCCATCGAGGTCACCCCATGAGGATCCGCGCTGCACGAGGCTTCACCCTGATTGAGCTCTGTGCGGCGCTCACTATCCTTGCGCTGCTTGCGCTTGGTGCTGTGCCCATGATTAAAGTGGAAGCCCAGCGCAGCAAAGAGCGCGAACTGCGTGGCACCTTGTTTGAAATTCGCCAGGCGCTTGACGCTTACAAGCGGGCCTCTGATGAAGGCCTGATCGCAAAGGTGGCTGATGGCTCTGGCTATCCACCCGACCTTACCGTGCTAGCCAGAGGGCTGGACAACATCAAGACCCCGGGCGGGCCCAAGATGTACTTCTTACGCCGCGTCCCCCGCGATCCCATGGCTCCACCTGAGCTTGTGCCTAACGAGCGCACCTGGGGCTATCGAAGCTACGCAAGCCGCCCCGAAGCGCCCGCGCCTGGCAAAGATGTGTTCGACGTGTTTTCGCTTTCCACCGGCGTTGGGCTGAATGGCGTGGAGTACCGAAGATGGTGACCTTGAACAAGCCGTCATCTTTGCGTGGGGCATTGGGCTTCACCATGATCGAAGTGTTGGTCGTGCTTGCGCTGATCGGGCTGCTGATCACAATCACCGCACCCACTTACATCAATCGGGTCGAGCAAGGCCGCGAGATCGTACTCACTCAGAATCTGAATGCGATCCGCACGGCAATTGACCGCTTTCATGCCGATACCGGGCGCTATCCTGCCACGCTGGTGGAGCTGGTTGAGCGCCAATACATGCGCACGGTTCCGGTGGATCCCATTACACAAACCAACGACACCTGGCAGATGATTCCGCCATCCCTGGTCGACCTGCCTTCGAGCGGTCGCGCACAAGCCGATGCGTCAGGAGTCGCCGATGTGCGCAGCGGCGCTGAAGGTGTGAGCCGGCAGGGAGTGCCTTATGCGCAGCTCTAGGCCAGGGCGCCAAGCGCATCGCGGCGTGGTCATGCTCGGCGTGCTTGTGCTGATGTTTAACCTCGGGTTTGCAAGCCTGGTGGCATTCCATAGCCTTCGCATTGAACGCGAGCGTGAGAAAGAGCAAGAGCTTCTGATGATTGGAAGCGTGATGATGAAAGCCATCCAAGCCTATGTGGATGGCTCTCCGGCTGGCATTAAAGAGTTGCCTCGGGCGCTTGAAGACCTGATTGAAGACAAGCGCCACCCGGTGCCCAAGCGCCATTTGCGCAGCATCCCCTTTGATCCCTTCACCTCAAGCCAGCAATGGGGCTTGGTGCGCACTGCGGATCGATTGATTGGAGTGCACTCAATGAGCAACCACCGGCCATGGAAGCGCACCAACTTTTCTGAAGGCCTTTCGTTTGCCGGCAAAACCCGCATCAGCGAATGGACCTTCCAGATTGCACCACCGCCAGTCACCCCCGTTACTCCAGCGGCTGTTAATGAGGCACCTCAAAGCAGTGCCAATCGAGACTAAACATGCAAAGCAAAGTTAAAGTGGAACCTCGAACCGATTTCAGCCGCGACCCGGAGGACAGCGCCTTCGCACCCACCCCGCAAGAGCTCGAGCGCCTGCTCTTCGCGGTGGAATCATCCCTGCAAATCAACAAGCGCTTTCAGTTTTTCCTTTGGGCGCAAGGTGTGTTGCAGAACTTCATTGCCCACTCCACGATGCTTTGCCTGGTGGGCAATCTTGACAGCCGCAGCTACCGCACCGACATGTTTTCCACCGATAGCGTGGCCAATTCGGATGCGCCGCTGGACCCCTCGATTCAGCACTTTGTTGAGCTCGCGCTTGAGGACTGGATCTCGAATGGTCGCAGGCCCTTGCTGCTAAGCGCTGAAGCGCAAAAGCTCAGGGCCTCTGAGCCTCTGATACAAAGCCTGTGGGAACTGGGCCTGGGCAATGTGCTGGTGCATGGCTCAGGCGAATTGCGGGGCGCTAATGCCACCCTCTTTATCTTTGGCCGACTCGAGCGCGCACCGCGCCGCCGAGCCTCGGATATCGCCGAAATCCTGATGCCCTATCTGCACTTTGCGATGTATCGCAGCCAACTCAGCGAGCGCGAAGATGCGGCCAATCGCCCCAATGGTTTACCCGCGCTTTCGCTTCGCGAAGTGCAAATCATGATGGGCGTGCGTGATGGCAAAACCAATAGCGAAATCGGGCTGTTGCTCGATATCAGCCCGCTCACAGTGAAGAACCATATTCAACGCATTTTGCGCAAGCTCGGGGTGGGCAATCGGACGCAGGCGGTGACGCGATGCTTGTCGATGGGGGTTTTTGAGAACATTTCCACATCCCCATCAGGCGCTTGATCCTATTACCCCATAGACATTGATCCATAAGTACCAATCGAACGGACAAGAGGTGCGCAAAGCTTTCACATTCCGCGCACAAACTCCGCGGCGGAATGTCAGAACCCTGACCCACCTCCAACTTAATTCTCTAGGAGTTTCTATGTTTAAGAAGGCTATTTTGGCAATGTCCGTCGCTGTGGCGATGGGCAACGCAAGTGCCG
>JAIYCW010000078.1 GCA_027487815.1 Burkholderiales bacterium
TGGGCCAAGCAGTTGTATCCGCAGGCGCGCAGCTATCTGGATGTGTATGAGTCGTTTGGCATGTTGAGGCCGCGCAGCATTTATGCGCATTGCATTTGGCTGGATGACACGGATCGACAACGTCTGCAAGCCACGGGTAGCGCGATTGCTGTATGCCCAACCTCGAACCTGTTCCTTGGCAGCGGCTTGTTTGACTTTGCGAAAACTGAAGCTGCTCAGGTGAGCTGGGGCCTGGCCAGCGATGTCGGTGGAGGCACCTCGTTTTCGCCCTTCAAGACCATGTTCGCGGCTTATCAGATTGCCCGCTTACAGGGGCAATCGCTTGATGTGAAAAAGCTCTGGTGGCATCACACCGCTGGCGCGGCTAAAGCGCTGGGTTTGGACAAGCAGGTGGGCAATCTTGCGGCCGGCTTGGAAGCTGATGCGATTGTGTTGGACCCGCGAGCTACGAGCCTTGGAGCAAGGCGATTTAATCAGGCGCAAAGCCTGGATGAAAAGCTCTTTGCAATGATGGCGCTAGGGGATGATCGGTTGGTGCACCGATGCGTTGTTGGGGGCAAGGCAATGATTGATTGCAGTGAACACTGATAAGTGAGCTCAACCCTTTTCAAGCGACTCAAGGATTGCTTTTTTCTTTTGCTCAAGTTCGTCTAGTTCAGTTCGTATCGCCTCCTTCTGTTGCATGAAGCGGACCATATCCGACTCTGCTTTTTGCAGTTGTTCCATGTAGCTTGCGTGAAGCGCGCTAGAACGATCGACAGCTTTTAGGTTCTCTCGTAGCCGAATCTGATTACCCGCGGACTCGGTAACTCGTCGATTTATGCCGGATTCCTGACTTCGAAGGGCGTTTTCCTGGCCTATAAAGCCCAGCCACTGGCTCAGAATTTGCGACGTTTTTGGGTCACCCGAAACCCTCAAATAGCCTCTCAACGCTGCGTCGTCAGCGTTCGTTAAATCAATACGACTGGTCCGCGTAATGCTTTGGGCGATCAGATGGCTGGTTTGTCCTGGAGTTGCCAGAATCAAAAAACGCCCCACTGCACGGCCATTAACAAAAGTGGTTTCGGTCGGAGTCAATCCGCGGCTGTCCCAATCATTGGCAGGATTCTGAAACACTTGAACCATCAACTCGCGGACCGCCGAATCGAAGTTGCGAACCGTCACTTGATTCTTTTCTGCTGAAATCTGGTCGATCTCAAGGACTCGGCCTTTGAGGCTAACCTTAGACATGGCGGTTTCAGAACTTCGTTGATTCGTGGCTTGTAGCTTTTGATCCCGTGCGAAAGCAAGCATGCGCGATTGCCCCGAAAGGATGATAGGCATTTGCGCGTCACCTTGATACTGCGTGGAATCATTTCCTACGCCGTAAACCGACACAGCCCCGGCAGGCCAGGAAGCTTTGGTTGGGTTGTTGATATTGGCGGAAGCCCAAGGCTGCGTTTCTTGCAGGCTAGACAACAAGGAGCGTCGCTTCAAAGGTAAAAGTACATCAACAAAAGGCGCGACAAGGGTTTGTCCATGAGCCACGTGAACTTTGTTTTCAAGGCGTAGTTCCGTTTGAGTATCTTGCTCAATCTGCGCAAACTGCGGCGATCGAGGTTCTGATTGTCCCGTCATGAAGTCGCTTGAAGGCGATCGCATTGCTGAAGGAGCCGCCATCGGTGCCGCCGCCGGAGCTGCTAGCGGGGCAGGTGCAGGAGCAGCTGCTGGCCGCTGATCAGACCGAGCCTGTGGTCTAGACTCGAAGCCCCCTTGATCAACCGCTGGAACCACCCGGTTCGGGAGGTCAACAGGAATCTCAACACGCGGTGCCAAATAACTTTCATACAAGCGTTGGGTGAAGGTTACCGGTTTGCCAGAGGTCAAGGTTAGTTCTACACCCGACCAGTCGACCCCACTGGCATTTTCTAGAATTGCCCACCCCTGAAGTCTGGCCTGCCCTTGAGCCGCACTCGATTCAGGAACGAACAGTCGGTAGCTGGTTTTCCATATTGGCACTTGCACTACATAACCGACGCGCACCATGCGTTGGGTATTGCCATGAGTGCGAATCAACAGGTCTTTTTTGCCTCGCGGCGACGCATTGGCAATAGCTTCGAGAGCTTGATTCAATCGCCTTTGAAGCTCCGGGTCATCAAACTCGATTTGTGTCGTCTCATTCAAAGCAATCCGTGCGATTCCTTGGCTCGTTGACAAAACCAAATGATCAATCTCTGGTGAATTCTGCGATCTGTCTGTACTGTTTGAAGAAACGGCTTTTTCGATGAACATCAACCGACCCCGTAGAGCTGGGCGACCGCTCAACCGGAGTCTTATCGGTTGGCCCTGAAACTCCTCGAGCAGTGTTGAAAGACGAACCAGGTGCGAAGGCGAGATCGCAAGGTCCTTGAGCACCAATTCTTCGCTTGGCTTACTAGCTATCGAGAAATTCGCGCCCTGGCCGGAACTGTCCTGAATAATCAAGCTCTTTAGCACGTCGTCCACTTGGTCGTAGCGTACCGGAAGCTTGATTACTGCATTGGGTTGCACGAGCCCGTGGAACTCGAAATATCCGACCCCGGCCGATGAAAGGCTGACTCGCTTTAGCTGTAGCGTGGCATGGGCTTCTTTGGTTGGCCCAAGAATCGAGCCGACAACGAAAACGGAAACAACTAGAATTTTTTTGATTGTTGTCATAGCAGGATCCTCGCTTCTCCCAACAGATAGAGGTGACGTGTTGAGGGCTCCGAACCGGTAGGCCCACTAAAATCTTATAGCGCCAAGTCGATGAAATAGCTGTTACAAACCACAAGCATCCGGGCGAAATCTGGAAAAACTGTGGGCTCCAAAAGACTGTGCCATGACAAGGGTTGCCAGTTGATTGGCGGGTGGGCCTGTTGGGTCAGCTCTTCAGCGATTCCCCTTTTGGGCGTTTTGGAACGCCAATGCGAGCGCACCAGGCGCAGCATCGGACTGGCGGCTCGGACTCGTATTTCCGCGCTGTGGCGGCCGGGCATCGCGCGGGCCAGAGCCCCGCGAATCCGAAGGCCGATCCGGCCCACGCTCTTGCCGACCGCCCTTCTGAGGCTCATCACTCAATCGCATCGTGAGCGCAATGCGTTTGCGTTTGGCGTCAACCTCAAGCACTTTCACCTTCACGAGTTGGCCAGCCTTGACCACTTCGCGGGGATCGCTCACATACTTTGTGGAAAGCGCAGAGATGTGAACCAGCCCATCTTGATGCACGCCGATATCCACGAAGGCGCCAAAGTTGGCGACGTTCGTAACCACGCCTTCAAGCGTCATACCGGGTTGCAGTTGTTCGATGGATTCGATGCCATCCTTGAACTGTGCGGTTTTGAATTCGGGGCGGGGATCGCGGCCGGGCTTTTCCAGCTCACCCAGGATATCTCGCACCGTGGGTAGGCCGAATCGTTCGTCGACAAACTTGGTTGGATCGAGCGCGCGCAGCAGATGAGTTTGTTGAGCGGCTGCTTTGGCATCGAGCTTGATCGATTGCAGGAGGCGGTGCGCCAAGGGATAGGCCTCGGGATGCACTGCGCTGGCATCCAGTGGCTCAAGCCCATCACGGATGCGCAAGAAGCCCGCAGCTTGCTCAAAGGTTTTGGGGCCAAGGCGTGTGACGCTCAGCAAATCCTGGCGGGTCTTGAAGGGGCCATTGGCATCGCGATGCTTGACGATGTTTTCAGCCAGTGTGGTGTTAAGCCCAGCCACCCGCGCAAGCAATGCCGAGCTTGCGCTATTGAGCTCCACGCCCACCGCGTTCACGCAATCCTCCACAACCGCATCGAGTTGCTTGGCAAGCATCGCCTGATCCACATCATGCTGATATTGGCCCACGCCAATCGACTTCGGATCGATCTTCACCAGCTCGGCCATTGGGTCTTGTAAGCGCCGCGCAATCGATACTGCGCCACGCAATGTCACATCCAGCTCGGGGAACTCTTTGGCTGCTCGCTCTGATGCGGAATAGATTGATGCGCCTGCTTCGGACACGACTACTTTGGTGAGGCCCGGCTGGTTGAGTCCCTTGATGAGATCACCGGCGAGGCGATCGGTTTCGCGAGATGCCGTGCCATTGCCGATAGCGATCAATTGCACCTTGTGCTCAAGCACCAGTTTCGCGAGGGTGGCAAGTGAGCCTTGCCAATCATCACGCGGCACATGCGGATAAATGGTGGATGTGGCCACCAGCTTGCCGGTGGCATCCACCACTGCGACCTTCACGCCGGTGCGCAGGCCTGGGTCGAGGCCCATGGTGGCCTTGGGGCCAGCAGGTGCGGCGAGCAACACATCTTTAAGGTTGCGACCAAACACATCAATCGCTTCACGATCCGAGCGCTCGCGCAAGCTATTGAGCAGATCGTTTTCGAGCGACCACTGCAAGCGCACTTGCCAAGTCCAACGCACGGTAAGCGCGAGCCAGGCATCTGCAGGCCGACCCTGATTCCGAATCCCCGCATGCCCGGCAATCAAGCCTTCGAATCGGGTAGGGACTGCAACTTTCGGTTTGGGTGCCGGATCGTCTGTGGGCAGATCCTCAGGCAAGACGATGCTGATCTTGAGCACCTCTTCGCGCCTGCCGCGCAGCATCGCAAGAGCACGATGCGAAGGGGCATGCTTCAGGGGCTCGTGATGATCAAAGTAATCACTGAATTTTTCACCGCTGGCTTGCTTGCCTTCCACCACTTGCGAAAGCAGCTGGCCTTCTTCAAACATCAATTCGCGCAGACGCGCGAGCAGCGGCGCTGATTCAGCAAACCGCTCCATCAGAATTTGCCTTGCGCCATCCAGGGCGGCCTTGGTGTCCGGCACTCCAGGGTTATCGCCCTGGTCGGAGGTGAAGGCTTCACGCAGATACTTTTGCGCTTCTGTTTCAGGCCCCAAGCCGGGATCGCTCAGCAGCGCGTCGGCCAGTGGCTCCAGCCCGGCTTCGAGTGCGATCTGGGCTTTGGTGCGCCGCTTTTGCTTATAAGGTAGATAGAGGTCTTCGAGGGTTTGTTTGTCGGGCGCCTTTTGGATCGCATCCAGCAAACTCGCGCTTAACTTACCCTGGGTCTGGATCGATTGCAGCACACTATCGCGGCGCTGCTCAAGCTCACGCAGGTAGCCCAATCGCTCTTCGAGATTGCGCAGCTGGGTGTCGTCGAGCCCGCCAGTAACTTCCTTGCGGTAGCGCGAAATGAAGGGCACGGTGGCGCCTTCGTTTAGCAGGCCCACGGCGGCTTGCACCTGCTCAAGCCGCACGCTGAGCTCGGCAGCTATACGCGAATTGATGATGCGGTGAACCGTGGATTCGGAGGGCGAGGTGTAGGAGGAGAGTTCAGACGGGTTCAATGACATGACTACAGACCGGCAAGCAAGACAGAAATAAGGAGGGCGGGCTTCGCAATTAGCCCGCAGCGTGCATCAAAGCCGATCAGGCTGCAATTGACATCGACTGAATCGCTTGTGCTGCAATATCGAGGCTGCGCAGCCGCAGTGCGGGATCATGCACATCACATACGAGCATCAGTTCATCGGCTTGGGTTTGCTCATGCAATTGCGCAAATCCATCGGCCACAGTTTCGGGTGAACCAATCACTGCGGCAGCAAGAAATTCGCCAATGGCAGCTTGCGCATCGCGTGGCAGCGAGGCGAAAAAATTTGCATCGGGCTTGGGCAACTTGCCCCGCCGACCAGTGAGAATCCCATACACCCGCTGATAGACGCTGGAGGCCAGGACTTGCGCTTCGTCATCGGTGGGGGCGGCAATCAAGGGCACACCAATGGCCACATAGGGCTTTGCACAGTACTTCGAGGGCTTGAACCTCGCACGGTAAATCTGCAGCGCTTGCAAAAGCAGCGCGGGCGCAAAGTGGGAGGCAAATGCATAGGGCAGACCGCGCTCGGCTGCGAGCTGCGCTGAAAACAAACTTGATCCCAGCAGCCAGATCGGCACCTGGGTGCCTGCCCCGGGGTTGGCCACAATGCGTTGGCCAGGCTGCGCCGCTTCGAGGTAGTGCTGCAGCTCGCTGAGCTCCTGCGGAAAATCATCCGCGCTTTCACGGCGATCACGTCGCAAGGCGCGCATCGTCGCTTGATCAGTTCCTGGGGCCCGGCCGATTCCCAGATCGATTCGGCCCGGATGCAATTCGGCCAGGGTGCCGAAGGCTTCAGCCACCACCAAAGGCGCATGGTTGGGCAGCATGATTCCGCCCGAGCCTACCCGAATGGTTTTAGTGCCTGCGGCGATATGACCAACCAGCACAGCGGTGGCCGAGCTTGCAACGCCCATCATGTTGTGATGTTCAGCAAGCCAATAGCGTTCAAAGCCCAGGGCCTCGATATGGCGCGCAACATCGAGCGCGGCTTGCAAGGCTTCAGCCACGCTATGGCCTTCGCGCACCGCGACCAAATCGAGCATCGATAACTTGGGGAATTCACTCATGGGTTTGTATTGAATTTAAACGCGGGCCGCCGGGGGACGCTTGAATCTAGAGTGATCATCCTACAGAACTTTGCGCCGCTCGGTGCGCCCGCCGACCCCGCAGCCCCACAGCCGGCAAAAAACCGCTAGGATTGGGGGCTTAGAAGATCAAATTTCGGCTACACAAGCATTTGAGGAGACCCCAAGGTGGATTTAAGTTACTCCCCCCAAGAACAAGCGTTTCGCGAGCAGGTGCGTACCTGGCTGGCCGCCAACATACCCACTGATCTGCGCGACAAGGTCGTGAATTATGAGGATCTGAGCAAGGACGAGCTGCTGCGCTGGCACAAGATCCTGGCCAAGCAGGGCTGGATCGCACCCTCCTGGCCCAAAGAGTGGGGCGGCACCGATTGGACCGCAGTCGAGCGCTACATCTGGGATGAAGAGTGTGGCTACGCAGGCGCACCGCCCTTGATTCCTTTCGGTTTGCAGATGTGCGCGCCGGTGTTGCATAAATTTGGCACTCCGGCTCAAAAAGAGCGCTTCTTGCCGCGTATTTATCAAGGCGAGGATTTCTGGTGCCAGGGCTACAGCGAGCCAGGCTCGGGCTCGGATTTGGCCTCGCTCAAGACACGTGCTGAGCGGCGGGGCGACAAATATCTTGTGAATGGCCAGAAGATCTGGACCACCATGGCGCATTACGGCGATTGGATTTTCTGCCTGGTGCGTACCGACTTTGAATCGAGCAAACGCCAGGAAGGCATCAGCTTTTTGCTGATCGATATGAACACGCCCGGCATCACCGTGCGGCCCCTGATCTTGCTCGATGGGCGGCGCGAAGTGAATGAAGTGTTCTTCGAGAATGTTGAAGTGCCTGTCGAGAATCTCGTGCACAAGGAAAATGATGGCTGGACAGTAGCGAAGTACCTGCTGGGCCATGAGCGCATGGGCACCGGCCAGATTGGAGTGTCACGCCGCAATATCGCCAAGCTCAAGGAGTTTGCAGGCAAGCAGGTGGGTGATGATGGCCGCTCGCTGATGCTCGACCTGCGCTTTGCAGATCGCGTGGCCAAGGTCGAAATTGAACTGCAGGCATTGGAGATCACCAACCTGCGATTCCTTGATGAAATGCGTCGCACGGGTCGGCCTCCCGGCGCAGAAGTCTCGATGCTCAAGATCAAGGGCACCGAGATTCAGCAGGCGATTACCGAGTTGATGGTGGATGCGGTGGGCCCGATGATGGAGCCGCGCAGCCCGCTATCGGCTGATGATGCCTTCGATCATTACAAAGCGTGGCTGATGCCCCGCTATGGCAACTATCGCAAGGCCACCATCTATGCTGGGTCCAATGAGATTCAGCGCAATATTCTCGCCAAAATGTCTTTGGGGCTTTAAGCATGGATTTTCAACTCACCGAAGAGCAGGGGCTGCTCACCGATTCCATCACGCGCTTTTTGGATAACGAATACACATTTGAAAAGCGCAAGGTGATTCTTGATTCTGCCGCTGGCATGAGCCAGGGCGTGTGGCAGCAGCTTGCCGAAATGGGCTTGATGTCGATTCCGGTGCCCGAAAGCTGCGGCGGATTTGGCGGTGGCGCAGTCGACATGATGGGCCCGATGCAGGCGATTGGCGCGGCACTTGTGGTCGAGCCTGTAGTGCCTACTGTGGTGCTTGGCGCCGGCTTGGTGGCACGTGCTGGTTCGGCGGCTCAACAAGAGCGTTTACTTGGCGCGGTGGCAACTGGTGCGCTCAAGCTTGCCTTTGCCCATGTGGAGCAAGGCGCAAGACACAACCCTGCTTTTGTAAAAACCAAGGCTACCGAATCCGCTGGGCAATGGATGCTCCAGGGGCATAAGCAAGTGGTGCTGGGCGCGGCGCAGGCCGACAAGATTATTGTGTCGGCCCGTACAAGTGGGAGTGCTGGTGATGAGGTGGGGATTTCGCTATTCATCGTGGATCCCAAGGCCAAGGGCGTGACCATGAAGGCCTATCGCACCCAGGATGATGAACTCGCTGCCGATGTGGAGTTGAGCGGGGTTGTGGTGAGCGCAGCGGATCGTCTGGATGCCAAGCCAGCAGGCGAAGCTTTTGCAGCCATCTGCGCAACGCTTGATTTTGCCAATGCGATGTTGTGTGCCGAGGCTGTGGGCGCAATTGATTTTGCGAACCGCATGACGCTTGAATATCTGAAAACACGCAAGCAGTTCGGCGTCCCGATTGGTGCGTTTCAGGCCTTGCAACATCGCATGGTCGACATGACCATGGAAGCCGAGCAAGCCCGCTCAATGATGTATCTGGCCTGCACGAGTGTGGACCCGGTGGATCTGGGCACGGCAGACCAGGCGCGCGAGCGTGCTCGCAAGATATCGGCCGCTAAGGTGCGCGTAGCTGATGCATGCCGCAAAGTTAGCCAGGAAGCGATTCAGCTCCACGGTGGCATGGGCATGACGCAAGAGCTGAAGGTCAGTCATACCTTCCGCAAGCTCACAGTGCTGGCGCGCCGCTTTGGTGATGCGGATCACCATCTGGGGCGGTTTATGGCTTGCGCTGAGGCTTAAGCTACGGGGTTTTAGAACTTGGGCAAGGTTGCCAGCGAGACCTTGCCCGCCTTCACATCGGCCATGATCTGATCGCGTATCGCCCAACCCCGAAGCTTGCCGGGATTGAGCAGGCCATGCGGATCAAAGCGCATTTTGGTGGCGACCACATCGGGGTTGATCATGCCTTGCTTGCCATCCTCAACCATATACACATGCGGGTTCGCGATATAGACACCATGTTCCTGATGCAGTTGCATGATTTCGTTGAGGCGGGCTTCGGTGGTGTAGCGCACAAGCTGCAGGCCGCTGCAGGTCATGAGGCCCTCTTTGCTGCGGATGAATTCGAGATGCAACATCACCTCGTCGCCAAACAGCTTGCGCATCACACGTGCCTGCTCCAGATGTTTTCCTGCAGTAAATCCGCTCTGAATATAGGTCAGTGATTTATCCACTTTCATCGCATGCAAAGTGGTGTGGTTCCAGGTGAATTCGAGAATCGTCCGGTTAGTACTCGCAATTTCGCTGGCTGATTTTTGTAAAGTGATCTGCCCGCCAAATTCGCGCACAAGCTGCTCAACACCCGCTTGAGAAGCCGCAGCAACAGCGATAAACACCGCGTGATGTCCAGGTGTCAGGGATTTCGCAAGCAAGCTCAGGTGGTCGGGAATCGGCGCCGCCATGAAGGTGACGCTTTTCTTCGTAAGCCCAGGTGCATGCGCCACAGCATCGGCAAATTCCAGAGCCTTATCAAAATCCTCAAAACACACAATCAACTCGTTCCAGGCGTGGGCGGGCGCCAAGGCTAGTTCGAGTTCGAGCACCAGGCCATTGGTGCCATATACATGGTGCAGCAGCAAAGCATCGGGTGCACGCAGATCGACTATCTTCGGTTCGGCGTCGATCGTGATCGCGCGGCAACCCAGCACATTGCCCGTGCTGGCAAGCGGCCCATAATTGATTGAGCCAATGCCTCCAAAACCACCGCCGTAAAGGCCGCCAATTGTCGCGCTGCGAAAGGTGCTGGGCACACAACGCAACTCATAGCCTTGGGGCTGGGTGGCTTTATCAAAATCGATCATCCGAATACCGGCTTGCGCACGAGCGCTACCGGTTGCCTCACCTTCGCCAATCCACAGCATCTTGTTGTAGGCCGAGAGATCGAGGATCACTCCTCCAAACAAGGGCGTACATTGACCATAGTTTCCGGTGCCTGAGCCGCGCACAGTGATTGGGATGCGTTGGCGGGCACATTGGCTTACAACTTCAACGATTTGGGCTTCGGTGGTGGGGCGCACCACCACATCGCCTTTCATCCCAGCAAGATCGCGCTTGAGCACAGGCGAGAACCAGGCGAAGTCTTGCGAAAGCCGCTCAACCCGCGAGGCCTCGGTAATCCATTCCATTTGCTCAAGCTGGCTTGCCAACGCCAAACTCTTGGTGCTTACATCGTTGCGGTCGAAGACTTCATTCATGGGTGGAGTGACTTAAAAAAGGTTGGTCAAACTACGCACTGCAGCGCGGCTTTGAGCAGCGAGTTCGGAAAGATCAATACTGGCTATTTGATTGTTTTCGAGACATACCGCGCCGTTAATGATGACGGCTCGCAGATCGGCCTTCCCGCCTGCAACCACCGGACCGATCGCCGGATCGTGCAAGCCAAGATAGCGCGGATCATCCAGGCGATAAATCGCAAGATCAGCAGCCATGCCTACCTGTAAGCTTCCCAAGCCCTCGAGGCCCATTACATCGGCACCTTGCTGGGTTGCGATGTTAATCACTTGCTCCACACTCATGGCCCACGCCTGGCCGCCGGGCTGTGGCTTGAGTGCCTCGGATGCTGCCAATGCGGCTGGATTGGCGCGATGCATCAGCCAGCAGGCATGGGCTTCACTGATCATATCGGCTGCTTCGTTGCTTGCCGCTCCATCCACGGCAAGCGATACCGTGACCCCAGCTGCGAGCATGGCGGGAACCGGGGCGATACCCGAGCCGAGTCGGGCGTTGCTTTGCGGGCAATGGGCAATGCCAGTTTGGGTGCGTGCACATCTCTCGATTTCGGCTTCGTCTAGATGCACCATATGCGCAAACCATACATCAGACCCCACCCACTCATGGGCTTCAACAAACTGCATGGGCGTAGACCGATGAACTTCAGCGCAGAACTTCACATAGTCATATGTTTCGCTCAAATGCGAATGAAGTCCAATACCAAGTGCTCTAGCCTGGCGGGCCATTTCAATTAACTCGCCGGGCTCGGCTGACCAGGTCGGGGTGGTGATTGCACTCACCACACGGCGCATTGGGCGCAAGCCGGCCTGATGAAACCGGGCGGTGGTTGATTCAATCGACTGCATGAACGCATCGAAGCTCTCGGGCATGGCCTGGGCCGGCGGAGCTTGATCTATTACACGCATCTTGGTTGCGCCGCCTCGGCACAAAACCATGCGCATACCAAGCTTTTGGGCTTCATCAAACACGACCGCGCTCGGATCAAACGGCATATTGGGGTAGTTGTGATACTGGTGATCGGCCACAGTGGTGCACCCGGAGAGCAAAAGCTCAGTCAACCCAATGCGAGCAGCCAGCCGGAACATAGACTCCTGATCGAAGCCTTGTCGGTACCTTACCGGCACGCTGGAGAGCCACTGCACAAGCGGCTGGTCAATACCTGCAGGAATACCTTTGAGCAGACTTTGGAAAAGGTGATGATGCGTGTTGATCCAGCCTGGATAAACTACACAATCCTGTGCATCAATAACCCGCTCTCCTGCCAGCGGATCAAGATCCCCAATGGATTCAATCACTTCGCCACGAATGCGGATATCAAGCCCTCGCGCAGGATCGCATCGGGCCTCATGCCCTGGCAAACCCGTAAGAATTGCACTTGCGCCCTTAATCAGCAAGCTGGGGCCAAGGCTCTTATTCATGGCAATCAATCATGCGTGAGTTCGGAGTCGTGCCAGTCGCCCAAAGCCCACTTCGAGAGCCATGACATCACCGCAAACAAGGCTACGCCAGTCAGCGTAATCAGTAACAGGGCTGCGAACATTCTCGGAATGTTGAGCTGGTATCCCGATTGTAGGATTTGGTAGGCCAGCCCCGTGCCGGTGCCTCCGGTGCCTGCAACAAACTCGGCGACCACAGCGCCGATCAAGGCCAAACCGCTGGAGATTCGCAGGCCACCAAAAAAGTAGGGTAGCGCGCTGGGGATACGCAAGCGCATGAGTGTTTTCCAACGGCTTGCTCGATTGAGTTTGAAATAGCTCATCAGACCAGGGTTCACGCTACGCAGGCCCAAAGTGGTGTTGGCGATGATGGGGAAAAGCGCGACGATAGTTGCACAAATCACCAGCGATGCGGTGGGGTTCTTGACCCAGATGATGATAAGCGGGGCAATCGCCACAATTGGAGTCACTTGGAGCAGCACCGCATAGGGAAAGAGTGCGGTTTCAATGACCTTGTTTTGCACAAACGCGAAGGCAATCGCTGTGCCAATGACCACGGCGCAAACAAAAGCCAACACGGTGATCTTAAGGGTTGTGAGCAGGGCACTGCCCAATAGATTCCAGTCGGTAACCAATGTTTTCAAGGTCAATGTGGGCGAGGGAATCAAAAACGCAGGAATTTCGAAGGCGCGCACACCGCCCTCCCAGATGACCAGCAGGATCAGCGCTACCGCCAGTGGATAGGCAACACGTTGCGCGTTGTTGGTCTTGACTGAAGTTGTTGGGATGCTCATAGCGCACTGGCTTTCAGCAGGCTATCTTGCAAGCGCTTGGCATATTGGCTGAACTCGGTGGATACGCGAAACTCAGGGCCGCGGGGATAGGGCGCATCAATCATCACTTCATCGACCACTCGGCCTGGGCGAGCCGCCATGACCACTACGCGGTTGCTCAAATACACTGCTTCATAAATTGAGTGCGTTACGAAAACCACGGTGAGATTTTTCTTTTGCCACAGGTCCAGCAGGTCGGAATCCAGCCGGTTACGAGTGATTTCGTCGAGCGCTCCAAAGGGCTCGTCCATCAGTAAGACGCTGGGGTTGGTGACCAACCCTCGGGCGATGGATACCCGCATTTGCATGCCACCGGAAAGCTCACGTGGCAGGCTGGTTTCAAAGTTATCTAGCCCCACCAGTTTGAGTACTTCGCGCACTTTGGCCTGCGAGCTGGCCACTGGCTCATCGGCAAGATCCAGGGGCAGCCGCACATTGTTCATTACCCGCGCCCAGGGCATGAGTGTGGCTTCCTGAAACACGAAGGACATGCGATGCCCGGTGGATTCGATCGCTTGCACCGGCTTGCGATATAAAAGAATCCGGCCCTCGCTGGGGTCCAGCAGGCCGGCAATCATCTTCAACAATGTGCTCTTGCCGCAGCCCGAAGGCCCTAACAAGGTTACAAATTCACCCTCGCGCACCGATAGATCAACAGGCTCCAAGGCATGTGTGCCATTGGGATAGGTTTTTTGCGCGGATAGCACCTCGATGGCCGGCGGGGCGATCAAGGCTTCGATCTCACGAGGGCTATTCATCAGGGCATGACCTTAAGGTCGTTCACGAATTGCGTGGTGTAGGTTTTTCTCAGATCCACTTTAGTGGGGTCCAGCAGTTTGTTGCTGACCATCATGTCGTAGATGCTTTTCATTCGTGCATCAGTAATGATGCCGACGCCCAGTCGGCCAGCATCGCCGCCAAACACCATTCCTGTTTCCTTGAGCATCTTGATGCCATGGGCTAGCTTGTCATCGGTCATGTTGGGATTATCTTTTTTGATCAGTGCGTTGGCAGCACTCACATCGGCCGAGTTGAGATAACTCTTCCAGCCTTCCATACTCGCCTTCACGAATGCTGCAACTGCCTTCGGACGCTCACGCACGGTTTTCTCCATGCAAACGATCGTAGTGCTGTACTGGGGCCAGCCGAGATCAGAAAGCAGGAAGACAGTAGGCTTCATCTTGCCTTCTTTTTCAATTGCAAATGGCTCGCTGGATAGATAGCCCTGCTGCGCAAGATTTTTATCAGCGAGGAAGGGCTGAATATTGAAGGTGTAGGGGCGGGTCTGGGCATCGGTGAACCCGAAAGTGGCTTTCATCCAGGGCCAGTAGGTTGTGTTGGCTGCGCTCGAGATCAGGATGGTTTTGCTCTTGAGATCTTCAATCTTCTTTACATCCGGATGTGCAATGATGACCTGCGGATCTTTCTGAAAAGCTGCTGCAACGGTGACGGCGCTGATGCCTTGTTCCCACATCTTCATGGTTTGGGTGTCGTATCCCATAAAGCAATCGGCTTGGCCAGCGGCGAGCAACTGAATACCATTAACCTGCGGTCCGCCCATTCTGATGGATACATCAAGCCCTTCTTTTTTATACATTCCGGTGGCAAGGGCCTGATAGAAGCCTCCATGCTCAGCTTGCGCAAACCAGTTGGTCAGATAAACAAATTTTTCCTGTGCAGCGACTCCGCTTGCACAACTCACCAAGGCAATCGCGCTGGCAATTCGGGTGAACAATTTCATCTTGGCATTCCTCATCGGTCGGAGTGATAGGGCTGAGCTCCAGTAATAGAGCGCGATTGGGCTCAGCAAGTGCCATGCCAGACTAAAAATGCACTGGCTTAGAGCAACTGGCGGCTTTCCTCAACCGTCGGTGGCTCCAAGCAAAAGAGGGTGCCCATCAATTGGGCATCGTGTGAGGCGCCTACCCCCTATCTGGCCCCGTGGTGGTGCAGACTGCTGCTTTCCATTTCGCGCCTGAATCGAACAGCCGGATCTGTCTCGTCGAAGGCTACATCGCTCCAGCGCACCGGTTGACCGGCACTCACCTTGCGCACCAACTTCAGTTTGTGAGCCAAGCCAAGTGGGAGCACCCCTTGCGCAACCGAATCTACCGCAGGCATCAACTTGCCGTACACGGTGAACCCGCCTTCGCCATCGAGCATTTCACCAGGCTGGAGATCGCGCTTGGCGGTGGCAGCAACATCACCATGCCACGCGATTGGCGCGCCGGTGGGTTCGCCTCGCAGGGCCACGCTGGCTACGGAAATTCCAAGCTCCAAACCAATCAGGTGGTAGGGCTTGTACATCGAGCTGTAGTTGCCAGTGCTGTCGGTGAGCAGGCCATACTCCTTGAAGCAACGCCGCACGTAATCGCTATCGGCTGCGAAGGTGACATAAACGCCCCAGCGCAAATCGCGAAACACCGGTCGGGTATCGCGCTCAAGCGAGCTGATGACTTCTACCTGACCGCGATGCTGCAAGAGTCCGCCTTCGGTTTGAGGGCGCAGCAATCGAGGCAGATCATCCACGCCGCACGCGGGGAATTGCAAGCCGTAACTTGCAGGCTTCAGGCCCGTGGCGTTGGCCACTGCAGCCATCTCAATCGCCGATTTGGTGCCGTCAAGAAAGCTGTTGAACATCTGGGCGTTCATGCCACCAAGCTTCGCGTCCTCGGCGGTGATGCCATAGTGATCCCATACCGTGTCGGGTGTGGAGGCGTGATACATGGGCAGGTACTTGGTGCCTTTGCCTGCGGCGATGACTTCGAAGCCAGCGGCGCGGGCCCAATCGACTTGTTCGCAAATCAACGCAGGCTGATCACCATAGGCCAGTGAGTACACAATCCCGGCCGCTCGAGCTCGCTCAGCCAAAAGCGGACCGGCCAAGGCATCGGCTTCAACATTGACCATGACGATATGTTTTTTGTGCTCGCAGCAGGCAAGTACATGGGCTATGCCAACTGCAGGATGCCCGGTGGCATCAATCACCACATCAATGTGATCGCTTTTGATCAGCGCCATGCCGTCGTCGATGATGCAGGTCATGCCAGTCTTTGCGGCGTGCTCTAGACTGGTCGCCTCCGAGCGCTCAGCAGACCATCCCACATGGGCCAACGCTGCCTTGGCACGAGGGGGTGACAAGTCTGCAAGGCCCACTAGATGGATGCCTGGCGTACGTGGAATCTGCGAGAGATACATCGAACCGAACTTGCCGGCACCAATCAGTCCTACGCGAACCGGGCGGCCTTCAGCCTCGCGCTTCAACAAGATGCTGTGAAGATTCATGCTGCGCTCACTGGCATGCGTTGATCGGCTTCGCGGGCAACATCCGCTGTCCATTTGGCAGGCCCGTCACCTTCACGCATTGCAGCGATATCGACTTCATGGCCGGGCCAAGGCAAGCCCTTGATGTCGTCGCGCAGCAAGCAGTCATCAGGCAGGCGATCAATCGGCGTGAAATTGCGGTGGGCAATATAGGCCGGGCGCTTGTACTGGCGAATATGGTTGGACACCGCGCACAGGGTGAGATACACGATGACCCGATTCCATGGGCTCATGTTGGGGGCAGAGCCATGCACCAGGCAGCCGCTGAACATAATCATCGATCCGGCCGGCCCTTTGGGCGCAACAATGCCGCCTTTTTCCGCCAGCTCGCGCACCTTGTCGTTATCCAGGGTCCAGAGTGGGTAGCTGGTTGTACCGAGGTCATGGCCTGCCGCCACCACCCCATCTGCATGAGAGCCTGGAATAAACAATAGCGGCCCATTAAATTCGGTGACGTCATCCAGAAACACCGCGACATTCATCGCTTTGGGTGTGGGCATGCCATCGTCGCGCATCCAGGTGCCGTAGTCCTGATGCCACTGCCAAACATCGCCATCAAAGGCTTGTTTGCCATTGATTTTGTATTGATGCATATACACCGGCTCTTCGAACAACTGCTCCACCGGCTCCACCAATCGTGGATGGCGGCCAAGCTTGGCGAAAGGCTCGTTATAAGTATGTGCAGCGAAGCTGGTGCGCGGGGTTTTGCCATCCTTTTCGCGGATCACCTCGGGCCGGTATTCGGAGTAGATCTCAGGCACAGCGGCCAGAAGCGGCTGCATCTCTTCGCGGGAAAACATTCCCGGGAAAAACAGGTAGCCGTCTCGATTGAATTGCGCGAGCTGGTCTGGGGTCAGCTTCATGAGGATTGTCTCCGGGGTGTGGGTTGGGGTTGTGTTGGGGTGGTGGGGCGCGAGGCGCCCTGGGCTAACTGCTGAATCACAAAGCTGGCCGCATGCTCCACATGGTGGCGGGCCAGCGTGCTCGCATGGTGTCGATCGCCATCAAGGATGGCTTCGGCCATCGAGTGATGCTCAGCCCAGCTTTGCCGACCTGCTGCAGCGGGGCGAAGGAAGCGGGCCATCACGCGGCGCACCTGCAAGGCATGCTGGCGGGAGGTTTCCAAAAGCACGCGATTGTTGGCGCCTTGGTGAATCCACTGATGAAACTGCAAATCGAGCTGCACCAGAAGCGGCATGTTGTGTTGCTGGGCGGCATTGCGCCCTTGGCGGATCAGATCCAAGCCGCTCTGGCGCAGAGCAGGAGTAACCTGCGCCGCGGCGAGTTCTGCGGCCAAAGCTTCGAGTTGAGCACGAACCGTGTAGAGCTCACGAACAAAGGCTTCATCCAGCGGCGCTACAAAGACGCCGCGACGGTTGGGGGTGTCCTTAACGATGCCCTGTTCGCGCAACAACAGCAGGGCCTGCAAGACCGGCTGGCGTGAAACACCGAGCTGCTGAGCCAATTGCTCCTGAGTGAAACGCTCGCCCTCGGCCAATTCGCCGCTGCAGATCGCATCCATCATCACGTTGCGCACCCGCTCGACCAAATCCGGTGCGACGGACAGCGAATTCAGGCCAGAAGTGGGGATGGGCGTGGCTAAGGTCATGCTTTGGAATGACGGCTGATGAAGAGCGAATGCTCTAATTCAGAACTCAGTATACAGAATACGATGCAATACTACAACGGCATCAGGGGATAGTCACCGCACATCCGCCACGCAGGCCATACAGTGGACGTTATTGGAGCCCGTCAGCCGATTGCTCAAGCATGCGTTACATGAGCCGCAACCCCCGCCAGGAGTCTTCGATGAAGCAAACGCGTGATCCCCGTTCGACTCGCCTCGTGTCGAGCCGCAGCTCAGACAACACATGGTGCTCGCCAGCACTTGACGCTGCGACCTCGCTTGATTTGCTTTGCGTACGCTTTGCGCTGCGCACCGTGACGGGCCTGGGCGCGAAGTTCAACTTGCGCCGTGATGTGAATAACCTTGTGACCCTGGCCGCTCGCTATTGGGTCTGGCCCGAGCCCGTGCTGCTTCGGCTGCGGGATTTTTTGGGAAAGCGTTGTGCTGAATCGCCCGCTTGGCTCGATGTCAGTAAATTAAATGCGCAGGAGTTTATTGATCGGCATGGCGTGTGGAACGGCCTGTATGACGACTCCACTTTCTATTACTACATTGATGAGTTTGTAAAGATCCACGGCAAAGAATTGGGCGCGGTGTTTTCCGCCACGCTAGCCGAGCTGGACCACCGATTGGCCAAGGTACGAGTGCGTTTGCTCGACAACATTGCGATGCTCTCGGCGGTGCTTGGCCTGAGTGATGCCGAAACCTCGGTGCTGCAGCATGCCTCGCTATGCAAGTATCAACGTGATCTGCGACCGGTTCTGGTGGATTGCAAAGCTTCAAGTGCGCAGGAAGCGTATGGCATGCTGGCCCAGGTGCTGAGTTTGCAGGCTGGCGAAGTTGGGGCGGCTTTGAAAGTGGGCGGCCGCCTGGAAGCCCTGGGTTTGATTGAAACCCCGATTGCTGAGCACTCCATCACTGATCTGGGTGATTTGATGCGGGTGTCCGATAAGTTGCTGGCTGTGCTCACTGCAGACTATGCCAGCGAGTCATCGATGATGGCTGCATTTACCCGGCCGGCTGAGCCGACGAAGTTGGCCATGGAAGATTTCCCTCATGTCAGCGATGATGCGCGCTACCTCATTGCGATGTTACGAGCGGCTGCCAAGCAGCAGGAGCGGGGCATCAATGTGCTGATCTATGGCGCGCCGGGCACTGGCAAAACCGAGTTTGCCAAGCTGGTTGCGGCGCAGGCTGGCCTGGAGCTTTATGAGGTCGATTGCCTCGACAAGGACGGATCGAGCCTGAACGGGCGGGAACGTTATCGGTCCTTGCAGGTGTCGCAGGCTTTTCTGAAAGGTCGCTCGCAGGCGGCGATATTGTTCGATGAGGTCGAGGATGTGTTTCCTCCGATTGGCGCAGAGCTCGCTGGCCTGCTGGGCTCTGAAGAGCCGCGCGGTAGCGTCAATGGCAAAGCCTGGGTGAATCAGACTCTCGAGCGCAATCCGGTGCCGACGCTGTGGATCTCCAACGCGATTGGGCAAATTGATCCTGCCTATCGTCGCCGCTTCCAGTTTCATTTGGAGTTGGCCAATCCACCGCAAAAAGTGCGTGAAACCATCGCGCGCAAACACCTTGGGCAGTTGGGTGTAAGTGAGGAATTTATTGCCACTGTGGCGGCCCGCGCTTCAATCACACCAGCACAAATCGAAGCCGCAACTCGGTTCGCACGTTTGGCCAGCACAACACTGCCTGACGATCTCGAAGGCTTGGTATTGCGGCAGCTGGATCGGGCGGATAAAGCGCTGGGCAATGTTAGCAAGGGGCGCGGAGAGTTTCGCGTAAATGTCACTGACTACAAGCTTGATCTCCTGAACGTTGAATGCCGCTATCCGGTGGGCCGCATTATCGATTCGCTGCGCGAACGGCCTCGGGCGACCTTGTGCTTTTACGGATTGCCGGGCACTGGAAAGACTGCGCTTGCCGAGCATATCGCCAAGACACTCGAAAAGCCCTTGATCATCAAGCTTGCCTCGGATCTCATGAGTAAGTATGTGGGCGAGACCGAGCAGCAGATGGCGGCCATGTTTGAGCAGGCCCAGCGTGAAGATGCTGTGCTGTTGCTTGATGAGGCTGATAGCTTTTTGCAAAACCGCGCGCTTGCGCAACGTAACTATGAGGTGAGCGAGGTTAATGAGATGCTTGCTGGCATGGAGCGCTTTGACGGCATTTTCATTTGCACCACCAATCTTTTTGATCGGATTGATGAAGCGGCGCTGCGGCGCTTTGCCTTCAAGATTCGCTTCTTGCAACTCACCCGCGAACAGCGTCGACAGATGTTTGTCAGCGAGGTGTTAAACGGCGAAGCCGAGCAATTGACCGATTCGGTGTTAAAGGTGCTCGATGGCCTGGAGTATCTGACCCCAGGGGACTTTGCGACCGTGAAGCGGCAGTATGTGTTGCTGAACGATACGCCGCAGGCCGAGGATTTTGTCGAGCAGCTCAAGAAAGAGCATGCGGTGAAATCCGATGTGAAGTACTCGCGGCCAGTGGGCTTTACCCACTAGCCTTCAATGAGTTAAGGGCTCGAGGTTGTCTTACTCGAGCTCTTCTTTTGCGAGCTCCACATCCAGGCGCTCCATAGCATCCATGGCTTCGCACTCAGCCGCCTCGCCATAAAGACGCTCGGCTTCCTTGAGTGCCTTTTTGCCATCCAGCATCACCAAGCCGTTGGCATACTCGATACGAGCAATTGCCGAATCGGGATTGAGTTCAAGCGCTTTTTTGTAGAGCTTCATCGCATCGTCACGCTTGGCCCCGTAGGTCATGCCCGCAATCATCGACCCGACTTTATCGATCACTTCGGCCTGGAAAGCGGCTAATGCAATATGCGCATCAGCATGCTTTGGCGCAAGTTTGATGGCCGTGTTCAAAGCATCGCGGACTTTACCGCCCAGGCCTTGTGCCAGCGCTTTGGTTACCGAGATGCCCTGGCCATAGCGACCGATGGCATAGGCGTAAAGGTAAAATGCATTGGCATTTTTCTTGTCTGCGGCCTGCAGCTCTTCGGCTCGTGCAGCCACTTCCTGATAAATCTCGAGCTTCTTCGCGTCCGACTTTTCAAGATAGTTGGCATAAATATTGGCAGCTTTATTGGCAACGTTTACACCCGCGTCGCCAGCTTCCAACCCCGCTTTATAGGCCTCTTCAAATCGACCCGCATGGAAGTGAATCCAGGCGGCCACGATGGCGTCGTCTTTTGGAAACGCTTCGCAATCTCCCGTGTGTAGCCGTGCCCAATTCTTTTTCAGGCTGGCTGCGGTGTATTCGTAAGCTTTTTCGGTGTGTGCAAACTTCGTCCATTTCGCCATGGTGTTCTCCTCCTGGGGTGTTGTAATCAGTGTTGAATCGGCCTGAGATATTCATGCGCCAGCTTGGCAAACAATTCGCGGCCCTCCAAGCTCAAATAGGGGGCGACCATCGCGAGCACCTGGTAGGCACCGCGCGCCATGGCTTCACTTTGATATTGGGGGTCGGCAAAGCGCCGCGCATGGCGCACATACTCATAAGACAACCAATATGTGGTGACCACGACCATGTTGGTGGCCAGGGCATCAATCTCATGCTCGCCGGCTTGCATCTGGCCCGAGGCATTCAATGCCTGGCACAACAAGCGTGCTGCCTTGGCCTTGCGCTCGGCGATAGTGCGGAAGTGGACTTCAAGCTTGCGGTTGCGTGACAGGAGGTCGTTGAGGTCGCGATAAATGAAGCGATAACGCCAAATGGATTCAAACAGGAGGTGCAGGAACAGCCAGGCGTCTTCGAAGTGGATCGCTCGCTTTGAGGGGCTATCAAGAAGATCATCAATCTCGCGCTCGAATTGCTCGAATAGCGCATCCACAATCTCTTCCTTGTTATGGAAGTGGTAGTAGAGGTTGCCCGGGCTGATATTCATTTCATCAGCAATAGCGCTGGTGGTGACATTGGGTTCGCCAATATCATTGAACAAACGCAGGGACAATTCCAGAATGCGTTCGCGGGTGCGGCGCGGCGCTTTTCGCTGCATCAGGACCAACTCCAGGACTCGCGGTTACAAGCCCAACATCATACCCGCTGGCCCGATAGACGCAGCACGCGTTGCAAATCGTTGATGCTGCCATCGAGCTGGTGAAGCGCTCGGCTGAGGCTCGATACAGGTAGCGGCTTATCGCGCGGCTCATCAAGCAAGGTGATGTCTGGGCGGTGTAGCACCCCCATATTGAGCGACAACCCTACGGAGCGCAGCGCCGGCTCGAGCTCTCCACTGCGGGCCAAAAGATCGGCGCGGGTTTGCTGATAGGCATGCTCACACAAGCGCCTGCGTCCGGCCAGGCTGAAAATGCCAGTGAAAAAGGTTTGTGCATCAAAGCGGCTGGGTTCGAACAGGAGCACCTGCGCTTGCGGATGAGTGACCCGATATTTTTCCAAGCCCACCGACATACGCGAGCGAATTGCGGTGCGGATGCTTTGCGAAAGCAGACCGGGCAGGTTTAGCCTGCGGATACTGCCATCAGGCTGTGACCCGGCATAGGGCACCAGCGGATTGATGCAAATCACTAGTTGCGCGCCTTCCTTCAAGGCAACGCTGGCATGCAAAGTTTTGTTGATCGCGCCATCGAGATAGCGTCGACCCAGGATACTCACCGGTGCAAACAACCCGGGAACTGCGCTTGAAGCAGTGACCGCTTGGGAGATCGGCACATCGTCGAATCCTGGTGAGCCAAACTCGACGGTATCGCCGGAATCGACATCGGTAGCTACAACGCGCAGGCGCGCCTTGAGCTTTCGGAAATCGTCCGAGCGCCCGGGCGCTTGCAGTAAGGTCTCCAGCCTTTGGCGGGCTGGGGTAGCGTCGATCAGGCCTTGCGGCAATAGATCCCCCGAGCGCTCAATCGCACGCCACAGGGTTTTTCTTGCACTGAGCTGGCCTTCACGCAGGCCTGCCGCCAGCGCACGGGACAACACGCGTGGTGCGGCGCGCAATGTGCGACGCCATTCGGCATAGTCGGGCTGGAGCAGCGTGGCGGGATCGAAGAGCAGGGTCTGCTCATCTCCGTCGACAAACAGCCTCACCATCTGATGAGGCTGAATTCCGTTGGCCAGGCCAGCTGCGAGATAAGCCCCGGCACTGACGCCGACATAGCTGTCCAGTTCGGTGAAATCCAGGCCATCAATGGATTCGCTGAGCGCGGCAAGTGCACCGAGCTCATAGGCGGCACCCAAAAAGCCGCCGCCTGCCAGAGCCAATCCGATACGGGGTTTGCCTGACTTCAGGCGCGCGCGAGGTCTGATCACAAGGGTATCCGGTGAGTGTGACCCCCTCGCTCGGAGCGGGTCACGCATCACAGCGATTACTCGCCAGCGACAGCCTTGGCGACACGCTTGGCAGCTTTGCGGCCGGTGCGTACGGGTTTGGCAACCACGGCTTCAACCTTGGCCTTGACTGCGCGAGGAGTACGTGTGGCGCGGGGGGCGCGAACAGCCGCAGCGGGCTTGCCACCCAAACTCTGCACGCTCTCGTTGAGCGCCTCAATACGGGCGATCAGCTCAGCAACATCCTTGCTGGTGGGCACGCCAAGACGCGAAAGCGCACGGGCAACGCGCTCTTCAAACACGGTCTCGAGCTTGTCCCATGATTGGGTGGCTTGCTTGGCCACATCGCCAGCAACTTTAGTGACCTTGCCGGTGACTTCGCCGAATTTCTCTTCGGTAAACGCTTTGCTACGCATTTGGATGGTCGAGCCTTCCTTAACCAATGCTTCAAACACTTTGGAACCTTCTTCTTGGGCTTTCGAAAAAGCGCCCAGGCCGGCCAGCCAAATCTGCTGTGCGGAATCCTTGATGGCTGCGGACAGTTGGTTGTTGTCGGCTTTCGAGTCAGCCATTGCTTTGAGTTTCTTGACCATGTGTTGCTCCTTCGGCAGTACGGGTTTGTTATGAATACTTGGATTGATTCAATGAGCGAAGTGTAGGCAGCCCCGCTAGAGAGGGCACACTAAATCGCCCGAGTTTCCTAGAGGACAGTCTCAGGTTGGGGTTGTTCCGTCGGTTCTTTTGCGCCCTGGTATTGGGAGTTACCCCGCTTGGGAAATAGGCGTGCCTCCCGCTAGAATGCGCTGAGTGCCGCCAAAGGCACGATATTCATAAGTGGACTGAGTTTTCCTGGAGGGGACATGAGTTATTTCATCACCGGCGCGTCCGGATTTATTGGCAAGCGCCTGGTTAAGAAGATTCTGGCCCGTCGCGGCACGACCGTGCACTTTTTGATGCGTGATCCGGCACCGGAAAAAGTCGAGGCCCTGTTGACTTACTGGGGCGTGGATGAAAGCCGTGCCATTCCAGTCAAAGGTGACCTTGGCGAGGCTGGCCTGGGGATCAAGGCGGCCGAGCGCAAAAAGCTGGAAGGCAAGATCAAGCACTTTGTCCATCTTGCGGCCATCTATGATTTGAAAGCTGATGCCGAGAGTCAAATGGCGGTCAATGTCGAGGGCACCAGACACGTCGTCGGCCTGGCTAACGCGATCAAGGCCGGGATGTTTCATCAGGTCAGTTCGATTGCGGCGGCCGGCATGTTTGAAGGCATTTTTCGCGAAGACATGTTCGAGGAAGCCGAAGGACTGGACCATCCGTACTTCGCTACCAAGCATGAGAGCGAGAAGATCGCACGCAAAGAAACCAAGATGCCGCTGCGCGTCTATCGGCCCGGGCTGGTGGTGGGCGATTCCAAAACCGGCGAGATGGACAAGATCGACGGGCCCTACTATTTCTTCAAGCTCCTGCAGCGCATGCGCCAGTTGCTGCCGCGCTGGGTGCCCATGATCGGTATCGAGGGTGGGCGCATCAATATTGTGCCGGTCGATTTTGTGGTGGATGCGATGGATCACATCATGCATTCCACCAAGGTCAATGGAGACACCTTCCATCTGGTTGATCCTGAGCCGATGCGGGTAGGTGATGTGCTCAATACCTTCGCTGACGCCGGGCATGCTCCTCGCATGACGATTCGCATCAATGCTGCGCTTTTTGGCTTTATTCCCCGGGGCGTGAAAAAGAGTGTCATGGCGCTTACCCCGGTGCGTCGGGTACGCACGGCGGTTATGAAGGATTTGGGCTTGCCCGATGACATGATGCAGTTCGTCAATTACCCGACCCGGTTTGATTGCCGCGAGACCACTGCAGCTTTGAAAGGCACCGGGATCGCTTGCCCGCGCCTCAAGGATTACGCATGGACACTTTGGGACTATTGGGAGCGCCATCTTGACCCCGATTTGTTTATTGATCGCACCCTCAAAGGCCAGGTGGGCGGCAAGGTCGTGCTGATTACCGGCGGCTCATCCGGGATTGGCTTGGCGGCTGCAATCAAGATCGCCGAAGCTGGTGCGATTACGATCATCAATGGGCGGGATGAAGAAAAGCTGCTGGCTGCAAAGCACGAAATTCTTGAAAAAGCCGGTAAGGGCGCCCAGGTCTTTACTTACTCGGTTGACGTGGCCGATATGGCGGACACCGATCGTTTTGTAGGTGAAGTCATCAAGAACCACGGCGGCGTGGATGTGTTGGTGAACAATGCGGGGCGCTCGATCCGGCGCGGCATTGAGTCGAGCTTTGATCGCTTCCATGATGTGGAGCGCACCATGCAGCTCAACTACTTTGGCGCGGTTCGCGTGACCATGGGCTTCTTGCCAGGCATGATGAAGAACAAGCGGGGGCAGGTGATTAACATCTCCTCGATTGGCGTGCTGACCAATGCCCCTCGGTTTTCGGCCTATGTCGCTTCCAAGTCGGCGCTGGATGCCTGGACGCGTTGTGCCGCTTCAGAGTTTGCTGATCTCAACATCAAGTTCACCACCATCAACATGCCACTGGTGCGCACGCCCATGATTGCGCCCACCAAGCTCTACAACAATGTGCCCACCCTGGCACCCGAAGAGGCGGCTGATCTGATTGCCGAAGCAATTGTTTACAAGCCTGTTCGCATCGCCACCCGTCTGGGTATTGCCGGGCAAGTTCTGCATGCCCTGATGCCCAAGGTGATGCAGATTGCCATGAACACTTCGTTCCGCATGTTCCCTGATTCAGGTGCCGCCAAGGGTGGAAAAGATGAGGCGAAACCCGCTCAGCTTAATGCCGATCAGGTGGCGTTTCAGCAGTTGATGAAGGGTATTCACTTCTAAGCGGATCATTGGCAGGGAGGCGTTTGAGGAGGCTTTCGATATGCTCCCAAACGCCTGGGTGAAACGCCAAACTCAAATGCCCGATCCCGGCAAACTGGGTGATATCGCCGGGCTTCGCAGCTTGCGGAAATTGAATCGCCTGAGGCGCGACGATATTGTCGTGATGGCTCAGCACGATACTGGCTGGCACACCCAGGCCGCCTCGCTCAACTTCGCTTCGGGATAACTCCTGTAACCACGGGCTGTCCCGGCGCATCTGCGCCGCGTTCAAGCCAAACCCATAACTCGCATGCACCGTGCCGCGGTGCGGTGTGCCCAGGGTAATGACTTGGGCAATCCGTGCCAGCTGTTGGTCGTTGCAATCCCGCAAGAAGTTGCGGATCACCAGCCCCCCCATGCTGTGGCCAACCAGGACGACTTGGCCATGCTCCTGCAGGGCTTCATTCACCGCCTTATGAATCATCGGCAGGTAGGCATCAATGGATCCCCAGACTGGCTCCAGCGATACTGCGGATGTCCAGTATCCGCGTTGATTCAGCCAGCGGGCGAGCGGGGCCCAAAGCCCCCGATTACATACGAATCCGTGAATCATCAGCACTGCGGGTCGCTGGGCATGATTGTGCGGTGCGGTTAGTTTCCAGTTCACCTGAAAGGGCATGAGCTGATTGAAGGTATTGAGAGAATCTCGCAGCTCCAAAACATAGGCGCGAAAGATCGGTCCAAATCCACGGAATTGCACGTCTGGGATAACCGAGGACGCAACGCGGGAGATGGTAAAGCTGATGCCCACGATGACGGATTGGATCAACACCGGAAGGCCGACCACTATGACCACGGCCAAGCCGATCGAGGCCATGGCGCTGAGATTCCAGTATCGAGCGAGCGAGGCTGACACCACCGCGGCCACCATGATCTGGGTAATGTAAAGAATGCGGGTGATCCAGGCAATCATCGGCTAAAGGCTCAGGCAACCTTGAGTAAGCCTTCAGCGGGCTTGCCAATCAAGGTGGAAGCCAGCCAGGTGGAAAGCTTGGTGGTGATGCCATAGATCGAAAGCTGTGGGTTGGCCCCAATCGAGGTGGGAAACAGCGAGCCATCATGAATTGAGAGGTTCTCGACATGATGATGGATGCCATCCGGGCGCACCAGGCCCAGCCTGTCGTTGTCCGAAATCGCGCAGCCTCCCATCACATGCGCGGATACGATACGGGTTAAAAAGGGCTTCATCGGCAGCTCGCCAATCGCCTGCTTGGCTTGGGCCCAACTGGTGTAGGGCTGTGCCATTTCATGGACCGGTGTGACCTCTTTGGCTCCAGCCGCGAATTGAATTTCGGCCATGGAGAGCAAGGCTCGCCTGATGCCATCAAAAATGACTGGATTTAACGGATAGTCAAGCACTGCTGAGCCGTCACTTTTCAGTTTGACCGTGCCACCCGTGGATTCGGGATGAAAGCCATCACGCAGCAAGGCGAGCAAGGCGTGCGTATGGGCAAACGCACTCATTAACTTGGCATGCGAACTGCCAAATCCCTGGGTGGTCGTGGAGAACAACAAGGGATGGATCGGCGGTGCTTCGAGCTTGTAACCCACGGGCCCATCAATCGCATGGATATCCAGGAAGTGGTCGGTGTAGATCGTTTGGGGTGCGCCTGAGAAGCCATTAACTTCCTGGGTGTAAATGCCCGCTGAAACCACCGTGGGATGCAGGAAGGTTCGCTTACCCGTGAGTTTGTGTGGGTCGGGCAATTCCGAGCGCAAGAGCAAAGCCGGTGAATTGATCGCGCCCCCCGCCAACACATAATGTCGAGCGCGAATCGCACTGCGCCGCCCGTTGGTTTTCAGGCCGGTTGCATCCAGCCATTCGATTTGAATCGCTTCGATTTTCCGACCCTGGGTATTCGCAGCGATTTGCAGACGTTGGGCCCGGGCTCGGGTCAGCAACTGTGCGCCACGGTCCAGGGCCGCCGGAATGGTGGTGACCAGCATGGACTGCTTGGCATTGGTGGGGCAGCCCATACCGCAATATCCGAGATTGACGCAGCCGCGCACATTTCGCAAGATCGCCGCGGCCGGGATGCCAAGCTTGGCTGCGCCGCGACGCAGCAAGTCATTGTTCTCATTGGGTGGTACCAACCATGGTGCTACACCCAATCGGGCCTCAGCCTGGGCAAAATAGGGTGCCAAATCTTCAGCCGAAAAATTCTTCAAGTCATGATGGGCTGCCCACCATTCCAGAGTCGGGCGGGGGGTACGAAAACTGGACGTCCAGTTAACAGTGGTTGAGCCACCGACGGATCGACCCTGAAGAATATTGATCGCTTTGTCTGCGGTTTTGCGGGCTGCCGACTCCTGATAGAGCTGCGGATAGGCATCGGCCTCTCGCATCTTGAAGTCGCTTGAGCTTTTGAGTGGCCCCTCTTCAATCAGGATCACCTTCAAACCATTGCGGCTCAAAATCTCTGCCGTTATTCCGCCTCCTGCACCCGTGCCAATAATTGCCACGTCACAGTCAAACACTTCAGGTGGGCGTTCATTGCCTGCACCATCAATGACTTTCCAGCCGCGCTTGAGGCCTTCCTGAATTGGATCGGGGAATGAACTCATCAGTTAAACGCCTGTGGTGGGGTGTATTTCATCGCACGCCAATGGGTCTCATCGCCGTACCAGCCGCCGATAATCAGGTCGTGCATGGCATGGTAGGCCGATTGCAGCAAATCAAGCCGGTGAAAGCGCCAGCCTTGCAATACCTCTGCGGCTTGCGCGGGTGTCACCTCTGACCAGGGGTTGCTCAGGCCGGTAAGCAGGTAACGGGTAGGGGGCGCCGCAAGCAGACTGAAGAGCTGGTTGAGCTCGGCTTGCGTGGCTAAAGGCAGTCCGCCAATCGCAGTGTTCACGCTGGCCAGCGCCTGTTGGCTGTGCTTGGCGAAGTCAGGCACGCCCTCCAGCACAGCAGGGATCAGCGCTTGCAACACGCTGTTGCGGTCGGCCATTGCATCGCGACCAAGCAAGGTGGCTGCGCCCCCGCCAATCGCCAACAATGCTCCCCCAACAACGCCGACTTTTAATAGTGTGCGACGATTCATCCTTCGATTGTAGGAGGCAAATCGCTGGCGTGGCATCTGCCCGGCGTAGAGGCATTTACCTAGTGAAGCACGAAACAACAGGTTTGGAAATTGAAACGGCTTCGGCTCGCTTGCTCAGGCAGGCGCATCGCGCAGCGCAACTGCGGGCCAATACGGACGGGCTGGGCAATATATTGGCAGCGGTCAAGCATTGGCAGTCCGCGCGATTGGCGATTTGTCATGCCGACCTTCTGGCGCATCCGCGCTATGGGCAGGCCACCCGGTTTTTCATGCAGGATCTTTACGGCGCGAAGGATTTCAGCGCACGTGATCAACAGCTATTGCGCATCATCAACTCGCTGGCGCGCTATTTGCCCGAAGCCGCACTTGCCACGATTGCCGATGCTGTGGAGCTTGATGCTTTGTCGGAGCAGCTGGATCAGTCCATGGCGCGCTGGTTGCTCAAGGCAGGCTGCAAGCCCTGTGAGGAGCCTGTGGAGGCTTTTCAGCCAGCACATGCACAGGCCAGTGGTTTGATCAACGTAAATCGGTATCGTGCCACCCTGATCGGCGCGAGCAGCCTGGATGAGCGGATGCAGCAGGTCGCCCTTGTCAAACGAATCGGCACTGCACTGGATCGCCTGGTGCGCAAGCCCCTGTTGGGCGGTCTGCTCTCCGCTATGGGACCGATGGCGCGCGCCGCCGGCTTGGGGGATATGCATGAGTTTCTTGAGCGCGGCTTTAACGCATTCAAGGCGATGCGCGGTGCTGCTGAGTTCATCGAGGTCATCGTTGCACGCGAAGACCATTTGATGCGTGCCTTTTGGGGAAGTGGGTCCGACGAGCAGCTGCTTGCGTCATTGAATGACCCTCAAGTTCGATAACTGTGCTATAGTCATCGGCTCAACAGGCGCGGGGTGGAGCAGCCTGGCAGCTCGTCGGGCTCATAACCCGAAGGTCGCAAGTTCAAATCTTGCCCCCGCAACCAAAGTTCCTGTTTTCCGCGATTTCACCGATGCAGAATGCAGGTTGCTTATGCCTGTAAGCCGAGCACCGCCGCAGCTTAGAAAAACTCGATGTCTGCTTCCTGCTCGCGCTGGGTTAACGCGCCGCTTGCAACTAACGCCTCATGCTGCAGCACTTTGTTGCGGCCATTGTTTTTTGCGTAGTACAGGGCTTGGTCGGCACGCTCAATTGCAGCAGCCGGGGCATCAAATGGGTTGAGCACCGTGACGCCAATGCTTACGGTTACACGACCAATCTGCGGAAACACATGGCGCTCCACCGCACTGCGAAAGCGTTCGAATACAGCCGCCACATGATCGGCTTGCGTCCAGTCGAGTGCGATCACAAATTCCTCCCCACCGAAGCGAAAGAGCTGATCGGTTACCCGAAAGTTATTACGCATGATGCGGGCAAGCAGCAGCAACACTTCATCACCATACAGATGACCAAATCGGTCATTGATTGATTTGAAATGATCAATATCTACCAGACCAATCGCACGAACCCTGGTCGGGCTGGCGATCGCGTCCGGTAACTCACCAACCCCTGCCGGGACGGCGGGCGGGGCGAGCACTCGCCGGCGCTGTACCGCAGGCGCACTCAGCATTTTGTGAAATGAGTGGTCAAAGGTCTTGCGATTCAGAAGTCCGGTCAAGGTATCGCGCTCGCCGTAATCCAGGACGGAAAGCATGTTGGCAATGATGCGAAGCACTCCACCAATAAGCCCGAGGTGATCGCTGTTTGGTTGGCCGGTAAACTCCACCGAAAGAATACCCACCACTTCGCTGCTGTTGGTGATGGGAAACAGCACTTCATGGGCCGAATGGCGGACCCCGCTGAGTTCTACTGCCTGATTAAGCGTTACACATTGCTCAAGTTCAAACATGTCGCTGAGCAATGGAATCGCTTCAGGCTCAAATTGCATCGAATCCGCGACCTTTTCAACACCAGCGATGAGGTGACTCTTCAGGACAACCCGTCGATCCTTCCCCTCGCCAATCAACCCATAAATGGCAATATTTGGCGCGTGCAGCCAGTCAAACAGCACTTCCGAGATAGTGCTGGTCAGGGCGTCGCGATCACGCAAACCGGTGATGCGCGCAACAGACTCGACAAAGGGCTGCAATTGGAAGAATCAATAGTCAAAAATACGGATGCTCCTATGATCTGCCAGCAGCCCTGAGCTCAAGCGCTCGAAAAGGGTAGCCTTTACCCGGCAATATCTTGTGCTCGGGCCTAGTGCAGTTTGGGCATATCCCGGTTCGTGACCACCAGCGATACCTTGGCGTCTTGCGGGATCGGCGGCATGGTGGCTTGCCACTCTTCGTAACGTGTCCGCATGGTCTCCAAACGGTCTGCATGGGGCCGCTTCAGGTTTGCACGCTCGCGCTCATCCTGTTCGACATTGAACAGGAACTCATCTTCGCCAATGGCCAGATACTTCCACGGCCCTCGGCGCATGGCTCGCTGGTGATTGTGCTTCATGCGCCAGAAAAGCTCGCGCTCCCGGGTGGCCTTGGGATTGCTTAGCATGGGTAGCAGGTTGATACCCTCCAGCGGGTAGCCCGGTGCGGCATCAACCGCTGCGGCGGCCAAAATGGTTGCGCTCCAATCCATGGTGATGGAGAGTTGTTCGCAGACTTGGCCGGGCTGGCTGATCATCGCAGGCCAATGGACGACATAGGGCACGCGGATTCCGCCCTCGGTGAGATCCATCTTTCCGCCCACCAGGGGCCAGTTATCTGAAAATCGCTCGCCACCGTTATCGCTGGTAAACACGATCAGGGTGTTGTCGAGCATGTTGTTGCGCTTCAGCGCTTCGACTACCCAGCCAATGCCTTCGTCCATCTGACGAATCATTTCGCGATAGATGTGAATCGAGCCGCCCTCGCTGTGTTCGATGCGTTTGTGAAGCTCAGCGGCAATCGCCCCGTCTTGCCTGCGCTCCCAGGGCCAATGAGGTGCTGTGTAGTGCAGGCTGAGCATTAACGGCTGGCCGGTTGGCCCGACCTTGTCGATGACCTCGACCGCGCGTTGCGACAGCAGATCGGTGAGGTAGCCTTCGCGTTGTACTTCCACGCCGTTTTCCCACAGATCATGCAACCCGCTGCGCTCACAATGGGTGAAGTAATCTATTCCGCCAGAGGTGCAGCCGAAGTGCTCCAGATAGCCGCTCTTCTGCGGGCCAAAAGTTGGCGGATAGCCGCAGTGCCACTTGCCTGAAAGGGCTGTGTAGTAACCGGCATCGCGCAGCAAAGAAACAAAGGTGGGATGCTTCGGATCGAGGCCCATGAATGGATCTCCGCGATAGCTTGAGCTCATCGGTTCTTCGGCTGCAGCCCGCAAGTGGTACTGATAGCGGCCCGTGATCAAGCCGTAGCGGGTAGGTGAACACACCGGCGAGTTTGAGTAGCCCCAAGTGAAGCGCAGACCATTGGCAGCCAGACTATCCAGCACCGGCGAAACGGGTACCCGCCCGCCATAGCAGCCCAGATCAGCAAATCCGAGATCGTCGGCGAGGATAAAAACAATGTTCGGGCGCGTGGTCATGGTGGATCAACTCGAGGCAGGGATGCGGCAGCGCAACAGGCGCACGCCAGGGAATTGGACTATACTGCGCAGCGCTAACCGGCCTGTCAACCATAACGCTCGTGCTTCGGCATTTCAGCGTCTGACGCTGGGGCTTGCCACCTCAAGCAAGTTTTTCACTAACGATTTTTGTACAAGGACTGCCGCCCCAACTCCGCAAGGATCGGGTTATCGGCAAAGGGCCAATGGATCTATCCATTCCTACCCATTCCGCACATCCTGTGGATGTGCTGGAAGCTGCATTGCTCAGTGCCATGCAGCCGCTGGGCATCGTGCAGTTGCGACGCCTGTTTGATGACGAATTGTCAGCGCAGGAGATTCGTGAGCACCTCGAAGCATTGCAAATACGCTGGCAGGGGCGCAGTGTCGAGCTGGTGAGTTTGGCCACCGGCTGGCGCTTTCAAACCATTGCCGCCATGGGGCCTTACATCGAGCGGCTGAATCCGGAAAAGCCTCCGCGCTATTCCAGGGCAGCGATGGAGACTCTGGCCATCATTGCCTACCGGCAGCCGGTGACACGAGGTGACATTGAGGAGATTCGCGGGGTTGCGGTATCGGCTCAGCTCATCAAAACCTTGGAAGAGCGCGGCTGGATTGAGGTGATCGGGCATAAGGATGTGTTGGGTCGGCCCGAGTTGCTGGGCACTACTCGGCAATTCCTTGATGACCTTGGCTTGCAATCCTTGCAAGGCCTGCCCAATCTTGATCCCGCTCGTGAGCCCGAGCAGGTAGTGATGAGTTTTGAAGCGCTGCCCAACCCGGCGGCGAGCCTCGATCTTTCCGATGCAAAGATTCTCGACGACATCGTTGCGCAGCTTGAAATGGTAGTCAATCAGATGGACAAGGACCCTTTATGAATAGCGAAGCCGCTGACGGCTTGCCGCAAGAACCCGAGCCAGCGCAGGCTGGCAATCCCGAGGCGCCTGCCAAGACGCGACGTCCGCGCAGAAGCCCCGCCGGACCCAAGCGGGTGGCCAAGCCTCGTGCTGCATCTGCAAACAGTGGGCCTGGGGAAGGTGAACTGGCAGCAATGGGTGATGGGTCTGGGGAAGGTGATGGTCAGGGTTCTGATGGTGACGAATTCGCCGTCGATCCCAGCCCGGTGGATAGTGGTGAGCCTTTGCCTTTTTTCACTGATGCGCCTGCCATTGGCGTGGACCTTGATGAGCGCCTGACACGCAAGGCGCCCAATGCGCCGCGTTTTGTGCCCGGCGAAGAAATGCCCAAGCTGCATAAGCTTCTGGCCGAAATGGGGCTGGGGTCGCGGCGCGATATGGAGGCCTTGATTGTTTCCGGGCGGGTATCGGTCAACGGTGCTCCAGCCCATATTGGACAGCGTATTGGTGCCACCGATCAGGTGCGTGTGAATGGTCGCTTGCTCCACCGCAAGCCAGGCGCCAAGCAAGTGCGCGTGTTGCTGTACCACAAGCCTGTGCATGAGATCACAACCCGCGATGATCCGCAGCGGCGGGCCTCTGTGTTTGATCGATTGCCGCGCTTAAAGGGCGCACGCTGGGTTTCGGTCGGGCGTCTGGATTACAACACCGAGGGCTTGCTGGTGTTCAGCACCTCGGGTGAGCTTGCGAACCAATTGATGCATCCGCGTTACGGCTGGGAGCGTGAGTACGCTGTGCGTGTGCTCGGGCGGATTGACGATGAACAAAAACAGCGTTTGATTGACGGTGTCGAGCTCGAAGACGGACCGGCTCAGGTGCTGCGCTGTGAGGATATTGGTGGCGAGGGCGCCAATCGCTGGTATCGGGTCGTGATTGGTGAGGGCCGTAATCGCGAAGTGCGCCGCATCATGGAAGCCATCGATGTTGTTGTGAGCCGTTTGGTGCGAATTCGCTTCGGGCCAGTGGCGTTGCCGCGCCAGCTTTCGCGCGGGCGGTATCTCGAGCTGGATGCCTTGCAAGTCGGGCAGTTGAAAGCTGTCCTGCAAGAGGGCAATCTTGCTGCAGCCGAGGAGTTCGCACGCCGTGCCGAGCAAGAAATGGCGGCCATGGCCGAGGAAGACCGGCGCGATGCGGCAGGATTAAATGACGATCTTGATCAATACGATGACGACGATGATGTGCAGCCAGACTTCGGGCCTGCACCAAGCGCATTTATCGATGACGAAGAAGCCCTGCCTGATGATGATTGGCAGCCCCCAGCCAATGCGCACCTCGAAGGAATCACCCGTCTGGTACGCAAGGGTGACGGCACTGGCCGAGCCAAGCGTGCACGCGGTCGACCAGGTGGCGCCGCAGTAACCGGCCAGCCGCGCGAGCCTCGGGGTCCCTATGCGCCACGACCTCCTCGCGTGCCAGGCCAATCAGCAGGCCCTGGCGCAGGGGCCGGCCCCGGGCGAAATCGGAAAGCCAAGCCTCGGCGCGGAAATCCTTCCGGCGCTCCCGGCCCAGGGCCGGATGGTGCACCGCGGATGGCTGGTGCTGAGGGAGAAAATCGAGGCCCAGGGCGCAATCGCAGGCGCGGTCCGCCTCGCCCTCCTGGTGCGCAGCGTGATCCGAGCGCAGGCCCGCGTCCGCCACGCCCACCACGCGAGCCTGGCGACGCGATGCCGCGTGAAGCTGGGCCAAGAGAAGGTGGGCCACGGCCCAATGCAGGACCAGGCGGTGCTGGCCCTGGTGCAAACCGGCCGAGCGGCCGTGGTCGCCAGCGTCGGCGCGGCGGGCGCGGCGGCAAGCCACCGGGCGCGGGCGAAGGGCCGCAGACCAATCGCTCAAGCGGCGAGGGCTCAGGCGGCTCGGAGTAGTTCAAGAGGTGGTTGGCGGTTGATTGAAGCCCCCTCGGGGCTTGACATTAGTAACGTTTGTTACTAACTTCGGGGTTTGAGCACGGACTACACGTGCCAACCGGGGAGACCGCCTTGACCTTGAATCAGCCATTGCTGGAGCGCCTGGCTCACTTGTATCAAGTGATGGCGCTTATTCGCGCATTTGAAGATGCCGCTGAGCAGGCCAGCCAGGGTGGTGTTCAAGCCTTCGGGCAAACCGCAGGCTCGCAAGCTGCCGTGCGTGGCCCTTTGCATTTATCGACTGGCCAGGAAGCGACCGCAAGCGGCGTATGCACTCACCTGAATGCCTCTGATTTGTTAACTTCCACCCATCGCGGCCACGGGCATACGATTGCCAAGGGCGCCAATATCGAACGCATGATGGCCGAGCTTTACGGTAAGGCTTCGGGCAGCAATGGCGGTAAGGGCGGCTCCATGCATATCGCCGATTTTTCAGTCGGGATGCTCGGTGCCAATGGTGTGGTGGCTGCTGGTTTGCCGATTGCCGCAGGTGCGGCGCACGCCCAGAAAATCAAAGGCGATGGCGCGATTACTGCATGTTTTTTTGGCGACGGCGCGATCAATCGCGGGCCTTTCATGGAAGCACTTAACTGGGCTGCGGTGTATCAGCTCCCGGTGCTTTTTGTTTGTGAAGACAATCAGTGGTCTGCCACCACCCGCACGGATCAGATGACTGCCGGAGAAGGTGCAAGCGTGAGAGCCGAGGCTTTGGGCGTACCCGCAACTCGAGTGGATGGCAATGATGTGCTGGCAGTGGATGACCTGGCGGGCCGCCTGATTTCGCAGGTTCGAGCAGGTGCTGGGCCCCGCTTACTGCATGCGATGACCTACCGGGTCAAAGGGCACGTCTCCGTCGACCCGGCCGCCTATCGCGATCCCGCCGAACTGAAACAAGCGCTGTTGCGTGATCCCTTGCAACTGGCCCAAGCCCGCTTTGTCGAGCTGGGGGGGGACATCGCCATCATCAGGCAGATGGAAGTCGATGCTCAAGACCGTATCAACAAAGCGATGCAAGCCGCGCGAGAAGCGCCATGGCCGGACGATTCATCGGCTTACAGCGATGTACAGACCACCGGAGCGGGCCAATGGTTTTGAACCTGACTTACGCTCAAGCCGCTAGCCTTGCCCTCGAACACGCGATGCAGCAAGACCCGAGCGTTGTCGCGTTGGGCGAGGATATTGGACGCGGCGGCATCTTTGGCCAGTATCGCGGGCTGCAGGAGCGTTTTGGTAGCCAACGGGTGATCGACACGCCCATTTCCGAGGCGACGATTCTGGGTGCTTCGGTGGGTATGGCACTGGCTGGTCTGAAGCCTGTAGTCGAAATGCGAGTGATGGACTTTGCGTTGTGTGCCATGGATGAAATCATCAATCAGGCCGCAAAAAACCGTTACATGTTTGGTGGTCAAGGCCGAGTGCCTGCAGTGATGCGCATGCCGATTGGTATTTGGAGCTCTTCGGCTGCACAACACTCGCAGTCCCTTGAATCCTGGTTTATCCATGTTCCCGGATTGGTCGTTGTCGCTCCGGCAACTCCACAAGCCAACTACAGCCTGCTACGAGCAGCCATTGATTGCGGTGACCCCGTGGTGTATGTCGAGCACAAGGAATTGTGGGCAGTCAGCGGTTCGGTTGACACCGAAGCTATCGCTGAGCTTGGGCAAGCTAACTTGGTTGAGTCGAGCTCTGCACCGCGCCTGACCATCGTGAGTTGGTCCAAGGCGGTTGGACTATGCGTTCAGGCGGCGCAAACGCTCAAGGCTCAAGGCATCGAAGTGGATGTTCTTGATTTGCAGACTTTATGGCCTTGGGACAAAGCTGCGGTGTTTGCCTCGTTGCAGCGTAGCGGTCATTTGCTGGTGGTGCATGAGGCAGTACAGGCGGCCGGATTCGGCGCAGAAATTGTGGCCTCGATGGTGGAGGCGATGCAATCTGAGTTGCGCGGTCCGAGAGATCTTAAAGTCAGGCGTCTCGGGGCACCAAGAGTGCCTGTGGGATATGCGCCCAACCTTGAGCAACTGGCCAGGATCAGCCCTCAGCAAATCGTTGATGCTGCTCAGGTGCTGGTAGCGGCATGAAGCCCGCCTCAGCGAGTATTGAGCGAAATGTTGCGGCGCTCGCCATGATGCTGTTGGTCGTCATCACACTGGCTAATGTGCTGACGCGCTATTTCACCGACGAGTCGCTTGCCTGGACCGAAGAGCTCTCCATTTTCTTGATGGTGATCCTGACATTAGCCGGCACGGCGAGCGCAGCCCTTAAAGACGCGCACCTGCGCATTGAAGCGATCTATGAGGCGGGCTCAGATCAGCGTCAGCGGCGGTTGCGGCGCGCAGTAGCCTGGATCACCGCGCTCTTCTTTGTCTTTCTTGCAGCAATTTTTTCCCGCTTCGTTTATGACGAGATTCATTTTGGTGAAACCTCAATGGGGCTGGATGTGCCGCGCTGGTGGTACTCAATCTGGATACCGCCTCTGTGCTTGTTGATCGCGTGGCGCGCATTGGCCAGTCTCAAGGTTCGCGGCACAAGTGCTTCTTCTGATTCCCCCCGCATATCGGGCGATCATGATTGAGGCGATCCTTTTTGGGTTGTTTATTGCATTGATGCTGATTGGTGTGCCGATCGGTGTTGCCCTCGGTTTGGGAGGCACGATTGCCATCGCCTTGGCCAATTCGGAAACCCAGCTGTGGGGCTTGATGGCGGTGCCGCAGAACATGCATGCCGGAATTGCAAAATATCCCTTGCTCGCTTTGCCCATGTTTGTTCTGGTGGGCTCGATCTTTGACCGTTCTGGTGTTGCGCAGCGTATGGTGACGTTTGCGATTGCTTGTCTGGGGCGCTCGCCAGGCACCTTGCCGGTGGTGGCCGTGATTGTAGCGATGGTGCTTGGCGGGATTTCCGGCTCGGGTCCGGCCAATGCAGCGGCAGTGGGTGGAGTGATGATTGCCGCAATGGCCCGCGCAGGATACCCCGCTCCCTTCTCGGCCAGTGTGATCGGTTCGGCGGCGGCCACCGATATTCTTATCCCTCCTTCAATCGCCTTTATTGTGTACAGCGTTGCAGTGCCCGGAGCTTCCGTGCCTGCGTTGTTTGCCGCTGGCATGATTCCGGGAGTGTTAGCCGGGCTGGCATTGATTATTCCGGCTTGGTGGCTTTCACGTCGCAATGGGTACGGCAAGCAAGAAGCCAACCTGCCGCGCCCGCCTTTTTGGGAATCCTTACGGCAAGCCAGCTGGGGCTTGGCCGCACCGGTGCTGATCCTTGGCGGGATGCGGGCAGGATGGTTCACGCCGACGGAAGCCGCAGTGGTTGCTGTTGCTTACGGTTTGTTTGTCGGGATCGTGATTCACCGCACGATTCGGGTTTCGGAACTCAAAGAAATTTTTGCCGAGGCTGCGGAGATTTCTGCAGTGATCATGATTGTGATCGGGCTCGCAGGTATTTTCGCGTACTCGGCCAATACTCTCGGGCTGGCTGATCCGCTGATCAAGGCGATTCAAGCCAGCGGCATGGGCTCGACGGGCACCTTGATTGCGGTGATGATTATCCTGCTCGTGCTGGGAATGTTTCTTGATGGCGTGTCAATCTTTCTGATATTCATACCGCTGCTTTATCCCATCATGAAAGTGTTTCAATGGGACGTGGTGTGGTTTGGCGTGTTGTTAACGATGATGATTGCTATTGGGCAGTTCACTCCGCCGGTTGCAGTCAATCTGCTCGTAGCTTGTAAACTCGCCGGGGTACGCATCGAGCAAACCGTGCCCCATGTGGTGTGGCTGGTGGTGAGCTTTTTAGTGGCCACAATATTGGTTGCGATGTTTCCCGAGCTGGCGCTTTGGTTGCCGCGCTCACTTGGCTACTAGTGCCTGAATTTTAGTTGATCGATCAAGCCCTCTCAACACTTAAGGAGACACAAATCATGCAAAGACGTCATTTGATCAAAGGTGCTGCCGCCAGCGGTGCAGTCCTGGGATTTCCTACGATTCTGAAAGCGCAGAATCAGTACCGCGCTGAATACAAGATGTCCACTGTTGTGCCTCCGGCATTTGCCTGGGGCAAGGGTGGCGAGATTTTTGGCAACCTGGTGCGTGAGCGCACTAACGGGCGCATCAACATCAAGCAGTATCCCGGGGCCAGCTTGGTACAGGGGCAGCAGGACCGTGAGTTTTCTGCAATGCGTCAGGGCATCATTGATGTTCTTTGTGGCGCGCCAATCAACTGGACCTCTACCGTGCGTGAGCTTGGGGTGTGCACCTTGCCCTTTTTGTTTCCCGATCATAAAGCCTGGGATGCGGTGATGGCCTCGGAGGTGATGACCAAGGACTATTTCGATGTTGTTCGCAAGGCCGGGGCTGAGCCGCTGGCTATTGGCGAGACCGGATTTCGCCAGATTTCGAATTCCAAGCGCCCGATTATCAAGCCTGAGGATCTCAACGGACTGAAGATTCGTGTTGTCGGTTCGCCCATGTATGGCGAGATCATGAGTGGCATGGGGGCCAACCCAACATTCATGAGCTGGGCTGATGCACAGCCTGCCTTGGCCTCGGGAGCGGTGGACGCGCAGGAAAATCCGCTTGAGGTTTTTCTGGCCGCCCGAATTCACACCCTGGGTCAAAAATTTGTGACCAAGTGGAATTACTCCAACGACATGCTGCTTTTTGCGATTGCCAATCCGATCTGGCAAAGCTGGACCCCTCAGGATCAGAAGATCGTGCGCGAGGCCGCGCAGGATGCTGCCAAGCAGCAAGTGCAGCTGGTACGCAAGTTGTTTGATGAGGATGTGCAGCGGGTATCGGCTTTGGGAGTGCAGGTGCATGTGCCGACCGCTGCTGAAACCAACGAATGGCAGATCAAAACCCGGCGCACTTACGCTCGCTGGAAGGCTCAGATCAATGCTCCGATGATCAGCAAGATGGAAGAGATCATTGCCAAGTCGCGCAAAGCCTGAGGCGCCATCCGACTCGGTCAGCGCGAGATTGAAAGGGCCGCTGGCCGATTCAATTTTTTTCCGCTTGGTGCGTGCTGTCAATCTCACGGCGCAGCCGTTTGTGGAAAGCGTGGGTAGGCCTCATGACCTGAGCCTCAATGAGTGGCGGGTCATGCTTGTGCTGGCCAACAAGCCCCGCTTGAGCGCCAGTGAAATCGGTGTCATGACAGGTATGGACAAGATGTCGGTGAGTCGGGCGGTGGCCCGACTGCTGCGCAGTCATCGGGTGGTGCGTGGCGCACAGGCCCACGACAAACGCAGTCAGTGGCTTGAGCTCAGCACCTCCGGCCGAACTCTTTTTGCCTTGATTGCCCCGCTTGGCCAACAGCGGGAAGCGCAAATGCTTTCAGTGTTGAGTAGCGCGCAGCGGCGCCAGTTGCGTGAGCTTTTGGATCGTATCCTCGCCAATCCAACGCTCTAGCGCTTTTCAGGCTGGTTTGTGCAAGGGGCGTTGTTTACGGGCCTGCGGCTGAGCCAAATCCGAAGGGATCCAAGCTCACCTTGGCATGCTCCCATTGTGGCGCTCCATCGGCCCAGCAAATCAGCAGCGCTCCGAACTGTGAGCTGATGCTGTATTCGCGGTCAGGCTCAAGAATCGCGAAACAGTTGCCATGCAGGCTTGCATCATTGATTTGCAGATCCCCGCCGCGAACCCAAAGGTCAATCAGGGCAGTGGTCCGCATACGCGGCCAGCGCGTTCCCGGGCGCAGGCGCAGTTGCACCATTCGGCGCACATCAGTAGTCGGGCGATAGTCAAAAATCGTTTGGCGCAGGGTGCCTGCCAGCCCATCGTGCAACTGCGGCAAGTCGTCCACAGTGACATTGATTTCCGGGGCGATCTCAGGAGCCGAATTGATGACTTCACTATGATGCGCGCCGGCATGCAGCCCATGCAACGGGCCCGCTTGCGGTGGGTAGATCACCGCTGCCTCAAGGCGCGACACCAGAATGGTTCGCTGGTAGGCAATCGCATCATGGGTGGCCCCTTTCAGATTGATCCCTGCCTGATGCAGTCCGGCGCTTCCGTGATAATCCGTGAGCCCGCCGTCGATAAAAAAGCTGGTGGCCGTGCCCAGATGCTGATGCAAGCCGCTGCGGGCCATGGGCTCGAACCCCACCTGTCCGAGAAACAGGCCGCTGGGGTCGCTACGCACCGACCGCAGGGCTATTCCGGCCTTGCCGGCCTGCGCCCAGTCCATCGCAGCGGCATCACACCAAAACAATCCGCTGGAAGAAGTCAGTGAGGGGCTTGAAGAAGTCATGATGGCAAGGATGAAGCAAGCGATGGAAAATAGTAACGTTTGTTACTAGTTTTGGCTAGGGGCGCGTGCTTTTGGTCCAAACCGGCCTGAACCCAACAAAGCGGTGGAAATGAGGCAGTGGACAGGGTATACTTGCGGGTTAGTTCAGCTTTGCCGCGCTGTACAAAAACTAAATGGGCCCTGGCAGCCCATTTTTTTTTGGCCAATCGCGTTGCGCAGGGCCTTTTTCGCGGCCTGTCCAGCCTATGCATGTAGAAACCTCATCTGCTCCCAGCCAGGAGCTGCCTGTGCCTTCGGTGCCTGTTCCAGCAACAGTCGGCCGAGGCATGCGCGCGGTGATCGAGGCTTGTGTTGTTGGATTGGGTTATGAGTTTGTTGATTTGGAGATGGTCGCGCATGGCAGCCTGCGTGTCACCATCGATTTGGCCGGAGCAAGCGCCAAGCCCGGGGTGCCTGAGCAGTTCGTTACGGTAAAGGACTGCGAGAAGGTAAGCCATCAGCTCAGCCACGAGTTGCTGGTTGAGAATATTGATTACGACCGGCTCGAAGTGTCCTCGCCGGGGCTGGATCGACCACTGAAAAAAGAACACGACTTTGTACGGTTTGCCGGGCTGCCAGTGCAACTGAAGCTGCGCACCATGGTGGCCAATCGGCGGCAGTTCGAAGGCGTGTTGTCCGTGCTTGAAGATGGTCGGTTTGCGTTGACCTATGAAGTTAATCCGGTTGCTGAGCAACCGAGATCTCCCTCGCGGCGCACCAGCCGTGCCAAGGCTCCGGCTCTGGCGCAGGTGGTGTTTCGCTTTTCCGATGTTGAGCGGGCCCGTTTGATCCCGCAAGTTCAGTTTTAGGAGGCTTGAGACTCATGAGCCGTGAAGTCTTGTTGTTGGTTGATGCGCTAGCGCGTGAAAAAAATGTGCAGCGTGAAGTTGTGTTCCAGGCACTTGAAAGTGCGCTGGCCTCTGCCACCAAAAAACTGTTCAAGGAAGATAGTGATGTCCGCGTCACCATCGATCGCTTGTCGGGCGACTATGAAGCGTTTCGGCGCTGGCTGGTTGTGCCTGATGGCGAGATGGAGGATCACGATATCCAGATGATTCTTACCGAAGCCCGTAAGCAGGTGGCCGATATCGAAATCGGTGATTATGTGGAGGAAGAGCTTGAAGCCATTGAACTCGGACGTATCGGAGCGCAGGCTGCCAAGCAGGTGATTTTGCAGCGCATCCGGGATGCCGAGCGCGAACAAATCATCAGCGACTTTCTTGCTCGTGAGGAGCCCATTTTGTCGGGCACGATCAAGCGGATGGATCGTGAAGGCGCGGTGGTTGAGTCCGGTAAGGTTGAGGCCCGGTTGCCCCGCGATCAGATGATTCCCAAGGAAAATCTTCGGGTCGGTGATCGGGTTCGCGCGCTGGTCATGACGGTTAATCGCGAGGGTCGCGGCCCGCAGCTAATGCTTTCGCGGACTTCGCCTGAGTTCATCAAGCACCTTTTTTCAATTGAAGTGCCTGAAATCGAGCAGGGCCTGTTGCAAATCAAGGCGGCCGCCCGCGATCCGGGGGTGCGCGCCAAGATTGCTGTGTTTACCCAGGATCGGCGTATTGATCCGATCGGCACTTGCGTCGGCGTACGTGGTTCGAGAGTGCAGGCCGTTACCGGTGAGCTTGCCGGCGAGCGGGTCGATATTGTGTTGTGGTCTGAAGATCCCGCTCAGTTTGTGATTGGTGCGTTGGCACCAGCCAATGTGAGCTCGATTGTTGTGGATGAAGACAAACACAGCATGGATGTGGTGACCGACGAAGATAACCAGGCGCTCGCAATTGGCACTGGCGGGCGCAATGTTCGTCTGGCCTCCGAGCTTACAGGCTGGCAGATCAATATCATGACCGCTGAAGAGTCTGAGCAGAAGTCAGAGAAGGAGCGCTCCGGTGTGCGCGATCTGTTCATGGCCAAGCTTGATGTGGATGCCGAAGTGGCCGATATCCTGATCGACGAGGGCTTCAACACCCTCGAAGAAGTGGCGTATGTGCCCATCAATGAGATGCTGGAGATTGAAGCCTTTGACGAAGACACCGTCAATGAGCTGCGTGATCGCGCCCGCAATGCTTTGCTGACCGAAGCCATTGCGACTGAGGAAGCGATTGAGGGTGCATCGGCTGACCTGCTTGGGCTCGAAGGTATGGACAAAACCCTGGCCGCCAAGTTGGGCGAGCATGATGTCCACACCCGGGATGATCTGGCCGAGTTGGCCGTCGATGAGCTGGTTGAAATGACACAAATTGATGAAGCGGCCGCGCGTGAGTTGATCATGAAAGCGCGAGCACATTGGTTTGAAGGAGAAGCTTCCGCTGTTTGAAGCAGGGGGGCTCATCACACAAGGGATTCAGAATACACATGGCAAGTATCAGCGTCGAAAAGTTTGCTGCCGAATTGAAGATGCCCGCGCAGGTATTGCTCGAGCAGCTCAATAGTGCAGGCATCATCAAAGCCGATGCGGCGGAAATGCTCAGCGAGGCCGACAAGGAAAAATTGTTGGCATCGTTGCGCAAGGCCCACGGCGGCGAGGAAGGCGCTAAAAAGAAAATCACCCTGACGCGCAAGTCCACCTCGGAGATCAAGCAAGCCGATGCCACAGGCAAGGCACGCACAATCCAGGTTGAAGTGCGCAAAAAGCGAGTGTTTGTAAAACGTGACGAGGCGGATGGCGAAGGTGCGGCCGAAGGCGGTTCTGAAGCCGAGGTGGCGTTGCCAGTTGTTGATGAAGCTGAAATGCGGCGGCGCGAGGAGGAAGACGCACGTCAGCGTGAGTTGCTTGAGCGTCAGGCTGCTGAGCTGCAGGAAATGCAGCAACGCCTTGAAATAGAGAAGCGCCGTGAAGTCGAAGCGGCGGCCGAAGCAGTGCGTGCAGAAGAAGAAGCACGCCGTGAGCGCGAGCGTGCTGCGGCCATGCTGGATGCCGAGCAAGAAGAGTTGCGACGCGGAGCGCAGGAAGAAGCCAAGGCTGCTTCCGAAACCGCCAAGCGCGCTCAAGAGGGCGCGGTAGCCCAGGTGCAGGCTCGCCGTCAGGTTGAGGCTGAGGTCGCTGAAATCAATCGATTGATGGCTGCGCGAGCCAAACCCAAGCCCGTGCCCAAGCCGGCCCCGGCGCCGGTGGAAGTCAAGCCCGTGGTGGCGGCCAAGGCGCCCAGCGGCACCTTGCATCGTCCGCCAGCAGGTGCTGCCAAGCCAGGAGTGGTGGCCAAAGCAGGCGCAGCTCCTGCCGCTCCCGGTGCGGCCGACAAAGACAAGAAACACGTCAAGAGCGAAAAGCTTTCTTCATCCTGGGCCGAAGAGGGCAACAAGAAACGCGCGCTCAAGACCCGTGGGGATTCAGCTGGCGGCGCCGGTGGCTGGCGCGGTCCGAAAGGACGCGGCGGTCGGGATCGCGATGCACACCAAGCGCCCGAGAGCACCGAGTTTGTGGTTCGCGAAGTGCATATCGCTGAAACCATTACCGTGGCCGATCTGGCGCACAAAATGTCCGTGAAGGCGGCCGAAGTCATCAAGTCATTGATGAAATTGGGCCAGATGGTCACCATCAACCAGGTGCTGGATCAGGAAACCGCCATGATCGTGGTGGAAGAGCTGGGCCATAAAGCCCTGGCAGCCAAGCTGGATGATCCCGAGGCCTTCCTCGATGTTGGTGAGATCACCGACGCCACAAGCATGCCCCGTCCCCCAGTGGTCACCGTCATGGGTCACGTTGACCATGGCAAAACCTCTTTGCTGGATTACATTCGTCGCGCCAAGGTCGCTGCAGGTGAGGCTGGCGGTATTACCCAGCATATCGGTGCCTACCATGTGGAAACACCGCGTGGTGTGGTGACGTTTCTGGATACTCCAGGCCATGAAGCCTTTACCGCAATGCGTGCTCGTGGAGCCAAGGCCACTGATATCGTGATTCTGGTGGTTGCTGCGGACGACGGCGTGATGCCTCAAACCATTGAGGCGATCAACCACGCCAAGGCGGCCGGGGTGCCGGTGGTCGTGGCGATGAACAAGATTGACAAAGCCGAAGCCAACCCAGAGCGGGTCAAGCAAGAGCTGGTAACCCATGAGGTTGTGCCCGAGGAGTACGGCGGCGATGTGCCTATCGTTGCAGTGTCAGCGAAAACTGGCCAGGGCATTGATGAGCTGCTCGAAAACGTATTGCTGCAAGCCGAAGTTCTGGAGCTGACTGCACCCAAAGAGGGTGCGGCCAAGGGCCTCGTGATTGAGGCCCGACTCGACAAGGGCCGCGGCCCTGTGGCGACCGTGCTGGTGCAGTCAGGCACTCTGCGCAAAGGTGATGTGCTGTTGGCGGGTTCGGTGTTTGGCCGGGTTCGCGCCATGCTCGATGAGAATGGCAAGCCGGTGTTGGAGGCGGGTCCTTCGATTCCTGTGGAGATTCAGGGCTTGCAGGAAGTGCCTTTGGCGGGTGAAGAGGTACTTGTGCTCGGCGATGAGCGCAAAGCGCGCGAAATTGCATTGTTCCGTCAGGGCAAGTTCCGTGATGTGAAGCTCGCCAAGCAACAAGCGGCCAAGCTTGAAAATGTGTTTGACCAGATGACCGAGGGCGAGACCAAAACCCTGACTCTCCTGATCAAGGCGGATGTACAGGGCTCACAGGAAGCCTTGCAGCACGCCATGCTCAAGCTTTCCACCGATGAAATCAAGGTGCTTGTGGTGCATCAGGCGGTGGGCGGCATCACCGAGGGCGATGTGAATCTCGCCACCGCATCCAAGGCGGTCATCATTGGCTTTAACGTGCGCGCCGACATGCAGGCTAAGCGGCTGGCTGAAACCAATGGCGTTGATATTCGCTACTACAACATCATTTATGACGCTGTAGATGAGGTGAAGTCGGCGATGTCCGGTTTGCTCTCGCCAGAGAAGAAAGAAGAGGCGATTGGCTTGGTCGAGATCCGTCAGGTGTTCCGCGTTTCGAAGGTGGGCAACATCGCCGGTTGTATGGTGATGGAAGGCATTGTGCGTCGTGGGTCACAGGTGCGTTTGCTGCGCGACTCCACAGTGATCTGGACTGGCGAACTCGATTCGCTCAAGCGCTTCAAGGATGATGTGCGCGAGGTCAAGGAAGGCTTCGAGTGCGGCTTGTCCCTGAAGAACTATGACGACATCAAGGAAGGCGATCAGCTCGAGGTGTTTGAAGTCAAAGAGGTGGCGCGATCGCTGTAAATCGTGCCCAACGCCATCAGGGCAGCGCGGTGCCCCGCGCGACCCGGGTGGCTGAGCAACTGCATCATGAGCTTGCGGAGTTGATTCGCGGCGAGCTCAAGGACCCGCGCGTCGGCATGGTGACCATCACCGGGCTTGATATCACTGCGGACTATGCCTGGGCCACCGTGCACTACACCGTATTGCCCAGCGATGAAAAAACCTTGGCTGATACTGCCGCCGGACTCGCAGCCAGCACCGGATTTTTGCAGGGTCAACTGGGGCGGCGCGTGCGTATTCACACCACCCCGAGGTTGAAGTTTGTGTTGGACCGCTCGGTGGAAAAAGGCCTGGAGATCGATATTCTGATTCGCGCAGCCAACCAGCTGCGCAGCTCGGAGTGATGGGCGGGCCATGGCAAAGACGGTTTCACACCGCGAGTCGGTGCACGGAGTGTTGTGGCTCGATAAGCCTTTAGGGCTGAGTTCCAACGATGCCCTGATTCGGGCCAAGCGCTCGCTGGCAGCCTTAAAAGCGGGCCACGGCGGCACGCTCGACCCCATGGCCACCGGCTTGCTCCCTCTAGCTTTTGGCGAAGCAACCAAGTTCTTGCATGACCTGTTGCATGCCGATAAAACCTATGAAGCGGTGATGCAGCTCGGGGTAGTGACATCAACCGGTGATGCTGAAGGTGAGGTGCTGTCAACCAGCCCGGTGCCGAATACAGAGCAAGCGATGGCATCGCAAATCGAGCAGGTCATGCAGCAATTCGTGGGTGCCATTCAGCAGATTCCCCCGATGGCCTCAGCATTGAAACATCAGGGGCAGCCGCTTTATAAACTGGCCCGTGCGGGTATTGAGATAGAGCGCGCGCCCCGGAGCATCACGATCCATTGGTTAAAGCGTATCGCGCTTGAGCAAAGCATTGCCCCCAGCCTGAACTGGCCGCATGTTGCGTTTCGAGTTCGGGTCAGTAAAGGCACCTACATCCGGACCCTTGCGCAGGACATCGGTGATCGGCTCGGGACGGGCGCGCACCTTGTAGCGTTGCGCCGACTGGGGGTTGGCGAGTATGAGAGTGCTGGTGTTCCCTTGCTCGAAATCGAAGAGCGCGGCGCCCGGGCTGCTGGCGAGGCTCGCGCACTGCTTGGCCCGGTGGATGCGCTGGTGCAGGGTTTGCCCCGAATTGAGCTGCCTGAGAGCGCGGCTCAACGATTTTGTCATGGCCAGAGGATAGGCTTGTTCGATCTGCCCATGCTTACCCCTTCTGACCACTTGCTTCGCACCCGCGTTTATCGCGGTGAGCGTTTGCTCGGCACCGCCTGGCTTGATGCCGAACGGTTGGCTCCCGAACGCCTTGTTCATCTGTCCTGAATTTCTATTCAATCCTTCCTACAAAAAGACCTGCCCATGAGCTCCTCCATACGAAACATTGCGATCATCGCGCACGTTGACCACGGCAAGACCACCCTGGTTGACCAGATGCTGCGCCAGTCCGGCACCTTCCGCGCCAACGAGAAAGTCACCGAGCGGGTGATGGACAGTAACGATCTTGAGCGCGAACGCGGCATCACGATCCTTGCAAAGAACTGCGCCGTTGAGTACCAAGGCACCCGAATCAATATCGTTGACACACCTGGGCACGCCGACTTTGGTGGCGAGGTTGAGCGTGCGCTTTCGATGGTGGATGGCGTGCTGTTGTTGGTCGACGCTGTGGAAGGCCCGATGCCCCAAACCCGTTTTGTGACCCGCAAGGCGCTAGCCCTCGGGCTCAAGCCCATTGTGGTGATCAACAAGGTTGACCGACCCGGCGCGCGTACCGACTGGGTGGTGAATGCCACTTTTGATCTTTTCGACAAGCTGGGCGCTACCGAAGAGCAACTCGATTTTCCGGTGGTGTATGCCTCGGCGATTAATGGCTATGCGCTCGATTCAATGAATGACATGCCGGACGATGGTGTCGATGGCCCGGGTGATGCCGCGAGCGAGGGCTTGTCGATGGATCCGTTGTTTAACGCGGTGCTCAAGCATGTGCCCGAGCGCAATGACGATCCTGATGGCCCGTTGCAGTTGCAGATCTCCGCACTGGATTACTCCAGCTATGTGGGCAAGATTGGCATTGGCCGGATTTTGCGCGGTCGCATTCGCAGCGGCCAGACCGTGAGCATCATGCAAGGCGATCCTGCTGAGACCGGGATTGCACCGGCCAATGCCAAGATCAACCAGGTGCTGCGCTTCAAGGGGCTGGAGCGCGAAGTTGTGCCCTTGGCCGAGGCTGGAGACATCATTGCAATCAACGGGATTGAAGACCTGTTCATTGGCACCACGGTTGTGGACACCAGCGCGCTTGATGCACTGCCGTTGCTGAAGGTTGATGAGCCCACAATGACCATGGAGTTTCTGGTGAATACCAGCCCGATGGCCGGCCGCGAAGGCAAGTATGTGACCAGCCGCCAGATTCGCGAGCGACTTGAGCGTGAGCTCAAGGCCAATGTGGCCCTGCGCGTGGAATTTCCTTCCGATAGCGACACCTTCATTGTGTCCGGGCGAGGTGAATTACACCTCACCATCTTGCTGGAAAACATGCGCCGCGAAGGCTATGAAATGGCCGTGTCACGCCCCAAGCCCCGCATCAAGTTTGTCGATGGACAAAAGCTGGAGCCCTTTGAAATCCTTTCCATGGATCTTGAAGAAACCCATCAGGGCTCGGTGATGGAACTGCTCGGGCGGCGCAAGGGTGAACTGCAAAACATGGAGTCCGATAGCAAAGGGCGTGTGCGCCTGGACTATCGCGTACCTGCCCGTGGCCTGATCGGCTTTCACAATGAATTTCTTAACCTGACACGCGGCACCGGGATCATGAGTCACGTGTTTGACACCTACGATGCCTGGTCGGGTGATATCGAGGATCGTCGTAATGGTGTGTTGATCTCGCAGGATGACGGTGGTGCGGTGGCCTATGCCCTTTGGAAGTTGCAAGAGCGCGGCCGTATGTTTGTGAGCCCAGGGGACCCGCTCTATGAGGGCATGGTGATCGGCATCCATTCGCGCGATAACGATCTGGTGGTGAATCCGGTCAAGGAAAAAAAGCTGACCAACGTACGCGCTTCCGGCAAGGACGAGCATATCGTCCTGACCCCGCCGATTCAGCTCACCCTTGAGAAAGCGGTGGAGTTCATTGCCGAGGATGAGCTGGTCGAACTGACCCCCAAGAGCATTCGTTTGCGCAAGCGCTATCTCAAGGAGCATGAGCGCAAGCGCGCATCGCGGGAGTCTGAAGCCGTCTGATTCGGCACTCGTCGGGAAATTGATTATCCTGCGGGGCATTGTTGTGTTCACGAAAGACACTTATGCCCCGAGCAACTTTACCCGTCGAGCGGCTCAAACCTGAGGCGCTGCGCAGTTATCGCTGGTTCGGGCCAGACGACCTGCGCTCATTCGGACATCGCTCGCGCTTCATGCAGATGGGCTTTGGTCCCGAGGATTGGCGCGGCAAACCGGTGATTGCAGTCGTCAACACCTGGAGTGATGTGAATCAATGCCACAGCCACTTCAAGCAGCGTGTTGAAGACGTCAAGCGCGGCGTGTTGCAAGCCGGCGGGCTGCCTCTTGAACTGCCCGCGATTTCGCTCTCCGAACCGATAGTCAAGCCGACCACCATGCTCTATCGCAACTTTCTTGCGATGGAGACCGAGGAGCTTTTACGCTCGCATCCGATTGATGGCGCAGTGCTGATGGGGGGCTGCGACAAAACCACACCTGGCCTGGTGATGGGCGCACTAAGCATGGGGCTGCCTTTCATTTATGTGCCAGCTGGCCCGATGCTGCGCGGGAACTGGAAGGGCAAGGTGCTCGGGTCGGGCTCGGATGCCTGGAAGTATTGGGATGAGCGTCGCGCGGGCAACGTCAGTGACAGTGAATGGGCCGAGCTTGAGGGCGGTATTGCCCGCAGCCATGGCACCTGCATGACCATGGGCACAGCCGCCACCATGATGGGCATCGCCGAAGCCATCGGCCTGTGTCTGCCGGGCTCGTCTGCTATCCCGGCACCCGACGCAGGACACCCGAGAATGTGTGCGGCCAGCGGACGCCGGATCGTGGATATGGTCTGGGAGGATTACACCCCCAAGCGCATGCTTGCCCGCATTAACTTTATCAATGCCATAGCTGCCGCGATGGCGATGGGCTGTTCCACCAATGCGATCATTCATTTGATTGCCATGTCCCGTCGCGCAGGGCTGGATGTGAGCCTGGAAGACTTCGATGCAGCCAGCCGCAAAGTGCCCGTGCTCGCCAATATTCGCCCCAGCGGCGATCGCTATTTGATGGAAGATTTTTTCTATGCGGGTGGTATGCCGGGCTTACTTAAACGCATTGAGGGCTTTCTCGATCTCCAGGCTCTGGGAGTAAGCGGCAAGTCACTTGGGGAAGACCTCCAGCAGGCGCAGGTCCATATCGATGATGTGATTCGGCCGCTCGATCAACCGATTTATGCTGAAGGCGCATTGGCAGTGTTGCGCGGCAATATTGCGCCCGATGGGGTCGTGATCAAGCCAAGCGCATGCGCCCCCCATTTGCTCAAGCACACCGGGCCAGCATTGGTTTTCGATGACTACGCTTCGATGAAAGTTGCGGTGGACGATGAGGCCCTGGAGGTGACTGCAGACCACATCATGGTGCTGCGCAATGCGGGGCCACTTGGTGGGCCGGGCATGCCGGAGTGGGGCATGCTGCCCATTCCCACGAAGCTTGTGAAGCAGGGCGTGCGCGATATGCTGCGATTGTCCGATGCCCGCATGAGCGGCACCAGTTATGGCGCATGCATGCTGCATTGTGCCCCGGAAGCCTTCATAGGCGGGCCGTTGGCACTGGTGAAAACAGGTGACCTGATCAGTGTTGATGTGGCTGCGCGCTCGATTCATCTGCAGGTGAGTGATGCGGAATTGGCGCAGCGTCGGGCCGCCTGGCGCGCGCCTGAAAAGCGCTATGAGCGTGGCTATGGCTGGATGTTCAGTCGCCACATTCTGCAAGCCAATGAGGGCTGCGATTTTGATTTCCTTGAAACCAGCTTTGGGGCGCCCGTCAACGAACCGGATATCTATTGAAATGGATGCAGCCATCAAGCAGCAGCTTATGCAGGTGAGCACAGCAACGCTTTGTACCGTGCTCTATAAGCGTGGCCTGCGCAATCAGTTCATTCAGGATGTGCGGCCAGTGAATCCTGCGCGTATGCCAGCGCTGCCAAACATGGTCGGGCCTGCTTTCACCTTGCGTTATATCCCGGCGCGAGAAGATCTCAATCCGGTCAGCGTATTTCAGGACCGGCAACATCCGCAGCGCCAGGCCGTGGAGCAATGTCCGCCGGGCGCGGTGTTGGTGATGGATAGCCGGAAAGATGCGCGCGCGGCCTCAGCAGGCTCGATTCTGGTAACACGCTTGATGGTGCGCGGTGTGGCGGGGGTGGTGACCGATGGCGGGTTTCGTGATTCACCTGAAATCGGCGCGATGGCGATTCCTGCCTATCATCAGCGACCCAGTGCTCCAACCAACATTACCCTGCATCAGGCGCTCGACATCAATGCGCCGATTGGTTGCGGCGATGTTGCGGTATGGCCTGGCGATATTGTGGTGGGCGATGCTGAAGGGGTGGTGGTAGTGCCGCAGCATTTGGCTGCAGAAGTCGCGCTTGAAGCCGTCGAGATGACAGCTTTCGAGGATTTTGTGACGGAGCGAGTCCGCCAGGGCCAAAGTATCCTGGGGCTCTATCCCGCCACCGAAGCATCTGCCCGCGATGACTTCGCGCAATGGCGGGCAAAACACAATCGATAGATCAGCTGCCTTAGCGCGGCAAAATACTTACTCGGCTTTGATTCCTGCGGTCTTAATCACCTTGGACCACAGATCGATCTCGTCCTTCACAAACTTTGTGTAATGCGTCGCGCCTGAAGGCGGAACGACAAAACCGACCGACTCCATTCGCTGCTTGATCTCAGGCATAGCCATGATGCGTTTCATCGCTGCCTCGATCTTGTCCACTACCGGTTGCGGAGTACCACGCACCGCCGAAAGTCCCGACCAGCTCAAAGCCTCATAACCTTGCAATCCCGACTCTGCAATTGTCGGCACATCGGGAAACAGTGGATTACGCTCCTTGCTGGTCACGGCGAGGGCACGCAGCTTGCCGGCCCGCACATGCGGCAAGGCGGCATCCTGATTGATGAAGATCATCGGAATCTGGTTACCCAGCAGATCGGTCATCATCGGGCCGCCGCCCCGGTAGGGGATTCCCACCATGAAAAACCCATTGCACGATTTCACCCCGGGCGGGCACTGACTTGCCACTTGCTTGAGAAGCTCCATGGCCATATGCCCGGATGCTGCGTGGGTGTAGCCGTAGTTGAGTTTGCCTGGGTTCTTGCGCACCCACTCCACCATTTCCCGAAAGGACTTGAACGGCACATCGGGATGTACTACCAGCACATTCGGGCCCGAATGAATCTGGCTGATATGCATGAAATCCTTGACACTATCGTAGGCGAGTTTTGGGTCCAGGCCATGCGCCACTGCATTCGAGCCTACGCCTGTGAGCAACAAGGTATAGCCATCAGGTGTTGCCTTGGCGGCCCGCGCAGAGCCAATGGTGCCACCTGCGCCACCAAGATTCTCCACCAGCACGGGCTGACCCAGCTCCTTGGCCAAAGGGGCAGCAACCATACGTGCCATCACATCGCTGGTTCCGCCTGGCGGGAAGGGCACGATGATGCGAACGGGTTTGTTCGGATAGGTTTCATCCGCGAGGCTGGGGGCGCACAGCATTGCACCAACACTCATCACGGCAAGGGCAAGCAAAGGGCGTCGTTGCATGGTCCGGTCTCCTTTTGTTTTGGGGCTTTTATTCGAATACAGGGAACAGCCCGCTACCCGCTAGCCTAGCGTAATCCCAGGCCACGCGCGAGCTAGCGGGATACTGGTTCCGGAAAGATGTGGCGATCTCAGCTCACGTCAATCGTGAGGCTTTATCAGGCGGAGTATCATCCGAGCCGTTATCTTGGAGCTCCAATGAAAGTGTCTTCTAAAACCCTCTCGGTGAAGTTGCTCGCGGCGATGTTTGGCCTATCGGCCGGGCTTGCTGTTCAGGCTCAGTCCACCGGTGCTTCGCCAAATACCACCGGCCCTTGGAGCAATGGGCGATGGATGTTGCAAACGAGCCTTTACACCACCCATTTCAGCCCTAACCCAGAGCATGTCAATCGCCAAAATCTGATTAACCTCGAGTATTGGCGCCAGGACCAATGGCTGGTGGGTGGGGCAATTTTTCGTAACTCCTTCGGGCAGCCTTCGCAATACATCTATTTGGGCAAGTATTGGCGGCCCTTTGATTTTTCGCAAAACATTCACCTCAAACTTACCGGTGGATTGCTGCATGGCTACAAGGATCAGTACCGTGACAAGATCCCATTCAACCAGGCCGGTGTGGCGCCGGCAATCCTGCCTTCGATCGGGTACTCAACCAAGCGTTTGAATGCCGAGATGATCCTCTTTGGCACCTCTGGTCTCATGCTCACGGCAGGCGTGTTTTTCGACTAATTACGGGTGTATCTATGCGACTGGCGCAGTGAAACAACACTGCGCAGTGGAATAGATAAAATTTTTGTTGTTCTCCTGCGCAACTCTTGTCATCCTTGCGCTGTTCTTACCCTGGCTACACTGAGGAGTCATCATGGCCACTGCCAAAAAGCCTGCCGCTAAAAAACCTGCTGCCAAAAAAGCTGCAGCCCCCGCCAAAAAGCCCGCAGCCAAAAAAGCTGCAGCCCCGGCAAAGACACCAGCTGCTAAGCCCGCTGCTAAAAAAGCAGCAGCTCCAGCCGCCAAAAAGCCGGCTGCCAAGAAAGCAGCCCCTGCTGCGAAAAAGCCGGCTGCTCGCAAGCCCAATGCTGCATTCATGAAGGCGCTGACTCCAAGCAAGGCCTTGGCCGCGGTGATTGGCGATAAAGCTGTGCCGCGCACGGAAGTCGTCAAGAAAATCTGGGAATACATCAAGAAGTTCAAGCTTCAAGATGCCGTCAACAAGCGCATGATCAATGCTGACGAAAAGCTCAAGGCCGTGTTTGGCAAAGCGCAAGTCACGATGTTTGAAATGACCAAGCTGGTGAACAAGCACCTCAGCTGACCCGTGGCGAGCCGCCTGCGAGCCAGGCGATGTTCGTAAACCACCAAAGACGCCACCTTGCCGGTGGCGTTTTTGTTTGCCGCGTTAGTGCGATGACGATGCAAAAGCCGGCAGGTGGATTTTCATGAAGTCTATGAATGAACGGACGCGAAGAGCCAAATGTTTGCGGCGCGCAAACACTGCGAAAATACTGTTGTCGTGTACCGCATAGTTTTGCAAAACGCTGACCAAGCGCTGCGCCTGGAGGTCTTCATTGACCTCCCATTCACTTCTCCAGGCCAAGCCCAGGCCTTGCAGTGCCCAAGCGTGGAGCACCGCCCCGTCGTTGCATTCGAGCGCTCCTCCGACCCGAACAGCTTGTTGTTGGCCGTCAATGTCGAAAAGCCAGCCGCGAGCTTGATTCCCGGCGCTACCAAAGGTGAGGCAACTATGGCGGGTGAGCTCCGAGGGATGGTTGGGCGTGCCCGCGCGTTGCAGATACAGGGGAGAGGCCACCACCATTCTGCGGTTTTCGGCCAAGCGGACTCCAATCAGGCTGGAGTCATCGAGATGACCAATGCGGATCGCAATATCAAATCTTTCATTGACGATATCCACCAAGCGATCTGACAGATCGAGTGTGATGGTGATATCCGGAAATTGTTGAAGGTAAAGCGGCACCAAGGGGGCGATGTGCTTGCGCCCAAATCCGGCGGGGGCCGTAATCCGCAGGTGCCCGCTTGGAGACTGGCCGCCGAGAGACACTGATGCTTCTGCGTTTTGAAGGTCTGTGATCAAGCGCTGGCAATCTTCCAGGAATGTGGTTCCCTCCAAAGTCAGGCTGATACGTCGGGTGGTGCGGATCAACAGGCGCACGCCGAGCCGCTCTTCCAGCGCATCCAATCGACGTCCAATAATGGCGGCGGCAACGCCTTCCTGTTTGGCCGCTGCAGACAGGCTGCCGCGGGCCGCCACAGCAATGAAGGTTTCGAGTTGTTTGAGTCGATCCATCCCGGAAGAATACCGCTTGTTCAGGATGCTTAACGGCGATTGTCGGTGCAAGTTCTTGCCCGGTTTGCTAGTGAGTCGCGTCAGCTGTGGTTGCCAACGCTCGATCGCCTGCCATTTGATTCGTTCTGGGTGCCGCCGGTCAAAATTGTCGGCTTGAACTCACCCGTTCATTTGACAATTCGGTATGCAAATTCCCAACCGATGGGCTGTACCTGCCTGGACAGCCGCTTTGGCAGTTTTCCTTGTGACGGGTGCCGTATGGTGCGCCGCGCAGGTGCTTGACCATCAGCGGCAGCTGGCCAGCCGCGGTCAGCTAGATCTTGGCGAGCGTGTCATGGACGCCAAGCTGGCGTTATGGCGCGAAGAGGCGCTCACAGGCGCCGTTCAAACCTCACGCGATACGGTTTTGTTACGGGCGCTGCAAAGTGGTCATCGGGAAGCGCTGGAAGGCGCTTTGGCGGCGGGTATGCGCAAGGCAAGCGCTCAGCGGATCATTTGGTTTTCCTCACGGGGTGAAGGCAGGGTGGAGTTATTGGCCCCGGATGCCCGCGCCAAGGATGCGCCGTTGGGTGCACTGGCCCTGAAGCTGCTTCGGGAGTTGTCTGATGAGGCTTTGCGGCAGGGCAAAGCGCAGCAGGTCATTTATCAGGGCACCGAGCAGGTGTGGAGTGTAGGTGCAGCTCAGCTGCCAAATGAGGCAGGTGTCGTAGTACTGATGCTGGAGTTGCCCAAGCGAATTGAGCGGGAATCAGTGGCGCTGGGACTGGATCTGAGATTGACCGCCCGTGCCAAGGACAAGCCCGAGGATATGGCTTCGGGCGACACCCTGGTTCGAACCCTTTATGTGCCCGAAGCATCCACCCGAACGTTGGCAGTCGAGATTCGCCCCGCCTCAAAGCCGGTACAAGGGATCGACTATCCGGTGCTCGGAATTGCAGGATTGGTGCTGGGTGGGCTGGGGCTGGCTTACGGGTTGTGGTGGTCTTCGCAGCAACCCCTGCGCCAACTTGGTCGGGTAGTGCAGCAGTTAAGCTCCACTCCTGAGCGTTCAGCACGCCAACTCGAGATCTCTGATCCCGATCCCATATGGCAGGCATTAAGTTCGGCATTGGGCGGAGTGGTCGAGGTGCTGGGTAAGCGGGAGGCCCATTGGCGGCAACTTGCCCTGAACGATCCCTTGACGACGCTTCCCAACGCGGCAATGCTCAGTGAGCGGCTGGGTAAAGTCATGCAGCAAGCGACCCGTGCGCAAAAACCGGTTTCCGTGCTGAGGATTGACCTGGAAGAGTTTCGTACTCTCAATGCGTCGTTTGGTTACGCGGCCGGCGATCAAATGCTCAGGGAAGTGGGCGAACGCATTCGCAGCCTGTTGCGAGGCGCAAATAGTCCGGCGCGCCATCGCACCGCCGATTTGTCTCAGGCCGACGCTGAGTGGCTTCAACCGGTGGTGGGGCGCCTTGGAGGCGATGACTTCATTGCGCTGCTGCCCGATTGTGATGCCGATCAGGCTCAGCGGGTAGCTGCGCGCGTGATAGACGCGCTCGGACGCCCGTTCAGCATTGAGGGTCAGCAATACTGGGTCAAGACTCATGTGGGCGTGGCCAGCGCGCCTGAACATGCGCTGGATTCGATTCTCTTGTTGAGAGCCGCAGAAACAGCGCTTGCGAGTGCGCGTGCCGCGCAGCGCAGTGCGGTGGTTTATAACCTAGATCACGAAAAACAGCGTCAACAGCAGCTTTCCTTGCTTGCCGAGCTGCGCCAGGCCTTGCTTGGCAATGAACTGTTGCTGATGTATCAGCCCAAAGTGGACTTGAGTAATTCCGAGCGGTTGCGCGTGGAAGCTTTGCTGCGCTGGGAGCATCCGGAGCGAGGGTTGCAAAGTCCGGCAGAGTTTGTGCCTTTTGCCGAGCGTACCGGATTTATTGTCGAAGTTACGCGCTGGGTGATTGATCAGGCCTTGCGCCAGGTCATGGCGTGGCGCAAGCAGGGTCTTGATGTTCAGATCGGGGTCAATCTTGCCGTGGCCGATGTGCGAAACGCTGATTTTCCTACCTACGTTATTGAACGCTTGCGCTTTTATCAACTGCCGCCAGATTGTCTGACAGTGGAAATCTCCGAGGCCGCTCTGGGCAGCGAACCCGAGCTGGTACGCAATTGTCTTCAAGTGCTTGATCGTTATGGTGTGAAGCTCGCCATTGATGATTTCAGTGGAGGCGCATCGGCGCTTGCCTATCTCGATGACTTGCCTGTGAGCGTAGTCAAGATAGAGCGCGCACTCATCGCCGGAATGATGCTGGATGCGGCGCGCCAGACGCTTGTGAGAAGCAGTATTGAGTTTGCCCACCAGCGTGGTCTACAGGTGATGGCAGAAGGTGTTGAGAATGCGGCAACATTGCAGTTGCTTCGCGACTTCCAATGTGATTTTGCGCAGGGGTACTACTTTGGTAAGCCTCTGCCCGCCGATGCTTATCCGGCATGGGTGCAACATCAGGCACGCCGCTTTCAGGCGAGTTCAGGGAACTTTACCGAGCTTGCGGTAGGAATCTAGCCAAGAGCTCCCGAATATTGCCTTTGCGCTCGAAGCTCAAAGGTAGCGCCAAGGGACCCCAGGCGACGCTGCCTTTCAGCTGATAAAGTTGATCGCCCGACGAATTCTGGCGCAAGCTACGCATCGAATCGGTGATCTTGCCAAACGGCACGCTCAACTTCATTGGCACCATACTGCTGCCCTGAGGCGGGATGGTAAAGCTACCGGTGGGGCCTTGGCCAAAAGCAACCGGCACCCCTAGCAACGCAAGCTCGAGCCGAAGGTTCGAAAGCGGTAGGGCTACAGCATTGGGATTCTTGAGATCAAGCTTAAGATCAAACACCATCTCTTTCAGATCAAACCGACCCACCGACAGGTCGTTAAGACTGATCTCGGGAGCTTTCAGGTCAGATGGTGGCAGGACGGTCGCACAGCCCGCACTCAGCATAATCCACGGGCCAAGCGCTGAAGCTCTTAACGCTTGCCGTCGCATCATCAGGGGGTTCTCCTTGACGGCATAGGCTGGGCTAGAGGCCCGCGAGACGCTCTAGCGCCAGATCCAGTGTTTCATCACGCTTGGCGAAACAAAAGCGCACCACGCCATGCTCCACCGGAGTATCGTAAAACGCAGATAGCGGAATGGCAGCCACGCCAAGCTCGGTGGTGAGCCACTTTGCGAACTCGGCTTCGGGAAGGCTGGAGATCGCGCTGTAATCCACCAATTGAAAATAGGTGCCCTCACAGGGAAACAACTTGAAGCGCGTGCGCGCGAGGCCCGCACGGAAACGGTCGCGCTTTCGCTGATAGAACTGGGGCAGGCTCATGTAGGGCTCGGGGTCAGCCAGAAAGCTTGCAAGCCCATGCTGCATCGGTGTATTCACTGTGAACACATTAAATTGATGCACCTTGCGAAACTCAGCGCTCAGGGCTGCCGGAGCTGCGCAATAAGCCATTTTCCAGCCGGTGACATGGAAGGTTTTGCCAAATGAAGACACGACAAAACTTCGTGCCGCAAGACCCGGATAGCGGCATGCCGATTGATGAGGGGCACTGTCAAACACCATGTGCTCATAGACTTCATCGCTGATCACGAGCAAATCATGTTCAAGCGCGATCGCCTGCAAGCGCAGCATATCCGCATCATTGAGGATCATGCCGCTGGGATTGTGTGGGGAGTTCACCATGATCAGGCGCGATGCCGGCGTGATGGCCGCCTCGACTTGATCCCAGTCGATTCGAAACTGATCAGTCATGGGTACAAGCACTGGGCTCGCGCCCGCCAAGAGGATGCCAGGCAAATAGGAGTCGTAAGCGGGCTCGATCACGATCACCTCATCGCCGCTCGAAACCGAGCACAGCAGCGCGGTGAGAATTGCCTGGGTGGCGCCTGCAGTGATCGTGATCTCACTGCCCGGGTCATAGTGCTGCCCATACAGCCGCGAAATTTTTTCGCTCACGGCCTGGCGTAGCGCGGGCACCCCAGCCATCGGCGGATATTGATTGTGGCCCGCGTGCATGGCTTGCGCGACTTGGTCAATCAGCTTGGGATCACAACCAAAATCGGGAAACCCCTGGCCGAGATTGACCGCCTCATGCTCGCTCGCCAACGCAGACATGACGGTGAAGATAGTCGTTCCAACCTTGGGAAGCTTGCTGGCTATTGAGGGCTGGGAGTCTATTGCGGGTGGGGAAGCCACCGCGCTTGAGGGTAATGGTGCGTTCATGCCTGCATTTTATCCATGAACCACTGCGCAGTGGCATGACGGGGATGCTCAATCGTGCCGCGTCCGGCGCGCGCCAGTGTCTTGGCAAGCCGTAAAAGTGCCTTGTCTTTCGTGAGTACGACGTCTGTGAATCCTGCAGTTAGCCAATCCAGATAGATCTGATCGTCCGGATCGGTGCATTGCCAGGAGCAAGACGGGAGGATATCGGCTTGGGGTGTTACCAAAGTGTCGAAGCGGGCCAGTAATTCAGGGGCCCGACCAGCCAGAGCTGCACCGCGCCAGCTGATGCGATTGAGCACCTGATCGAGTTCGAGACGCATGAGGCTGTGAGCCGTCAGGCGCGCCTGACCCAGTGCCACGCAGGATCGAAGTGCCTGGATTGCCGGATCATCAAACACCAGCCAATCCAGCCAGACATTCGTATCAAGCGTGATCCGCAACGCGGATTTACGGTGACTAAGCGGGGGCATTGGGAGAGGCGCGATAATTGTGCTCGCTTGCTGCTTCGTCTGTTCCTGGGGCATGCCTGCTTTTTGTTTCCACTTTGGATTGAGTGTTCATGATCGTTGTATTGTCGCCTGCCAAGTCCCTCGACTACACCAGCCCGATTCGCGTGCGCACAGCGACCCAGCCCCGCATGCTTGAGCATAGTGTGCCGCTGATTGAGCGTTTACGCGGCATGCAGGCCCCTGAGCTCGCCGAGCTGATGACGATCAGCCAGAATCTGGCCGAGCTCAATCGTGATCGATTTATGGATTGGCATCTGCCTTTTGACCCCCGCAATGCTCGACAGGCCATGCTGGCCTTTGATGGTGATGTGTACGAGGGCTTGCAGGCGCGTGCCATGAGCTCGGAGGATCTGAAGTGGGCGCAGCAGCGGGTGAGGATTCTGTCGGGGCTTTATGGGGTGTTGCGCCCGCTTGACCTGATGCAAGCCTATCGCCTGGAGATGGGTACCAGCCTTGGAGTGGGATCGGCCAGAAATCTGTATCAGTACTGGGGGCCGAGAATAGGAAAGCTCCTGCAGGAAGATGCCATCGCGAGCAAATCCAAGGCGGTTGTGAATTTGGCTTCAGAGGAATACTTCAAAGCGGTTGATACGCGCGAGCTTGATGTGCCAGTAATTCAGCCAGTATTTCTCGATGGCAAGGCTCCGGCATCGGGCGGAGCATTTCAATACAAAGTCATCAGTTTTTTCGCCAAGCGTGCGCGGGGCCTGATGGCCCGCTATGCGATTGAGCATCGCATCAAATCCCCTGCAGACCTGAAAGCTTTTGATCTCGAAGGCTATCGATTCAACCCGGCCGGGTCAGACGCGACCCGCTGGGTATTCCAGAGGGTCTCGCCTGCTTGACCATGAGCAGAGGCCTTAATTGGCTGCGCTAACTTCCACCCGACGTGCTTCGCGGTCGTCCGCACCACCGGTAGTTTCCTGGGGCTTGCGCATCTCGATCTGCTGATCGGTCAGCCCGGCTGCGATGAGCGCCTGCTTGACTGCCATGGCGCGATTTTTGGCCAGTTCGGCGTTTTGCTCGGGATTACCCGTTTTATCATGGAAACCTGAAATCGCGAGTTTGGCGGCCTTACCACCTTTCACCGCTTCAATCATCGCCGCGAGCTGGACATTGGCGTCGGCAGGTAGATCGGTTTTACCAGTTTCGAAGTAAAACTTGATCGCTGCTAGCGCATCAGTGGCGGGAGGAGCGGCCACTGGGGAGGCAGTAACTGGTGCGGCCATAGTAGGCGCGCTTGCCGCTACAGGGGCAGGGCTGGCATTCATTGCAGCAAGAATCGCTGGAATGATGGCTACTGCTATTGCGATAGTAACCGCAATGCCAAGGATCCAAGCAACGATGCCGTTGCCTTCATTATTCTGATCATCGTCCATCAGTATCGTTCCAAAAGCGGGAAAACCCCGGATTATAAGGCCTGCTACCAGATCACAGGCTCGGCCTCGAGATGAACCCCAAAGCGCTGCTCAACATCGCGCTGAATGGCTTGGGCCAGATCAGCTATTTGCTGCCCCGATGCTTTGGCGTGATTCACGATGACCAGGGCATGCTGGGTATGCACACCTGCGTCGCCCTTGCGATAGCCTTTCCAGCCACATTGATCGATCATCCAGGCGGCTGAAATCTTTACTTGCGGTGCGAAGCCTGCAGCTTGCGGCGCAGGCCATGCGGGCAGTTTTGGATACTTCCTTAACAGGGCGGTCGCTTCGGGTTGATCGATCAGAGGATTCTTGAAGAAACTTCCAACATTGCCCAGTTGAGCGGGATCGGGCAGCTTGCGTTGACGGATTCGAATCACCGCTTGAGCAACTTCAAGCGCGTTTGGTGCGGTAATCCCGGCTTGGTTGAGCTCAGTTTGCAAATCGGCATACGCATACCGGGGCTCGGCTCCACGCTTGAGCCTCATGGCAACTTCAACAATGACCCAATGCTGGCCTTGAGGGCGCTTAAAGATGCTGTCGCGATAGCCAAACGCGCATTCATCGCGAGTCAGAGTAGTTGTCTGGCCAGTGATTCGGTCCATGACTTTCACATGGTCGAGCACATCCTTGATCTCCACACCGTATGCACCAATGTTTTGCACCGGCGTGGCCCCCAACGTGCCTGGAATGAGAGCCAGATTTTCCAGGCCGTCCCATCCCTGGCCTAGCGTCCACATCACAAATGGATGCCAGGGCTCACCAGCTGCCGCCCGAACCAGGGCATGCCCGTCATCCAGAACTTCGATCACACGCCCAAGCAAGCCGACTTTGACTACCCGGCCAAGCTTGGAGCTGCGCATCACGATATTGCTGCCGCCGCCCAAAAGATAAGCGGGATCTGGCCCCGCAAACCAGCCCTGTTTTACTGCTTCCTGGAGCTGCTCGATTGAGCTTGCTTCCAGCAGCGCTTCGGCGTGAGCCGCAAGACCCAGTGTGTTGTAGGGCAGCAGGCAGGCCTCTCGCCTGACATTCAGCAGCACAAGCGTCGGGTCTTAAGTGGGGCTATAAGCCAGGCGGACATAGATCGGTGCAAAGGCTTCCGCCTGGGTAATGTCCACCAAGCTTTCGCGCGCCAATTCAAGCAGGGCAATGAAGGTCACAACCGCCACCGGCAATCCCTTTGTTGGCTCAAAAAGCTCGGAAAACTCGGCGAAACGCCGATCCTGCAAGTTGCGCAGCACAAAGGTCATGTGCTCGCGCACCGAAAGCTCCTCACGACTGATGCGATGGTGCTGGGTGAGTTTGGCGCGCCTCAGGATATCGAGCCAGGCTTCGCGCAAATCATCGGCGCTCACATCGGGCAGACGTTGTGATGCAGTGCGCATCACATCGACCTGGGCCGTGTAGAAATCCCGGCCGAGAAGGGGCAATGCATCAATCGCCTGCGCTCCAAGCTTCATCCGCTCATATTCCAGCAGGCGACGCGCCAACTCTGCGCGCGGATCATCCACTTCTTCATCTGAATCGGCTTTCTTGACCGGCAACAGCATGCGCGATTTGATATCAATCAGCAGTGCCGCCATCAGCAGATATTCTGCCGCCAACTCAAGGTTGTGAACCCGGATTTCGTCGATGTAGGCCAGGTACTGCACCGTCACCTGGGCGAGGGGAATATCCAGAATATTGAAGTTTTGCTTACGAATCAGATAAAGCAGCAGATCGAGCGGGCCCTCGAAGGATTCAAGAAAAACTTCCAGTGCATCAGGAGGGATGTAGAGGTCATTGGGTAGCCGAGTGAGGGGCTCGCCATACAGGCGTGCGAAGACCTTGAGTTCAAGTTGTTCAGGCTCATCACTTAGCAATACCGGCGCGCTGTGAGCCGGGTCGAGAGCGCTATCGCTTGGTCTGATAGACATAGGCTTGTTGCGCTACCTTGACGCTGGCCTGACGCTCGGTTTGTTCCAGCACCTGAGGCTTATCCCAGAGCAAAGCGCGACCCTTGCGCTGATCCTCTTCCAGATGCGGGCGCTCGGCTTTCAATTGCTTGAGAAATTGTGTGATTTCAGATTCGTACATGGTGCAGTCCTCGCGAGAATGCTATTTTAGTTCAGACAGGGAGGCAGTATGACAAATCAATGGCGCAGGAGAATCGTAATGGGCTGGATTGCGGGTCTGGTCGGTGTGCTCGGAGGTTGCGATTTTGTAGCCCAGCAAGAGCTCAAGGTCGGCGAATCCACGATCGATGACGTCCGCAAGCTGATGGGCAAACCAGACATGATCTGGGAGGAAAAAGACGGCTCACAGGTGCTTGAGTATCCCCGGGCCCCTGCCGGTACCGAAACCTTGCAGGTGAAAATTTCGCCCGAGGGCAAGTATATGGGGATGAAAAACATCCTCACCCGCGAAAACTTCGCCAAAATTCAGCCCGGAATGACCTACGACGGTGTGCGCCAGATATTGGGGCGGGCTACTGAAGTGGTCGAGTTCCGTATGAAGCAGGAGGTGGTGTGGAGCTATCGCCACATGGCCGATCCGGGCCGCAGGCAGCTTTTTAACGTGCATTTTGATGCCGATGGCAAGGTCAAAACCACCAGTACCAGCGAAGATCCACCTCAGGGCCAGGGTTAGTCGGCTGCGGGGTTAGATGGCTGCAGGTTTGGGGGGCTGAGTGGCAACCACAAGCACCCCTGAGCTTTCGACAAAACCAGTCCTGTGAATGATCGAATACGGCTGTTCATTGAGCCCGATCAACACGACCTGACCGCCGAATTCATGCACGACTTTGACGAGTTCACCCAATGCTTCCAGTGCCGAGCTGTCAATGTTGATCATCTGCTCAAGTTCAAGCACGACATCCACCCCACCTTTAGCGTTAGTCTCGATCAAGCGGTCGCGCAAGGCTTCTGTAAGCGCTTCGACTTTCGCAGTAGACCCGAAAAACAGGCTGCCAAACACCCGATAACCCATCCTGCGGCCCGCCGCCCGGTCGCGAAGCTGTGGATGCGCCGCCACCAAGGCGCTTAAGGCCTGTTCGGAAAGCGCTTCAATTCGGGTAAGCCCAGAGACCCTGACGATAAAAAAGAGGCAAGCGAGCATCAGCCCGACTTCGAGCGCAACAGTGATGTCAAACATGACAGTCAAGGCGAAGGTGGACCAAAGAATCAGCTGATAGTTTTTACTGAATTTCTCAGCCTTGCGAAACGCCTGCCAGTCACCCATATTGAATGCGACAAACAACAGGATGGCCGCCAGGCTGGCCATCGGAATCATCGCCGCCAGAGGTGCAAGCACCACCACGATCCCGAGCAAACTCACCGCATGCACGATCCCCGCGATCGGAGAGCGAGCGCCGGTGCGGATATTGGTCACGGTGCGAGCCACGGTGCCGGTTGCGGCGATGCCTCCGAACAACGGGCTCACCACATTGGCAATGCCCTGAGCCATCAGCTCCTGGTTGGGGTCATGTTTTTGTTTGGTCATTCCGTCGGCGACCCGGGCGCAAAGAAGCGATTCAATCGCCCCGAGCAGGGCAATTGAGATCGCGGGGGCAGCCAGATATTGCAAGGTCGCCCAATCCACTGTCGGCCATTCGGGTGCACGAACCACAGATGGGAGTGCGCCGAAGCGCGAGCCGATGGTGGCCAAAGGCAAATCCAGAACTTGCACGGCGAGTGAGCCAAGAAGCAGGACCAGTAGCGTGCCGGGAATGAAGGCCAACCAGCCTTGCCAGCGGCGCTTGGGCTCGCGGTATAGTTTCGGCCAGATCCACATTAACGCAATGCTGGCTGCGCACATCCCCACTGATCCCCAGTGCAGGGATGGCAAGGCCTGCCACAGAGCTCCGAGTTGCGCGAAAAATCCGGCGGGCACCTTGTCCATTTGCAGCCCAAGCGCATCGCGGATCTGTTGCAAGGCAATGATCACCGCGATTCCATTGGTGAATCCGATAACCACCGGCAAGGGAACAAACCGTATCAGCCCACCCAGTCGCAATGCTCCCATGGCGAACAACAGCACACCCGCCATGAGCGTGGCAATCAGCAGGTTGGCCACGCCGTAGCGCTCCGCTATGCCGTAGAGCAATGCTACAAATGCGCCCGCCGGGCCGCCAATTTGAAACTTTGATCCGCCCAGAAGCGAGATAAAAAAGCCCGCGATGATGGCCGTGATCAGGCCCTGCTCCGGTTTTACGCCGCTGGCGATTCCAAAAGCCATGGCCAGCGGCAAGGCCACCACCCCCACCGTGATCCCGGCGCCGACATCATGGCGCAGATCGGAAACTTGGTAGGTTTTGAGGCTGTCGAGGAGCTGGGGCCGGAATCGCAAACGCACGAACCTAGCGTACCCGCATACCGGGCGTCGCGCCAGTGTCGGGGGCTAATAGAAATAGCCCGGCTGCGTCATCAGTCCCGGAAGCCGCCAGCACCATACCCTCGCTCAACCCAAACTTCATTTTGCGTGCCGCCAGGTTGGCAACCATGACCGTGTAGCGTCCTATGAGCTGCTCGGGTGCGTAAGCCGACTGAATTCCCGAAAACACGTTTCTGTGCGTCGCTTCGCCCACATCGAGCGTTAGCCGGAGCAGTTTTTTCGATCCCTCCACCGCTTCGGCATGAACAATCTTTGCAATACGCAGATCGACCTTGGCAAAATCATCAATGGTGATCGTGGGGCTCAGGGGTTCGACCGCGCCAGGAGAAGATGCGCTTGGCGCAACGCTCACAGGTGTTGGGCCAAGGTTACTGGGTGCTGCCGAAACTGCAGGCTCAGGCACCAGTTGATCCAGCATGGCTGCGTCCACGCGGGTCATAAGCGGTTTGAAAGGATTCAATCGACTCAATGTGGTGCCATCCCAAAGCTGCGCGTAACCAAGCGGTGCTTCGAGCCCGAGAAACTGTGCGGCATCCCGGGTCAGGCGTGGCGCAATCGGATGCAGGAGAATCGTCAGATCCTTGAAGGCATACATGGTCAGGCTGCAAATCCAGTGCAACTGGTCACGTGCGGCACGATCGGTAGCGGCTTGTTTGGCTAAAGCCCAAGGCTTATGGCCATCCCAATAGGTGTTGACCTTATCGGCCAATTGCATGATGCGCACCACAGCCTGATTGAACTCGCGGGCGTGCATAAGCGCCACAATTTCGCCGAAAGCTGGTTTGTCCGCATTCGGAGCGCAATCGCCAAACAGGTTGGAAACTTCAGCAGCATGCTGAGCATTGTTAGGCGAATAAATCCGGGAAGCCGGTGCCTCCAGCAATACCGAGTCGAAATTCTCGGCAATGATTTTCGCAGCCCGGCTGGCGATATTGACGTATTTGCCGACCAGATTGCTATTGACCCGGGCCAGGAAATCCTCGGTATTAAAATCAATATCTTCCACTCGCGCAGTGAGCTTGGCCGCAAGGTAATAGCGCATCCAGTCTGGGTCCATGCCGAGTTCAAGGTAGCGCAAGGGTGAGATGCCAGTGCCGCGGCTTTTACTCATCTTCTCGCCGCTCACCGTGATAAAGCCATGCACGTTGATTTGATCAGGAATCTTGCGCCCTGAAAATTTCAACATCGCCGGCCAAAAAAGTGTGTGGAAATAGATGATGTCCTTGCCGATGAAATGAACCTGTTCAACTTGAGGGTCATTGATGAATTCATCAAAGCTTTGGGCCGTTTGAGCCTGTGCTTTTCCAGCATCAAAGTAGCTTTTCAGGCTGGCCAGGTAGCCCACCGGCGCATCCAGCCACACATAGAAATACTTGCCCGGAGCGTCTGGAATCGGGATGCCAAAGTAAGGCGCATCACGGGAAATATCCCAATCGGCCAGACCCTTGCCTTCATCATCCAGCCACTCCGCCGCTTTGTTGGCCACTTCCGATTGCAGGCGGCCGTGCCCCATCCACTGCTTGAGAAACTGCTTGCATCGGTCATCAGAAAGCTTGAAGAAAAAATGCTCGGAGCTCTTTAATACCGGCTTGGCACCACTGAGAGTCGAGTAGGGCTCGATGAGATCGGTGGGGGAATACACTGCACCACAGACTTCACATGCATCGCCAAACTGATCTTTTGCACCGCACTTCGGGCACTGTCCCTTGATGTAACGATCGGCGAGAAACATTTCTTTGACCGGATCGAAAAACTGCTCGATCGCACGCACCTCGATCAAGCCTGCTTCCCGAAGCTTGAGGTAAATGCCTTGGGCAAGCTCGGTGTTTTCGGGGGAGTGGGTGCTGTGCCAGTGATCAAAGCGAATCGCAAAGCCTTCCAGATACTGCGGCCGCTCCGCTGCCACGCTGGCCACTAGCTCTTCAGGGGACTGCCCCTGGGCCTGGGCCTTAAGCATGATCGGTGCGCCGTGGGCATCATCAGCACAGACAAAATGCACTTCATGGCCAGCCATGCGCTGGGCGCGCACCCAGATATCAGCCTGGATGTATTCCATGATGTGGCCCAGGTGAAACGACCCATTGGCGTATGGCAACGCTGTGGTCACGAACAGGCGTCGAGGAGCCCAAGCTGCTGCTGTTTCAGTAGACAAATTGCTGGAAGAAGAATCGCTCATGAGGGCCAAGCCTTTTGTGGCAGATACACACCGAACTCGCCAGTTTAACAACCGCTGCCGGGTTGAGGCTTTTGTGGGCATTCGGGCGCCAAGCGGCCCGGGTACGAGTAGTGGCTTAAACTGCCGCCTTCCGCATCTTTTGTGGCCACGGGCCTGGAGAGGTGCATCACTTTGGAAACACCGCATGAGCATGAGACTTGAAACGATCAATCAGGCACTGAGCCAGGTGATCGACCCCACCACCGAGCTTGATCTGCTGTCGAGCAAGTCCGCGCGCAATATTCGCATCGAGGGCGAGCGGGTGAGCGTTGACGTGGTGTTGGGGTATCCCGCACGCAGTCAGATTGAGCTGATTCGCAGCCTGGTTACGCAGGCTTTGCGGGCCGTGCCAGGGTGTTCGGAGGCCGTGGTTAATGTCAGCCAGCAGATTGTGAGCCATGCAGTGCAGCGGGGGGTAAAACTGCTCCCGGAAGTGCGCAACATTATCGCCGTGGCCTCGGGCAAGGGTGGTGTGGGCAAGAGTACTACTGCGGTGAACATTGCTTTGGCTCTTGCTGCTGAGGGCGCTTCGGTGGGTGTGCTGGACGCTGATATCTACGGCCCTTCAATTCCCATGCTGCTGGGTATTTCCGGTAAACCGGTCTCTCAGGATGGAAAAACTCTTGAACCCATGCTCGGGCATGGCCTGCAAACCAGTTCGATTGGTTTTTTGATCGATACCGATACACCGATGGTGTGGCGTGGCCCGATGGTGACGCAAGCGCTGGAGCAGCTTTTACGCGAAACCCGCTGGACCGATCTGGACTACTTGATCGTCGATATGCCACCCGGCACCGGCGATATTCATCTGACGCTGGCGCAGAAGATTCCAGTGACCGGTGCTGTAATTGTTACCACGCCCCAGGACCTTGCCCTGCTCGATGCCCGCAAGGGCTTGAAGATGTTTGAGAAGGTTGGCATTCCGATTCTTGGCATCGTTGAAAACATGGCGATGCATGTGTGTTCGCAATGCGGCAAGGTGGAGCATATCTTTGGCCAGGGTGGCGGCGAACGCATGGCCAAACAGTATGAGGTGAACTATCTGGGCGGCTTGCCGCTCGACATGATGATTCGCGAGCAGGCCGACTCTGGCACACCCACTGTGGTTGCGGCGCCCGATAGCCTGATCACCGAGGCTTACAAAACCATTGCGCGGCGGGTTGCTGTGCAGATTGCCCAAAAGGCCCGCGATATGTCCTTGAAGATGCCCACGATCACGATCCAGAAAACTTGAGCAGTTCAAGCTTGTAGTTGCCGCCCTTGTAAAACCGTCCGTCAATCGGCTCGTCGCGTTCAAAGCGCACCAGGCCCACCTTCGGGCAATACCATTCCAGTTGCCGCAGCACATGGTCGGTGTAGCCTTCGGTAGGATCGGCAAGCAGTCGCATCACGTGACTGCCTTGCAGCTTTACACAGCCGCGAAACTCTCCCGCAGGAGTCTTCACCACCTCATCTAGCCCAATGACTTCAAAGGTCATGAGGATTGACCTTCCATACTTCATTTCATAGGGCCAGCGTGCAATTTGCGTCATCAGGAAGGGCTTGGTACTGACTTGCCATTTTGTGCCGAGCGCAAGCTTGGCCGGCAGAACAAAGCGTCTCGCGCTCAAGGGTGTAATTTCATCGGGCTGGGGCTCATCGGCCAGCTCATTGCGTGAGGCCACTCTGAACGTTCCGCTGTCATCGCGTGCGATGTAGTAGCGGTTACCCAGGGAATTGATGCGCTCGGTCGTCAGAAGACCCGCAACTTCGATTTTCCCCGCGTTGTGGACGACCAATTCATCACGTTCGGTTTTGCCTGCATGGCGTACGGTTTGTTCATAAGTCCAGCGCAAACCGGGCTGCAGAGGAAACAGGCTGCCATCCTCAGGGGCTTGAGATTGGCAGGCCAGCAACGCCAGCGCCGTCAACGGTGCCAAACGCTTGGCCAGATTGCGAATGAGTTGATTAGGCTTCATGAACGCCACCTTATTTCTCGGGCAGCGCCGGGTCCGGCATATCTTTGAAGCGGATGCGCTGAGGCAGATTGGTCGCCAAAACCCGGCTCACGGCAGAGCTGCCTTCGCGGGTCAGCGATTCGGTGGTTTGACCCAGTTGTACAAGCCCTTCACGCGAGCGCCGTATCGCTTCGTTCATCTGCGTGTTGAACTCCTTGTCAAAAGGCACAGCGTAGGCGCGCGGCAATTTGCTCGGACCATCTGCATTGATTTCGCTGACCCATAGATAGATCACCCCTTTATCCTGCTTGTTCTTATCGGGTGCGATCGCCAGGCCGCCATGAAACACGAAGCGCTCGGGCAGCCTGGCCTGCGCCGGGTATCCCAGCATGCCAAGCAAAGCGTCATAGCTCAAATAGGCAAAGCCCGTGACCACCACGATACCTGCAGCCTTCAGAATCATTGGCCAGCGGGTAAACAAACATAGCCCGATGAGCAAGAACCCCAACACGGCATAGCACAGGATTAACAGCAAGAGGCTGCTACTCATATCTTGTCTCCTCGGACGAGTTTTTTGGGCTCGGTATTGATGTCGGTGACCCGGCCGCCAGCATCCATATTGAAGCGCACTGCGGTGCGCTCTTCACCCTGGCGTTCAAGCACGATCTGGCTGTAGTACACCACCTCGGCTTTGGGATTGATCTTGACGACCTGTACGGTGACGGGCACCGGCAGTTTGGTTTCACTTTTGTAGTAGTGCACGTTAATCGTGTACTGCCCGGGCTCCACGCCGCGCAAGGTCACCACCTCCTGATTCAGTGGATTGACTACCTCCTTGCCGTTGACCATGATGCGGTCATTCAAAGCACCGCGATCATCGCGATCCAGATGCATGAGCCCTTGCTCGCGTGATTTGAACCAGCACAAGCGGCCTGCACCGTCTTCCACCCAGGTATCGATATCGTTGGGGTCTGCATCGGGCCAGGTGATTGTGATGATGACCTCAGCTTTCAGGGTGACGTTGCCGTCTTTTGAGGGCGGATTGATAAACACCAGTGCCATCGCAAACAGTAGCGAAAGGACCAGCAAGACATTGAACAGCATGTCGGTAAATGGGTCCTGGCCATAGCGGCGGCGGGGCTTTAGCATGATGTGAGACGCTTGTTGGCCTTGCCAGGCTCAAGCGAGCTGCGAGCCCACGTGTTCACGCACGACCATCGCACCGGCCAGAATTTTTTCTGCGCAGCGATCCAGCATCACCCATTGCAGGGCGAGGATCATGTTGCACAACAAGCCGACAACGGTGGCAATGATCTTGATCCCCATCCCCGCAGCCATATCGCGCAAAATCGATTGCATGGCGGTGATGTCGAGCTGGCTGGAGCCAATGAGTGCGGTAAGCATCACCAAAAATCCAATCACCGTGCCCAGCAGCCCAAGCTTGGTCAGGGTTTCAGTAATGAACCATCCAATTTCATGAGGCCCTCGCAACTTTTCTTGCAGGGCTTGCACTGCCGCCTGCTGATCCGAGTGGGCAGACCGAGGCATCGTCATGAAGCCGGAGACCCAAGGCGCAGCTGGCGGGATTTGAGATCCTTGTGCAAAGGCTTGCAGGCCAAGAAGCTCGCGCGACAGTAACCAGGCTCGTCGGCCGCAAACCGCAGTAGTAAGCAGAAAGATCAACAGGATCGCATCGCTGATATAGGTCAGATCATGCTCAACGACAAAAGCGAGTGCTCCCGAGCGCGCTGCCAAACCCAGCCCAAGCAGACTTGCGCAGGCCACCAAAAGCCAGAGCAAAAATGCCAGGTAGGGTGGGTCTTCGGCGACCAGTGCATGAGCCGCTTTGGTGTTCAAAATCGTACCCGCGCAGAGACCGAGGCCATCCAGGTGCGGCCGGGAGCGGATTCAAAATACCGGCCGTTGGCGTCATTCACAATCACCGACCCGATATAGCGTTTGTCGGTGAGGTTATCCACACGCAACAATTGGCGGAATTCCCAAGGCCCCCATTGCTGACGCCAGCCTACTCGCGCGTGGGCCAGCGTGTAGCTCTCGGCGCTATCGCTGTTCAGATCATTGACGAACACCTTGCCTGAATGCACCATTTCAAGCCCCGCGTGCAGCCCGCGCCACTGGGGGTTTTGACTGCGCCAGACCACCTCACCAAACATCAGGCGCTGCGGTACGCCCGGCAACGTATTGCCGGCATTCACAACTCCGCCACCGCTGGCATTGAAGCTATCGCGAAACTGAGCCTGCAGGCTGGTCAAGGCCAGCAACGAGCTCACGCTGGGGCTCCACTGAGCGCGATGGCTGAGCTCAATGCCAGTGCGTTCGGTACGTCCAACATTGCGAAATGTGCTTCGCCCTCCAGAGTTTGCATCAACGGCGAGTTCATTTTCGGTGCCGATTGAAAACAGTGCGAGATCCAAACGCTGCCCATCGCCAATTCGCGCCTTGACGCCCACTTCCGCATGCTGGCTGCGTGAGGCTTGTAATCCAAAATTCAGACCTGAACCCGTGTTGCGGTAGGCCAGTTCGGTGAAAGTAGGGGTTTCAAATCCTCGGCCCCACTGCGCATATGCATTGACCCGATCATTGAAGGTATAGGTCACGCCAAGCACCGGGTTGGTGGCTCGATAGGATTGCTGACCGGAGTCATCGGGATTGCCCGGAACAATAAAGGCATCCTGCACCTTGAAGCGCACCGTGCTTGAGCGAGCACCTGCAGTGATGCTCCAGCGCGGATCGATAAACCAGGTGCTTTGCAGGTAGTAGTCCAGATTGCTCACACGATCATCTTCATCGCGTTTGAGCGCGCCTTGCACCCCGGCATTATTGATAAAGCCGCGTCGACGCTCATTCATGGAATCCGCATCCACGCCAAGGGTGGTCTGCACCAATCCTTGTGCCACGCGCCAACGGTTTTGATACTGGAGCCCGACGCCGCTATAGCTTCGGTCGAGGTCAACAATACCGCCGGCCGAGGTGGCCGCGGACTGCGCTGCCAATGGCACAGACAGCCTTGTGTACACATCGCGCGTGCCGTAATAGAGCCGCCCACTCACACTGTTGTTGGCATCGATGCGATGCTCCAGCGTGGCTCCCAATTGATTTTGTTGTACCGTCTTGCCGGTATTTTGGGTTTGCGCCAATGCAATGGATTGTTGCGGATTGGTGGCCCATTGCGCCCGTGTGAGTCCCAGGGGATCGCGGCCCAAAGGCTGGTCAAAGAGGTTGGCGACGACCGTCAGTCGGGTAGCCGTGCCCAGATCAAAGCGCCACTTGGTATTGAGTTGTTCACGTTTGGCCGCGCTCCAATCGCGATAGCCGTCGATACTCAAGTTGGAGTAATCCACCAAGTAGTTGACCGAGCCGCTTTGCCCGCCCGCAAGCAGGCCCCATCGGCGCAATCCATCGGAGCCAGCGGCAAAACTCAGCTCGCCAAACCCCGGGGTTGTACCGTCTTGTGAAAACACCTGCACTACGCCGCCCGCAGCATTGCCATAAAGCTGGGCCAAAGGACCGCGCAAAACCTCAATGCGCTGTGCCGAGCCCAAAGCGATGGTGGAGGCCTGGCCCTGACCATCGGGAATGGTGGCGGGGATGCCGTCGACGATCAGTCGCACACCTCGAATGCCGAATGTTGATCGCCCGCCAAAACCACGAATTGAAAGCTGCAGGTCTTGGGCATAGTTTTGCCGATTCAACACTGCAACGCCCGGGATGCGGTTAAGAGCCTCGGAAAGATTGACCCGAGGGCCAGCCTCGCCAATCGTATTGGCATCCACGCTATTGATGGCTGCAGGGGCTTCGAAGCTGGATTGCTCACGGCGATTGGCTGAGATCACGACTTCAGGCAGGTTTGAGATCGCACCAGATGCCGGTGGTGGCGACGGCTGCGCCACTGCATGGCTTGACCAAGCGCTGATCACCAAACCGGCGATTAACGAGTAGCGTGGCGTTGGCATGAGGGTGTGTGTCGGCAGGCGCATGATGAACCCCTAAAAGCGGTAGCGTAGTGCTACCCAGAATTGACGCGGTGCGCCGGGTGAAGCGAATGTGGTTTTGCGCCACTGATCCGGATCGGTCTGCAAGTTGCCCGAGGCAAAGGCGGTCTCGCCCAAAACGCCGCCGGTGTTGTAGCGTTTGTCAAAGAGATTGGTAATGCGCCCAAGCACTTCGATGTGTTTGCCAATGGACCATTGCCCCCGCAGGTTGACGACTGCGTAGCCTGCCAGCTTGCCAGGACCATCGAAACTTCGAACGTTACCGGCTTGATCCACTGAAGTGCCGGCTTGGTGAGCGTTATTCTCATTGCCACGCACGAATTGATCGCCAAAGGCGACAATCTCAGCGCCGAGCGCCACGCTGGGGGCCGGCTTATAGTTAAGCAAGAGTTTGAGTTGGTGTCGGGGAATGCCCGGTAAACGGTTGCCCTTACGCACAGCAATCTCATCTTCTTCAGGTGAACTCGCCAGTGGGCTGGTGTTGCGGCTGCTGTTGTTGGGTGAAACAACCAGGAAGTCTTCACCGAAGCGCGCATCAATCAGGCTATAGGCAAGCTGCCATCCAAAGCCGTTGCGTTGTTGGCCCAAGCCAAGCTCAAGGCCACGCCTTTGGGTTTTACCCACGTTATCGAAGTAGGCCAAGCTATTGTTGTTGGCCGAAACGAAGAGAATGTCGTCTTGATTATTGGCTTGAAAACCAGTGATGGACCAACGCCATTGCTGAAACTGGCCACGTAGTCCGGCTTCAATCGTTTGTGTCACGACTTGCTTCAAAAACGGATCTGCGGCCATCGAAGTCGGAAGCAGGCACGGGTTAAACCGATCTGCGCAGGCAAGCTCAATAGGTGAGGGCGTGCGGGTGGATTGGCTCACACTTGCATAGGCGGTCCAGGCCTGGGATGGGCTATAGGTCAGCCCAAGCGAAGGGTTCAGCTTGCGATACGTGTAGTCGTTGGCCAGCGAAACAAAGCCCCCGGTATTGCTGGGCAACGCGGGATCAAGATGGTCGGTAGTGATCACTCGGGCTGAATTGAATCGCGCTGCTGCAGTAAAAGTCCAAAGCGGGCTCGGACGCCAAAGATGCAAGGCATAAACGCTCTGGGTGGAAGTGCGCCCCTGCAAGTTCACGATTTCAGTAGGCAAATTGCCTTCGCTTGAAAACCCCCGGCTGCTATCAAATGCACCCAGCTCATAGTTGCGTCGATAGTCGATCCGGCCAAGGTCATAGGCCAGCCCGAACGTGCTCTCATGTTTTGGGTCCCACATGCGTACCCATTGCACTGCTGCATTAAAGCGGTTCTGATCCAGTGCGCTTCGATTGCGCGACGCTATTGAGGAGTTTGCAAAGGTGGGGCTGTCTTCGTAAGGGGTTCGACCAAAGCGGGCGTCAAATATCTGATTAACATCAGGGTTGATTTGCTCGGTGCGGGTCGCGCGATATGAGACATCAGCAACCACCATGCTTTTGCCATCCCCGACCCAGCGGCCCTGCCAGCCGATTGAGCCGGTTCTGTTCTCGGTGCTGTCGGTTTGGGTATAGATTTGCGAACGTCGCGTCGCCAGTAAATCCAGCGGCACCAGCCCATTGCCACGCAGAACGCTCTGCGCACCGATAAGTGTGAGGGTGTGTTGCGCTTGTCCGGCTTGCCAGTTGATTTTTCCAAAGGCCTGGGCAAGACGGCTCGAGGAATAATCTCGCCAACCGTCTTCGCGCCACAGGTTGGCAGCAACATACGTGTTGAAAGCACGGGTCCCTTGTCCGTGCTCGAATTCGAGCGCCTGGCGTCCGTAGCTACCGGCCCCAAGCGTTAGGTTTCCACCGGGTGCAGTCAAGCCATCCTTGGTACGCATCACGATCGCACCGCCCAGCGTATTGAGACCATACACCGGGTTGGAACCGGGCATGACCGCGACTCGCGCAATCGCATTACGCGGCACAAGATCCCAATTCACGGTTTCACCAAAGGGCTCGTTCAGGCGCTTGCCATCCAAATACACCGAAAGGCCTTGAGGGGTGCCCAGCAATGGACTCGATGCAAAGCCCCTGAAAAACAAGTCAGGCTGCAGGGGATTGTTTTGGGTGTCCGTCAAATGCACCGATGGCAAATGATTCGAGAGGGTGTCACTGATCGGTTGTCCCGGAGCGGCGTGCAGCGGCCCCGGGGGAATCGATTGCACATTGCCGGGATACTCCGCGGCATTGACGCCTAGCCCAGGTAACGGCGCGGCATCAAGGATTTGCACGCCGGGCAAGGACTGTGCGCTGACGTGCCAAGGCAGGCACGCCAAACACAATGCCATGACTGTCCACGGGCTGCCGCTCGCCGGTACTCGGGCGGCCTGGCAGCTCAAGTGGAACTTTTGGGGCGCTATGTTTTTTGATAGTTGCGCCCGCTCAGGTCTCCTCATCGCACTCCCTTGTTGGAGCTCGCGCTTAGCCTACTGCGCAACTCGCTTGATCATTGTCTGCCGCCTCTAGCGGCTTCTTCTGGGCCAGCGCTATCCCATTTCTTACTGCAACAATTTCAGCCAAAATCGACACCGCAATTTCGGCGGGGGTCCGAGAGCCCAAATGCAGGCCAATGGGGCCATGCAAGCGATTGATTTCCGCCAGGCTCAAATCAAACTCCTTGAGTCGCTCCTTGCGCTTGGCCGTATTGCTTCGCGAACCCAGTGCACCAACATAAAAGGCGGGCGACTTCAGCGCCTCCATCAGCGCCATATCGTCAAGTTTCGGATCATGGGTAACCGCCACGACCGCGCAATGCGGGTCGAGTTGCAACTCAATCACCGTGTCGTCGGGCATGGTGGTTACGAACCGCGTACCCGGGACCTCCCAGGTGGCGAAATACTCTTCCCGAGGGTCACAAACGATCACCTCGAAATCCAATGGCAGTGCCATCTGCGCAAGTACGCGCGAGAGCTGGCCGGCGCCAATCACAAGCATCCGCCAACGGGGCCCGAAGGGCTGGCGCATGATTTCATCGGCATAAGCGAACCCTTCGCTTCGATGGCCCGATTCTACTCGGGACTGCCCGGTGGCCAGATCAAGCACCCGGCACACCAGTTCATGTTCGGCGGTGCGGCGCAATACATCGTCGATCCAGCCTGTATCAAGCAGGGGTTCTTGCACCAAGCGAAGATTGCCACCGCAGGGCAGCCCAAAGCGCGCGGCCTCTTCTTTGGATACCCCATAAACAATCAATTGCGGCTTTGAGACCCGCTCGCCGGTGCGCACCCGCTCAATCAAATCATCTTCAACACATCCGCCCGATACCGAGCCGACAACCTGCCCGTCTTCACGCACCGCTAATAGTGCGCCGGGTGGGCGGGGCGCCGACCCCCAGGTTTCCACCACTGTCACCAGCCAAACCTTGTGGCCGCTTGCATGCCATTGCAATGCCTGGCGGAGTACCTGTGCGTCGAGGCTATCCATGACTACTTTGCCATCCAGCCAATCACCAGGCCCACGATCAAGGCGACTGCAGGCCAAAGCCAGCTGCGGCCCGAGTTCTGCGGGAGGGGTGTGGGTAAGGGCTGTGCAGATTTCGATGGGGGCTCAGTGCCAGCGCTATCCACAGTCTGTGAAGTTTCTTCCGGCACTGTCGCAGGCGCATTGAGAGCCGCAACCCGTTGGTTGAACTCCTTGAAAAAATCATCGGCTATTTTCTTGGCAGCACCATCAATCAGGCGCGAGCCGATTTGCGCAAGTTTGCCGCCTACCTGTGCATTGGCTTTGTAGTCCAGCAAGGTTCCACCTTCTTGCGGCGAAAGGGTAACGCGCGCTGACCCCTTGCCGAATCCTGCGACGCCGCCCTGACCATCAAAGTTGATTGTGTAGGCATTGGGCTCATCAATATCCTGCAGCTGCAGTTTTCCGGTGAACTTCGCATTAACTGGGCCGATCCGCACTGCCATCTTCGCGAGGTACTGATTTTCTCCAGTGAGCTCAACCGATTCGCAGCCCGCAATACATTGCCGGAGCATATCGGGGTCGTTGAGTGCTTTCCAGGTGGCTTGCTGTGAAGCGGGGATCAGTTGTTGTCCGGTAAGTTCCATGATGTTTCAGTGATGTGGTTGCGCCTGCGGGGCACGAGCCAGCAGTGTACTCAGGTCTTGCAAGCTGGTGAGGTTGTGAGCCGAGATGAATTCATCAACATGGGGCAGCAAAGCGCGAATGCCGCTTGCTTTGGGCTCAAATCCATCAAAGCGCAGCAGCGGATTAAGCCACAACACCCGCCTTGCAAATCGTTTGAGAAGTTGTGCCTGGGCTGAAAGCGCACCCGCGTCATCCCGATCCAGTCCGTCGGTCAACAACACAACCACACTGCGTGAACTGAGCAGGCGGCGCGCCCAAAGGTGATTGAACTCCTGCATGCACCCGGCCAATCGCGTGCCGCCTGACCAGTCTTTCACCTGCCGGCCAGCCATAAACATGGCTTGATCAACATCGCGTGCCCGCAATGCTGTCGTGACCTGCGTCAGGCGTGTCCCCATGGTGAACACTTCAACTCGCGGGTGCTGTCGCGCGAGGGCGTGTACCCAGTGCAAAAAGAGTCTGGCATAGCGCTCCATTGAGCCTGAGATATCGCACAAGACCACAACTCTTGGAAGCTCGGTGCGCAACTTCGAGTACACCAGTTCATCGCGCCATAGGCCTTGGGCACCTACCCGCAAACTGTCATGCAAATTGAGCTTGCCGCGTCGGGCGCGCTGGATACGGCGTGTAGGTAAGGGCTGCAGGATGATTCTCGATTGCGCGGCAGCATGCTTGGCCTGTGCGTACTCCTGAGTGTTCATCGCCTCGAAGTCCATGGCTTGCAATCGTTCGCGATCTGAAAAGGTCATGATCGCGTCGATCTCGATGGGCTCGTTGGTGGGGCCTAGATCCTGGGAGCGCTTGATGTCGGGCTTGCGTGTTCCTGCCAGCGCCTCGTCGAGTCGCTTGGTTCGCGAAGGTGGAGCCTCGCCGCGCCCGACAACTTTGGGCAAGGTCAGATACATCATTCGCTCCAGCAGTTTGGGGTCGCGCCAAAAAGCAGCAAACGCCATGTCAAAGATGCGCTGGTCTTCATGACGAGTGAGCAGAACACTGGCAAGCGCAGCATGCACCTGGTCACGTCGATCGATGCCCACCGCAAGTAGCGCTTGCGTGGCCAACACACTTCGTTGGGGGCCAATCGACAGGCCGGCAGCACGAAGGATTCTGACGAAGTGCACCAAGTTATCGGCCACCATGCCGGGCTTATTGCTCATTGCTGCAAACCTCAGAGCACCTTGCCGCGCAGTTCGTCAAGAATAGCCTGAGCTTCGCCGCCCATCACTTTGCCCAAGTCATCCTGATACTTCAGCAACACTCCTAAAGTGTCCCTTACTGCGTCTGGCTCAAGCGACAACACATTGAGGGCCACCAGGGCATTTGTCCAGTCAATGGTTTCAGCGATTCCGGGTGCTTTGAATAAATCAATACCGCGCATCCGCTGCACAAATGCCACCACCTCACGTGCAAGGGTTTCGCTTGCGTGAGGCACCCGCTTACGTACGATTTCCAACTCACGCACCGCGTCGGGGAAATCCAGCCAGTGATAGAGGCAACGGCGCTTGAGCGCATCGCGCACTTCACGTGTACGGTTCGAAGTAATGATCACTATCGGGGGCTGGACTGCGGTAATCGTACCCAGCTCCGGAATGGTGATCTGAGCCTCTGCAAGCAGTTCAAGCAGGAAAGCTTCAAATGCTTCATCGGCTCGATCCAGCTCATCAATCAGGAGCACCGGAGCTACTGGCTGGGACAATGCCTGAAGCAATGGCCGTTCAATCAGCATCTCGCGCCTGTAGATACTCTTGAGCAATCCATCCCGATTGGTCTCATGCATGGCTTCGGCCAAGCGGATTTCAATCAGCTGGCGGCCAACGTTCCAGTCGTAGGCGGCATCCCGAATATCCAGGCCCTCGTAGCATTGCAGACGGATCAGTTTGGTCCCGAGCACTTGCGCCAGGGTTTTGGCGAGCTCGGTTTTTCCGACACCGGGCTCACCCTCAAGGTAGAGCGGGCGCTGCATTTTCAGGGCGAGAAACAGCACGGTACCCAGCCGTGGATCACAAATGTAATTGTGATCCAGTAGCTGGGCCCGTAGTGTCTCTATCGACAGGTCTGACATCATCGGCTCCCGAGGGCGGTAAGCCGATGATTTTTCGGGGCAAGGCTCAACGCGCCAGGGCCTTGGCAACAGCGCGCGAAGCCATAACGCTGATCATGGCCGCACGGTATTCAGCACTTGCATGCAAATCGCTGTTGATGTCAGCGCTTGCCATCTTCACGCTGGTTGCTGCATCGGCCGTGAAGTTTGCCGACAAGGCCTTTTCGATCTCGGTGGCACGAAACGCGCTGGACTTGGCTCCTGTTACACCAACTCTTACCCCATCGGCACCTTGGGAAACAAACACGCCCACCATTGCAAATCGCGAAGCGGGCTGTTTGAACTTGATATAAGCCGAACGTTGAGCTTTCGAAAAGCTCACTGCGGTGATCAGCTCATCAGGTGCGAGCGCTGTTTCGTAGAGACCCTTGAAAAATGCATCACCATCAATAGTCCGTTTGTTGGTGGTGATTTTGCACATCAATCCCAGCACCGCTGCGGGGTAGCAAGCTGCCGGATCAGCATTGGCGAGCGAGCCGCCAATGGTGCCCCGGTTGCGCACCATCCGGTCACCGATGCCGCCCGCAAGCTCCGCCAATCCCGGAATCGCTGCTTGGACTTCTTTCGAATTGGCGACCTCAGCATGAGTAGTCATCGCACCAATCGTGACCGAATTGCCGTCAACCTTGATGCCTTTGAGATCTTTGACCGAGCTCAGATCAACCAGGTTATCAGCGCTGGACAAGCGTAGTTTCATCGCTTGAATCAGGCTCTGGCCGCCTGCAACAAATCGTCCGTTGCTACCCAGGGCCGCGGCTGCATCGCCCAGAGAGGCGGGTTTGACATAGTTAAATGCGTACATGGTTATTCTCCGCTTCGAGGGTTAATTCAGGACAATCCGTTGGCGGCACGCCATACGCGTTCGGCCGTGGCAGGCATCGCAAGATCAACTACGCCCAGGGCATCAGTGATCGCATTGATCAAGGCAGGTGGTGAACCAATCGCTCCTGCCTCGCCGCAGCCCTTGACGCCCAATGGGTTATGAGTGCAAGGAGTGCCGTTGGTGCCGATCTTGAAGCTGGGCAAATCAGCAGCACGAGGCATTGCATAGTCCATATAGGAGCCGCTGAGCAACTGACCCGATTCAGTGTCATATACACAGCTTTCAAGCAAGGCCTGGCCGATACCCTGTGCTAAACCGCCATGCACCTGCCCCTCGACCACCATTGGATTGACGATGTTTCCAAAGTCATCCACAGCCACAAACGAGCAGATTTCAGTGGTGCCGGTGGCTGGGTCCACTTCCACCTCGCACACATATGAGCCCGCGGGATAGGTGAAGTTGGTGGGGTCATAAAACGCGTTTTCGTTCAAACCAGGCTCAAGCTTGTCGAGCGGGTAGTTGTGTGGCACATAGGCTGCCAACGACACCTGCGCAAACGCCACCTTTTTGTCTGTGCCCGCCACCTTGAACTCGCCGTTTTCAAACACGATGTCGGTGTCTGCAGCTTCCAGCAAGTGCGCCGCAATCTTCTTGCCTTTGGCGATCACCTTGTCTACTGCCTTGACGATTGCAGTCCCCCCCACTGAAAGTGAACGTGAGCCGTAGGTGCCCATACCAAAAGGCACGCGTCCGGTATCCCCGTGCACGATCTCCACCGATTCAACCGGGATGCCAAGTCTGCCCGCAACGACTTGGGCAAACGTGGTTTCATGGCCCTGACCATGGCTATGTGAACCTGTAAAGACCGTCACTGAGCCTGTGGGATGCACTCGGACTTCACCAGCTTCAAACAAGCCGGCTCGCGCGCCCAGCGCACCTGCGATGTTGGAAGGCGCCAAGCCGCAAGCTTCGATATAGCAGGAATAGCCCAAGCCGCGCTTCTTGCCTTTGGCTGCACTGGCCGCTTTTCGAGCGGGGAATCCTGCCACATCGGCCATCTCGATGGCTTTCTTGAGCGTGGCATCGTAGTCACCGATGTCATAAGTCAGCCCGACAGGGGTGGCATACGGGAAGGTACGAATGAAATTGCGGCGGCGAATTTCGGCTGGATCCAGCTGCATATCTCGCGCAGCTTGCTCTACCAGTCGCTCAACCACATAGGTTGCCTCGGGGCGGCCAGCACCTCGATAAGCGTCTACAGGCGCGGTGTTGGTAAACACAGCCTTGACGTTGCAGTAAATCACCGGTGTGGTGTATTGGCCGGCAAGCAAGGTTGCATACAAGATTGTAGGCACCGAGGAAGCAAAGGTGGACAGGTAAGCGCCCATATTGGCGATCGTGTTCACGCGCATGGCGAGAAACTTGCCATCCTTGTCCATCGCCATTTCGGCCACGGTGACGTGATCGCGTCCATGTGCATCCGTCAGGAAAGCCTCACTGCGATCGGCAGTCCACTTGATGGGACGGCCCACGCGCTTGCTGGCCCAAACCAAGGCTGTTTCTTCGGCATACAGGAAGATCTTTGAGCCAAAGCCGCCGCCCACATCGGGAGCAATTACGCGCACTTTCGACTCAGGCAGGCCCAACACAAAAGCAGACATTAGCAGTCGCTCGACGTGCGGATTCTGGTTGGCCACGTAAAGCGTGTAGCTCTCATCATGCTTCGAGTAGGAAGCATTGGCTGCACGCGGCTCCATGGCATTCGGGATCAGGCGATTGTTGGCAAAGGAAAGTTTGGTGACGTGATGGGCTTTGGCAAATGCTGCATCCACCGCAGCCGCATCACCATGACCCCAGTCATAGCAAACATTGTTGGGTGCTTGGTCATGAATTTGGGCCACACCGGGCGCATCAGCCTTCGTGGTATCGATCACAGCGGGCAACACCTCGTAGTCGACCACGATCAGCTCGGAAGCGTCTTTGGCTTCCTGAAGGCTGTCAGCAACCACCAAACAAACTTGATCACCCACATGGCGGGCTTTGCCCTGAGCCAATACCGGATGGGGCGGCTCGTTCATTGGTGTGCCATCCTTGCTGTGAATCAGCCAGCCGCAAGGCAATCCGCCGACTTTGGCTTCGGCAAGATCAGCGCCGGTAAAGATTGCGTGCACGCCTGGGGCCGATTTGGCTGCGCTCAGATCGATGGACTTGATGGCTGCGTGTGCATGCGGCGAGCGCAAGAAATAGGCAAAGGTTTGCCCGGGCAGCGAAATATCATCGGTGTATTGGCCAGCGCCGGTAAGAAAGCGTTGATCTTCACGCCGGAGCAGCGACTTGCCGATGGGGGAATTGGACATATCAGTCATAACTAAGACTCCCTAATACTTAAGCGGTCGCAGCGCGCTGAACGGCGCGTACGATGTTGTGATAGCCGGTGCAGCGGCAAATGTTGCCTTCCAAACCCTCGCGGATTTCTGCTTCGGTGGGGTTGGGATTTTCGTTGAGCATGTCAATAGCGCTCATCACCATGCCGGGTGTGCAAAACCCGCACTGCAGGCCGTGGCACTCACGAAAGGCTTCCTGCATGGGATGCATTTTGTCGCCAGCGCTGATGCCTTCAATCGTGGTGATGCTGCAGCCCTCAGCCTGGACCGCTAGAAATGAACAGGACTTGACCGCTTTGCCGTCCATGTGGATGGTGCAGGCGCCGCATTGCGCCGTGTCGCAACCCACGTGGGTGCCGGTAAGCTCAAGATGTTCCCGGATGAACTGGACCAGGAGCATGCGTGAATCCACGTTTGCACTGACCGCCTTACCGTTTACGGTCATAGAAATCGTCGTTGTCATTGAATCGTCTCCTCGAAAAATGGTTGCGCCAACAGCCCCGAACAATAGGGGATTCTCGGGCGCTTGTGCGAGCAATCCCGGCCGAGTAGGTGAATTCACCGGCATGGCCTTGGTGCACTGCAAAACGTTTGCCCGAACTGTTTCACCATGAAACAACCCCGCAAAGCCTCAAGCGAACAGCCTCGGTTTCAGGCTGGGCTAGAATTCAGCCATGACAATCAAATCAGACCGCTGGATCCGCGAAATGGCCGCCAAAGGCATGATCGAGCCTTTCGAGCCTGGGCAGGTGAGGGCCGTGAATGGCCAAAAGATCGTTTCTTATGGCACGTCTTCGTATGGCTATGACCTGCGCTGTGCCGACGAATTCAAGATTTTCACCAATATCAACAGCACCATCGTTGATCCCAAGGCTTTTGACGAGAAGTCGTTTGTCGATTTCAAGGGGCCGGTGTGCATCATTCCACCGAACTCCTTCGCTTTGGCCCGCACGGTCGAGTTTTTCAGCATTCCACGCAGTGTGTTGACCATTTGCCTGGGAAAGTCGACCTACGCGCGCTGCGGCATCATTGTGAATGTCACCCCGCTGGAACCCGAGTGGGAGGGGCACGTCACCCTGGAGTTTTCCAATACCACCCCGCTGCCTGCCAAAGTCTATGCCAATGAGGGATGCGCTCAGGTGATCTTCCTGGAGTCCGATGAGATCTGCGAGACCTCCTACCGTGACCGTGGCGGGAAGTACCAGGGCCAAACCGGCGTTACCCTTCCCCGGACTTGAGCAAAGCCCAAAAGCTGCGCTATAATCAAAGGCTTAGCACGAAATCGCAACCCGGTGATTTCGCAAGTTCTTAGGGGATATTGATGGCTTTAGGTGCTGCCTCTACGGCACAAGTAGTTGCGTCTTACCAGCGCGCGCAGGGCGACACAGGTTCGCCCGAAGTTCAGGTGGCCTTGTTGACCACCCGGATCAACGAACTCAAATCACATTTTGACGATCATAAAAAAGACCACCACTCGCGTCGCGGTTTGCTGCGGATGGTGAGTCGGCGCCGCAAGCTGCTTGATTATCTCAAGCGTGTTGATATGGAAGCTTACAAAAAGCTCATTGAGCGTCTCGGCCTGCGCAATTAAGGCCTTGTCGCCCGAAAGCCCGCTATCTATCGGCGGGCTTTTTTTATTCTGAACAGAGGAAAAAGCATAGTGTTTGAAATCGCAAAAAAGACCTTTCAATGGGGCCAACACACCGTAACGCTCGAGACAGGTGAGATTGCTCGCCAGGCGACCGGTGCCGTCATGATCAATATGGATGACACCGTCATCCTGGCAACTGTGGTTGCCGCAAAAACAGCCAAAGCCGGGCAAGATTTCTTCCCCCTGACCGTCGACTACATCGAAAAGTTTTACGCCGCCGGCCGCATTCCCGGTGGATTCTTCAAGCGTGAAGGCCGCCCCACCGAGCGCGAGATCCTGATCGCACGCCTGGTCGATCGTCCGATTCGCCCATTGTTCCCCGATGCTTTCTATAACGAAGTGCAAGTGGCCCTGCAGGTGCTTTCACAAAACCCGGAAGTCGATAGCGATATTGCAGCCATGATTGCTGCATCTGCCGCATTGGCGATCTCTGGCGTGCCGTTTAACGGCCCGATTGGTGCGGCTCGCGTGGGCTACATCGACGGTCAATACATCCTGAACCCGAATATCTCCCAGCAAGCCGTCAGCAAGCTGGATCTGGTAGTCGCTGGCACTCAGGCCGCGGTATTGATGGTGGAATCCGAGGCTCAGCAGCTTTCCGAAGAAGTCATGCTTGGCGCGGTGGTGTATGGCCATGAGCAAATGCAAACTGCGATCAACGCGATCAACGAACTCGTTGAGCTTGGTGGCAAGCCCGAATGGACATGGCAGGCGCCCGCACGTAACGAAGCGATGCTGAGCCGTATCAACGAACTTGCTGAAGCCGATATGCGTGCCGCCTATGCTGAGCGCAACAAACAACTGCGCACTCAGAAGATCCGTGCCGTTGAGGATGGCGTGAGCGCGAAGATCGTTGAAGAAATGACAGCCGCTGGTCAGGCAGCGCCCGATAGCAATACTCTGGGCAATGCATTGTTCGAAGTTCAGTCGCGTATTGTTCGCCAGCAGATTCTCGCGGGTGAAGCCCGGATTGATGGTCGCGATACACGCACGGTGCGCCCGATTGCAATTCGTGCAGGTATCCTGCCGCGCACGCACGGCTCAGCCTTGTTTACCCGCGGTGAAACCCAAGCGATTGTCGCGGCCACTCTGGGCACAGCACGTGACGAGCAAATCATTGATGCCATCACTGGCGAGTACCGTGATCGCTTCATGTTCAACTACAACTTCCCACCGTTTGCCACTGGCGAAACCGGTCGGATGGGCAGCCCCAAGCGTCGCGAAATCGGCCACGGCAATTTGGCCAAGCGTGCGATTCGCCCCTTGTTGCCCAGCCCGGAGGAATTTGGTTATTCCCTGCGAGTGGTTTCTGAAATCACTGAGTCCAATGGCTCGTCATCCATGGCATCGGTTTGCGGTGGCTGCCTGGCGCTCATGGATGCGGGTGTTCCAGTGAAAGCTCACGTTGCCGGTGTTGCCATGGGCCTGATCAAGGATGGCAGCCGCTTTGCTGTGCTCACCGACATCCTGGGCGACGAGGATCACCTCGGCGACATGGACTTCAAGGTTGCGGGTACAGAAGCGGGTATCACGGCCTTGCAAATGGATATCAAGATCCAGGGCATTACCAAGGAAATCATGCAGGTGGCCCTGGCCCAGGCGCGTGATGGCCGGATGCATATTCTTGGGATCATGCGCGAGGCCGTGGGTGGTGTGAAGCAGGAGCTTTCCGACTTTGCACCGCGCATGTACAAAATGAAGATCAATCCTGATCGCATTCGCGATGTGATTGGCAAGGGCGGTGCAACGATTCGCCAGATCACCGAATCCACAGGCACCCAGATCGATATCCAGGACGATGGCAACATTACGATTGCCGCGACGGATAGTGCTGCAGCCCGCAAGGCGCAGAAAATGATTGAAGACCTCACTGCAGAAGTCGAAATTGGCCGGGTTTATGAAGGTACAGTGCTGAAGATTCTGGACTTCGGTGCGATTGTGTCGGTGCTGCCAGGCCGTGATGGCTTGTTGCATGTGTCGCAGATTGCCAATGAGCGGGTCAATCAGGTGTCGGACTACCTCAAAGAGGGTCAGATGGTCCGCGTCAAAGTTATCGAAGCCGATGACAAAGGGCGCCTGCGTTTGTCGATGAAGGCAGCGTTGGCTGATGAAGCCGCTCCGGGGGCTGATGCGCCGGCTGCTGCTTCGCCCGCAGCGGAGTAAGCACCCAAAACTAATCCCCGGTCACTGGAGCGATCCAGTGCCGGGGATTTTTTATGTTTGAGAGTTATTCAGGCGCTGACAAGCTGCGCCGGAATCGCAGCGGCCGCGCGTGCCTTCTTTAAGACCGGACCCACAAAAATCCGTGCGAGGTCGCTTTTAAGATGCGTCTCGAGCAGTCCAAGAATCTCGGAGTCTTCTTCCTGATTGAACTTGCGGGCAAACAGGTCTGCGCTATTGGCCAAACGGGTCAAGTCGGCAGCTCCAAATGTTCGAGGCCGCAGTTTGATGGTGCCATCTGGAACCCAATCAATGGTGCGCAAGTCATCGTTGACTACTTTTTTGGCATGCTGTCCCACGTTCATGATCACGGTCTGAAAGAAGCTTTCGTCCGCGATAAAGCTGAAGCGATAAAACTTCTTGAACCGATCAACGATGGGGTCTTGAGTCACAAAGCGGCAAAACTCCCGGCTCACCGCTTTCCACTGGGTGCCAATGTAGGGCGTTGCGCTTTCAAGATAGGCCCTTTTCAGACCGGTGCGAAACATGCGATTAAACGCCTCAACGAACACATGACTGATGCGGTTCATCGTGTCTGGCCGCACCGCTTGCTGATCCAATGTTCGAATGAATTCCTGGCCTTGATGCTCGGTGAGGTAGTCGCGCATGTATTGCTGCGACTTGAGGGGAAAATCCTGTCCGCTCAGATTGATGTAGTAGCGCCAGTCCGCATTCATTTCGAGCAGTTTGGTCATGCCACGCAATTCGGCATTCACCAGGCTGTAGCCCCCCCACATGGCGTTTTGTGATTCGAGCATGGCGGCTGAAGGATAGGGCTTGATGAATTCCGTGAGCTCCCGGGCCAAGGCGGTGCCGGAGCGCTTGTCTACGTGGATCACATAATGATTTCCAGGTTCGTAGATTGCCTTAAACATACGCTTGAACTGCTCTGGAAACCGATGTACCAGAATGAAGTAAGCGATCATAGAACGAGCCTTTCTTGCCAAACCAGCGGCGGCTCGGGGGGATTACGCCAAACAGAGACTATTCTGCTGTTTCAAATATGAGGGCGATTCCCCGAAATTCAAGTTGGCGCTCAGGCAAGCGCCCAAAGTTGGTCGTCAGTCAATTGCGCACGGCCCTCCGCGTGGAGCTTCTGGAGATGCGCCAGCAGCGAGCGTTTTGCGGCCGGGTATAAAGCCGGCTGCACATCGGCATAGACCTTCGGGAGCAATGCATCAATGGGTACAGCTTCGGCAGGCAGCGCTGCCAGGACTTTTGCTTCGCGAGCCAGTCGATGCGATTTGAGTTGCGCAATAGCCAGGTGGGGAAACCCCATCACCCAGCCATGCGCCGGAAGGATGTAGCTCAGATCAAGCGCAGCCAATCGATCAAGCTCCTGAATGTAGTGGAGCATATTGCCATCGGGCGGATTGATGATCACGGTGGATCCGCTATTGATGTGATCGCCTGAAAACAGCAGACCGTCTTCTTCAATGAAGAAGCACACATGATTTGAGGCATGGCCAGGCGTATGGATCGCCCGAAGTGTGCATGCCCCGACGCTCAGAGTCTGCCCGTCGCTTAGTTCCAGATCCGGAGTGAAGCTCGGGTATCCCGGTGGGCTCCATGCCTTACCGAAGATCGGAGCATGATGAATCTGCTGCAGCAAAAAAGCGCCAGGAGAATGATCAAGATGCGAGTGAGTGCAAAGAATCAGTTTGAGCTGTGAGCCCACAAAGGAAGCAATTCGTTCGACATGCACTGCATCAGCAGGGCCTGGATCAATCACTGCCCAGCCCGTGGGATCGCCCACAATGTAGGTATTGGTGCCAGGCCCGGTCATCATGCCGGGGTTTGGCGCAGTCAGGCGCCAGACTGATCGCGTCAATTGAACCGGTGCGGTGTGTTGCCAATCAAGCTTGTGCTGAACCCGGCCATCCAGGCTTAACAGCTCCAGTTCGCCAAAGGGAAGTTCTTCCTCTGAGAAGCGTTCCACCTCACCCTTGTAAAAGCCTGCACGCGGGCAAGAGGTCCACATCGGTGCACCATCCTTGCAAGCATCGATTACCGCCTGAGACGATGCAAAACGGGTTAAGCGCCGAAGGGTGCGGATGGTTGGAAAAATGATATCGAATTCGCCGCGTTCGTGGCGCGCCAAAGCATCAACAGGCTTTACCCATACCGGCTCGAATTGCTCCGACTCATCCGCTATGGGAGATTGGCCTGGCGGCATTTTCGCAATCAGAAACTGCACATCAAAGCGCTTGGGTAAATCTCGATCGGTGATCCAGTGCGCAAGCCAATGCACGCTATCCAGCGCAGCTACAAGATTGTGCTGGGCCAGCAGGCCATTGAAGTCCTGGGTATCGCGATCAAGTTGCACGAGCTGATCCTGATCAACGAATTGCCCATCAGACTTGCGTGCGAGCAAAACGCCAAGTTCTTCAAAAGCCTCCCTGACTGCAGCATAGGCAAAGGTGGCAATAGCTTCCGTTTGTCCGGGCCGACGTATCGAATGCTTACTCATCGCCGCTGAGCTATCGCTGGCGTCGAGTGCTCCACCCGGGAACACATACGCCCCAGGCGCAAAACTGGCTTTGGCGGATCGACGGGTCATCAGGACTTCAAACCCGCCCAGCTCGCCTTCGCAATCGCGCAGCAACAATACCGTTGCAGCGTGCCGAGCAGCTACAGGCTCCTGATAAGCATGCAAACGCTGCTCCTTGCGAACCCGCGCTACCCCTGGGCCCTCAATCGCGCTCAGATCGGGTTTCATACTGCGCCGTGGCGGCCAACACCGCTTGCAAAGCTCGCCGCACCTATAAATGTTTCACCAGTGTTCAAGCTGATCCTCCCGCGTCGAAACTCGTTGGCCAGTGCTTCGTCAATCGACATGCCAAATTGCTCATAAGCGCTCAGGCGGTCTTGCCGCATACAGGTTTGTGGAAATTTAGAGAGCAGCCGCGCGAGCTCCAGAGCATCGGTCAGTGCGTGACCAGGCTGCGCCAGCCGATTCACGAGCCCTATCGAAAAAGCTTCCTGGGCATCTACCGCACGACCAGTGAGGATCAGATCCAAAGCGCGCGAGAGCCCGATCAGGCGAGGCAGGCGAACCGTGCCGCCATCAATCAATGGCACACCAAATCGTCGGCAAAACACGCCCATTACTGCATCCCGATCGGCCACTCGAAGATCGCACCATAGTGCAAGCTCAAGCCCCCCCGCAACCGCATAACCACTGATGGCCGCGATTACGGGTTTGCTAAGAAGCATTCGACTCGGGCCCATTGGGCCATCGCCTTCAGGCTCAAGCCGGTTGCGCAGATTTGGGTCGCCCATGGCCTTAAGGTCGGCCCCCGCGCAAAAGTGCCCATGCTGACCACTCAAAATGGCTACGGGCGAGCTTGCGTCTGCATCAAAGGCAAGGAAGGCCTCGGCCAATGCAGCGGCCGTGGCTCCGTCGACAGCATTGCGTGCATGCTCGCGGTTGATCGACACCACGGTTATGTCATCAACCCTGCGCACCTCAATCGAAGGGCTGGCCATCAGGCGGTGAGCGGAGCGTTTGTTTTTGCCAATTCGATCAAACGAGCTGGCGGGGTGAAGCGCTCGCCGTACTTGGCAGCGAGTGCCTGAGCGCGCTCTACAAAAGCTTTCGTGCCCACATGGTTCACATACTGAAGCGTGCCCCCCGTGTATGCCGGGAAGCCCCAACCAAAGATCGATCCGATATTTGCATCACGCGCCGAGGTCAACACGCCTTCATCCAGGCAGCGCACGGTTTCGAGAGCTTGCGCGTAAAGCATGCGGTCTCGCACATCATCAAGAGGCGTGACCTTGGCACCGCGGGCAAACACGCTCAGCCCTGGCCACAAAGACTTGGTGCCTTGATCGTAGTCATAAAAGCCCGAGCCATGAGCGCGACCCATTCGCTTGAAGCCATGCGCCATTTTTTCAAGCACGTACACCGCGGACTCCGGCATGCGTTTGCTCTTGACCTTGTGGGAGTGGTTGTGATGGCTATGGTCGTGATGCGCATGGTCGTGGTCGTGATGCGCGTGATCGTGGTCGTGATGCGCATGGTCGTGGTCGTGATGCGCATGGTCGTGGTCGTGATGCGCGTGATCATGTTCGTGATCGTGATGCGCATGGTCGTGCTCGTGATGTTGATGCGCCTCATGTTCCAAATCAACGAGTTCCTGATGAAGCACATCATCGGCAAGCTTCAGCGACACCTCGTCCAGCACAGCCAATGGCCCCACAGGCATGCCCAGCTGCATCGCAATGTTTTCAATGGTGGCTGGTGCCACACCTTCGCCCAAGAGGGCCATACCTTCATTCACAAAGGTTCCAAACACCCGGCTTGTATAAAAGCCGCGCGAGTCATTCACAACAATCGGCATCTTGCCAATCTGCTGCACAAAGTCATAAGCCTGCGCCAGGGATTCATCGCTTGTTTGGGCGCCGCGAATAATCTCGACCAGCTCCATTTTGTCGACGGGTGAAAAGAAATGCAGGCCAACAAAACGAGCAGGGTCTGCACTGGCTTTTGCCAAGCCCGTGATCGGCAAGGTTGAGGTGTTGGAAGTGAAAAGCACTGATGCGCCTAGCACTGCTTGGGCTTCCTGAGTGACTTGAGCCTTGAGATCCCGATTCTCAAACACAGCTTCAATCACCAAATCGCATCCTGCAAGATCCGATGCTTGCGCGCTTGGCGTAATCAGATCGAGCACAGCTTGCGCTTGTGCTGGTGTCATCCGATTCTTCTCAACCCGCTTGGCCAGAAGCTTTCCCGTATAGGCCTTGCCTTGCTCGGCCTTTTCGAGGCTCACATCTTTAAGCACACACGGCACCGAGCGCATCGCGCATGCGTATGCAATCCCTGCGCCCATCATGCCTGCGCCCAAAATTCCGACCTTGTTCGCCTTCCATCTCGCAGGCCCAGCGGGGCGACTCTTGCCAGATTTGATTTCGTTAAGCTGAAAGAAAAACGTACCAATCATGTTTTTCGAAACTTGCCCGCTAGCAAGTTGAGTCAGGTAACGCGACTCGATTCGCATGGCCGTATCAAAGTCAACCTGAGCGCCCTCTACAGCCGCTGCCAGAATGGCCTCAGGCGCCGGGAAGTTACCTCGGGTCTTGCTGGTGAGCACCGCAGGCGCAATCGGGAGCATGCTCGCCACTGCCGGTGACGAGGGGCTACCGCCCGGAATCTTGAACTTAGGCTCATCCCACGGCTGCACCGCAGAGGGAGCGCTTTTGATCCAGGCGATTGCAGCAGGCACCAGGCTTTGCTTATCAGCCACCAAGGTATGGATCAAACCCATCGCTTGCGCTGCTTTGGGTGCGATCCGCTTGCCTTCCGACAAAAAGGGCAGGGCGTTCATCAGGCCCATTAGCCGCACGGACTTCACCACCCCACCGGCTCCAGGCAAGAGGCCCAGCGTTACTTCAGGAAAGCCAATCTGAATTTTATCGTCGTCGATACACACCCGATGATGACAAGACAGCGCCAGCTCAAGCCCGCCGCCCAAAGCCGACCCATTGAGAGCCGCCACAACTGGTTTTCCAAGCTTCTCGAGCTTGCGCAGCGAAGCCTTCATAGCCTCGATTTCCTCGAAGAAGCTCTTGGCTGTGTCCGGCGTGACGCGAATCAGCGAGCGCAAATCGCCCCCTGCAAAAAAGGTGGACTTTGCAGATACCAGAACCACGCCAGCAATTGATTCCTTTTGGGCATGGAGCTGATCCACGGCTTGCGCAAGATCATCCTGAAACTGCCGATTCATCGTGTTTACCGACTCACCAGGGGCGTCAAGCGTGAGGGTGGCGATGCCTTGATCGACCGTTAGGGTGATTGATTTCATGGTCTTTTTCGAATCTACTTTAGGAAAACTGACGAAAGAACAACGCGATGAAGATTTTACAGTTTAGTACCTGCTATAAAAGTCTCCGTAACTTTATCTTGGAGCGCTCAGATCGGTTGTTTAACTTAAATCCTTGGGATTCGCGGATTCAAAGTCCTGAGTTCGAAGTCAGCTTCAGAGAAAAATTTCAGACCGCAGGTTATAACCAAACTTTGGTAGCGTTAGGGCTCGGGCTTGCCTTTGCCGCTTTTTTGGAGGTGAATTATCTAGGGGTCTACGGATGGCCTACCCCAACCTCAGTCTTGCGCGGGCTTATTGTGCTTTTTCTCGGTTTCACTTTTGTGTTGCTAGTGGGGTTTGAAAGATTCGCCCGAAAACATTTTGCATCAATTGTTGCGGTTGTATTTACAGTTATCCTTGGGCTTCTGTGTTGCTTGGCCATTAACTTACCCCATGAGGGAGTTCAACTGCTCGCGACGATTCCTAACATCCTCTTGACTTATCTGTTTCTTTTCGGTTTTGCCAGAATACCAATCACAGTTTCTGTTCCAGTGGCGCTTTGCGCCGTCCCCTTAGCAATCCTAGTCTTGCAGTCTCATGACCAACCGATCGGGGCCCAAATAGGGTCTGCGTTAAACCTTCTGATATTCATAGTTGCGGGAACTCTACTTAGCAAATCGATAGAACGGCGTGAGCGAGCCCTGCACATTGCAACTTTTCGGTCTGAGGTTTCCAAAATCAATCAGACTAGGGATCTTGGTCATGTATTGCACGATTTACGAAACCCCCTTTTAGCGATCGAGCTGACGTTATCAGGAATGCGAGCGGAGTGTAAAAAGCACCATGACTACGCAGCAGTTCAACGTCTGGGCGAACTTCTTTCTGTGATGGGGGAGGTTCGGGAGTTGACCACTAATGCTCTCGATGACACTGCTGCGTTGAGTCGTATATCAGCAGAGAATGCTGTTGCGACTGATTTGGCCATGATCATTGATGTTGTCGCGAATGAAACCCAAGCAATACTCAATTCAGAGACTACGAAGCTATATCTTCTGGGTAGTGTTTCGGTTGAAGTGCTTTCTGATAGCCTGAAATTGAAAACAGTATTCAGGAATTTAATTGGGAACGCCATCAAATTTCCAGATATTGAAAAGCCTTTACACACCATAGTGATCCGTACAAAGGTTATAACCAATCAGGTATTCATCTTCGTGCACGATAACGGAAAAGGTATTAGTTCAAACAGCCTCCGGAAGATTTGGATTCCCGGGTTTACTACTGGTTCAACTATAGATGGGCAAGTTGGAAAGGGGCTAGGCCTCTCGCTAGTCAAAGCAGTCTGCGATTCCTTACCGGGGCATCGATTAAGTGTCAAATCGGCAGTAGGCAAGGGAACCTCTTTTATGTTGATTTTGCCGTGCGCCCCTAGGCCATTTGCGCAGCGGCCTGCTGAGGTGGCCAGAAGAAGCTCCTCTCGCCTCGAAGTTAAGGACGAGCTATGCGTGGTTGAAGTCGCAGAGGGCGGGGTCACGACCGTGGTGATGCGGAGCACACGAGAGCGCTGTATCGATTTAGGCTCCAGTGAAGCTAGGTCAACCGATCTAGAGACCTATGTTTCTTTGATGGATTTACCGTTAGATGTGTTGATCTTTGAGTCACTTTCCAGGCTTCAGGCTCAGCTAGAACTATACAAATTGCTCGTGAATTCCCAAGGATTCATTCCGGTGGTTGCCGTTAGAAGAAAATCGAGTAGGTATCAAGTAGTTGAGATCGGTAACGGTAACGTCACTTTACTTTTTCAAGTTAACTTCGAAACGTTGTTAGCGTTGGGCATCAAAAACCAAGCTTTGGCTCAACGACGGATTCTTGAGCAATAGGCCTACTGCCTAACAACTAAGCCTCTGTAAGCAATATGCCATCTAATTTCGCGTATTTCAGCAGATCTTCGGGGCTCATCGGTCGTGCGAGGTAAAAACCCTGAGCAAAATCCACGCCGAGCAACTCTAACGATCTGATGCACTCAGGTGTTTCTGCCCATTCAGCAACACTTTGCATACCTAATTGGTGGGTCAAATCAACGATTGTCTTTGTGATCGATAGATTTGCAGAGTTGGTCGCAATATCCCTTACGAAAGTTCCATCGATCTTTATAATATCAGCTGGGATTTCTTTAAGATAGTTGAACGAAGTGTAGCCCGCTCCAAAGTCGTCCAGAGCTAGTTTGCATCCCTTGCCTTTAACCAATTCCACGAACCGCTTCGTGGCATCGATGTCGCTTAGAGCAATTGACTCTGTAATTTCAAAGCAAATTAATGGAAGTATTGAATCGTACGATGTAAGAATTCCACGAAGGTTCTCAACAAACTTTGAGTCGTTGATTGATGCTCCACTTATGTTAATGGTGCAAAAGCCAAGGGCCCCTAACTCAGGGAGGTTATCTTTAATCCAGTCTAAAGCTGTAGTAGTAACCCAGCTATCAACCTGGGACATCCTACCATTGCGCTCTGCTGCTTGAATAAAGCGAAAAGGCGATGGGTTTCCGTCTTCTGGATTCTTTGTTCGCAATAGGACCTCAAAACAAAGCGGTTTACCCACGCCTCGAAGATCAACAATTGGCTGAAACTCAAGCCGCAGTTGCTCGCTAAGATCAATCTGAGAGAGCTTTGAAATAAGACGAAGCTCTGCGAGATAGTCTTGGATAGCGCCTGTTGTAGCGTCTAGGTGTACCACTTTGTTTCGACCGCTAATCTTTGCGTCTGTCCAAGCGTGCGCAGCGGCGGCGACCGCCACATTGGAATCAATTCCCGTTGATAACTGCACTACACCGATGCTTGCTGTAAGTTGTAGTGTGACACCCCTTACCTCGAACTTCTGGTTAGAAACAAACTGACGAAGTCGTTCGCAAAGTAGAGTGGCGTTTTCTCTATCACAGTTATTCAAGAGGACAAGAAACGAGTCTCCAAGCCTGCCAGCAAAGTCAGATGACCGAATGGCACCTTGAATTCTTCTCGCAACTTCTTTGAGTACTTCATCTCCTACGCCGTGCCCATACAAGTCATTCACAAACTTGAAACGGTCGACTGAAATTTGAGCGAGTGCAATTGGGTTGCTCGAAGAGTATTGCTCAATAGCGTTGCTAAGTTGGGTATCAATTCCTCTCCGATTTAGAAGGCTAGTTAGGGAGTCGTGGTTCGCTAAATGGGTTAGTGTTGCTTCGGCTGCTCTTCGTTCTGAGATATCTTGGATCTGCCCTTCTAGTTGGCCATTGCTCAACAACGTGCTAACAGACACCCACTTATGGCTGTTTTTACTTTTTAGCACGCACTCAACCGTCGCTCCATTACCTTCGAAAAGTATGCTTGAAGACTGCTTGTCGAGGGAAAGACACTCGTAGAGAGATATGGAGGCCACGGCTTGGTTGGTCTCACAGATTTCGTCGAAAGCCGGATTTCGAAAGGTGACCGATCCGTCTATATTTGCGCTGAAGAGGCCAATGGGCGAAGCACGGAAATAGTCGCGAAGCCTTCGAAGGGTTAGCACCTCTCGCGATTGTGCAGCGACTCGGGCTTCTCTTTCAGTTTTTAACCGATCCGCCAAAGCCACCCCCATCATTAGAGCTGCAGCCATAGCACCAGTTTGAGCGTTCAATATTTTGGTCACAACTTCAAGGATATCCGCCTGATATCCAATCTCGGTAAGTAGTCCTAGGATCATTGCGGCCCATGACAGTCCATACCAGATCGCGACTCTGGTGGGTCGCTTCAATACCGCAATCGTAACCTTTGTAAGCACGTAGCCTAAGCCTAAGGCGGCTAACGCCCAAAAAGACATTGAGAAATCAGCGTGGAGCATCCATGGCGCAACGATTGCCAAACATAGATAAACAATCGAAAGTCCACTAATTATCAGCCTGTCGACGAGCGATTTGACTTCAGTTGGAAACACCAAAGTAAAAAGCGCAATGGTAAGAAAAGCATATAAAGCAAGGCTTATTCTTAGAGCTATTAAGTGTGACGCTTCGGACGGGGCTGCTCCCAACCAAAAAACGTCCCATCCGCCATTCATCGCCGCGACCCTCAAAGAGGTTAGCAACCAACCTGCGAAAACAACAAAAGTAATGTCCTTGTTAATTACACCAATAAGGAAACTAAATGCGGACAGAAGTACGAATGCCCCGAAAAGTGCACCTCCCGTTCTTTCAAAATTCGTATCTACTTTTGGGAGCTGGCCAACATCCCAGACATAGGCTTTTGGCTTCCACTTTGCATAGGTGTCAAAAACGCCAACTATAGTCGTTTTCGTGGACGATACAGGCTTTAGCTGGACTAACGAAGCGCTTCGATTTGAACCATTAATTTGGTCTAGTGGTAATGGAACACTGTTTGGATCGTTCGGATCAATTTGCCAGAACTGAGGATTCCCCATTCTAAAGAGTCGAAGTTCTAAGATTGGACGAGAAAGCTCGATTGCGCCGTCAAGTTCGATCCTTATCGCCATACGTTGTAACGAATCGACACTGGCGTTAGCTCTGTTCGACCTATGGGTCGACTCCGCAATTGCGAGTGCTTGTAAAGCTGCTTCTAGACTAGTTCGGTCGTCCAGCATAGGTGCAAGGAGGACACCTTTTCTTACCCCTTGCAGTGGCTTTACGCTGTTCCAATCGATCGATGCTGCTAGAAACGTCCCAATCAAGACGCAAAGGATCGCACAGGCAAGAGAACTAGCCTCTTGGGCTTTCCGCAGGGATTTGTTACCCAGCGCCTTAAAAGTAGAGCGGGAAGATTCGAGCATAGACCAGAAGCTAGTCCGTTCAGCTCTTACAGGCCTGCCTTGAAGTGACAGAAGGAAGCGATTACAGAATCAGTGGTAGTGGTTACTGGGACTTAAACAACTGGGACGTCGAGCAATTCACTAGCAGCCGTTCGATCAATTTGCCGCGGGTTTCTCCAGGAACCCCCCAAGGAGTCGAAGATCTTTATATCAGGCAAATATGTGCGAAACATAAAATCATAAAGAGGGTTCCCAGATTCGGCCCACTCTTTTGCCGCGTGTACAGTGCTCAGCTTTAGGAACCTTACTTTGTTATCGTCGTGTCCATAAAGAGGTAGCAAAGTGCCTGCAGGGTAAATATCTGTAAAGCCTAGTTTCAGGTAGAGCCTGTCTGACGGAGGCACAGCACCGACCACGATCCAATCGATTTGTGTCGCCAAGCAGTACCTATGTAATGCTTTAAAAAGCGCCAGTTTGGCAAGTTGCTGATTAACCCCCTTTATTACCGAAAGACGAGTGACCCATGCATGGGTAGACTCCGTGTATAAGTCGGGTAGTCGGTAATGAGACGAAGCGAACGAGTTAGTACCAACATTAGACTCGATACGCAGCGAGCCTACCGGTGTTTGAGTTACCTTACACCTAGCAACGAAGACCACAGCGTTAGGTTGAAAATCTTCTGGTTCTGCCGTTGAAAGTGTTGCCGCGATATCAGGGTGAAACTTCTCATATCCAAGCTTGCGTACCTGCACAGCATTTACGATCTGCTGATGAGTTCTCGCGACCACTACCTCGATGGGCAATCTCTTGACTGGAAAAGGGAAGGGCCTCCTCGGTACCCCGGCGGAACCTTGAAAACTAGCCCGAGACTGGCGCCGTTCGACCGTTGGTCCAAAAGGTACAAGCTCCGATAGCGCGATAAGGTCCGGCCCCCCCATCAAACCAACTCCACGACCGTAGCGATCCCCATGCCGCCGCCCACGCAAAGCGTGCAAAGGCCACGCTTCAAGTTGCGCCGCTCAAGCTCGTCAATCACAGTGCCCAGAATGATTGCGCCAGTGGCGCCGAGGGGATGGCCCATGGCGATCGAGCCACCATTTACATTCACCTTTTCTTCTGGGACGCCCATTTCGCGCATGAAGCGCATGACGACCGCCGCAAAGGCTTCATTGACTTCAAACAGATCAATGTCGTCGATGGTCAGGCCGGCCTTCGCTAGCGCCTTGCGGGTGGCGGGCATGGGTCCGGTCAACATGATTGTTGGGTCGGTGCCGGTGAGGGCTGTCGAGAGGATTCGTGCACGCGGCTTCAGATTCATCCGCTTGCCAGCGGCTTCATTACCGATCAACACAAGCGAGGCGCCATCCACAATCCCGGAAGAGTTGCCCGCATGATGCACATGATCAATCCGCTCAACTTGCGGATACTTGCGCAGGGCCACTGAGTCGTAGCCCATTGCGCCGATTTGCACGAATGAAGCCTTGAGCTTGCCCAAGCCCTCAAGGGAGGTGTCGCCGCGGATGGTTTCGTCTTCTTCGAGAATCGAGATGCCGAGTTCATCGCGCACTGGAACTATGGAGCGTGTGAAGCGTTGCGCAGCTCTTGCGGCCGCCGCTTTCTGGTGTGAGCGCATACCAAACTCATCCACCATCTCGCGCGAGAAGCCATCCAGGGTGGCGATCAGATCGGCGCCAATGCCCTGGGGTATAAAAACAGTGTTGAGGTTGGTTTCGGGGTCCATGGCCCAGGCGCCACCATCTGAGCCCATGGGCACGCGGGACATGGATTCCACGCCGCCCGCCACGACCAGGTCTTCCCATCCGCTCTTGACCTTTTGCGCGGCCATATTCACCGCTTCAAGCCCAGAGGCGCAGAAGCGATTGACCTGCACGCCTGCAACCTTGAGATCCCAGCCCGCTGCAAGCGCGGCTGTTTTTGGGATCACGGCGCCCTGATCCCCCACCGGAGTAACGCAGCCAATGACCACATCTTCGACCTGTGAGGTATCGAGATCATGACGCGATTGCATCTCGCGCATCAGGGTAGTGAGTAATTTGACCGGTTTCACTTCATGCAGTGATCCAGAGGATTTACCGCGTCCACGGGGGGTGCGGATCGCATCAAATATGAAGGCTTCAGGCATGGTTCTCTCTCTTGGCAAACCCGTAGGCAGCGTGCCGGAAGTATTAGACTATCCGTAAGTTATTACACGCATTGGGGGTAAGGCAATCATGATCGAGCGCACGTTATTTTCAGAAGACCATGAATCGTTCCGGGATTCGGTTCGGAAATTTCTGGCCAAAGAGGTGGAGCCGCATCATTCCCGTTGGGAGGACCAAGGCTATGTGGATCGCGAAATTTGGCTAAAAGCCGGGGAAAATGGCCTGCTTTGCACCTCTATGCCCGAGGAATATGGTGGCGCGGGTGCAGATCGCCTTTACTCAGTGGTGCTGATGGAAGAAACCTCCCGGGCTAATGCGACCGGACTCGGCTTCGGGCTGCATTCGGAGATCGTGGCGCCTTACTTGCTGAGTTATGGCTCTGATGCACAAAAACAACACTACCTCCCGCGTATGGCCAGAGGGGAATGCATCTCCGCGATTGCAATGAGCGAGCCGGCGGCCGGGTCAGACTTGCAAGGTATTAAAACCTCAGCCATCCGGGATGGTGATCACTATGTGCTGAATGGATCAAAAATCTTCATTACCAATGGCTGGCATGCCGATCTGGTGATCGTGGTGGCCAAGACCAATCCAAACGCGGGTGCAAAAGGCACGAGCCTGTTTTTGGTGGACGCAGGTACGCCTGGATTTGAAAAGGGCAAGCGTCTGAAGAAAATCGGCATGAAGGCTCAAGACACGGCTGAGCTCTTTTTCGACAACGTTCGGGTGCCCGCAAGTGCATTGCTCGGCAAAGAAAATCAGGGCTTCATTTACCTCATGCAGGAGTTGCCTTGGGAGCGGATGCAAATTGCCCTGATGGCAGTGGCCAACGCGCAGGCCGCGATTGACTGGACGATCACTTATGTCAAGGATCGCAAGGTCTTTGGCACGACGGTGGCCAGTTTCCAGAACACACGCTTCAAGTTGGCCGAGCTTCAAACCGAAGTTCAAATCGCTCAGGTGTTTGTGGATCGCTGCATGGAGCTTCTGGAGAAAAAACAGCTTGATACGGCAACTGCCTCCATGGCGAAGTACTGGACCACCGACCTGCAGTGCAAGGTCATCGATGAATGCCTGCAGCTTCACGGCGGCTACGGCTATATGTGGGAGTACCCGATTGCGCAGGCTTACGCGGATGCGAGGGTGCAGCGGATCTATGGCGGCACCAATGAAATCATGAAAGAGCTCATCACGCGCTCGATGGGTCTTGGGGCGGGTTAACCCTAGTCCTTTGCCGCTCGGGGGATTTCCAAATTCAGTTATTTCGAGTGCTAGACTCAACCGATAAGTAGAGCTAAGGAGACACTGATTTGGAAATCCTGCAATTGACCATTGCAGGGGTCGCGATTGGCTGCATCTATGCTTTGATCGCCCTCGGTTTTGTTCTCATTTATAAAGCCACCGAAGTCGTCAACTTCGCCCAGGGCGATTTGATGATGCTGGGCGCATTCGTCGCGTTCACCTTTGCGGGAATGTGGAAGCTACCCTTTGCTCTGGCGGTCATTTTTGCATTGTTGATGATGGCAGTATTCGGAGCGATGTTCGATCGGGTATTGCTTCGTCCGATTATTGGCCAGCCGACCTTCGCTGCCGTGATGGTCACTATCGCAGCGGGCTTTGTGATTCGCGGCGTGGCCACCATGATTCCGGGCTGGGGCACAGACACCCATGCTCTCAAGGCGCCGTATAGCGATGGCGTACTCAAGTTGGGCACCTTGTCGGTCTCGACCGACCACCTTGCGATTATTGGACTCACTGCGCTCCTATGCTTTTTCCTTTACCTGTTCTTTAACAAGACGCGGGTGGGAGTGGCGATGCAGGCGTCTTCGCAAAACCAGCTTGCAGCCTACTACATGGGCATTCCGGTGCGCCGCATCAATACCCTGATCTGGGGAATATCAGCCAGCGTGGCAGCCTTTGCTGCAGTCTTGCTTGCACCCATTACGTTTGTGCATTCCAACATGGGATTCATCGGACTCAAGGCTTTTCCGGCTGCAGTAGTCGGTGGGTTCGGAAGTATTCCCGGTGCGATTGTTGGAGGTTTGATCATCGGGCTGGTCGAAGCTTATGCAGGCTTTTATTTGCCTGAGGGCTTCAAGGATGTGGCGCCCTATGTTGTGGTGTTGCTTGTGTTGATCGTGCGCCCCTCGGGAATTTTCTCCGAGATGCGTCGCAAGAAGGTCTGAGCCATGCGTTTCATTTTCAAGACCCGTTATGAGCAAGACCTTCAGTACTTCAAGGATGGGGTCAGCCGCTTTTGGTACGGTCTTTTGCTTGTCGCGCTGTTGGCCGCGCCATTTGTCGTCCCTGATTATTACCGTACCCAGCTAACCTTTGTGTTCATCTACAGCATCGTAGGTTTCGGGCTAATGATTCTGGCGGGCTTTACTGGCCAGATCTCCATGGGCCATGCTGCTTTCCTGGCGATTGGTGCGTATGCCGAGGTTGTTTTTCAGTCGATGGGGTGGCCCTTCGTGCTGTCAGCTCCCATGGCAATGCTGCTTGCCGGTGCCGCAGGAATCATGATCGGGCTGCCCGCTTTGCGTCTTGCAGGGATTTACCTCGCGATCGCAACCCTTTCGTTCGGCTTTATCGTTGAGGAAGTGCTTGCGCGCTGGGAGTCTGTCACTGGTGGCAACTCAGGCAAGGTGGTTTCGGCTCCCAAGCTGCTGTTTGGCAAGCTTGAGGGTGATGTGAATTTTTATTACCTCTGCCTGGCCTGCGTAGTGGCTGTTGCGCTGCTTTGCTACAACCTGATGCGCTCACCTACCGGGCGCGCATTCATTGCGATTCGCGACTCAGAGGTTTCGGCACAGAGCATGGGCGTGAACTTGGCGCGATACAAGACGATGAGCTTTGCGATTTCAGCAGCAATCACTGGGTTGGCCGGGGCGCTTTATGCCCATCAGATCAAGTTCATCAGCCCGGAGCAGTTCACCTTGTTTGTGTCCATTGAGTTTTTATTGATGGTGGTGATTGGTGGCATGGGCTCATTACACGGTGCAGTGTTTGGAGCGATTTTCATCATCGTGCTGCCAGAGTTGATTTCGCTGGCGAAGGATTTCCTTCCGAAAGCAGTCGCCGAGCAAACCGGTCTGAAGAATGTGATTTTCGGCCTGATCATGATTTTCTTCGTGCTGTTTGAACCCCTGGGGCTTTATGGCCGATGGGTCAAGATTCGCACTTATTTCTCGCTTTTCCCGATGTACAAGAAGGATATGTTCCGGCGCCAGAAGGCCTATCAAAAATCGGAAAGGGTGCACTAGCATGGCCTTTCTGAAGATAGCTGGGCTGACCAAGCGTTTCGGTGGATTGACGGCAGTTGATGACATCAGCTTTGAGGTCAATCCGGGCGAGGTGTACACGATCATCGGCCCCAATGGTGCCGGCAAAACCACGATCTTCAATCTCGTGAGCCTAATCTATGCGCCCACCGAAGGCAGCATCGAATTCAACGGCGCTAACCTGACTGGGCTGGCCCCGGACCGCGTAGCTGCAAAAGGCATCGGCCGCACCTTTCAGAATATCGAGCTTTTTGAGCATGCCACTGTGCTGCAAAATCTCCTGATCGGCTGCCATGCGCGGGCACAAAGTAATGTGTTTGCAGAGATGCTTTTCCTCCCTTCGGTCAAGCGGCGTGAGCTCGAGCACCGCGCCAATGTTGAGAAGGTGATTGATTTTCTTGATCTGCAGGCAGTGCGTGATTCGATGGTGGCGGGCTTGCCTTATGGAGTGCGCAAAGTTGTTGAGCTTGCTCGTGCACTGTGCACTCAGCCCAAGCTTTTGCTGCTCGACGAGCCATCATCGGGACTAAACGTCGAGGAAACGGATGACATGGCGTTCTGGATTCAGGACATCAAAAATGAGCTCGGCATCACCGTGTTGATGGTTGAGCATGATATGAGCCTGGTGTCGCGTGTATCAGATCGGGTATTGGCTGTGAACTATGGCAAAAAGCTCGCAGAGGGAACCCCTGCCCAGGTGCAGGCGCATCCCGAAGTGATTGCCGCTTACCTCGGGCAGTAGGAGAACACACCATGCAAGATGTCGTTCTGAAACTCGCCAATATCGAATCCAGCTACGGCCCCGTGCAAGCGATTCGGGGGGTAAGCCTGGAGGTGCGCAAGGGCAGCATTGTGACGGTGCTCGGCGCCAATGGCGCGGGCAAGACCACCATTCTCAAGACCATCTCCGGCATCATCGATCCGCAAAAAGGCACCGTGAGTTTTGAGGGTGAGCCAATTCAAAAGCGCGATCCTGACTGGGTGGTGCGCAAGGGTATTAGCCATGTGCCCGAGGGTCGCGAAGTCTTTGCAATGCTAAGCGTCAAAGATAACTTGTTGATGGGGGCCTACACCCGCAAGGATCGAGATGAAGTGGCGCGGGATATCGAAAAGATGTGTGGCTATTTTCCGATCCTGAAAGAGCGGCAAAATCAGGAGGCGGGCCAGCTTTCTGGTGGCCAGCAGCAAATGCTGGCGATTGCTCGCGCATTGATGTCCAAGCCTAGGGTGTTGCTGCTTGATGAGCCGAGCCTGGGCTTATCGCCCAAATTAGTGAAGGAAATTTTCGCCATCATCAAGCGGGTGAATGGTGAAGAGGGCACCACGATGCTCTTGGTTGAGCAAAACGCAAACATCGCCCTGGCCACTGCAGACTTTGGCTATGTGTTGGAGGTCGGGCGGATTGTGATGGAAGACACCTGCGAGCGCTTGTTGCAAAAAGAAGATATCAAGGAGTTTTATCTCGGCATGAAAGCGGATCAGGTGCGTGGTGAGCGCCGATGGAAGAAGAAAAAGCAATGGCGCTGATCCGAACACAAGGAGAGGCTTAA
>JAIYCW010000034.1 GCA_027487815.1 Burkholderiales bacterium
AGGGCCCACGGCGAGGACCACACACTATTTTGTAGCGAGTCAGCAAACGATCCCAAGCCGCATGCTGAACGATCAGGTCGAGCGACGACTCATCCGAAAGCTCAAGCGTATTGGTTACAGTGCTTTGCATCGCCTCCCAGATCGGTGCATAGCCTGCGCGCAGATCGGCGAGCCAACTGCCCGGCGCTGAAACCAGTTGCGCCTGCTGCCAAGGTGCCGCATCTTCACTGATTCCCTGACACACCTCATGCGCCCAACCGGCCAGTGCAAGGGCATTGGCCTGGCGATAGTTGGTGTTCAGCCGCACCGCCCCGAGAGCATCTACCACTTGGGCAAACACATTACCGGGCTCCACGGATGCCAATTGATCGCGATCCCCAGCCAGCACCAAGTGGCACTTCGAAGAGCATGCAGCAAACAAATCGCGGGCGAGCGACATGCCGAGCATGGAAGCTTCGTCAACTACCACCATGCGATAGGGTAAAGGTTGATATTGATTGAAAGCTGCAGCGCCTTGCTGCAACCGAGCTGGGATGAGGCTTGAGCGCGGCGGCCTTCCGAATCCCAGCAGACGCTGCACGGTGATGGCCTTGAGCGCAAGACCCGCTGCAGTGAGCCCTTCATTCAACCGACTCGCGGCTTTACCCGTCGGGGCAGCAACCGCAACCGCATCGGCGCCGTACTCCTGCGTCGCCTGCTGAAGCAGCGCAACCAGGGTGCGGGTTTTTCCGGTGCCTGGGCCACCCGTCAAAAAACTCAGTGATTGATGCAACGCCTGTTGAAGGAATCGGGCTTGATCAATATCCAGACTGGATTGCAGCGAGAGGGATGCGCTGCCTAGCGGCCGTGCGGCGTCATGAGCAAGCGGGTATGTGCGCCGTTGATCGACAAGCCTCGACAACTCCACTTCAAGTTGCCACCAGCGAGGCAGGTACAAATGATCCTGGTCAAGCACAAGCACCGCAGGATCAGTGATCTCCAGCACCCCGCTGGATCGCAGTTCATTTTGCATGGCTGAGCTGACCGGCCTGGCCACACTGCCCTGATCAGCAGCCAGCCAAAGCAGCGTTAGCTCTTCACGCACGACTTGCAGCATGGGGGCGCATCCACGCCTATGCAATTGACGATCCAGCCAATCGAGCCAGACCTCAATCACGATCAATCTCCAGATCGTGTCGCAAAAGGCTATCCATTGCCTCAACTAACGCGACATCAATGGGACGATGCCAGTGCCCAGCCTGTTGAGGCCCCAAGTTGACTAATCCGCGCAGAAACAAAAAATGCACCTCACCCAAGTGCTCGCGCGGGCAATAGTCAGGCTTGACCTTGCCGAGCCACCGATGCAAGGCCAGCGCATAGAGCACATGCTGAAGGTGGTATCCCGCTTCGCTCATGGTCCGATCAAGCGCTTTAGGAAAATAGTCTTCGACATCGCTGCCAAGAAAGTTCGACTTCCAATCCAGCAGATGAAACCGCCCCTCATCATCTTGCAGCACCAGATCAATCGATCCCCTGAGCAAGCCCTCAGGCACGCGCAAACGAGCAAGGTCGGGCTGGGAAAGGCCAAGCGGCGTGAGCCTGGCCTCAACCGCTTCAAGTGATGAGCGCTTGACGCGTATGCTGAACGGCCACTCACGAGCAATACGCTCTCTGGGCCATTGCGCAAGGCAGGCCTGCGTTGATGGTGTAAGTGGCCAGTGGCGTAGCTCATCCCACCAGCTCCGATACTGGAGGGTTAGCGATACAGCCTCATCGCGTTGAGCTTCGATATTCTGCTCACCGGGCCGGGCGGCGTTGAGCCAGCGCTGCAAAGCAGGTTCGGAAAGTGGAACACGAAAATCTTCCTCGGCGAGCAACTCGTGCAGCTGAATGCCGAAGGCCAGGCCACGCGCACCTTCGACCCTCACCGTGGGTAATGGCGTGCGCTGCGCCTGATCAAGCACTATCTCATCGGGCGGCTCAATCGAGCCCTCTACTTCTTCGACTCGCTTATCCATCTCGCCTGCACCCGGCTCAGGGCGTTGTCGCATGATGCTGGTGAAGCTGCTGGGCCACACACTTGGCGGCCGCGAGGGGCGTAAGGCGGTCACAAGGCTGACGCGCTCGGCCACAGAGGAAGGATTCGCAGTGTCTGGGCTGGTGTTTTCAGAACCGTGAGCGATCACAGACCACGGCTCCAGCTGCTTAAGCCAATCATTGAGCACGACCTGCTGTTCCACCATGGGCGAGGCTGGTAGATCTGGATCAAGCGGGTTCACACGACGCTTCATAAGATGCCCGATCACCTCGCCTTCGCGCATAAACAGAATAGTGCGCAACACAGCTCGGGTGATTGCGACGTAGAACTGCCGTACCGCATCGGCCAGTTTTGCGTTAGCCAGTTCAGTTTGCGCCTGACCTTGCCGATGAACTGCAATATCAAGCACGCTTGGCTCGCCCAAGCGTTGCGATACCAGCTCGGCATCACTGCCCGACTTGCCTGAGCGCCAGGCGAAGGGCACAAACACAAAAGCAAACTCGAGGCCTTTCGCCGCAAACGAGGTCATGACATGGACAGCATCCTGAGCCTCAGGCATAACCCGCTCATCCTGACCCTGACCTTCGGCGCGTTTGCGCTGCAGCCATCGCAAAGCTTCACGGGCACTCATGCAGGCCTGCGTTGCACTGAGCATCTGCTGGAGGATCTCTCGCCAGATCTCGCCATGATCACCCACGCAGGCAGCACTATCGATATCGAGTGCTGCCTGCCCTCTGCGTGGCGCGGTATCGAGCCAGGCCGCTAATGCAAAACATTGGCGTGGCCAATGCAGACAAAACCCCTGCAGCCGGTTAAGGAAATCCGCGTCATCAACCCAGCCTAGCAACACAGCAGCCGCACGCCGCCTTCCGGCATGCAGTGGATCTTCGATAGCTTGAAGAACGATCTCAAAATCGAGACTGGCCAGTTCGGTGAACAAGGGTTTGTCTAAGCGCTGCAAGGCGCAAGCCATCCCAACCTTATTGAACCTCTTGACGACAGTGGCCGCTTGACTGTGCGAGTTCACCAATACCGCGATTTCACCGGGCTTCACTGCACGACCATCAATCCTCACCTGCATCGGATCCAGGATGCGACGTGTTTCCGCGACGATAGCGTCCAGAATTGCATTTTCAATTTCAGGTGCGCGGCCTTCATCGGACAGCAACACGCCTAGCGTGCCCGGATCGCCCAGTGGCGGCGACCAAGCAACATCATGTAGCACCGGCAAAGGCTTGGCACCACGAATTGCACCTTCATACCCGAGTCCAGGATCGAGCCAGACCGGCTGCTTGGCGAGCAATCGATTCACCGATTCAATCACTGCGGGCGTTGAGCGCTGGTTACTGTTCAAACTGCGCCGCTCAAGTTTTCTGGCGCGCCCCTCAAGATCGATCAGTCCGTGCTCCCGCACCTGGATATACGCCTGAACATCCGCACCACGAAAACGATACACCGCCTGCTTGGGATCACCCACCATCACTAACGGCGCTCGACTGGCCCCACCAAAAACTGCGCCGAGGATGGCCCATTGACGAGCGTCGGTATCCTGACACTCATCAATCAATATCGCCTGATACTGCTGCGATACACCACTGGCGATGACAGCACCCTGGGGGCCATCACTCAACGCATGCAATAGCCAGTCGACCTGGTCGCTGTAGCGCAATACACCGGAGGCTAACTGGCTATGCCTCAGCCCCTCTTGCATGTCCTGGGCGGCCAACTCAACCAGGCCAGCGAGCATATGGTCGCGTTGCATCAACCAGACCATCATTGCGTCAACGATCCGCCAAAACTCGAAGCCCGCCAACCTCTCCGGTTTGGCTCCGGCTGCAACCAACCCATCCAGGGTCCACTGGCCAAAATCTTTGGCTTCGGGGAACACCGCAGGCAGACCTCGGGAAACATCCTGAATGGACGCTACGATTTTTCTGAGTGTTGCATCCCGATACTTGTTCGCTGATACGCCAAAAGTTTCCGGATGAGGTTTCTTCAAGCGGTCGCATACCGCTTCCAGCTCGCGCTGCAGCACTGCCTCAATTTCTTCATTACTGCGACCATTGCGCCAGTCGCCAAGCGCATCGCGCCAATGCGACCATGCTTGCGGTTGCAAGGGCGCCAGGGGCAACTCAAGTCGGCTCTTGACTCGCGAGAAAACGCGTTCTACCGGCAATCCTATATTGACCAAACCAATTTGCTGATCAGCACTCAAGTCATCAAGCAACTGATCCCACCAACGCGAGAACAAGGCTTCCAGGGATGCATCGCCTTGGGTGTCAATCCCGAGCGGCGTCGGCAACCCAATGACAGCGGCCCATTGCTGCAGGGTTTGCTGACAAAATCCATGAATCGTCTGCACCTGAAGCCGATCAAGCCCGGCCAAGCAGACCAGTAGATGGGCATGCACTTCGTGGAGCTCAAAGCGATTCTCAAGATGCTGGAGATACTGCGCAGGCAGCGGATCGGTATCGGCTATTCGAGGCGGACTTGCCCCAAGCTGATCTGCGATCAAACGCTCCAGCGCACGCAAGCGCTGACGAATACGTTGCTTAAGTTCAGCAGCAGCATTGCGCGTAAACGTGACAACCAATAGATGCTCTGGCGCGAGTTGGTGCTCCAGCAACAGGCGCATCGCCAAGGCCGACAGTGTCCAGGTCTTGCCAGACCCTGCATCGGCTTCGATCAACCATGCCCGATCATCAAGCGGCAAGCTCAGGGCTAGAGGAACTGAATCACTGGCTGGGACCTGACTCACAGTTTGGTCCAAGCTTGAATGATGCGCGAGTAAAGCGCTTCAGAGTTCGCTGATATCTGCTCAAGCGAAATCTCTGGATGGAGGTAGCGAAACTCTGGACGCTCGCGCTTGCTGGGGCCAGTGCTCGTGCCTGAGCCACTTGCAGCATTGTGCTTAGGCGCCTCAGACCACAGTGCCTGGAGCTTTGCGAAACGTTTCTCCTCGCCCTGCTCTTGCACGCCAGCCCACCAGACCTGAAACGATGCACACGAAAAACTCTCGCCGAGATCAATCCAACGGTCTACTGCCCATTGCAGTTCCAACAGGGATTGCTGTTCACCACTTTCCATGAGCCAACACTCCTCGCCATCCGACAAGAGAGATTCAGCAAAAGTGGACTTGGATGCGACTGCATGAATATGATGAGTGCACCAGGCTTCAATCATTGCGGTGGTTCGACTTCGCTCAAGACCGCCAAGATGCAGCCAGGCCGGCTGCCCATCATGCGAAACCAGGTTTAAAAGCGCTGGTGCGCTCAACCGCACTGACTCGATGATGACACTCGACCCGGCTGTCAGCACGGTCGATCTGGTGCGTGAGTGGACGGCCAATCGCTGATCAAGGTTCCTGAGGAGCCTAATCGTTTGCGCTTGTACACGTCGACTGGCAAGAGGATGCCTTAGAAGCGGCCACTCACTTAGCGCAGCTTCTGACACCGGCAGCGGGGTCGCCTGCGGCCCTGAAAGCGCCCACGCCTGAACGATAGCGGCTCTAAGTTCAGGCTCCTTGTCATCAACCTCGGCCCACGGGCTATTACGCTCTTCCCAAGGTCGTTGCCAACGAACGTCCATGCTGGTGCGCCACCAATGCGCCACTGGCTCAGCTAGATCACCCGCGAGTTTCGCAACCGGGAGGGGGGTGATAAGAGCCTTGGCTGGATCGCGACCATGCTTCGAGAAGGTATCGAGTGTGTGGGCAATATCAAAGAAAGGCTGAGGAGCAACAGGCATCAAGGGATGAATGCAAGTGCATTGATCGGCAATACCAGCGATGTTTTCATCAAGAAATTCCTGCAACTCCGCCACTGGAACTGCGGGTGCAAGCGCATCTCGGCTATGCAGCTCCCGCGGACTCCAAAAGAGCCAGCAAGCATGTTGTGCCGCGAGTAACACATCAAGAAAGGCTCCTCGCTGATCGGCCACGAGGTCCGGATCACCCAACTGTGGATCGGCTGCAAGTGGGTCGAAGGGATCGACGCCTTTTAGAGCCGGGAGCATCCCGTCTTGTGCTCCAAGCACCACAATGACCCGATAAGCAAGGCCTCGAAGCTCACCGAACGAGGCGACCTGCAGGCCGACGCCGCGCTGTGATCCCTTTGTGGGCTTCATGATCAGGGTTTGCAAGCACCACAGCCAAACCTCCCGAGGCATCGGAAAATCCAAAGGCAGGTCTTCCTCCCGCGCTTTGACATCCTGCAAGCTCGATACCACCTGCGCCCATTGCGCTTGACGATTCCAGGCTTGTGCATCGTCCTGACCGATACGCGGCATCTCTAGCGATGAAGCTATGGTCTGCGCCATGCGCGAACTCAACCCGAGCCATTGAGAGGCTGTGAGATCAGCTTGGCTAAGTGCTGCAGAGTCTTGAATCAACTGGTGCAGGATTGACACCATCTTCTTGCTCACTGCTTGATCAAGGCTATTTGCTGGAAGTACCCATTGATCATGCAGATGTAACAGGGGAAAGCCCCCTGATCCCGGGCCACCTTGGGTCATGCCCACGACCAGAGCCTCAAGCGCTTGCTCAAGCGCCATGTATCCGAGGGATCGGAAGCCCTGGCTCACTGCATCTCTCTCGGCCACGCCGATCCCAAGGACTTCCTGCCATTGAACCTGGGTAAGGGCCTGCGCTAACACACGGGTGTCGGTCAGGGTTACGGCCTCAGAAATATAGTGAATGAGTTGTTCCGCAGCGCTGCCCTCTTCCACCGAAGGTGAAACGCCACGCCACGCCAGTGGCCAGCCTTGCGCCTGCATCACAGCTTGTAAAGCTGGCATGTAAGCCTGGGGATTGACGCACAGGATCGCAATGTCTTCGAGCTTCAGATCTGGCTCTGATGTCAGCAGCGACTGAAGCTGGGCCGCCATCACTTCGACCTGTCGCCATGGGCCAATCGCCTGATGAAAAGCGAGACTATCGTCCTGGATCCCACTCATCGGGTTTAGCGATTGAACGGGCTGCAGACTGGCTTGCTGTATCGAGCGCTGAACGCCCCCCAACAGCCCTCGCCCGCCATCAGAAGCTTCGAGATGAACTTCCTGACCTTGATGCTGCTGCACGAGCGCACGCCACAGCGTTAGCTGACGTCGCTGATGTTGACCCATATTGCCAAGGATCCATGGATCTATGGATTGAGCGCGAGCTTTCTCGCTATCTGCAGCAAACAAATCGCCCTGAGGTTTGCGCCGGGCATCTTCCCAATAGTGCTCCGAAGGATCCAGCGCAATTGCATGGATCGGAATCACTCCAGCCAGTACGCCAAACAATTGCGCAACCGGCTGCGGCATATCATTCCACCCGGCAATCACAACCGCCTGTACAGGTAGCATCGCCCGCAAAGTCTGCTTGTCCCGCTCAGAACCAGCGACGGCTGCACTCACCCGTTGTTTGACCTGTTCAAAAGGATGCTGCTTTTGAAAAGTGAGGCCTGCTGAGACAAGCTTGCGGATCACCTCACCAGGTTTGATCGGCAATGACCGCTCCCAAACTTGAGCAGAGGCTACCTCACGCCCTTCGAGCCAAGCAGCAATCCAGTGCGGACGATAAGTGAGACAACGATCCAGGGCTTGCGCATACTGCCAACACAATCGCACCCGGCGCAGCATGTCTGGCTGAAGGGCCTCAAAGCTTGCCATCTGTACCAAAGACCACACTGTCTTGCGCGCGGCCAGGGGCGACACGGCTTGATCCTGCCCAATTACCGCACCTGCGATCCGCCAGGCAAGACTGGTGGCCAAGTCAGCAACGATGCCTGCCTGAATGCCCTGTGCTAATGCAAAGCGCTCGAGCCAGACCTCGGCCGTTACCGGGCTGGGTGCAACGAATGCAATCGGTTTGAAAAGGTTGGCGGGATCACGATTGCGTTGCGCGATCTCCAGCACGCCAAGCACGGTTTGCTCAAAATCGCTGGCGCAGTGAGCCAGCAACAGGGTGAGCCCTGGGCTCGACTCCTGCTCAGGCGAACTCAAGCCGCTTGGCGGCGGCGTGCTTGCTTGGACGCCGACTTGCGAACAGGCTCTTTAACGGAATCGCCAGAGGGCATCGGAAACAACGCGCCATGCCGTGCGCCATCCGAGAGCTCCGGATCATTCCACATGGCCTCGGGCATCATGCTCAAGGTCATGATGAGCTTGTCAAATTCCGGGGCAAAACCATCGATGATGGTTTGTGGGTCGTCACACAGGGCTGAATCCGTGATCAGGCCAAACTGCACGCCGCCATCATAGGAAAGAATCGACACCCCGACCCCGATATCGCCGGATTGTGGCACCCAGAACATCACGCGGGATAACTTGCCTCCGGCCATATAAATGGGCATCGCAGGGCCGGGAACATTGGTCATCACAGCGGTTGCTTTTCGCGCGAGCAAATCCAGCACCTGGGTCTGCACAACCTTGGGCGTGAGCCCGACCACGCCCAACACTGCAAACGCAAGCAACGCCTGGTATCCGCCCTTTAATCCCTCCATCCGGCGACGCACTTCACGCACCCGCTCGATAGGATCAGCTACACCCACAGGCAAGGTGAGAGGCACCAGCCCAAACCGGTTCCCCAACTTCAGGGCTTGCTCAATCGGGCGCAGATTCACCGGCACCATGGCGCGCAATTCAACACCCTCAACCGATTCGCCGCGAGCGATCAAGTATTGACGAATTGACCCGGCAACGCATGACAACAGCACATCATTAACCGAAGCATCAAGCGCTTTGCAGATCAACTTGACCTCGACCAGGGGCAAGGGATCATTCCAGGCCACCCGCTTGCTGCCCTGGGGCACCCCCTTGAGAATCGTCTGGCTATCGTTGGGCATAAGCGCGATCTTGGCCGCATCCTTGAGCACCTGGGAGCCAATCTGCGCATAGTCGACCAGTCGATCCGGCTGAGCCATCAGCTCAATCGACTTGGACCATGCCGAGCCGGTGGCACTGATCGCCTTGATCGTGCCCTTGGTCAGTGGCTTGAGAAATGGCGTCCAGGGATTGGAATCCACATCCTTGGCGCGACGCGAAGGCTGAACCTGCGCTCCATTGTTTTGATCGGTCAGCGACATCATCACAGCAACCAGGGCGATGCCGTCTGCGATGCAATGATGAATTCGCACAACCAAGGCGTTGGTGCCTTTATAGTTCTCGACCAGATGAAATTGCCACAGTGGAAACTCCGGATCCAGCGGCTGGCTGGCCAGGGTCCCGACAAACTCCTGCATTTCGGCCTCACCCGCCGGGCCACCGCTTTTGCCTGACTTGGCTTTGGCTTTCAGGGTGTGATGCACCAGGTGCTGACCGAGCTGGAAGTTTTTCTCGGTGACCCACCAAGAGCCGCTGGCATCGGTCTCAACCTTTTGCCGGAAGCGTTTGAATTTCAGCAACCGCTCAGTGATCAGTTTGGCTATTGCTTCATAGGACACCGGCTTTTCGAAGACATCCACGCCCACAATCATCATCAGATTACGGTTGCTGTCCATGCGCAACCAGGCGGTGTCGACCGCTGACATGCGCTCGCGGCCTACTACCAAACGCTTGGCCGCTTGGGTTGCGTTTTCGGCCATGGAGGCCACTTCTGAACTCACCCGCTGGGAAATGGCCTTGGCGGCTTTGGTGACCATGCTGCTATGTCTCGTATTTTTGTAGGGGATATGGGGGCCGAATCGACTGTCGTATCATAGCCGGGCTGATTCAACTCAAAAAGCGCGAACAGGAGAAATTTTCATGGCAGATTTAACAAAATCCTTCGAACAGGCAGTTGCTGACTCGAAAAACCTGCCTGATCGGCCGGATAACTCAACCCTGCTCAAGCTCTACGCACTCTACAAGCAGGGCAGCGCAGGCGATGTGGACGGCAAGCGGCCGGGTTTCACCGATATGGTCGGCCGCGCCAAGTGGGATGCCTGGAATGAAATCAAGGGCACCGATCAAAACACCGCAATGCAGCAGTACATCGATCTGATCAACGATTTAAAAGGCTAAACAGGGGTCGCGCAGCCGGGGGCCAACGGATGACCCGGCAAGTTAGGCGAAATACTTGTCGAAGTTGCGGTTGATCTGCTCTTCGATCTTGGGCTTGAATGCGGAAAGCAAAAAGCCCAACTTGGCATGTACAGCCACACTGTCTTTGGTGACGGTTAGCGCGCCGCTAATGCCGCTGCGCTCAAATTCCAGGGTATTGCCTGCCCACTGACTGCTGACATCAAACTTTTCAGCCAGTTCATCGGCCACCTTTTGAGCGGCAGCCTTGGCCTTCTTGAGCCCAATGGCGTGTTTACGGTTTAGTTCGATATCTGCCATAGCCATCTCCTTTGTTTTTCTTCAGTGTACCGGGGTCAGCAAGGCTTCGCCACGTTGCCAGGCCAGCAAATTTTGGGCCGCCAGCATGGCCATACCCACTCTCGATGAGCGGGTTGCGCTTCCAATATGAGGCGTCATGACGATGTTGTCGCACTCTAGAAGCCCCAAGTGTAAAGCCGGCTCACCCTCATATACATCCAGACCGGCTGCTGCAATTTGGCCCTTTTTTAAGGCCAGCGCCAGCGCTACATCATCGACAATGCCGCCACGTGCAATGTTTATCAGAACGGCACTCGATTTCATGGTGGCCAGCTCGGCCGCACCAATAAGATGATGGCTTGCAGGCGAATATGGCAAGACGAGCATCACATAGTCCGCGCTTCGTAACAGTTCAGATAACTCGACGCGACTGGCGCCCAGCTCCAACTCATTGGCGGCTGGACTCCGATTCGTATACACAATCTGCATGCCAAAACCACGAGCCCGACGAGCTATCGCCGAGCCGATACGCCCCATGCCGATAATTCCCAAGGTGGAGCCAAACACATCTTGCCCGAGGAATTGATCCCAAGCCCAGCGCTGCCACAGACCGGCGCGCAACCAGCGCTCAGACTCGGTGACCCGGCGTGCGGCAGCCATGAGCAAAGTCCAGGCCATATCCGCAGTGGCCTCGCTCAAAACATCGGGGGTATTGGTCACTGCGATACCGCGAGCGCGGCAAGCCTCAAGATCAATGTGATTCGTGCCGACCGACCCGGTAGCTACCATCTTCAAGCCTGGAGCAGCGTCGAGCAATGCGCCATCGACTTTATCTGAAGCCACCACATAGAGAGCCTGAGCATTGGCAGCTCGGGCGCGTAATTCGGCCGGACTCCAAAGCGTGTCATCGGCGTTGTGATCCAGGCTGAATACCGGCTCTAATTCAGCGATCACTTCGGGGAAATTACGCCGGGTGACAACCACCCGCGCTTTGCTTTCAGAATGACTCATGCATTTACTTTCAGCACTTGAAAAGTCGAGGATGACGCACTTGCTGGAGCGACCTCCAGGGCGGCGGGCTTGTCGGTCGGCAATGCACGCTTGGGCGTAGGATGCCATCCCCACAAGGCCATCATCACGGCAAACCCAACGACATAAGCCACTGCCACATGCCAGCCCCCCTTGATCCACGCACCCACTGAGCGGGCCTGAGGAAACTGGCTTGAAAGCGCAACTCCAGCAGATGAACCGAACCAGATCATTGAACCACCAAATCCCACTGCAAAGGCCAGGACGCCCCAATCGTAACCGCCCTGATGCAAAGCCAGCGAAGTCAATGGAATGTTGTCGAACACGGCTGATACAAAACCCAGCCCGAACGCGCTCTTCCAGGATGCAATCGGCAATTGATCCACCGGCATCATGCTGGCAGCCCACACTAGCGAGAGCAGGAACACTGCACCCTTAAACGCTCCGGGAATCAACGACCAATCGGGCTTGCGAATCGCAGCACCAACCAGAATCGCGACCCACACAGCGAGACCGAGGACCGGGAAGAATTCCGCCAAGTCGCCCATTTGAGTGTTCGCAAGAATGTTGGCAACAATCGCTGTTACGAGGATGAATACCACAATGCCCAAGCGCGCCCAGTCGACTGGTGCATGCGCCAATTCATCCTTGAGAATGGGCTGGAAGGCATGTTGCTGACGCGCTGCGGGGATGCCGCAGACCACTACTGCGACCGCCGCTGCGATGTAGGCCGGAAAGACTGCCATCGGGCTTACTCCTGCCAGCCACATCATCGTGGTGGTGGTATCGCCCACAACCGAGCCCGATCCGCCAGCATTCGATGCAGCGACGATTCCGGCTAGATAACCCACGTGCACCTTGCCCCGAAATACCGAGTTTGCAATTGCGCCTCCAATCAAGGCAGCGGCTATATTGTCCAGAAAGCTCGACAACACAAACACCAGAACCAGCAGCACAAACCCACCCTTCCAGTCATCGGGCAAGAAGCGCGGAAGCACCGCCGGCACGTTGCTATCTTCGAAGTGCTTTGACAAGAGCGCAAAGCCGACCAGCAAACACAACAGGTTGGCCAAAACCACCCACTCATGCGAGAAGTGCAAAGCTAGCCCGCTTAAACCGGGCTGCCCGTTAAATGCCGCGAAACCAAGCTTGTATAGGGTGATCGCCACGGCACCAATCACGGCAACCTTGAGGGTGTGGTTATGAAACAGGGCGACGCCAAGTAAAGTAGCCGCAAATAAAAAAAACTCCAGCGCGATGCCGCCGATATGCAGTCCGGCCATGGGTTATGCCTTCCTTTATTCTTGTATCAGCCCGCAATTATAGGAGGCGATGCAATCGGCCGAACCTAGGGCAAACGTGAAAAGACCCGCTCGGGTCCTCCAAACTCAAGCAGCAATCTCGAAAACCTGACGCAAATAGTTCAGGTAATTGAGATCATCACACATGGTTTTTTCAGGCGTATCCGACAGTTTGGCAACCGGCTGACCATTACAACGCACCATCTTCATCACAATTTGCAAGGGTGTATAGCCCAGGTCGTTAGTGAAGTTGGTGCCAATACCGAAGGCAGTGCGGGCACGGCCGTTGAAGCGTCGATACAACTCAATGGCAATCGGAAAGTTCAGCCCATCCGAAAAGATCAGGGTCTTGGTTTTGGGGTCCACGCGGTTGTGCTCGTAGTGCGCAATCAACCGCTCCCCCCAGTCAAACGGGTCGCCCGAATCATGCCGCGCACCATCAAACAGTTTGCAGAAGTAAAGATCGAAGTCACGCAGAAATGCGCTCATGCCATATACATCGGATAGCGCAATCCCCAGATCACCCCGATACTCGCGCGCCCACATCTCGAAGGCAAAGGTCTGCGAATCACGCAGGCGGGGGCCGAGCGCCTGGCATGCTTGCAGGTATTCATGAGCCATCGTGCCAAGCGGCAATACCCCATGCTTCATGGCGAGGTACACATTGCTCGTGCCAGCAAAATTAGCCCCGAGCTTGGCCTTGGTGGTCAGAATCACCTCTTCATGCCAAGCTTTGGAAAATCGCCTCCGGGTACCGTAGTCTGCGATGCGCAGACCTTCCAGATCGGGCTGATCCACAACACTTGCAATCTTCTGATCCAGGCGCTTTCGACCGGTGGCATAGTCCGGCACTTTCACCAGATGCCGGAAGTAGAGTTCATTTACGATCGAGAGCACCGGAATTTCAAACAGGATGGTGTGCAGCCAGGGCCCCTGAACCTTGATCTCGATTTCGCCACTTTCATTGTCCGCCGCACGCACCTCAATGGTTTTTCGGTTCATCTGGAACAAGCCGAGAAAGTCTACAAAATCGCTTTTCAACCAGCGCCAGGTTCGCAGGTATTGCAACTCACTTTCCCGAAAGCGCAGCGTGCATAGCTGATCAAGCTCTTCTTGCAATTGCGGAAGAATCGGGCGCAGGTCAATGCCGGGGTTGCGGCACTTGAAGCGGTACTCCACCTGCGCACCGGGAAAGTGATGCAGCACTACTTGCATCATGGTGAATTTGTAGAGATCCGTGTCAAGCAGAGAAGTGATGATCATGATTGAGATGTGGCATACCCAAAAGAGGCTTTGCAGGGATTATGCACAGCTTTAGGAGCACGATAAACAAGACCGCTTCCCACCGCAGCTCAGTCCAGCGGCTTAACGAAAGCCAGCACCATGCCCAAAGCATCATCGGCCAAGGCCTGCATGGACCTTTGCTCAGCCACCGGATAACCGAGCACGGCTGAAAGGGTGTGCTGATTGGAAACCACGAAGTAGCCAAGCGAAGCAATCAAAACATAAAGCCGAACCGCATCCAGTTCGGCACGCAGCTTGCCCGCATGTTGGCCGCGCGCCACCACTGCCTTTAGAAGTGCAACAATTGGTGCGACGAGTTCGGGGAGCTGCTCGGAGGTGCGCAAGGTTTGTGCCTGGCGCAGATTCTCGGTGTTGAGCAAGCTCACAAACTCGGGATGCTGCGCGTAATAGCGCCACACGAACCGACTGAATGCAGCCACGGCAGCCAAGGGCTCCAAACCATCAAGCGCCAGCGCCTGCTCGGCATCACGCAAGTCACCATAGACTTTTTCAAGCGCTGCGCGATAGAGCAACTCTTTTGAATCGAAGTAGTAATACACCATCCGTTCGCTCGATTGAGCGGCCTGCGCGATACGATCTCCCCGAGCTCCCGCTAAACCATACTGAGCAAACTCACTGATCGCCGCCTCGAGAATGCGCTTGCGGGTGGCCTGCGGATCGCGCTTCATTATGCGTGGGCGAGGATCACCGGTACTTCACTGGCAGGTGGCGTGTTGCGACTGCGCTGGCAGCGTACGATGCCATCAATAATCACCATTCCAACCCCGGGAATATCACCCAGTTCCACACTTTCCAGCAAGGTTGTGCCAGCCGAATGTTGCGCGCGATCCATCAGCACAAAATCAGCGGGGCGCCCCACCTCAATCAGGCCTTGAGGCAGACCCCGCATGCGGGCAATATTGCCCGTGGCAAATCCGAATACGATCTCGGCCGGAATATCAGCCATGGATGAAATCAGCGCTATCAGGCGCAGCATTCCAAGTGGCTGCACTCCACTTCCCGCAGGCGAATCTGTACCAAGGATCACTCGGTGCGGGCACTTCAATTCCATCGCATGGCGAGCCGTAAGAATGCCAATGCGCTCATTGCCGTTGTGCACAATTTCGATGGCCCGGGAGCTTTTCTCGCACAGGGTACAGACCTGTTTGTACGGCAGCGAGGTATGCCCGCCATTGATATGCCCAATAACATCGGCATCCGCCTCAAGCACCACATCTGCATCAATCAAGCCTGAACCGGGAATCGAAGGACCACCGGTATGGATCGTGCTTTGAATCCCGTATTTGCGTGCCCACCCCACCATTTGCGCCGCCTGATTCCCGGCCTTTACGCTGCCCAAGCCCACCTCACCCAGCAGCTTGACCCCATTGCGCGCAAGCTCGGCAAAATCTTCCTCAACCATGCCTTGTTCAATCACCGGGGCTCCTGCCAACACCTTGACTCCACCCCCCACCCCGCTGGCCCGCATGCCTTCAAACGCACGCTGGGCAGTGACGGCAAAAGCCTTTAGCCCGACAATATCCTTCGGGCGTCCGGGAAGATGCACTTCGCCTGCAGAAATCATGGTGGTGACCCCACCGTGCATGCATGAGTCAATCCAGCCGATTTGATTTTGCCGGGGCGTCCAATCGCCAAACACCGGATGGGTATGCGAGTCGATCAATCCCGGAGCCAGGCAAGTGCCGCGTGCATCGATCAGCGTTGTGGGTTCGCTGACGTCCACGTCTGCCAACCGACCTATCGCAGTGATTACACCATCATGGATAACTAGCGTGTCGGCCTGCAGTATCGGCTGATCGATATCGCCTGAAAGCATCAACCCGATATTGCGGATAACGACCTTGCCCGAACTTGCTGCGGCTGCTTGTAGCGCCATGATCGATCTCCTGTGTAGAGTAAATCCACCTAAACCGCCAGGTAACTTCGGCGTAAATTCTCGTCTTCTTCCAGTTCACGCATCGCGCCGGTAAATCTGACCTGCCCTTTTTCGAGCACCACTGCACGGTCGCTTACCGCGCATGCGAAAGGGAAATTCTGTTCGCTCAGGACAATCGCGAGACCTTGAGTCTTGAGCTGCATGATGGCTTGCGCCATGTGCTCCACAATCAGTGGCGCTACACCCTCTGAGGGTTCATCGAGCAAAATCATCTTCGGGTTGCCCATCAAGGTTCTTGCCACTGTGAGCATTTGTTGTTCGCCGCCACTCATTTGGCCACCGGGACGATCCGGCATCCGCGCCAGATTGGGAAACAGGGCAAACACCCGCTCCACCGTCCAGGGCTCTTGGCCGTCGCGTGCCGGGCGAGTGCCGACTTGCAGATTTTCAAGCACGGTGAGATCAGTGAAGATGCGTCGGTCTTCCGGCACAAATCCCAGGCCGAGTCGCGCAATTTGATAAGCCTCCCAGGTGCCGATGCTTTGCCCCAGGAAGCGAACTTCGCCCGTGCTTTTGCCCACGCCCCGCATCAGGCCCATGATCGATTTGATGGTGGTACTTTTACCCGCACCATTGCGCCCCATCAGCGCCAACACCTCACCTGCATCGACTTGCAGGCTGACATCAAACAAAATCTGCGCGCGGCCGTAAAAGGCATTCAGGCGGCTGACTTCCAAAAGAGCGGTCATCGCGCGAGCTTTCCTGAACCAAAATAAACTTCCCGAACTTTGGGGTCATCCTGCACCTCTTGCGCGCTACCTCGCGCGATCAGCGCACCGCGGGCAAGCACCATGATGTGATCCGCATGCGCAAACACCACATCCATACTATGTTCTGTGAACAGCACACCAAGCTTACGCTCGCGGGCCAGGCGACGGGTCAGCTCCATCAGCGCATGCCGCTCGCCGGGTGCCATCCCCGCAGTGGGCTCGTCCATCAGAAGCAATCCCGGTTGGTTACCCAGAGCCATCGCCAGTTCAAGGCGTTTCACATCACCATAAGCCAAAATGCTTGCGGCAACATCGGCTTGCTGCTTCAGGCCCACCGCATCGAGCAGTTCGAGCGCTTCATCGCGCCGTAAATCCGCAGCTGGCCTCCACCATCGGCCAAGCTCCCGATGATGGCTCCACAGCACGGTTTGCACATTTTGTGCGACGGTCATGGAGCTGAAGGTGGCAGCAACCTGGAATGTGCGCCCCACCCCCCGCATCCAGATTTGTCGGGGCGCGAGGCCTGCCAGCGTCTGACCCTTGATGCGCACCTCGCCCCGGTCGGGTTTGAGCTGCCCGTTGATCATGTTGAAGCAGGTGGATTTACCCGCGCCATTGGGGCCAATCAGCGCCAGCATTTGCCCGGGCTGCAAGGAAAAACTCACATCAATCACGGCCTGAACGCCACCGAAGCTTTTGTGCAGGCCCCGCACCTCAAGAAGTGGCGGCAGGTTTGTTGGGTTCATGATCGAAGCACCGTGCCGCGTGACGTGCGCCAGGCATGCCAGCGCTGGGTAATTGAGCCCGCAATGCCCTGAGGAAACACCAGCACCAGCACCAGGATTACTGCGCCCAGTAAAGCTCGCCAATAGTCGGTGTTGCGAATGATGGTGTCTTGAAGATAGGTGAACACAACACTGCCGACAATCGGCCCAGCCAAGGACTGAATACCACCCAGCAACACCATGATCAATCCATCCACCGAACGGCCCACTGAAATGGTTTCGGGCGAGATGGTGCCCTTGGCAAAGGCAAACAAGCTCCCCGCCAATCCACAGAACACTCCGGCGATAACAAATGCGCGCCAATGCACTGCGACGACATCAATGCCAATTGCGCCCGCACGCGCCGGAGAATCGCGCCCGGCTCGCATTGCAAATCCGAAAGGGGCAAACAGGATGCGGCGCATCACCACTATGCTAAGCACCACCAAGCCAAGGGCAAGATAGTAGTAGGCCGTTTTTGATGCCAACCACGGCGCGGGCCACAAGCCCAGCAAACCATTGCTACCCCCGGTGACTTCATCCCATTGAAACACCACTGACCAGACAATCTGCGCGAAGGCCAAGGTAAGCATCGCGAGATACACGCCTGAGAGGCGCACCGCAAACCAGCCAAACACCATCGCGCCCACCAAGGCCAACACTGGCGCCCCTATCAGGGCCCACTCCATGCTCCAGCCGAACCCTTTCATCAGGGCCGCTGCGCCATAGGCTCCGAGTCCGAAATAGGCTGCGTGACCAAACGAGTGCATACCGGCTGGCCCCATAATGAAATGCAAGCTCACCGCAAACAGCACCGCGATCAGAATATCGATCAGCAGGATCACCACATACGGCGATGCGCTGGCCAGAATCGGCATCAACGCAAGCATGCCAAGCACACCAAGCATGATGAGCTGCGCGGGTTTGCCCATGGCCCGCAAAGGCGCTTCAATCTCAGCGGCGTTACGCACCGCAGCGCCAGGCTTGCCCATGAGGCCCCAGGGTCGAATGATCAGCACCAGAGCCATCACCAGAAACTCCACCACCATGGTGAACTTTGAAAATGCGATGCTGATGCCGCCGATCTCCTGAGTGCCCAGCCCGTAGCACAGGCTCTTGAGCACCGAGATCAGAAGTGCTGCCAGATAGGCCCCCGGGATGCTGCCCATGCCCCCCACAACAACCACGACAAACGCTTCACCAATCGCGGTTAAATCAATGCCAAGATTGGCGGGTTCGCGAGGCATCTGCAGGGCTCCGCCCAAGGCTGCCAGTGCTGAGCCCAGGGCAAATACCGCTGTGAATAGCCAGGCCTGATTGACGCCCAATGCCGCCACCATTTCACGATCCTGCGTGGCTGCTCGAATCAGCACACCGAAGCGGGTACGCTTTAGCAATAACCATAAGCCGAGCAGCACCGCCGGGCCAATCGCAATCAACACCAGATCGTATTGCGGAAAGGGGCGACCAAACAGCTCAACTGCGCCTTTGAGCCCCGGAGCTTTGGGGCCAAGAATATCCTCAGCCCCCCACAACCAAAGGGTGGCATCGCGCAGCATCAGCACCACGGCAAAGGTGGCGAGCAATTGAAACAACTCCGGCGCGGCATAAATCCGCCGCAAAATCAGCATCTCCACTGCGGCGCCGAGTAATGCCACAGCGCATGCCGCGAGCACCACAGCGCCCCAGAAATCCCACCCACTCAGTGCAGCATCGCCGGCCAGCCAACGCACCGCCGAGGTAGCCACATACAGCCCGATCATCGTCATCGAGCCGTGAGCAAAATTGACAATTCGGGTCACACCAAAAATCAGTGATAACCCGACCGCAATCAAAAACAGGGTGGAGGCGCTAGCCAGCCCATTGAGGAGCTGGCCAGCCAGACTGGCCCACATCAAAAATCAGGACGCAGGACGAAGCTTGACTACCTCGGCATCGGTAGGCTGCACAGCAGCACCATCGATATAACGGAAGTTCTTCATCACCCCGCGCCCCTGATTCACCGTGGTGATGCCGACCCAGGCACCCATCGTGGACTGATTATCCTGAGCGCGATAGGTGATCGGTCCGGCGGGTGTATCCACCTTGAGGCCCTTAAAGGCGGTGATCACTTTCTCGGTGTCGGTGCTGCCTGCCTTCTTGATCGCGGCTGCAATCGACATCATGGTGCTGTAGCCCACGATCGAGCCCAAGCGGGGATACTCTTGCCAGCGCTTTTGGTAGGCCTGCAAAAACTTCGAGTGCTCCGCAGTCTGAATGCTGTACCAGGGGTATCCGGTCACAAGCCAGCCCTCGGGTGCTTCGTCGCGCAGGGGATCCAGATACTCAGGCTCACCGGTGAGCAAGCTGACCACCTCACGCCCTTTAAACAGACCACGGGTGTTGCCCTCCCGAACAAAGCGGGCCAAATCTGCCCCAAAAAGCACATTAAAAATTGCATCCGGTTTGGCATCAGCCAACGCTTGAACCACCGCACCTGCGTCAACTCGGCCCAATGCAGGCGCTTGCTCCGCAACAAACTCGACATCAGGTTGTGCGGCTTTGAGCAAGGCCTTGAAGGTGGCTACCGCAGACTGTCCATACTCGTAGTTTGGATACACCACTGCCCAGCGCTTTTTGCGCATCTTGGCCGCTTCGGGAGCAAGCATGGCGGCCTGCATATACGTCGAGGGGCGCAGGCGGAAGGTATAGCGATTCCCACTTCCCCAGGTAATCTTGTCTGTCAGCGGTTCGGCCGCCACAAAAATTACTTTACGCTGCTTGGCAAAATCGGTCACAGCCAAACCAATATTGGAAAGGAAAGTGCCGAAAATCAACTCAGCCTTTTCCCGCGATACCAGTTCCTCGGCAACCCGCACCGCATCGCCTGGATTGCCGTTGTCATCGCGTGAGATCACTTCAACCTTGCGGCCCAACAAGCCGCCAGTGGCATTGACTTGTTCCAGCGCGAGCTCCCAACCCTTTTTGTAGGGCTCCAGAAATGCAGGCTGTGATTTGTAGCTGTTGAGTTCGCCAATCCGAATGGGTGCGCCTTGCGCCTGACCCAGAGCAGGCAAGCCGCCCAGCATTGAGGCCGCTGCTGCACCCTGCAACACCTGGCGGCGCGATGATGTGTTGGTGAGCTTCGAGTCAGCCTGGTTTTGTTTTTTCATCTTGCTTCCTTCAAATGTTGCAAAAAAATATTTCCATCAAATGCGCTACTAGCGCAAGCCATCTTGACCCACGACCTCATGAACCTGCAATCCCCCGACGCGAGGCAAGGGCCGTCCGGTAGCGCTGACCGCTACAGCCACCAAAATTTCGTTACTGCGGGGTGCATCACCTATTCGCGCCTCAATCGCATCGAAATGGCTGCGCACAAAAGCAGCATCCTTATGCCCCAGCGGCACATCGATTGCGGTGCCCAGTGTGCCGACTTTTTTGGCTGATGGCACCAAAGCAGCACCTTTTTCCACTGCGACCCTCAAAGGTGCACCAAGTTTCGGATGCAGGATCGCGGCCGCATGCTCCAACTCACCGGCCTCACCAACAATTGCCGCCTTGCCATAGCCCTGCGCTTGCGCCGGTTCGATGCCCAAGGCTTCAACACACTTAGCACCGAGCAATCCGCCAAGCTCTTCACCGATAGCGATTAGCTCGTCAAGCGTTGCACTAAAGCGTCCGGCATAAGGGTTGGCGATCACGGCCATAGCCAAGGCGCGCCTTGCTGGGGGATCAACAACCTGACCCATCTCCTGCATCACTTCATCCAGGACCACCACCAGTTTTCTGATCTGCGCTTGCATAAGATTGACCTTGTTCTAAATGTTTGGTGTGTCAGCTGGCAACGGACTAGCGTTGACCATCCATCCGACTGATTTCGCTTGCTGCCATGCCACCTGCCCGCGCATGAACCCGCGCCCCGCAGGCCATCACCAGAATCAGCACCATTTCATCAGCACGCGGCGCACCCGCCACCTTGACTTCAAACGCATCAAAATGACTGCGCACATAGCTTGCATTCAAATGAGTTAAAGGCACATCCAAACTCGCACCGGGTCCGCCAACCTTTTTGGTAGAGGGCACAATCGCCAGGGCATTGCCGCCCTTTTCAAGACCGCGTTGCCCGATAGCCTCAGTGGGCAGCGAAGGGTTGCGCTTCCAGCCCAATACCTCCCGCATGCTGTAGCCACCAGGCGCGTGCCATAAAGCTCCGTGTTCGAGCTCACCCGAAGCACCGATGATTGCGCCTTTGCCATAGGCTTCAATCTGTTCGAGATCGCCGCCAAGGGCTGTGAGTAGCTGCTGCGCAAGCTTTATGCCTAGGGGCTCAAGCGCTTTCATCAACGGCAGGATATCGGGCTCGTAATACCCCGCATATGGATTGCGAATCACCGCTGCAATCGCACCGCGCTTGGCGGGCTTGGCGGGAGGTGGGCCAAACTCATGATGGATGAGTTCGACTTGGGTGAACACGCGGCGCAGTTCGATCATGCTCAAGACAATACCATCCCTTGATGTTGACAACTGAGGGCTGCACCCGCGATCAATCCATCCGATTTCAACCGCTGTGCAAATTGATGCCCGCGCTCAAGCGCCTGCCGCACCAACTGAGGGGCTAGCTTGCCCACTTCGACCGTGACGAGGCGCTCACCAAGATCGCTGTCATCACGCACCTGATCGGCAGGTTTGCGCTTGATCGCCGGATCATTGATATCGACTTCATTCGCAATCATCGTGGCTGCAGCATCGGCCTGGCTTGCTGTTGCAGCCAGCACGGTGACACTATCGGCCACGCCAAGTGACAGGCTGCGACCACCCCAGCCCGAGGTGGCGATGCCGCAAATATTGCTTGCCGCATCGATTCGCAATACGCCGTCGATCGCAGGCGATTCAATCCGCTGCACCATGCCCACCGTCATCTGCTGCCTCGAGGCAAGATAAAGCGCAATATCCCCGCCATTATTGATCGCAGCCCGCTGAATCCCGGGGCGCTTAAAACATTCAATCAGGGTTTGGCCAACTGCACCGGCTACCGCAGCCATCGGAGTGATGAACTTTTCATAGCGCTGATGGAACGGCAACACCGCCGAATACATCAAGCTCGCTGTGTAGCCCTTTGCTGTGTAGCCCTTCGCCTTGTAGCCCTTCACCCTTTGGCTCATTGCTGGGCTGATGTTTTGTGCCGGTTGACGCAGCAGCCTGAGCTCGCTCACCAGCTCGCTTAGCAAGGGCGCGAACCTTGTCCATGCATCATTCACTGCAGATCGCACAATCTCATCAGAACCTTCGGCCCAGATGATCAAATCAATTGGGCCATGCTGGAAGTGCCAGCGCTGCGCGTCGAGCTGACGAGCCATTGGACCCCCTGGCCCCACCGACCCTTCTGGCCCCTCCCCCCGCCACGTCATTCTGATTCTCCGGCCGGGGATGCCAGCGGCACCAATGGCCAGGGCTCACCGGCAGGCCAGGCAATCACCCGATGTTCGTGGTTCGCCATCACATCTTCAACCGACTGCACACGCGAGACATGCCCTCCGAGCGCTGCATAATCCGCAAGGGGCATCGTGAATTCAATTGGCGCCACAATCGCGGGCGTGGGTACCGAACCAAATGAGCCTGCAGGCATGCGAGCCACATCAACCATCACGGTGATGCCACCGCCCGGCCACACATAAGCGGGCGCGCCGCCACAAGTCACCCGGGTCAGGCTTTGCTTGATCGAACGGGTCAAGCGCACGGGATTGTCTGTGACGCCTGCACGCAAGCTGCCTCCCGCTCCACCAAGAAACAGCACCGTACAGATCGCAGGTTCGCAATTCTCACCAATCCGCTCCACCACCTGCGCCACCGGCTGCGGCATCGGTGCAGCTTGCGGCGTCAATGCCTCATCCAGCACAAAATACTGCGCATGCTCGCCCGTGGTGGAGACCATCAGTATCCGCATGCCAGGCTGCGCATAGCGTGGATCGAATCGCTCAATAATCGATAAGGGGTCCTGAATATCCGTGCCGCCCCAACCGGTGCCGGGATTGGCCACCTGGAAGTAACGCCCAGGCGTCGACTTCTTGCCTCGGATTTTCAGACCCGAGGGTGGCATATCCAGACAGCGCCCTGCCTGATGCTCGCTAAGCACACCGGTGATGTGATCATCAACCACCACCACCTCGTCCACATGCCCCAGCCACTGCTGCGCGAAAATACCTATCGTGGCCGACCCGCAACCCACCCGCATCCGTTGTTCGGGTACACCATTCACAATCGGCGCTGCACCCGATTGCACTATCACCGTGGCCCCGCCTTCAATCACCAACTCAGCTGCGCCACCGTTACCCAATCGCTCCATCAACTCGCAGGTGACGCGACCCTCTTTTTTTGACCCGCCGGTGAGGTGATGCACACCGCCAATCGACAGAAATTGGGAACCATATTCAATGGTCGTGACATGCCCCACCGCCTCATCCTGATATCTCACGGTGGCCTGCTCAGGACCGAGATAGCGATCCGTATCGATCTTCACTTTAAAGCTGCAATAGCTGAAGATCCCCTCGGTGACGACTGTCACCATATCCATGCCCTCATGGCGTGAACCTACGATAAACGGTGCGGGCTTGTAATCCGGATAGGTGGTGCCGCTGCCCACTCCGGATACGAATATTGGCGAGGGGTTGATGATTGATCCATCCCACTGCGCGGGGTCGCTGGCTACAAGTGCCCTGGGCTCGCGGGCCATCAGCACGACCGGGTCCATCCGCTTGAGCACCCCCTCCACATTGCCCCAGCGGTCGCAAGCCCCGAGACGACCCGGACTGATCTGGCACAACACCGGGCAGGCATCGCACTGGATCTTGTCTTGCGCCATGTTTGCAGGCTGCGGGCTTGGGGTCAGGCTCATGGGTTCAACGCCGCCAATAATCGAGTAGGAGTAACGGGCACCTCATTCATGCGCACACCGCAGGCTGCATGGATCGCATTGAGAATCGCCGGAGCGGTGGCGCACAACGCGGGTTCACCCACTCCTTTTGCACCCCATGGGCCGAGCGGCTCGGGATCTTCAATCAAATGGATCGTGATTGCAGGCATGTCACCTACGGTAGGGATCAGGTAGTCGTGCAGATTATCGGTGCGCCCGCTGATGTATTCCTCCATCAAGGCCAAGCCCAGACCCTGAGCAATGCCGCCCTGGATTTGCCCTTCGACCTGGGCTGGATTGATCGCGCGTCCAACATCATGCGCGGCATGAATATTCAGCACCCGCACGAGGCCAAGCGAGCAATCCACTTCCACATGGGCAAACTGTGCAGCAAAACCATAAGTGGCATAGGGCACACCTTGCCCGTCAGCATCCAGGGCAATCGTGGGTGGGTTAAAGGTGCCTGAGCCCATCAGCACATGACCTTGCGCATCCACTGGCAACTCTGCAAGCTTGATCCAGGCAGTCTCGACATTGGAAGCGTTCAAGCCGATCTCACCTTGATTGAGTTTCGACACATCGATGTTTACTTGATCAATCGCAGGTAACTCATTCAGGCCAGCCCAGGCCAACCGCGCCAATTGGCGCTTTAAATCGAGCCCGGCGAAACGCGCTGCGTTGCCTGACACGAAGGTTTGGCGCGAAGCCGAGCTTTTTCCGGCGTCCTCAGTCAAAGCGGTGTCGGCGTGCACTTGTTGGAGCAGGTGCATCGGCACCCCCAAGGCGTCGGCGGCCATCTGCATCATGATGGTGTAAGTGCCCTGGCCAATATCTATCGCACCGTTGTAAAGCACGAGCCCACCATTGGGCTTCAAGCCCAAGGTCATGGTTGAGGGATTGGCAATTACCGTGTTGCCAATGCCGTACCACATGCAGGCGATACCCACACCTTGCTTGAGCACAGCCGATTGAGCATTGAAGCTTGCACACTGCACCAACGCCTGACCCCAAGCAGGGCGCAAAGCATCCAGACAGGCTTGCAAACCCACACTGGCTTCCAGGCGCTGCCCGGTGGGTGTGAGATCACCTGCTCGCAACGCCCGCTGATGACGAAACTCCAGGGGGTCTTGCCCACAAGCCTGGGCCGCTTCATCGATCAAACGCTCATTAAGCAAGGTGGACTGCGGCACACCAAAGCCCCGAAACGCACCAGCCACCGCATTGTTGGTCAACACCGCGCGAGTCAGTGCTCGCACATGCTGCACACGATAGGGGCCGCTGGCATGAATTGGTACACGGTTGGCTACTGTGGGGCCCCAACTGGAATACGCGCCTGTGTTGAAGTCGCCAGAAAAATCATAGGCGAGCAATTCGCCTTGCGCATCAACAGCCAGACTCGCTTGCATGATCGCAGGATGCCGCTTGGTGCTGGACACCATCGATTCAGGCCGGTCATAAATCAGCATGGCAGGTCGGCCAAACTTGCGGGCCGCTGCAACAATCAAGGGCTGTACCGACATATCAAGTTTGCCGCCAAACCCGCCCCCCACGGCCGATGGGATGATGCGCACCTGCCCGGGCTGCAACCCAAACATGTTCGCCAATTCATCGCGATCCATATAGGGCGTTTGGGTAGTGACGAACACGGTGGCCACACATGCATCAGCACCTTGCTTTTCGGCCTTGCAATCCCACTGCGCCCAGCCCGCCTCCGGCTCAATGTATGCATGCTCAACATGCTGGGTGGACATCATCGCCTCGAAGTGCCCAAAGCCTTGCTCGAGGGATTGTGCGAGAGCGCTATCGACATCGCCGCGCACCACTCGCCCGCGGCACAACACGTTATCGGGCCAGCGCTCCTGCACCGGATCCGCGGCGTTTAAGGCGTCAACAATTTCGCTTCGCACCATAAGCTGGTGGAAGCTCACCGGCGGAGGATCGACCTTGAAGTCCAAAGCACTAATGGCTAAGGGCTCGCCCACAACAACAATCACCGCCTCGCCGCGAAACCGAGCAACCCTTTCGGCGAGTGCAGGCTGATCACGAAGATCTGGGAAGATCGCAAAGCGGTTGATCTTGATATCGAGTGGTGTAATCACACCCGCGAGGCCCGGATGCTTATCAATCCAGCCTTGAAGGTCTCCGATCTCGATGCGCGCATGCGCGAGGGGAGAACGAAATACCTTGAGCATGAGCGTATCGGGCGGCATTTCATCGGCACCATAACGCGCGCGACCGGTCACCTTGTCGTGAGCATCGAGCCTCGCCACTGAAGCACCGACTGCCTGACCAGCCAACACTGCGGAGCTTTCGATGGCCTGGGTTACCGAACTCACAGCGGTTCTTAAGGTCGGATTCGATTGCGCCGCGAGCAACACCGCCTCAACAATTTTGGTATATCCGGTGCAACGGCACAGTACGCCGCCCAGTCCATCAAGCACTTCGGCATGGGTCGGTTGCGGATGCTTCGACAAGGTATCGTAGGCCGCCATCAGCATCCCGGGCGTGCAGATGCCACATTGAGCCGCCCCGGCCGAGATAAAAGCTTGCTGCAGCCGCATGCCAAGCGGAGTGCTTGCGAGCCCTTCCACCGTGAGTATCTCGGCATCGCGCACTTGCCCAAGCGGCACCAGACAAGCGCAGGCCTGGTCTCCGGAGATCATGACAGTACACGCCCCGCAGTCTCCTGAGTGACAGCCAATTTTCGTGCCTGTGAGCCCTGCGCCTCCCTGATTTTCGGGGGCTCTCAATGCATCAGACAAGCGCGCTTGAGGGGTCATGGCAAAGCGCATTGGTTGCGCATTCACCATGCAGGATGTGGCTTGATTAACTGTGGCCGTTGAGCTCATGGCAACAAGCTCACACAGGCTTGTGCAATCAACACCTTCGCTGCAGCCAGGCGGTAGGCAGCACTGGCACGAACATCGTCGATAGGGCTCAACCCTGACATCGATGCCGGATCGGCCCAAGCGCGCTCGATCTGCGTCACCAACTGCCCCGCTGGACAGCCGATTAATCGCTTTTCCAATGCTGCCATGCGTTGCGCCACTGGCGAACATGCCCCCACCGCAATTCTGAGCCCCGCAATCCGGGATTGCTGGTCCCACTGCATCGCGACCGCAACCATGACAAACGAAATCACCAGATACCGGCGGTTTCCAAGCTTGCGAAACACGGTTCGCGTGGTTGTCTGGCGTGGCACAACAATGGAATGCAACAGCTCATCGGCAGCCAAGGCGGTGCGCCTTGGCCCGAGGAGAAAATCACCCAAGGGCAAACGGCGAGTAGCGCTCGCACTGTGGAGCTCGACTTCCGCTTCCAATGCGAGCAATGGCGGCACACCATCTGCTGCCGGCGAGGCATTACATAGATTGCCTCCGAGGGTGCCGCGATGCTGCACTTGCCAACCGCCAACATCGCGTGCCGCCTGCGCAAGGCAAGTCAGTTCGCCGGCCAGATCAGCGGCCTGCAACCTCGCCCAGCTCACTCCTGCGCCCAGGCGAATCGACTCCCTACCGATATCAATTTGCTGCAGAGCAGCAATGGCGCTGATATCCAGCATCGGCACTTCAACCGGTCGCCCCACCCGAGCCGCATACCAATCGGTACCGCCAGCGACCACATGAACTCCACTGTGGTTTTGCAGCACGCGCAGGCCCTCCGAAAGCGCTTCGGGGCGCCAATACTCGGCTTGAGGTAGTGCAAGCATGCGCTTTTCCAGTTAGTTTGAAGTATTTACTTCATTGGATTGAAGTGGCAAATTACTCCACGGTAGAATCTAGGTCAACTTTCCTTTACGCGAGCCACTGATGACCCACGTTGTCACCGAATCCTGTATCAAATGCAAATACACCGACTGCGTGGATGTATGCCCGGTCGATTGCTTTCGGGAAGGCCCCAATATGCTGGTCATCGATCCTGATGAGTGCATCGACTGCGCAGTCTGTATTCCCGAATGCCCGGTAGAAGCCATTAAGGCGGAGGAAGATGTGCCCGCCGACCAGCTTGACTTCATCAAGCTCAATGTCGAGTTGGCACGCGGCTGGCCCAGCATCACCCGGACCAAGCCCGCCCTGAGCGAGGCCGAAGAATTCAAGTCGGTGACCAACAAGCGGCATTTGATCGAGCGCGGGTAAGCGGGTGGCTGCTCAATCGCAGGGAGCAGCACTTCAACTGGCATTCGGACTGCAGTTCGAAGACCTGTATCGACCTGCGGGGCTGCGGCAACTTCATGCGCTTTTTGGCGACTGGCTCCACGAACATGATGCAGCCAGTGCCGCTTTGGCCGCCCAGGAGATCGATCCTAGCCAAATCCGCTTGAATGACAAGGCTCTTGCGGAGCTGCTGATCGCCATCGGCAAACAGGTGCATGGCTTCGTGGTGCATCTATTTGCGATTGGTGCTGCGGATAGTCAAGCACTGGCGGCGCATGCTTCGCTCGATGCCTTGTTTCGGGTGAAGTGGAAATTCGTCAAACGCCAGGCCCTGCTCGATGCCGATGAAGAAGCCCTTAAAATTTTCGATGCGCCTAATGCTCGGCAAAAAATTGAGCACTGGCTCGGGCAGCCCTTTGATGAACTTGCTTTTGCCAATGCCATTTTAAAGTGGCAAGAAGCAGGAGACGAAACTCGGCTGGCCCTGGCCAGGCAGTATTGCGCGTGGGCAGTGCTAAGCCCTGCGGGGCAAAGAGTTCACGGACACGAGGTGCTGTTTCGCCATCCTCAAGGCCAGGATCCCGCGCATCTAATGCATCACGCGCAAAGCCACGATGACACTGGCGTAACGATTCACAGCATCTCGGTAGATCATATCCGGCGCCGACATGGCTTCAAGCTCACCGATCCTGGTGCGAGCCTGGCGCATGCACTTGATCAAACCCACTACTGCATCCTGTGTCATGCGCAGGGCAAGGACAGTTGCTCCAAGGGCATGATCGACAAAGCTTCCGGCGGATTCAAAAGTAACGCGCTTGGCACCAAACTCGCTGGCTGCCCTTTGGAGCAGCGGATTTCGGAGTTTCATAGCCTCAAGCGCTTGGGCTTGTCGATTGGGGCGCTGGCGATGATCACCCTTGACAATCCCATGCTGGCGGGCACCGGGCATCGTATTTGTAACGACTGCATGAAGGGGTGTATTTACCAAAAGCAAACCCCGGTCGATATTCCGCAAGCCGAAACCCGCACGCTCAAGGATGTGCTGGCCCTGCCCTGGGGTTTTGAGATTTATGGCCTGCTCACCCGATGGAATCCATTGCGCCTGCATGCCCCGGTGCCGCTTGAGCCCACCGGGCACAAAGTGCTGGTCGCGGGTATGGGCCCCGCAGGCTTCACGCTGGCCCATCATTTGCTCAATGCCGGCATGACGGTGGTGGGTATTGATGGCCTGAAGATCGAACCGCTTGCTAGTGAGCTCAACGGGGTCGCGAAGGACGGGACCAGGCAAGCCTTCGTGCCGATCTTTGACAGCTCTGAATTGCGCGAAGAACTGGATGAGCGTGCGCAGGCGGGCTTCGGTGGCGTTGCGGAATACGGCATCACCGTGCGCTGGGATAAAAATTTTCTCAAAATCATTCGCTTGCTGCTTGAAAGACGTGAGCATTTTCAGTTGATGGGTGGCGTGCGACTGGGTGGCACGCTAACCGTGGATCAGGCTTTTGCGATGGGCTTTGACCATGTAGCTTTAGCCTTGGGCGCAGGCAAGCCGACGATGCTGGATGTTCCTGGCGGCCTGGCGCGAGGGGTTCGTGCAGCCAGCGATTTCCTGATGGCGCTTCAGCTCAGTGCAACCGCACGCCCTGAAGGTATAGCCAATCTTCAGGTGCGCCTGCCAGTGGTGGTGATTGGCGGTGGACTGACCGCGATTGATACCGCTACCGAAGCCTTGGCGTTTTATCCCTTGCAAGTGGAGCGCTATTTGCAACGCCATGAAGTGCTGGTTGCGCAGATCGGTGAGACACAGACACTGGCCAAACTTTCCTCCCAAGAACTTGAGGTTGCGCAGGAATTTTTGGCTCATGCCCGGGCGCTGCGCGCTGAACGACAGCTCGCTCAACTTGAACACCGCGTCTCGCGCGAATTGGAATTGATCCAAAGCTGGGGCGGTGTACGTATTGCGTATCGCAAGCGACTGATCGACAGCCCGGCCTACACCCTCAATCATGAAGAGGTCGAGAAGGCACTGGAAGAAGGCATCACGATTGGTGAGGAACTGACTCCGCTTGAGATTCATACTGAGTCAAACAGCGTTTGCGCCATCACGCTCAAGACCAAAGCAGGGGCCTCAGTTCAGTGGCCTTGTCATACCGTGCTCGTAGCCGCAGGGACAACACCCAATACCGTGTTGGCCCGCGAGTTTCCCGAAAGCTTCGCGGTAGACGGCAAATACTTTCAAGCCATTGACCTCGACGGCCGACCAGTAAGCCCCGAGCGTAATGTAAAGACCGCTCATCCGCAGGTCATGATTCAGCGGCGCGACGATGGCCGGATGGTGTCCTTCTTCGGGGACTTGCATCCGAGCTATGCGGGCAATGTGGTCAAGGCCATGGCATCTGCCAAACGTGGCGCACCGCAAGTGCTTGAAGCAACGCTGCGTCAATCTCCCGCATCGGCGTTAACTGGCGAGGCGTTTTTTGCTCAACTCGCAAATAAACTTCATGCGCGAGTGCATGCTGTCTATCGCCTGACCCCAACGATTGTGGAAGTCGTCGTGCACGCGCCCCTGGCTGCCGAAAACTTTGCGCCTGGCCAGTTTTATCGGCTGCAAAATTTCGATGCCTTGGCGCATGATGTCGACAAGCCTTTGCCCACGCGCCACGCGATGGAGGGCCTCGCGCTCACTGGTGCATGGGTGGATCGAGCGCGGGGTTTGGTCTCGACCATTGTTCTCGAAATGGGCGGATCGAGTGATTTGTGTATTGACCTCAAGCCCGGCGAACCGATTGTGCTGATGGGGCCCACCGGGACACCTACCGAGATTGTGCAGGGGCAAACCGTTGGGCTGGTCGGCGGTGGCCTGGGCAACGCAGTATTGTTTTCAATCGGTGCAGCCTTGCGCGCTGCGGGCTGCAAAGTGCTCTACTTCGCAGGTTACAAAAAACTCATTGATCGCTACAAAATTGATGAGATCGAAGCGGCGGCCGATACCGTGGTGTGGTGCAGCGATGAGGCCCCAGGCTTCGAGCCGCGCCGCCCGCAAGATGCGCGCTTCGTGGGCAATATCATTGATGCAATTGCCTGGTGGCATGGGCAGCAACAGGGCTTGCGCACCGAAGCGGTCGACCGCTGGATTGCGATCGGATCGGATCGAATGATGGCGGCGTTTGCCGCTGCGCGTCACGGGGTCTTGAAGCCGATGTTGAAATCGGGCCATGTCGGCTTGGGCTCGATCAACTCGCCCATGCAATGCATGCTCAAGGAAGTGTGCGGCCAGTGCTTGCAGCGCCATGTTGATCCGGCCACTGGGCAATCACGCTATGTCTTTTCCTGCTTTGAGCAAGACCAGAATCTCGATCAGGTGGATTTCGCCAATCTTCATCAACGTCTCACCCAGAACACTGTGCTGGAAAAACAAACTTCGCACTGGCTCGCGCTGAGTCGGGCTTCGGCCTGATCTACCCGGGTATCACAAGAGCATGCCCAGCATTCATTCGCTTCATACTTACCCGGTGAAATCCTGTCGCGGCATTGAGCTGCCCCGGGTTGAAGTGCTGGCGCATGGCCTGGCCTACGATCGCGAATGGATGATTGTGGATCGACATGGCGAGTTTCTGACTCAGCGTGAAATCCCGGCGCTTGCACGAATCACCACTGGGCTCACCCCGACTCATTTACATCTGTCGGTTTACGGTCGAGGGGGCGTCTCAACACCTCTGGCTATTGATCCAACACAAAAAATGATTGCAGTGAAGTGCTGGAACTACGAAGGCATGGCACTCGATTGCGGGACGCAAGCTGCCGATTGGTTAAGCGATCTTTTAGAGCAACCCGTGCGCCTCGTACGCTTTGCCCGTGAGGAGCGTCGATGGTGTAACCCCGAATGGGTGGGGGAAGTGCCCCTGGGCGATCAAGCTGAGCGCGCCCGCACTTTGTTTTCAGATGGCTACTCAGTGCTTGTACTGGGCACGGCTTCGGTTGCGGACCTCTCGAAGCGTATGGGCCAGGACGTTCCGTTGGATCGGTTTCGGGCCAATGTTGTTATTGAAGGGCTTGAGCCCTATGACGAAGACTTCGTCACCGAACTCTCCACCTCAGTGGCGGACAGCGCGGTGTTGAAACTCGTCAAGCTTTCTCCACGCTGTTCAGTGCCGAGCGTAGACCAACAATCCGGCGAGATTACTGCGGTTGACCCCACTTCAATCTTGACCCAATACCGCTTCAATCGAGAAGTCGGTGGCGCAGTGCTGGGCAATAATGCGGTAGTGCAACGTAATGGTTGGCTGGAGCGCGGCAGCACTCTTATTCTGCAAAACAACTTCTAATCCGATCAACGGGGTTTTACCGGCTCCCAAGTGCTGTTTTGGAAGCATTGGTGCATTGCATCATAATAGGGCTGGCTCGATAATCAACCAGAAGTTCCCCAGACTGTAGTTCCCTAGTCGATAACGCCGAGGTTCGTATGCTCTATCAGTTGCGCGAAGCGCAGCGTGCCGTGCTCAATCCAGTTTCCGACTGGGCACAAGCCGTCAGCAAGCTTTACACCAATACCTATAGCCCGTTTTCCTATGCGCCTTTTTCGAGTCGTATCGCAGCAGGATTCGAGTTACTGCATCGGCTGGGTAAGGAATACGAAAAGCCCGTGTTTGGCATTCAAAGCACCAAGATCGAAGGCCAGGAAGTATCGATCGCCGAACGCATTGAACTGAGCAAGCCATTTTGCCGCTTGTTGAAGTTTGAACGCCTGTTACCCACGCACCTTGCTCATCGTGCTAACGACCCGACAGTGATCGTATTCGCGCCACTCTCCGGTCACCATGCCACCTTGCTTCGCGATACGGTTCGGGCCTTGGTGGCTGACCATAACGTGGTCATCACAGATTGGGTCGATGCGCGCATGGTGCCTGTCAGCGCAGGCCCTTTCCATCTGGATGACTATGTTGCTTATTGCATCGAGTTCATTCGCCATCTTGGCCCGCAGGTGCATCTGATTTCGGTGTGTCAGCCCACCGTTCCGGTGCTGGCGGCAGTATCGGTGATGGCCACACTGAAAGACCCGGCTCTCCCGCTGTCGATGACCATGATGGGCGGCCCGATCGACACCCGAAAGAGCCCAACCGAGGTTAATAACCTTGCGACCAACCACAGTCATGAATGGTTTCAGCACAACCTGATTCATACGGTGCCCAGCAAATATCCCGGTGGCGGGAGGCGAGTATATCCAGGCTTCCTGCAACACACCGGTTTTGTGGCGATGAATCCTGATCGCCACATGAAAAGCCATTGGGACTTTTATCTCGACCTGGTGCGCGGCGACATGAATGATGCAGATAGCCATCGCGAGTTTTACGATGAATACAATGCGGTGCTGGATCTACCGGCTGAATACTATTTGGATACCGTGCGCACGGTGTTTCAGGAGCATGCCTTGCCTCTTGGCACATGGACGGTAGAGTTCGAGGGCAAATCGATTCGCATAGCGCCCGAAGACATCAAGCGGGTCGCGTTGTTTACGATTGAAGGCGAACTCGACGACATCTCGGGTTCGGGCCAAACCGAAGCTGCGCATTCACTTTGCACAGGAATCAACAAAGCGCATCAGAAGCACTTAACTGCGGCGGGCGCAGGCCACTATGGCATCTTCAGCGGCCGACGCTGGCGCGAAACCATTTATCCCGAGATTCGAGCGTTTTTGCTCGATCATCAAACTCGCTTCAAGGCTTAGTTGCTCAGAGCGCCTCGGACCACAAAACAAAACGCCGCATTTCTGCGGCGTTTTGCTAATCAGGGCCTGAAGCCCTGATCCCTCTTCCAGCTGGTTCTTTTCTTTTATTAAACTGTGCGGCGACGCTTGGCCACTGCGGCAGCAGCGATCAGGCCCAAGCCGATCAAAGGCAAGGTTGCTGGCACTGGCACGGGGTTACCCGAGCAAGTGAAGCCTGCGGTCGAACTGCCACCCAAACGCTGGCCTGGAGGGCAGGATTGGGTTGTCTTGGCTGCATCGAGATCCGAATAACCCTGACTGCGAATGTTGGTTACGCTGCCATCAAACCAGTGGAACCACACGCCGATGTTGCCGCCAGCACCAGGCTTGGTACCAAAAGCCAAACCATCCGACGGGCCGGGGAATGCGCTGTTGATCTGTGTGCCTTGGGCACCGGTCAGGCTCAAAGTCCAGTCGTTGGCGCCAACATGCGTGAGCACGTCGTTGAAGGTGGTGATCAAGCGAGCATTGGTCGCGCTGGTGGTTGCATTGGCACCATCGTAGCGGTATACCCGCAGATCACGCGAAGCAAAGTCGGCCACCATAAAGGCCAGGTTCTGGTTGCCTTTGGGATTCGAGCTATCGCTCAGCACCAACCAGTAACCGTCAACCGAATTGCCGTTGGCATTGGTTGCGAAGTTGGTGTTGAAGGTGAATGCGTTGGTCGCACTGTTGAAGGTGGTGGAATAGCTATCCAGAGCGTTAGCCAAGCTACCGCCGTATCCGCCGTTGTTGCTGTACGAATAGGTGACGGCGCTGGCGGAACCCGCTGCAGCCAAACCTGCTACCAAGAAAGCCCCTGCGGCCAGTTTCGAAAATGTCATTTTTTTAACTCCAAAAGAAGATAGTCGCTATGTAGCAATTCGTATGCCATCTGTGCCTCAGGATAGTTACATACTGTGTAATCGTTTCAAATCAATACTTTACGCCGCATTCCAGATGGCAGTTTCATGACATTTTTGGTGTCGGAAAATTTGCCGTAAAGCCAGCCGACACTTGCGATAATGACAATATGGACGCTTCGACCTCTCAAATACTGGCAAGACTGCCCCAAACTCAATGCCGTCAGTGTGGCTTTGACGGATGCAAGAGCTATGCGACAGCCTTGGCCAACATGCAATCCAGCTCCAATCTCTGCCCGCCGGGGGGCATTGACGGGCAGCTTCAGCTCAACCGTCTGCTAGGGTCTCTTGGTCTTCATCAGGCCATCAGCCCGATAGCCCCGGCAGCAGGCCCAGCAGCTGGATCACTTCGAGCCACTATCGACGCTCATAGTTGCATCGGGTGTACCCGGTGTATTGATGTATGCCCGGTGGATGCCATCGTTGGAGCGCCCAAGCGCCTGCATGCAGTAATTGAGAGCGACTGTACTGGTTGCGATCTGTGTCGCCCGGTATGCCCTGTGGATTGCATTGCTTTGATGCCTGCAACGGACGGCCTCGTTTGGGATAATGCCGCTCGCCAGCGAGCCCGGGAGCGCGACGAGCTGGTTCGGCAGCGAAAATCGGCTAAAGCTGGCTCTCCTGATATCAAAGTTACGGCGAGTCCCGCGTCAGCCCCCAGCCTTTCCGCGATTCTTGCGAAGGCAAGTCAGAGGCTAGCCTCACGACTTGGGCAGCCATCGTGAACCCGGCCAAACGTGAGGCGATGTTTGCTCTGTTTAAGGAGCGAAATCCAAAGCCAACCACTGAACTCGAATACAGCTCGCCTTTTGAGCTGCTCGCAGCCGTTCTGCTTTCGGCTCAAGCCACGGACAAAAGCGTGAACATTGCCACCCGCAAGCTGTTTGCCCATGCCAATACCCCGGCGGATGTGGCTGCATTGGGTGTAGATGGTCTGATTCCGTATATCCAAACGATTGGATTGTTTCGCTCCAAGGCCAAGCACTTGATTGAAACCTGCACGATTCTGCAGCGCGATCATGGGGGTGAAGTTCCCCGGGAACGTGAGGCTCTGGAGGCCCTGCCTGGTGTCGGTCGCAAAACGGCGAATGTGGTGCTGAACACGGCTTTTGGTCAGCCCACCATGGCCGTCGATACCCACATTTTTCGGGTCGGCAACCGTACCGGTCTGGCTTCCGGCAAAACGCCGCTCGAAGTCGAACTCAAGCTATTAAAACGAATCCCGGCGCAATACCTGATGGATGCCCATCACTGGCTGATCCTTCATGGTCGGTATGTATGCAAGGCCCGCACGCCCGAGTGCTGGCGTTGCGAGGTAGCTGCGTTTTGCGACTTTAAAAAGAAGACACCTGCGCCATGATTTTCAGCCCGTCAAAAGATGATGTGCGACGCTTTTTTTGCCAAACCTGGGCAAAACACAATCGCCAGGAAATCCTCACACCACTCGAAACCATCGCACTCGACTGGATTCTTGAGCATGGCGAATATCACGAGCTATTGGCTGACGAATCCACGGCCGTTAGCGCAGATTTTTCTGTCGAACAGGGCCAGATGAACCCCTTCCTGCATTTATCCATGCACTTGGCGATTGCCGAACAGCTCTCGATTGATCAACCCCCGGGGATTCGGAGTGCATTCGAGATGCTGGCCAGGAAGCATCAGTCTCTTCACAGCGCAGCCCATGAAGTCATGGAAAGCTTGGGAGAGGTGATGCATCACGCGCAAATTCATCGGCAGGCCCCCGATACAGAGCGCTACCTGGATAACCTGAAGCGGCGAGCCAGCCGCTAACTGGCACCACGCAGGGCGGAGGCGCGTGCGCCCAAAGCCCGCTCATTGATCGGTGCGTGCATGACGGCTGCAAAAGCACCAAAGGCAATAATGCCTGCCCAGGCCAGGTCATAGGAGCCTGTCATGTCGAAGATCTTTCCACCAAGCCAGGCGCCCAAAAAACTCCCAATCTGGTGCCCAAGGAAGATCACACCCCCGAGCATCCCCAGATGCCGAACGCCATAAATTTGCCCCACCAGACCGTTGGTGAGCGGCACGGTGGAAAGCCATAGCAGCCCCATCGAAGCTGCGAACAGGTATACCGACCAGGTGCTAAGTGGCAACATCAGAAACACGATCATCACCAACGAGCGAAGCACATAAATCACGGCCAAAAGCCATTTCTTCGAATAGCGCTGCCCGAGCCAGCCGGAGCTGAGGGAGCCGATCACATTAAATAAGCCCACGATAGCTATCGCCCCGGCGCCAAGATTCGCAGTCACCCCGCCTTGGTCCTTGAGGTAAGCAGGCAAATGCAATCCGATGAACACCACCTGCAGCCCGCACACAAAATAGCCCCAAAACAGCAGATGAAAACTGCGATCCCCCAAGGCCTCTTTTAGTGCTTCACCCATGGTCGAGGTGCCGCCGGCACGAGCACCAGCTTCGCGATCCCCGCGAATCGCCAGTGCAATCACCACAATGGCAGCCACTGCGAGCCCATGCGCAAAAATTGCGCCTTGCCAACCGGTCGATGCGATGAACTCTGCAGTGGCCGGCAAAAACAGGAATTGTCCAAACGACCCAGCCGCTGTCCCCAACCCAAAAACAAAGGTGCGGCGCTCAGGAGCGACCAGTTTTCCAACCGCGGCGAATACCACGCCAAACGCAGTCCCACCAATACCCAGCCCCACCAGTACGCCGCCGGTGAGCCCAAGCATCACGCCGGTGGTGGCATAGGCCATACCCAAAAAGCCCGCAACATAAAGCAGCGAACCCAGCATCAAGGTGCGCATGGCCCCGAGCCGATCAGCCATTGCCCCAAAAAAGGTGGCCCCAATCCCCCACATGATGTTTTGCACTGCAACTGCCAGGGAAAAGGTTTCCCGGCTCCAGCCACGCGCCTGGGTCATTTCCGGCAAGAATAGGCCCCAGGAGGAGCGCGCGCCATTGGAAATCAGCAAGATCAAGCAAGCCGCCAGCAGCAAAGGGCCGAGCGACTTGGATGCCGCGCCATCCGGTTTCGACATCATCATTATTGTTTCATCGTCAAAGCGTGGGCCATGGGTTAAAGCGCGCGTAATGCATCCCGCGCGGCTTGCAGGGTTTGGGCAATCTGTTCTTCACCGTGAGCTGCAGAAAAGAAGAAAGCTTCAACCGGCGAAGGCGGCAAGTACACCCCAGCCTCCAAAAGATGGTGATAAAACTTCTTGAATCTTTCAACATCCTGGCGCATCACCTCGGCATAACTGCGGGCCGGTTCGGACAAGAAGAAAATCCCGCCCATCGAGCCTGTGCTGTGAGCGCACATCGCCACTCCGGTTTCGCTCGCCAGCTGATTCAGGCCAGCCACCAGCTGGGCACACTTCGCACCAAGCGTGTCATAAAAGCCAGGGGTACTGATCAAATCCAGGGTTGCAATACCTGCAGCCATCGCAATCGGATTGCCCGATAGGGTTCCGGCCTGATACACCGGCCCGAGCGGTGCCATTTTGTCCATCACGGCTGCGGGCCCACCAATAGCGCCCACCGGCATTCCGCCCCCGATCACTTTGCCAAACGCTGTCATGTCGGGCGTCACACCCAGCAGCTCTTGCGCTCCGCCAAGTGCGACACGAAACCCGGTCATCACCTCATCAAATATGAGCAGGGTGCCGTACTTGGTACAGATCTCCCGAAGCCCCTGGTGAAAGCCCGGTGCAGGCTTGATCAGATTCATATTGCCCGCATAGGGCTCCACCATCACACAGGCGATATCGGGGCCATGCTGGTCAAACAGCACTTGTACCGAATCCAGGTCATTAAACTGCGCGACCAGCGTGTGCTGGGCCAAGTCAGCGGGCACCCCGGCAGAACTCGGTGTGCCAAAAGCCAGCGCGCCCGAGCCTGCCTTAACGAGCAAGCTATCCGCCGTGCCGTGATAACAGCCTTCGAATTTGAGAATCTTGGTGCGCCCGGTGTGGCCACGGGCAAGGCGCAAGGCCGACATCGCTGCCTCGGTTCCGGAGCTGGTAAAGCGCACCTTTTCGACATGGGAAAACAGCTTGCAAATGCGCTGCGCCAGAACTGTTTCCATGACGTTGGGCGCACCATACGACAAGCCCCGATCCACTGCAGCATGTACCGCTGCCAGCACATCAGGATGTCCATGCCCCAGCACCATCGGTCCCCAGGACTGAAGATAATCAATATAGCGTTTGCCCTCGACGTCCCACATGTAGGGCCCTTGCGCCCGGGCTATAAACCTTGGAATCCCGCCCACTGCGCGAAATGCTCGCACTGCAGAATTCACACCACCCACGAGCACTTGTTGAGCCCGGGAGAACTCGCCAGCGTTGGTCGCGGCCTGGCCTGCCGCATTGCTTGATATAGTCATCCTCCGAGTCTAAACCAAAGCCTTGTCCATCACATGCCAGCCCACCATGACACCGCCCTGCCCCTTGAACAGAACAGTGAGGGGCGTATCGATGTTTTCGAAGACGGCCCGATCCTCATCATGCGCATCAATCGGCCTGCAAAACGAAACGGCTTTACGCCGGAAATGTCGGCCCAATTAGCCGCTGCCTACACCTTGCTGGAGCAGTCCGCGCACCTGCATGTGGGATTGCTGTGTGCGGCGGGTGATCATTTCACTGGCGGTCTGGATTTACCCCGATGGGCCGAACTCATGCAACGTGGAGAGTCCATGACCCCCACACACCTGATCGATCCATTCGATTTGCGTGAGCCTCGTCGCCTCAAGCCGGTGGTCTGCGCGGTACAGGGGATTTGCTATACCCTGGGCATTGAAATCATGCTCGCGGCTGAAGTCGTGATTGCGGCAGATGATTGCCGCTTCTCGCAGCTCGAAGTCAAGCGGGGCATCATGCCAACCGGTGGTGCGACCCTGCGTATCGCGCAGCGTGCAGGCATGGGGAACGCTTACCTGGCGATGCTCACCGGACAGGAATTTGATAGTGCCACCGCATTGCGCTGGGGCCTGGTCCAGGAGGTGGTACCGGCTAGCGAAGTGTTTGATAGGGCGCTCGGGATAGCCAGGCAAATCGCGCAACAAGCGCCTCTGGCTGTGCGTGAAGTGGTACGCAGCGTGCGCCTTGCCAACGAGAGGGGCCCCTGGGCTGCGATTGCCGAGTTCGTGCCGCGACAATCCGCTTTGGCGCGAAGTGCTGATGCCGCCGAAGGTGTGGCGGCTTTTCGTGAGCGGCGTGCGCCCAGGTTTAGCGGGAAGTAAACCGGCGAGGGAAACTGAATCAAAGCCGGGCAAGGATCCGGCCAGCCCCGCTACGTATTAACCCGCCTAAGATCGCTCAGGTGAAAAGTATCGATTACGCAGCCGGGTTTGATTTTCGTAAATCGATCCCTGGCGTAAAGCGGCGGGCAAAGGCATACGCACGGGGTTTGGCTCGACCCGAGGAGTGTTGATCACCGCTCCGGTGAGCAAGCGCGCATTAAAATCGTCCCATTGCGCGATCCCCATCAACGGAAACGCATCGGCAGCCGCAAATTCATAAAGCAACAAATTGCGCGATTGATTTGAGCGATTCTGTGCGGACCCATGCACCAATCGCGCATGATGAAAGGATACCGAGCCCGCGGGCCCAACCAGCGGCACTGCATGAGCATAGTCAAGCGGGCAATTGGCGGGGTCCATGGCTCCGCAGAAAAAACCCTCGCTATCGTGATGATCAAAGGTGGGTCCAGTGTGCGTACCTGGCACGACCAGTAACGGCCCGTTTTCCAAAGTGGCATCATCCAACATCACGCCAACGGCCAACACATCATCATTGGTATGTGGATAAAACGCCCAATCCTGATGCCATTCCACCGGCGAGCCCACCGAAGCGGCCTTGAGATTGAGCTTGGAGTTATGCAAGCGCACACCACTGGGCCCAAGCAAGGCAGATAGCGCAGCTAGCAGAGCCGGGCTACGGGCGAACTGCGCAAACACGGCATCCACCAGATGCGGCTTCTTGATCCGGCGCACGCTCGGCTGCGAGGTGCTATGCCCCGGCTCAAGGTCGTACACCGCATCATGGCTGCTCACACTGCGGCTTGCCTCAACCAACTCGTCCAAGACCTGCTTCATCTGCTTGCGCGTTTCAGGCGACACCATCTTCTCAACCACCACATAGCCGTGGATGCGGTAATGCTCGATCTGTTGGGCAGTGATCATGTTACGCTCCGAATCCTCTAGTTGGTTGAGCCGGCCTGGGTCAGCAGCCAATCCCGAAAGGCCACCACGGAAGCTGTCATGGGCCGATACGCAGGCTTGGGCCAGCATAGCCAATAAGCACGATCCGTGGGGCTACGATGTGGGCTCGCCATGACCAAACTGCCCTGGGCCAGGGCTTGCTGTACCAAAACGCTGGCAACCAACGCCACACCTTCGCTTCCTGCGGCAGCAGCCAATGCCATCATCGCATGGCTGAAATACTGGCCACGCTGCGGCATGTGCGCGATCTTGCGCCTGGCAAACCATTCGGTCCAGGCTTCACTGGTCTCCTCATGCAAGAGCCTCACCTTCTCCCATTGCACCTGTTTGCGCACAGTGACACTGGCCAGATAGGCCGGCGCTGCAACCGCAACCAGCTCCTTGGACATCAGCCGCACCCCTTCGCAATGCCGATCCAGCGCCTGATCGTCGCGCAAAGCCAGGTCCCACGATCCCAGGCGCATGTCTACCACATTTGGATCCGCATCAATGCTGACCTGAATGCCTGGAAACTGGCGCGAAAACCGCGCCAGTCGCGGTGAAAGCCAAAGCGTCGCCAAGCTCGGCACAGCGGTGATCCTTACTTGCTCGGCCAACGGACGAAGCTTCAGAGTGGCCTGCTCAATGCTGCGCAGCGCCCGACCGATCACCTCCTGATATTGCCGGCCAGCTTCATTGGGTCGAATCATGCGGATGGAGCGATCAAACAACTTCAAGCCCAGATGTTCCTCCAGGCCACGAATCTGCTGACTCACCGCCGCCGAGGTTACCGCCAGCTCATGGGCGGCATCCCGCACGCTGCCGGTGCGAGCGACTGCTTCAAAGGCACGCAGCGCCAATAGCGGGGGTAGTTTCACGGGCAAAGGACCAAAGCAGCAAGGTTATGATTTAGAAAGACTTAATCATACCAACAGAACAAATCGATTGCCACCCTCCAATTAGTCAATCAGACTGCCAATTAAATTTGGAGCGCTGACATGAAATCCATCGACCACTCAATAATTTACCGTCGCTTAACTGTTACGGACCTGCTGCCGATACAGAATACCGCGGCAGTTGTGGTGCTGCGTGGACGCATCTGGTTGACGGTGGATGGGCTGCCAGAGGATTATTTCCTCGCCGCTGGCCAACGCTTCGAGCTGACGCCCTCAATGCGTGTCATGATCAGTGGTGAGCCTTCGGCCAGCGTGCGAATCGAACCGTTGGCTGTTATGCCAATTGAAAAAACATCAGGAGACCACCGCTTTGTCACGCCAATTTTTGCCACAGTTTTCCCCCGCAAATTTCTTTCCAACCTCAAACCGCTGGCTCAGCGGCCTGATTGGTTTGGCCTGCCTCAGCGCACCCTTCGCTTTGCAGGCACAAAGCTCAGGAGCATCAGCGAGCGCTTACCCGAGCAAATCAGTGCGCTTGGTCGTTACTTTTCCTACGGGAGGCGCGCCTGACATTCTGGCGCGTATCGTTGCCGAGAAAGCCCAACTCGGCCAATCCGTCATTGTCGATAACAAGCCGGGAGCGGGCGGCAATATTGGCGCGGATTTTGTTGCCAAATCGCCTGCTGATGGTCATACCCTGGTGATGGCCACAGTCGGCACACATTCCATTAATGGCGCGCTATACGCCAAGATGCCCTATGACATGGTGAAGGACTTTGCACCCGTCATGTTGCTGGCCTCCACCCCCAATCTTTTGGTGGTCAACACCAGCTTGCCGGCACGCAATGTGCAAGAGCTGATTGCCTGGGGCAAAGCCAATCCGGACAAACTTTCCTTTGGCTCACCAGGGATCGGCACCTCAGTGCATGTGTCGGGCGAGCTCTTCAAGTCCATGGCTGGCGTATCGATGCAGCATGTGCCTTACAAGGGACGCCAAATGGCGATCCCGGATCTGCTCGGCGGCAACATCCAGCTCATGTTCGACAACATGCCGTCGGCCCTGCCGCTGGTGCGTGAGGGCAAGCTGCGCGCGCTGGGCCAAACCGGCAGCAAGCGTTCCCCAGCTGCAAGCGATATCCCCACAGTAGCCGAGCAGGGTCTGGCAGGATTTGAGGCCACCTCGTGGTTTGCAGTGTTTGCTCCTGCGGGCACCCCTCGCGAGGTGATCCTGCGCCTGAATACCGAGCTTGCGCGCATCTTCAAGCTACCGGATGTTCAGGAGCGTATGCGCACCCTGGGATTAGATGCCGTGTTATCCAGCCCCGAAGAGCTCGCCAAAGTTCAAGCCGACGAAATTCGCAAATGGGCCAAGGTGGTCAAGGATTCAGGCGCCAAAGCGGAATAGCGGGCTTACGCAATGTTGATGTGGCGAATACTTACCGATACGGGTTTCAAGCCCCAGGCTCTGGTGCTGCGGGCGGCGCATGAAGCCTATGAGCATGATCCGGCTATCCTGCAAGAAGCTCTGGATGCTCATCCCCAGTTCGCGGTACCGGCATGGAGCCAGGCCCAGGCCTGTGTCTGGCCGATCGGTAGTGGTGTGAAGCTGCATATCCGGCGTGATCAGCTCAAACCCCTGCCGGTGTATCTCGCCAATAGCCCGGGCGATATTGAAATCGGTCTGGCCGCGGGGTGTAAACAACTGGCGCTCCCGGCGTTGTTTGCACCGCCGGCACCGCGTCCGTCCAACACTGCGATGTATTCGCTGGTGTTGCAAACCTTGGGCGCAATTGCGGAAGAAGCGCGACCTGAAGCGATTGAAAAAACAGTTCGGGCCGATCCTGCTTTGTGGGTACGCCTGCTACGCTATTTCAATTCGCCGGCAGTGGGCCCGGCGCGCGAGGTCACAAACCTGAGACAAGGTTTGAGCCTGGTCGGATATCGAGGCTTGTCGCGCTGGTTTGCCTTGAGCCTGGTGACTGCGCAGATTGATCTGCCAGGCCCCTTAAGATGCGCCGCCTTCCGCTCGCTTTATCGCGCACACTTTAACGAGGCTTTGGCCAACAGCAGTTCGGTGCACCGGGGCGTCGCCAATCAGGCTTTTATGCTCGGCCTGCTCACCGAACTGCCTGCTTTGACGGGCTTGCCAATTCAGCAGCTCGTGACGCAACTCAAGCTACCGGCGACCTTATTGACGATCTTGAGTTCGACTCCAGAACAGTGCCTCACACGCGCCGATCCGCTCGGGGTCATGCATGCGCTAAGCCTGGCCACAGAATCCACCCGTGATGAAATGCAGTGGGTGCGCCTGATGCAAGAAGCACGCACCATCTTGCGACTCGAAGCCGCCGAGCAGTTTATTGCTGAGCGGAAGGCCTTAAGCAGCTTGGGGCTAGGAGCCCTCGGGATGGCTTGGGATGCCATGTTCCCGACGCTCTAGCGAGCAGATTTTACTGGAAGAAATCCCGCACTTTATCCATCCAGGATTTGGCCTGGGGGCTGTGCCGATCATCTTTCAAGGTTGTATCGAGTTCACGCAGCAGCTGCTTTTGTTTGTCGGTCAAACGCACTGGTGTTTCGATAGCCACATGGGCATAGAGGTCCCCGGGATAGCTTGAGCGAATCCCCTTGATTCCTTTGCCCCGTACCCGAAACGTCTTGCCGCTTTGTGTACCTTCCGGCAGATCGATCTCCACCCGGCCACCCAGAGTCGGCACTTCCACGGTGCCGCCGAGCGCTGCGGTTGTGAACGCAATCGGGATCTGACAATGCAAATCATCCCCGTCGCGCTCAAACACCTCATGCTTCTTGATGTGGATTTCGACATATAAATCGCCACCCGGACCACCGTTAATGCCCGGCTCGCCGTTGCCGGCTGAACGAATCCGCATGCCGTCATCAATGCCGGCTGGAATTTTAACTTCAAGCGTCTTGTTTTTCTTGACCCGTCCTTCGCCGCCACAAGCAGTGCAGGGCTCGGGAATCACTTTGCCCGTGCCGTGGCAGGTGGGGCAAGTTTGCTGAATCGAAAAAAATCCCTGCTGAACCCGCACTGCGCCCTGCCCATTACAGGTATGGCACACCTTGGGCTTGGTGCCTGGCTTGGCACCCGAGCCTTTGCAAACATCACAAGGATCGTAGCTTGGGATTCGGATCTCGGTAGTGTGGCCATGCGCGGCTTGCTCGAGGTCAACCTCCATCGCATAACGCAAGTCAGCCCCGCGGTACACGTTATTGCCACCGCGTCCGCCGCCGCCACGCTGCTGACCGCCAAAGATGTCGCCAAAAATGTCACCAAAGACATCAGCAAATCCGCCGCCACCAAAGCCGCCCGCACCTGCCGCTCCGGCCATGTTGGGGTCCACCCCAGCATGCCCGAACCGATCATAGGCCTCGCGCTTCTTGGGGTCGGTAAGCATCTCGTAGGCTTCTTTGACCTCCTTGAACTGCTCCTCGGCCTTTTTATCATCCGGATTGCGGTCCGGATGATATTTCATCGCCAGCTTGCGGTAGGCCTTCTTGAGCTCCTCATCGGTTGCATTTTTTGCAACGCCGAGCACTTCATAAAAATCACGTTTGGCCATCGATAAACAGTATCTGGTTCGTTACGGAATCAGGCATCCGCTCAGGAACGCTTGACCTCTTTGAAATCGGCATCCACCACATCATCCTGCTTGGCTCGCTTATCGTCGCCTGCAGCCTGGGGTCCAGGTGCAGCGCCAGCAGCATCCGCGCCTTGTTCGGCCTGCATCTTGGCATACATCATCTCACCAAGCTTTTGTGAGCTGGTCATCAGCGCAGTGGTTTTCGCATCGATCTCGGCCTTGTCTTCGCCTTTAAGGGCAGCTTCGAGGTCCTTGATGGCCGCTTCGATCTTCTCTTTCTCCGATGCATCAATCTTGTCACCATACTCGGCAAGCGACTTTTGTACCGAGTGCACCATCGCATCGCCCTGATTGCGCGCGTTGGTTATCTCGACCCGCTTTTTGTCTTCTTCAGCGTTGGCCTGGGCGTCTTTCACCATCTTGTTGATCTCATCTTCCGACAGACCCGAGTTCGCCTTGATGGTGATCTTGTTTTCCTTGCCAGTGGCTTTGTCTTTAGCCGACACATGCAGGATGCCGTTGGCGTCAATGTCAAAGCCCACTTCAATTTGTGGCGTACCGCGTGCTGAAGGTGGAATGCCTTCAAGATTAAATTCGCCCAAAGCCTTGTTGCCGGCGGCGATCTCGCGCTCGCCCTGGAACACCTTGATCGTCACTGCCGGCTGATTGTCCTCGGCTGTAGAAAACACCTGGGCGTACTTGGTCGGAATCGTGGTGTTGCGCTTGATCATCGCTGTCATCACGCCACCGAGGGTTTCGATGCCCAGAGTCAGCGGCGTCACGTCGAGCAGCAGAACATCCTTGCGATCACCCGCCAGCACCGAGCCCTGCACTGCCGCACCCACAGCAACCGCTTCATCTGGGTTCACATCCTTGCGCGGCTCCTTGCCAAAGAACTCCTTGACCTTGTCCTGCACCTTGGGCATCCGGGTCATCCCGCCCACCAGAATCACATCATCAATATCGGTGGCCTTGACACCCGCGTCCTTCATCGCCTGACGGCAAGGCTCGATGGTGCGCTCTACCAGCTCATCAACCAGCGATTCGAGCTTGGCGCGAGTGAACTTCAGATTCAAGTGCTTGGGGCCACTGGCATCTGCAGTGATGTAGGGCAGATTGATATCGGTCGCAGTGCTCGATGACAACTCAATCTTGGCTTTTTCTGCGGCTTCTTTCAGACGCTGCAAGGCCAGTACATCCTTGGACAAATCAACGCCCTGCTCTTTCTTGAACTCGCCCACGATGTATTCGATGATGCGCTGGTCAAAATCTTCACCGCCCAGGAAGGTATCGCCGTTGGTGGAGAGCACTTCAAACTGCTTTTCGCCCTCGACATCAGCGATTTCAATAATCGAGATATCGAAGGTGCCGCCGCCCAGGTCGTACACCGCAATCTTGCGATCTTTGCCGCTGGCTTTATCCAGCCCAAAGGCCAATGCAGCCGCAGTGGGCTCATTGATGATGCGCTTCACATCAAGGCCGGCAATCCGGCCAGCATCCTTGGTGGCCTGACGCTGGCTATCGTTGAAATACGCCGGGACCGTGATCACAGCCTCAGTGACTTCCTCGCCAAGATAATCCTCAGCGGTTTTCTTCATCTTGCGCAGCACTTCGGCGGACACTTGTGGTGGGGCGAGTTTGGTATCGCGCACGCTCACCCAGGCATCACCGTTATCGGCCTGCACGATGCCATAGGGCATCAGATGAATATCCTTTTGCACCGCCTTTTCGGAAAACTTGCGCCCGATCAAACGCTTCACCGCATACAGGGTGTTACGCGGATTGGTAACAGCCTGGCGCTTCGCCGAGGCGCCCACCAGAATTTCGCCATCCTCCACATAAGCGATGATCGAAGGCGTGGTGCGCGCACCTTCGCTGTTTTCGATCACTTTGGGTTGCCCGGCCTCCATGATGGCCACGCAGGAGTTGGTGGTGCCGAGGTCGATGCCGATGATTTTTGCCATGGTGTGAATTCCTTGCGAACGAATAATGTTGAAGCTTAGATTTTGCTTAATGTGAAAAATTCAAGGTGTACGGCGGGCTAGTTAGGACTGAGCCACCGTAACAAGAGCTGGACGCAGCACGCGGTCGTAAATGAGGTAGCCCTTCTGCAGGACGCTGACCACATGGTTGGCGGCCACTGCCGGCTCGACGCTGGTACCTGGCACCATGCTGATCGCCTGATGGCGCGCGGGGTCAAACTTTTCGCCCACCGGATTGATTTCGGCGAGTTTGTTTTTATCAAATGCACTCTTGAGTTGATTCAGGGTGGCATTCACTCCTTCGCGCAACGACTCCACGCTTGGGGCCTCAACCATCAGTGACATCTCCAGGCTGTCCTTGACGGGCACGAGACTCTCGGCAAAGGATTCCACCGCAAACTTGTGCGCCTTGGATACATCTTCCTGGCTGCGGCGCCGGATGTTTTGCATCTCCGCCAAAAGCCGCAGATTTTCATCCTGAAGCTCAACAATACGCTGCTGCGCCTCTAGCAGAGGATCAACCGGCACAGCCACCTGCGGCTCCGGTGCGGGGCTATCAGCTTGCGGATTGGCTTGAGGAATAAAAGACGGATCCGTGTTTGGCGGGCTAGCCCCATTGGCTTCGCTCATACCCACACTCCTTTAACTAACTCTTTGAATTGACAGGATTAATTTCCGCAAGACCGATTAAAACCACTTCTTGCGTGCTTACATATGGTTGCCAACGAAGCAAATTCAAGAGCCTTACAGTTTGAGACACAAAAAAAAATTTTCGCCATGCTAGGATGAAGAAGTCCATTCAAGGAGACTGCCATGGGATTGTTGTCATTCATTAAAGAAGCCGGTGAAAAGCTGTTTGGCAAAGGCGAGGCTCAGGCGGCCCAGCAAGCAGCAAGCTCGGATCCAAGCCCTGAAAAAATAGCAGCGGCCAACTCAGCGGCCGCTGGCGCAATCGAGGATTACGTCAAGTCGATGAGCATCGACACCAGTTCGCTCTCCTTCGAAGTTGATGGGGCGGCCGGCAGCGTCACTGTCAGCGGCCAGGTGGATGCTCAGGACACCAAGGAAAAGGTCCTCTTGTGCTGCGGCAACGTGGCAGGGATCAGCCAGGTCAATGATTTGATGGTCGTCTCCCAACCCGCAGACGAAAGCCAGTACTACACCGTCGTACGCGGTGACACGCTCTCCAAGGTGGCCAAGGAATACTACGGTAACGCCAATGCCTACATGAAAATCTTCGAGGCCAACAAACCCATGCTCAGCCACCCGGACAAGATTTACCCGGGTCAGATGTTGCGCATTCCCCCGGCCTGAGGATTTTTCACTAAACCGAAGCGCCTCCGGCAAGCGCCCGCTCCTTGCGCTTGGCGTAGGCCTCGTCTACAGCTCGCTGCTGTTCGGATCCGAAGCGCTGCACTGGCCAGCCGCCAGTGTGCTGCTTTACCAGGGCGACCAGCGAGCGAATAAATGCCGGTGACTCATTAAGGCAATCTATTGTTCGGTAATCCTTACCACCGGCTTCCTCATAAGCTGCCCGAGCCTCCATGCCGATCTCTTCAATCGTTTCCAGGCAATCCGCAACAAATCCTGGGCAAAACACGTCAACCCGTTTCGCTCCGCCACGCCCAAGCTCTTGCAGGGTGGGTTCGGTATAGGGCTGCAACCATTCTGCACGACCAAAGCGTGACTGGAAGGTAACGGTGTATTGATCTTTGGTCAGGCCTAGCTTTTCTGCAAGCAATCGCCCGGTGACCAGGCACTCGCAATGATAGGGATCGCCTGCCAGCAAGCTGAACTTGGGCACACCATGAAAGCTCATCACAAACTTTTGTGGCGGGCCTTCGCGCTCCCAGCTTGACTGCACTTGCTGAGCCAAGGCGTCGATGTATTCCGGTTGCCGGTGGAAATGCTTGATGGTGCGGATCTCGGGCTGATTACGCCAGCGGGCGAGCTCGCGCATCACCTCATCGACTACCGTGGCTGTGGTGGAAGCCGCGTACTGGGGATACATAGGCACCACCAGCAAGCGCTGCATGCCGCGTTCACGCAATTTTTGCAGCACGCTGCTGATACTCGGTGAGCCGTATCGCATGGCCAATGCCACATCAACATCAAGCCCGGCTTCCCCAAGATAGCCTTGCAGCAACTTGGCTTGCTTCACACTGATCACCTTCAGCGGCGAACCATCTTTGGTCCACACGGTGGCGTACTTGGCGGCTGACCGTTTGGGGCGCACCTGCAAAATGATGCCGTTAAGTATCAACCACCAGATCAGGCGCGGAATTTCCACTACCCGGGGGTCAGAAAGAAACTCCCGCAAATAGCGCCTCACCGGACCGGCCTCTGGCGCCTCGGGTGTACCGAGCTGCACCAGCAAAACAGCCGTGCGCTCTTTTTGCTCATGCTTGAACGAGGCCTGCGCGGTAAAGCTCATTTCGCGACACCTGGCAGACGGCGAATTGCTGCCGCGCTGACTGCGGCCTGATACTGCTTGTTCCACCCCAGCACCCAGCCCGAGGGCCCAAGCGCCTGACGCGACCAGCGCCAAAAATCAAACTCATCGATCTGCCGCACGATCAGGCCATCCCAAAAAGCCAGGTGGCTGGTCACCCGGTTGTGTACCTTTCGCCGCCCAGCGAAGCTGTACCGCGCATCCCACTGCACCATCGCCTTGCGCTCATTGCCAGAAAGGATCGAATACTCAAGCGACCAATCGCCGCGCGAGCGCATCGCCCCCTGAGTCAGCATCAACCACATGGCTGCAATCTTTTCACCGCGCAAATCCTTGAACACCGGGTCGCTAAAGCTGGCGTTGGGGTGATAACACGCCGCCATGGCAGCCGCATCAAGCGACTGAAATGCGGTGTAAAAGCGATGCAGGGTTGCTTCGCACGTGGAGGGCTCAGCAGCCGACGCCTCGCTGTGCTCAAGAATGGAACTCATGCGCTACCCCGGATGTGCCGCATTGGTCAGTGCACTGCTCACCAGCTTCGCAGTGATATCGACAATCGGAATCACCCGCTCATAGGCCATTCGGGTCGGCCCAACCACGCCTAGCGTACCAACCACCCGGCCATCCACTTCATAGGGGGCAACCACCACGCTAAGCTCCTCCATCGGCACCAGTTCCGATTCACCACCGATAAAGATTTGAACCCCCTCGGCACGGCGGGTGGCATCGAGCAACTGCAACAAGCTGGTTTTGTGATCAAACACATCAAACAATTGCCGCAGCCGCATCATGTTGTCTGACAGATCGGCAACATCCAGCAAATTGCGCTCCCCGGAAATCATCACCGGCGCAGCACCTTCATTAAACGCCTGCCCGCTGGCCTGCACTGCCTGACTCATCAAGCGGGTCATGTCATCGCGCAATCCGAGCAGATCGGAATGCAGCTTAGCTTGCACTTCCTCCAGACTGAGTCCCGCAAAGTTGCTGTTGAGAATATTGGCGGCCTCCACAAGCTGGGAAGCGGTGTAATCACGTTCAACCAGCAAAATGCGATTCTGGACATCGCCCTCAGGGGTCACGATGATGAGCAAAATGCGTCGATCACCCAAGCGCAAAAACTCGACCTGCCGAAACAGGGAGGAGCGCTGAGGCGTCATGACCACCCCGGCAAAATTTGACAGGCTGGAAAGTAGTGCAGCTGCAGAAGATAAAACCCGTTGCGGCTCATCGGTTTGCAGGCCACCCTGGATCTGAACTGTCTGTTCATCATGCAACGGCCGCACGGTGAGCAAGGTATCCACAAACAAGCGGTATCCGCGCGGGGTCGGCACCCGTCCAGCCGACACATGAGGGCTTGAAATCAGGCCCATATCTTCGAGGTCAGACATCACATTACGGATGGTCGCAGGGGAAAGCTCCAGCCCTGACGCCCGGGACAATGTTCGCGAGCCGACCGGCTGACCATCTGCGATGTATCGCTCGATCAGGGTCTTCAGTAGGCTTTGGGCACGTTTATCCATCACCCTGTTATTGTAATCAATGGCTTAGCTTCGGTAGGCAAAGCGCGGCTCAGGCATGCGGATTAGCCGTACGAACCCAGGTTTTTACGCGCCTTTGTGGTGTAATTGAATCGCTATGACTGCTTTGCCTCCTTCTTCTGTGCCACTGTCGGACCTCACCACACCGGCTGGCCCTTTTACGGCCAAACCTGTGCGCCGCGCACTTTTGGTAGGCCGGTATCAAACCGAAGGCGTTGCGGGCACCCTGCTTGAAATCGCTGCGAGTTTGCAGCGCAGCGGTGTGATTGCGGTGTTTGAAACCGAAACTGCCCAGGCTATTCAACGCATGGATCTGCCCCATGGCAATGCAGCCGAGTTGGGGCCCAGCCTAGATATGGCGATTGCGCTCGGCGGTGACGGCACAATGTTGGGGCTGTGCCGCGAATTGGCGCCTTTTGATGTGCCGCTTATTGGGATCAACCACGGCCGACTCGGCTTTGTCACCGATATTGCGCTTGAGGCCTGGCCTCAGGCTCTCGGGCAGATTCTTGAGGGCCACTACTCCATCGAGGAACGTAGCCTCTTGCAAGCGCATGTGCGGCGTGCGGGCGAAAGCGTTTGGCAAGCCGTGGCGATGAATGATGTGGTGGTGAGCCGCTCGTCGCGGGCCGGAATGATCGAGCTGCAAGTGGAGGTGGATGGCATTCATATGTACAACCAGCGGGCTGATGGTTTGATCATTGCTACGCCGACCGGTTCAACCGCATATGCACTTTCTGCCAATGGCCCCATCCTGCATCCACAGGTTGCTGGTCTGGTCCTGGTTCCCGTTGCCCCCCAATCACTTTCCAATCGGCCGATTGTGTTGCCCGATTCGGTGAGTATTGTGATCCGGGTGGTTGAGGGACGCGAGCCCCGCGTGGCAGCAGATATGCAAGTGTTTAGCGACCTGCAGGACGGCGACGATATTGTGATTGCCCGCGCCCCATATCGGGTCCGCTTTTTGCACCCGCCGGGGTATAGCCACTTTGCCACTTTGCGCAACAAACTCAATTGGCATGAACTGCCGATTGGACGCGTGCAACGCAGTGAAGCCTGGGTCAACGGCGCCAGCTCGCTGCTCTCCAATATCTAAACCAACGAGAAGCGAGCATGCTGCAGCGATTGATGCTGAGCCAGTTTGTGATTGTCCGGCAGGCTGAAATTGAATTTGGCCCGGGCTTTACTGCCCTGACTGGCGAAACTGGTGCCGGCAAATCCATTTTGCTTGATGCGCTCGGCCTGGTTCTTGGAGCACGCGCCGACCCGAGTCTGATCGCTGAAGGAGCCTCGCGTGCGCAGATCAGTGCGGAGTTCTCCAGCAACCCCACGCTCGACGCGCATTTGACCAGCCTGGATCTTCAGGGCGATGGCGGGGTGATTTTGCTGCGCCGCACGCTCGAGTCCGATGGGAAAAGCCGGGCCTTTATCAATGGCCATCCAGTGACGCTGACCCAGATGCGGGAGCTTGGCGATCAGCTAGTGGATATCCACGGCCAGCATGCTTCGCAGGCTTTGATGCGCCCCGCTCACCAGCGCGGGCTTGTGGATGCTTTTGCCGATCATGCCCCCGAGCTTGAATCCCTTGCCCGTACATTTGAGCAATGGCAAGAACGTCAAGCATGGCTCGATAAAGCACTCAGCTCGGATCGTGAGATGGCGCTGGAGCGTGATCGATTGCGCTGGCGCTTTGACGAGCTCGACACCTTGCGCCCTAAAGCCGGTGAATGGGAGACGCTTGCCGAAGAACAAAAGCGTCTCGCGCATGCAGCCGAGCTCATTGAATTGGCCAGTGGCGCAAGTGCGGTGCTGCATGAAGACGACGCGAGTGTCAGCAGCGTATTGGCAGGTGTTGTGGGACGGGCCCGGCAGTTGGTGCAGATCGATGCGCGCCTGGAGCCCATCCTGCAGATGATCGAAAGCGCTCAAGCCCAAGTCGCCGAGGCCGCGAGCGATTTGGCCACCTATGCACAACGTATTGATCTTGATCCGCAACGGCTCTCGCAGGTCGAACAGCGCCTCACGACATTGCATGATTGCGCCCGCAAGCTTCGTATCGAGCCTGAGATGATGGCCGCAGAGCTCGAAGCCGTGCGCCAGGCCTTGCAAGCGCTTGAGGCCGCGCAGGATACTGAAGCCCTTCGCGCGGAAGTGCAAGCTCTGAAAGCCCGTTATGTTGAGCAAGCCGAGCGCTTGAGTAAACAGCGCAAGCAGGCTGCGCGCAAGCTCGCCAAATCGGTAAGCGCTACCCTTGAGCGGCTATCGATGGCGGGCAGCCAACTGCAGATCGACTTCACCCCGGGTGAACCAGCCGCCCACGGCATAGATCATGTCGATTTCAAGCTTGCCGGTCATACCGGTACTCAGGCTCGCTCGATTGCCAAAGTGGCTTCCGGCGGCGAGTTATCGCGCATCGGGCTGGCCATATCGGTGGCCGCGGCCAAAGTCACCCATATTGCCAGCCTGATTTTTGATGAAGCTGATGCTGGAGTCGGAGGTGCGGTCGCGCAGGTGATTGGCGATCTGATGCGCGAGCTCGGCCAGGAGCATCAGGTGTTATGTGTCACCCATTTGCCGCAGGTGGCTGCCCGCGCTCATCAACAACTTCGGGTGAGCAAGCAGCGCGAAGGCGATGCAGTGATTAGCGAAGTCACGCCACTGGCAAGAGACGCCCGTATCGAGGAAATCGCCCGGATGCTGGGCGGCGTCGAGATTACTCCAATCACCCGTCGCCACGCCCGCGAATTGCTCGCTTACTGATCAGATCGAAATCCAATGCGGCTATGGGTGCCGTCGCAGTAAGGCTTGGTTGCTGAACCCCCACATCGACACAGCATCGCCTGCCCGACCCGCTCAACCGTGCGCCCGGTGCCACTGCAAATTTCCAGCGCACCACTCACCATCAAGGGCCCGTTGGTTTGAGGCTTGATCGCCAACACACCATTACGAACGCTTAATGGATCACTCGGCCGTGTCGCAGGCTCACCGCTTGCAGAAAATCCGATCGTGGCATGCGCCCCGTCACAAAATGGCTTGTTGGCCGAAGCACCGCATCGACACAAGGTTGCGCGGTATCCAATCGACTCACCGTCCAATTCAATCGGAGCACGCACTGCATACGGCCCGTTTTCCCGTACATTCAGCATATTGACCGGCGGAGCCAACTCAGCTTCGACCGGCTCGCCATTGGCGGCTACGCGGCGATATTGAATCGCACCGGAAGGGCAGTTCTCAGCTACGGCGATCAGGGCCTCAGATGGCATGGCATCGGGATAAATCCACTTGCCTGGCGTATTCGCCAGAAACACTTTGGGGGCTTGCAACACACAGAATCGCGCGTGAATGCAGCGCTTGGCCTCGAAATGAATCGCCACTTCAGAGCCCACCTCAACCTCGATGCTGCGCTCAATCTGCGGGGCAAATTCCGAATGCACACCGAGTTTGTCGGCGATCCGGCCAAGCTGAGCCGCAAGCATCTGTGCACCCGAGCCCATGGATGGGAGCGCTTCCTCACAAGCCTTGGCTATCTCCACCAAGCGCTCGCCAAATAAGCGCAATGAAGCACTGCCAATCGGAAGCACCGAAAGATCACGCAAGGTGGCAAAGCTCATCCCGGCCATGACCCCCGGGAGCCCGGTATTGGCAGGCAAGGTGGTGGCGTACTCAGCCACCGGCACCATGGCATACATGCCGTCGATCGCACCGTCCAACAGAAGCTTTTTATTGCTTGGATTGGTTTCTGCAAATCCTTGAGCAAGCATGCGCAGCATGGCGCCATACACCGCGTTCGCCAGATCGACCGCCTGACCTGCTGAGGCACCCTCGATGAACACCTTTCGCTCCGGCGTGGGGGGTCTGCGCATCACCGGATTTCGTGCGACTGGACGACCCGGCACCACACCCGGATGGTCATTCTCAAATTGGTCCCAGGCGTCACGAATACTGATCAAGCGCCGATAGTGCCCCTGGCTACTGTCTTGCGGCGCACCCTCGCCCTGCAGCACAATCGTTTCGAAAGCCGCCATGGCGCTGGCGAGATCCGTCACCGCTTGCAGACCAGGCAACTGAATCAGATCATGGCCCACTTGCAGGCCAGGATCGCCACAAAACAAGGTGCGTTCACCAAGCGCTTTTGAAAGCTGCCGCACACCATCCTGCAAGCTGCGATAAAAGTGGCCAACGGTTGCAAAGTCCTGCGCGCTGGGCATCAGACGTTGAATGGGCATGATGCGTTGATACTGTCCGCGCAAGGCTGCAAAACTAGCCCCATCCGGATCATCATTGCCCTCGGGGCGTTCCAGATAGATGAAGTGTTGGAGCGTATCGCGATCAAAGCCGGCCAGTTCCACCACTATTCCTGCAGGATGCAAGCCCGGCGGAACCGGAAAATTCGGACGCGAAAAGTGCGGTGCACCACCCACCGCCAATGTGAGGTTCGTGACCAGGGCCAAATGGGTCATTTCCTCAATCGCCACCCCGATCAGCACCCGCTTCCAACCTGCAAGGATAGCGCTTTGCTCAGCAGTCAAACCATCGGCTTCAGTCTTGATACTGAAAGCCGCATAGAGGTAGCAACACATGAGATTGTGCTCAATCTCTGCAGCCTCATTCAGCTGATAAATCAGGGCCTCTCGCGAGGGGATGTGGAGTGCGGTTTCCGCTGCACTTGCGGCTTGAAGTTGCGTCATCAGCACAGCATAAATCAATCCGCGACAACGCCTGATCAACACGCTGTCTTTCTGATCTGCTGGGCCCTACCCACCACCGATCATCGGCATAACACCGCCCCCAAATCACCGTGCCACAATGCAAGTGCAGCCGCCGCAGCGCAAATCAGGCCTGCCAGGCGCAGCAAAGGCCTTTGCCACTGCCCTTGCCCCGGCTGACCGAGCATCCGCACTGCTGTCCAAAGCCAGGGCGACGATCCCACAACAAACGCAGCCATGGTGCTGGCACCGGCGAGCGCCGAGCCTGAAAGTGCCGCCAAAGCCACTGCGCCATAAAACAGGCCGCATGGCAGGAGCGGCAAGCTCGCACCCATCACCACCGCGCCTGCTTTCAAACCCTTTATTGGGATACGAACTACTGCCGCGCCCGAGGTTCCAAGGCCGCTTGCCCAGGTGCTTCCTGTAAACGCCAGATACAAACCATGCACCATCACCAATCCGAGCGCGAGGTGCATCAGAGGTTTGAGCGCCGAGACCGCAAGCGTGAGTTGCGCTGCCAATTCAAAAAAACCACCCGCGACAGCCCCGACCAGGATGTAGGCCACCGCGCGGGCAGCCAGCATCAGATTGCGCTCGCTAGCCAGGCCTGCGGCAACACAAATCGAGCCGCACATTGAAGCGCAATGCACACCACCAGCCAGCCCCATCAACAAAGCGCCGCCTAACCAGCTCCAGGTCAGCCACATGCGGGTTGCCCTACAGCACCCGCGAGTAGCGGGTACGCTCCTGATCAGCTTGCAAGTAGCGATCAAACGCCATGGCAATCAGGCGCACGAAAAACCATCCCGCTTCCGTGACCTTGATCCGGCGGGCATCAATTTGAATCCAGCCCAGATCTTCATAGCTGCGCAACTGCTGCAGTTCGCGCGCAAACACCGATTGGAAATTCACCAGAAACGCGGTTTCAATCGACTCGAATTCCACCACCCCCTGGCACATCAGCGCCATGATGACCGCGCGCCGCAACACATCGTCGCGCTGCAGCGCAAAGCCACGCACTGTAGGCAGTTCCTGATGATTCAGGCTGTCTTCATACTCTTCGATGGTTTTTGCATTTTGTGCATACACCTGCCCTACCTTGCTAATGGCCGATACCCCAAGCCCTATCAGATCGGAGTCAGCCTGAGTGCTGTAGCCCTGAAAATTGCGGTGCAAACTGCCATGCTTTTTGGCGATCGCCAGAGCATCATTAGGCAGCGCAAAGTGATCCATCGCGATGTATTCATAACCCGCCTCCTGAAGACCCGTCACTGTGGCCGCCAGCATGGCCAGTTTGGTACTCGCACCTGGCAGATCCGCCTCATGAATCCGGCGCTGCGCCTTGAAACGATGTGGCAGATGTGCGTAGCTGTAAAGCGCGATCCGGTCCGGGCGCAGGCGCGAAATCGTTTGAATCGTGCGCTTGAAACTTTCCACGGTCTGCTTGGGCAGGCCATAAATCAAATCCACATTGATGGATTCAAAACCAATCGCACGAGCTGCCGCCACCAATTCGAAAATTTCTGATTCAGACTGAATTCGGTGCACTGCGCGCTGCACCTCGGGCGCCAGATCCTGCACGCCAAAACTCAGCCTGTTGAGCCCGCGCTGAAACAAGAACTGCAGGCGTTCCACGGTTACCGTGCGCGGGTCCACTTCAACTGTAAATTCACCCCCCGGAACAGGCTCGACATGCCGGGTTACGATCTGCCACAGGCGATCAAATTCATCATTGGTCAGAAAGGTCGGTGTGCCGCCACCGAAATGTATTTGTGTAGTGCGGGGCCGTTGCCCAAGCGCCGCGCCCACAAGATTGGCTTCGCGTTCCAACGCATCAAGATAGGCATGGGCCCGGGAATGGTGCTTTGTGATGATCTTGTTGCAAGCGCAGTAATAACACAGCGATTCACAAAACGGGATATGGACATATACCGATACCGGCAAAGCCATATGCCCCGCCTGACGCTGCTGCAAGGCCAGTCGAAAGTCCTCCGGACCAAACGCCTCATAAAAGCGATCTGCAGTGGGATAGGAGGTGTAACGTGGCCCGGCTATATCAAACCGCTCAAGGGTTTGGGTGGGTAAAGTAATCACAAGAGGGCTCCGTAAGATGGCTTGGAGATACTTTCCACCTTTTTTTCGCCTTTGGCCTTGATCTGGGTCAATCCCGGCCGTAAGGTTGGCAACGCCAGCAGGCCCAACTGGCGCCAAGCTCGGTATCATCAAGTTGTCACACTCAATCGAGGCATCATGGATCCATCCCTTATCAAGGTCGCCTGCGTCAATTGCAGCTTGCGCGAACTGTGCCTGCCGGTAGGCCTGCAGGAAGGCGAACTTGAGAAGCTGTCCGAGATGGTCAAATCGCGCAGACGCCTGAAACGAGGTGAGGGGCTGTTTTCCAATGGCGACACATTTGCAGCGCTTTACGCCGTGCGCTTTGGAATGTTCAAAACCCGTGTCAATACCGCAGACGGGCGTGACCAGGTAACGGGCTTCCAGATGGCGGGCGAGATCCTGGGCCTGGATGGCATTGGCACCGATCACCACACCTGTGATGCTGTCGCCCTTGAAGATAGCGAGGTGTGCGTCATTCCATTTGATCAGGTTGCCGATCTCTCGCGCACCTTCCCTGTGATGCAGCTGCATTTTCACAAAATGATGAGCCGCGAAATTGTGCGTGATCATGGGGTGATGTTGTTGCTGGGTAGCATGCGCGCCGAGGAACGCCTGGCCGCTTTCCTGCTTAACATTTCCCAACGCCTGCGGGCACGAGGGTTTTCATCCTCCGAGCTGGTGTTGCGCATGACACGCGAGGAAATCGGCAGTTACCTTGGGCTGAAACTCGAAACAGTCAGCCGCACCTTTTCCAAGTTTCAGGACGAAGGCATTTTGAGCGTGCAGCAGCGCTTGGTGCAAATTCTTGATCCACAAGCCCTGCAGCATCTGGTCAATCCAGAGCAGTGCTAATCAGTGGGCAAGCTCTGGTGATGCCCGGAAAGCCCATTGGCGTTACTCAGTAAAAGAGTGAGGGTGTTGCTAAGCATGAATGCAGCCCACAGGCCGATGAAGCTCAGGGAATAAACCGTAGTCCGACTCCAGCTGATAGCGCCTGCCCTTTCCTGCAAGAGCTCAACCAACAAGCCAGGGTCAAGCAGCGCAAACAACACCAACTCAATCATGCAGGCCATGAGAAATGCTGGCCACACCACCAGCATCCATGCGCTGAAGCGGATCTCCGGCTCGGGTGGGTCAGCTTGATCAGTCTCGCTCATGGCCGGGCTTAGCTTGGCAATCACGGCTTGCGCGCGGCAGCATTGGTGGCGCTGTGATTGCGCGCTTGCACGGCCGGCAATGCGGCTGCATCAGGATTTGATGCTTTCACCATGACCGAAGGATCGGCTCCGGCAATCGCTATCCAGGCAGTCACGATAGCGGCCACCACCACAATCAATGGGCCGCTGGCCAGGGCCCAGACAATCGGGTCGCGCCAGGCAGCCCGGCTCGGGCTGGTCTTGGCGGACGACGCGGGGTCTGCTGAACCAGGAACAGAATGGTTTGATGGGGCTACTTTCATTGGGCTCTCCTGTTAACTTTGGATTGATGCGGCAAGGCCTTCATCGCGGTACCAAAAACTTGGTCGGTTCAACCAACTCGGCGTCTTGCGAGCGAAACACCAGGTCAACCGGGTTGGACCCCTTGGGTAACCCGCCTGCCCGGACCTGCAGACTGACAGGCACCCAAACACTTTGGGTTGCCGGGATATCAACCACAGGTTGACTCGACAAGGTTACCGGCGCGCTCGAGCGCGCAGCGATGATGACGCGCTGCGGCCTTTCGGTAGTGTTCATCAGTTGAACCCGGTAGACGTTTTCAATAACGCCATCGTTCAGCTCCCGGGCCAGCACACCACGATCACGAATCACATCCGCGCGAATCGGTGGGCGCATCATCAGCCCGGCTACCAAGCCGGTGCCAATCACGCTTAATAACACACCATAAATGATCACGCGCGGGCGATACAAATGCTCAAACACCTTGTCCCATGCCCAGCGCTGCTCAAGCGCGGTTTGGGTGGTATAGCGCACCAGACCTCGCGGATAGCCGAGCTTGTCCATCACTGAATCGCAGGCATCAATACAAGCCGCGCATCCAATACACTCGTATTGCAAGCCCTTGCGAATATCAATGCCGGTTGGACACACCTGGACGCACAAGGTGCAGTCCACACAATGCCCTAGACCAAGCGATTTTGGATCTGCGCCGCGGCTGCGCGAACCTCGGGGCTCACCGCGCTTTTCGTCATAACTGACAATCAAGCTGTGTTCATCAAACATCGCAGATTGGAATCTGGCGTAAGGGCACATGTACTTGCAAACCTGCTCACGCATAAAGCCTGCGTTGCCGTAAGTGGCCAAACCATAAAACCCAACCCAGAACAAAGCCCATCCCTCAACGCTGCCCTGGACGAACTGCGGCACCAGCTCACGAATGGGGATGAAATAGCCCACAAAGCTCAGACCTGTCCACATCGCAAGCGTGATCCATAGCGCCTGCTTGATCGCCTTGCGGCCCAGCTTGTTGGCAGACCAGGGGGCTGCATCAAGCTTGATGCGGCGTTGCCGGTCGCCTTCAACCAAATGTTCGATCCACAGGAATAGTTTGCTATACACGGTTTGCGGACAGGCATAACCACACCACACCCGACCAGCTACCGCAGTCACTGCAAACAAACTCAAGGCGCAAAGAATCAGCAACACGGCCAGGAATACGAAGTCCTGCGGATAGAGCATGAGCCCGAATACATAGAAGCGCCGGGTTTCCAAATCAAAAAGCACCGCTTGCCGCCCATGCATGTTGAGCCACGGCAATCCATAAAACACCAGCTGGGTCAGAATCACCATGGCCCAACGCAAATTCGCGAATACGCCGTCGGTCGCGCGCGGATATACCTTGCGCGTCTTGACGTAGAGCCAGATCGGCTTAACCTCGGCGGTTTTGGTGGTCATGCCGGAGCTTTCGCCAAAGAAGTCGATGGGCTATGCATTACTGACTCAGGCTCAGCACATAACCCGCCAGCACCCGAACCTGCGCCTCAGTAAGCTTGTCAGCCTGGGCGGGCATCACATTGTTACGGCCATTAATGACGATGTTTGCAATCGCCTGTTCGCCCCAGCCATGCAGCCAGATCTTGTCGCTCAGATTGGGAGCACCAAGTGCTTGATTGCCCTCACCCTTGGCGCCATGGCATGCCGCGCAAGCGGCAAACTTGGGCTGACCCAATGCAGCCTTGACAGGATCATGCGGGCTGCCGGACAGGCTCAATACATAATTCGCAAGATTGGCGATATCCGTTGAGCTGCCCACAGCAGCGCCAAGCGCGGGCATCATGCCCTGGCGCCCTTGCTTAATGGTTTCGATGATCTTCTCAGGCGATCCGCCATGCAGCCAATCTTTATCCGCAAGATTGGGAAAGCCCTTGGACCCCCGACCATCCGAACCATGGCACTGCGAACACTGGTTCAAGAACAATCGTTGTCCGGTAGCCAAAGCCTTCGGATCGCGGGCGAGCTCAGGCACGCTCAGCTTGTCAAAGCTTGCATAAAGCGGCGCGACTTGCTCGGTAAGCTTGCGGCTTTCCTGCGCATGTTGCCCGCTGCTGCTCCAGCCCAACTGCCCGGGTGCAGCGCCGAGCCCCGGATACAGCACCAGATAGCCCGCTGAAAACACTACGGTGATCAGAAACAGTCCAACCCACCACAAGGGCAAGGGATTGTTCATCTCCTTGAGATCCTCATCCCACACATGGCCGGTAGAGCCATCGCTGCTGGTTGAGGGTTTGGTACGCCCGCTGATAATCAACAACACCACACAGGCCACCATGCCAGCGACGGTGACCAACGCAATCGCCTGCCCCCAGAATCCACTTATGAAATCACTCATGATTTGTTCTCTCCTGAATCATCAAGCAAGGGCAAGTACCCGGCTGCTTGAAACCCCGCGCGATTGCGCGCCGAATACACCCACACGACGAGGGCCAGAAAAAGCACCAGCCCTGCAATCGTCACCACAATTCTCAGCACATTGATGTCCATGAATCCCTCCTTTGCTTATTGCATGGTCTTGCGAGCCAGACCCAGGCCCTGCAAATACGCGATCACTGCCTGCATCTCGGTTTTACCCTGCACAGCAGCCACGGCTTCAGCCAGCTCGGCATCGGTGTAAGGAGCACCAAGTGTGCGCAGCGCAGACATGCGTTTGACTATCGTGGTGTGATCCACTTGCGCCGCAGCCAACCAGGGATAAGCGGGCATGTTGGACTCGGGCACCACATCGCGCGGATTGGTCAGATGAATCTCATGCCACTCATCGCTATAGCGGCCGCCCACCCGATGCAGATCAGGCCCGGTGCGTTTGCTGCCCCATTGAAACGGCCGGTCATATACAAACTCACCTGCCACTGAATACGGGCCATAGCGCAGGGTCTCCGCACGCAAGGGCCGAATCATCTGCGAATGGCAGTTGTAGCACCCTTCGCGCACATACACATCGCGGCCTGCGATCTGCAGTGCTGTGTAGGGCTTGAGCCCCTCTACGGGTTCGGTAGTGGAGCGCTGAAAAAACAGGGGCACGATTTCAACCAACCCACCGATTGCAACAACCAGCACGATCAGGATGATCATCAACCAGTTGTTGGTCTCAATCGTCTGGTGCGAAAACCCCTTGGCTTGCGTAGTGTCACTCATGTTCAGGCTCCTTGCAGGGATGGATTGGGCGCATGGCTTGCTTCACCCACGGGCGGCGGAATCGGGGTCGATACCTTGCGCCCCTGCAGCACTGTCATCACCACATTAAAGGCCATCAACACCATGCCCGAGAGGTACAGCACCCCACCGGCCAGGCGAATCAGGTAGTAAGGAAAGGTGGCTTTCACGCTCTCGGCAAAGGTATAGGTGAGCGTGCCGTCCTCATTGATTGCGCGCCACATCAAACCCTGCATCACCCCGGCGATCCACATCGCAGCGATATAGAGCACGATGCCAACAGTTGCCACCCAGAAATGCACTTCAATTGCGCGCACGGAATACATCTTCTGCAAGCCATAGAGCTTGGGGATCAGAAAGTAGAGGCAGCCCATCGAGATCAAGCCCACCCAGCCCAGGGCACCCGAATGCACATGCCCTACGGTCCAGTCGGTGTAGTGCGACAGGGCATTCACCGTCTTGATCGACATCATCGGTCCTTCAAAGGTCGACATGCCGTAGAACGACAAGGACACAATCAAGAAGCGCAGGATCGGATCGTCACGCAATTTGTGCCAAGCGCCCGACAGGGTCATGATGCCGTTGATCATGCCGCCCCAGCTCGGTGCCAGAAGGATCAAACTGAACAGCATACCAACGCTTTGCGCCCAATCCGGCAATGCGGTGTAGTGCAAGTGATGGGGGCCCGCCCACATGTAGGTGAAGATCAGAGCCCAGAAGTGCACGATCGACAGGCGATAGGAAAACACCGGGCGATTGGCCTGCTTGGGGATGAAGTAATACATGATCCCGAGAAAGCCAGCGGTAAGAAAAAAGCCGACCGCATTGTGTCCGTACCACCACTGCACCATCGCATCCTGGACACCTGCATATGCAGAGTAGGACTTCATCCAGCCTGCAGGCAAAGCTGCGCTATTCACGATATGCAGCAGGGCGACAGTCAGAATGAAGGCGCCGAAGAACCAGTTGGCCACATAAATGTGGCGAATCTTGCGCTGACCGATGGTGCCGAAAAACACAATCGCATAGGACACCCAGACCACTGCAATCAGGATGTCGATAGGCCATTCCAGCTCGGCATATTCCTTGCCCGAGGTGTAGCCCAGGGGCAGGCTGATGGCTGCAGCCACAATCACCAGTTGCCAGCCCCAAAATGTGATGCTGGCGAGCGGACCGCCAAACAATCGAGTCTGGCAAGTGCGCTGCACAACGTAATAGCTGGAGGCGAACAGCACACAGCCGCCAAATGCGAAGATCACAGCATTGGTATGCAAAGGGCGCAAGCGGCCGTAACTCAGCCAGGCGATTCCGGCAGTGAGATCAGGGAAGGCAAGCTGAGCAGCAATCACAACGCCCACCAGCATGCCAACCACACCCCACAGCACCGCGGCAAGTGAAAACTGCCTCACCACCGTATCGTTGTACTGGGCCTGCCGGCCCACATCAAGCATTTGATTTGTATTCATGCACTTCTCCCTAAGTCCGGCAATTACATGGGGATCAGTGTCACTCGCCTGCTTTCATTGCGTCTTGATCTGCATCAAGGATTCGTTGGCCTTCGGCTTCCAGATGGTCAAACTGCTGATTGGCAAACGCCCAGGCCAACACCACTATGATCAGCAAGGCAAGCACCACGGAGAGAGGAATGAGCAGCAGCAAGATATCCATGGTCTCAGCGCCTTGCGCTAATGCGCAAACTATTGGCCACCACCAGGATCGAGCTCAACGCCATTCCAAGCCCTGCGGCCCACGGTGCAAGCCAGCCTGACATGGCTGCCGGCACAGCTATTGCGTTGTATGCCAATGCCCAAGCGATATTCGAGCGCAACACCTGATGCGTCTTGAGCGCTAGTTCGCGCAACCAGATCAAGTCGCCCAACTGCTCGCTTTGAATGATGAAATCAGCTCTCGATTGGGCCAACGCGCTGGCATTACCCAGCACCACGGACACATCAGCCTGGGCAAGGCTTGCCGCGTCGTTGATCCCGTCGCCCACCATCATTACTGTGCTGCCCTGGCCTTGCAGGGTACGCAAATAGGCGAGCTTGTCCTGAGGGGTTTGGGCAGCATGCATATTGTCAATGCCGAGCTGCTTGCCGATGCCGTGTGTGGCATCAGCTTGGTCGCCACTAAGCAAAGCAAGCGCCAGCCCCTCGCGTTGAAACTGGCTTACCACTGACCGTGCCTCCGGACGCAGCTTTTCTGCAAGCGCGAAGCTCACCAGCCAGCGTAACTCGGTAGCCTTATTGCCCAGCACACTCAGATGCAATGACCAGTCATGCGGCGCACACTCCGGGAGCACACAAAAGGCCGATGAGCCCAGACGAAGCATGCGGCCCGCGAGCGGCCCGCTCAGGATGCGCCCCTGCATGCCCTGCCCAGGTGTTTCTATTACGCTAGCCACATCAATCTGTGCAACTTCAATGCGGCTGGTTTTTGCGTACTCGAGTAACGCACGCGCCATCGGATGTGTCGAGTGTTGAGCCAGCGCAGCTGCAACGGCCAGGCTTTCGCCCACCGGAGTAGCGCCTGCACAGCGCAGATCAACGACTTCAAGTGCATGCTGGGTTAGCGTGCCGGTCTTGTCGAATATAACGCTTTGCACTTTCGCCAGGCCCTCAAGTGCCTGCAGGCGCTGCACCATCACGCCTCGCGTGGCCAAAACTCCGGCAGCGCGCAGCAAAGCCACCGGGCTTGCCAGATACAACGCGCATGGGCAAGTGACAATCAATACTGCGATCGCCGATTGAATAGCTCGGGCAGGGTCAGTGCCCCACCACACCAGCGCTGCCAGGGCCGCGGCTCCCAGCACAAAAGCCAGAAACATCGGTGCGAGGCGATCAACGCTTTGAGCAAAGGCAGGCCGGGTCTGCGCCGCAGCTTCGATCATGCGCCGCATCGCTGCAAACTGGGTACGCTCGCCAGTAACAGTCACCTGCAATAGGGCAATCGCCTGCAGATTCACGCTGCCTGCCAGTACCAGTTCGCCGGGCTGACGCACCACAGGCATCGATTCACCGGTCAGCATCGATTCTTCCAGCTGGACAGCATGATCCAACACCCGGGCATCAGCGGGCACAGGTGAGCCCGCTTTCAGGCGAATCACATCGCCCGGGCGCAGATCACCCACTGCAACGACTTCTTCGCGGTTGTCGCTGATTTGGCGAACCACGGTTTGCGGGGTGTCACTCAACAAGGCATCCACCCGCGCCAGCGCCCGACGGCGCAGCACACGCTCGAAATAGCGACCCACCAATATGAAGCTGATGAACATCACCAGGGAGTCGAGATAAATCTCTGCACGCAAGATGCTTTGGGCATCGAAACTGGCTACCGTACCCGCGATCAGCGCCACCACAACGCCCAGAACAACTGCCAGGTCCATCGTGATTTGACCTCGGCGCAATGCGGACCAAGCATGCGAGAAGAATGGCCCCGCGCTGAAAAATACCACCGGCAAGCTCAGCACCCAGTTGGCCCAGCGCAGCAAAGACTCGCTCTGGGCATCGAGCTCGCCCGGCGCACTCAAATAAATCGGCGTGCTGTACATCATGACCTGCATCATGCACAGCAGTGCCACGGCCAGGCGCCACAGAGCTTTGCGCTCCTCGCGCTGCTCAGATTCCTGTAAAGCAGGATCAGCACTAGGCAGCAAGCGATACCCTGCTGGCTGCAGCCTTTGCCCCATCACCGCGGGATTAACTCGGGTGGCGTCCCAATGCAGCCGCACGCTTTGCGTCGCGGGATCCACCTGCACCCGACTGACCCCAGGCAAGCCCAGCAAGATCGCCTCGATTTCAAGCACGCACGCCGCGCAGGTGATGCCCTGCACTACAAAACGCCCCTGCTCGAGCACAGGTTCGGAATCGGCAAATGAAGCAAGGTCTTGGACTAATGGCAGCATGACCGCAAGGCTAGCGCCAGCAAGTCGAACCGCCTTTGATCTGGATCAAGCCCGCCAACGATTGGCCCGGTTACTTCTGCTTACAACCCTGACGGTTTGCTTTCATCCGCGTGGCATCAGGCTGTCGGCAAAGGGCGGTGGCAAGCCGTTAGGCCCTGAGATCACCTTTTGCTGTGATCGCTTACAAGGCAAGACATCATGAAAAGCTGGATAGTAGGTACGGTGGTTTGCAGTGCGCTCAGTGGTTGCGCAGTAGTTCCAACCGGCCCTGTAGTGACCGTACGGCCTCCGAGCGTCGTGGTTGGACCTCCGGGAGTAATTCTTGGCCCGCCACCGGTCGTGTATTCCGCGCCCGCCTACCCTGCTCCTTTTTACCCCGCTCCAGTCTATCCCGCACAAATCTATGGCGGTCCTCCTGCCGTTATCGTGCGGCCCGGCTGGGGCTATGGACCCCGATGGGGCCATGGGTACGGCTGGGGCCACGGTCGACGCTGGTAGGGTACGAAGTGGCCTAAACCCTAAGCCACTGGGGCGACGGAAGCTCGTTGAATACGCGACGCAATCCATGGCCCCAACCTTGGCGCAGCGAGTTGAAATACTCGTCATCCAGGCCGATGCGGTGTCGAAAGCCGACGGTAAACTCATCGCGGCGCAACAGTGCCAGATCAATCGGAAGGCCAACGGATAAGTTACTCTTCAGAGTCGAATCGAACGACACCAAAGCGCATTTCACGGCCTCCTCCATCGAAGTGCCCGGCTTGACCACACGATCAATCACCGGCTTGCCGTACTTCGCCTCACCAATCTGGAAATAGCAGGTATCCAGAGTGGTTTCAATAAAGTTGCCCTGCGGATAGACCGAAAACAGGCGCATGCCTTCGCCCTTGATCTGACCACCCACGAGGAAGCTGCAGCCGAAGTCGATGTTGCTTTGCACATACTGACTGGCTGACGTTTGCGCGATGATCCGGCGCACCTGTGCGCCAACCAACTCAGCTACTTCAAACATGCTCGGCGCATTCAGAACATGGGATTCTTCGTGAGTGATACCGCGACGCAGAGCATTGGTTACCGCCTGGGTGGTGGCGAGATTGCCGGCATTGAGCAGAACAATCACCCGCTCACCGGATTGCTCAAACACAGTCATCTTGCTGAAGGTGGACACATGGTCGACACCAGCGTTGGTACGGCTGTCGGAGGCAAAAAGCATGCCTTCGTCGAGGTTCATCGCAACACAATAGGTCATCGCAGAGCCCTAAGCGGTTTGGACCTTGGCGTGCGCAGACAACTGCTCCTGACCGCCCCCCAGTCGAATACCTCGCACCGGACAGGCATCCAGATAGTCTCGCCCCAAAGCGAGCTTGATATAGCCACCCGCCACCTCTCTAGTGCGGCTCACATCAAAGCTGATCCAGCGGTTCGACACCCAGGCCTCAGCCCAGGCATGGCTAGCAACATCCTGCCCATTGCCGCTATATACATACCCGCTCACATAGCGCGCGGGTACGCCAAGCGATCGGGCGCAACTAATGAAGACATGGGCGTGGTCTTGGCCCAGTGCGCCTTGGGCAGCAAAGGCCTGTGTAGCGGTGAAGTCGGCTTGCGTATGCCCCGCGCCATGGGGAAGCTTTTCGAGAATGGCGCTGGCCAGATCATTCATCGCAATGTAGGGCCGCCCTACAACAATGCTGCGAAACGGGGCAATAAACTCGCTCATGCTTTCATTGCTATCGGTGAGCCCGGTGGGGCGCAAGAACACCTGCGGGTTGATTCGACCAGCCGCTTCGCCTTGATCGGTATCGTCCACCTCAACCTGCCCACGAGCCACCAAGGTGATCTCATCATGCGGCCGGTCCAGGGTAAGCACCTGGGTGATGTTGTCGAAAGCATCTCGCAACGCTACCTGAGACCCGGGCAGATCCAGCTCCCAGCGCACCACTTTTTGGCGAGCAGTTGGATACGGCGACAGGCGAATGTATTGCGTACTGCGCTGCACCGGTTCGGCATAACGATAGGTAGTGGAGTGAATGACTGAAAGCAGCATGGCTATTTCAGCTCCAGATAAGCACGGTGTACCGCTTCACTCAAGCGGGTGTTGTCGCGCAGAAAACGATCCAGCGTGTTTTGCAAACCATTGGAGTACACCTCGGCAACATCGCCATGGGTCAGTCTGGCATTGATGGTTGCCGCGATCAGGCGGGCCTGTCGCCCCGAGGTCGCGGGGAGCTCCTTGAGGATGCGCTCGATTTCATCAAAACAAAACCTCAGTGAGCGCGGCAGCTGAGGATTAAAAATCAAAAGCTCCGCCACACGCTGTGAGTCGATCGCATCGCGATAGGTATCGCGATAGGCCTCGTGTGAGGACACCGATCGCAACACAGCACTCAAGCGGTAATAATCAGTAACGACGTCGCCCGCGCTTTGGTTCTCACCCGCCTCGGCCTGCTTGACGGATAAGATCCTCGCAGTATTGTCCGCACGCTCAATGAAGGTGCCCAAGCGGTTGAAGTGATATGGCTGATCACGACGAATCGTGGCAAAGGTAATGCCACGAAATAAATGGCTGCGTTCTTTCACCCATTCGAAAAACTCTGCATCGATGGTCTCGCCACGAGTCCGTTTGCGATGCTGAAGCTGAAGCCAGGTGTCGTTGATGTTTTCCCACATCTCGGAGGTGATCGAACCGCGCACGGCACGGGCATTTTCACGCGACCCCTCAATACAGTTGAGGATTGAAGAAGGAAAGCTCGCGTCCCAGGCCAAAAACTTCGCCACGTTTTCCGTGGTGGGGGCCTTGCCCGTGGCTTCAAAAGCCTCCAGGTTACTGGTGATCACCAAAGGCTCGATAGCAGACTGCGCCGAGGAGCCCGATAACAACCCGAGCGATTGGCCCACATCCAAAATACGCGCCATGTTTTCGGCGCGCTCAAGATAACGCGAAAGCCAATAAAGATGCGAGGCGACCCGTGACAACATCACTGATCTCCCGACACAGCGCCTTGCGGCAGATCATCAAGCGTTGCATTGGCCTGGGCTTGATCAGAGGCTTCGGGCTCGCTCACTACCCAGGTGTCTTTGGTGCCGCCGCCCTGCGAGGAATTCACCACCAGCGAGCCTTTGCGCAAGGCCACCCGAGTCAGGCCACCTGGCACCATACGAATATCGCGGCCCACCAATACAAACGGGCGCAAATCGATATGTCTGGGGGCAACGCCCTCTTCCACAAAAGTCGGGCAGGTAGAAAGCGCCAGGGTAGGTTGCGCAATATAGTTGCCAGGATTAGATTTCAATACCGCCCGGAAGGTCTCAATTTCTTCCTTGGAGCTGGTGGGACCGACCAGCATGCCGTAGCCACCTGCGCCATGAACCTCTTTCACCACTAGCTCGGCGAGATGATCCAGCACATAGGCAAGATCATCGGGCTTGCGGCACATCCAGGTGGGCACGTTCTTGAGAATCGGCTCTTCGCCCAGATAAAAACGCACCATTTCCGGCACATAGGGATAGATGCTCTTGTCATCGGCCACGCCGGTGCCAATCGCGTTGGCAATCACCACTCTGCCCAGGCGATATGCGGCCAGCAGACCGGGCACCCCAAGCATGGAATCGGCGCGAAAAGCGAGTGGATCGAGAAACACGTCATCAACTCGGCGATAAATCACATCTACCCGCTGGGGACCGCTTGTGGTGCGCATAAAGACATAGCCGTCTTTCACAAACAGATCCTGGCCTTCCACCAGCTCAATGCCCATCTGCTGGGCAAGAAAGGTGTGTTCGAAGTAAGCGCTGTTAAATCGGCCTGGGGTCAGCAAGACGACGGTCGGCCGATCAACATGGGTGGCAGCGCGCAAGGTTTGAAGCAATAGCGCCGGGTAATGCTCCACGGGCTGCACCGCATAACGCCTGAACAAGTCGGGGAACAGGCGCATCATCATCTTGCGGTTTTGCAGCATGTAGGACACCCCGGAAGGCACCCTCAGATTGTCTTCAAGAACGTAATAGTCACCATCATTGTGGCGAACAATGTCCACACCAACAATATGCGCATAGGTGTCATGCGGCAGTTTCATGCCGATCATCGCCACCTGAAACTGGTCGTTAAGCAAGATCTGCTCGGCCGGAATCACCCCTGCTTTGAGAATGGCCTGATCATGGTAAATGTCGGCCAGAAAGCGGTTTATGGCTGTCACGCGTTGCACCAAACCGCGGCGCAGTTGCTCCCATTCGGTGCCAGAAATAATTCGGGGCACCACATCGGACGGAATCAGACGCTCAGTGCCGCTCTCATCGCCGTATACCGAAAAGGTGATGCCGATACGCCTGAAAATCAGGTCGGCTTCGGCCCGTTTGGCTGCCATCGCGTCGGCGTTGGTTTCGCCCAGCCACTGCTGGTAAGCCTCGTAATGCTCTCGGGGCGAGTCCGCGCCAAGCAACATTTCATCGAAAATGCCGGGCCCGGGCGGGATAACCGTGAAGCCGGGGTCTTTGGAAAAAGAGGCCATGGTGTCGTTCATACCTCCTGTATTGCAAGTGGCATGCCTGGCTTAATGAAAAGCCGCAGCGGCCGCGCCTGGCCCGAACTCGGATCCATCAGGACCGCCGATGCTCGCAATGTGGTTTTGTGCAGTTCGCATACAGCGATAGCGCGTGGTCCTGGAGCGCAAACCCCAAATCCTTGGCGATCTTGTGCTGGCGCTTTTCTATCTCAGCATCAAAAAATTCTTCAACCCGGCCGCATTGCAGGCACACGAGGTGGTCGTGGTGCGAGCCCTCGTCGAGCTCGTAAACCGCCTTGCCTGATTCAAAATTGCTTCGTTTGAGCATACCGGCCTGCTCAAACTGGGTCAGCACCCGGTAGACCGTAGCCAGCCCGATATCCTGATCCTCGGCAAGCAGCTCCTTGAAAACATCCTCGGCGCTCATGTGGCGCTCACGCCGGGCTTGAAACACCTCCAGGATTTTCAGTCGCGGCAGCGTGGCCTTGAGGCCGATATTTTTGAGTTCGTTGGATCCTGGCATGGCAGCTCGCGCGGGTTTAGTCCACTAAATGCTTATCATATCGGGTTATACCGCCTAAACCGAGCTTGCCGAATCATGAGTCTTGCGTTTTTATCCCCGTTTTTGCCAGCCGGCTCGCGATCACCCAGCGTCATTGGTGCCGTTGCACTTATTGCGCTGACCCTTGGAGGCTGTGCTTCGCGCGACCCCAATCGCAGTGGCATCCTCGAGCCCTACCGGTTCAGCTTGCCCCAGGGTAACTATGTCACCCAGGAGATGGTCGACCAGCTCAAGCCTGGCATGAATCGAGAGCAGGTGCGGTTTGTGATGGGCTCGCCCTTGCTGGTTTCCGGGTTTCGCAACGACCGCTGGGACTATGTGTTTCGCTTCCAGTACCCCAACCGCAAGGCAGAGTTACGACGGGTGGTTGTGCGGTTTGAAAACGAGCGAGTAGCGGCTATCGATGCCGATGCCCTGCCCCAGCGCGATGACAACAATGATCCGGCTTTACCCGGATACCGTGCCCCCAGCGCTAAAACCACCCCGGCTCGCTGAAAGCCGCGAGGACCCAAGAATGATCAGAATTGCGATAGCCGGTGCCTGCGGGCGCATGGGCCAGATGTTGATTGAAGAGGTGCTCAAGGCCCCTGACGCCAAGCTTGCTGCGGCTTTCGACATGCCAAACCATGCTCGCCTTGGCGAAGATGCAGGGGCACTGCTCGGCAAAACCACTGGCGTAGCTATCACCAGCGATGCGGCGCAAGCCCTGGCTTTGGCCGACGTGGTGATCGACTTCACCCGCCCGCAAGCCACCCTCGAACTGCTTGAGCAAGCGGCGCAACGCGGGGTCAACATGGTGATAGGTACCACCGGATTCAGCGTGGTCGAACGCGAACAAATCGCGCGGGCTGCAGAAAAAACTGCAGTCGTATTCGCCCCCAACATGGGCGTAGGCGTCAATGCCACCCTGAAGCTGCTGGAGGTCGCCGCCGGCATCCTAAACCAAGGCTACGACATTGAAGTGATTGAAGCGCACCACCGCCATAAAGTCGATGCTCCATCGGGCACGGCCCTTGAAATGGGGCGAACCATTGCCAAAGTGCTGGGCGTGAGCATCGAAGGGGAAGGTCATGTGGGGGTGTTTGCCCGGCATGGGGTGACCGGTGAACGCGAAGCCGGCAGCATCGGCTTTTCCACCATTCGCGGCGGCGACGTGGTCGGTGATCATACTGTCATGTTCCTGGGCACAGGTGAGCGTATCGAAATCACTCATCGCTCCAACAGCCGCGCCACATATGCGGTGGGTGCAGTTCGGGCGTGCCGGTTTTTGGCTGGGCACCGCACTGGTCTGTTCGATATGCAGGATGTGCTGGGGCTTCGCAAACTCGCTTAGGTCATTCTGAGCACTTGCCTTTTCTCCAAATACACACGATAATCATTCTCATTACGGTTCGCCAATGGCTCCGGTCATTATCCCCGGCCATGACCGTGTGTAACGGGAGCAGTCATGATTGTTTGCGTGTGCAATGCGGTATCAGACCGGGATATTCGGCGCGAGCTTGAGGCCGGTGCGAGCTGTCTCGAAGACTTGACCGAACGACTGGGCGTCGCCAACTGCTGCGGTGCTTGCGCTCAATGTGCGGAGCAACTTCTGACCGAAAGCCGCTCGCTTGCGCCAAAACGCTCAAGCCTTCCGGATGAATTGGGTTTTGCCGAAGTGTTAGCGCCAGTCCGTGCTCCCCGCCCCTCTATAATTTACTCTTTGCATAACTCTCGGAACGCCTCATGAAGGGTGACAAAAAAGTCATCAGCCTGCTGAATCAGCAACTGACCAACGAACTGACCGCGATCAACCAGTACTTCCTCCATGCCAGGATCTATCAACACTGGGGTCTGGAAAAGCTCAACGCCAAGGAGTATTCGGAGTCAATTGGCGAGATGAAGCATGCCGATAAGTTGATCCAGCGCATTTTGATGCTCGATGGCCTGCCCAACCTGCAGACCATGCACAAGCTGCAAATCGGTGAGACCACGGTTGAAATCCTGGGTTGCGATTTGAAGGTGGAGCAAGGCTCGCAAGCCCACCTGAAAGATGCCATCGTTCACTGCGAACAAGTGCGCGACTTCGTCACCCGCGATCTGTTGCAGGAGATCCTTGAAGATACCGAGGAGCATATCGATTGGCTCGAAACCCAGCTTGAGCTTGTAGAACGCGTGGGCTTAGAGAACTACCAGCAGTCGATGATGGGCACGAGCGAGTCCTCCTAAGACTGCGGTTTTTGCCAGTCTTGAAGGCCGGAATTCCGGCCTTTTTTATTGCCTTTTCCAGCCAATCCCGCCTTTGCCGCCACTCGTCCTCACCCGTGCACCGCTCATGGGTTGAAGCTCGAAACACCCCGGGTTCAACCGGTTTAATGCTTCCACAAGATACAAATTCAGCACCGCCAGGGAATTGCGATGAGCAAAGCGCGTGCACAGTGGAATCAAACAAAGCCTTGTCACCAACCGACAAGGCCGGGCAAGCGGTCAATGGCGGCGAGCGGCTTGGAGCCTATCGCTAGTTGCCGGGCTGCTTTTTCCGGGATTTGCTGCAGCCGACGAACGCCTGGCGCTGGATGCAACGCAGTTAATCAACACCATCCGGCAAAAGCTGGATGCATGTGGGGAAGAGGGGTTGCTGGGCAATATTCAAATCAATTCGCCTGCCCAGCCGGTGAGCCTGACAGTGAAGGCCGAAAGGCCGTTGTTAACCTGGAATCCCAGGTTAGCCACTGTCGCCGCGAGGCACGCTCGAGCCATGGCCGAGCACAATTTCTTTGATCATACCGATCCGCAGGGTCGCTCAGTGGGCCATCGCGCAAGTGACGGTGGTTATCGGTGGCGCGTGGTCGGCGAGAATCTCGCTGCAGGCCATGAATCGATTGGTGATGCGGTACGAGGCTGGTTACTTTCAACCGGGCATTGTCAAAACCTGATCGATCCGCGCTTTGTGGAGTTTGGGGTGGCCAAGGTGCAAAGCGCCAACCCGTTTGATCGTTATGGTACCTATTGGGTTCTGGTGATGGGCCGGCCAACCGGCAACGATGTTGCTGCCCGAGACACCAACCTGCGTTGATTCACAGCCCTTCTAGGCTACAGCGCTCCAGCTGTTAGGGCTTTTTCGCGGGCGCACCAAGGCGCTTTTTAAGCTCCTCACACGGATCGGGGCGCGCCTGCGCCGGGAAGCGTTCCTGCCGATCAAAACTTGCAGAATCCATAGTGTCGCCTGGCTCTACCATCGCGACTGAAAACACCTGCCATGTTGGCTCCAGACCAGAAACAAAGCGGGGCAAGCCCCAATCCTTGCGTGCGTGTCCGTTGCCGACAAGAGCTACCAATGGCAATTGATATGTGCGCCTCGCCTTCACTGCGGCCGCAGCCATCGTGGCATCCCGAGCTTGCTGCGCCCGCATCATCGCAGGCAGCATCGCCGCGGGCATCAAGCCGCAATGACCCTCCTCGATAGCACGCTTTTGGCCCTCAACCTCGCTTGCACTAAATCCCGGCCAAGAGACCGCAGGCAACCCCGGCGCTTGATACTCCTTCGACTCCGGTCCAAGGCGCGCAGCGGCCATGGCCAGGCGCGAGGGCAAATTCAGCGCCACAATTGGCCAGCCACGATCGAGCGCCAATTGCACCACTGGCTCATAAAGCTCCCACTGCCAGCCATCAAACCGAAAGCCCGCCGATTGAGCCAAGGCGCGGGCCGACAGGCCGCTGGCCTGGCCCTTCTCGATATCCGATTGCCGATCCACATCCAGATGCTCAAGTCCGAGCACTATGCGTCGATGGGGCGGCAAAGCCTTCAACCAGGCCAACCGCGCAGCATGCTGAATGGCGGCATCATGCAGCTCACCCAGCACCACCATCTCGTGCTTGGCCAGCGCGGTATCGAGCCACACAGAATCCTTCGCAAAACTCGCAGAAGTGCTGCCCATCCACAGGCCCATAGCCCATGCTACAGTGCCAAGGCTGTGCATCCAGGGGGTGCCAAAGGCTCGTATGCTGAGCCAGACATCATGTTTCCATACGTTGTTGCGCAAGTTTGTTGACCTAAGTTTGTTGACCCGAGTTTGTTGACCTCTACCAAGACCCATTTTTCGACTGTGTCATCGGCCAGCCCTCGCCAGCTGCGCTGGCCAGCGCTTGTAGCCACGGCTGCGCTGCATGTCGGGGGCATCGGCGCGGCCTATCTTTTGTTTGCAAACATTGCTTCCGAGCCTAAGCCTGCACCGGTGCGGATCGAACTGATCACACTGCCCGAGCCTACACCACCGCCACCGGCGCCGCAGATCAGCCCTCCCGTGCCCAGGGCTCTTGCTACGCCGCCGGAGCGTAGTGTGAAGCCGCCACCAAGCAGCCCAGCACCAGCTCCAAAGGTCCTGCCCGCGCCGGCCCCAGTGGCCAGTGCGCAATCGGTTGCGCCAACGCCCAGCCCGTCGCAACCGGCACCGTCAAGTGCGGCCTTACCTGCACCGGCAGCTCCGAGCGTGGCATCAAGCCCTGCGCCCGCCGCCGCACCAGCACCAGCGGCACCCTCTTCTGCGCCAAATACCGAGCGAGCTGCGGCACCAACTGCAGCACCAAATGCGGCACCAACGGCGCCGCAGCGCACTGGCCCGAGAGTAGACGCGAGTTGGGCAGGCAATAGTGCGCCGGCCTATCCTGCCATGGCTCGCAGGATGGGCGATGAAGGCGAAGTACGCCTGGATATTTTGGTAAGCGCTGAAGGTGCGGTGCTCGAAGTAAAGTTGAAACGCACCAGCGGCTCGGAATTGTTGGACCGAGCCGCGGTTGATGCAGTAAAACGTTGGCGCTTTCGCCCCGCTCAGGTGGACGGCAAACCGACAGCAGAGTGGTATTACAACTGGAGCTGGGTATTCAAGCTCGATAGCTGAGCCCCGACTTAATTGAACTTAAGGTTTCGATAACTATGCTGATGGATACTCTGACCAACGCGCTCATCCCAAGCGCGCAAGCCCAAACGGCAAGCACGCCTGCACCGGCGAGTGCGTCGCTCGGCCTGGCGCATTTTTGGGAGCAAGGTGATGCGCTCACCCACGGGGTGGCCTACCTGTTGCTGATCATGTCGCTGGTGAGCTGGTACTTCATCATTTCCAAAGCCTGGTCCGCCTGGCAACTGCGCAAGTCCCGCGCAGCACTCGCGCAGTTCTGGGCCGCACCCGATTTGCCCCAGGGCCTCAAGGCCCTGCAGGCGCAAGATAGCGAAGGCGTGTTTAGTGCCATGGCGGAGCGCGCAATGTATGCCGCCAAACAAACCCCAGGACAAACGCTTGCGGGCCAGCTTGGCGCGCAAGACGAAATCGTCACCCGAGCTTTGCGACAGCAGATGACCCAGACCTCTGCAGGGTTGGAACGTGGTCTCACCGTGCTGGCTTCGGTTGGCAGCACCTCACCTTTTGTTGGTTTGTTCGGCACCGTCTGGGGCATCTACCATGCGCTACTCAATATCGCAGGCGCGGGGCAAGTGTTGATGGACCGGATTGCTGGACCGGTGGGTGAGGCCTTGATCATGACTGCAGCAGGCCTGGCCGTGGCCATCCCGGCAGTCCTGGCCTACAACACCTTTACTCGTATTAACCGCGTCACACTCGCCGAGCTCGACGGTTTTGCCCACGATTTGCTTGCACTGGTCACGACCGGTCGCAAGCCAGGAGCCTGACATGGGCTTCGGCGGACTCGACAATCAGCCCAATCAATCGCCGATGGTGGAGATCAACACCACGCCGCTCGTTGATGTGATGTTGGTGTTGCTGGTGATCTTCATCATCACCGCACCCTTGCTCACCCACTCGATCAAGCTCGATCTTCCCAATGCACAAGCGCCGGCTGCTGCGGATAAGCCAGAAACCATAGCGTTGTCGATTGATGCACAAGGGGCGCTGTTTTGGAATAACGAAGCGGTGAGTGATATCCAGGCGCTCGCAGCCCGATTTGATGTTGCCGCCAAACGCCAACCTCAGCCCGAATTACATCTGCGCGCTGATCAGCAAGTGCGATATCAGCGGCTAGCAGAGGTGATGTCGGCTGCACAGCAAGCCGGGCTTAGCAAGATAGGTTTTGTCACCGAGCCCAAGGCTGTCGCCAAGCCCTAGCCGCAGTCAATCGCGCTAGAGCGCAAAACGCATCTTGCGAATCAGCAGCCCTGGGGCACGCACCGCTCCCCAGCTGCGCCAATCATAGGAATCGGTATCGGGCAGCCAGTGGCTCTCCGATTCGATCGCTTCAAGTTGCGGCCCGAGAAGTTCGAAGAGTGAGTCATCAAAGCGCATCGGTTTGATCGGCGCCTGGGCTATACCGTCTTCCACCCACAAGCTGGCAAAGCGGGTCATCCCGGTGATGGCACAGCGCTGTCGATCAGAAAAATTCAGATACCAAAGGTTGCTGATCGAAATCCCTGTATGCAAGGCATCAAGCGCGCTGCTCGCGGGCAAATCACCCGGCTGCATCACCCCAACCTCGGGAGCTTCATGACTCGCTGCACCATTGGCTTTCAGGCCAAACTCAATTGCGCTGCGGCTTGAGATCAGTGTATTGACCAACTTGCCTGCGCTAACCAGCTCAATCGCCCGGGCACGCGGCACTCCATCACCATCGAATAATGGCGCCTGTGCTTCACCAAGCGCTTCAGCAAGATGCACCGCGGGGGCAAAAGCCACCTGCCCCTGCTCGAGCGCATTTAGTGGCGATTGCCCGGTCTTGATGGCCGAGGCCGAAAACCCACCCCAGCTCAGCATCCCGAGCAACTCCGCACTGGCTGCAGGCGCAAGCCACACCCGATAATCGCCGGGCGTAAGTTCCATCGCGGGGCGTATCAATACTTGGGCTTGTTGCTTGGCCGCCTGGATCGCTTGCTCTACCGCTTGCGCATCAAAGGTATCGCCCGCCACATGAAACTTGGCCGCCTTGTCCGGAGCAGCCGGAGCAGGTGCATACACTGAGGCCTCAAAGCTATAGCGGCTTGCGCTATGCCAAAGGGCGATCCCCACTGAACTCAGCACAGCGAACACCATCGGGCCTTGCATTAAGAAGCCCACCAGATCCGCGCCCACAGCCGCGCTAGCAATCACACGCATGGCTACTTCACTGGGCACCGCACTGGTGTCATGGCGTTCTTCAAGTGTCCATGCCTGCGGATGCCATGTGAGCCACGGATCGGTGGGCATCACCGCGTTGGTCTCGCGAAGCTTGATCAATGCATCATCAAGCGCGGTTGTGTTGGTGGCCTGCGGGCTCATGGTAATCACAGCCTGGCTGCTCACCCGGCGTGCAGTATCAATCAAGCGCACCAGCACCTGCACACGCTCCACATGGCCAGCTTGCCGGACCCGCCCATGATTAAACCGGATAAAGTCACTGGCCTCAGCGCGCATCTGCACCACCAGCACTTCATCGGCCCGCGCGCTGTGATTCACCCAGGGCTTGAGCCCCTGATAGAGCGACCAGAATTGATCGATTGCGCCGACATGCTCAAGCACCAAACACCTCGACGCCTTCAAACCAGCAGGGCGGGCTCGCATGCCCGACCCGAATCACCTGACCCGGTTCACCCTTGCCACAAAACGGCGTGCCCATCACTTCCATGCTTGCGGCGTCGCCTACTGCTCTAAGCGAGCGCCAGAAACTCGCGGACACGCCCCGATAGCCAGGGTTGCGCACAACGCTGGTGAGCTCACCATTTTCAATCAGCTGACCCCACTCGCATCCGAACTGAAACTTGTTGCGTGAATCATCGATGGACCATGAACGGTTGGTACGCATCAAGACGCCACGCTTAATCCCCTGAATCATGGCCTCAAAGGAGGTATCACCCGGCTCGACATTGATGTTGGCCATTCGATCAATCGGTGCGCGATGCCAGCCGATGGATCGGCTATTGGCCACACCCAGCGCGTCTGAAGGGTTACCAGCGGCCATTGCCAAAGCGCCCGTGAGTTGCGCGGCTGGCGTCTCGGCCAAAGCCTTGACGCGGGCATGCGACAAGGCCCCGCCCAAAGGCCGCTTCAGCACACCTTGCTCAATCAGCATCACCTTGTGCGCTATCTGGCCCTCGTCATCCAGGGCATAACTCGCAAGCTCTTCGGGCCGCCCCGGATCAAAGCTCACATTAAGCAATGGCGAGCCATACTGATACTCACCGAACATGTCCGGGCGCACAAAACTGGTTCCGGCGAAATTACGCTCATCACCCAGGATCCGGTCCAGCTCCAACGGATGCCCAATCGATTCATGAATCTGCAGCATCATTTGATCCGGGGCCAGCACCAGATCCATCACGCCGCTTGGAGCCGCGGGTGCACGCGCCAAAGCCAGGGCCTGCGCTGCCACGATGCGCCCCGAGCCCGCCAAGCCACTGGCCCGCAAAACCTGCGAGCCGCCTTGCTGGCAATAGCCGTTGTATTGCCCCGCCAATGAACGGGTTTGCACCACATCATCATGCTGCGCAGTCGCTTCAAGACTGGGCGTGAGATAAGCAAACTCTTGCTCGCCCACAAGCTCACCTTGCCACTCATAGCGCTGCCTCACGCGAGTGATATGGATACTTGCACTGCTTGATACGATGCCTTTCGCCGCCTGCATTTGCGCTGACTCATGCTGCAGCAGATCGCGCAGCTCGGTCAGGCTGGGCATGGTATCGGCAGGTGAGCTATAACGCAGCCCGCGAGCTTGCGGCTGCGGCCACATCACGTTAGCAAACACATTAAGCGCCTGATTGGCTCGGGCAATTCGCTCGGCTTGGTGCTGCGCAAAAGCCAGCCCCGCCTCGGAGGTATCGGCGCTGGCAAAGTAGCCCAAGCCATTGCCGCCATCGGCAGGCTCAAGCAATACCGTGACCATCACGCCCGCATCGCTTGAAAAACTCACCGGAGAAAAAACGCCCCGCACGATGGCGAGGCGTTGGGAGTCAGCTTGGTAAAAGCGTCGGCTTACCAGCACGGTGATGTCACCTAAACCAGATTGGTGATATCACTTCAGCCAAGCCTGAATCGATTCCCAGGTTTCAAGATCCTTCTCAACGCGCGCAGTCGGCACGTCAAACAGCGTCAATCCATGCGCGGCCAGATGCACATAGTTTTGTGTATCGCGCACATAACCGGCAACCGGCAGATTGAGGCCGCCCACAAAGCGGCCCAATTGCTCAGCCGCTTTGGTGCGCACATCCACACGCATGCCAACGATGCCCACGGTAGCTTCAAATTGACGAGCGCTGCTGAACTCGGCACGCAGGGCCTCCAAAAACTGCTGGGTAGCCATCACATCAAACATCGATGGAGTAAGCGGCACCAGAATTTTGTTGGCGACCTTCACGATATCCGCAAGGCGCTTGCCCTTCAAGGCAGCAGGTGTGTCGAGCACGATATGCGACACGCCTTTTGGTGGACGAGCCATGTCGCCTTGAATGTCCCAGGTCTGGATCGGCGCCACGCCCGCCGGGCGCAGCTTGAGCCAATGACGGGCAGATTGTTGCTCATCGAAATCCCCGAGCATGGTGGAATGATTTTGCGTGGCGAAGAAGCCCGCAAGATTGGTTGCCAATGTGGTCTTGCCCACACCACCTTTAGGATTAACAATCGCAACAACCGGCATCTTCTTCTCCGTCAATTCGATGAACTCGCGATGGTATCACCGCATCGCGTAGCGCACACCAATACTGGCGTGAAATCCTGGCATCACGAAAAATTGTGCGGTCTCGTAGCGTCGATCAAACAGGTTGTTGGCCCGAACAAACACTGACCACTGTTTATCCACCTGCCAAACTCCATGCAAATGCAACAATCCATAGCCCGCAAGGCGCTGGGTATTGCCCGCGTCGTTGAAACGAGCCGAACTTGCCTGCACTTCCGCTCCAATTCGATACGCCCCCATCTCATGCTCAGCCCGCAAATTCAAGGTGCGCGCCGCACGCCTGGGCAACACACGATCTGTTGCGGTATCGCGAGCATCCAGCCAGTCAAGCGCGGCTGACAAGCGAGTGTTACCCATACGATGTCCGAGGGCCAATGAAGCGCCAGTGAGTTCGGCCTTGCCGACGTTATCCGCACAACCAAACACAAACTGTGGGTCAGGATCAGGGCACACCGGAGCGAACACAACCAGGTCTCGCACCCTATTCTGATACACGACCAATTTGGCTGTCGTCGCCTGCCCCTCACGTGCGGCCAGGTTGTAGTACAGCCCGAGCTCGGCATTGCGTGAGGTCTCGGGGCGAATCACCGGACGACCAAAGAACGGAAAGTACAGATCATTGAAGCTGGGCGCCTTGTAACCAGTCGACACCTGTGCTGCCACGCGCCACTGGGGTGTCAAGCGATAGGCATAGCCAAGGTTACCTGTACTTTTGCCGCCGAATTGCGAATCGTCGTCGGACCGCACGCCTGCTTGCACCGAATGCGCCCCCTGATTCCACAACGCTGCGAGCCGCACGCTGTCCGTCACACGTCCCACAGGCGTACCCACCGCATACCCACTACTACCGATCTTCTGATCATTGCGATCCAGCGCAACACTGACTTGCAAAGGTTTAAGCACCTGCCAATCCAGCTGCACTGCGCTTTGCAACTGCTCGGTGCGAAACACACCAGGGAAATTGCTGATAGCTTGCGAAAAATCAGTGGTCTGCCCAAGGCGCAAACGCAACACCACGTCCTGACTAAGCTGATGAGTACCGGTGATACCGAGCAAATGCGATCGGGTCTTCACGCGGGCATCAGCGAAGGTCAAGCCGCTATCAAACTGGCTATCCAAGGCATCGGTGTAGCCCACCAGGCCAATACGATGGCCCGGTGCAAGATCAATAAATCCATTGAGCTGCGCGGATTGTCTTTCATAGCCATCCCGATCAGGATTGAAGCTGAAGTTTCCTTGCCGTGTCGCGTTATAGCCCGAGGAGCGCTCTTGAGCCACACCGGCTGAAAAACCATAATTGGTGCCGCCGCCTTGCAAACCAGCCACTGCAGTCGTGGTGCCAAATGAGCCTGCACTGAGCAAGCCATTGGCCTGCCAGGCCGATCCGCCGGCCAAGCGCTTGGAGGCTTGAGGCAGCAAGAAGTTAAAAGCGCCACCGATAGCATCCGCACCAAACACGCTCGATGCAGGTCCACGCAAAATCTCTGCGCTACCGAACAACAAGGGGTTTATCGATTGCGGTGTCGGGGTGCCCAAAGTGCCCGAGCCAATCCGAAAGCCCTCGATCAAAAACAGGGTTTGTCCGCTATTGGCGCCGCGCAACAATACGGATGATGGCGCGCCCGGCCCGCCGTTGCTGATGATTTGCACCGCGTTTTCACGCCGCAATAAATCAGTAAGCGTAGCCGGCACTGCATTACCCAATGACACGCTATCGATCACCGAAACATCAGAGGCCAAACGGGAAATCTCTTGTGGATTGCGAGTTGCCGTCACCACCACTGGATCGAGCGCCGGCTGGGCAATAGACGGATCGCTTGCGCCAAGGCAGGCTAGAGCAAAAGAAAGTGAAGTCAGGGAAAAGAAAACACGCGAGCCGAAGCGGCCCGCACTTGAGGGGGAACACAACATGACAGTCTCCGAGCTTCGCCCACCGCGAAGCCAATGAACCAAAAGAAGTGGCAAGCCACCAACCCTCTTGGCCGGTATCCGGGCTGCACTGGTATCGGGATCCCCTTCCCAGGCCGAAGACAGCCCAGTGGATATTGATCACGAATGCCCATGGCTTCATTGCGAAGCCATGAACTCAATGCTTACCGTTGCGGGGGCAGCGCAGGTTATCGATACAAACCTCAAGCCATAAAGCGCTTGAGCATCGCTCCTGCTTCCCGTTTAACTTGCGGACTCATCCAGACCCGCAGGCACCAAAAGCGTCGCCAGTATAAGGCTAATGCTCCGATAGCCATCAATCCGCATGCGGCTGGAGGTCAGTTGTACTTGACTCCACACCCATAAGGAGCACTGGTGGTTACGGCCACAGGCCGCCCAGCGCGCATGTCATCGAGGGCAAGTGCCACGAAGTTACGCGCGGTTTTGATGTCCTCTGGGTTGGCCGAGCGCTTATCGTCAATGCCACCCGCATACACCAGCTGCCCGCTCGGATCGATGATGTACATATGCGGAGTAGTGCGGGCGCCATAGAGCTTGCCGACCTGTCCATCGGCATCCATCAACACAGCTGTGGGTGCGGCACCCCAAGCGGTCATGGCCTGCGCGAGCTTGGGCGGCTCCATATAGTCTTCATGCTTGGGATTGGTGGAGTTAATCGCCAACCAGACAACACCGGCCGCGCTGTAGCGCGATTGCAGCGTCTGCATGTTTTTGCTGTTGTAGTGCTTCTTCACAAACGGGCAGTTCGGATTGACCCATTCCAGCACCACGGTTTTGCCCTTGAACTCGGCCAGTGAAAAGGTTTTCCCATTCACATCGCGCAGCTGAAAATTCGGGGCCCCTTGCCCGGGTCCAATATTGGCCCAAACAGGAGTGGATAACGCCAAGCCTGCGGCGCCTGCGCCGATCAAATAGTGGCGGCGCTGGGGATCAAGGGGAGTCGACGTCATCATGGTCTCCTGCAAAGGGGTGTTACAAAACATTCAAGGCTTCAGTTTAATCGCGGCGAGTGCGTTCATCACAATCGCCTCGGTCAGGATCTCGGGCAATACCTGGGCTTGACTCTGGCCGGGTGAGTAGAGCAAATAAAGCGGCACTCCATTGCGACCATGGCGCGCCAATTCAGCGGTGATCGCGGCATCACGCCTGGTCCAGTCAGCTCGCAGCAGCACCACGCCTCGCTCTTCAAATGCTCGTTGCATCGCACTGGTTTGCAACACGAGTTTTTTATTCACCTGGCAACTCACACACCACGCCGCAGTAAAGTCCACCAGCACTGCCCGACCCTCTTGCTGCGCGGATTGCACAGCCTGCGGACTCCAGGCTTGCCAACTATCTTTCGAATTCAACACTTGCTCAGAAGGCCCGGCTTGCGCTTCCACCTGCTCGGCAAACTGCAGGCCGAGCCATGCTACTAGCGCCAAACCAATCGCGAAGCTCACACCCAGGCGCCAGCTTCGCAAAAAGCGGCTCACCATCCAGATCAGAAACGCAAGCGCGAGGCTTAACAAGCTCAACGCAAGCACGGCATCTTCGCCCGCCTGTTTTTCCAACACCCATAGCAACCACAAGGCTGTGGCCAGCATCGGGAAGCCCAAAGCTTGACGCAAGCTCTCCATCCAGCGCCCTGGCGCAGGCAACCATCGCAAGGCCGCAGGGAACCATCCCAGCACCAGATAGGGCAATGCCAAACCGAGCCCAAGGGCTGTGAAGACTGCAAAAACGATGGCGGCCGGTTGGCCCAAAGTGAATCCAAGTGCCGAGCCCATGAATGGCGCGGTGCAGGGCGTGGCCACCAACACTGCCAACACGCCGGAGGCAAACGCTGCCAAGCCCTTATGCCCGCCCTGAGCCAAAGAGTGCTCAACCGAACCCAAACGGGTCGCCGAGCTGCCAAATTCAAACAGCCCAAACAGGTTCAACGCAATCACTACGAACAACACCACCATCGCGGCCACAAACCAGGGCGATTGCAATTGAAAGCCCCAGCCCACCGCACTGCCCGCAGATTGCAGTGCCAACAGGATCCCGGCCAAGACCCAGAATGACACGATTACGCCTGCGGTGAAGAGCACCGCATCGCGTCGCCCGGCGGTATTCGAGGAAGCGCCGCCTGGACTTGCCGCTGCGCCATGCGCTGCACCTCCATGGGCCGCAAAAGTCAGCACCTTGAGCCCCAACACCGGAAACACACAAGGCATGAGGTTAAGCACCAGGCCACCCAATACCGCGAGCCCGAGTGCGAGCAAAAGTGCGGCACTGCCCTGCGCCGGAGCCGGTGTGCTTGGTAGAGGCCCGGGAGCGCCTGGTAGGCCCGCGCTTGGAGCGCCCGCTTTTGCAGCATGGCTGGTGGCAATCACCTCGCCAAGCGCACCGCTCACTTCACCCATCCAACGGCCTTGCACTTCAAACGGCTGGCCGTTGACGACCATCAGGCCAAAAGGCTCATCACGCTGACCTTGTGCTGCGGCAGGTTCGAGCGCGGCTGCAGCCAGTGTTTGCGGTTTGATTTCCGCTGAAAGGGGTAGCTGGAGAGAAAAAATATTGGCACTCGCCTTATTTTGAGCGCCACTTGCCCGATGTAATGACTGCACCCCGGAGTTGGCGAGCCAGCTTTCCTTGTAAGGGAAAAACACTGCGCTTTGCACCGCTCCGGACGCACGCCATTGCAACACCGCTGCACCGGGGGCTGATGACGCACCCATCGCTACTACCAGCTTTTGATCAGCCCGCACGGGAGTCATCGCACGCGCAGCCTCAAACAGCGCCGCGAATCGGCTTGGTTCTGAAGCCCTGCTTACCCCCGTTTCTAAAGGAACATCCAGCGCCAGCGAAGCCGATCCCGGAATGCAAACATCCTTGCACATCAACCAGTCCGCCTGCACCTGAAGCTTCAGAGGGCCAGCAACACCGGCGGGCACGCGCAATGCCACCGGAAGAACCAGCTCGTCTTCATATCCAAAATTGGTAAGCGGACCGATCGGCAGGCGCTTGGGCGCGGGCCACTGGATTTCTCCGGCCTGAACGCCGGGCGGCAATTGCCACTGCAGGGTGGTCGGCAAACCCGAATCACCCGGATTGCGCCAATAGGTGTGCCAGTGAGGGTCGTGGCGGATGCGCAGACCCACCACAAGCTCTTCGCCAGGGCGAGCCGCGCCGTTTGGGCTTACCAGCTCAACCTCAACTGCATCGACCTTGACCGGGCCATAACCGGTTTTGGCCGCGGACGCCTGCCCGGCCAGAAGGCCCCCAGAAACAGGCTGGGCGGCAAGGCTTCCCGCGAAAAACAAGGAGGCTATCGAGGTGCCGAACAAGCTGCATAAGGCCCCAACAACTCGCCACAGTGAAGGATGGGGTGCCTTGGCGGCGGTGGGAAGCTTGAGCATGGCGTACAAGTTTACTGGAACTTTGTCACTTGACCCTCTCGTAACCCGCCCCTACCATGATGGGATGGAACAAGAAATTCAAGGACTTAGCGAACGAATTGAACGCTTGATCGCAAGCGTGGCCCGACTGTCGCAAGAGCGTCTCGACTTGCAGGCAGCCCTGGCCCAGGCGCGTCAAGAGCAGGTTCGGTTGCAACAGCGGCTCGACGAAGCGCGTGCTCATGTGGAATCCGCCCTGTCGCGTTTGCCATTGGTGCAGGGAGCTTTGGTGCCTCAGGCTATCGGGCCAACAGAAGGTGCAGGCGATCATGGAACAAATTGAAGTACGGATTCTGGATCGGGATTACAAGCTCGCTGTGTCGGCCGAAGAGCGCAGTGCCTTACTGGACAGCGCACAAGTCGTTGATGACAAGATGCGGGCAATTCGGGATGCGGGCAAAGTCTCAGGTCTGGATCGGATCGCGGTGATGGCTGCACTTCAATTGGCCCATGAATTGTTGGCGTCGCGGCATGGCGACGGACCGACCACTGGGGAGATGCTCAAGCGCATTCGTAAGATGACCGACGATATTGACGCAGAATTACAGCGCCAAAGTCGGTTGTTCGAGTAAACTTAAGTTTAGCTCCGCGGTGTTTTGGTTTGGTCAAACATTCCTTGAACCAATATCGTTAAACCCAGGTTGCGGTGTTCTGTGCGCCACTGTTGCGATCGCCTGTAATGGCTTTATTGCTTTGCGGATGAACCTGATGTGGCACCGGCTGCGACCGACCTGAACCCTAGGTTCAGGATGATGATCAAACCCCATTCGCGGAGCTCCCCTTTCCTTGACCTCACCTGATTCAGTGCAGGAACTCTTCGACTTCAAGCTGCCTTTCGATGCCGCACTTGAAGCCCGAATCGATCATGAACTCGCCCACAAAACCATGCCGCTTGGCGCGCTGGGCCAGCTCATGCCATTGGCCAGGCAACTTGCCCTTTTGCATGCGGGCGACTATTCAGCCCGCCCTTCGACACAAGCAGATGCAGCGATCATCGTTTTCGCAGCAGACCATGGATTAGCACTTGAGCCGATCTCCGCCTATCCCCGCAGCGTCACTTGGCAAATGGTGGAGAACTTTTTGGCTGGTGGCGCAGCTATCAATGTGTTTGCGCGAAGCCATGCCATCGAATTGCTGGTAGTGGATGCTGGTGTGGATCACGACTTTGGCGAGCGCGCGGGTTTGATCAGTCGCAAGATTGCCTTTGGCACCGCCAACTGTTTACACACCCCTGCAATGCCCCCTTCACAAGTGCATCAGGCCTTGCATGAAGGCGCAAGGTGCGTTGATCTTTTGCTCGAACGCACTGCAGTGCAATGGATCGGTTTTGGCGAAATGGGCATCGGCAATACCTCGATTGCATCACTCATGCTAGCCACACTTTTGCACCAACCGATCGATACCCTGGTTGGCCGCGGCACCGGCGTGAATGATCAACAACTCGAAGTCAAGCAAGCGATTTTGCAGGCTGTAATCGCGAAGCATGCCGCGAGTTTTGAAATCCAAGCCTCCTCGCCGGCTCGCGAGCGCGCCTTGCATGTTGCAAGCCTGATCGGCGGGTTTGAAATCGTGATGATGAGCGGCGCAATGCTGCGTGCAGCTCAAATGCGCAAAGCTGTAGTAGTGGATGGATTTATCTCGACCTGCGCTGCGGTGCTCGCCTGCGAACTTAATCCTCAGGCGCGGGTCGCTATGGTGTTTGCGCATCGCTCAGCCGAACAGGGGCATCGCATCGCGCTTGGCCACCTCATGGCAACGCCTTTGCTTGATTTGGGTCTTCGATTGGGTGAAGGCACTGGAGCGGCGCTTGCAATACCTTTGCTGCGCAGCGCGCAAGCGATGTTGCGCGATATGGCGAGCTTTGAAAGTGCTGCTGTGAGTGGTGCGCTCCTGCCATGACCGAACCGGTGGCTCGTGAGCCTGGCCTTTCCGTACCTGACCTGCCGATCCCTGAAGCACCACCGCTCCGAGGCCCGCGCTTGTGGCTTTGCCACTGGCTGCTTGCCGTGCAATTCTTTACCCGAATTCCGATCACCGGCCGTGTTGCGAGCTGGGCACCGTACAGCCCGCAAGCCCTGACGCGCAGCACCCGATTTTTCCCTCTGGTTGGGATCGTGGTGGGCGCTTTCGGGGCTTTGATTTACGTGGCCGCCGCACAAATACTGCCAAGCAATGTGGCCGTTGTGCTTTCGATGTGCGCCACGATTTGGATCACTGGCGCATTTCATGAAGACGGCTGGGCCGATTTTTGTGATGCGTTTGGCACCTCATCGGATCGCGAAAAAACCTTGCTCATCATGACGGATTCGCGTATCGGCGCTTACGGCGCAATTGGGCTGATCATGATGCTCGGGCTGAAGCTGCATTTGCTGCTCGCGCTCGACGAAGCCTGGATGGTGTCGACCCTGATTTGCGCCCATGCGATCTCGCGCGGCTGGGCCGTGGTGATCATGCGCACCCTGCCCTATGCAAAACCGCAGGACGACTCCAAATCGAAGCCAATTGCTCAGGCCCTGCGTGGTGATGACGCGCTGATGGCCTGGCTGTTTGCATTGCTGCCCGCTGCATTGCTCGCGTGGTGGATTGACAGTGTGCTGTCGATTGCTTGTGGCTTGGTATTGAGCGCACTGGGCACCATTTGGATGGCCCGAACGATGGCCAAGCGATTGCAGGGCTATACCGGTGATGGACTGGGTGCCACCCAACAGCTCACCGAAGTGCTGTTTTTAATCGGCGTTTTGGCGTGGTGGGAGGCCTCATGAAACTGCTCTTGATTCGACACCCCAAGCCCGTGATCGCACCAGGTATTTGCTATGGCGCGATGGATCTCGAAGCGGATGCTGAGGATCTGCAACGTGTAGTGGATACACTGCGTGGGCGCGCTGTGCCCGCCTTTACTGCGAGCTCAACCCTGAGGCGAGCCAGCGATCTGGCGCATGCCATGACAGCTCATGCCTGGCCCACCCCGCGCTTGCATGACGGCCTGCAGGAGATGAACTTCGGACGCTGGGAAGGCCTTGCCTGGGACAGCATTGGTGAAGCGGCCGTGAAAGCCTGGGCTGACAATATGCTTGATCACCAACCGCCTGAAGGAGAATCGGTGCGAATGCTGGGTGAGCGCGCGGTGCGGGCGGTGCGCGAACTGATTCCCCTGGCTCAGGCACAACAGGCATCCGGCCAGGAAGTGACGTTTGCAATTTTTGCGCATGCCGGAGTGCTTCACACAGTTCCGCCTTTGTTACGAGGCGAGCCTCTCAAACTTGGCCTGAACCCGCGCCTTGATTATGGCGCGGTGATCGAGCTTGATCTCTGACTCCCATAAACACAACACGGATCTGAACGCGTGGATTTCTCGGCAACCGGATGGATGATGATTACTGGCCTGCTTGCTATCGGTGCAAGTGCGGGGTTCCTGGCGGGCTTGCTTGGCATTGGCGGGGGCATGATCATGGTGCCTTTTATCAAAATTGTGCTTCAGCAAGTAGGAATGCCCACCGAGTTCGCGCTCAAAGTGGCGATTGCCACTTCACTGACCACTATTCTGTTTACTTCGTTTTCCAGCGTTCGCACTCATCACAACAATGGCGCAGTGCTCTGGCCTGTGGTGCTCCGCCTCGCGCCAGGTATTGCCATCGGCGCATTGCTGGGTGCACAAATCGCTGCAGGACTCAACACCGCATTTCTAGCCGCATTCTTCTCGGTCTTTCTTGCCTATACCGGCTACACCATGCTTCGCGCCAAACGAAAACTTGAAGGCGGCCAAGTCGCTCAGCTTCCAGGCAGCGTTGCTTTGGCTGGCATGGGCGCAGTGATTGGCGGCCTGGCCTCACTGGTGGGCGCGGGCGGTGGGTTTCTCACCGTTCCCTACCTTGAAAAGCGCGGCATCAGCATGCAGCAAGCAGTGGGATGCAGCGCAGCGTGTGGATTCCCCATCGCAGCCGCAGGCGCGATTGGCTATGCCTGGGCCGGACGACATCTTGATATTGCTCCGGGCACGATTGGCTTTATCTATTGGCCAGGATTGGTTGTTATTGCCTCGGCAAGCATCATCACAGCGCACTTCGGCGCAGTCACCGCACACCGAATGCCCACAGCAAAGCTGCGGCGATTGTTTGGTTGGGTGCTATTCGTGATGGCGGGCTATATGCTCTGGACTGCATGGCGCAGCCTGTGACCGGCGGGACGACTCAAGTGTTAGACTTCAGCGCCATGACCGTGCCCTCCCCGGCCTTGCAGTCCGGTCAGCCCTGCGTTCGCCACTTCGGCACCAGCCGCACGCCGCCGCGCTCGCTTTTTTCAGCTTGTTGTTTAGCTTCATAACCTAGCGATACTGATAGACCGACATGCCGATGGCTACCAACCTTGATTCGATCAAAACCCGTAGATCAACCCCTACGCGCAAAACTGCGTCGCACGGTAAAACAGCCGCGCCTCCCGAAACAACACCTCACCGCGAGGCTAGTGCGCCCAAAGCACCTTCCGCACTATTGATGATGCTTGAGGCCCGAGCCCCCTGGGAGTTTGCCTCCACGCTAGCGGCTTGGCCATTGCTTCAAACCACACCGCGCGGTGATGGCCACCCAGTGCTGGTGCTTCCGGGCCTGGCCGCCAACGATCTCTCGACCGTGATGTTGCGCAACTTCCTGAGTTCACGGGGCTATATCGCTTGCCCGTGGAACTATGGCTTTAACTTTGGTCCGCGTTATGGCGTGCTCGCGGGCTGCGTTGAGCATGTCCGGGAGCTTAGTGAACGCCATGGCCAAAAGGTGAGCCTGGTGGGCTGGAGCCTGGGCGGCATCTATGCACGCGAAATTGCCAAAGCCCTGCCTGATCAGGTTCGCGGTGTCATCACCCTGGGCACACCTTTTGATGGGCCACCGCGGGCCACCAATGCATGGCGTCTGTATGAATTGGTCAGCGGCCAAAAGGTGGAAGACCATGAGCTGCGCGAGCAAATCCGCTCGGCCCCGCCGGTGCCTACCACATCGATCTATTCGCGCTCCGATGGCGTGGTCGCCTGGCAATGCAGCATCAACCGTGATCGCGGTGAGAATATTGAAGTGCTTGCCAGCCACACCGGCATGGGCATGAATCCTCTGGCGTTTTATGTCATCGCCGATCGGTTGTCCCAGGAATTGGATGCCTGGAAACCGTTTGAAGTGACTGGAGCCCTGCGTCATTTAATCAAGGTGCGGCAGGCCGAGAGCGTATGACCGCGCCTCCTCTCCCGGCCGCTTCTTTCCAAAGGCGAGATTGAGTACTTCACTTCCTGCAGTTCGCGAATTCATGGCGCAGGCCAATGGCCTCGATATCTGCGTGCAGCACTACGCACTGGCTCAGGCCCCCTCGCCTCAGAAATCACCTGTGCTCCTGATCATGGGCCTGGGTATGCAGGGCATAGCCTGGCCAATCAGGCTCATCGATGGCTTGCGAGCGCAAGGCCATGAGGTGGCCACCTTCGATAATCGGGATATCGGGCTCTCGTCCAAACTGCCCTCCTGGGGCAAGCCCAATATTGCCTGGGCGGCCATGAAACATGCCATGGGTTGGCCAGTCAAAGCCGCCTACACCCTGCAGGATATGGCGCAAGATACGCTTGGAGTTCTTGATGCTTTGGGCTGGTCGCGCGCCCATGTAATCGGCGTCTCGATGGGCGGAATGATTGCCCAGTTGCTCGCTGCACATCATCCGCAGCGCCTTGTCAGTGCCACGCTGATCATGACCTCAAGTGGCTCACGCAAACTGCCTCAATCGAATCCGAAAGCGCGCATGGCTTTGCTCAGCCGCCCACCACAAGGCGCCAGCCTCGATCAGCTCGAAACCCACAGCCTCAACATCATTCAGGTGATTGGCTCACCGGCCTATCCCCAACCCCAGCACGAAGTGCGTGCGAGGATTCGACGCGGCTTGCAACGCTCCTACCACCCTTTAGGTGTTGGACGCCAGTTGGTGGCTATCGCCGCAAGCGGCTCACGAACGAAATTGCTTGAAACCATTACCTTGCCAATTGCGGTGATTCATGGCGAGGAAGATCCACTGATTCCGGTTGCGCATGGCCATGATCTTGCCAAACGCATTCCACACGCCAAAGTGCGCTTCGTGCCCGGGATGGGCCATGATTTGCCGCCCGAGGTTTGCGACATTGTGCTTGAAGAGGCACTAGCCTTGTTTAGTGGCTATGGTGTAACTGGTCGCACTCGCTAAACGACGAGCCCGCTCTTTTCAAACTGCTCGCGCGCTACCGCCTTCTGGCCCTCGGTCAATTCAAGCAAAGGTCTGCGCACCCGCCCTCCGACTTGCCCGAGCATCGACTGCCAATACTTGGTGATGGCCTGGGGAGTGTCGCGCGGCCTGGCCGCCTTAAAAGCTGCGCGCGCTGGATTCAAGCTGTCGCGCACCTGACGCGCCTGCGCATGCTGGCCCGCAAATGCCAGGCGGGTGTATTCGTTGATGCGCTGATCCTGCGCGGTTTGCAGCAAAAACGGCGGTGTGGAACACAGATAGAGCCGCCAGCCCAACTCAATAATGTTATCGAGCCATTCCTCTTCAGACGCCGTGCTGACAATGATCTTGTCGCCTGCAAGCGCTGTGAGGCGAGCATACATTTCTCGCGGCACGCTGTATTTGATGGCAACGATATTGGGCAGTTCAGCAATGCGCGCGCAAAGCTCCGGGCTCATCATGTATCCGCAATCGGGATGATTCCAAAGCGCAATGCCGATATCCAGGGTTTCGCTCAAATGCTTGTAGTACTGAAATACGGTTTCATCGATATCGTGGGCGAAGTGCAGCACCGGGCTATGCACCACGATATAGTCCGCACCAATCGTTTGCGAGTGGCGGGCCAGATCAATCACCACATCTAGATTGGTGTCGGAGCAGGAGGTCACAATGCCCGCGCGGCCTGCAGCTTGCTGAACCGCAATCTCAAAGCAACGTTTGCGCTCAGGCACCGACAT
>JAIYCW010000011.1 GCA_027487815.1 Burkholderiales bacterium
ACTCTAGCCGACACTTCCCTTTCAAATCAATCTCCCATTCGGCATAGCTCATCCAATATCGAGCCAGAATATCCATCACGGGCTTGCATAAACTTTTTGAATAACAGGAAAAGCAAGAAACCTGCCAGAGCAAGCCCGTCTGTGACCAAACCGTGATCTTCTTGATCCCCACTCGATCCCCAATGTGATGCCCCAGTGATCTGAGGCCTTCAGAATTCATTCCATCGACTCACGCAATACACCTCTGAAGTGAAACGTGAGCTGAAGCAAGAAGTTCTTAACCCTTAATCATTTATCGCACTGGAATCAATCATGAATACATTTTCTAAAGCCCTTATCGCCGCAACCATTACCCTTGGCGCAGTTTCTGCTCAAGCCGCTCAAGGCGAGCAATATCAGTTCAACGACGGCCCTTCGGTGACCATCACTGCAAGCAACCCGAACATCATTGTGAAGTCTGATGAGCGCGGTCAGTATGATGCGCCCGTCGCAAGCACTGTGAGTCGCGCTACTGTGAAAGCAATGATCAAAGATGCTGGCGGCCTGCTGAGCATCCCACGCGCCTAAGCACTCGCACTAAACAGAAAAGGGCTACCTCAATGGTGGCCCTTCGTTTACGCCCGAGGCCGAACGATCTAGCAACGGGCCCTTTTCAGAACATCCCGTTGTTGTGTGCCGCTCTGGCCGGAACTTTTTGCAGCACGTCCCAATGCTCAATAATACGGCCGTTGGCATCGAGTCTGAAAATATCAATCGCGGCCCAGCTTCCACCACGCAGCCCGGGGAACACATGTTCATTGTGTAACGTCACAAACGAACCCTCGGCAAACACCCGCTTGAACTTTGCGGCTTTGCCCGGGTATTCCTTGGCCATTTTTTCAAAGAAGGCAATAAACGCATCTTTGCCATCCGGCACTTCGGGGTTGTGTTGCGTGTAAGTGTCCCCGACATAAAGTCTGACCGCTTCCGCAGGGCGAGACTGGTTGAACATCATGTCGTAAAACGCCACTACCGTCGCCTTATTGCGCTCAAGCACCACATCGGCCGAGCGCACGGAGAACAGCCCCGCAGGTAACGGCGGAGGATTGGGAGTTTGTGCCATAAGCACTCCACTGAAAAGAAAAACAAACAACGCAATAAGCCATCGACCAGGCCTTAGCTGACTCATGATGTTCATTGCCCCGCCGGGCACTCCCCCTCAAACTGGCTCGGAGCATTTGCAACGCGACTCCCTGGCGCTGGAAATGCCTGGCGAAATGTGAAGGCGGTTACGGTGGGGCCATGGTTTCGCAGATGCTCAAGGCGCGCAATCGCCTCTTCAGCGCTGGGCCGATGATCTCGCTCCACCCACCACAGCACCACAAACACCTCCTGCATGCGCTCAAACCACTCCTTGCGCCGGCGCATGATCTCCACATGAGCTGACTTATAAACGTACTGGTTCAAAGCCTCCACATCCTCCCAAACCGAGACGTTCACCAGCGTCTTCTCGCCAAGTGGTCGCAGCGCTGTGGCATCACCTTCATCGGTCTGCAAGCGCCAAACGAAGCCTGGGCTTTGCTCAGCAAGGGCATTGATACGGTCGAGGTTATTGACGAAGTCCACCATGCCTGGGGCATCCAGCGGTTCTTTCATCGCGGCGATATTGAGTTGGGCGAGCACGTAGCTTGTCATGGGATCGACTCGGTTAAGACTGACACGCGGAATTGTGCCTGACGATTTGCCCTCAGGATGGGCCCACTCAAGGCAAGGGCTGCTGCCTACGGCTCGCTTTCATCTCTTCAAGGAATGTTTCTATTTCCCTCGGTGTAGTCAAATGAAAGGTGCGCTTGCTACCTTGATAAGAAATCATGAGCTTTCGGTATTCGGGGGTCAACTTCTCGTCGCACAACCGAATGACGCGATAGCTCGATAGTGTGCTTTCCCACAATGGGCTTTTCTCGGGCCAGCCCCGGGGATTCTTGAACAATCCCTTGATAAAACGTTTCGTGACCCACCAGTAGTGCGTGCGGAGCGGTAAATCAACATGCACCAAAGTATCGGCTTGCTCGAAGCGCTTCCACGCGTTTGCTTTACCGCCATAGCCATCAATAATCCATCGGGAAGTAGTGATGAGATCGTCATGGATCTTCAGGTATTGATCAATCGGGACTCTGCCTCCGCCCGGGTGAAACTCGATCAGGTCAATGACGTGCAGTGGCAATCCAGTGATCGCCGCCAGCTTGAAAGCGAGGGTAGATTTTCCACCGCCCGCATTCCCGAAAATGGCCACTCTTTGCATGAATCTAAGCTGCAGATGCGCTCAAAGCGGCATCACAGGAATACAAATCTCGCACGTGAACTCACCGCTCTTTTCATCATAAAACGAGCCCTTGGGGTAGTACTCAAAGCATGGGCGAGCATCGAGCTGAAAGCCGCTCGAAGGTAACCAATCACGCAGGAGCGCCATCCATGCGCCACTAATTGCAGCATTACTCCCCTTGAATTGATACACCGCATATTGGCCGCCTGGCACCACGCCTTTAAGCGCTCCACCGTTAACCACAAAGTCTTCAGCCACTTCAGCGCACGCGTCATAGCGGCATTGCTCGGGCGCCGTCACGCTCGGATCATCGTAGCTGATGCCATAGCGCGCATGATCAAAGCCAAGCTTGTTCATCACCGCCCAGGGCACGTAAGTCTCTTGCCAGAAGCGGCCCACCGCAGGCCCATAGGGGCCAACATGCCGCAGATAAGCGATGGTTGCTGGAGCGCGATCAATCAAGGTCACTTTCATGGGAGTTCCTGGCTGGGTTGTTAAGGTGAAGGCATTTTCACTGAGGCCCCAGAGATCTGCCTGATCGCTATTGCTAACCACCTGACTCATCTTGCTATTTTGAGAATCTCGCCGTTGATCACGCCAGACCGAGGGCGCACATCCGAAGCGTGAACGAAACGCGCGCGTGAATGCTTCAGAGGATCCAAAGCCCACCGACAACGCCACATTTAACACCTTGACCTTGGGCTGAGCGCTTAAGCGCATCGCGGCCACTTCAACTCTGCGGCGGCGCAAATAGTCGCCAAGAGTCTCGCCCATCCACGCGGCAAATAAGCGATGAAAGTGGAAGGGGGAAAAATGGGCAACCTCGGCAAGCTCCTGCAGGCTCAAGGCTCGATCCAGATGTTGATCGATATGAGCTAACACTCTATGCATCCGCTGAACATATTCGGTGCGACTATCTTGATAAGCCATCGGGCGCTCCTCTTTGCCGAATGGATCGCCTGCTGATCCGTTTTCGGTCTAAAGCTGGATGGCATAATCTAGCAATCATCAGTTTTGTATCGCTTGATTTATGGATCGATTATCTATTGAGCGGCTTCGCTTCTCCGAACCCTACGCCCCAAAAAAAGCGTCATAAAGCAGTTTGCATCCCACCACCATCAACCCCCACACCGCAACCTTCACAAACAAGGCCTCGGGGATTCGCTTCAAAAACTTGAGCCCAATCCAATAGGCGATGGGCACTACAGGCATTAACGCAAGCGAGGTTGCGAGATTGCTCAGATCAAATAGACCCAGCATCGCGTAGGGCACGAGCTTCACCTGATTGATCACCGCGAAAAACCAGGTGAGCGTGCCAACAAACACCATGCGCTCAATCTTCATCGGCAGCATCCATTGCATCATCGGCGGGCCACCGGCATGGCTGATGAAACTTGTAAAGCCCGAAACAATCGACCATCCGAATGCGCGGGGCGCAACGAACGGGGTGGCCGCCTTCGGCAAGCCACGCCAATTCTCAATCAGCTTTTGCGAGGCAAAGAGCACCGCTTCTACACCAATCACCGCTTTGATCCAGCGCGGGTCCACATGATTAAAAAGCAGGGCACCGATTCCGATGCCGATGCAGCCCGCCGGGATCGCGACCCGAAGGATGCGCACATCAAACTTGCCGCGAAAGGCCCATAGGCCCAGAAGATCCATCACGCACAAAATCGGCAGCAAAATCGCAGCCGCCTGATTGGGCGCAATCGCAAGCGCCATGATCGGCACACCCAGCCCAGCGAGCCCACCCGCGAGGCCAGACTTCGAAAACCCGACCAGCAACACCGCAGGAATCGCTGCGGCATAAAACATCGGGTCGGTAATCAGCACGCCTACTCGACCTTGCCGATTCGCTTCACGGCAACATCCATGCGGCGCGATTCTTCAGCCACATAGCGATCAAACTCGGGCGCATCCATATACTGCATCGGCGAGCCCGCCGTGTTGAGCACCTGAACCACGCGCGCATCACTGGCGGCTTGCTTGGCGGCATCACGCAACCGCGCCACGATTGGCTCGGGCACACCGGCCGGCACAAACAATCCCGCCCACTGTGAAAAGCCTATCTTCACCCCAAGCTCGTTCAGGCTGGGCACATCGGGCAGTGCCCCCAAGCGACCTTCGCCCCAATGCGCAAGCGCCCGGACCCGGCCCGCCTTCACATGCTGCACGATGCTCGCTGGCCCTGTGGCCAGCGCATCCACTTGCTTACCGAGCAGGCCCACAATCGCGGGCCCGGCACCGGTGTATGGCACATGGACCATGAAGCTATTGGTCGATTGCTTGAGCAACTCCATTGGCACATGCATCGTGCCGTAAGCGCCTGAGGAGCCGAAGGTGAGTGCACCGGGCTTGCTGCGGGCATAGCGCATGAACTCAGCATAGGTTTGCCAGGGGCTATCGGCATGCACCACCAGCACTGTCGGGTCAGCAGTGAAACGCGCCACTGGCTTGAGCTGATTGAGTTGAAAAAGCGGTGTGCGCCCCAGCACTTTGTCGGCCTCGGGCAGGATCGTGATTGAGGAGAGCGCCATCAGCAAGGTGTAGCCATCGGGCCGAGCCTTGGCTACGTGCGCCATGCCAATGCCACCACCTGCGCCAGCCCGATTCTCAACCACCACCGGTTGCTTGAGGATTCGGCCCAGGGCTTCAGCCACTGGCCTGCCCACCGTATCAGCCACGCCACCCGGAGGAAACGGAACGGTCATGTTTATTGGCCGGCTTGGATACTCTTCCTGGGCAAATATTGAGCCCGAAGCACTGAGCAATGCTGAGCCAGCTGCCGCTTGCTTGAGCCACTCGCGGCGGGTGGAAGGGAATGAATGGAAATCGTTAGCATGCTTCATCAGGGTCTCCAAAATGCAACTTGTGGGCGTCTTGTGCGCATGCGAGATAATACGCGGTCACCCGGCGGCCCAAGCCCGCCTTCAAGCGATCCTCCATGACTCCAGAACGACGCCTGCAGTGGGCGCAAGTGCTCCTCTTTATTACCCCGGCGATGTGGTCGCTCAACTACATCGTTGCGCGCGCTTCGGCAGGGGTCGTCAATCCGCATCTGCTCGCATTGCTGCGCTGGTCGATTGCCCTTCTCATCATGCTGCCCTTTGCCTGGCCCACATTGCGCAAAGCCTGGCCGCAGTGGCGCCATGAATGGCGTGATGCCTTGTTGCTCGGAGCCCTGGGCATGTGGATTTGCGGGGCTTGGGTGTATCAGGGTGGGCAAACCACGAGTGCGACCAACATCGGCTTGCTGTATGCAGTCTCGCCAGTGATGATCGCTGCAGCCTCGGGAATACTTTTCAAGGAGCATTTGAACGCAGCCCAAAAGCTGGGCGTGGCATTGGCCCTTGCGGGCACGTTGGCGGTGGTGCTCAAAGGCGATCCGGGCGCCTTGTTGCGCCTGCAGTTTGTTGTGGGTGATGCGTGGATCGTGGCGGCGGTAATCTCCTGGACCACCTATTCGCTTTTGTTGCGCAAGCGCTCTTCGGTGCTGGATCCCTTCGCGCGGCTCACCGTGATCACCATGGGTGGCGTGGTGGTGTTGATTCCATTTACCCTGCTGGAGATGGTGCTGACTGGCCCGCCAGTGTGGAGTACCAAGCTTTGGGGGCTTGCGATTGTGGCCGCCGTGTTCCCTGGTTTTGCCTCCTACCAGGCCTACTCATTCATGCAACGCGAGCTGGGCATTGCCAAAACCGGGCTGGTGCTCTATCTCGGGCCGCTCTATGCCGCCGGGGTGGCGTGGTGGTTGCTTGGTGAGCCGGTGCGCTGGTATCACCTCCTGGGCGCCGCTTTGATCCTGCCCGGTATTTACCTGGCTACCCGAGCAAAGTCCTCAGCGATCCCAAGCCCGCGCGTGGAAAGCCGCTAACCTGCTGGGATGTCTGAACCCACCTCCCCCCCCTCCCCCAACCCTGCACCGACTGGCAGGACAGGCGCCCCGATAGCGCAGCGGCTGCCCGCCGATCATCCCTTGCGTCGCGCGCTTCATGAAGAGATTCATGCGCGCCCCACCGAAAGCATTCCTGCGCCCGCTCTAGTCACCCAGCTTGTGATGCTGCATGAAGGCACCACTGCAGCCGCGGAGCGCGCGCACCTGGAAGCTTTAGGCGTTCAGGTGGAGCCTGGCTTATTTACCCGATTTGATGTGGGGGCCACCCGCGTGCGCTGGGAGCGCCATTCCGAATTTTCGCGCTACACCTTCATTGAGCCGATTGATGCGCGAGTGCTTGATGCCGCCTCGCCCAACCTCACCCGCTTCAAAGACCTGCCCGAGAACTGGATGAGTGCCATGCCGGGCCGCACGATTGCGGGTATGCAGCTGGTTGTGATTGAGGAGCCTGAAACTCCGGTCTCGGAGTGGGTGGATCGCGGGCTGCACTGGTTTGGCCATCCGAATGTGGTGGGCTCGGTGCTGGGCAGCCAATATGCGCGCGTGATGGCGGACTATCGCTTGCGCAAGGATGGCTTCATTCGATTTTTGGTGACTGGCCCACGATTGCCCGCAGCCCGGATTGGTCGAGTGGCAGCCAGGCTGATTGAATCCGAGGTGTATCGGATGATGGCGCTGCTGGGCTTTCCGATAGCGCGCCAGCTTGGAGCCACCCTGGCTCGTCATGAAGCCGAGCTCGCCGAGCTCACGCGCCGCATTGATGATGCGCAGCATGATGATCAATCGCTGCTGGGCGAGCTGAATCACCTGGCGGCCAATATTGAATCTGCGATTGCCACTCAATCCTTCCGCTTCTCGGCCACTGCCGCGTATGCCGCATTGATGAATAGCCGGATTAACGAGCTGCGCGAATCGCCAATCCATGGCTTGCAATCACTCGGGCAATTTCTGGATCGCCGGGTCACGCCAGCGATTGCCACGGTGGGCGCGACCGAGCGCAGGCTCAATGGCCTGGCCGAACGCATATCGCGCGCTGGCTCGCTTTTGCGCACCAAGGTGGATATCGTGCATGAGCAGCAAAATCAAAGCTTGCTCGAGCGCCTGACCACCGGGCAGCGGATGCAAGTGAAGCTGCAGCAGACGGTCGAGGGCCTGTCGGTGGCCGCGATTTCCTACTATGTTGTGGGCTTGCTCGGCTATGCGTTTAAAGCCTTGCAGCGCGTGGGCGCACCGATTAATGTGGATGTGGCGGTTGGCCTGTCGATTATCCCCACGGTGGTGCTGATGGCCTATTTCATCCGGCGCGTGAAGGATCGGGTGATCGATAAAGCGTTTCAGGGCGAGGCTCGCAAAGCAGGTATGCTCTCGTCTTCACAGCCGCCTTCAACAGGAAAATAGCATGGCCAAGGGACAAGCAAAGAGCAACAAGGAAGTCAAAAAGCCCAAGAAGGATACAAGCGCCAAGCCTGTGCCGACAGGTGAGCCGATGCGCGCCGCCATCACCACCGCGATCCTGCCCAAGGGCAAAGACAAAAACAAACGCTAGCCGATCACCACTTGCTGGTTGAGCAATTTCACCGGCACCTCGATCAAGCGCTTGCCCAAACACGGGCCTTCATAACACCGCCCATCACTAAGATGAAACATGGCGGTGTGATGCGCGCACATCAGATCCTTTTGCCCCTCGATGTCGTAAACGCAAAAGGTATCGGCATTGAAGTTGTATTGAATGAAAAAATGCGGGCACTCGTTGATATAGGCCCGCAGCTCGGGGCTTGCTTCATCTGAGGTATCGAGCCGAAACAGCACAACGCGAAAAGCCTTCTCGCCCTCGCCAAAACACACCTCGCGGCCGTTATCGCGAGGCACCTCCTCCAACGCACAAAGCACCGTGCCCAAGGCCGGTGCGTGAGGCCGAAGTGCCCAAGCTTCTGACATCAGCGGCGCTCCGCCCACTTAACCTAGACGCGCTCGATCAGCGTGGCGATGCCCTGACCCACACCAATACACATCGTGCACACCGCACGCTTGCCACCGGTGCGATGCAACTGATTGATTGCGGTGAGCACCAGCCGCGCGCCGGACATCCCAAGCGGATGGCCCAATGCAATCGCGCCGCCATTGGGATTCACCCGCGCATCATCATCGGCCAACCCCAACATCCGCATCACTGCCAGGCCCTGGCTCGCAAACGCTTCATTCAGCTCGATCACATCAATATCCTGGATGCTCAAGCCGTTTTTGGCGAGAAGCTTTTGGGTTGCTGGCCCAGGACCAATACCCATGATCCGGGGTGCTACACCGGCAGTAGCCATGGACACGAAGCGCGCACGCGGCGTTAACCCATACTTCACTGCAGCAGCCTCACTGGCGAGAATCATCGCTGCTGCGCCATCATTCACACCCGACGCATTACCGGCAGTGACGGAGCCTTCGGGTTTCACCACACCCTTGAGCTTAGCCAGCGATTCAATGGTGGTTTCACGCGGATGCTCGTCTTTGCTCACGATAACCGGGTCGCCTTTTTTCTGGGCGATGCTCACCGCAACGATCTCGCTATCAAACACACCGTTGCGCTGCGCAGCCGAGGCCTTGGCCTGTGAGCGCAGGGCAAACAAATCCTGATCCGCGCGCGAGATTGCATAATCCACTGCGACGTTTTCTGCGGTTTCAGGCATCTGATCGACGCCATAGGCAGCCTTCATCTTCGGATTGATGAAGCGCCAGCCGATGGTGGTGTCGTACACCGCATTGGCTCGGGAAAATGCGCTATCGGCCTTGGGCATCACAAAAGGCGCGCGCGACATGCTTTCCACACCACCCGCAATTGCCAACTCGATTTCACCTGAGCGAATCGCCCGCCCGATCGTGCCCACCGCATCCATGCCTGAGCCACACAAACGATTGATGGTGGCTGCTGGCACGTCTTGCGGCAATCCGCCCAACAACAAAGCCATGCGCGCTACGTTTCGATTGTCTTCGCCCGCCTGATTCGCGCAGCCCAGGATCACTTCCTCAATCGCGGCAGGATCAAGCTTTGCATTACGCTCCATCAAGGCGCGCAGCACATGCGCTGCAAGATCATCCGGACGCACCGAAGACAGCGCCCCGCCATACCGACCAATCGGGGTGCGCACTGCATCACAAATGAAGACTTCCTGCATGATCAATCCTTGGAGTAAACAAATAAAGTGGAAAGCAATTCGGGTACAGATCAAGCGCCTGGCTGGTGTGGGCGCTAAGGGCGTTCGCCATGGTAAGCTCGGGTGAGCAGATCAATGATCGCGCCGCGCTCAACCGGGCGAGGGTTGTAGTAAGGATTCTTCACCGCGAGCTCGGCTGCAAGCTCGATACCATCAAAAGGCATGCCAATATCCTTGAGGTTGGTAGGCACTCCGAGAGCCTTCGACAGCGCCAGCAAGGACGAAGCAGCATCGCCATCGTCCCATGGCCCAAGTGCGGCACGAATCCGCGCCATCGCTTCGGGCGCAGCTTCCCGGTTGTACGCGGTGGCATAAGGTAGCACCACAGTATGGGTGTCTGCGTGGGGCAGGTTGAATGTACCCCCCAGGGTATGGCACAACTTATGATGGATCGCCATCGAAACACCGTTAAGTGCGGTGCCTGCCAGCCATGCACCATACTGCGCTTCGCCCCACTGTTCGTCGGTCGCATGCCCGGTTACCAAACCGGGTAAGGCACGAGCAAAAGCCCGAATGCCTTCTTCGGACACCATGGTAAGAATGGGGTTGCGATCAATCGCATAGAGCGCTTCCACGCAATGTGCGATGGCGTTCAGGCCTGAGGTTGCAGCGACCGAAGCGGGCAAAGAACGCACCATATGGGCGTCGTAAATCACGGTTTTGGGCAACACCCGCAGATCGCGCCCGGTGGTTTTCACTCCAGCTTCAGTGATGCCCCAGATTGCCGTCATCTCACTGCCTGCAAACGTGGTCGGCACGGCGATGATGGGGAGTTCGGAGCTTAAAGCAATGGCTTTGCCCAAACCAATCGTAGATCCGCCGCCTACTGCTACACAGGCATCCGCTTCATGCAATTTGGCGAACTCGCGCGCTGCAAGTGCAACTTCCATCGGCACATGCATGACGGCTTGATCAAACACCGCAGCACCTCGATCACCCAGCGCCAGCATCACCCGTTGCGCAGTGGCGTGTTGCTCAGGAGTGCTGAGCACAATGGCGCGCTTGGCACCCATCCGGGCAAGCTCATCGGGCAGGCTTTCGAGGCTACCTGCTCCAAACACTACCCGACCAGAAAAGCTGTTGTGAATGAAAGGCGCGATCATGGCTTTAGTTATTTGTTGAAACGCTTCAGCGGAGCGTCTGTCATGGCCTGCAATTGCTCGAAGCTCAAACCGTCCACCCATTCCAGGGCAACCATTCCACTCGGGGTGATGTCAATAACCGCTAGGTCGGTGTAGATACGACTCACGCAGCCCACTCCAGTTAATGGATAGCTACACGCCTTGACGACTTTGCTCTCCCCGGTCTTGGTCTGATGCTCCATCATCACAAAAGTTTTTTTTGCGCCGATAGCCAGATCCATCGCCCCGCCTACGGCAGGAATAGCTTCAGGCGCCCCGGTATGCCAATTAGCGAGATCACCATTGGCGGCCACTTGAAACGCCCCCAGAACACAAAAATCCAGATGACCACCACGCATCATTCCAAAGGAGTCAGCATGATGAAAATAGGCTCCGCCGGTGAGCAGGGTCACGGGTTGTTTGCCTGCATTGATCAGATCCCAATCCTCTTCACCCGCAGCAGGAGCTGGCCCCATGCCGAGGACTCCATTCTCGGAATGCAGAAAAACTTCGCGATCACGCGGCAAGTGATTGGCCACCAGGGTGGGTAGCCCAATGCCCAGATTCACATAGGCACCTTCGGGAATATCAACGGCCACTCGCGCGGCCATTTGATCTCGGGTCAGTCGTTTGAATGAAGCTGCTGCGCCAGAAGCAATCGAACTCATGCAGCCGCTCCAAGTTGAACTGTGTTGCCAACCTCGACTACGCGTTGGACGTAGATACCAGGGGTAATAATGTGCTCAGGATCGAGCGCTCCCAAAGGTACGATCTCATCGATCTGGGCGATGGTGAGCTTCGCAGCACTCGCCATGATGGGCCCAAAATTTCGTGCGGCCTTGCGATATGTCAGGTTGCCCCAGCGATCTCCCTTCAATGCCTTGATCAGTGCGACATCACCAAAGATAGGATGTTCCAACACATAGTTGCGCCCATTAATTACCCGGGTTTCTTTTCCTTGGGCCAGCTCTGTTCCAAACCCGGTCGGGGTGAAGAAGGCACCAATGCCTGCGCCAGCAGCGCGAATTCGCTCGGCAAGGTTGCCCTGCGGCACCAGCTCCAACTCAATCTTTCCACTTCGATACAAGCCATCAAACACGTGTGAATCAGCTTGGCGGGGAAACGAACAAATGATTTTGCGCACCCGCCCGGCCTTGAGCAAAGCCGCCAGACCATAGTCGCCATTGCCCGCATTGTTGTTGACGATAGTGAGATCACGAGCCCCTTGATCAATCAGACCATCGATCAGCCTGGAAGGCATGCCCGCACCGCCAAAGCCGCTGATCATGACGATGGCTCCATCGGCCACACCGGCTAACGCTTCAGTGAGGTCGCTCACGGTCTTGTCGATCATTTAAGGCTCCTGAAGGCCAACGGTAAAAGTGTGAGGACGAAGAAAAAGGTCAAAGCAACGCAGCCAAAGTTCGCATAGCGAACAAACGTGCTACATTCGCACATCCATGCCCGAAGTAGACGTGATGGCCGAACAATTGTCAACCCAAACCATTGAGCCCCCAGACCGCGACTACATCCAATCGCTCGCCAAAGGACTGGCGGTGATCGAGGCGTTTGGTGCCCACCGGCCGACCCTGACCTTGAGCGAAGCGGCAAGATTGACCGGGCTGAGCCGGGCCGCAGCACGACGGGTGTTGATCACTCTGGAGCGCCTGGGGTATTGCGAAAGCGACGGTCGGCTATTTCAGCTGCGCCCCAAAGTGTTGAACCTCGGCTTTGCCTACCTGCATGGCAGCGGTTTGAGCGCACTCGCCCAACCTTTGATGATTGAGCTCGTCAACGAGGTCAAGGAAAGCTGCTCGGTGGCTGTGCTGGATGGCTCAGATATCGTTTACGTCGCCCGGGTCCCGACGCAGCATCGGATCATGACGATCAACCTCACCCTGGGCTCGCGCCTTCCCGCTCATCTCACTTCGATGGGCCGGGTGCTGCTTGCTGATTTGCCCGCGTATCAACTCGAAACGCTGCTGACCAACATCACACCGATTGAACGCCGCACCGGCTACACGATGACCGAGCCGCAACGCTTGAGGGAGGAAATCCAACGCGTGGGCCAACAGGGTTATGCAATTCTTGATCAGGAACTTGAACCCGGCTTGCGATCCGTGGCCGCCCCGATTCGAGATGCTTCAGGGCGGGTAATCGCAGGCATCAACATCGGTGTACAGGCTTCCCGCTACTCGCTGGCGCAGATGCAAAGCAAGCTGCTGCCTTCATTGCAACAATGCGCCAATGAAATCAGTCGAGCCCTTGGCGCAACGCAGTGAGCCAAGGGCCTTCAAGATTAATCTTCAGCGTAGATATCGACGTCTTTGGTTTCCTTCACAAAGAGCACACCAATAACCAGAGTCACTACTGCAATGATGATCGGATACCAGAGTCCCGAATAGATGTTGCCTTGTGAAGCCACAATCGCGAACGCCGTGGCGGGAAGGAATCCGCCGAACCAGCCATTGCCGATGTGATACGGCAGTGACATGGAGGTGTAGCGAATCCGTGTGGGAAAAAGCTCGACCAGCATCGCTGCGATTGGGCCATAAACCATCGTTACATAAATCACCATGATCGTGAGCAACACAACCAGCATTGGCTTGTTGATCTGCTTCGGATCCGCTTTAGTGGGATAGCCAGCTGTCTTGACAGCTTCATCCATCTCCTTTTTGAAGCGCGCGGCCTCTTCCTTGCCATTGGCTGCCTTGGCGTCGTAAGACATCACTGTCTTGTCACCAATTTTTACGCTCGGCAACCCCGAACCCGCGGGCGCCGCAACATTGTCGTAGTTCAGACCATTACTTGCCAGGTAGCTTTTAACCACATCGCAGGGCGAAGTGAATTTTGCGGTGCCAGTTGGATTGAACTGAAACGAACAAGTCGCCGGATCCGCACTAACCTTGATCGGCGATTGCAGCTGTGCCTGCTCAAGCGCCGGGTTTGCATAGTGCATCAAGCCCTTGAAGATCGGGAAGTACGTCAGAGCCGCAATTAGGCATCCCACCATGATGATTGGCTTACGGCCGATCTTGTCGGACAGTGCGCCAAAAATCACGAAGAACGGGGTGCCGATAATCAACGATAGCGCAATCAGGATATTGGCGGTTGCTCCGTCGACCTTGGCCATCCGCTCAAGGAAGAACAACGCATAGAACTGGCCGGTGTACCAAACTACTGCTTGACCAGCCGTCAGCCCGACCAAGGCAAGAATAACTACCTTGAGGTTTTTCCACTGCCCAAACGATTCCGATAAAGGTGATTTGGATACCTTGCCTTCATCCTTCATCTTCTGGAATGCCGGTGACTCATGCAACTGCAACCGAATCCACAGCGAAATCCCGAGCAACACAATGGACAGCAGGTAGGGAACACGCCACCCCCACTCAGCAAAGGCCTGTTCGCCGACATAGGTCCGGGTGCCCAGAATTACAAGCAAAGCAATCATCAATCCAATGGTTGCTGTTGTCTGAATCCAGGAGGTGTAAAAACCGCGACGGCCATGCGGAGCATGCTCGGCCACATAAGTAGCTGCGCCGCCGTATTCACCACCCAGAGCCAAACCTTGCAACAAACGCAACGTGATCAGGATGGCCGGGGCAGCAATGCCCCAGGTGGCGTAGGTGGGAAGGAGTCCGACAATAAATGTCGACAAGCCCATGATCAGAATAGTCACCAGGAAGGTGTACTTTCTGCCAACCAAATCACCGAGGCGACCAAATACCAAAGCGCCAAAGGGCCGCACGGCAAAGCCTGCAGCAAAAGCAAGCAAGGTAAAGATCACCCGTGTGTTTTCATCAAGCGCAGAGAAAAAATTCTTGGCGATGATGGCCGACATTACTCCGAAAAGATAAAAATCGTACCACTCAAATACTGTTCCAAGCGAAGATGCAAAGACAACCTTGCGCTCTTCAGCAGACATTGGGCGGGGTGCCGGATGCACCTTGCCGCCATTGATCACTTGTTCCGTAGCCATGTCACTCCTCCATGAATATAAAAATTGAATCCCGCTACTTATTTATGTGTTCCTTGAACCTCTTGGCCGGGCGCCTCCCCGCCCAAGGAAATATCTCCTTCGGCATTGGCGAGCAGCATTAGGGCTGCGGCCACAATGGCCAGGGCGACGGGCGTCCAAATCTTCCAGCTCATAACAACTCCTTTAGTGTTCGGGATAGGTTTAGTTGGCTTGTTTAAGTTGCCCAAGAATCGCGGGATTCTCAAGCGTGGAGACGTCCTGGGTGATCTCTTCGCCCTTGGCTATCGAGCGCAGCAAGCGGCGCATGATCTTGCCGCTGCGCGTCTTGGGCAGGTTGTCCCCA
>JAIYCW010000049.1 GCA_027487815.1 Burkholderiales bacterium
ACGCAGCTGTGGCGCTTTAGCTCGGAGTTTATCCGCGCTGACTTCCGCGGCTTTGGGCGCATCAGCAAGTATCAATGGATGGCGCTGGCGACAATTCTGGTGTGTGCCTTGTATGCCTTATGGCTGCTGCCAGTGGGCGGTGCTAATGCTGCAGTGTCGAACAAGCCCAACCTAAGCGCAGGATTGCAGGCCCTGTGGTCCCCTTGGTCCATGGTGGTGTTGCAAGGCTTGTTTGTGGCAGTGTTCATGAAGGTTGGGCGCAGCTCAGTGACCAAGGCTCGCATGCGCCTATCGATGGCCTCTGACGAAGCTTGAATTTGATAGTCTGGCGCTAGGGCCTGGGGCCTCGGGCGAAATACGAGCCCTCGCATTCAGGCCCAAATTCCCTTGTTCGATATCCATTAAGTGACCATAATATGGATACTTAATGGATAGGAACACAGCATGACAATGCATGTCAATTTGTCGCCGGAGCTTGAGGGCTTCATCAAAACCAAGGTGGCAAGCGGCTTTTACGGGAATGCAACTGAGGTAATTCGGGATGCCATTCGACGCATGCAAGCAGAGGAAATTCGCCTCGCCGCTTGGCAAGCAGCGATTAAGATTGGTGACGATCAACTAGATCGACAAGAGGGCGTTGATTACACCTCGGAGTTGCTTGGCGAGATTACCAAAAGCGCGGTGAAAGCAATGCATGGGAATCAACCCACCGACGCCAATGTCACGCCCTGAAATAGCTATAAAACTATCGCCAAGGGCGCAGCAAGACTTTATCGATATCCTCCGCTATACCGGGGAAAACTGGGGCGAGCGGCAACTTGAGATATATCGCTTTCGCAATAACGCGCTAGGCATCATCCGTATTCTGCATCAGCGCATGAGCTTTATGCGCCATTTGCCATCGCGATAGCAGACCCCCAGCGATGCTCTACTGATAAGTCATACTGGGCGCGAGGCCACTATGACTCCCTATTATCTTCACCGGGGCACCCAGCCCCTTCTGATCAGCATGCCGCATATCGGCACGCATATCCCCGAGGCTTTGCGAGACTGCTATGTGCCTCGGGCGCTCGAAGTCGAAGACACTGATTGGCATCTCGATCAGCTTTACAATTTTGCTGATTCGCTAGGTGCGAGCGTCTTGCGGCCAGTGATGTCGCGGTATGTGATTGACCTGAATCGCCCGCCGGATGATCAGCCAATGTATCCGGGAAGCGCAAATACCGAGCTTTGCCCTACCCGATTTTTTACCGGCGAACCACTGTACCGCTCCGGCGCTGAACCGACCGAAGAGCAGCGCAAGGAAAGGCTCGAGTCTTATTGGCAGCCCTATCATGATGCTTTGCAAATCGAGCTTGCGCGATTGCGATCCGAGTTTGGGTTTGTGGTGCTGTGGGATGCGCACAGCATCCGATGCGAGTTGCCCTGGCTCTTTGAGGGCCGCTTGCCCGATTTGAATATTGGAAGTGCCAATGGCGCGGCGGCAGATGCCTCGATTACTGCGGCAGTGGCCGAGCGCTGTGCAGCTCATCCCGAGTTTTCGAGCGTGGTGAATGGGCGCTTTAAGGGCGGCTACATTACGCGGCGGTATGGCCTGCCTGCTCACGATGTGCATGCGATTCAGATGGAGATGGTGCAGCATCTTTACATGATGCGATCAGCACCTTGGACTTACCTGCCCGAGCGAGCGGCACGCATTCAGCCTCCTTTGAAGGAGATGGTGCAGGCAGCGCTGGATGCGGCGTCTGAGTTGTATCGATGAGGCCTGCGAGGGCGATACAAAGAGGGAATCGCACGAACCTGACGGTGGGGGCGACACCTTATGCCTACACCATGGCCGCTGCCAGTCATCGGCTGAGCAGCGTCGCTGGGCCCACAGCGCAAACCAACACCTATGATGCTGCAGGTAATCTGACGGCCAATGGATCCGCTACCTTTACCCTCAGTGATCGGGGTCGCCTCAGCACCGCAGTGGCAGGCACGAGCACGGTGAACTATCTCTATAACGCCCTGGAGCAACGCGTGCGCAGAGCTGGGCCCAGTGGGGTGATCTCAACAGGCGTGCGGCTCTACAGCTACGATGAAGCGGGCAGGCTTCTGGGGGAATACGACAACACGCCACGCGTGGTGCAAGAAACCGTGTACCTGGGCTCCACACCAGTGGGTGTGCTGACCCAAACCGTGACCGGCACGGCTCCGAACTTGGTCTTTACCACCAACGTGCACTATGCCTATGCCGACCAGATCGACACCGTCAGAGTGATCACGCGGGCTAGTGACAACCGCATGCGTTGGCGCTGGGACAGTGCGGATCCCTTCGGAGCCACTCAGCCCAACACCAACCCGGCCGCACTCGGCGCGTTCGCCTACGCCCCGAGATTCCCGGGTCAGGTGTTTGATAACGAGACGGGGCTGCACTACAACCACCATCGGGACTATGACCCGCGGATCGGGCGCTACGTGCAATCCGACCCTATCGGACTGGATGGGGGCATTAATACCTATGCGTACGTGGGCGGGAACCCGATCAGCTACACCGACCCGCGTGGCCTAGACAACCCTGGCATGGGGCCCTACGGTCCCGGGCCGAACCCCGGCATACCAGGGATGAGTCCCTGGGTTCAGAGCGCGGCGGCGGCGGGTGCGTTCTCGCGCAATTACCAAGACATGCGCGCAGTCAACACCATCGGGGGCGACAAGTACTTCCATTGCAAGGCCAATTGCGAAGCATCGCGAATGGGCCCGGCGGGTGAGCAGACCGCGTCGGCGATCTCGGACCTGCGCGAGTGGTCCGATGCAAAGTTCAAGGGTGATTCGCCGCAGGCTTGCCGCGCCGACCAAGCGGCGAATGCAATCGGGCGCAGTCAGGGCTTGGCATCTTCTGCAGCGTGCAGCATGGTCTGCAGCGGGTTCAGACCTAACGGCTTGCCCGGTGGCTTCTAGGCATGCTGATGAAGCGCACTCTTCGCTGGCTCGCCATCCTGGTCGCTATCGGCGCCGCCTTCGTCGGTGGCATGTGGTTCTACAAACAGGTGCAGATCGACAAGTGCCTTGATCGTGGCGGTGCTTGGCAGTACGAGCTGTCTGCTTGCCAAGGTGCGAAGCTCGATCAGTGACTGCGCGGTGTCAGGCTCTATCTCTTGCCCCCGGCGTCTTCTTGTCCTTGTCCTCGGGGGTGACGAACCCGATAGGCCGCTTGGGCGGATCGGGCGGCGCCATGAGTCCGCGCAGCGCCTCGAAGACCTCCTTGAGGTGGTTGCGCGTGTTGCGGCTGAAGGTGTCGTGGTTCATGGCCAGGGCTTCGGTCTTGTCTTCGAGCTCGGCCAGCCGCTTGGCCAGGTCGCCGTGCGTGGCCGCCAGTGCCCGCACGCGCACGAAGGTGCGCATGATCTCGATGTTTGGAGTTGGAGTTACCCCCTCATACCGGAGAGAAATGTGGTTCGGGTGTAACAGGGTCGGTGTTTGAGGTAGCGGTATCGTTGTGAATCATGCCTCTTTCGAAGTTATTGGGGGATTTGTAGTTCAGTGCCGAATGGCGTCGATGCGGGTTGTACCAAGACTCGATCCATGTGAAGACATCAAGCCGAGCTTGTGTCTTTGATTGCCAGGTGCGCCGATCAATGAGCTCACACTCCAAGGTGGCGAAGAAGCTCTCGGCCATAGCGTTATCGTAGGCATCGCCCACGCTGCCCATCGAAGGGCGTACGCCCATGAGCTTGCAGCGCGCTCCGAACTCCACACTTGTATATTGACTTCCCTGGTCGCTGTGATGGATGACTGCGCGGGGTTGCCGGGTGACATAAGCCATGTTTAAGGCACTTAAAACGATGTCCGTTGTCATGGATTCACTGAAGGCCCAGCCCACAATCTTGCGGCTGTGGACATCGAGAACAATTGAATCGCCCCGGGTTTAGTAGACACCTTGCAGTCCATAATTCTAAGAAGTTTATGGAAAGAAAGGTGAGCGATGAGTGGCAAGCGATATACCGAGGAATTTCAGTCTGAGGCGGTCAAACAAGTGCTGGAAAAAGGGCACTCTGCAGCCAGCGTTGCGGCAAGGCTGGGCATCAACAAACACAGCCTGTATACATGGGTGGCAAGGACCAGGAGCACAGGCGTGGCCTCGTTGTCCGCCCCCACGACAAGCCCCGATGCGGCGGAGCTGCGACGGCTGCGCGCAGAGCTCAAGCGTGTCACTGAAGAGCGTGACATCTTAAAAAAGGCCGCAGCGTACTTTGCCAAGGTATCCGGGTGAGGTACGCCTTTATGCGTGAACATGCTGGGCAGTTTCGCCTGAGCGCCATGTGTCGGGTTCTTCGAGTCAACCGTAGTGGCTACTACGCCTGGCTGCACTGCCCCCACAGCCCACGCGCGCTTGAAGATCAGCGGATCACCGATTTAATCAAACAAGCGTGGCTTGAAAGCGGCACCGTTTATGGCTACCGCAAAGTGACCGATGACTTGCGTGACCAGGGTGAGCGCTGCGGCAAGCATCGGGTGGCGCGTCTGATGAAGATCGCCAGCTTGAAAGCTCAGATTGGCTATCGTCGCTTCAGGCCCAGGGGTGGCAAGCCTGCCGCAGTGGCGCCAAATCATTTGGCACGGCAATTTGAAGTGATGCAGCCCAATACCCACTGGGTGACGGACATCACTTACATTCGGACTCACGAAGGCTGGTTATTTCTGGCCATCGTGCTGGATCTATTCTCGCGCCAAGTGGTGGGCTGGTCCATGCAGGCTACGATGCACAGCGACCTTGTCTTGCAGGCCTTGATAGCCGCTGTGTGGCGGCGCAAACCAGCCCCAGGCCTGATGCTCCATTCCGATCAGGGCACGCAATATACTGGGGGTGAATGGCAGTCATTTCTGAAGACCCATCAGCTCGTGTGTAGCATGAGTCGACGCGGCAACTACCATGACAACGCAGTGGCCGAGAGCTTCTTCCAACTGCTTAAGCGCGAACGCATTAGGCGCAAGATTTACCCCACGCGCGAGGCAGCCAAGACCGATATCTTCAACTACATTGAGATGTTCTATAACCCGGTGCGCAGGCACGGCCACAACCAAGGGCTGTCTCCTGTACAGTATGAAAAGCAGTTCCTACGTCGGGACTCCTGAGTGTCTACTAAACCCGGGGCGATTCAGTCATACCTCGTGCTAACAGTACCTGTTGTTTCAATAACGTTTGGTTTTTCGGCCTGGTTTTCCAAAGAGATTTGGAGACATCCGAATTTTTCTTTGATGGAATCGACGAGCATCATTG
>JAIYCW010000069.1 GCA_027487815.1 Burkholderiales bacterium
CCGTTCTTCAACAACTATCGCCCCCAGTTTTACTTCCGCACGACGGATGTGACTGGCGCAGTCGAGTTGCCAGAAGGCACCGAGATGGTGATGCCAGGCGACAACGTGAAGATGTTGGTGACCTTGATTGCCCCGATTGCGATGGAGCAGGGCTTGCGCTTTGCGATTCGCGAGGGTGGCCGCACCGTGGGTGCGGGCGTTGTGGCCAAGATTCTGGCGTAAGTTGATTTGTTCTCGTTGAGGGGAGGTAGAGCGGCACAACAGTGTCCGCTCCACCGACCTGATCGAAGCGGGCGCCGCCCGTTTCTCGTTCTTTTTAACGTTCTTTTGGGATTCACTTCATGAGCAATCAAAAAATTCGCATCCGCCTCAAAGCGTTTGACTACAAATTGATCGACCAATCGGCCTCCGAGATCGTCGAAACTGCCAAGCGCACCGGCGCCGTGGTCCGTGGCCCCGTGCCCCTGCCCACCAGCATCCGCCGCTTTGATGTGCTGCGCTCGCCCCACGTGAACAAAACCTCACGTGACCAGTTCGAAATGCGCACCCATCAGCGCCTGATGGACATTGTTGACCCCACCGACAAAACCGTGGACGCGCTGATGAAGCTCGACCTGGCCGCTGGTGTTGATGTTGAGATCAAGCTGCAATAATTGCGTTGCTGCTTAATCAGAATGCCCGCTTTTTAGCGGGCATTTTTGTTATCGCGAAAAATGAACCTCAGTCGGGAAAGACGCTCTCTATATCTCGTGAGCTATGAATCACGCGTACCACATCAATTCCATTGGTCAATGCAATATAGAGCACAACTTACCGACCAAAAGAGAGGCTGCGAATGCCCGGTGCCAACTCATCCCGGGTGCGTCCCATCATTGGCTGAGTCGCCCATAGCTTCATTTTTTCGCCGAGACTATCAATCCACTGATCTGCAGCGACAACACTATCGGCTGCAATAAACTCCCAGATTTCCAGGACGTCCAGTCGCGCTTGGGGCCGAAGCGTGACAACAAACATGGTTCAACCCTGAAGTTTTGCCGCTGCCCGACTTCTAGCTTCAGCTTTGACGGCAGACGGCTCCCAGGCCTCACTTGGCCCACTTTCAAGTCCTTTGCGAACTTCCAGCCGCAGCGCATCAAGTTTCACCTGGCGTAATTGGTCCTTTTCTTCCATTAAACGCAATGCATCTCTCACAACCTCGCTAGCCGAGGTGTAGAGACCGGAACTAACCTTGGCTCGAACCAGATCCTCCAATTGAGGGGTGAGATTCACGTTCATGCCCAACTTTACCTCCAGAATGCTTCCTGAAAGTCTAGCAAAAAATGTCAAAACTTGACATATTTGTCGGCTAGCCATAGGGCCTGAACAAGTGATTTGAGCAGGGAATGAGGCCTGAGCTAAGGTGTAGATATGAAAACAATCAAAACAACGAACCGAAGACTGCTTGAAAAGCAAGCGCGGCTTACAACACGTACAGGCATGTCTGAAGAGGAGGTAATCGATCAAGCGCTCGATTTGTTCGAAGCTCATGTCCTCACGAGCTTTAAGCCTGAGTCCTTTGAAGCCCTGTTCAAGCAGATGGACCGTCTCCCCGATCTGCCCCGCCCGCAAGTGCCGTTGACGTGGGATCAAGCCGGCCTACCCGTCTAGGCCAACACCCAAACTTGCACTCCCCCAATCTACTGAGTTATACTTGCGGGCTTCGCTCTTAAAGGGCGAATACTTTTTATATCACCCGGCCAATTGCAGTCGGGACTGGAGAAAACAATGAGCGAAACCTCAAGCGTAGGCTTGCTGGGTCGCAAGGTGGGCATGATGCGCATCTTCACAGACGATGGCGATTCAGTGCCCGTCACTGTGATTGACGTGTCAGGCAACCGGATCTCGCAGGTCAAAACCGCCGAAAACGACGGTTATTCTGCCATCCAAGTCACCTTCGGCACCCGCCGCGCCACCCGCGTCACCAAAGCCCAGGCAGGTCATTTTGCCAAGGCTGGCGTTGAAGCTGGTTCGGCGATGGGCGAATTCCATGTTGATGCAGCCAAGATTGGCGAATATACCGCTGGCGCAACTGTCGGCGCTGATGTGTTTGCTGTGGGCCAGATCGTTGATGTGGCTGGCGTGACCATCGGTCGCGGCTTCACCGGCACGATCAAGCGTCACAACTTTTCCTCGAACCGCGCGTCGCACGGTAACTCGAAGTCGCACAATGTGCCGGGTTCGATCGGTATGGCGCAGGATCCGGGCCGCGTGTTTCCGGGTAAGCGCATGGCCGGTCAATACGGCAATGTGGCTCGCACCGTGCAAAACCTCAAGGTTGTGCGCGTGGATACCGAGCGCGGTCTGCTGATGATCAAGGGTGCTGTGCCTGGCGCGCCTGGCGGTGATGTGGTGGTAACGCCCGCTGCCAAGACGCCTCGTCAAGGCGCTCGTATCGCCAAGGCGGCATAAGGAAGGCTTATGGAACTGAATCTACTCAATGATCAGGGTCAGCCTTCTGCGAAGGTTGATGCTCCTGACACGATTTTTGGGCGCGATTTTAATGAACCGCTGATTCACCAGGTGGTGGTCGCGTATCAGGCGAATGCCCGTAGTGCAAATCGTGCACAAAAAACTCGCGCTGAAGTGCGTCACTCGACTAAGAAGCCCTGGCGTCAAAAGGGCACCGGTCGTGCACGTGCTGGTTCTACTGCTTCGCCCCTGTGGCGCGGAGGCGGTGTGACCTTCCCGAATAAACCCGATGAGAATTTCTCCCACAAGCTGAATAAGAAGATGTATCGCGCCGGTATGTGCTCGATCCTCTCGCAGCTGGTGCGCGAAGGCCGTATGTCGGTGGTCGAGGGTATCTCGCTTGAGGCGCCCAAGACCAAATTGCTGGCCACCAAACTCAAGTCGATGGGCTTGGATTCGGTGCTGGTGATTACCAATAACGCTGATGAAAACCTGTTGTTGGCGGCGCGTAACCTGGCCAATGTGCTGGTGGTTGAGGCGCGTCATGCTGATCCAGTGTCGCTGGTGCGCTTCGAGAAGGTGTTGATCACCCGCGAAGCTCTGGCTCAAGTGCAGGAGATGCTGGCATGACCATCATCAAATACAACTCCGAGCGTCTGATGCGTGTGCTTTCTTCGCCGATCGTGTCTGAAAAGAGCACGATGCTGGCCGAGAAGCGCGGTCAGTATGCATTCGAGGTCGTTCAGGACGCCACCCGTGGTGAAGTGAAAGCCGCTGTCGAGCTGCTCTTCAAGGTGCAGGTTGAGGGCGTGCAGATTCTGAACCAAAAGGGCAAGTCCAAGCGCTTTGGTCGTTTCATGGGTCGCCGGGATCATGTGCGCAAAGCGTATGTGAGTCTGAAGGCTGGCCAGGAAATCAATTTCGCGGAGGCTGTGTAAATGGCTATCGTTAAAATGAAACCCACCTCTGCGGGTCGTCGTTCGATGATTCGCGTGGTGACTCCGGGTCTGCATAAAGGCGATCCGTATGCGCCTTTGCTGGAGCCGCAAAAGCGTGGCTCGGGCCGTAACAACAACGGCCACATCACGACCCGTCATAAGGGCGGTGGTCACAAGTCGCATTACCGCATCATCGATTTCAAGCGCACCAAGGATGGTATTCCCGCCAAGGTTGAGCGTATTGAATACGATCCCAACCGCAGCGCGCATATTGCTTTGTTGCTGTACGCGGATGGTGAGCGTCGTTACATCCTCGCGCCGCGTGATGTGGCTGCAGGTGCCCAGTTGATGTCGGGTGCACAAGCGCCGATCAAGCCCGGTAACTGTCTGCCGATCCGCAATATCCCTGTGGGCTCCACGATCCATGCGATCGAGATGTTGCCTGGCAAGGGTGCGCAGATTGCCCGCACCGCTGGCGCAAGCGCCCGCTTGCTGGCTCGCGAAGGGACCTACGCTCAGGTCCGCCTGCGCTCGGGTGAAGTTCGCAAGGTGCATATCGAGTGCCGCGCCACCGTGGGTGAAGTTGGTCACGGCGAGCACAGCCTCGAGCAGTTAGGTAAAGCAGGTGTCAGTCGCTGGCGTGGCATCCGCCCGACCGTGCGCGGTATCTGTATGAACCCGGTAGACCATCCACACGGTGGTCGCTCCAACGGTGGCGGTCATCCGCGATCACCATGGGGCCAACCGGCCAAGGGTTTCAAAACCCGCCGCAACAAGCGCACGACATCGATGATCGTGTCGCGTCGCGGTCGCAAGTAATCGCTGAGGGTTCAAAAATATGGCACGTTCCGTTAAAAAAGGCCCCTTCGTCGATGGTCACCTGGTGGCCAAGGTCGACAAGGCGATTGCTATCAAAGACAAGAAGCCGATCAAAACCTGGTCGCGTCGTTCTACTGTGTTGCCTGAGTTCGTTGGACTCACCATCGCAGTGCACAACGGCAAGCAGCATGTCCCGGTGTTTGTGAATGAAAACATGGTCGGGCACAAGCTCGGCGAGTTTGCACTCACGCGCACCTTCAAGGGTCATGCGGCTGACAAAAAAGCTTCGGCCAAGCGTTAAGAGGACAACATGGAAACCCAAGCATCATTGCGCGGCGTTCGTCTTTCGGCTCAAAAGGGCCGTCTGATTGCCGACCAGATCCGCGGCAAGCGGGTCGAGCAAGCGCTCAACCTCCTGACCTTTTCGCCCAAGAAGGCTGCAGGCATCGTCAAGAAAGTGCTGGAGTCCGCGATTGCGAACGCCGAGCACAACGACGCAGCAGACATCGATACCTTGAAGGTCACCACGATTTATGTTGAAAAGGGCGCATCGCTGCGTCGCTTCGATGCCCGCGCCAAAGGCCGTGGGGTGAAGATCGAGAAGCAGACCTGCCACATCTTCATCAAAGTCGGGGCATAAAGGAACATCATGGGTCAAAAGATTCATCCAACCGGCTTTCGCCTCGCGGTCACCCGTAACTGGTCATCGCGTTGGTATGCCAATAGCAAGAATTTCCCCGCCATGCTGGCCACCGATATTCAGGTGCGCGAGTATTTGAGCCGTCGCCTGAAGAATGCTTCGGTCGCCAAGGTGTTGATCGAGCGTCCCGCCAAAAATGCACGCATCACGATTTTCTCGGCTCGTCCGGGTGTGGTGATCGGCAAAAAAGGTGAGGATATCGAGACATTGAAGGCCGATTTGCAGCGCCTGATGGGTGTGCCGGTCCATGTGAACATCGAAGAAGTGCGCAAGCCCGAAACCGATGCTCAACTGGTGGCCGATAGCATCACCCAGCAGCTGGCCAAGCGGATCATGTTCCGCCGCGCCATGAAGCGTGCGATGCAAAACGCCATGCGTCTGGGTGCCCAGGGCATCAAGATCATGAGCTCGGGTCGTTTGAATGGTGCCGAGATCGCGCGTACTGAGTGGTATCGCGAAGGTCGTGTGCCGCTTCATACTCTGCGCGCTGATATCGACTACGGCTTCTCGCAAGCTCAAACCACCTACGGCATTATTGGCGTGAAGGTTTGGGTTTATAAAGGCGATTACCTCGGCCGCAATGATGCGCCGCAGGCCGCTGAAAAAGACGCAGCTCCGCCTGATGATCGCCGCAATCGCCGTCCTCCGGGTGCCAAGCCCCCAGGCCGTGGTGGTCCGCGCCGCGATGGTCCCGGTCGGGATGGTGCGCCTCGCGATGCTGCCCCACGTAATGCTGAGCCCGATGCCAAGTCGGCCCCTGAAAAACCCGAAGGTGTGAAAACTGCTGTCAAGCGCGTGCGCAAGAGCCCAGCAGATGCAGCACCGGGTGGTGACGGCACTGCCGCGTAAGCGGCAAGCGCACAAGGAAACAAGAAAATGCTGCAACCTGCACGTCGCAAGTATCGTAAAGAACAGAAGGGCCGCAACACCGGCCTGGCTACCCGTGGCGCTTCGGTGTCGTTCGGGGAATTTGGTTTGAAAGCCACCGCTCGCGGTCGCCTGACAGCCCGCCAGATCGAAGCGGCTCGTCGCGCCATGACCCGTCATATCAAACGGGGTGGTCGTATCTGGATCCGTATTTTTCCTGACAAGCCGATTTCCAAGAAACCTGCTGAAGTCCGGATGGGTAACGGTAAAGGAAATCCCGAGTACTACGTGGCTGAGATTCAGCCAGGCAAAGTGCTCTACGAGATGGATGGTGTAAACGAAGCGCTGGCACGCGAGGCGTTTGCCTTGGCCGCCGCCAAGTTGCCCTTGTCCACCGTGTTTGTCACCCGTATGGTTGGCGCGTAAGCGTCTAGCCTCAAGGAGCCACCCATGTTAGCCAAAGACCTGCGCACCAAAGACGGTGCAGCACTCAAGAAAGAGTTGGATGATCTGCTTAAGGCGCACTTTTCGTTGCGCATGCAAGCCGGCACCCAGCAGTTGTCCAACACCAGCCAGCTCGGCAAGGTCAAGCGCGACATCGCTCGCGTGCGCACCATCATGACCGAGCAGGCCCGTCAGAAAGTGGCCGCATGAATACCGCCGCAACCGAGCAAGCCGCCGCCCCTGCTGGCGTGAAATCCAAGCGTACCCTGGTGGGCCGCGTGACCAGCAACAAGATGCAAAAAACCGTCACCGTGCTGGTCGAGCGCAAGGTCAAGCATGACATGTACGGCAAGTACATGACGCGCAGCACCAAGTACCACGCGCATACCGAGGAAAGCATCAACGAAGGTGCCACCGTCGAGATTCAGGAAACACGTCCGATGTCCAAGACCAAAACTTGGGCGGTGACTCGCGTGGTTCAGGCTAACGCTTAAGTTCTCGCAAAAGCGCGATTCGCGCTGCGCTCACGGAAAACCAGCCTTCGGGCTGGTTTTTTGTTTTCAGCAACTGCAAGGTCCCTTGCTATTAGTTGCGACTTTTATGCAGTGAGTTGCTAAAAAGTCGCGACTTTTTGGCAGTTCACCCTAAAAACACCAGCTCAACCATCTACCCGGGTGACATATTCGCTCTGATATGCAAATATGCATGGCATGCGAACGTCTATCGATTTCCCAGATCCCCTTATGCACGCCCTTAAGGCGCAGGCCCTTGAAAAAGGCGTCAGCCTTCGGGCGTTGTTGCTTGAGTTGATTGAGAAGGGGCTGCGACAGGAGCCGTCTGGGGTGTCAGCTCCTGTTCAGCCGCCCAGCCTGATGGCCAACGGGCCATTAGCCATGAGCGCGGATGAGCTGAGCAACGCAGCCTTGTTTGCGAGATTGGATGGCTAGCATTTTCTACAGGCAGGCAGCACAACAACTGTGCTCATGAAAGTCGCTGAGCCTAGTCCTGGCTATCTGTTTGGGCGGGTCGCTGGATATTTGCTGGATGTTAATGTCTGGCTCGCGCTCGCCACTCAAAGCCATCCGCACCACGCCTCTGCAACACAATTTTGGATCAGGGCGCAGCAAGAGGGTCAAAGCCTGTGGTTCAACCGCGTGACTGCTCTCGGGCTGGTGCGGCTCTTGTGTAAGCCCGCAGTGATGGGGCAAAACGTACAGAAAACAGCAAGCGCGCTAGCCCTTTACAAGCGATTTCTAGACCAGTCTTTCGTGCGGCTCGCTATTGAACCCCCCGGCGTGGATCAAGCTCTAGAAGAAATGGCGGCCAACGAATTCATCAACTCGAGAGATCTAACGGATGTCTACCTGCTCATCTTCGCAAAGCTGGCTGGGCAAACTTTGGTGACCTTTGATCGCGCAATGGCTGCGCGCGCTCCGAATCACACAGTACTGATTCATCCCTAGCAGACTTGCAACTCCAAGAAAGCTGAGATATAGTAGCGGGCTTGGCTAAAGAAGCTTCATCCCTTTAGCGCAAGTTTTAGAAACATCCCACTCACGGGACCAAGACTGACCACCAATCGCAGCCTCAAGGCGGCCGGTGGGAAAAGTTGGAACGGACACAGCCATGATTCAAATGCAATCGGTGCTGGACGTAGCGGATAACACCGGCGCGCGTTCAGTTATGTGCATCAAAGTCCTCGGCGGCTCTAAGCGCCGTTACGCGGGCATTGGTGATGTCATCAAGGTTTCGGTCAAGGAAGCTCAGCCACGCGGCCGGGTGAAAAAGGGCGAGATCTATAACGCTGTGGTCGTGCGCACAGCCAAGGGCGTGCGTCGCAATGATGGTTCGCTGGTGAAGTTTGACGCCAATGCGGCCGTCTTGCTCAACGCCAAGCTCGAGCCTATCGGCACCCGTATTTTTGGACCCGTCACCCGCGAGCTGCGAACTGAAAAGTTCATGAAGATCGTGTCGTTGGCCCCTGAAGTGCTTTAAGGAATCGGGCGATGGAAAAAGTTCGCAAGGGTGACGAAGTGATCGTCATCACCGGAAAAGATAAAGGCAAGCGCGGCGTTGTGCTGAGCCGGATTGATGCATCCCACCTCACGGTTGAGGGCATCAATGTGGTGAAGAAAGCCACGCGTCCCAACCCCATGAAAGGGCAAACCGGCGGCATCGTGGATAAAACCATGCCGATCGATCAGTCCAACATCATGGTGTTCAACCCTGCCACTGGCAAGGGTGATCGCGTTGGAATCAAAACCCTTGAAGACGGCAAGAAAGTGCGCGTGTTCAAGTCCAACGGCGAACAGCTCAAAGCTTGAAGCGGGAAGGATAAAAACACATGGCACGTTTTCAAGAAATTTACCGCGAGAAGGTCTCTCCAGACCTGATGGCGAAGTTTGGCTACACCTCGCCCATGCAGGTGCCGCGCATCACCAAGATCACGCTCAACATGGGTGTGTCTGAGGCGGTGGCCGATAAGAAGGTTGTGGACAATGCCGCGGCCGATCTGACCAAGATTGCCGGCCAAAAAGCAGTGATCACCAAGGCAAAGAAAGCTATTGCGGGCTTCAAAATCCGTCAGGGCTATCCGATTGGCTGCATGGTCACTCTGCGCGGCGAGCAAATGTTTGAATTCCTGGATCGCCTGGTCACCGTGGCTTTGCCGCGTGTGCGCGACTTCCGGGGTGTGTCGGGCCGGGCGTTTGACGGTCGCGGCAACTACAACATCGGGGTGAAAGAGCAGATCATTTTCCCCGAGATTGAGTATGACAAGGTGGATGCGCTGCGTGGGCTGAATATCAGCATCACCACCACTGCCAAGACGGATGACGAAGCCAAAGCCCTGTTGGCCGCGTTCAAGTTTCCGTTCCGTAATTAACCATCAGCGCATCAAAGGACCACCCATGGCCAAACTCGCTCTGATCAACCGCCAAGCCAAGCGCGAAAAGCTGGTAGCCAAGTACGCCAAAAAGCGTGCCGAGCTTGAGGCGATCATCAACGATCAATCGCGTTCCGAAGATGAGCGTTATGCAGCGCGCCTGAAGATTCAGGCCTTCCCGCGTAACGCCAATCCCACCCGTCTGCGCAATCGCTGCACCATCACTGGTCGGCCGCGTGGCACCTATAGCATGTTTGGCCTGGGGCGCAGCAAGTTGCGCGATCTCGCCATGCGCGGCGAAGTGCCGGGCATCACCAAAGCCAGCTGGTAAGAGGGAAAGAACCGATCATGAGCATGAGCGATCCTATCGCCGACATGTTTACCCGCATCCGCAACTCCCAAGTTGTGCATAAAGCGAGTGTGAGCATGCCTTCCTCCAAACTGAAAGTGGCTGTTGCTCAGCTGCTCAAGGATGAAGGTTATATTGAAGGCTTCTCGGTCAAGGCCGAGGGTGCCAAAGCCCAATTGGAAGTGCAGTTGAAGTATTACGCCGGTCGCCCTGTGATCGAGCGCCTGGAGCGTGTTTCGCGTCCTGGCCTGCGTGTGTACCGCAACCGCCATAGCATTCCCCAGGTCATGAACGGCCTCGGAATTGCCATCGTCACCACGCCTCGTGGTCTGATGACTGATCGTCGTGCTCGCGCCACTGGCGTGGGTGGCGAAGTCATCGGCTACGTCGCTTAATCGCCAGGAGATAAGAACATGTCTCGCGTAGCGAAGATGCCGATTGCCGTCCCCGCAGGTGTGGATGTCAATATCGGTACTGAAGTGATCACTGTGAAAGGTGCCTTGGGCACACTCACGCAGATCATCAACCCCCTGATCGCAGTGGCCCGTAATGGTGCCGATCTGCAGGTCACTGCGGTAGGTGAATCGCGTGAAGCGGCTGCGATGAGCGGCACTTTCCGGGCGCTGATCAATAACATGGTGATTGGTGTTTCCAAGGGCTTCGAAAAGAAGCTCAACTTGGTGGGCACTGGTTATCGCGCGCAGGCTCAGGGCGCAGCCTTGAACCTGTCGTTGGGATTCTCACATCCGGTGGTTTACAAACTGCCTGAGGGTGTGAAGGCCGAAACGCCAACCCAAAATGATGTGCTGATCAAAGGCGCTAATAAACAGCGCGTTGGCCAGGTGGCCGCTGAGATTCGTGCGATTCGTCCTCCCGAGCCCTACAAGGGCAAGGGTGTGCGTTACGCCGACGAGCGGATTTCGCTCAAAGAAGTCAAGAAGAAGTAATCGGGGAACAGGTCAATGGACAAGAAACAACCCAGATTGCGTCGGGCGCAGCAAACGCGCCGCAAGATTGCTCAATTGCGTGCCACACGCCTCACGGTGTTCCGCAGCAATATGCACATCTACGCAAATATCCTCGATGCCAGCGGCTCAAAAGTTCTGGTATCGGCATCCAGCCTCGAAACCGAGGTGCGCAATACGCTTTCAGGCAGCAATGGCAAGGGTGGCAACACCGCCGCTGCAGCTGCAGTAGGCAAGCGCATCGCTGAAAAGGCGTTGAGCGCAGGCATTACTGATGTGGCGTTTGATCGCGCCGGGTTCCGCTATCACGGACGTGTGAAGGCTTTGGCCGAAGCAGCTCGTGAAGCTGGGCTGAAGTTCTAAGCGCGCAAAGGCACTAAGGAAAAGTTATGGCAAAGATTCAAGCACGGGTCGGCGGCGAAGAGCGCGACGATGGTTTGCGCGAAAAGATGATCGCGGTCAACCGCGTCACCAAAGTGGTGAAGGGCGGCCGGATTCTCGGTTTCGCAGCCCTCACTGTTGTGGGTGATGGCGATGGGCGTGTAGGCATGGGCAAAGGTAAGAGCCGTGAAGTACCTGTGGCTGTGCAAAAAGCGATGGAAGAAGCGCGCCGCAAAATGGTCAAAGTGCCATTGCGCAACGGCACGGTTCAGCATACTGTGTTTGGTCGCCATGGCGCCTCAACAGTGTTTCTCGCACCAGCTCCAGACGGTACCGGCATCATTGCTGGCGGCCCCATGCGCGCACTGTTTGAAGTCGTTGGCGTGACCAACGTGGTTGCCAAGAGCCACGGTTCCACCAATCCCTACAACTTGATCCGTGCAACCCTGGATGCACTGACCAAGATGAGCACACCTTCCGAGATCGCCGCCAAGCGTGGCAAGTCTGTGGAAGAACTGTTCGCCTAAGGCGGGCACCGGAGCATCCCATGAGCAAACCTACTGTCAAGGTCACCCTGGTACGTAGCCCGATCGGGACCAAAAAAGGTCATAAAGATACGGTGCTGGGCCTGGGTCTGAAGAAGATCAACGATATCCGCGAGCTGGAAGACACACCAGCGGTGCGCGGCATGATCAACAAGGTGTCTTACCTGGTCAAAGTGGTCTAGGCTTAAGGAATCATCATGCGTTTGAATACGATTGCACCCGCTGAGGGTTCGAAACATCCGAAAAAGCGTCTCGGTCGAGGCGTGGGTTCGGGTTGGGGCAAAACTGCAGGCCGTGGTCATAAAGGCCAAAAGTCGCGCGCCGGTGGTTTCCACAAGGTGGGCTTCGAGGGCGGTCAGATGCCCTTGCAGCGTCGCTTGCCCAAGCGTGGCTTTAAGTCCATGACTGTGAACGACACCGCGCAAGTTCGCTTGAGCGAGTTGCAGAAGATGGATGGCGAGATCGATTTGCATACTTTGAAAGCTGCGGGCTTTGTGCCACAGCGTGCATTGGGCGCAAAAGTGATTGCTTCCGGCGAGCTCACCAAGGCTTTGGCGCTCAAAGGGATCACTGCAACCAAAGGTGCGAAGGCTGCTATTGAAGCTGCCGGCGGCACACTGTCTTAAACAACGCCGAACAGACCAGGAAACCGAGCCCAGTGGCCACCGCACAAGCAGCAGCTCTTGCTAAGACAGGCAAATTTGGCGACTTGAAAAGTCGTTTGATTTTCCTGTTGCTCGCGCTCGTGGTGTTTCGGATGGGCTCCTATCTGCCGGTGCCGGGTGTGAATCCGGATGAGTTGGCTCAGCTCTTCAAATCGCAATCCGGCGGCATCCTTGGCATGTTCAACATGTTCTCGGGTGGATCGCTTTCACGCTTTGCTGTGTTTGCGCTGGGCATCATGCCCTACATCTCTGCATCGATCATCATGCAGCTGATGACCGTGGTTGTGCCTACGCTTGAAGCCTTGAAAAAAGAAGGCGAAGCAGGGCGGCGCACCATCACCAAATACACTCGCTGGTTTACCTTGGGCCTTGCTACCTTCCAGGCATTGGGTATTGCCGTGGCGCTTGAAGCGCAGCCCGGGTTGGTGATTGAGCCCGGCATGCAGTTCCGCTTTGTGTGCGTGGTGTCCCTGGTGACTGGCACGATGTTCCTGATGTGGCTGGGTGAGCAGATCACTGAGCGTGGTCTGGGCAACGGCATCTCGATCTTGATTTTCGCTGGTATTGCTGCGGGCCTGCCCTCAGCGATTGGTGGCTTGGGTGAATTGGTCCGCACCGGCGCGCTGTCTGCGTTCATTGCGCTGATCATCGTGTTGCTGACTGTGGCAGTGACAGCTGCGGTGGTGTTCGTTGAAAAAGGTCAGCGCAAGATCACGGTGAACTATGCCAAGCGCCAGGTGGGCAATCGCATTTATGGCGGCCAGACCTCACATCTGCCCCTAAAGCTCAACATGGCGGGCGTGATTCCGCCGATCTTTGCCTCTTCCATTATTTTGTTCCCCGCCACGATTGCGCAATGGTTCACTTCGGGTGACCCAACGAACCCTGCAGTGCGTTGGCTGAAGGATCTTGCGGCCACCTTGTCGCCTGGTCAGCCGGTGTATATCGCGCTTTATGCGCTTGCGATTGTGTTTTTCTGCTTCTTCTATACCGCGCTTGTGTTTAACAGCCGCGAAACTGCTGAGAACCTCAAGAAGAGTGGCGCGTTGGTGCCCGGTATTCGCCCTGGCGATCAAACCGCGAAGTACATCGACAAGATTTTGATGCGCCTTACTGCTGCTGGTGCTGTGTACATCACTGCAGTGTGTTTGTTGCCCGAGTTTTTGGTCCTCAAGTGGAACGTGCCGTTTTATTTTGGCGGCACCTCTTTGCTGATCATCGTTGTGGTCACCATGGATTTTATGGCCCAGGTGCAAGCCTTCGTCATGTCGCATCAGTACGAGAGCCTGCTGAAGAAAGCCAATAAAGACTGAAGCATGTCCAAAGATGATGTCATACAGATGCAAGGCGAAGTGGTGGAGAACCTCCCCAACGCTACGTTTCGCGTCAAGTTGGAAAACGGCCATGTGGTACTCGGCCATATTTCCGGAAAGATGCGGATGCATTACATCCGGATTCTTCCAGGCGATAAAGTCACCGTTGAATTAACCCCTTACGACTTGTCACGGGCACGTATTGTGTTCCGCGCCAAGTAGTTAACAAGTACTCAAGTAAAGACAAAGTAGAGGCCCCCATGAAAGTCGCGGCATCCGTCAAAAAAATCTGTCGCAATTGCAAGGTCATCAAGCGCAAAGGTGTTGTGCGAGTGATCTGTACCGATCCGCGTCACAAACAGCGTCAAGGCTGATCCGGGCCGCCGGACTAGGACCACGAGGAAACTATGGCACGTATAGCAGGTATCAATATTCCCGATCGTCAGCACACCGAAATCGGTCTGACGTCGATTTACGGCATCGGCCGGACCCGCGCTCAGCAGATTTGCGACACCGCTGGTGTTCCGCGCAACAAGAAGGTCAAAGACCTGAATGATGCCGAGCTCGAGCGGATTCGGGATGAGATCAACAAGATCGCGGTAGAAGGTGATCTGCGCCGCGAAATCTCGATGTCGATCAAGCGATTGATGGACCTCGGTTGCTATCGCGGAGTGCGCCATCGTCGTGGCTTGCCCGTTCGTGGTCAGCGTACCCGCACCAATGCCCGCACCCGCAAGGGACCGCGTAAGGCTGGTGTGGCGCTCAAGAAATAATCGGCAGAAAATACTATGGCAACCAAACAGCAATCAAACGCCGCCGCCAATGCTTCGCGGATTCGCAAGAAGGCCAAGAAGAATGTGTCGGATGGCATTGCTCACGTGCATGCGTCCTTCAACAACACCATCATCACGATCACTGATCGTATGGGTAACGCCCTGTCGTGGGCAACCTCGGGTGGTGCAGGCTTCAAGGGCTCACGCAAGTCCACGCCTTTTGCAGCGCAGGTCGCCGCAGAAGCCGCCGGTCGCGCAGCACAAGAATGTGGCATCAAGAACCTCGAAGTGCAGATCAAGGGCCCAGGCCCCGGTCGTGAATCTTCGGTGCGTGCCTTGAACGCTCTGGGCATCAAGATCATCTCGATCCAGGATGTCACCCCAATTCCTCACAACGGATGCCGTCCGCCGAAAAAGCGCCGCATCTAAGTCGGAATGATGGATGCAGCCTCTTGCGGCTGCGCCATTGCAAAGCGGCAGGGTTTTCGAAAGCCCTGTCTTTTTAAGCCCACCGTTGGGTGCAGGGATGCTGATTTCCCTGTAGATCACCCAACTACTCGTGTCAGGCGCTCCGGCCTTGCACGACGATTTGAAAGGAAGCCTTGTGGCACGTTATACCGGACCAAAAGCCAAGCTCTCGCGGCGCGAGGGCACCGATCTCTTTCTGAAGAGTGCACGTCGTGCGCTGGACAGCAAGAGCAAACTCGATAGCAAACCAGGCCAGCATGGCCGCACCTCGGGCGCCCGCACTTCAGACTACGGTCTGCAGTTGCGTGAAAAGCAGAAGGTCAAGCGCATGTACGGCATTCTTGAGCGTCAGTTCCGCCGCTACTTTGCCGAGGCTGAGCGTCAGCGTGGCAACACCGGTGAGAACCTGCTCAAGCTGCTCGAGCGTCGCCTTGATAATGTGATTTATCGGATGGGGTTTGGCTCCACCCGTGCTGAAGCGCGTCAGTTGGTCAGCCATAAGGCGATCATGGTCAACGGTGCCGTGATGAACATTCCTTCGGCGCTGGTCAGCCCCGCCGATGTGATTGCGATTCGCGACAAGTCCAAGACCCAAGCGCGTATTCAGGACTCGTTGAATCTGGCCGAGCAAAGCGGCTTTCCTGCCTGGGTCTCGGTCGACAAGACCAAGATGGAAGGCGTATTCAAAGCGGTGCCGGATCGCGCTGATCTGACCGCCGACATCAACGAAAGTTTGATCGTCGAGTTGTACTCCCGCTAATTTTTGAAGGAACGATTCATGCAGACTGCGATGCTAAAACCGCGGATCGTTGAAGTAGAACAACTGGGCCCTTCCCACGCTCGCGTGGTGATGGAGCCATTTGAACGTGGCTATGGCCACACCCTGGGTAATGCCCTGCGCCGGGTGTTGCTCTCCTCAATGGTGGGCTATGCGCCCACCGAAGTGCAAATTACTGGCGTCGTCCATGAGTACTCGACGATCGATGGCGTGCGCGAAGATGTGGTCGATTTGCTGCTGAACTTGAAAGGCGTGACCTTCAAGCTGCACAACCGCGATGACGTGTTCCTGACCCTGCGCAAGGATGGGGCTGGCCCCGTCACTGCAGCCGATATTGATCTGCCCCACGATGTGGAAGTGATCAATCCGGAGCATGTGATTGCAACCCTCACCCAGGGTGGCCGCATCGACATGCAGATCAAGGTGGAGCGTGGACGTGGGTATATCCCCGGCAACCTGCGCAACCTGAGCGAAACCAAGTCGATTGGCAAGGTGGTGCTGGATGCATCCTTCTCGCCAGTCAAGCGGGTGAGCTATGCGGTGGAGTCGGCTCGCGTCGAACAGCGTACCGATCTGGATCGCCTGGTGATGGATGTGGAAACCAACGGCGTGATTGCCCCTGAAGAGGCTGTGCGTCAATCGGCGCGTATTCTCGTGGAGCAGTTGTCGGTGTTTGCGGCGCTCGAGGGTGGTGTTGAGCCAATGATGATGGGTGGTGCTGAGCCTGTGATGGGTTCGGTCGGGATGGCTTTGCAAGGTGCTCGTGGCCCGCAAATCGATCCAATCCTGATGCGTCCGGTCGATGATCTCGAACTCACCGTGCGTTCGGCCAATTGCCTGAAAGCTGAAAACATTTACTACATCGGTGATCTGATTCAGCGCACTGAAAATGAGTTGCTCAAGACCCCGAATTTGGGTCGCAAGTCGCTCAATGAAATCAAGGAAGTGTTGGCCACTCGTGGTTTGACACTTGGTATGAAACTCGAAAACTGGCCACCGGCTGGTTTAGATCGCCCGTAAGGACTGCCTATCATGCGTCACGGTTCCGGATTACGTAAACTCAATCGCACCAGCTCGCACCGCCAAGCCATGTTTCGCAACATGTGCAACTCGCTGCTGCTGCACGAAGCCATCAAGACCACTTTGCCCAAGGCCAAGGAATTGCGCCGGGTGGTGGAGCCCTTGATCACGCTGGGTAAGAAGCCCAGCCTGGCTAATCGCCGCCTGGCATTTGATCGTCTGCGCGACCGCGATATGGTCGTGAAGATTTTTAATGAGCTTGGGCCACGCTATGCGAAGCGCCCCGGTGGCTATGTGCGCATCTTGAAGTTTGGTTTTCGTCAGGGCGACAATGCTCCGATGGCGTTGATCGAGCTGATGGATCGCCCAGAAGCTCCGGCTGCCGACGCAGCCGCTTAAGTGGCTTGGGCGGGATGGGGGCGAACTCAACTTGGGCCGCTCCACCCCGTTTCCCTGGTCGCAGCACTGTGAGGGTTTGGAATCCGTTTGTGTGCAACGAAGCTTCATATAAGCGTCGTATCATCCAAGGATGACTGAACTGGTGATTCAAGTCGAAGGCCTGCATAAGGCCTTCGGTGCTTTTAAGGCCATTGATGGCTTATCGCTCAGCGTAAAACGCGGCGAATGCTTCGGGATGCTCGGCCCCAACGGCGCGGGTAAAAGCACCACACTCAAACTTTTGCTGGGGCTGCTCAAGCCGGATGCCGGCAAGGTTTCGATGCTGGGATTCGATATCGAGACTCAAGCGCGAATTGCTCGCGGCATGGTCGGCGTGGTGCCGCAAAACGATGCGCTCGATCCGGATTTCACGGTGGCTGAAAATCTCTTTGTGTTTGGTCGCTACTTCGGCATTGGTCAGCGCGAGATGCAATCGCGGATTGACTATCTCCTCGATTTTGCCGGGCTGCAATCCAAGCGCAACAACAAGATCCAGGAACTCTCTGGCGGCATGAAGCGCAGGCTCACCATGGCGCGTGCGCTGGTGAACGATCCACAAATTCTCTTTCTCGATGAACCTACCACCGGGCTCGATCCCCAGGCACGGCATCTGATTTGGGAGCGGCTCAAGGCCTTGTTGGCTCGCGGCAAAACCATTGTGTTGACCACTCATTTCATGGACGAGGCCGAGCGCTTGTGTGATCGCTTATTGGTGATCGAACACGGCAAACGCCTGGCTGAAAGCTCCCCCCGTGATCTGATCGCTGAAACCATCGAGCCGATCGTGGTCGAGCTTACCGGCACCGGCGTGGAGGCGATGACCGATCAGGTCGCAGCCTGCGCGGGAGTGAAGCGGGCCGAGCTGGTGGGTGAAACTCTGTTCGCGTATTGCGATCAAGCTTCGGCGCTTAACGCGATGCTCGCCCAAGCGCCTGGGTTGAGGGTGTTGCAGCGCCCCGCCAATCTTGAGGATGTGTTTCTGAAGCTCACCGGTCGGGAGCTACGCGATTGAGTGCCCAGGGCTATCCGGCTTGGCTGAGGTGGTGGCCGATTTACCGGCGCAACCTGCTTGTGTGGCGCAAACTCGCCATTGCTAGCGTGCTTGGCAATATTGCTGATCCACTCATCACGCTGGTGGCGTTTGGGTATGGCCTGGGGCGCTTGTTGCCTGAGGTGGAGGGCGTGCCCTATATCAACTTTCTTGCGGCGGGCTCGATCTGCATGAGCACGATGATGGCGGCGAGCTTTGAGTCGCTCTATTCGGCCTACTCACGCATGCAGGTGCAGCGCACTTGGGAGTCTTTGCTCAATGCACCGCTCGAATTGAATGATGTGGTGATTGCTGAGGCGCTTTGGGCTGCGACCAAGTCGATGATGTCGGGCGTGGCGATTCTGTTGGTGATGGTGGCGCTGGGGATTGCCCAAAACTGGACGGTGTTGGCGATTTTGCCCGTCGTCGCCATGATCGGCTTGTGCTTTGCCTCCATCGGTTTGTGCTTTAACGCGCTGGCCAAGGGCTATGATTTTTTCACTTACTACTTCACTTTGGTGCTCACACCGATGGTGTTTCTATCGGGTGTGTATTACCCGGTTGCTGGCCTGCCCGAGTGGCTGGCTGTGTGGGCGCGGCATTTGCCTTTGGCGGCAGCGGTTGATCTCGTGCGCCCCTTGGTGCTTGGCAGCTGGCCCACTGAATGGGTGCGTCCAGTCCTGATTTTGCTCGGCACCACCGCCGCAGCGCTGAGCCTGGCCTTGGTGCTCACCCGACGCCGCTTCTCCAAATAGCTGATTGTTTCAGTAGTTCCTCACGCCTTGGCCGCAGTTTCCGGAGCTTTACCCAAGCGCCAGTGCAAGGTTTCTATTGCCCGAATCAAAATTTGGGATATATTTCCCAATTATGGACAACATCATGCCATCCACCGATCCCGCCTCTCCCCTCCTGGACAGCCTTGAGCGAGCGGTGATCCGCATTTTGCGGGCCTTAATGCGGGTGCTCCTTGAGCACGGCATGGCGTTTGATCGTTTTGCCGAGCTGGCCAAGATCGCCTATGTGGATGCAGCCAAGCGCCATTTTGTGATTGCCGGGCGCAAGCAGACTACTTCACGTCTTTCAATCCTCACTGGACTGACCCGTAAGGAAGTGGCCCGTTTGACCCAGGAAGGCTCAAACGAGCGCCAATTAGCGGCGCACAATCGCGCGACCCGAGTCGTTAGTGGTTGGCGGCGAGAGCTAGCCTCTCGTCGTTTGCCTTTATCGACTCCGATCGAGATTCATGAGGCTGAGCCGTTCGCCCTATCTCTTACTGGTCTGGTGCGTCAATTCAGTGGTGATATGCCGGTGCGTGCGGTGTTGGATGAGCTGATGCGCACTGAAGCGATTAGCCGCCACGGCGATACTGTCTCGCTCAATGACAGCAGTTATGTGCCGCAGGATCAGGTTCAAAAGCTCTTGATGCTCGGCACCGACACGGCGGACCTGATTAACGCGATTGGTCACAACTTGCGTGAGCCGCAGCCTCGAGCGTTTTTCCAACGCAAGGTGGCCTATGACAACCTTCCGGCCGAGGTGATGGACGCTCTGGCAGACCATGTTCGGCGAGTAGGCGTGTCCACTATTGATCGCCTCGATCAGGATCTTGCGCTCTACGACCGCGACACCAATCCCTCAGTGCAGGGCACGGGCCGCAAGCGTGCGATGGTCGGTATCTATTTCTATCAAGAAGACATGACCGATCCAACGGATCCGCCAGCGCAGGCTCCAGCCGCAGGAAAGGTCAGCGATGAATAGGCTCACCCGGCTTTTCACTTGGCTAAGTGCCGCGGTTATTACGAGCCTCACGCTTGCTGGCTGCGGCGGCGGCTCAAGTGGAACCGGCGCGCCGCTGGTGGGTAAGAGTTTTGTGGCTGGCCCTTTGAGCATGGATGGTCAGGTGGCCGGTGCCCCGGTGCAAACTGCACAAGCACTTATCAAGATCAATGGCTCCACTAGTACCGACCCTGCGCAGCTTCAGGCCGGGATGCAGCTTCAAGCCAACCTGAACAACGCGGCCACGCAATCGATCACCTATGAGGCGGACGCCATCGGGGTGATCACGCGGCTACAGCCTTTGGGCGCTCAAACCATCGTGAGCTTAATGGGGCGCGAAGTAGTGATTGATGGCGCCACTCGCGGACCCGGTGGGGTTGCGCCCAGCCTCGCCTTGGGCCAAACCCTGGAAGTTAGCGGCACCAAGCGCAGCGACGGTAGACTGCAGGTGAGCTTTGCCAGGCTGGTGCCCAGCACGACGACCCATCAAACGCTTGATGCGATCTCGGCTCATGGCCCGGCGGGTCAGGTGCAAGTGGGTGGCCTGAATGTCGATGTTACTGGCCTTGGCAACGCAGCGATGGTGGCAGCGATGCCCCTGGGCACGCGGGTTGTAGTGCGCGGAGTGATGACTTCGGCCTCCACCCTGCAAGCGAGCCACTTTGCTATCCATGCCTGGATACCGCCGTTGGATGCCGGCTCGGCGTTCAGCATTGAAGGCTTGGTACAACAGCTGGCCGCTGACCGGGTCGTGATCAATGATCAGGCGATTAGTCTGGGCGCCTCAATATCCGCAGGCGCCGGTGCTTCGCTGCAGGCAGGAGCGCGAGTGCGGATATCCGGCCTCGCGGATCCCTCGCTTGGCCTACAAAGCTTAGCGTTTCAAGTTTTAAGCTTAAGCCCACTTCCCTGATCCGGCCCCGCCGGATCGCCTTTCCCCAGCCCACTCATCACAGGAGAACACCATCAGACGCCAAAGCACCTCTATAAATGACTGATTAGTCATATTTTGAACCCATAAGTAACCCCTGGCGCAAGCCTGCTTCTTCCCTGCAGCGCGATCGCCTTCAATCAAGGATTCCATCATGAGTTTTTCGTCTCGCACCCGGCCTTTTGGCCGCTGGTTAAGCCTCGGCGCCATAGGCACAGCAATTGCCGCATCGCTGATCGCATGCGGCTCCTCACATAACGACAACACTTCGTTGCGGGTCATCCATGCTTCGGCCGATGCAGGCCCTGTGGATGTGCGTGTAAACGGTGCGGTGTCTGCAGCCGGAGCCACCTTTAAACAAGCTACTTCATTCAGCTCGATTTCATCGGGCTCCACGCGCATCCAGGTCAATCCTGCCGGCAGCAGCCTCTCGGTAATTGACGCTACCGTGAGCCTGAATCCGAACCGCGACTACACCGTGCTGGCTGTCGGCAGTGCAAGCGCAACCGCAGCCAGTGCTCAAGCTATAGGGCCGGTAGTGATTGAGGACTCCGGTGCCACGCCCGCCTCGGGCAACGTCAAGGTCCGAGTGGTGCATGCCGCGCCGTCTGTGCCCAACGTCGATATTTTTGTAACCGCACCCACCGCAGTGCTCCCTACGGCCCCAACGATTGGCAATCTGCCATTTCGCTCGGTGGCGCCTGCCAGCGCGCAACCTGCGCTTGAGGTTCCCGGGGGCAACTATCGCATTCGTGCCCGCGTTACAGGATCTACTGCGATTGCCTTTGATTCCGGCAGCATCGCTTTGCCCGCGAACGCCGATCTGGTTATCGCCGCAATCCCCGCGGTTGGTTCGGCATCGCCTATCGCCTTGCTTGTAGCGCCCAAAGGCGGCAGTGCATTTGAAATCACCGATGAGCGTGCACGGGTTCGTGTTGGGCATTTCTCGCCTAACGTTCCAGCGGTTGATGCTTTCCTGGGTGCTCCGGGTGAGGCCTTGAGTGCAGCCAATCGGGTTGCTGCGGGAGCGACTTTCCCCAATGCGATTGCGTTTGCAGCGGTATCACCAGGCAGCTATGTGGCGTCTGTGGCATTGGCCAATCAGACTACTGCGGTGGTGACCACTCCAGCCACGCTGGCCGCGCGTCAAGCCGCCTCGGTGTTTGCGATTGGTTTGCTCAACGGCACTGGAGCTAGCGCTTTACGTTTGCAAACCTATCTTGATGATTTGACTCCTCCAGCGGCAGGTCAAGCCAAGGTTCGAGTGATTCACCTGTCGCCCGATGCTCCAGCCGTCGACCTGGTAACCGTGGGTGCGGGCGGTGCCGTGACTACCGTCAATAGTGCAACCAACAACTTGAGCTTCCCGAACGCCTCGGCGGGCTACCTCTCGTTGCCAGCAGGCACACTTAGCGTGGCAGTGGTTCCAGCCGGAGCGACAACACCGGTGTTGCCAACTGCGGCGGGTGTATCGCTCACCTTGCAAGCCGGTCGGATCTACACGGTTGCGGCCACTGGGTGCTTGACCCCAGCGAATTGCGGCGGCAATGCATTCGCGTTTACTGTGTTGACTGACAACTAAGCGGTCTCTAACTAAGCAGTGTCGGTGGCGGGGCAGATCGAAAGTGATCTAGCCCTGCCCAACCCGCGGCTCGTCGCGCTCGCTGGCCTTTTTGCGCCGCTTGAAGCGCTCCTCAATATCGCTGCTTTCCAAATAGCGGCGTGCCCGGAAAAACACCAGCATCGCCACGGCAATCAACAGCATCAGCCCCATCGCAATCCAAAAGCCATTGCGCGAATGCAGGCCTGGAATGAATTCGAAGTTCATTCCGAAGATCCCGGTGATCAGCGTAAGTGGCATGAAGATCGCGGTGATGGTGGTAAGCGTTCGCATGATCTGGTTAGTGCGGTGCGTGGTCGCCGAGAAGTGCAGTTGCACCGCGCTTTCCACCGAGGACTCCAGGCGCTTTGCATGTGAAAGCACACGGTTGATGTGCTCCACGATATCGTTGGCCCGCACTTGCAAGTTATCGGTAAGCATCGGCAACGCGCTGGGCGGGCAAGTTTCACCGGCCGCGAAATGCTCGATGCGTTCGTCGCGCCATTCCTGAATGGCATCGAGTTGCTCTTCGCACAAGGTTTCAAGCTTGCGTGCTTCACTGCGGGCTTCAAGCAACTGATACCAATTGTTGAAGGGCCTGCGTGGATCGAGCAACAAGCGCTGCCATAATTCGATTTGATCGGTAAAGGGCTGGCGCAAATCGAGGTAGCGATCCACCATCTGGTTGAGCAGACGCAGCATCAACTCCTCGGGCCCCTGCGGCATACGCTGCGATCCTTCAACGGCCGCCATCAATCGCTCACGCAATGCGGGTACCAGGCGCGAGTCACTCGCACGCACGGTCACCAACAAGCGCGGCATCAGGAAAAACACGGTGGGGCGCGTCTTGATGCGAATCGTGCCGCCTCCAGCGGTGGGCGGTGGAATCGCCAGCCCGCGAAACACAATCATTTCGTAGGTGTGGGTGGAGTCGAAATAAGAGGGGTGATTCGGATTTTCCGCATCAAGCAGGTGATCCTCGAAGATCGTCACTCCCGCCAGCGCTTGCACTGGCTCGACCCACACGCGCGGCTCGGCGGTCATGACATCGCACCAGACAAAGCCATCCTCGGGCAGAGCCTCGGGCATGGTGCTGGTGAGTTTGACCTCGGGCACACCGGGGCGAATCGTCAGAAAATCCACGTTGGGGATGCTCCTATTTGGCTTGCTTGAGCCATTCGCACGCTTGCAAGGCGTAGTAAGTGAGGATGCCATCGGCACCCGCGCGGCGCATGCTCAATAGAGCTTCAAGCGCCACCGTGCGCTCATCAATCCACCCTTGCTGAGCCGCCGCTTTAATCATCGAATACTCGCCGCTGACCTGATATACAAAGGTTGGCGCCTTGAAGGTGTCTTTCACCCGGCGCACGATATCGAGGTAGGGCAGGCCGGGCTTGACCATCACCATGTCGGCGCCTTCCTGCAAATCCAGCGCCACTTCGCGCAGCGCTTCGTCCGTGTTGGCCGGGTCCATTTGATAGGTTTTTTTATTGCCCTTGCCCAGGTTGTTGGCTGAGCCCACAGCATCGCGAAACGGGCCATAAAACCCGGAGGCGTACTTGGCGGAATAGGCCATGATCTGGGTGTGAATCAGGCCATGAGACTCCAGCGCCGAGCGAATCGCACCGATCCGGCCATCCATCATGTCTGAGGGTGCCACGATATCGATCCCCGCCTGAGCTTGTGCCACGGCTTGCGCCACCAACACGGGCACGGTTTCCTCATTCAGCACATAGCCGGTCTCGTCGATCAGCCCGTCCTGACCATGGCTGGTAAACGGGTCCAGCGCCACATCAGCCAGCAGCCCCAGCTCAGGAAAACGGCGTTTGAGCTCAAATGCCACGCGGGGAATGAGGCCTTGAGGATCTGTGGCCAGGCGCCCATCGGGTGTTTTGAGGGCAGGATCAATCACCGGGAAAAGGGCCAACACCGGCACGCCTGCCTTCAGGCAAGCCTCGGCCACGGGGTAGAGATGATCGAGGGTGAAGCGCGAAACCCCTGGCATCGAGGCGACATGTTGTGTCTGACTAGTGCCGTCCAGGACAAACACCGGGTAGATAAAGTGGTCGGGCGCGAGGTTGGTTTCGCGCATCAAGCGCCGGGAAAAGTCGTGTTTGCGCATCCGGCGCATCCGGATCGCGGGAAATTGCGCAGCGAAAGTGTCGTTTGATGGACGGGTCATGCCAGGCTCCCAAAAGATTTTCTTCGATTCAATAAAATTCTTGTACTTCGGGTATTGCAGTTTTTTTGACCAACCTTTAACATAGACAAAGATGGTCAACGATCATCTCCCGCTTCTCCTCCCTGAGCGGGTGCCTTGATCTTCAAGGCGTTCGATCCCCGGCGTGCGTCACCGCCGGGGTTTTTTTTGGCGGTACCTTTTTAATGCTCTCCCGATATAGCTTGCGCTAACCGTAAGTATTTGCTTACTACTATTGTGCTACTTCCAACGATGTGCCAAGAACGATCTGCTCGAGCAGCGCGCGGCTCGTGTCCAAACCCACCCGTTTGTCTGCGGAAAACATGATCACTTCGAAGTTCTGTCCACCCCGTAAAAGTTCAAGCTTTGCATGGATCGCCTTCAACGCAACCCGCTGCTCCTGCTTGGTGAGCTTGTCGCATTTGGTCGCAATCACCACCAAACGGCTGGCCGGATCCATCCAGCTGAGCAGGGTTTCATCCAAAGCGGTAACCTGTCGGCGAATGTCCATGACAAGCACCACGGCGGCAAGTTGCGCCCGCTTGGCCAGATACTTGCCGGCCAGGCCATCCCATTGCCGCTTGATTTCCAAAGGCGCGGTGGCATAGCCATATCCAGGGGTATCGACCAGATAGGCGCTGGGATTGTCTTCGGGGCCGAGCGCGAAGTAATTCAATGCTTGGGTGCGGCCTGGGCTGGCACTGGCGCGAGCCAACTGGCGGCGCTGGCAAATTGCATTTATAGCCGATGATTTGCCCGCATTGGAGCGGCCTACGAATGCCAATTCCGGGATCAGGGCGCGCGGAAGTTGGGGCAATTTGGCGACTGTGGTGAAAAACCTTGCAGTACTGAAGAGACTCATTTGCCTATTGTACAATCGAGGGTTTGTGACACGACTGCGGCTTCATGAAAAAGCTTCCTTTCTTCCGTTCCGTTAACCGTCCGGTTTCTTCCTTCAAAACACTTAACGCCCTGATCCGTGCGGCGGCGTTGAGTGCCGCTAGCCTGGCTTTCAGTGGCGCAGCTTTTGCTGCCCCTCCGGCAGGCCTCAAGCCTGACCTTGCCAAGGGTCAGGAAACGGCGGCCAATCTCTGCGCCGCGTGCCATTTGGCTGATGGCAACAGCAACAGCCCGGCCAACCCCAAGCTTGCCGCGCAGCATCCCGAGTATCTGGCCAAGCAGTTGTATAACTTCAAGGTCAAGCCGGGTGCTAAGGAAGCCGAGCGCGCCAATGCGATCATGGCGGGATTTGCTGCTCAGCTCACCGATGCCGATATCGTGAACGTGGCCGCGTTTTATGCGAGCCAGAAGCTCAAGCCCGCGTCGGCCAAAAACAAAGAGTATGTTGAGCTTGGTCAGAAGATTTACCGAGGCGGGATTGCATCCAAGGGCGTTGCAGCCTGTGCGGCTTGCCACGGCCCCACCGGATCGGGGTTGCCCGCGCAGTTTCCTCGCTTAGGGGGCCAATGGGGCGAATACACCGAGGCCCAGCTGATTGCATTCCGCCAGGGCATCCGCAAAAACAGCGCGCAGATGTCGGCGATTGCCAGCCGTATGTCCGATCTTGAGATCAAAGCGGTGTCTGATTACATCGCCGGGCTGCGCTAGGCGCTAAGTTGCAGTAAGGTCAGGGAGTTGATCCCTGACCCAAGGATCATCACCTTTGAAGCGCGCCATCTGAAAGGGCCTCCATGCTGATCCGTATTCCCTCGTCGGCCGAAGTCGCCACTTCAGAGATTACCTCCCCCCGTGCACTTGAGCGCTTTAATGCGCGACGCAGTCTGTTGAAAGCGGGTTCAGGCTCAGCAGCTTTTGCAACCGGCGCTGGCTGGCTTGCAAACGCGCAGGCACAAACCATCATGCAGGCGCCAAGCACCAGCACGGGTGCCAAGCTGGCCGCAAAAACTTCGCCTTTCAGCACGCCTGAAAAAGCCACCCCCTATAAAGACGTTACCACTTACAACAACTTTTATGAGTTCGGGCTCGAGAAGGATGACCCCTCAAAGAACGCAGGCGCGTTAAAGACCCGGCCCTGGACCATCGCGGTTGAAGGCCAGGTCAATAAGCCTCGCAGTTTCGATATCGAAGAGCTGCTCAAGCTCGCGCCACTTGAAGAGCGCATCTATCGCATGCGCTGCGTCGAGGGCTGGTCGATGGTGATTCCGTGGATCGGCATTGCGATGTCGGAGTTGATCAAGCGGGTTGAGCCCAATGGCAATGCCAAGTATGTTGAGTTCATCACGCTGGCGGATAACAAGCAGATGCCGGGCTTGCGCTCCAGCGTATTGCAGTGGCCCTATACCGAAGCCTTGCGCCTGGATGAAGCAATGCATCCGCTCACAATTCTGGGCCTGGGCTTATACGGCGAGGTGATGCCAAACGCAAACGGTGCGCCCGCCCGCTTGGTGGTGCCGTGGAAGTACGGCTTCAAGAGCGGCAAATCGATTGTAAAGATTCGCCTGACTGAAAAGCAGCCAATCACCAGCTGGAATCGCGCGGCGCCTCATGAATACGGCTTTTATTCCAATGTGAATCCGCAGGTCGATCATCCGCGCTGGTCGCAGGCCACAGAGCGGCGCATTGGTGAGGACGGGTTCTTGCAAAAGAAACGCCCCACGCTGATGCTCAATGGGTATGCGGACCAGGTGGCCTCGCTTTATAGCGGGATGGATCTGAAGAAGTTTTTCTAGTCGTCATGGCGGCGGTGATGCCTTCGGGATCAAGCGCGAGCCAGGCGCGGCAAGTGCAAAGTGTGCAGCGCCGCGTGTGGCTTAAGCCGCTGGTGTTTGGGTTGTGCTTGTTGCCCTTATTTCGTCTGATCGCGTTTGGCTTTGAGCTTGGCGGATCGCTGGGTGCCAACCCGATTGAATTCATCACCCGCTCCACCGGCACCTGGACACTAGTGATGTTGTGCATCACCTTGAGCATCACGCCAGCACGCCGACTTTTTGGCTGGAATGGCTTGTTGCAGTATCGGCGCATGCTTGGGCTCTTCGCGTTTTTCTACTGCTGCCTGCACCTGACGACTTGGGTATGGTTTGATCAGTGGTTCAGCCTGCAAGACATGATCAAGGATGTGATCAAGCGGCCTTTCATCACCGCTGGCTTTGTGGGCTTTCTCTTGATGGTGCCGCTGGCGCTCACTTCCAATCGATATTCGATTCGACGCATGGGCAAACGCTGGATGAGCCTGCATAAGCTCATCTATCTGGTGGCGATTGCCGGCATCCTGCACTACTGGTGGCACAAGGCCGGCAAAAACGCGCTGCAAGAGCCGATGATCTATGCCGCGATCATCGCTACGCTGCTCGGCATTCGAGTGGTCTACTGGTGGCTGGGCAAGCGCCGCTCAAGCGCAAACAGGCTCGCGCAATCTTCGCGATCACGCACCACGTAGCTGCGGCCCTCATCGACCATCACTTCGGCTGCGCGCCCGCGGGTATTGTAGTTGGAGCTCATTGCCATACCGTAGGCGCCCGCCGAGGCCAGCACCAGCAAATCGCCTTCCTGCAGGCTTAACTCGCGTTGCTTGGCCAACCAGTCGCCTGATTCACATACCGGCCCCACCACATCGAACACCTGCTTGGGCCCTTGGCCTGGGCGCACTTCAAGCACCTCGTGATACGCCTGGTACATCGCCGGGCGCATCAGATCATTCATCGCGGCATCCACCACCGCATAGTGCCGCTCACCGTTTTGCTTGAGCACCACCACCTCAGTGAGCAACACGCCAGCGTTGCCGACAATCGAGCGGCCAAATTCAAACATCACTTCCATGCCGCGAGCTCGAGGGTGAGTATCGAGCTTGGCGAACACGGCCTGCATCAAGGCTGCGCGCTCAGGCGGCGTTTCATCGGAGTATCGAATCCCCAGCCCACCACCCAGATCGAGGTGATGCAACTTAATGCCTTCTTGCGCCAGACCATCCACCAACTCAAGCACCTTGTCGATGGCCGCGAGAAAGGGCGCAAGCTCGGTGATTTGCGAGCCGATATGGCAATCGATGCCGTGAATCGCAAGGCCAGGCAGCTTGAGGGCTTC